>CP017714.1 GCA_002761215.1 Candidatus Gracilibacteria bacterium HOT-871
TTTGATTAAGGAGAGAGGATGTATGAATAAAGAAGAGCGCGTGTAGCTCAGTGGAAGAGCAGTGGCCTTCTAAGCCAAAGGTCGTAGGTTCGATCCCTGCCACGCGTACCAGTTTTTTTGTTTTAAAAAGCTTGAATAGTTTAATCTATTTAAGTTTTTTTTGTTTTAAAGTTTTTGATATTACATATTTTTATATATAATTATTTTTAATATTCTTTACTGCATAAATATGATAAATTTTGCTGAATTAGATCTTCCAAAATCTTAAGTTGATTTTTTATATTAGATAAGGACTCACTTAAATAATTTTATTACAGATTCAATGTTTATGAGCTAAATAATCCAAAGGAAGGAAATTTTTATATAATAAATTGAGTAGTGTCTTGGGTAGAAATAAAGAAATTTATTTTAAGGAGGAAAAATCTTTTGCTTTTTGTTTAAAAATTAGTAAAATCAAGCCAAGAAACTAGAATAAATTTTAAGAAAAAAGAAATGACTTGGCTACATTTTTTCTTCATAATTTCTGGGACTATAATTTTTATTGCTTCCCTTAATATAGCTAGAAAACAAAGATTTAGTGCTTTTTTGTTTCTTATTTTTCTTTCTGTTTGAATTTTACTTTTTGTTTTTTCATTTTTCCCAAAAACTCTTGATGATTTCTGAAAAATATTTTGAGTTACAAGATGAGCAGATGTTTTGGTTTATATTTCTGTGATTTTCTTGATTTATGTTTCTCTACTTTTGTTGTCAAAAATATTTAAAAATAATGAAGACACCACTAAATTGATAAGGGAAATTGCTATAGAGAAATCAGTCAAAACAAAAATTGTTTGAAAAGAAGTAATTCTGATTCGTGCTTTTAATGAAGCAAAAGTCATAGCTTGAGTCTTGGAAGAATTAATTCAAAATTGATATAAAAATATTTTAGTTGTAAATGATGGCTCTACAGATGAAACACAAAGTATTTTAGAAGATTTTTGAGAAAAAATAATTCTTGTTTCTCACGCTACAAATAGATGAGCTTGAGCAGCTCTTGAAACAGGTTTTGAATATTTACGTAGATTTTGAAAAATAGATTATGTAATCACATTTGATGCAGATGGGCAACATTTGGTTTCAGATATAAAAAAATTTGATGAAAAATTTGATGAAGATGCAAAATTATGAGCAATTTTTGGTTCTAGGTTTTTAGAAAAATCAAAAACAAATGTTCCTTTTTTTAGAAAAGTTATTTTACATTTATGAAAAATTTTTACTTTTTTTGTAAGTTGAATTTACCTAACAGACACTCATAACTGACTTAGATGATTTAGATTTGAAACTATAAAAAAAATTCATTTAAAAATGGACTCTATGGCTTATGCCTCTGAACTTATTGAAGAAATCAGAAAAAAAAAGATAAAATATGCAGAAGTTTTTGTTGTTATAAAATATACAGATTATTCTTTATGAAAATGACAATCCTCTCTAAATGCTATAAATATAGCTTTGAAGGTTATTTTTAATAAATTTTTTAAATAATAATTTATGTTTTTAAAAAGAATTTTTACAACTATATTTTTGTTTATTTTTACTTTCTCATCACTTTTTGCAGATGAGTCTGTTTTAAATGAGCAAACAGAACAAGTTTGAGAAAATTCTATTGTTGAAGATTCTAAAAGTACTTCTCAAAAAAATAATTCTTGAGTTTTGGGAGAAAATAACTCAAACTCTAGTTGAAGTATTGAAGAAAACTGAACTGGATCAACAAAAGACACTTGAAGTTGAAGTTCAGAGTCCACTCAAACTTGAGCAATGGAAAATAACAATTCAAACTCTTGAGTTACAGAAGATATTTTAAAAAATTTTGAAATAAAAAATACTTTCCAATCACCAACTTATTTACTTGACAAAGATGAGCAAAAAGGTGAATATATTTGTGATGAAACACAAAAAGATTGTAAAGTAAATTTTGATTTCAGAGCAAGTTTTGATGAAACTTTCAAAGCAAAAGATTTTTCTTGTGAAATTATTTTTTGAACTGAAAAAATAGAAAACTGTAATCCAAATACACTTGTTTTTAATGAAAAAGAAACAGAAATAAAAGTAAAAATATTTTTAAAAAAAGACAAAAATACTTTTAAAGAAAAAGCTATAAAAATTCTAAATAAAGCAAAAAATTGAAGTAATTGATGAAATGAAACTTGAAGTTGAAGTTCAGAATCTACTCAAACTTGAGCAACAGAAAATAATAATTCAAACTCTTGAGTTACAGAAGATATTTTAAAAAATTTTGAAATAAAAAATACTTTCCAATCACCAACTTATTTACTTTATAAAGATGAGCAAAAAGATGAATATGTTTGTGATGAAACGCAAAAAGATTGTAAAGTAAACTTTGATTTCAGACCAAGCTTTGATGAAACTTTTAAAGCAAAAGATTTTTCTTGTGAAATAGAAGTTTGAGATGAATTTATTGAAAATTGTAATCCAAATACTATAAATTTTTTCGAACCTGAAACTGAGGTGAAAATAAAAATATTTTTAAAATCTGAAAATAATATTTTTAAAGAAAAAATAATAAAAATTTTAAAAAAAGACTGACAAGATTCACAACAAGAGTCAAGTGAAAATAATTGACAAACCCAAGAAGAGGAAAAAGATAATTCCAAAAATGATGATTTTTTAAATAAATTTGAGATAAAAAATATATTTCAATCACCAAGTAATCTACTTGAAAAAGAGGAAAATAAAGAAATTTACAATTGTGAAACTACAAAAGAGTGTAAAGTAAACTTTGATTTCAGAGGGAGCTTTGATACTGAATTTAAAGCTAGAAATCACATTTGTGAACTAAGTTTTTGAGACCAAAAAATAGAAAATTGCAATCCTAAAACTATAACTTTACCTACAGGTTCAACAGAATTTATATTTAGAGTTTATAAAAAATCTGACAAAAATATTTTTAAAGAGAAAAAAATAATAATTATAAATGAAAATTTACAAACATCAAACTATGAAGTTTTTGTTCCTCAGGCAAAAATAAGAGTTGAATCCTGAATTTTAAATGGAAAATGTGAAAAGCAAAATTGTAAAGTAAACTTTATTTTTGAAAATAAAAATAGAAATCTAAAATGTGTTTGGAAATTTTGAGAAGGTGAATTTAAAGCTTGAACAGAAAATAGATGTAATCCTTGAATTGTTACTTTTCCTTATGGAAAGCATTTAATTACACTTAGAGTATATAATAAAAAAGATGAAAGTCAATTTACAGAAGATTATTTTGAATTTGAAAATCCATTTGAACCAGAGGAATTGGAAGCTAAAATTGAACTAGATTGAGTTTCAAAAAAATATCAAAAAACAAAAAATTTAGCTATTTGTTACTGAACTTCAAAATGTAAATTAAATTTTTCTGCAAAAAATCTTTGAAAAAAAATAGAAAAGTATCTTTGGGATTTCTGAAATTGAGAAATATTTGAATGAAAAAATCCTAAAACTATTGAATTTTTAGAATGAAAACACAAAGTTTCATTGAAAATTTTTGATAATAAAAATAACTCAAAAGAATATTTTTTTGATGTGGAAGTAACAAAAAATGAGGAAGAAAGCATTTTAAAAAAATTATTTTGAAAGAGAAAAGAAGATGAAAACTTAAAAGTAAAAATCACAAAAGCTCAAAATAATTTTAATATTTCTTGAAATAATGATAGAAATATTTTGATTAATAAAACTTTTGATTTTCCTCTTCTTTGAAGGTTTATTCATAATGAAAAATATTATGTAAATATAGATGAACTTTGAAATTTTCAACAAAGTTCAGCTTATGATAGGGCTTGACGCTACAAACTTGAATTTTATGAAAAAGATGATGAATGAAATATAAATTTTTTAAAAGAAAAAGATGTAGAGATTTCTTATAAAAATGAACTTAATGCAACTTTAAGCCAAATTCAAAAAGAAGCAAAAGAGGAAATAAAACAACAAAAAGAATTTCAAAAAATTCAAAAAAAATTAGAAAAAAAGGAAAAAGTTACTAAAAAGCAAGAAAAAGAAAAGTATTTAAAAATAATTTTACAGTGAAAACTTACAAAAAATAAAAAAATTGATTGAAAAAAAATAATTTGTAATTGACCTTGTAGTTTAAACTTTTCAGCTGAAACAAACATAAAATCAAAAGAAATTTTCTGGGATTTGTGAAACTGAGAAAAATTTAACTGAAAAAATCCAAAAACTGTTAAGTATGAACCAGGAAAATATAAAGCTCAAGTTTCTTATACCTGAGAAAACTGAACTATTTCAGATTATTTTGATATAGAAGTTTCAAAAGTTGTTAAAAAAACTAGAAAAAAGAGGGCATCAAAATCTAGAAAATCAAAAAAAACAAAAGTTTGACCAGTAGTTTTAAAAATCACAGTTCAATGAAGGATTTGAAAAACTAAAATTTTAGAAGAAAATAAGTTAACTTGTTTAGGTACTACTTGTAGTGTAAATTTTGACTGAAGAAAGAGCTCTTGAGCATACAAAGAGCTAGTTTGGGACTTCTGAAATGGTGAAAAATTTATTTGAGAAAATCCAAAATCAGTAAAATATAAAGAATTTTGAACCTACAAAGTTTCCCTTAAAACAGAGGATTTTAAATGAAAAACTTATGAAAAATTTTTTGAAGTAGAATTTAGAAAAAAACAAAACATTTCAAAAAATATCGAGCAAAAAAGTAAATCAGAGAAAAAAGAAGAAATAATTGAAAAATGACTTAAAAAAGAAGATATTTTCTTTATAGTTCTTATTATTTTCTTGATTTTGACTTGAAGTTTTGTTTTACTTAAGAAATATAAAATATTTTAACAAATGCCAAAAGTATCAGTTATAATGCCAGTTTACAATACTGAAAAATATTTACCACAAGCAATAGAAAGTATTTTAAATCAGGATTTTTCTGATTTTGAATTTATTATTTTAGATGATTGTTCAAAAGATAAAAGTTTTGAAATTTGCCAATTATATGCCCAAAAAGATAAAAGGATTAAATTATTTAAAAACAAAGAAAATAAATGAATAAGTTTTTGTAGAAATAAACTTATCTCACTTGCTGAAACTAATCTTATTTGTAGTCAGGATAGTGATGATATTTCTGCACTAAATAGAATTTCTCTACTTTATAATTTTTTAGAAAAACAACCAGAGTTTGCTGTTTGTTCTGGAAATCTTGAAATAATTGATGAAAATGATAAAATTCTTTGATTCAGAAAATATTCTCAAAACATAGAAAAAATAATTTTAAAAAAATCTCCAATTGCTAACTGAGCCTCTATTTTCCGTAAAAGTGCTTTTTTAGAGGTTTGAGGTTATGATAAAAATCTAGATTTTGCTGAAGATTATGACTTGTGGTTAAAATTTTTTTCAAAATGATATAAAATTTGAGTTTTGCAAAATTTTCTTTCAAAACATAGAATTAGAACTTGACAAACAAAAAGTAAAAACTTAAAACAAACTTTGAAAAATACTATTTTTGTTCAAAAAAGAGCTAAAAATATTTATAAAATAAAAGCTAGTTTTTCTGATTATATTCATTATTTCTTACTTAATATTTTTCTTATTTTCCCTTCAAGTTTTATAATATTTTTATTTAAAAAGTTAGAATACAAAAATGATAAAAGATAAAAGAATCCTCTACATATCGCCTAGATACTTTTTCCCTGCAAATGATTGAGCAAAAATAGTATTTTACAATACAATTAAACAGCTGGCAAAATACAATAGACTTGACTATATAACAAATGTTTCAAAAGAAGATTTTTCAATAAAATTTAAGGAGACTTCAAAATATTTTGATAATTTTTTATATGAAATAAAAGATGTTTCAAAGCAAAGTTTTAAAGATTTGTTTATTAGTTTACTTTTTCAAGAAAGCTATTTTTACAAAAAGTATCACACAAAAGCATTTTCAAAGATGATAAAAGAGAGATTTTCTGAAAATATTTATGATGTAGTTTGGCTAGAGTCTGCTTATTGTACAGTTTTTGCTGAGGAAATAAAAAAAATAGATCCAAATGTAAAAATTGTTTCTAGAAGCCACAATGTAGAGCATTTACTTTTAAAAAGAATAGCATCAGAAGAAAAAAATTCTTTAAAAAAATATTTGATAGAAAGAGAAGCAGTTTTTTGGGAAAAGTTTGAAATGGAGCCTTTGAAATTTGTTGATAAATTTTTTACAATTACTCAAAATGACAAAGATTATTTTTTAAAACTAGCCCCAGAATTAGCTTCAAAAACAGAAGTTTTGCTTCCTTGAGTAGATTTTGAAAAATACAAATTTACTTCTCTTACAAAAGAAAAAAATCTGGTTTTTATCTGAGCTATGAATTATTTTCCAAATATCCAGGCAGTGGAGTGGTTTAAACAAAATATTTTTGATGAAATATCACTTTTTGATAAAAAGATAAAACTTTATATTATTTGAAAAAATGCTCCAAAATCTATAAAAAATTTAGCTTCAGATAGAATAATTGTAGAAGATTGAAAAAACAAAGATACTGATTATTTCAACAAAAGTCGTATTTTTATAGTTCCACTTTTGAGTTGAAGTTGATTAAAATTAAAAGTTTTAAATGCTTTGGCTATGTGAAAACCAATTCTTTCGACAAAAATCTGACTTGAGTGAATTTCTCTTATAAACAACAAAAATGTTTTTGAAAGTGATGATCCTGAAGTCTGGAAAACTATAATTTTGCAAAATATTTGAAAAAGTGAAACTCTTGAAAATCTAGCTAAAAATGGTAGAGAATTTGTAGAAGAAAATTTCTCCTGGGAAAAAAATATGAAAGATATCAATGTTTAAAAAACAATTTAAGTTATTATTTCTTTAGAAAAATATTTGCTTAAATTTGACAAAAAATAGATATTTATTATCATCAATTTACAATTAAGTTTTATTTTCTAATTTTTTACTTTATGAAAGATAAAAATATAGAGATAGACCAAAAGCTTTATCATACGATAAGAAAAGCAATTATTAGCTCATTTTTTGAAATAATAGTTTATCTTATCTGACTTTATCTACTGTTTCAAGTCACACTTCTTTTATGAACTGCTTTCTTCCAATTCCTAAAGCCTTATATCACTTAAAATAAAAACCTAGAAAATTAATTTTCTAGATTTTTTGCTATTAGGCTATAAAAAGGCCACTTTTCTCAAAAAAGTGTTTTTGTGAAATCTTCTTTGTAGTACAATATTTTCCAATTTTTATATAATTCTTTTATTTCATCTGATTTTAAAAATCATCTTTTTAAATCTTCCCTTTCCAAAAAATCAACTAAAATATGTATTTTTCATTTTTTAGACTCTTTTTGTAAATTTTTTATAAAATCTCTTTGATTTCTTAAAAAGTTTAAACTAAAAACTGATAAAATAGAAAAATCTTTATATTTTTCAAAGTCAAAATTTTCTAAATCTTCAACTATAAAATTATCTTTTTTATCATAAAAATCTTCTTTTAGTTTAGAAATAGCTGTTTCACTTAAATCAATTCCATAAGTATCATATCACAGTTTTAAAAGATATTTTAGATTTCTTCATTGTCAACATCATAAATCAATAATTTTTTCATTTTTATCTAAAAATTTTTCAGCTATTTTGACTACATCTGAAGCTTCTTCTCAAAATAAACTTTTATTTTCTTTATATTTTTTATCAAAATCCATTTTTATTTATAATAGTCTTTTAAATTCTCCAAACTAAAATCATTTTTTACTAATTCAAAGACTTTTTCTCTGTTTTTTCAAATATTTTCTAGATTTATATCTTGCTTTTCCACTCATCTTCAGCTGAAGTTTGAGTATTTTATTTTTTCATAATTTTGCTCTGAAATAGGACAAATCAAGTCGTCATAGCCTAATAAAATTCAAACTAGTCAATTTGAAATTCACTCAAGTAGAGCTCTTCACATAGCAAAAATCAAGTCATACTTTTTATAATCAATCTCTTCTTGCTTTTTAAATCATAAAAATTTTATTTTGTTTTCTTTTTTAAACTTTTTCCTCAAACTAGCTAAATATTCTCAATTTCAGTAAATATCTAGAAAAAGATCATTTTTCATACAAAAATCAATTGCTTTTTCTATTCAAACTACTTTTTGGCTATCTAAACGTGAAATAATCACACATTTTTGAATAATTTTATTTTCCTTAAAAATATTTTCTCATCTAAATTTTACAAAATTTGGAATTACTTCTATTTTTTTCTGAAATCAATATCTTTTAGCTATATAATCCTTAAGTTCATCTGAAACAACAATTATTTTACTAGATATTAAAAATCCTAGTTTTAAAATAAAATCATAAATAAATTTTTTTATTCACGAATTTTGCTCAATTCATTGATTTCCATGAATTACAAGAAAAAGTTTCACTTTTTTTAGTTTATAGGATGGCAAAAAAAGAAAAAAATTTAGACTAGAAATAATATTGTCACGAAGTCAATTACTTTCAATTATTTCAAAATCTCTAAAACTAAAAATATCTTTTAAAATTCCCCAAAAACCAAAATAATTTGAAAAAATGTTTTTCTCTCAGAAAAAATTATTTTTAATTAAAAAATCTGAATTTGACAAAAAAGTATAATCATTTTTCAAAATATTTGTAAATTCTTTTATTCTCGTTTCCATTCCTCAAATTCAAGATTTTGAGTGGCTTTCAACTCTTATAATTATCTTTTTCATCTTAGTTTTTTAACTTCAAAAATAAAATTTTTAAACATATCTTTATTTATAAAAATAAAAATCATTCCCCATAGGATTCATAGTCCTGCAAGAGCAAAAAAACTCTTAATTCTTCATAAATTTTCTAAAAATGGTGCAAAAAAATACCAAAATCCAGCTCAGAGAATCACAAAAAAAGTAAAATTTTTTCAAATTATTTTAAAATCAAAATTTGTAGAAAACTCTTTTTTTAGAAATTTTTCACTTAAAAACCAGATCAAAATCCAACCAAATCAGGTTGCAAGAGAAGCTCAGTAAACTCATAAAGATTTTATAAAAATCAAATTCAAAACAAAATTGAAAAAAATTGCTATTCATAAAATCTTTACTCTTTGCTTTACTTCCCCAATTCCTGCCATCAAATTAAAATTTATTTGCAATAAAAAGTTAAAAACTAAAAATAAAATTGAATATTGTAAAATCACTCAAGAATCCCAATATTTAGCTCAAAATAGAACAGATGCTATTTGTGGTCAAAATACAAACATAAATCAATTAAAAATTATTCAAATTATCACAAAAATATTTGAAAAGCTTTGTTTTATAATTTTTAATTTTTTATTTTCTCATTTTGAACTTAATTCTGAAAAAATAGGCATCAAAATCATAAAAATCGGTCATAAAACCAAAAAAGGAATATTTATAATACTTAAATAATTTGTGTAAAGTCAAGCACTTTCTGTATTTAAAAGCCAAATTATCATTTGCATATCAATTTGGCTTAATAAAACTCAAACTTGTGCTCAGATTGCCACCAAAAGAGAATATTTTCCAACTGTTTTTATAAGGCTTTTTTCTACTAAAATTTTACTTTTTGAAAAATATTTTTTGTAATATTTTTTATAAAAAATAAAAAGTGTAATCAAAATCCCAATATATAGTCAAATAAGCCAAGAATAGCTATAATTTACTAAACTTGAATAATCTCACAAAAACACAAACAAAACAGAAAAAAGTATGAAAATCATCCTAAAAAATTCTGTCAATTTGTATGAAAAAGAATCTTGAACTGCAATAAAAAAATTATTTATTGTTTGAAAAATATTTATTCCAATGAAAAAAAATGCAAAAATTCTTAGTATTTCCTTTGCTTCCGAAGTTTTAAAATAATTTTCAGCTATGAAATCAGCTCAGAAAAAGAAAAATAAAGCAATAAAAATAGAAGTTGCAATTTGTGCAAAAAGGGCATAAAAAAGTACAGACTTTACTTTATCATAATTTTTTTCAGTTACAAATTTTGGAATAAAGTGCTTTAGACTTTCAGTAACTCAAAGGTCATTATAAGTTGAGATAAGTGTTACAAGGCTGATTATTCAGTACAAAACTCACAATTCTGAAACAGTAATTTTTTCAGAAATTATTATTTTTGTGATATATCAAATTGGTCAAATTATCAGTGAAAATATGTAAAGCCAAAATCATTTTTTTATGAATTTTTCACTTAAACTTTTATGCTCATCAATCATTTTTTGAATTTTAAAAATTTTATCTTTTCAAATTATAAATTTTTTTGAAAAAAACACAAAAAAAAAGCCAAACTTAATTGACTTTTAATTTATTTTATAAACTGCAAAAGTGGATTTTGGCAGCTTTTCAGAGATGTTTTTTGCACTTTCTCACTTATAGTTTTTTAAGTAATAAAATATTTTTCTATCAAAATCTGTTTTCACAAATTTCTCAATTTCCTCACTACAATCCAAAAGTTTCTTTTTTCTTCAAATAATTTTTCATTTTTCATCAAAAGAATCAAATCATATTGAAGCAATTTTTGAAAAATTTTCATCATTTTTTTCTATTTTGTACAAATCTTTTGCAAACCTCAAACAAATACTATCTGTGTAAATCAATTCTAGCTTTTCACTTTTTAGATTTTTTAAAAGTTCTTCATATCTTTTTGTCAAAAAATGACTTTCAGAATCATCAATTGTTGCAGTTCAGATATCTACAAGCAAATACTTAAATCACAAATTTTTCATATTTTCCCAAGTTTTTGAAGTATCTTCATTTAAAATATAATCATAAAAATAAAAAACCAAAGAATCATCAAAAACTCTTTTATTATTATCTGAAATATAATATTTTAGAAATGTTCAAATTCTAAAAATTTTTTCTTCATTTTTAAAATATTTTTCTGGATGCAAAATTCACCTGTAAATATTTTCTAAAGAACTTCTAGCTTCAAAATCTCCATTTTTTGCTTTTATTTTCAAAAAATCTATTATCTGAGAAATATCTTTTTTTCAATCAAAAAATTCATCTTTTAAAATATTTTCTGAAATATTTTTTTCTAAAAATTCTTGTTTTTTTGCATCTGAAACATTTAATTCAAAAAATATTTTTTCATAAGAATTGTGTAAATCAAAAGTATCTGCTAAAAATGTTTTTTTCCAAGTTTTGTATTCAACATAATTTTTTGCTTTCAAATTCTCAATAGAATGCGGAATTGATGTAAAAATTAAAAATGAAAAAAACACTAAAAACAAAACTAAACTTCCAAAAAATTTTATATTTTTATTTTTTTCAGAGTATTTTGAAATATAAAAACTTCCGAATCAAATCATTAAAAGTAAACAAAAATACATTGTTATTCCATACCAAGCTATTGAAAAACTTGAAATACACCAAAAGAAAATATAAATTGTTGCAAAAACTAAGTTTACTCTAAAAATAAATGTTTTTTCATTATTTTTTATAAAATAATTTAAAACCAAACAAGGAATTATAAAAATTAAAAATATTACAAAATAACCTAAAGGTAGGTTTATAGAAGCCAAAAAATCTTTTAAACTTTGTGACAGATTTCTGTTTTGCTCCCAAATTTTTACAAAATTTTCTTCAGGAATATTTTCTTTTTTTAGCTTTTGCTTCAATTTTTCTAAATCTTCATATGGGAAAAAATAATTTCAAAAACTATTTTTTTTCAAAACTTTCTCTATTTCTTGCTTTTCTATATTTCAAAAATCATAGTTTTTATCTAAAATTAAATCAGTTTTTATAAATAAAAATAATTCAAAAAAAGCAAAAATTATAAAAATAATGTAAAAATATTTATTTCTAAAAAATGGTAAAAATATAAAAATAAGTGGAATCAAAGCAAAAAATACAAACGAAATTTCTGTAAATTTTCATCATTGATTTTTTTGCATTGTTAGATTCCAAGCCATATTTGTATAAGGCAATATTCCGCTTTCATATCATAAATAACGTTTTAAATCTTCGTTGATTGTAACTGCATCTTTTTTTCTTGTTTCAAGTTTTTGATTATTTTTCTCTTTTATTTGCTCCAGAGAATATATTTTACCTAAATCTGGCTTAAAATTAGCATCTCATTTCAAAATTCCAGACACTGAAATATTTGGGTAAATTTCAACTATATTTTTTGTAAACCAAGGCAAAAGAGAAATAAAAACTCCACTTAAAAAAAGAATAATTTCAAAAAAATATCTCTTAAATTTTCAACTTTTAAAAAATCAAATTCATAATAAAATTAATCAAAAAATTATAGAAAAAATAATTATTTTAAAATCTGGATTTATGATTATATTCATCATTTGCCATAAATTTCAAATTGAAAAAAATCAAAAAAGTAAAAATAAAAATCAAAAAAGTCCAAAAATTCAAAGACGAAAAAATGACAAAATTGAGATTATTCAAATTATTAAAAACAGTGAAGTAAACTTTATAGAAAAGCAAAATCCGACAAAAAGTCAAATTATGAAAATATATATTTTTGATATTTTTTCTTTTTTGTAAATTTTTTCTAAATATTTATAAGTAAAAAATATAATAAAAGTTGTGATAAAAAATAATCATTGTTCGATTTTTATGTCTTTTATACTATGAAAAATACTCATAGGCAAGCTTAAAAACAAAGTTGATAGAAGCAAGGGAATTGGTAAAAATAATTTTTCTTTAGTTTTAAAAATATCTGAAAATATTAAATTTAAAGTTAAAAAACTCAAAAAATATCAGTAAAAATTTAGAAAAAAGGCAAAAGCAGGTTCTCAAAACAAAAATCAAATTCAAGTAAAAATCTGCCAAGAATACATTTCTGGAAAAGATGTTAATCCTGAATTTGCTGCCAAAATATTTGGATAATTCATATAAACTCATAAATCATCCCATCAAACAGGGAAAGGGCGGATTATTGTGATTAATCAGACTGCAAAAAGAAAAAAAGCAACAATTAGCAAAATTTCTCAAATAAAGAATTTCACTCAAGATCATTCTTTTATGTTAAAATAGAACTTTTTTGTAAAAAATGATTTTAAAAGGTAAATATTTTCCTTAAATGAAAATATTAAAAAAACTCAAAGTATTCCAAAAACAACAAACAAATTATAAAACCAAAAAAAGCAAAAAATTGTTAAAATTGATAAAAAAGAGAAAAATCCTAGATTTAGCCAAAGTAAAAATCTTGTATTTTTTGAAAATGTTTTTATTCCAGGCAAAAAGCTAGATAATTTTTTTCAAAATCCTGTTGTGATAAAAAATAAAATTATTGGAAAAATAGAAAAATAAATAATTTTAGAAAAAAGTAAAAATACATTTTTTATTTCAGAAAAGTTGAAAAAATATGCACAAACTCAAATTAAAAACAACAAAAAATATCAACTGAGTTTTGCAGGAGTAAAACTAACTTCTTCTTTGTTTCTAAATTCAATGTTTAAAAATATTTTGTAAACCAAAAAAATAATTCAAACAAATATTAAAAATATTGGTAAAGTTGACAAATTCTCATAATGTCAAGGAAAAACTGAATAATAAAAACAGAAACATAAAATTGAAAAAATAGCCAAAAAAAATGTTTTAAAAATGTAGTTAATCATAAAAAATATAAAAATATTAAAATTATTTTTTTATATTTTAAATAAAAAATTTGATTTTAAAAATATTTTTTATATAATCTATTTGTTTTACTATAAAAAGTATAGTAATTTTAGAATTTAATTTTATAAAAATGGATTATTTTAAGGAAAGTTTGAAACTTCATGAAAGATTACAATGAAAAATAGATTTTATTTCTAAAGCAGAGTTGAAAACAAAAGATGATTTAAGTTTGGCTTATTCTCCAGGTGTTGCTGAACCTTGTAGAGAAATAGCAAAAGATCCAGAAAATGCTTATAAATACACTATTAAAGCAAATACTGTAGCTGTGATTTCAGATTGAAGCGCAGTTTTATGACTTGGAAATATTTGATGACTGGCAGGACTTCCTGTTATGGAGGGAAAATGTGCACTTTTTAAAGCATTTGCTTGAGTAAATGCTTTTCCAATAGTTTTAGACACTCAAGATACTGAGGAAATAATTGCTACAATTAAACATATTTCTCCTACAATTTGATGAATAAACCTAGAAGATATAAGCTCTCCAAGATGTTTTGAAATAGAGGAAAGGCTGAAAGCTGAACTTAATATTCCAGTTTTTCATGATGACCAACATGGAACAGCTATAGTTTGCCTTGCCTGAGTTATAAATTGACTAAAAATTACTTGAAAGAAAAAAGAGGATTTAAAAATAGTTATTAATTGAGTTTGAGCAGCAGGAATAGCTATTACTAAGCTACTTTTAGAATACTGAATAAAAGATATAATTGCTGTTGATTCAAAATGAATTATTTATGAATGAAGAGAAAATTTAAATACAGAAAAAGAAATTTTATCTAAAATAACAAACAAAAATTTACAAAAATGAACTTTATCTGACGCTGTAAAGGGAAGAGATGTATTTATTTGAGTTTCTGTAGCCTGAGCTTTAATTCCAGAAATGGTTAAATCAATGGCTTCAGATCCAATGGTTTTTGCTATGGCAAATCCTATTCCAGAGATAATGCCTGATGAAGCAAAAGCTGCTTGAGTAAAAATAATTGCAACTTGAAGAAGTGATTTTCCAAATCAATTGAACAATGTTTTAGTTTTCCCTGGAATTTTTAAGTGAGCTTTGAAAAATAGAGTTACAAAAATCACTGAACAAATGAAACTTAATGCAGCTGAAGCATTAGCAGCTTATGTAAAAAATCCTACTCCAGAAAAAATAATTCCTTCTCCTTTTGATGAGTGAGTTGTTGATGCAATTGCAAATGTGATAAAATAAATATTTTTGGAGATAAAAATATTAAATCAATAAAAAAATGGTTCTTTTTTAGAATCATTTTTTTTGTACAATAAATAAATGTTTCACCTTTGAAAAAAAATTGACAATTTTAAAAATTTATTTTTCTAAAACATCTTTTGGATAATTTTTCCAAAAATTTTCTCTAAACTCTTCATACTTATTTTCCAAAATGGCTTTTCTAGCTTGTTTAGCTAAATTTATCAAAAAATATAAATTGTGATAAGACAAAAGTTGCATTCATAAAATTTCTTCTTCTTGAATCAAATGCCTTAAATATCCTTTTGTATAATTTTTACAAACTTTGCAATCACATCTTTCATCAATTGGATTTGTATCAAGTTCGTATTTTTTATTTTTGATTTTTATATTTCACTCATAAGAAAAGCAAGTTCCGTGTCTTCCCAGTCTTGTTGGCAAAACACAATCAAACATATCAATTCCTCTATAAATTCATTCAACTAAATCTTCAGGAGTTCAAACTCACATCAAGTATCTTGGCTTATTTTCAGGTAAAACTGTTTTTATTGTATCCAAAACTCTGTACATATCTGCTTTAGGTTCTCAAACAGACAGTCATCAAATAGCTACTCCTGGAGTTTCAAGTCATCAAATAAATTTTGCACTTTCTATTCTCAAATCATCATAAGTTACTCCTTGAACGATTGGAAACAAAGCTTGTAAATATTCTCAATTGTTTTTTCTTTTTTCATTGTTTTCTTTCCATCTTTTTACACATCTCTCAGCCCATCTGTGAGTTCTATCCATTGCAGATTTTGCATAGTTCCAGTCTGACTTTCAAGGTGCACATTCATCAAAAGCCATTATTATATCAGCTCATAAATTGCTTTCTATATCCATCACAGTTTCTGCATCAAAATAATGCTTACTTCAATCCAAAAAACTTCTAAAATGAACTCACTCTTCAGTGATTTTTACTAGACTTTCATTGTTTTTAAAACCAACTTCTGAGGTTTGACCAAGAGAAAAAACCTGAAATCCTCCAGAGTCTGTCAAAATAGGTTTTTCATAATTTTGAAATTTGTGAACTCAACCAAACTCTTTTACCAATTCATCTCCAGGTCTCAAATACAAGTGATAAGTGTTATTTAAAATAATTTCTGCTCCCATTTCATCAAGCCAATCTTTTGGAACTCATTTTACTGTTGCTTTTGTTCAAACTGGCATAAAAACTGGAGTTTCAAAACTTCAATGTTCAGTAAAAAACTCTCAAACTCTAGCAAATCAATCAGTATTTTTAATCTTAAATTCAAACATAAAAATTCTTTTTACAAATAAAATTTATCCTAATTATAAAAATATTTTTTTAAAAGTAAAAATATTTTACATTTGAGGAAAAATATTTATAATAAACAAAATAAATTTTCTCTAACATTTAGAGCCTTCAATTTTTCAAATTTATATATTTTATTTTTTAAATATTTTTTTATGAATACAAATGTAAATACTCAAAAACTTTGAGATATTCCTGAAACAATGCTTGTTTCACTTTGGTGTAGAGCAATGGAAAGCAAAAGTAAAAACCCTATTTTAATTGATAAAGATGCTGAAAAATGTATTGATTCAATTGATTATGATTTTTCAAAACTCTGAAATCCAAGAATGTCAATTGTTGGTTCTGCGATTAGAGCTAAACTCATAGATCAGGAAGCAAAAGAGTTTATAGCAAAAAATCCTGATGCAGTTGTTATTCAACTTTGAACCTGACTAGATGCTCGTTTTGACCGTATTGGTAGGCCAAAAGTTACTCACTGGTATGATTTAGATTTACCAGAAACAATAGAAATTCGTAAAAAATTATTATCAGAATCAGAAAACAATACTTTTGTTTCTATGTCTCTTTTTGATAATGATTGGATTGATATGGTTTTGGCTTACAATAAACCGATTTTGATAATTATTGAGTGAGTTTTGATGTATTTTTCAGAAGATGAAGTAAAATGATTTTTGAAAAAAATTTGTGAAAAAATACCAAAAGCAACTTTTTTACTTGATATTTTAGCTTACAAATTAGTTTGACATGCAAAATCACATGATGCTGTTTCAAAAACTAAATGAAATGCTGAGTTTAAATGGTCTATTTTAAATACAAAAGACTTAGAGTCTTGGCACAAAAAACTTCATTTGTGAAAAGAATATTATATGAGTAGGTATGATGAGTGAAAGTATGTTTTTATAGCTAGAATGCTTTATAAAATACCAGTTTTTAGAAGAAATTTTGATCAAAGAGTTGTAAGGCTTGAAATTTACTAAAAATAAAAAAATCTCCAAAATTTTTTGGAGATTTTTTAAATTATCATATTTGAACTTGAGTTTTGGCTAGAAAATCTCAAAGGTGTCTTTTATCTTTTCTAAAAATTCACATAAAAAATAATATCAGAGCTAAAATTATTGCAACATTTTCAAAAATTATTGAAATTAGAGAAAATTCTGTGTAAACTAGATGAATTGTACAAATATGAGCTATTTACCAAGGAGTAAATTTTACAGTATTTCTCAAGTAAACTTGATAAAAAACTTTTCTTTTCAAAATAAACTTTTAGTCCAGAATACCTTTTTCAAAGTGTCCCTCAGTTATAATCAAAATATGAAAATATAAGAATAATAGGTATAACAGAGGTAAAAGTTGCTATCATTTGGGACTCAAATTCTCTAAATTTTGGAATTCCTCACAGAAAATAGTAAAAAATCATACTTCAAGCCAAAAGTATCAATAAATAAACTAAAATTACTAAATAATCAATAAATAATTCTTTTAGTCTAGTTTTTACAGAAATTTGATTTTGAGAGAGAAACATAAATGGAAAGCTAGGCTATATTTTAAAAAAATATTTTCTTCAATTATAATAAAATCTATATTTTTTCAAAATAAAAAAATTTTGATTTTTTATTTAAAATCTTATAATAAAATTATTACTTTTTAAAAAATAAATTATGAGTAAAGTCCTAGTAGTTTCTGGTCATAGAGACCTTGAGAATTCATTTGCAAATAAAAAAATTATTGAATTTTTGAAAGAAAATCTTACTGAAGCCAAATTTGAATATTTACATGAATATTTAAATAAAGATTTTGACATAGAAGAACAACAAAACAAACTTGCAGAGAGTGATATAATTGTTTTGCAATTTCCTATTTTTTGGTATGCTATGCCCTCTATTATGCAAAAATGGTTTGAAGACGTTTTTGTTTATGGTTTTGCTTATTGATCAGCTGGACATAAATTAAAGTGAAAAAAATTGGTTGTTTCTTTGACAACTGGTGGTTCAGATGAAACTTACACTTTGTGAGCAGAACAATGATATCCAATAGAAGTTTTTTTATTTTCTATTCAAAGAATAGCTGCAAAGTGCTGACTTGAATGGTCATGATTTTTCCATACTTGATGAATAAATCCTTTTGTTGAAGGGAAAAAACTTGCAGAATTAAATGAAAAAATAAAATCTCATTCTGAAAAATTACTTGAAAAAATAAAAAGTTTATAAAAACAAATCCTTGAGCTCAAGGATTTGTTTTAGTTTTAAAATATTATTTATTTTTTATATACACTTTTAAATATTCATAAAAATATTCACACAATTTTCCATCAACAGCCTCTATATAATGCAAAAATGTGGGAATACTATCAAGTGTGTAGTGAGTTATACTTTTAAATCAGATTGGATTTTTGGATTCTGTTTTCCATTTTGAATGTGCTTCTGTCAAAAATTTGTAATTGAGACAAAGGCAAATCACGGCTTGAATGGCTTTTTCGTGCTCATCAGTAATATTTCCAAAATCATCAAAGGCTTCTTTTTGGTATCTCAAAATCTGTTTTTCATCAATTCTTCCCCATAAAAAATCTTTTGAATAATCAATGTAAGAGTCAAGTTCTCGATCGGAAAAAGGAAAAATAAAATATTCTACAAATTCTAAACATATTTTCACAAAGTCAGAATAATCAATTTTTTCTAAAATTTTTTCTTCACTCAGTTTCTGATAAATAAGCTCAGAAGGAGAGATTTTTTCTGTTTTTCTCATTTATTTTTTTAATTTAAATATTTTTCAAGATACTCAGTAAGTTTTTTTCACATAATGTCAGGTTGTTCTTTGTCTCTGTTGAGAGCATGTCCAGATTTTGGAAATAAAACATACTCAAAAGTAACTTTATTTTTTTCCAAAGCAGGGAACAAATACGGTCCGCTTGTGTTGTAAGGCACAACTTTGTCTTCAAGTCCGTACGCAGCAAGGGTTGGCATGGATTTTTCAGTAACCAATTTGTGAGGAGAAATATTTTTAATTTTTTCTTTGTAAGTTCCGTCTCTCATCATTTCTACTGTTATTTCTTCAGGAGAAAATAATTTCAAAAAATCTATGGCTTTTTGGGCTTCTTCATCAGATTTGTAGCTTCCATCATCTCAAAGCCAATCTACAGGATCAAGGCTTACTGGTCAGACAAATTGGAAAACTAGTTTTACTGGAATTGGTGAAGGTTCTGCATCACAATAAGCAAAAATCATAGCCAAATTTCCTCAGGCAGAAGCTCCAGCAACAGCCATCATATCCAGTTTGTAACCCAGTTTTTCAGCTTCAGCCTTTATCACAGGAATGCTTTGTTTTATTTCTTCTGACATCTCTGTAACAGTGGCATCTGGATAGCTTTTGTTGCGAACTGTGTAATTTACTCAAGCAGCAACATATCATCTTGAAGCATAGTTTTGAAGTAAATTTTTATCCTCAGATTTGTCTCAACCAACATATCCACCTTGGTGAATATAAACAATCAATTTATTTGAATTTTGTCATTTTTTGGCTGGAACATAAAGGTCAAATTTGTTTAGTTCTCCAGGTCAGTAGCTGATATCATTATAAACTTTCCCTACAGAATCATTCCAATCCACTTTTCCATATCAAGTGATAACATCACGAGCCAGAGTTGGAGCACAAAAAAATCAAATAACAGTTCAAACAAGCAAAACGAAAATATACAATATTATAATTCAAAGTGTTTTCATAAAAATATTTAAAAAATAAATTAACCAAAAAATTTTCCTCAAAACATCAGATCTAAATACAAATTAAATCAAATGTATCAAATAACAACTCAAATAAGCAGAGTTATAATCAAAAAAAATATATGTTTTTTCATCATTTTTTGTTAGAAATTATTGTAGTTTTATGGTACAGCAAAACTTTTCAAAAGCAAATTATTCTCTTTAAAAAATATGAAAAGTTGATTCATATTATCAGGATTTTTATGAGGATTTTTGATTAATTCATAAATTGGATAATTTTTATCAAATACCAAATATTGCTGGTAACTTAATAAATGATAAAAATATTTATAAAAAATTGCAAAATAAAGAAAAATGGTTAGAGTCTAACAAAAATACTGTATTATCCAAAATTCTTACTATTTTAAAAAATAATTAATACTTTATGGAATGATTTCTCTTTGAAAAAGCTGTTTTAGAATTTGCAAAATATTTTCCAAAAGAATCTCAGAAAAAACCATTTTTTTACCACTCTATAAGAGTTTGAGTTTTTTTATGGAATCAGTGATATTCTGAAGAAATTCAAATTGCTGGACTTTTACATGATGCACTTGAAGATACAGATATTTCAGAAAAAGAAATAGAAAATTTATTTTGAAAAGATGTACTTCAAATAGTAAAATCAAACTCTAAAAATTATTTGCTACCAAAAGAAGAAATTTTAGAAGATATTGTAAAAAGGTGTTCAGATTATGGAATTGATGCAGTAATTGTAAAAATAGCTGATGTTTATGATAATTTTCTATTTTATAAAAAAATAAATAATATTCCTGAAATTGAGAGATGTAAAAAACTGGCAAATCTGATTTTAAAATACAAAAAAGATTATGATGACAAAATCTTTAATTTTTTAGAAGAAATATTTGCTTTTGAAAACTAAAATTAACCCCCCTGAAGAGAGGAAGAATTATTTATTTTAAAAACAATTCCTATTGACTTTTTTTAGAAAAAAATAAAATTTTAGTACTTAATTTTTATAAATCAAAATATGAAAAAAATAATTCTAATTTCTTTACTTTTTATGACAATACTTTCAAGTTGTGGAACCAATAATCCCACAAATAACACATCAGTTTCAACAAACAACACAGAAACTTCAACAGGCACTCAAAATTCTGTAGAGCAAAATTACCTCTATGTAGATGTTCGTACTGATGAGGAATGGGCTGAAGGGCATATTGACTGAGCAGTGCATTTGACACTTGCTGATGTTGAGGCAGGGAAAACTGAGATTCTTCCAAAAGACAAAGAACTTCGTGTTTACTGTCGTAGTGGTCGCAGGTCGGCTCAAGCTATTGAAGCTCTGAAAAAACAAGGATTTACAAATCTGGTAAATGCCTGAGGAATGAAAGACATAAAAGATGTCACAATTGTAAAATAAAAATCTCCAAAAGGAGATTTTTTTAAATTTTTGATTTAATTTCAGGATTTATTTTTTCAAGTTCAATTTTAACAACTCAAAAATCATAAATCATATTATTTTATTGAAATATAAATTCTAAATTTTCCTTCCTCATAATATTCTTCAATATCATAAGTGTAAGCACGATTTAAATTTTTGTTTTCCCAAATTGTTTTCCAAGCATCAAAAACTGATTCTGGTGAAGTATATTCAAACTCAAAAATTTCAAATTTTTCCCAATCCACCAAAATATTTTCAAAATTATTTTCAGAATTTTCTGTTTCCATTCCAATATATACATCATAATTTCCTTCAGAAAAATCTTTTTCATAATTTGTATAAACTGCATAAGTAACGGGATTTTTAGCAATTTTTCATAAATTTTCAGAAAAATCTTTTTGATAAAAATTCTCCCATCATTTCCATAAATCATTTGTAGATTTTCCATTTTCATTTGTTGTTGTGATCTTAAGACCAGTAATATTTTTGTGCATATTTTTTAAAATTATTAAATAAATATTTTTTATTGTAATTATTTTTTTTTTTTGCAAAATTATATCATTCTTAAAAGCACAATATGTGTCACAATATGGGCAAGCATCGCGGCTTCAAGTCACTTTTTATAGTATAAATATCCAAAAATCACTCAAGCCATAAAATTTCCAAAAATTGTGTAAAATACGATTACAGAACTCAAATCACCAACCAAAAGTTTCATTGCTGGCAAATGTCAAATTCCAAAAATAATTGCTGAGAGAATGATTGCAAAGCTAAAAATCCAAGAATTTTTTGTTTTAAAAATTTTAAATAAAATCCAAACAAAAAGTGTCATTAAGCCGAAACGAATCAGGATTTCTTCAAAAATTCCTCCGTACAAAAATCTTGCTAAAATTCACATTTCATTATTTGCAAAAAGTGATTCTGGAAGATAATTTTTCATCAAAAAACCAAAAATTACAGTCAAAATCCCAGCCAAGATTCAGCCAAAAACTCAAAAAAATACAATATTTTTCCAGTCAATTTTTGTTTCATTTTTTCCAAGAATTTTTTCAAAAATGGGAAGTTTTAAATTCATTTTATCATACAAAACTACTCAAACAGTTATTGCAATTGCCAGTAAAATTGCTGGATTTATCATCAAAAGAAGGCTAATTTGCCACTTTTCAAATCAGGCCAATTTTTCTGCTGAAATGATTTTTTCAAGATGAAAATCTACAGTAAAAATCGATAAAATTCACAAAAATCCCAAGAAAAATATCAAAAACCAAAGTTTCTTTTTTGAAAAATTCATAATCTTTGATTAAAAAATATTTCAAATATTATAAACTTATTGAACTCAAATGCAATTTTTTCTAAATTTTTTTCTAAAATATTTTCCTTTAAAATAGAGAAAATAATATATTTTTTATAAAAAACCTTGCAATACAAAGTATTTTGAATATAATATATGAAATGCATTTAATATTTTATTTTTTTAATTATTAGAATTATGAAAAAAATATTTAAAATAATTTTTTGGATAATTACAATTGCTATCACAGTTTTGCTTTTGTGAGCTATGTCATTTAGTTGGTTTGATTCAGGAAATAAGCTAAAAAATGATTTAACAAAAAATCACAATTCCAAAAATCCAGTTCCTGATTTATCAAATATATAATTTTATTTTTTAAATTTTTTAAAATGTCTTGATTTAGCTTAAAATTAATTGCTCTTATTTTGATGTTTGGAGAGCACTTTGTAGCTTTTTTCCCAAATACTTTCTCTCCAGAAATAAATACTGTGATTATGTATCTTGGAAGGATTGTTGCAGCAATATTTTTCTTTTTGGCTGTAGAATGATACCACAAAACAAGCAGTAAAATTCGCTATTTAGTCAGATTATTTAGCTGGGCTTGAATTATGTTTGTTTGAGATTATTTAGTTACAAACTTTACCTGAGCTGTTGTTTGAAGAAATATTCATCCTTTGTGAAACAATATTTTTCTATCAATTGCTATGTGAGTTTCTATGATTTGGTCGATTGATACAGTGAGAAATTTTTGGAGAACTGATAGAAAAAAATCTATTATTTTTGGATTTCTGACTTTTATAATCATTTGTGCTTCTGCCTTTACTGAGGCTTCAATTTATGGAATTTTGATGTTTCTAGTATTTTATTTTTCATATTGAAATAAAAAAATTTTAGCTATTTCTTACAGTATTTTATGTGTTTTTGTGTTTTGGCTTGAATCTGGAGCTCCACAAGAGTATGCAATTTTGTACATGAATATACAATGGGCAATGATTTTGGCCTTGCCTTTGATGCTTTTATACAATTGACAAAAAGGGAAGTACAGCTTGAAATATTTATTTTATGTATTTTATCCAGCTCACTTATGGCTTTTGTACTTTCTTTCAGAATTTTATAAATAAAAAAATCTTGAAAAATTTTTTCAAGATTTTTTTATTTTTTCTCCTCTGCAAAGGTGATTTTGTTTCAGTCTGGATCAAGAGTTGTAGTACAAAATACAAATCAATAATCCATTATTTCTCAAATTTCAATTCACAAAGACTTTAGCTCTTTAACATACTCAGCCAAATTTTCCACTCAAATGATAACATCAGCTCTTTGAAAATCTTCATCATCACTTTGTCAAACTCAGATAAGTGCATTTTGTACAATTTCCCATTCTGCAAATCCTTCCATTGGCATTGCATTTGGCTCTCAAAGCCATTTTTTGTACCATTCTAATGATTTTTCAAAGTTAGAAACTGAAATCCCAGTTGTTATATTTGTAAATTTTTTCATTTTTTATAATTTAATAAATATTTTGAAAATTGTATCTTATTTTTTGTAAAATCAATTTTTTTCCAAAAAATTTCTAGCTCTTTTGAAAGCTCTTCTTTGACCTCCATTGGTAGAGAATGAGTTGTATTTTCCCAAACTTTTACAGTTGCATTTGGAATAAGTTTTGCACTCTCTAGAGCAGCTTTTCCTGTGATGGCAGATTTATCAGAAAGGGCAACATAAACAGGGAAATTGATATTTTTTAATTCTTCAGTTGAAAGTGTTTTTGGGCTTGGTAGAGAGCTTGAAAACTCTGTACTAGCCACTTTTATCATTTGTGCCAGAGGATTTTCAGAAGAAATATTTTCTGAGCTTTCTCAAGATATTTGAGCAAGTGCATAATTTTCCCAAGATTCAGGAAACAATCAAATACTGCTTATTGTTGCCCAAAACATAGTTTTAAAAGAAAGTGAATTTAAAGCAATTGCTGGTTCTAAAAGAGTCAAACTTTCTACTTTTTCAGGATTTTTCACAGCAAAATTTGCTAAATATCCAGCTCAAAATGAGTGCCCAACAAAATGAGCTTTTGAAATTCAAAGCTTTTCTATCGCTTCAGCAATCCAAAGTGAATCATCACCATTTTCTAAAGGAACATTTTGTATAGATTTTCAAACATCTCACAAGGTATCAATCGCAAAAACAGTATGATTTTTTGTAAAATATTCTAGATTTTCTGACCACATAGGTGTTCCTGAACTGTGACCTGAAAGCAAAATTATTGGTGAAAAATCTTTTGCATTTTGATTTCTCCATTCATAGATAAACACATCACCCCAAGCCGTCTCTATTTGATGCGTACTTGTTGGACTTGGAATGGTTTTCATTATTTCTTCATAATATTTGAAATACTCAAGTTTTCCAGCTGAAGTTTTGAAATGTCAGATATGTTTTGTAAAAAATAGTCATTTAAAAGTGTAAATTATACACAAAACACTTATAAAAATTCACAAAAAAATAAAAAATCTTTTCATATTTTTAAAATTAAGATTATAAATATTTGCTTGCCTCTTTTATGCTGAGTGAAGACATTTTAGAAGAATATTTTTCTAAAAAATTTTTCACCCAAACAGGATTTGTTTTGCTGAAGTCTCTTAAAGCCCAGCCAATAGCCTTGTTAATAAAAAATTCGTCACTTCAAAAATTATTTGTCAGGATTTTTTCTAAAACCTCAGTTTTTGTGTTTTCTTTTCTCAAAAGTTGATGATCAATGGCAATTCTTCTGAGCCAAATATTTTCACTAATGCTCCATTCAAGCAAAATCTCATCAATTTCCTCAAATTCCAAAGCCATTTGACCAATAATCAAATCAATATTATCAATTGTGTCCCACCAAGATTTACTTACAATCAGTTTTTTCAGGTTTGTAATATCTTTCAGAAGAAGTGTTTTTTGCAAAATTTTTATATAATCAAGCGCTAAATATTGCATTTCACGAAAATCATTTTCCCAACATTTAAAAACAAAATCCCAATCAATTTCGGTGTTTTTATCAATATTTTTAAATAATTTTTTTGCCAATTTTCTTCTCTCAGGAGTTTTTATTCCAAGAAAACGAAATTTATTTCTCATATATTTTTCCATTGGAATCACATTGTCTTTCACTCAAATTTGTTTCATTTCAGAAAAAATTTTTTCAAAATCCATATTTTCAAAAATTAAAAAATATTTTTCAAATTATACTCAAAAATAGAAAAAATAAAAAAATGTTTAATAATTTTAAACATTTTTTATGATTTTAAAACTTTCAGTTTTGGTTTTTCCATTCAGTTTTTGGTGGAATTTTTTCTGTTGTAGCCCAGTGTTCAACTATTTTTCAATCTTCTAAACGATATAAATCATAGATTGAACTAGATCCTCATCAAACTTTTGCCTCACTCATCACTAAAACAAAGTTTCATTGTCAAAGTATTTTATGTATTTTTTCATAAGTTGTTTTTTCAAGAGCCTTTTTAATTCCAGCTGTTCAGGCTGCTGTTGCTGGGTCATGTTGTATAAACTTACTTGAAAAATATTTTTCAATATCTTCAGTTTTTTTATCTTTTAAAACATCATTTGTAAATTTTTCAACTAATGCTTTATTTTCAGCAGTTTTTGCCTCATCAATCAATTCATTTCCTCAAGCAATCATAGAACTTCAGTTTACACTATTTTCAGTGATTATTTGAGTGTTATCCCAATGTTCAGTTGCTAATCCATTTTCAAAATGAAAAACATCAAAAGTTGAAGTTTCAAAATCTCCAAAATTATAATTTGAATGTAAAACCACAAAGTCTCAATCCTCAAATCCTCTTAAAATACTTACTAAAACACCCTTATCTTTGAAGCTTGCAATAGTGTTTTTAAATGCTTCTACTCAATCTGCTGCTCACAAATTGTGTTGTATATATTTCCCAGAATTCATGTATTTTGTAACTTCAGCATTATTATTCTCAAATGCTTTTAAAATAGCTTTTGCTTTATCTATGTTTGAGATATTTTCTTTACTTGAATTTGTGCTTCAAGAAGCAGTGTTTGAAATATTTTTCTCAGTTGTATTTCCTGAATTGTTTTCTATATTTTTAGAATTATTTTGAGTACAAGAAACTAGTGTTAAAGCTGAAATTAATCCAACTGTTAATATTTTTTTATTCATACTTTTTAAAATTAAAAATTAAAATTATTTTTTGTTCATATAATTTTTCTTGTTTGCTTCATGTTCTGCTTCAGTTTTTGCATAAAATATTTTTCCAGATAAATTATGTAAATAATACCAATATTCTGTTTTTTTATCATTTAGAGTTGCTTCTATAGTCTCTAAACTTGGGTTTCAAATAGGAGTTTTTGGTAATCAAGCTATCATTCTAGTGTTGAAATCATTTTTTTCATAAACATACTCATTTACTTTTTTGGGTGTACATTCTTGAGTTGGAAGCTCGTGAGCATAACAAACAGTTGCATCTGCTCAGATTTTCCAGTTTGCATTTAATCTTTTTTTCAAGATTCAAGCAACAGTTGGCTTATTTTCAGTAATTGATTCTTCTTTTTCAACTATTGAGGCTAGATTTATGACATCATAAGTAGTTTCATTATTGTATTTCCCTTCAAAAAGTTTTTTGTAAACCTTTTTCTCAAAATTTTCAAGTAACATAACAGTGAAATTATTTATTTTAAAGTTTGCTGTATCAATTCTGTAAGTATCAGGATACAAATATCACTCTAAACTTGTTAATTTATCATTTTTTAAAAAAGAAAAAAAATCAGATAGAGCTTTTATTTTTTCTTTGTTTTTAGCATAAGATACAAATTCTCAAGCTTTTATCAAACCTTTTGACTCAAGAGTTTTATCTATATCATAAATATTCCATCACTCCAGAATAGTTATGTTTTGGCTTCCAGGAACAGGTTTTTTCAAACTCTCAAAAGTTTCCAAAACATTTTGTCATTCTTTTAGTTGATATTTCCCTTCGATTAGATTAAAATCAGGAGGATTGTTTCTGATATATAATTTATAAAAAATATTGTTAAACTCAGGAATTTTCACTCATAAAGTAGAGAAATTGTCTCATTTTTCAATTG
Source organism: Candidatus Gracilibacteria bacterium HOT-871 (assembly GCA_002761215.1). Lineage (GTDB taxonomy): Bacteria > Patescibacteriota > Gracilibacteria > BD1-5 > UBA6164 > GN02-872. The sequence continues at coordinate 27,686 of CP017714.1, forward strand.
TGATTTCTCTTGTTTCTGAAATCTTTGTATTCAAAGCAAAATTTTGATATTTACTGTAAAAATAAACTAGAACAAATATGATGATAATAAAAACCAACATAACAATTTTTTGTCATTTTCTTGCCTGATTTCTCATATCTCTTCTTCAGAAATTCATTATTTTTAAATTAATTTTAAGTTTCTTAATTATACTTAAAAGTAACTCAAATCAAAATTTTTCTAAAAATTTTACAAAAAACTTTAAAATTCTCTTGATTTTGCAGGTAAAATAAATATAATCCCTCTTGTAGGTACAACTATGATTGTGTAATTCTTAGAGGTTGTGCTAATTTTTTTGGTTTTTAAATAAGGATAAAAATGATTGTGTAATTCCATCCTTTTGGCTTATTTTACTTATTTAAAATATTTTATTTCTATGGTGAAAAAAACTTCTAAAAATACAGAATTAGGAAGTTTGTATGACATAAAAGGTCGTCATTATTTTACTGATGATAGATCTGTTGTATGAATTCCTAGCTTACTTGAAGTACAACTAGATTCTTATAAAGAATTTTTAGACCACTGAATAGAAAAAGTTTTTTCTGAATCTTTTCCTATTTCTGACCACTCTGGTGAAAAAGTAGATATCTACTACAAAGGTCACTTTTTGGAAGAACCAAAATATGATCCTATAGCTTGTACAACAAAAAATCTGACTTATGAAGCTCCTTTAAAAGTTAGATTTGAGATGCTGAATAAAGAAACTTGAGAAATCAAAGAACAAGATGTTTATATGTGAGGAATACCTCTTATGACTGAACATGCATCTTTTATAGTAAATGGTATTGAAAGGATAATTGTTAACCAAATCATCAGATCAACTTGAGTTTTCTTTACTTATGGAGAAGAATGATATGCTTTGAAATTTATTCCAGCAAAGTGAAGTTGGTTTGAGATTGATATTGAAAAAAGAGGTATTATAAATGTAAAAATTGATAAAAAAAGAAAGCTTCCAGTTTCAGTTTTGCTTAGAGCTTTTTGACTTGAATCAAATGCTGAAATTATAGATACATTTAAAGAATTATGAGAAGAAGTAATTGCAAATAATATAGCTCCAACTCTAGAAAAAGATAAAACTACAAATAGACTTGAAGCTTGGCATACTATTTATAAATTACTTCGTCCTGGAGATTTAGCTACAGATGAGAGAGTTGAAGAATTATTTAATGTTACTTTTTTGGATGAAAAAAGATTTGATTTGTGAGAAGTAGCTAGAGTAAAAATGAAAACTAAGCTTTGAATAGAAAAAAAATATGAAGATGAATGATGAAAATTTCTTAACATAAATGATATAATTACTTCTTTGAAATATTTCTTAAATCTGACTTACTGAGCTCCAAATCACTTTGTTGATGATATAGACCATTTGGAAAATAGAAGAGTTAGATCAGTTTGAGAACTAGTTATGGATAAACTAAAAGTTTGAATAGCTAGAATGGAAAGAATTACAAAAGATAGAATGACTATAGTTGAGCTTGATGAAGCTACTCCTGGTACATTTATAAATTCTAGACCTATAGTTGCTATTTTGAAAGAATTTTTTGGTTCATCTCAATTATCACAATTTATGGATCAATCAAATCCACTTTCAGAAGTTTGACATAAAAGAAGAGTTTCTGCTTTATGACCTGGATGATTATCAAGAGAAAGAGCAACTTTTGATGTTCGTGATGTTCACCCAACTCAATATTGAAGAATATGTCCAATCTGTACACCAGAAGGACCAAATATATGACTTGTATTGCATTTTGCAACTTATTCAAAAGTAGATAAATATTGATTCCTACTTACTCCTTTTAGAGTTGTAAAACATACAGTGAAAAATGACTGAAAAGATGCAATAAACAGAATTTCATCAGAAGAAATTTACTGAGATGATGGAAAATTGATAATTTGAGATAAACAATTAATCACTGAAAAAATAGCAAAGGAATTGAAAACAAAAGTAAAATCTGAAGAATTAGAGGTAAGATGATATTTAGTTTCTGATTTTGAATATTTTGATGCTTATCAAGAAAAAGTTTTAACTATTGCTGAAGCTAGCACAGATGTAGATGAATTTGGAAATTTCCTTGAAACTAGAATTTCAGCTAGATCTGCAAATGAACCAACTATTATTCATGAAAAAGAAATAACTCATATAGATGTTTCTCCAAAACAAATAATGTCTGTTGAAACTTCTCTTATCCCTTTCTTAGAGCATGATGATGCAACAAGAGCTGAAATGGGGTCAAACATGATGAGACAAGCTGTTCCTGTTGTGAGACCTGAGGCTCCAATTGTTTGAACTGGTATGGAAAGAGTTGTTTGAGAATGATCTGGTTATGTCATTTTGGCTGAGGATGATTGAGAAGTTATCTGAGTTGATGCAAAACATATCACAGTTTTGTACAAAAATTGAAATAAAAAATTGTATGAACTTACAACATTTAAAAGATCAAATCATGATCATATAGTTCACCAAAGACCAGTTGTTTCACACTGACAAAAAGTTTTGAAATGAGATGTTTTGTGTGATGCTCATTCTATTGAAAACTGAGAATTAGCTCTTTGAAGAAACTTGACAGTTGCTTATATGCCTTGGAAAGGTTATAATTTTGAGGACGCGATTATTCTTTCTTCTAGAGTTGTAGAAAATGATTACTTTACATCTATCCATATCAAAGAATTTACTCTTGATGTTCGTGAAACTAAACTTTGACCTGAGCAAACTACAGATGATATTCCAAATGTTTCATCTGCAAAATTGAAAAATCTAGATGCTGATGGTATCATTAGAATAGGTTCTTATGTTGAAGGTTGAGATATTTTAGTTTGAAAAATAACTCCAAAATGAGAACAAGAATTATCTCCAGAAGAGAGACTTCTTAGAGCTATTTTCTGAGATAAATCAAAAGATGTAAAAGATAGTTCTTTAAGACTTCCTTCAGGACAAGGTTGAAAAGTTTTACAAGTTCATATTTTAAAAAGAGAAAATTGAGACAATCTTTGAACTTGAGTATTTAAACAAGTGAAAGTATTTATTGCTCAAACAAGAAAAATAGAAGTTTGAGATAAAATGGCTTGAAGACACTGAAATAAATGAATAGTTTCAAAAATAGTTCCTGTGGAAGATATGCCATTTATGGAAGATGGAACACCTGTTGACATTATTTTAAATCCACTATGAGTAGTTTCTCGTATGAACATAGGACAAGTTTTGGAAACTCACCTTGGTATTGCTGCTAAAAAATTGTGAATCACTGTTGCTACTCCTATTTTAAATTGATTGACTATTGAACAAATAACTGAATTGATGGAAAAAGCTGGAATGGTAACAGACTGAAAAGTACAACTTTATGATGGTGAAACTGGTGAACCTTTCAAAGAAAGAACTACTGTTTGAATAAAATATATGCTAAAACTACATCACTTAGTAGAAGACAAAATCCATGCAAGATCTGTTTGACCTTACTCAATGGTTACACAACAACCACTTTGAGGTAAAGCTCAAAACTGAGGTCAAAGATTCTGAGAAATGGAGGTTTGGGCTTTGGAAGCTTATGCTGCATCAAATATTTTACAAGAAATGATTACAATCAAATCTGATGATGTTGCTGGTAGAACTCAAGCTTATGAAGCAATTGTGAAAAATGCTCCAATTAAAAAACCAAATATCCCAGAATCATTTAATGTATTGTTAAAAGAATTACAATCAATTTGATTGGATTTGGATTTGTTGGATAAAGAAGAATTGAAAAATAGAGAAAAAGAAATTTTAGATAGATATAATGAAATATTAGAATATTCTAAACAAGAGGCAGAAAATACAGTAAAAACGAAGGAAAAGCCTACAAAAAAAGAAAAATAAAAAAATATTTCTAAAAATACAAGAAATCAAAAAAATTATTTAATAACTATAAAATAATGTTGGATAAGGCTTTAGATAATTTTCTAAATGACAAAATCACAGACTTTTCAGAGATTGCAGAAAATATTTGAAAAAAAGATATAACAAAGTGAAAAAACCTAGATAATCTTGCTTGAATATCTCTAAGTATTGCATCTCCAGAGAGAATAAGAGCTCTTTCTCACTGAAAAGTTTTGATTAGTGAAACTATCAATTATAGAACTCAAAGACCAGAAAGATGAGGACTTTTTTGTGAACAAATATTTTGACCAAGAAAAAATTATGAGTGTGCTTGTGGAAAATACAAAAGAATCAGATATAAATGAATTGTTTGTGAAAGATGTGGAGTAGAAGTTACAAAATCTTCTGTTAGAAGAGAGAGAATGTGACACATAGATTTGTATGCTCCAGTAGCTCATACTTGGTATTTAAAATCAGTTCCAAGTAGAATAGGTTTGTTACTTGATTTACCAGTAAAAAAGCTTGAACAAGTTGTATATTTTGCTTCATATATCATAACTGATGTTTATGAAGACCAACTTATTGAAGCTTGAAAAGAACTTGAAGAAAAATACAAAGTTTCCAAAGCTGAAATGCAAAAAAAGATTCAAAGAGAATTAAATGAATTAAAAATAAAAAAAGATTCTTGAGAATTAAAAGAAGCAGAATTTAAATATCAAGAAGCTTTACTTATGTCAAAACTAGATGATTTGACAACAGAATTTGAAGAATTGAGAAATGGATTAAAATCTTTAAAAGTTTGAAATGTTATTTGAGAACTAGAATATAGAGTTTTGGATTCTAGATTTTCACATGTTTTCAAATGAGGAACTTGAGCAGAACACTTGAGAAAATTACTTGAAAGAATAGATTTGCTAGAATTTATAAAAGATCAAGAAAAAGAACTTAGATCTTCAACTCAAATTAAACAAAAGAAAATCCTTCAAAAAATAAAACTTGCTTCAAATTTGCTTAAATCAGGACAAAGACCAGAATGGTTTATTTTAGAGGCTTTGCCTATTATTCCACCAGATTTGAGACCAATGATTCAAATCGATGGTTGAAGATTTGCAAGTTCAGATTTAAATGATTTGTATAGAAGAGTTATCAATAGAAATAACAGATTGAAAAAATTGATAGAACTTTGAGCTCCAGAAGTTATTCTTAAAAATGAAAAAAGAATGCTTCAAGAGTCAGTTGATATGCTTTTGACTTGAGAAACTAGAACAAACAGAAGTGGTTTTGTAACTGCAAATAAGAAAAAATTGAAATCTCTAACTGAGATTTTGAAAGGTAAACAAGGTCGTTTTAGACAAAATCTTCTTTGAAAGAGAGTTGATTATTCTGCTAGATCTGTTATCGTTGTTTGACCAAGCCTAAAAATGGATGAATGTGGTCTTCCAAAAACAATGGCTTTGATCTTGTTTAAACCATTTGTAATTGCAAAATTGATAGAAGACTGATATGTTTACAACATAAAACATGCAGAAAAATATATAGAAAAATGAAGTAAAGAGGTTTGGGATGCTTTAGATGAAGTTATAGAAGGGAAATATGTTTTGCTAAACAGAGCTCCAACTCTTCATAGACTTTCTATCCAAGCTTTTAAACCAGTTTTGATTGAGTGAAAAGCTATACAATTGCATCCACTTTCTTGTTCTGCCTTCAATGCAGACTTTGACTGAGACCAAATGGCAGTTCACTTACCAATAACTGAGAAAGCACAAGCTGAAGCTAGGGAATTGATGATTCCATCAAAAAATATTTTGTCTCCAGCCTCTGCAGAACCAATCATTGCAGCTTCTCAAGATATGATTTTGGGTTCTTACTATATCACAGTTGTAGATCCAAAAGGTGTTTGAACAGGAAAAGTATTTTGAAATAAAGAAGAAGTAATTGTTGCTTATGAAGCTGGTGCAATTTGAATTAGATCTTTTATAAAAGTAAGGCTTAACTGAGAACTAGTTGAGACAACTTATTGAAGGCTTCTTTTCAACGAAATCGTTCCTGAAGGATTGTGATTTATAAATGAAACTTTAAATAAATGAGCTATCAAAAAATTACTTTCTAGGTGTTTTGAAGATCTTGGTTCTGAAGTTACAGCTCAATTTGTAGATGATATAAAAAATTTCTGATATAAATATTCTACAATTTCTGGAATTTCTATTTCAAAAGATGATATGATTGTGCCTTCTGATAAACAAGAACTTTTAAATGAAGCTTCAGAAAAAGTAAAATACATTCAAAAACAATGGTGGGCTTGATTTATGACTGAAGATGAAAAATACAACCAATCTATAAAAATCTGGGCTCAAGTAAAAAATGTTATTGAAGGAAAAATGAAAGAATTATTCCACTATGATAATCATATTTTTAATCTTATAGATTCATGAGCTAGATGAAATTGGTGAAATGTAACTCAATTATGTTGAATGAAATGACTTGTAGCCTCAACTACAGGTAAAACAATTGAGCTTCCTATCAAATCAACTCTAAAAGAATGATTTTCAACTCTAGAATATTTTATTGCTACTCATGGTTGAAGAAAAGGTAAATCTGATACAGCCTTAAAAACAGCTCAATCAGGTTACTTGACTAGAAGACTTGTTGACTCATCTCAAAATATTATTGTAAAAGAAGATGATTGTTGAACTATTTATTTCAAAACTATTGTTAGATGAGAAAAAACTTGAAATTTTGAAGAAAAATTTGAAGATAGAATATATTCTCACACTTTAGCAAATGATGTAGTTTCTGCTGATTGAAAAGTTTTATTAAAAAAATGAGATGTTATTGATACACAAGCTTTAAATATTTTAAATGCAAATGGAATAAACTCTGTTGATATAAGATCTGTTTTGACTTGTGAAACAGAAGGTTGAGTTTGTAAAAAGTGTTATTGACTTGATCTTTGAGCAAATAGAGATGTTGAAATCGGTTGTCCAGTTTGAGTAATTGCAGCACAATCTATCTGAGAGCCAGGAACTCAATTAACAATGAGAACTTTCCACTCTGGTTGAGTTGCAAAAGAAGGTTGAGATATGGCTCAAGGTTTGACAAGAGTAGAAGAATTGTTTGAAGCTAGAAGTCCAAAAGTTGTTGCTGAAATTTCAGATTTAGATTGAACTATTCAAATAGAAAACACAGATAAAAATACTATTGTTAGAGTTGTTGCTGATAAATTACTTGAGGAAGAATATTATTTACAAGAATGATTTACTCCAACAGTAAAAGTTTGACAAACAGTAAAAGCAAAACAAATAATTGCTAGATCAAATCAAGACAAACAAAAAGTTGTTACAGCTTTTGAATGAGAAGTAAAAAGTATTTCAGATACAGTTATAGTTGTAAAAGACATAAATAAAAGAACATTTGAATATGTATTTGATTTAGGTAGAACTATAAAAGTAAAAGAAGGTCAAGAAGTAAAAAGATGAGACAAACTTACAGAGTGAGCTTTAAATCTTCAAAAACTGATGAATATTGCTTGAGTTTTGGCCGCAGAACAATACATAGTTTCAGAAATAAAATCTATTTATTCTTCTCAAGGTCAAACTGTAAATTCAAAACATATTGAACTGATAGTTAGGCAAATGTTCTCAAAAGTAAGAATTACTTCAAAATGAGATACAGAATTCTTCCCTTGAGATATTGTAGATGCTATTACTTACAACAATGAAAATGCAAGATTAAGAAAAGAGTGAAAGAAACCATGTATTTGAGAAAGACTTCTTCTTGGTATCACAAAAATATCTCTTCATACTGATTCTTGGCTTTCAGCTGCTTCATTCCAAGAAACAGTTAGAGTTTTAGTTGAAGCTTCAACTTCTGGAAAAATTGATAAATTTGGTGAAATGAAAGAAAATATTATTATTGGTAGGCTTATTCCTGCTGGTAAACAATATAGAAAAATTCACAATATCCACAGCTGAGATAATTATATAGAAGACCAATATTTTGATAATTCAGATGATGAAGTAAATGTTTCAACTGATTATATGGAAACAGTTGAAGTTGATATGCATGATGATAGTGACTTTTAAGCAAAAAAACTAGAATTTTTTAAATTTTATTTTTTTTATAAAATATTTTTTATAAAAATAAAGTTTTTTTTTTTTTTTTTTTTTTTTGACTTTTAAATAAATATTATTATACAAGTAGTAAGTGCACTTAAAATTTTTAATTTACTTTCATAAAAAATTATTATTAGAAAAATAGTTTTGTTTTTTAGTGTCCTTTTGGTTATCTTAGGAAGTATTAATTTGTCTTATGCTACTGATGTTAATAGCACAATTGATAGTAAAGTTAAAAATAAAAAAGAATTACAAGAGAAGCAATATATAGAAATTAAAGAAAAGAAGACAAATATCTTTTCTAGATTATTATATGCTTCATCATATAGTTATAATATATGATACTCAGTTAGTATATACTGATATGATTGATCTATTAGATATTTTTGATCTTGAGGAATTTGTTTTAGTACAACTCCTAAAACACCAAGTTGAATAAGGCAAGGCTCAGTATTTGAAGTAGCATTATATAAAAGTACTTGGCCTAGAGATCTTAGGTTAAGAACTTACTATTTAGATGTAAATAATGGGTATCAAACAGTAAAATGGTGGAATGTTTCATGAGGAGATTATTATTTGCATTTAAGACTAGTTTGAGGAAGAGATGAATGGGTTTATGATAATGATAGTAATGCTGAGATATATAATTGTTAATCTATAATTATTATGCATTTTTTAGGAAATAGTTATTCAATTTTAGAAGGAGCTGATCAGGTTTTATTACTTATTATTATAGTTTGATTGTACATTTGGTTTTTGTATTTTTCAAGGGATAAGAAAATCTCAAAAACTAAGCATTTTTTTGCTTTTATATCTTTTGTTTATGTATTTTTTCTTTTAAATTTCTCTTTTTTGCCTATGTATCCTGAAACTCCTAGAGAAGGAACATTTTGACCAATGATAAACTTAGTTCCATTTTCTACTTTTTCAGGAGATAAACAAATTTGGTTATCTATGATTTTGCTGGTACCAGCTTGATTTTTGCTTCCATATTTCTTAAATAATTTCAAAAAAACTCTAGTTTGGTGACTTGTTCTTTGTGTATCTATAGAGCTTTTACAACTTGTTTTTTATTATATTTCTATTTATGTAGGAAAGTGAATTTTTAGACCATTTAGCATAGATGATATAATTTTGAGAATTTGTTGATTTATGATTTGATTACTTTTATTTAAAATATTTGAAAAATTACTAAAAAAATAGTTTGAAATTAATTCAAACTATTTTTTTCTAAAATGGATTTCAGTCTTTGTGAAGCTCTAAATGAACTGATCTTGGAGACTCAATATTTTTATAACAAAACTCAAAAACAGGAGTAAGTTCAGATTTTCTATCATTTATTGAATATCTCAAAATCTTTAAATTTTCTCACTTTAAAACTCAGTCTTCAAAATATATTTTATCATATTCTCAAGAAAGAATTTCTTTAAAATAAATACTTTTTAAGTAAATATTTTCTGTTTTTGAGATATTTTGAATAGCTTCAATGTTTTCTACAAAATATTCTTTGAAAAAGTTGAAAATATCTTCTGGCATCTCAAAAAATTCTTTAAAATTTTTATAAAGATTTTCTTTTTTAAAATCATTTCAAATATCTTTTGTAGAATCAAAATGATTTTTCTTAAAATTATTTCAATCTTTTAAAAGTGTCATATGAACAGATCTAGGAGTATCAATTCACTTATAATAAAACCAAAGTATTGGATACCGATCTTTATTTTTTTCTTTCATAGCATTTCTCAAAAGATCCAAAGTTTTTTTCTTTTGAAAAATGTCTCCATCAGAAAAAATCTCTATATAATCTTCTGAGTTTATTTCCTTGAAAGAAATATTGTATAAATAGATATTTTCTGTTTTTGAGATATTTTGAATAGCTTTAATATTTTCTACAAAATATTCTTTGAAAAAGTTGAAAATATCTTCTGGCATTTCAAAATATTTTTTAAAGTTTTGATAAAGAATCTTTTCATTTGAGCTAAATTCCATAAAATATTTTTTAAAAACATAAAAATACCTTTCATTTGTTTGAAAGATATTTTATTTTTTTTCTGAAATTTTTCAAGAAGTATTTTACAAATCATCAAGCATAGCAAGTATATCATCAGCTTCAGTTTCCTCTTTTTTGTCTTTTGCTTCAGCTGCTTTGATTTTTGATTTTGAATCTTTTAATTGGAATTCTTGCCATTCAATCAAGTGTTTTTCATTTAATTGTTTGATTTCTTTTTTATATTTTTCCTCTAAAGCTTCAAGTTTCTTTCTTTCTGTATCCAAAATATTGAAAAGTCTATCAATTTGTTCGTCTGTCATTGAAGGCATTATATCAAACCAATATTGTCTTTCATCATCTTCCATTGATTCTGTTTTCAATATTAGTTTTATAAGTTCTGGATATTTAGCTTGTATTTCATCACTTATTTTAAATTTGTTTTCAATAGTAGCCATATATTTATTTTTTAATTTTTAAATTTACAAATATATTATAACAAACTTATTTTAAATTTGCAAATAAAAAAAACAATAATATAATAAAAAAAATTTAATTTTATAAATTTTAACATAATGCAACTTATATTATTAGGATTTTTTACACTTGTAATGGTGTGAGTTTGGATATTTTTTGTAATATTATCAATTCATGCAAGAAAGTTTGCAAACTTTTCTAGATTTATAAATAAATGATTGAGTTTTTTATTTATTTTTCTACTTTTTTTAAGTATTTCTTGATATGTTTTAATACTTTTTGGGGATCTTTCTGAAAACCCAATTTGAAATTTTTTGAATTGATCTTCAACAAAACCTATAAATTTGAAAGAAATAGATTTTTCAAAAAACACAACTTATTAATTTTTAATTATTTTGAAATATGGCATCAATATTTACAAAAATAATTTCTAGGGAAATCCCTGCAGAAATAGTTTATGAAACTGATAATTTAATTGCAATAAAGGATATAAATCCAAAAGCAAAAACTCATATTTTGATTATTCCAAAAAAAGAAATCGAAACAATAAATGATTTAGAAACTGAAGACAGAGAGGTTTTAGCAGATTTGTTCTTTGCTGCAAAAAAAATAGCTTCTGATCTTTGAATTTCAGAGTGATACAAACTTCAATTCAATGTTTGAGAAAAATGATGACAAGAAGTTTTTCACATCCATTTGCATTTACTTTCTAATATCTAAAAATCTATGGAAATGAGTAGAAATAAAACAATTTTATTTATAATTTGAGGAATTATTTTGTTTTTTGCTGTTGTAATAATTCTTATAATGCTTTTTTCAAATAATTCTAAAAAATGAAATTCTTCAAAAGATGTTTTTTCAATTTGGATGGTTTGAGATTCTGCTGAGGAAGCACAAGATTTTGTTGATTGATTTAAAAGATTTGCTAATACAAATATGGATGTAAATATTTTATCTTTTAATTCTTACGATGAATATACTTATGCTCTTACTTATGCTATTACAAACTGAGAAGCTCCAGATATTTTTGTTTTAAATAGCAATGAAAAAAATTCACTTTTTGAAAATCAAACAGTTTGAATTCCACCAGATTATCTAAATCCAAGTACAATTAGAAAAGAATACAAAGATTTTGTTTCAAACCAACTTATTTCTCAGTCAGACACTTGAACAGAATTTTTGCTTTGACTTCCTATTTGATATGAAACTTTGTGAGTTTTTTTTAATAAAAGATTTGTAAAACGTACAGATTTAGAAAATATTTCTTCACTGAAATCTGCTGTTGCAAAACTAAAAGAAAAATCTCCAGAAAATATTCCAATTGCGATTTGAAATGGTACAACTCTTGATTCTTCAGAAGATATTGCCACTCAATTTATGATGTCTCAATCTTGAGATAAAAATATAGAAAGTCTTCAAAGAAGATCAGTTCAAGCTGGTTTGTGAGATTATTTGTATTTCTGAGATATAGAGTGAGATAATAAATACAATTCTAGACTTGAAGAAATGAAAGTTGCAAATCAAAATGCTATTGATTTGTTTTCAGAGTGAGAAACTTATATGGTAGCTTGATATCCTAGACTTATAAATAAAATCTCTAAAAAATGATTTAGTTCAAACTATCTTGAAGCTGTACCATTTCCACTTGGTTGAGCTTCTTCAGGAGCTGCTCTTGTAAACTATAATTATTTTGTTGTAAATAAAGATTCTGCAAAGTGAGATTTAGCTTGAAAATTTATGTCTTATGTTTCTAGTGCTGATTGAATAAAAATATTTTTAAAAGCTTATCCATATTATTTACCAGCAGCTATAGCTTTTGAAAAAGAAGCTGAGTCTCAAATGATTCATAAAAATTATAAAATTGCTGTAACTGATTTTTATAGTGAAAAATATAGTTACACAAGCTTTAACAAATGAATTAAAACTGTTTATGATGCTCAACTTAGAGTTATATTAGATTCAGAAAAAACAGCAGTTGATGAATTTACAAGATTTCAAAAGTCACTGAATTGTAAAACAGAAAAGGCTGTTAGTCAAAAAGAGTTTTCAAAAGTCTGTGATTAAAAAAATAGTCTAGGCTCAAGCCTAGACTTTAATTTTGAAAAATGAAAAATTTAAATTGTTACATTCATATTCCTTTTTGTACAAGCAAATGTAAATACTGTAGATTTGCTTCTTTTTCGTGACTAAGCCAGCTGAAAGTGAATAATTATGTAGATTTTTTGTGCAAAGAAATAAATGAATTTTCTTATCTAAAACCAATCACTTTGGATACAATTTATTTTTGATGATGAACTCCTTCAACTTTAAACTTAAAACAATTTGAAAAAATATTTTTTACTTTAAAACAAAAATTTACTTTTTCTGAGAAAATAGAAATAAACATAGAATCAACTCCAGAAATGATAAATTTGGAAAACTTAAACTGATGGGAAAAACTCTGAGTTAATAGAATAAGTATTTGAATCCAGAGCCTAAATCCTAAAACTCTTGAAGAAATAGCTAGATCAGAAAAATGAGATATTTTAAAATGCTTTGAAACTTTAAAAATATTTTTTAAAAAACCAAAACATATTTCTCTTTCGATAGATTTTATCATCTGATTGCCTTTTGTAAAAAAATGATGAGTCAAAAAAGATATAAAATATTTACTTGAAAAATATGATTTTGTGACTCATATTTCAGTTTATATGCTGGAAGAATATTATGATGTTCCTGAGGAAATTGATTCAAAATTTGAAAATATTGTTTATCCAAACTCTTGGAGAGCAAATTCTATTGATGAAGCTGACTATTCAGAAGAATATCTACAAATAAAAAATTTTTTGAAAGAAAAATGATTTGAAAGATATGAAATTTCAAACTTTTCAAAATCCTGATTTGAATGCAAACACAATAAGTGATACTGGAATCATAAGGAAAACCTAGCATTTTGACTTGGTTCTCATGGATTTTTTGAAAATATTCGTTTTTCAAAAAGTGAAAGTTTTTTGGATTATTATTCTAAAAAAAATATTTCTAAAGAAAAAATCTGAAAAGAAGAAAAATTTCTTGAAAAAATAATGTTTTGACTTAGAACTTCAGGAATTGAAAAAAAATATTTAAAAAATTTGAACTTTGAAAAAATAAATTATTTTTGTGAAAATTGATATTTACAATACAAAGATGATAAATTAGCTTTAACAGATAAATCAGTTTTGTTTTTGGATTATATTTTAAAAGAAATTTTTTAAACAAAAAAACCTCTTCTTTAAAAGAAAAGGTTTAAAATTACAAATTACTTAATTCTTCTTTGAAATGGTCAAATAAATTGTTTATCAAATCATCAAGATTTTTGTAATCATCTCTTTCATATCTAAATGATTTTCCATCTAAGTTTGCTTGAATTACTCAATCAAACAAATCTTTTTTGTTTTTGTCAATTTTTACTTCTATACTTCATTCTGCTTCTTGTTTTGAAGTAAATTTTTTCAAATAATTATCCAACTTATTTTCTAAATTTTGTTTAACTAATCTTTCTGTTGGTTCTTTTGCTTCATCAGCATTAACGTGTATAAGTACCTTTATATCCATAATACAAAGAATTATATTGTAAAAATTTTAAAAGTTTTAAAAACTTTTAGTATGATGATTTTATCATATTAAAATTTAAAATCAAGACTTTTATAAAAAAATTGTTGAAAAATCAAAATATTTAGATATAAATATACAAATAATTTAAAAATTAAAAAAATAAAAATGACAAAATATATAGCAACAATATGATTAGAAATCCATGTAAGAGTGAAATCTAAAACAAAAATGTTTTGTTCTTGTAAAAATGCAGTTGAGCTTTCTGATGAACCAAATAAAAATGTCTGCCAAGTTTGTATGTGATTTCCTGGGGCATTGCCAGCTTTAAATGAAGAAGTTGTAAGATTAGGTCTTATTTGATGAATGGCTATGAACTGTGAAGTAAATAAATTTTCTAGATTTGATAGAAAAACTTATTTTTATCCAGATAATCCAACAGCTTATCAAATCACTCAAATGTATGAACCAATTGTTTGAAAATGAAGTGTAAAAACTATTGTAAATGGTGACATAAAAGAATTTTCAATTCATCATATGCATTTGGAGAATGATGCTTGAAAGCTTATCCATGCTTGATGAAAAACTCTTTGTGATTTCAACAGAGCCTGAAGTCCACTTATGGAAATAGTTACTGAACCAGTTTTTCATGATAAAGAAGAAGTTATGGAATTTTTAAGAGAACTTCAAAAAATAATGAGAGCTTGTGAAGTTTCTGATGCTGACATGGAAAAATGACAATTGAGATGTGATGTAAATATTTCTATAGCTCCAGAGTGAAGCACTAAACTTTGAAATAGAACTGAAACAAAAAATGTAAACTCTTTTTCGGCTATAGGAAGAGCAATTGATTATGAAATAAAAAGGCAAACAAGAATTTTAGAACAATGAGGAGTTGTAGAACAAGAAACTAGATGATGGAATGATGAAACTTGAGTTTGAACAACTCAAAGAAGTAAAGAAGATGCTATGGATTATAGATATTTTCCTGAGCCAGATTTGCTTCCTTTGGAGCTTTCAGATGAATTTATAGCTGAAGCTAGAACTAAAATTCCAGAACTTCCTATTGAGAAAAGAATTAGATATTTAAATGAATACAAGCTTTCTGAAGATGATGCCAGAATTTTGACTACAGATAGGGAATTATCAGAATATTTTGATGAATTGAATTCTTTAACTTGAGATCCAAAAAAATCTTGCTCTTACATCACAACAATACTTTTGGCTTTGATGAATGAATCTGAAAATACAAAAAAAATATCTGATTTAAAATTTGAATTAAAACAACTAGCAAGAGTAATAGAACTAGTAAACTCAGATGAACTTTCTTCTACAAATAGTAAACAAGTTGTTGAAGAATTATTTATGAATTGATGAGATGCTGATATAATTGTTGATGAAAATAATTTGAGGCAAAAAAATGATTTGTGAGCTTTGGAAGCAATTGTTGATGAAGTTATTGCAAATTCTGCAAAACAAGTTGAAGATTATAAATCTTGAAATGAAAAAATATTTGGATTTTTTG
The DNA here is from genome assembly GCA_002761215.1 of Candidatus Gracilibacteria bacterium HOT-871. Lineage (GTDB taxonomy): Bacteria > Patescibacteriota > Gracilibacteria > BD1-5 > UBA6164 > GN02-872. The sequence continues at coordinate 43,243 of CP017714.1, forward strand.
TTGGTCAATGTATGAAGCTTTCAAAATGACAATGAAATCCAAAAATATTTAATGACTTATTAAAGAAGAAATTAGGTTAATTTTAAAAAATCTGCAAAATAGCAGATTTTTTTGTTTTTTTTAAAATGCAGCTAATGCCATTCCCAGGACTCTGGGAATCAATGGAAATGTCTTACTTATCAATTTTTGAAAAAAAAGTGATTATTGCACCATTTCTCAAAATAAAATTTTGTAATAAAAATATTTTTTCTAGCAAAATTTTGCAATAAAAAAAAAATTGTGATAAGATTTTATAAATCAATAAAAACAAAGGAATTTAAAAAAATAAAAATTTAAACTATGTTTACTAAACTTAAACAATATTTAAGCATAAATAAAAGCTCTTTGATAAAAATAGCTATATTTTTTTGATTTTATTTTTTGTTAACAGATTTATCTTTTGCAGATGACCCAGCTACAGGAGCCTGATCAACAAAAGATAATTTTGAAAATGCTAAAAATGTTGTTGTAACAGGTATCCAATGGATGTCTACAATAATTTCAGTACTTTTGTGATTGATGACTTACCTAACTACTATGTTTTTGTCACCAGACTGGACAAGTGGTACAATTTTTGGTATAAATTGATATTTAAAGCAAATATGGATTTTAGTTTCAAATGTAGTTTATTTTGCTTTTGCATTTATCTTAATTTTTATAGCATTTGCAAATATAATTTGATCTCAAAACGCAAACTTTGCCTTGAAACAAGCTATTCCTAAATTTATAATTTGAATTTTGATAGTTCCTTTTTCTTGGTTTATAGTTCAATTTTTGGTTTCTGTTTCTTCAATTCTGACTATTTCAGCTATGAACCTACCTTTTGAAGCATTTAAAGATTATGAAAGTGCTATGTCAAAGGTTGAAATTCCAAAAAACTGTACTATTAAATTACCATCTTTGTGAGCTTCAGAGTGACAACAAAAAGACTGAACAAGTACAGATGAAATATTTTCTTGTAGTAAAGACTATTCTAATCTTTCAGAAATAATGAAAACAGATAAATCAGCTGATGGAGTTTTCTGAATAATAGCTCTATACACTTACTGAATCGTTTGAATAGAAAATTTTGATAAATTGATAAAAGCAGAAATTCCAAGATTAAAAACTATCTGAGATGTGGTTGTAAAAGTAATATTTGACTTGTTATTTATACTAGTGTATGCATTGCTTATGATTGCTTTAGGGCTTGCTCTTATGATCAGATGAATACGGTTATGGATATTTATGATGTTTGCTCCACTTTTTGGTTTGATGTACTTTTTCTGAAAAAGTAGCTGATGAGGCTGATTCTTTGAAAAGTTTAATTTTAAAGAATTCTTGTGACTTGTGATGGTTCCGGTATACACTATGCTTGCTTTAAGCTTTGGTTTACTTTTCATATATATAACTGGTCAATGATTAACTAAACCAGGTACAGAGTGATGACAAACTACAGCTTCTGACAATACTATTAAAATAAATAATTTTGAGTTACACATAGAAGGTTGAGTTGCAGCTCCTGAAAATATAACTAAATTCATAAAAACTGCTTGAAATGATACACTTTGAATCATCTGAGCTTTGATTTTAAAAATATTTTGAATAGTTGTGCTTTGGTGAACAGTTATGGCTGCTTTGAGATCATCAAAAATCACAGAAGCTATTGTTAAACCAATTGCACAATTTGGTGAATCAGTTTGAAATCTTGCAGTACAACTTCCTCAATATGCTCCTATTTTACCTGGACGACAAAGTTTACAAAGTTTGCAACAAATTCCTAATAATATTACGTGAATACTTTCTCAAAAAGCATATTGACAATCTGCTGATTTAATGTGAAAACTTTGATTATGAGATCCAAATAACACTAAAGTAGTTGAAGAATTAATAAAAATGAATAGTACATTAAAATGAAATAAATCACCAGAAATTAAATCACAAGCTTTAAAAGCAATTAATAATGCTATTTTATCAAGTAATGATATTATAAAAAATAGTAGATTTCAATCTGAAGCAAATGAAATTATGAAAAATGTTTGAAGTAATTTTAAATTTGATTCTAGCACTACACTTGATAAATATGCTCAAGAAATTATTCTTGAGAAGAAAAAGAATGCTCAAAATAATGAAATATATTCAAATGCTTGATATAAAGATTTTGATAATGCATCTTCATTATTGCACTATTGGCAAGAGAATTGAGTTGTAGCTCCAACTCCAGACAACACATCTTGATGAAACACTGGATGAGCTCCAGAGCCTATTAGTATAAACATAAACAATAGACAAATAAACTTACCTTTACCTAGAAATTGACAACAACACCTAGCTTGAGAAGGTCAAGCTATTGCTAATAGTATAACTAGAGAGGCTTGATTACAACAAGGACAACAATCTATTGATGCTAACACAATAAGAACTTTACTAACACAACAAGGTATAAATGATAATAATGTTTTAAATGAAGTTATTGAAGAACTTAGACACAATGGATATATTAGTTAACAAAAAACAACCAAATCAGGTTGTTTTTTTTTGATTTTATTTTATAATTGAAGTGATTGATTGAAAAAATATTATTTGAATTAAGAGAGATTTATAAAAAAGTATAATTTTGTTTTTGGAACGATGCAATCATTTCCTACAGTAAATAATAAATACATAAATTTCTTCTGATTTTAATTTTCCATATAAAAATAAATGTAGGGAACACCACAGTCGTTCCTGTATGAAAAAAAGAATTCCTTTTAAAAACTATTAAAATACCATTATAAAAAAATAATAACTAACTAGAAAACTATGAAAACAAAATTACAAAATATTCTTAAAGAAATAATTTTTAACCTTTATGATCTAGAAAATCCTGAAATCTCTTTGGAAAATCCACCAAAAAAAGAATTGTGAGATTTTGCTTTTTGACCATTTTTGTTAGCAAAAGAATTGAAAAAAAATCCTGTTCAAATCTGAGCTGAAATTATTTCTGAATTAAAAAAATATCCAGAAATAGAGAATGTAAACCAAGCTTGACCTTATATCAATATATTTCTTTCAAAAGATATTTTTACAAATATTTTTAAAGAAAATTATGAAAAATTTAATGAAACAAAACAAAAAAATAACAAAAATATTTATATAGATTATATCTGACCAAATATGTGAAAACCTCTTCATATAGGTCATATGTGTACTCCAAACATCGGTCAAGCAATGATAAATATTTATAAAAAGCTTGGTTATAATGTGATTTCAGATTCACACATATGAGACTGGTGAATAGTTTTTGGTAAACTTATAACAGCTTATAAACTTTGGTGAGATAAAGAAAAACTTGAAGAAGATGCTATTTCTCACTTACTTGAACTTTATATAAAAATCACAAAAGAGATAGAAACTGAGTGAGAGAATTCTGAACTTGAAGAGCAAACAAGACTAGAATTTAGAAAATTATCTTCTTGAGAACCTGAATCAGTAGAATATTGGGAAAAATTTACAGGAGCATCTATAAAAGAACTTAGAAAACAGCTAAAGAGACTCAATGTAGAGCCAACTTACAATATATGAGAAAGTTTTTATGAGGGGTTAAATTTGCCAAAACTTGAAAATTATCCAGATTTGAAATATTCTATGTCAGATATAGTTTCTGAGCTTATAGAAAAGAAAATTGCTACAAAAAATGATGATAATTCTGTTTGAGTTATTTTTGATGAGTCTACAAAAATTCCAAGTTGTATTTTGCAAAAAAGAGATTGAACAAAAGGATATTTAGCTTCAGATTTGGCTGCTATAAAATACAGAATGGAAAATTGGAATCCAGAAAAAATTATTTATTTTGTAGATATAAGGCAATCTCTTCATTTTAAACAAGCCTTTGAAATAGCTAAAAATGCTTGATGGCTTTGAAAAACTGAGCTATTTCATGCAGGAAATGGTTTTATAAACTTAAAAGATTGACCTTTAAGTACTAGAAAGTGAAGAATTATAAAACTTGATTCTTTGCTTGATGAAGCTGAAAATAGAGCAAAAAAAATTATTTTAGAAAAAAGACAAGATATAGTTTGAGAAGAACTTGAAAAGTTATCAAAAATCATTTGAATTTGAGCTATAAAATACGGATATTTGAAGAAATCAAGAGAAAATAATGTCGTTTTTGATTGGGATGAATTTATGACTTTTGAGTGAAATAGTTGACCTTATATTCAATACTCTTATGTAAGGGCTCTCAAAATTCTTCAAAAAAATGATTTGAAATTAGATTTTGAAAATATTTGAAATTTTGAATTTGAGCAAGAAACAGCATTAATAAAACTACTTTCTGATTATGAAAATATTTTAAAAGAAACAGCAGAAAAAAATATGCCTCATATTTTGTGTGCCTATATTTTTGAGCTTACAAAAGCCTTTAATTCATTTTATAATTCGATTCAAATTTTGTCAGAGCCTGATTTATGAAAGAAAAAACTGAGACTTTTGCTTGTAAAATTATTTTCAGAAGTTTTAAAGGAATCAATGGGACTTTTGGCTATTGATATGCCTGAAGAAATGTAAATTTTTAGTATGAACAAAAAAACTTTTATAAAAAATTACGATAATATTGCAAAAAAATTTGCAAAATCTAGAAAAAATATGAAATGGGAAGAAATCACTTATTTTATAGAAAAATACTTTCCTTTAGATTTTGAAAAAATATCTGTTTTAGATGTCTGATGCTGAAGTGGAAGGCTTTTAGAACACTTACAGGAAAACTTGAAAAATAAAAAAATAGATTATTTTTGAATAGATTTTTCTCCTGAGATGATTTCTGAAGCTAGAAAAAGCTTTCCTAAATTTGAGTTTGAAGTTCTTGATATGGAAAATATTCAAGAGCTTGATAAAAAAAACTTTGATTTCGTCTTTTTTATCGCATCTTTTCATCATAAAAAATTTTTGAGAGAAAGACTAAAAACTATGAAAAATTTAGAAAATATTCTAAAAAAGGGAACTATAGTTTTTCTTACAAACTGGGCTTTGGATTCAGATTTAAACAGAAAAAAATATAAAAATTCTGAAATAATTTTTACTAAAAATGATTTTGAAAATATTTCTGATTTTGAAGAAAAGCAAAAAGAAAAAATTTTTAAAAGTAAAGATTTTTCTATAAAATTTTGAGATTTTTACCGTTATTATCACTGTTTTACACTAGAAGAATTAGAATTTATTTTTGAAGAATCTTGATTTGAAATTTTTGAAAATAGACTTTTTGATAATGAAAAAAACTTTATCTCTATTTTGAGAAAAAAATAGAAATAAAGTATTTTTATCATTATTGTAGTATTAAAATAATTATTTCTTAATCAAAAAAAGGCTTAATTTAAGCCTTTTTTATTTTTGTAATAATTAAAAATTTCCAAGTGGATAAGGAATTCATTGGTTTGTTTGAGTTGAATTAAAATTTGAAAGAGCTGTTCCATCAGCTTTTTTTCATAAAACTTGATTATTAATCAAGATATCTACTCCACTTCAAATAAGAGTTTTTGTACAAGAAGTCTCTTTTCCAACACAAGATTTTTCATCATAAGGTCAAACTATTCTTGTCATATAATCTTCACTTCCTTCTTTTTTTACTGTATAAGCTATGTTGTAAGCAGTTCAAGTCAGATTTTCAGTTCACCAATATGATCATGTAGGTTTTTTGTAAACAGCATAAACATACCTTCAAATTCATTTATCAATCAATTTTTGGCTTCAGATTTTGATATCTCAAAGTTCAGGATCATACAAATCTTTTGTTAAATATTGTTTTCCTAAAGTGTCTTGAGAAATAGTTCACTTAGCTCAGATTTGCATACTTGAATAATTTCAAGTTCAAATTATTTTTCAACCTCATTTTGCTGAAGTTACAGCTGTTATCTCAGCTCAGTTTTTTGTAACTACTAAAGTATTACTTGGAGTTGCTGTTTCTGCACTATTATATCCATAAACATTTGTATCAGGATTCACTAAATCTACAGGAGGATAAGAATTTTTATCTACAAAATATTGTTGTAAAGAAGTCTCTATTGTGGCAACATCTGATATTTTTCTGCTAGCATTTGCTTTGTCTGTGGCTCAACCAAAATTTTGATAAGCTACAACAGAAATAATTGCTAAAATAGTTATAACAACTAATAGCTCAACTAAAGTAAATCATTTGATATTTTTTCTCATAAATTTTTATAAAAAATAAAATTAAATTTTCTCTCAAATAATAAACTTTTTTTTGAAATTTACAAATATTTTTTAAAAATTTGAAAAAATAGGAATATTAGCTATTATATAAGTAAATTAATTGATAATTTTTTAATTATGGAAGATAAATATTCAAAAATTGACAAAAGAGTGGAAGTAATTGTCAAAAAAGTATCTATTTATATGCCAAATTTAAATATAAAATACATCAGAGAAGAAATATTTAAAGCTTATGAATATGCTCGTGATGCTCATGAATGACAATACAGGCTTTCTTGAGAGCCTTACATTTCCCATCCAGTTGAGGCTACTATGATTTTACTTGAATTGAAACCAGATATTTTTACAATTCAATCTTGCTTACTTCATGATGTCATAGAAGATACACCTAAAACAAAAGAAGACATAGAAAAAGAATTTTGAAAAGAAGTTGCTTTTTTGTGTGAATGATTATCAAAACTTTCAAAAGTTAGGTACAAATGAGAAGATAGAAGTATTTGAAGTTTGAGAAAAATGTTTGTTGCTATGGCTGAAGATTTGAGAGTTATTTTTGTAAAACTTTCTGATAGACTTCACAATATGAGAACTCTTAAAAGTCATCCAAAACCTGAAAAAAGGCAAAGAATAGCTCTTGAAACTTTAAATATTTATGCTCCAATAGCAGATAGACTTGGACTTTTCTGATTTAAAAATAATTTAGAAGAGGAATGTTTTAAAATTCTTGATCCAGAAAGCTACAAAGAATTAAAAAGGCAATTTAGAGAAATAGAGCCTCAAAGAAGAACATTTATGAAAAATGTTGAATCAGAGATAGACAAAATTCTTAAATGAAAAGTTGAAAATTATGAAATAGATTATAGAGTAAAGTCTATTTATTCAATTCATAAAAAATTATTGAAAAAATGATTAACTCACATGAAAGAGCTTTTTGATGTTTTTTGAGTGAGAGTTATGGTTGAAACAGAAGCTGATTGTTACAAAGTTCTTTGAATTATTCACAATACTTGGACTCCAATTCCTAGAAGGTTTAAAGACTATATTGCCTTACCAAAACCAAATTGATATAAAAGTTTGCATACAAGTATAATTTGACTTTTTCAAGAAGATACAAAACAACCTACAGAAATCCAAATCAAAACTTATGAGATGAAAGAATACGCAGATATTTGAGTTGCTGCACACTTTGAATACAAAGAAAAATGAAGTAAAATAGCAAAAGATATAGATTGGGTAAAGGAATTGAAAGATATGGTTGATAGTATTCAAGATAGTGATTTTGTAGGTTCACTAAAAGTAGATCTTTTCAAAGATAGGATTTATGTTTTTACTCCTCAATGAGACTTTATAAACTTGCCTTTTGGTTCTACTCCTATAGATTTTGCTTATGCTGTTCATAGTGAGCTTTGAGACCATATCACTGTTGCAAAGGTAAACTGAATTGTTTATCCACTTGATAAAGAATTAAATAATTGAGATGTAGTTGAAGTCATAACTGATAAAAATAGAAAACCAAACCCTTTTTGGATATCATTTGTAAAAACTGTAAAAGCAAAAAATAAAATAAAATCTTTTCTTAGAAAAGAAGACAAAGAAATTCATAGGGAAAGATGAAAAGAAATACTTTCAAAATATTTAGAAAAATTTTGATTTGATAAACTTGATAAAGATTTAAGTATTTTAAAAAACATTGATTGAAAGACTCTTTGAATAGAAGAAAGATGGAGCTTGCTTGAGCAAGTTTGAGATTTTTCTTATCCTGCTTCAACTTTGCTTAGAAAAATCCAAAAATCAAAAGATCCAAATTTTGATAAAAAAGAAAAAAGACTGACTTGAGGCTGAGAAATCCACAAAGAAAATGAAAAAGTTTCTCACTGAAAACAAACTTTGATTATTTGATGAGAAGTTTGACTTGATTATAAAATATGTTCTTGCTGTAAAAGAAAACTTTGAAAGGATATTGTTGCTCACATAAACAATAAGTGAGTAATCACAATTCATAAAAGAAATTGTAAAATTTTAAATGAAGTAAACAAAGATAGGCTTCTGACTGCTTATATTGATGGAGAAAAAGAAGAATCAATTATTTATGAAATTAGTTTTATTATAAAAAATGAAACTTGAGTTTTAAATGAGCTAACAAGTATTATTTACTCTATGAAAATAGATGTAGACTCTATAAATACAGAAAAAATTTGAAATTCTCAAAGAAAATTAATTTTTTGATTAAAAATATTTGATTATGAATATATGATTATAGATAGGCTTTTAGATAGGATTAGAATGAAGCTTTGAGATCGTATTTTAAATTATTTTATACTTTGAGTAACAAAAGAATAGTTAAATCTATTCTTTTTTTTTGATTTTCTTAAAAATTTTGTTAAAATATTTTTCACTTAGATTTTAAGAATTGTTTATGAAAAAAATATTTTTATTATCAATTATTTCTTTAGTTTTTCTTTCTTCTTGCTTTGTAAATCAGCAAAATACTGAAACTACAAATCAAACATTTAATTGAACTGTGTGAACTATTTGAAAAAAAAGAATTAGTGTTATTTATTCTCATATAAATGATGAAAAAAGTAAAAAATATGTTTCAGATTCTATGAAAAATGCTTGAATTGATGAGAAAAGTATTGAGGATTTTATAAAAAGTGTAGATTTGTACAACAAAGCTATTTGAAATCAAAATTTACTTAAATATGGTTTTAATTCAGCAGAAAATTCACAAAATGACTCATGAAAAATCTCTGAATTATGGAAAAAGAATTATCCAAATTTTGAATGATTTAATTGTAGAATCACTTCATACACTTTACTAAAAAATTTTATAAAAATTTGAAAACCTGATACTACTGACACAGAATACCTTTTTATGGATAAATTGGCTTTAAAAAATTCTCCAATAAAATTATTTTCAGATCAAGAAATAAAGGATTTTGAAAGTTTTTTTTCAGCTATAAAAACACCAAAAACTAAAGATATTTCTGTTCATTTAAAAAGTGTAAAAGATGATTGGAAGAAAAAAGAAATTACTTTTTTAAATAAGTGAAATCCTAAAAAAGCTTCTTTAATATCTGTTTTTTTTCATTCTAATCAAGCTTGAGAAGAAAGTTACCTGTTTATTTGACATATTTGAATTTTGCTTCCAACAGCTGATTCTAAGTTTATGTTTATTGAAAAAGTCTCTTTTGAAGAACCATATCAAATGTTGATATTTAACAATAAATCTGATTTAAATGAGTATTTGATGTGAAAATATAACACATCTTGGTGACAAGATGAAGCTTCTCCATTTATTATGGAAAATGATAAGTTAATGGAATCTTACAAAGATGCAAAATAAGTTTTAAAAAATAACAAGGAAAACATTTCCATTGATTCCCAGATTCCTGGGAATGACATTAACCACACATCACTGTCATTCCTGCTTTTCCCTTTGTTATTCCTGTGAAGGCAGTAATCAACCAAATTACCTTACCTTTTTATTTTAAAAAAATATAAAAACTAAAAAAAGTTCAGAATTTTTCTGAACTTTTATTTTCTTAAATCCAATTTTTCAATAAGTGCATTGTATCTTTCAGGAGATTTTGATTTCAAGTAAGTTAATAATTTTCTTCTTTTTGCAACTTTCAATAAAATACCTCTTCTAGAATGATTATCTTTTTTGTGCTCAAGTAAGTGAGCTTTTAGATTCTCTATCTCAGTTGATAAAATAGCAACTTGTACTTCAGGAGACCCTGTATCTCATTTTTTTGGAGCAAATTTTTCAATAAGTGCCTTTTTTTCTTCTTTTGCAATACTCATAATTGTATTTTTTAAAAAATAATATAAAATAACTAACAAAAACCAGAAAAATACACCAGTAATTGTTACAATATATATTATATCTATAAAAGAATTATTTGCAAAAAAAAATAAAATTTTTACTTTTAAAAAAATCAAAAACAAGTATAATTAAAAAAATTAGAAAAAAATAAAAAAATAATGAAAGACCAATTTAATAATTTATTATACAAATTTAAAAAGAAAAGATTTTTTCATAATATTACAGAAAAATGGCAAGATATTCATACAATTGTATTGTTTTTTGTTATTTGTTTTTGAGCTTTGATTTGGAATCTTTTTTCTTATACAGTTATAAAATATGATTTTTATAATTGATTAGCTGATAGACAACAAATCGGTACTTTTGCTGTCCCTGTAAATAGATGAACTATTTATTCTTCTATCGAAAAAGATTGAGAAAATAAAGCATCAAGCTATCTTGCAACTTCTATAAACCTTTATGATCTAGCTATAGATCCAAAAGATGAAATAGATAAATGAAAATGAAAAGTAGAAAAAACTTGAAATAAGGAAAAACTTTGAGAATATTTAGTTAATTTAGTTTATGATGAAATTTGTAACAATAAAGTAAGCACAAAATGTAAAGACAATTTATTAAAATTTTTAAGAGTTATAGATTTAGAAGATTTTGAAAATACACCAGAATATGTTAAAAAAGCCATTGCATGAAGAATAATTCCTAGAATTAACCAAAAAAAGGTTACAAATGTTTTGCTTTGAACAAACTTTACTACAGACCAAATTACAAAAATAAAAGCTTTAAATATTCGTTGATTTTACACTCAAGATTCCTCTATTTATGTGAATCCTGAAGAATACACTCAAACAGCTGAAAATCTTTCTAAAGCTTCTGCTGTACTCTGAATGACATCAAATGATTTAGCAAAAGTTACTAGAAAAAGGGATTTAAGATATGTTCCAATATTTAACAAATTGTCTATAAATTCTTCAGAGAGCTTGAAACAGCTTATAAAAGATGAAAAAGAAGCTATAAATAAACAAATATTAGATAAAAAAGATTCCATCTATAGTTTTTTTATACTAACTGAAAATCCTAGTAGATATTATCCTGAAAATGAAGTAGCTGCTCAAGTTGTTTGATTTATAGACAGTTCTTGAGTTTGAAGATATTGAGTAGAATGATTTTTTAATAATGTTTTAAAATGAAATAATTGAAAAATTGTTGCTAGAAAGGACAATAAATGAAGAATTATTGATACTATTTCGATGGAAAAAGAAGACTTGATTTGAGAATGAATCAAAGTTGTTACAACAATAGATAGAAATATTCAAAGAAAAGTTGAAGAAATACTTGAACAATGAGTAAAAAAATATCAAGCAAATAAATGAACAATAGTTATTACAGAGCCAAAAACTTGAAAAATTTTAGCAATGGCAAACTATCCAACATATGATATAAATAATTATTGAGATGTTTATGAGCTTGAAAAAGTTACTAGATCAAAGTACCCAAATCCTTCAATTGATTTACTTTGATACCCTGTTTTTGTAGAGGATTCAGTTGAATGAAAAAAATTTGTTTATGATAATAGAGAAATATTTTTAAGACCAGCTACAATCGAAGAGCTTTGAAATAATGCACTTGTTAAGTATAAATACAAAAATTGATATGGTTCTGGAGTTTATCAAAATGATGCTATTTCATCACTATATGAGCCAGGTTCAATTATGAAAGCTATAACAGTGGCTATTTGACTAGATACTTGAGAAATAAATGAAAATTCTAAATATGATGATAAATGAAGTGTAAAAATTGATCAATTTGAAATAAAAAATGAATCAAAAGAGTGTCTTTGATACCATACATTTGAACATGCTTTGGATTTTTCTTGTAATGTCTGAATGATTAGAGTATTTCAAAGAGTTGGTAAAGCTCTTGTCTCAGAATATTTTGAAGCATTTTGATTTGGAGAGCTGACTTGAGTTGATTTAGAATGAGAAGTTTATGCTCCACTTTGACCTTGGGAAAAATGGTCTATGGCAAATTTATTTACAAAAAGTTACTGACTTTGAATTGCTGCTACTCCTTTACAAATGGCCTCTGCTTATAATGTTTTAGCTAATTGATGAATTTATGTTAAACCAAAAATAATTGAAAAAATAATTTATCCAAATTGATCTGAAATAAATTATAAAACAGAAGAAAAAAGAAGAGTTATAAAAGAATCTACTTCAAAAACTATCACAAAAATGCTTCATCATTGAGTAGAAAAATGATTTGCTAAATCTTGATGAGTAGAATGATATTCTCTAGCTTGAAAAACTTGAACAGCACAAATACTTTATAAATGAAAATATCAAAGCTGAGCAGGTTGGACAAATGCTTCATATTGAGGATATTGACCAATAGAAGACCCAAAATTTGTAATAATTGTAAAGCTTGAGAGACCTAGAACAAATGTTTATGGTTCTGCTACTTCTTGAGATTTGTTTCGTCAAGTTGCAACTTATCTTTTTGATTATTACTGAATTCCAAAAAGCAAAAAATAAAGAGAAAAAATTTTTTCTCTTTATTTTTTTAGTTTTTATCAAAAAAGTCAAAAAAAAATTTGCCAAAAAACTTTTTTTTAATATAATCACATCACTTTTTAATATTTGCCGAGGTAGCTCAGTGGTAGAGCAGGGGCCTGAAAAGCCCTGTGTCGGTGGTTCAATTCCGCCTCTCGGCACCATTTTTTAAAATGTTAATAAATTAAAGTATTTTATAAATTCAAAGATCTTGTTTTCCTGTAAAATAAGCTCTTTTTTTTCTGTCACAAAAAGTTCCACAATTAATATTTTTATGAAACCCATTTTCTTACTATTACTCCAAACTTTCCGCTTCATAGTCAGGTTTTCTAGTAGTTCCACAAAATATAAGCTATCTTCATTTAATTTTAAATTTTTTCTTCAAATATCTTTTAATTGTTTTTGGTACTTTTCAATTTCTAAGACTAACTTGTTATTTTCCTCTTTGTATTTACTGTTCTCAATTGTTCAATCACAAACAAGTTCAAATAGTCTCTCTACTTTTTGTTCAGCTTTACTTAAGTAAAGATTTATAGACTTTTTTTGCTCTTCTAAATCTTTAAACTCTTTCAAAAAATCTTTTTTTACTATATCTGCAATTATTGGTTTTATTTCTGATTTGACTTCATATAAATAAATAATTTCATCAAAGTATTTTATTATTTGTTCTTGACTTATTGACACTTTATCATTATCTGTGTTATGAGTACAGTAATATATGTATTCTTTTTTTATTTCTGATTTTTTATTTCATTTAAATTTTTGTACTGCAAGTAAATTCTTTTTTGTTTTATAGCTTTTTATTATTCATTTTAAAGGGAATAATTCAGTTTTTTTTCTTGAATATCATCTTTTTATGTTATTAATTCTTTCCCAAAGCTCAACATCAATAAAAACTTCATGATTTGCCTTTTTTAAAACTCCTTCATTTTTCTGAAATCAAATGTAAAAAGGATTTTTTAACATTTCGTCGATTACTGTCTTTGTAAAATTCCTTCATTTTTTGGTTTTATATCAATTTTTATTACAATGAGCTACCAAACTATGTAAAGAATATCATTCGTCTCTTAAACGAAATATTTCAATAATTATAGGCTTTAATTTTTCATCTACATCTGCTTCCTTTGTAAGTTTATTATTTATATATCAATTTGGAGTTAATTGAATACATCAACCTTTATCTGCTTTATCTCTCATTCATCTTTTTGTATTTTTCTGAAGATCCATAATAAATTGATTATTCAAAGCATTAAAAAGCCCCATCATAATTCAACTATCAATTCTTGTAAAAACTCTATCAGAGCAAACAATCTCATGTATTTTTCATATTTGTAAAAAATATTGTAATAATCAACTATCAACTGGATTTCTTGAAAGTCTATCCAATCACCAAGCATAAATAATTATTTTAAAATCTTCTTTATTTTTGTGTTTTGTATTTAATTTCTCTATCTCATCAAGCATTTTTTGAAATTCTTCTCTTTTATATGGATCTTTTGCAGATTTATTTTCATGAAAGATTTTTACTTTTGAAAAATTACTTCATGAACTTCATTGTATCCAACTTAGTTGACTTTCTATACTTTGTACTTGTTTTTCATCACTTTCACTAGATTTTCTAGCATATCAAAATAAAAATGTTTCTCACATAATTTTTATATAGTTATTTAAAGTAAAAAATATCTTATTAAAAAAGACTAGTTTTTTCTAGTCCTTTTACTTTCTTTTTTAAAACAATAATTAATAACTTTCTATGTTTATCTATTTTTCCTCATAATCTTTTACAAAATCAATAGTATCAGTAATCATATAACCAAATTCATTGTCAGATGTTCAAATAATAGTCCAATAATAATTACCAACTTTTGTTTTAAAATTTTTAGAATAAACAATAGGAGTTCATTTTTTTATAACTTTTATAATTTCTCAATTAGTACCAGGTGTTTTTCTAAGTTTTGTATTATTGTTTAAAATTCAAATTGCTAATTGTTGATTTTCTAATATGTTATTATTTACTTGATAATTATAATTATATGTTTTTTGTACACATATATTATTTTCTACTTCATATCATAAACCACATTCACATTTATCAGACAAATAATTATAATTTGCTCATTCTCAATGATTCTCTTTACAATAATTATCTAAAGAAATACACTGATTGTCTTTTCCAAAAATATATCATGATATACAACTACAATTTCACTCTAAATTTTCATATGAATAAGCTCAATATGAATCAGAACAACTTTTTTTAGTTGTAAAAGTTGGAGTGTAAGAATCAAAACTATTATTATAACTAGGAGTATTGTAATTATAGTAACTTGGGGAACTATAACTAGGTGTAGTATAACTTGGAATGTATGTGTTATATATATTTTTAGTTCCTACTTTTCATGTATAGGGATTGATATTACCTTTAGTTGACCAGTTATCAGCTTTTGTTCAATTTCTATCACTTCTATAATGTGGTTGTACAAAAGTTCCATTCTTTCTATAATAACCTTTAACATGAGTATCAGCATAAGCTGTAAATACAGATGATAAAGATAATACAAGTACTACAAAAATGCTTAATATTTTTTTCATAATAAGTAAAGTATAAAGTATAAAGTATAAAGTATAAAGTTATTATTTTATTATAGAAAAAATAGAATAATTCAAATTATTAATAATATAAATCAAAGATTATAACAAATTTTTTCTCTTCATAAATATATATAAGCCAGATTATATGATTTTTCTTTCTCTTCAGTTAATTCTTCAAATTTTTCTTTATTATTTGTCTCTTTTATTTTTTCTTCTAGATTTAATTCTTGTTCTGTGTAATTTATATAATTTTTATTAAAAATATTTCATAATAAGAAACAAAATCAAGAGATTATTATTAATATTATTCACATATTAAATACAAATATAATCTAAAGATTTTTCGTTTGGGAGTAAGTTTTTTACTCTTTTAAGAATTTCTTTTGCGGGCACTCAAAAAAGAGTCTGTAGGTCAAATAAAGACCGTCACTCTTTGGCTTTATCTATCAATTCTTCATCATCAATAAGTAATTCACAAGCATAGTTATCTGCTTCTTTTTCTTCTTTTGAATCTCAAAATTGGTGATTAAAAACACTATGTCACAATTCATGACAAAGAGTAAAACGTTTAATATATAAATTTTTATCTGCATTAATTATGATAATATCTTTATTTGTCATTCAATTTACTTTTTTAGGCAAGTTAGTCATCTCATAAGCATAAATTTCATTCTTTTCTATTATATCTCTTACTTTTCTTGGAAATTCCCTAGTTGATATTTCTTCCATATTTTTTACAAAAATTTTAAATAAAAATTTTATTTTTTGTTTCTCTTTTGTTTATCTTCTTCAGCTCTTTTTCTTGCCATATCTAATGCAAATCTAAGTGTCATTTTATCTTCTTCAGTTGGATTATCTACTCCTGATAATTGGAATAGTGATTCTTCTAATTCTTCCACTGTTGTTTCAGGTTTTCATTTCAAATCCTCCAAAATCAAAGTTTCTATTCATATTCAATATTTATAATTAAACTCTTCTTTGTCTGCTTCCATAAATATTTTCTGTATCTCTGTTTCTGTAAGTGGGATTGCTTCAGCAACTCTTCTAAAAAAATCATCTGAAACAGCTTTTTTACCATTAAGAGCATTACTTATTGATGGCTGGGTGGAATTACTTTTTTCAGCAATATCTGTTATCAATATTCATCTTTCTTCTATGATTTTTTTCAATCTAGCTCATATATACCCACCCCTTACTAATTTAGGATTTATATACATTTTTTTATAATTTTTTCTTATTTAAAACATACTCATTATAATCATAAAAGTATAAATTGTCAAGCAAAAAAACTAAAAAAACTTGCAATATATCAATAAATGAGTATACTGGATATGTAAGATAAAAAAGGACAGATAATAAGTCTTTAAAATATAGAGTACATTAACATTATAATAAGTTAGTATAAAAATCTTGAATGTATTGTTACAATTTACTACTAGTAACCTTGTTTTTTTATGCGAACACTTATTTTTTATTTTTTTACTTACTATATGCTAAAAAATTAGCATATAAAATATATTTTACTATTAACAATATTTATGAAAGTGAAGATAATAAAAAATTCCTATAAAGAAAACTTTATAAGAATTTGAGATGATTTTGTAAAGTTGCCAAAAAATACAAAATCAATGTATAAACACAAGAATTATATACTTTTTATCAAAAAAGTCAAATAATTCTTTTAAGGAGGAGAAAAACTCCTCCTTAATTCATAAATATTTTATAAAAAAAGAAGATGAAAAAGTATAGAATAGAAATATTAATAAGAGCAATGCCTACTTGAGCATTAAGTAAATTAGCTGAAGAGTTAGGGATACATCCTAAATGAGTACTTGATGTATTCAATAGAATGAAGGCAACTTTTACAACAAGAGATAAATATACAGAAGCATTTAATAAATGTTTTGGTACAGATTATATTTTTACTTATTTATTTGAAGAAATAGAAAAAAATGAATAGGGAAGAGTGAACTATGAATAATTTAGAATTTTTAGAAACTTCAGTTGGGAAAGTATATTTTTTAAATAAGTATACAAGCTGAAAGGGGAGAGAAGAAATAATAGAAGAATTGAAAAATTTTACTCTCCCTTATGGAATGATAGATTTTTTAATTTGAAAGTAATTACAATGATATAATATTAGATTTACTTTCTGAGATAGATAAAAAATGAAAACAGTAGAAAAGAAAGAATTTCTCTGATTTACGATATACAGAGAAAGAGGGGAACATGATAAATTAACATATTATGATTGTTGCCCAGTTATTAATTTTATTTTTAATTTTGAAAAAAACAGCAAAAACTCTTAAATGAGCGGAAAAAGCTATAAATAAGTTTTTTAATCCTTAAAAAATATGGACTTAATTTTAAAATACAAGAATTTTTTAGAGCAAGACTTAAAAAGCTCAGATTTTGAAACAAAAATAAGAGCTCAAATAGCTCTAGAAAATTTTGAAAATTTTCTAGAATCACAAAAAGATCTAGAAGAAAAAATTTATAATTAATTTTTTAAAATATGAAAACAAAGACAAAAATAAAATATTTTAATCCTAAAATGGGATTAAGAAATAGTAGAAAATGAGTGAATTTTTACTGAACAAAAACATTTTACTCTCCAAAAATTGCAATGCAAGCAATTGCTGAAAGTAATTTAATAATTTTTAATTTAAATAAAAAAAGTGTTTAGTCCCTGAGAAGATTCAACACTTTTTTTGGCTTTAGGTAGCCTTTATTATTATATATAAAAATAATAATAAATCAAATTAAAAACATAATATTTCAATCTACAAAAGTTGTAGAAAAATTAATTTCTTAAAAATATAAAATGGAAATAGAAAAGAAACAAATATATAAACTTGTATGATTTATACTTATTATTTTTCTTACAATTTTTATAGCTGTAAATTATTTTAACTTAAAAAATGATATAATACAAGCTAAAGAAATTTTAAACACTTATAACACAGAAATTTCAATTTTAGAAGAAAATAAAAATCTTTCAAAAAAATGGCAAGAGTTAGAAAGTGTTATTTTAGAAAAAAGAGAAATAATAAAAGAAAATCAAGCTCAACTTGAACTTTTAGAGAAAAATAAGTTTGAAGTTGAAGCTATGATTCAAGAAAATAGACAAAAAATTTCTTGAAATTTAAAGTAAAAAAGGAGTCTGTAAAAAAGACTCCTTTAACAAAAACAAAAACAAAAAAAGTGGTAGTTGCCAAAAAGGAAACAACCACAAAAAATGAAGATATAGAAGAAAAAGCTTTTAATTTTATCAAGAAATTTGAGTGATTTAAAGCTAAAGCATATTGGGACTACAAGCATTGTAGTATAGGTTATTGAACAACTACAAGGAATTGTAGTGAAAAAATAACTAAAGAAGAAGCAAAAAAAAGAGCTATTTTAAAGATTAAAAACATTAGAAAAACATTTAATCTTTATTCTCTAGATGATAATCTAGAAATAGCATTAATAAGCTTCTCTTATAATGTCTGAAGTCCACCAAAGAATTTTTCTTGGTATATCAAAAACTGATACATCAAATGATTAAAAAACTTGATGTTGAAGTATAAATATGCAGGTTGAAAAGAACTGAAATGACTTGAAAAAAGAAGAAAAGCTGAAGTAGAATTATTTTAATTTTTTACAGTTTTTTAACAAATTGTAAAAAAGTTTTTAAAAATATTAAATTTTAATTTTAAAAAATATGACAAATACAGATTTAGCAATATGGTCAAATGATCAATCTCTAGCAGAAGTAAAAGAAATATTTGCTAAAGATCTAACAGAAGTTGAATTTAAAACATTCATCTGAATATGAAAAACTACTTGACTTAATCCATTTCTCAGAGAAATATGGGCGGTGAAATACTGAAAACAAAGTGCAAGTATCTTTATTTGAAGAGACTGATATAGAAAATCAGCTCAAGCAAATACTGAATATGATTACCATGATGTGGATGCAGTTTATGAAAATGACGATTTTTCTGTAGAAAACTGAGTTGTAAGACATTCATATAATTTTAAAAATAGAGGTAAGCTTGTTTGAGCTTATTGTTTAGTAAAAAGAAAAAATGCAAGTAAGGCAATGTTTACTTTTGTTGATTTTGTAGAATATTACCTTGGTAATAAGGTAATAAAAGACTGAAAAATAACAGAAGAAATAAAAGTTGGTCAATATTGACCAATGAAAGAAACTCTATGGGATACAAAACCAGCAACAATGATTAAAAAAGTTGCTGAAGCACAATGATTAAGATCTACTTTTCAAGAATTATTTTCTTGAACTTATGATGAATCTGAAAAATGGATTATGGACGAAGAAAAAGAAGAAAAAAAAGAGATAAGAATTTCCGAAAATGAACAAAAGAAAAATTTTGAAGCTTTTGAAGAAAAAATGATGTGTGTAAAAAATATTTCAGAGCTTCAAAATATTTTTGTAGAGCTTAATAAAGCCAGAAAAATAAATAAAGATTTTATTAATAAATCTCAATTAGAAGAGCTGATAAAGCTTAAAGATGAAATAAAAGAAAAATTAGAAACTCCAGCTTCAGTTGAAGAAATACAAGAATGAGAGATTGAAAAATTAACTGAAGAGGCTGAAACTAGAACTTGAGATTAATTTTATTTTTAAATTTAAAAACAAAATGGAACAAATAGAAAGAAAAATCAAAAGTTTGAGTTGGTCAAAGATCAACTCATTTCAAGAATATTTTAAACAATTTGTAGCCTCATATTTTGAGGAAGAGCCTTTTTTTGAAAGTAATGAGATCCTTTTTTGACAAGTTATGTCTGCTATTTTAGAACTTAATAGCTTTGATTTTGAAGAAATTTTAAATCATATCTCTAAAGATAGAGAATGAAACACAAAGCAACTTGAGCTTTGGAAAATAGATAAACTAAGAAAAAGTTTCAACAATATTTCTGAAAATGAAACTTTTTGTGAAAATTTAATGAGTTTTCAATTTAATTTATTTTCAGATTATGAAAGAAGTTTAAAACAATTTATAGAATATAAACCAGCAGTAGATTGAGTGTATAGCATCTGTTGTTTATGATATCTAGATAATTCTAAACCAGATCTTTCAACTTTTAGAGAATTTAAAACCTGAAAAAAACCTTGGACTCAAGAAAGAGCTAATGAACACTGACAACTTTATTTTTATTCTCTTCTTATAGAGGCTGAGACAGGAAAACTTCCTGAAAAATGTTATCTTGATTGGATTGTTACTGAAGATGATGAAGAATGAATAATAAAACCAACTTGAGAAATAAAAACTTTTGAAGTTATTATTGATAAAAAGAAAGTTGAAAAGATGAAAAAAAGTCTACCTAAAATCTTCAATGATATGCAAAAAGCATATGAAAAATGGCTTGAAGATAATGAAAATAAACTTGAAATAAATGAGGATATTTTTGAAGATTATGCTAATTTAATAAAAGAAAAAGAAGAATTAGAAGAAAAAATAAAGAAAGCTAAAGAAAAAGTAGATGAAGAGTTAAAAAATAAAAATCTTGATTCTCATAAAATAGAATGAGTTTGAAATTTTTATTATCAAGTAAAAAAATCTTGGAATTATAATAAAAAAATTACAGATTTTGAAACAAAAATACAATCAAAATATGATAATTTTTACTCAAAAGCTAAAGAAGTTTTTGATGATAAAGTAAAAAAACTTGATGAAAAGTTTAAAGCTGATTTTGATAAATTAGCTGAACAAAAGAAAGAGTTTGAAGAAAATAACAAAGCTCAGGTTTTGAGTAAAACTTTAGCTTTTAAAGCTGAGAAGCCTAAAAAAAATAAAAATTAATTTTATCAAATGAAAAATAAAAAGGTTGCATATCCTGAACAAGTGATCAAAGATATGCAAGAAAAAATAGCAAATAATGAAAAAATTTTAATTGAATATGGGGATTTTGTGCCAAAAAGGACACTTCCCCAAAATGCATATTTACATGTAGTTTTTTCTTATATAGCTGATAAGACTGACACTTGATACTCAGCTGATGATTTTAAAGAAATTTTTAAATATAAATTTTTAAAAAGATACTCTGAAATATTTTGAATGTATGTGCAACCTACACATACACTTGATAAAATTGAAATGATAGAGTTTATTGAAAAAATCAAGTTGTTTTGTTTGGATTTTTTTAAGCTTGAAATCCCAAATCCTGAAGACAAAAGAATACTTGATTATTATAATTTTGAATTTAAAAAAATATGAAAACAGAATATATAGAAGATCTAACTCAAGAACAAAAAATATTAAAAGTTCTTGAAGCTAAAATAAATAATTGGGTTCCTTTAACTGATATTCTTAAGCTCTGAGTAGCACAATATAATGCTAGAATTTGGGGATTGAGGAAGAAAGGTTATACAATAGAAAATAAAATAGAAATTCAGAAAAATAAAAAAAGACACACTTTCTTTAAACTTGTAACTAAATAAATATGAAGCTAAAAATAAAAAGTAGATTTTGAATAACTCCTAATGAGCTATTACAAGATGAAAATATTTCTTGGAAGGCTAAGGGGTTATATTGATACTTACAAAGTAAACCTGACAATTGGGATTTTTCAGCTGAAAAAATCTCAAGAGAAGCTAAAGATGGTTTAGATTCAACAAAAAGTGGTTTACAAGAACTTGAAAAAGCTTGATATTTAGAAAGAAAAAAATTTAAAAATAAAAAAGGTCAATGGGAGGTTGAATATATTTTATTTGACACACCTTTTGACTGAAAAAAAGAAGAAACCAAGGTGGAAAATCCACCTTGGGAAAATACAAAAACCAGGGTGGAAAATCCGCTGGCGGAAAATCCACCAACAATAAAAAAAATAATATATAATAAAAAAAATAATATATCTATATATTATCAAAAAAAGAAAACTTTTTTTGAAATTCTAAAAAATAATTTTTCTGATTTATTAAAAAAAGAAATAACAGAAAATGAAGAAGTAAAACAAAAAATAAAAACAAAGTTTTCTTTGCAAGAAGAAAGTTTCAAAAGTTCCGCCGCCGATTTTTTTGATTATTGGACTGAAAAAAGCCTAAATTGAAAAAAAGAAAGATGGCAAATGCAAAAAACTTTTGATATAGTCAAAAGATTCAATACTTGGCTCAGACACGCTCAAGAGTGGTCCTTTTGAAGGTCAAAAACAAGACCTAAAATGAGTTATGAGACAGAAGAAGAGTTTGTTTTTTAATTTTAAAAAATGGAAAAATTCAATTTAGAAAAATATGATTTCAAGAGAAATTTACTTTTTTCTTGAAAGCCTTGAGTTTGAAAAACATATTTAGCAAGAGAAATCTTGCAGAAATATAAATCAAGAAGATATGAAAAAATTTTAGATAAGTATGAGATAAGTGATGCTTATTTTAAGCAACTTGTCAAAACAAATTCTCTAAAGCTAAGACTTCCAGAAGATTATGCTGTAAGCCTTGAGTTTTATCCTCTTGAAATAATGATGAGATGTGAAGTTCTGCTTTATGATGATGTTTGAGTTAGTGATGTGACTGAAGCTTACTTGAGAGATTTTACTTTCATTTTAGATGAGAGAAAGAAAAGATGATTGGTTACAATCTTCACTACTAATTTAAAAAAAGTAGAACTTCAGGAAAAGCTCAATGAAAGAATAGTAAGTAGGTTGCTTGATGATTGTGATGTAGTTGTTTTTTCTTGAGAAGATAGAAGACAAAAAACTACAAGATATTTTAATTTATAATTTTTTTTATGGAAGTAGCACAATATAGATTCACTTGAGATAACGAATCTTATACTTATCCTTCCCTGATATATCCTCTAATTGACAAAATAGAGGCTTTCAGGAGGAGAAAATGAAAGACAAAACAGGAACTTACTATTTGGCTTCCATTTGATACTGTTGATGATGTAGAATTTCAAGATTTTGTAGTAGAAAAAAGTAACTATTACAAAATACTCAAGGAGCAAGGCTACAATGTGATAGCTTCACATATAGCTACAGGTCAAGATTTCTTTGATTTTGAGCCTGAAAATTTTGATTTAATAATTTCAAATCCACCTTTTAAAAACAAAAAAGCTTTTTTTGAAAGAGCTTTGATTTTCAAAAAACCATTTGCTCTTGTAGGTCCTGCAAGCTGGCTTAATGATTCAGGGAGTTATGATGTGTTTTCTAACATCAAGTTACAGCTATTTATGTCTAGAAGTAGACCAACTTTTTTCAGAAATTGAAAAATAGTCTGAAAAGTGACAAGTTTTAAAGCAATTTATTTTTGTTTTGATTTTCTAGAGCAGGACATAGATTGGTTTTTATTGGATAAGAGTCTTGATGAATAATTTATATTTATTAAAAAATATTTATGAAAAATTTTTTAAAGAAGCATTTTTATAGTATTTCTGAAATTTATAATAAAACAGGTTATGATTATTGATTTTTGGATGTTTTAAGATTAGTGACTGTTTCGTTAATTCTAATTATAAATTTTATTGTCTTTATGTGTTTTATTATTTGATTTATTGCTTGGGATTTTTCTGACTACGCCAAATTAATCAGAGGAACTTTAGTTTTGATATTTTTATTTTTTTTCATCTTGAAAAAATGGTAAAAATAAAAAGATTAGTCAGGTCTGTAGAAAACCTGAAGAATGAAAAAAGGAGAAAAGCCAACAGAATCAGACAAAAGAAAGTTGATTCTGTGTGGGCTACACTGACTCTAGAGGACTTCAAGTATATTGAGTCTGAAGGGTTGGAAAATTTAGAATTTAATTTTTAAGAAAAATGAAAGAGATCAAATTTAGAATCTTTGATAAAGAAAAATCTAAAATAAGATTTGATTTTATAATTGAAACTAAATCTTATGAAAAAGATTTTAAAAAATGTATTAAAGATTATGATTGAAATATTTTGAAAGATATTGAGATTATGCAATACACTTGACTAAAGGACAAAAATTGAAAAGAGATTTATGAATGAGATATTGTTCACTATCTCGATGCCTGTAATTTTTGTCTTGAGGATGTTAGTATCAATACTTGAGTTGTGAATTTTGATTTAATAGATTGAATAGTATTTTCAAATAGAGACTCTGTTGAAATGGAAGATATTGATTTTGATAATGATGTAGCAGTAATTTGAAATATCTATGAAAATCCTGAATTAAATCCTTATTAGAATTTAAAATGTTTTTTATAATTTAAAAAATAGAAATGAAACCTGAAGAAAAACAAAAATTTTTAAAAAATAAAGAAATAATTAAAGAATATCTTTATTGAATAAAAAGTGTTATTTGGAATTTTGAAAATATAGATGATGAACTTTTACAAATAGATTATATTTTAGAAAAGCTGAAAATAATAAAAAAATATAATAAAGAACTTATAAAAATTAAATTTAAGAATTTAAGAAAATAATTATGAAAAATAAAAATATGAAAACAAGACAAGAAAAAATAAAAGCTATCTATAAAGAGATAGCTAATAAAGATTTAACTTTTTGATGTAAATTTTGGGCTAAAAAAGAAATATCTTGGGTAAATATTACTTTTGAAAAATGATTTGAATTTACTTTAATTAAATCAAGAAAAGATGAAAACATCTTATATGCAGATAAAGATTTTTGATGACCTTTATATCTTACAGATTTTGAATTTGAAAATTTAGAAATTATCTGACACCCAGTTATGATTGGAGATGTTATGACATATTTTAATGAGAAACTTTCTCAAACTTTAGATAAAACTTGATGAGTTTGAAAATATTACTGAGTAAATGAGAGGATAATTATTTTATGGTTTAATAAAATGACAAGACCTATTGAAGAGCAAAGTGATGGTTGTATAGATTATATTTATGATTTACTTAAAGAAGAATAAGTAGTAAAGTAAAACTTTACAAACTACTTTAGGGCGACACATATGTCGCTATATATAAAATAATATTTTAATTTTTTTAAAAAAATATTTATGGTAATGATACATACTAATGGAAGATGAGAAGAGAAACCGCCTGAAGTTTGATGTGGTTATCTTTTCAAAGAAGACTATAATGTCTGGCGATGTTATTCTGTACAAGAGTACGAATCAATGAGACTAGAAGAAAAAAAAGAATATATATTAAAAGAAGAAAGATGTTACAATAATTTTTATTGTTATTGGAGTTGGAAAATATCAATTGTTCTTATATTTATTTCTGTATTTCTTTTATTCTTTTTAGATAGAATGAATGATAAAGAGTTAACTATTACAATGTTAATTATTATATTAACTCTTATTATGATTTTTATATATTGATATTTTTATATATAATTATGAAAAAAAAGAAATCCCTAAGGGATTGACATAATGCATAGAAGCATTAGAAAGATGAGAAAAATTTTTAAAACTTAATAAATAAACTTATAAAAAAATATAAACTTAAAAAAGATTTTCTACATCTTAAAGCTTGAACAGTTGTAGATATTTTCAAGAAGAAAGATGAGTGAACGATTAGTATAACAAGATATGTTATATCTATCAAAGACTGGTTAATAGCTGAAATAGTAGATTCAATACATTTTGTGTTTGATGAATATTTTGAAGAAATAACAGAAGAGCAAAACAGTATTTTCAACATTAAAGAATGAGATATATATTATTCAATATGTGATGATTCAGATGTAGAGTCTATTATATTTGAAAATGATAGTTATGATAATAAATATATCCAAAGCTGAAATGCATTTTTAACTGAGAAAGAAGCAGAAAAAGAAGTAAACAGAAGAAAAGCAATACAAAGAATAAAAAAGTATTGCTTTGAAAATAATATTCAATACAAAGAGAATGTTTCAGATGAGACTTTTTATATTGGAATAATTTATGATTATGAAGATGAAGAATTTTATCCAAGTACTTGTACTGATCATATTGACTATTGATTTTTATTTTTTGATAGTTATGAAGATGTTGATAAAGTAATAAATAATTGTAAATCAGAATTGAATATAATTTTTGATGTTTAATAATTTAATTTTTAATTTTAAACAAATGGAAAATATAAAAAATGTAGTATGGTATACACTAGGTGATTTAAGTTGTATATGAATAGTTACAATTATTGATAAAAATACAAAAGAAGATAAAAGTTATATATGAATTTGATATTGATTTAATGAAGAAGAAGATATAAAAAAAATTTTAGAATTTTGAGCTAGATTTTTTAAAAACTAAAAAAAATAAAATATGGAAATACTAGACACAATATTACTTATTTGGGCTTGAATTATTATAATTTTTCAATTCGTTTTTATAAATTATCTTCAGAATCAAAATGAAGATTGTTTGAAAATTGCTAAAGAAAATAAAGAAATGTATATAACTCTTATAGAGGCTTATAAGCTAAAGTTAGAGTGTTATGAAAATAAAAACAAATAAAATTCTTCTAAAAATATACCTAGAAGAAGAAAAAAGAGAAAAACAAATTGAAGAGATTTGGTCTACTCTGACAGAACAAGACAAGCTTTACATGGAAAATATAGAAAATTTTAAAATATGAAAGAAAAATTTTTTACAAAAAGAAATTGAGTTATCTGCTGGAGCTACAAACACGAAAAATGTATAAAATGTGGAAAAACAGAACACAAACACAAAGGTAGATGACTTTGTTTATCTTGCTTTAACAAAGAAAGGAGAAATATATGAAATACTCCAGTTTTAATCAAAATTTCAAGAAAAAGAGAGCAAATAAGGAAAAGAATAGCAACAATTTTAAGAAATACAAAAAGAAAAAGAATTTTAGATAAAAAAATTTATCAAAAAATTTGGAGATTTGAGAAAGTTTCAAAAAAAATGTTAAAAAATTGAAAAAATCCTTTGAAAATATTTTTGAATTGAAATTTGACTTATTTACCTTTTGAACATTTAGACAAGCCAAGTTTGAAAGGTTCAAAATATTTAAATTCAAAAACAGAATTTAAGAAAAATCATAAAAAATATGAAGTTGAAACTAGAGATTATAAGAGAAAACTCAGAATTTTATGATTATATAAAAAATATTTTAACATTTATTTAAAAACAAAAAAATGATAACAAAAGAATTAAAAGCTAAAATAAATTTTTGGCTAGAAAAAAATCCTTGAAAAAGCTTATGGGATGATTTTTAAAACCAATTGAAGAGCAGTCTGATGAGTGTGTGGATTTTGTTTATAATAAAATAATTTATGAAAATATCAAAAAAAGAAAAAACAGAGAGAATAGAAAAAATTTATTCTCTTTTTTATTTAGAAAAAAAATCTATAAAAGAGATTCAAAATGAGTTAAAAATAAGTAGAAAAACAGTTTATAGATATTTAGAAACTATAAGATTTAAAAATGGCTTAACAAAGCCACAATAATTGACACAAAATAAGCTAAAAATCTTTATTTTAAGCTAAAAATGAGTATAATATAAGAGATTAAAAATCAAAGGTTAAAGCCAAAACACCTAAAAGTTTTTTGAGATAAATTTTTAAAAATTTTTTAAAACTCGTAAAAATAAATAAAAATTTTTATAGTAAAATTTTTTTAGAAAATGTAGTTTTCCATACTCATATTTTTTAAAAATTAAAATATAAATAATAAAAATTTTCTACTTTTCTCTTAATTTTTAAAGTTAAAATCTAGCCTTTGAGTTTAAGTTATTAGTATAGTGGAAGTATAACAAGTGTTAGACTTGGAGGTTGGAGGTTCGAATCCCCTATAACTTGAATTATTTAAAAAAATTCTAGATAAAAAAATAGTATAAGAAAATAAAATAACTATAGAATTTTATGAGTATTGTATTTGAAGGCTAGATTTTGATTTTAAAAATAAAGAAAATGATACCAACAGAAAAACAAGAATGAGAAAAATTGGCAAATATTTTGAAGGCTAATCAATATAAGTTTACTCATATAGCCAATGAGATATGAATTTCAGGGAAAGTTTGAATGTTAGTTAATAAATCTAAAAAATTACAATGATTAAATAAATGATTTCCTGATTATTGTATAATTTTAAAAAGATGAAGTCTTTTATTTGTTGAGTTAAAAAGACAAAGAAAAAGATTAAAATCTGGGAAAATATGATCTAGTCCATCTGTTATAAGTAAAGAACAAATAGAATGGATTAATGCTTTAAATAATATTCCAAATATTGAAGCTCATATATGTTATTGAGCTGATGAAGCTATTGAACTTATTTTAAGGCTTGAAAGTATAGTTTAAATTAAAGAAATTCTGGAAAATAAATAAAATCAACATCTCCCTGTATGGACTATGAGTTTTTTCTAACTTGTGACTAGCTTTTAACTGTATTGAAATTCACACGGTTAAAACTGTATGAATTATAAGTTTTTTCTAATTTGTAGCCTACGATTCCATTTGGGAGAAAAAATATAAAGTGGGGGACATATATTTAATTATATAAGGTTCATTAATTTTTTTTTTTATTATAGATTTTTCATAAAAAAATCTTCCCCCTTCCCAAAATAATGGGAAGGTAAAGTATATAATAGTTGTATATTTTACTTTCTTATTATTAAAAAAAAATATGAATTGATGAAAAAGTAAGTTTAAGAAAAAATTTATAAAAGAATTAGAAGAATATTTTAATGTTAGTTCAAATTTCATTTTAGAGGAAACTATAGAATGAACATCATATACAAAAATTAAACCAACAGAATTTGCTTCAAATTTACCTACTATTCAATGATTTTGTTATAAAATTTGAATACATAGAGATACCTTTTATGAATGGCTTAAACAAGCTGAAGATAAAGAATATACTAAAAATGATAAAGAAGACAAAAAAAAGTTATCCGACACATATAAAAAAGCGAAAGAAAATCAAGAAAATATTTGGCTACAAAATAGCCTAAAATGACTTTATTCTCCTGCTTTTGCTATATTTTTATGAAAAAATGTTTTCTGATATAAAGATAAAACAGAAACTGAGTCAGCTATTGAAATAAAAATAGAAAATAAACAATTGTTAGATTCTTTAATTGAAGAATAATAAAAATGAAATTACTTTTTGAATATGATTTAAAAAAAAGAAAAGAAATATGGAAAGCTATTAATGAAGATAAAGCTTTTCGTTTGAAATACTTTGAGTTTGATTTATATGCTTTTGCTATTTATTATTTTTGACAAAATTTTAGAACATGAATAAAAGACTTTCATAAACAAATATATAAAATGCTAGATGATAAAAATAAAAATGCAATAATAATTGGCTTTAGAGAAAGTTGAAAAACAGCTATTGTAGCTTTTATTTATGTTATTTGGTGTATTTGTTATAAAAAAATAGATTTTCTTTTATTTATGGCATATGATTTAGAAAGTTCTAAAGATAAAGTACTTAATGTAGCTAATTTTTTAAGATCTGATAAAAATTTAAAAAAAGATTTTTGATTACTTTTTGATGATGGAAATAATAAAAAAGAAGAGTTTAAAGCTCAAAAAACAATGAGTAAGTTTATATCTACAACCTGAGTAAAAATTGAAGCAGTCTCTCTAAAAAATATGAAGAGATGAAAACAATTTTTGAATGAAGATTGAGAGATTATAAGACCTGATTTACTTATTGCAGATGATATAGATATAGAAGAGAGTGTTAAAAATATAAGAATAATAGATGAAAATGAAGCTAAAATCCTATCTTGAGTTCTAAAATCCTTAAGATGAAGAGCTATTTTTTTATGAAACATAATTGCTGAAGATTGAGTGATTCAAAGACTAGAAAAAACCTTTGAAAATCACTGGTATACTCAAAGAATTTCCCTTATAGAAAATTGAGAGATAATCTGGAAAGAAAGATATGTATGGACTACAAAAGAAGCAAAAAAAATTAATAAAGAAAAATATGATTGAGAAAAAATAGTGCAAAGTATAGAAGAATTATCTATAGATAAGCAGAGTTTTAATTCAGATTTTCTAAATATTCCTAGAATAATTATAGGAGACCCTGTATTTAATTTAGAGAATTTAGAAAAAATAGAAATCTTGAAACCTTATAAAATCTATAATCTAAGAATTGAAGACAGGGATTTTGAACTAGAAATTTTTTACAATGATTTTAAGTCTGATTTTTATGATTATTTATATGCTTGAATAGATACAGGAAGCTGACAAGGCTGAGACTGTGACAGTTCTGATTTATGTTTTTTAGATAAAGATTGAAAACTTTATGCTAAGATAAACAGTAATATCTTGAACTATTCTCACATTCAAAAAATATTGAGTTTACTACACTCTAGTTATTGATTTGAGTTTTTCCCTAACTCACTTTGTATAGAGAGAAATTTTTTATGAATAGCTTTAATTGAGGAAATAAAAAGGAATGATTTAAGTTTATATAAAAAATTATATATTTCCCCTACAGAATGAAAAAAAATAACAAAATATACAAATTCTGTAGGTTGGTCTACAACTAAAACAAGCAAGGAAAAAATGAAAGAAGATTTAAGTAGAGCTATAGATTTTTGAAAAATAAATTTTTCTGAAAAAGAATTTAAAGAATTTAAAGGCTGGATTAAATCTCAAAAATGAGAAAAGATTATTTATGAACCAGATTGAGTGAATGTGAAACATGATGATTCTATAATCTGAAGATGACTTGCTTTTCAAATGTTTTTACAAAATAATAAAGATTTTCTAAATTATGACACCTAAAGATGAAAAATTTTATGAAAGCCAAAAAATTCTTATTGATTTGGCTCTAGAAATTTTACAAAAAGAAATGCCAAAATATCAAAAAGAATACCCTGAACTTTTTTACAATAAAAAAATACCTCCTCATATATCACAACCACTTCAAGCATTAAAAAACAGAATTTTTTTTAAACCATTATTTAAAAAAATAGAAGCAGAGCTTGAAATTTCACATAGAAAAGCAATGAGATTAGTAGAAAAATATTGATTTTCCTACGTTTTTAAAAATATTGAAAAATTTAAAATCTTAAAACAAAAATCATTATCAAAAAAGGTTGATGAAGAATTAAAAAAAGAGGAAAAACAAAATCAACTTTTTTAAACTTTTTATTCAGTTAAAAATATTCATAAACTTAGAAATATTTATTTTTATACTTAAAAAATATGGAAACTTGAATTACTTTTGATATGCAAGATTATTTTGCAAATCAAACAGAGCTTCTTGAATTAATTTCTTGAAAATATGTCAGAAAATGAAGTTGAGAACTTTTTGAAGCAAATTTAAAACATTTATTCCCTTGAAATGAGGAACAAGCTAAACTTATTAATCCTGGTAGCTATATTGCTTGAATTGTGTTTGAATGGATTTCAGGTTATATCTGACAACCAAAAGAAAAACAAAATATTAACTATATTGATTTGATTGAATGATTATTGACTACAGGTTATTTCAGATTTTATCAAAATATAGATACTTGAAAACTTGAAACAGTAAAAGCAGATAAATATTTTTATGATAAAAATTTACAAAAAGAATATTTTGTGAATATTTATGAAGTAAAAGAAGATTTTTACAGAAAAAAATATTATTTATTAATTGAGACATATCAAAAATGAATTTTTGAGAGAAAATTATTTTTATTAAATAATATCTGAAGTTTATCATATTGAGAGCAAGTGAGTTTTGATGAATTAGAGTTTTTGGCTTGAAAACCTGAAATGCTAAAAATAGAAAATCTAGATAGACTTGTTATAGAGAGACAAGTTGAGAGACCTCTTTTAGAGAAGATCAAAACCATAATATTTTCAATTGAAAAAAAATTAGCTGAAATTGACAAAAATTTTCTTGATTACACTGAACAATTTAAGATTTTTAGAAATGTTGTTATTCCTGATAATTGTTATAAAACCTTAAGTAACTGAATCAAAGTTATTGATTTTGATAAACTATGAAAAATATTAGTAGTTGATGAAATTAATTGAACTTGATGAGGTTTAGAAATTGTCAGAAATACAAATAATTTACTTGTGCAGTCTATAGAGTATCTTGATGACCAAATAAGAAGTATTTCGGCAATTACTTCAATTCCCCTTTTTGCTTTTTGAATTAAACTTGAATGAGGAAATGAAAGTTGAACAAGTAAAATAAAATCAGCAGGATTATTTTATAAAAAAATAGAAAAATACAGAGAAATTATAATTAATCTATTTCTTGAGTTTTGGGAAAATTTCAAAATTCCTGACTCTGAACAAATCTTAGAATTTGGAGAGATATTGACTTCAGATATTACTGAAATAGTTGAAATTCAGAAAACAATGCTTGATAGCTGAATACAAAGCAAAAAAAGAGCAATTATGAAAATAAATTCAACAGATGAAATAGAAGCTGAAGAAATATTAAGAGAAATAGAAGAGGAAAAACAAAGAGAAAATTTAAATAATAATCAAGAAAAATGAGAGAAATTAGAAATATAGAAATTCAAAGACCAAAAAAAGAGGAAATTCAAAAAATTCTTTCAAAAACAAAATATTTTTTAAAATCCCCTTTTTTGTTTTTTATTTATATAAATATTGTTTTATATTTTTTATTTATTTTAAAGTTAATTTTTATATTTTAAAAATGTAAATTTATTCTAAAAATTGTTTATATAAAATCTATTTATTGGGGAAGTTTTTCTATATTTTACTTTAAAAAAATATTGTTCTCAAGCTACCTATAAAGCTTGTAAAAAATTTATTTGTATAAAATTAGGAAAAATGGAAATAACTATTACTAAGGCTGAATATGATTCTTTATTAGAGTCTAAAACTAGATTAATTGATTTAGAAAAAAAAGTTTCTGATTTACAAGAAGAGGCTAAAAATAAAGCAATAGCTCTAGATGAGGAAAGAAAAAAATCTAAAGCTAAAGCTGAGGAAGCTAAAAATTTAATTTCTGAAAAAGAAAATGAATTAGAAAAATTAAAAGCTTCTTTGGAACTTCAAGAAAATGAAACTTTAGAAGAAAAAATAAATCAATTAAAAGAATGAAATCAAAAATATTCTGAAATATTGGCACAAAAAGAGGCTGATAGAATAAAAAATATTGAGGAATATAAAACATTTCTTTGAGAAGATTTTTTGAAAGAGCAAGCAGGCTTTCTTGATTGACTACCTGAAGAAAAAATTGAAATCTACTTGAAAACTCAAGCAGAAAGTAAATGATTTGGGAAAAATAATGATGAAAATAAACCAAAAGTTGGTTTACATAATAACTGACAAGCTCCACAATCTTGAGAGTCATCAGATTTTGAAAAAATGTTAAACTCTGGTGCTAGTGTATCAGACTTAATTAATAGTCTTGAATAATTTTATTTTATTAAAAATAATTAAACTATGTTAGATGTAACAAGAGAAGTATTACCTATTACAGAGAGAATACTTTTAGAACAAGGTAGACTTTGAGCTATTGCTTTGAGAAATAGAACAAATAAACCTGTAACTGCAACAAAAGTTGAATGGAAAGAAATGTCTTACTCTCCAGTAAAAGTAAAACTAACTACAGCTACTGCTGTGTGATATTTTACAGCTGGTGCTAATAAAGATATTGATACAGACACAACAAATTTACTTGTTTGAGATATTTTATCTGTACAAGATAAAGATAAAAAATCTAAAGGAGATTTAAGATTGATGGTAACTGAGATTATATCTTCAACTCAAGCTAAAGCCCAAAAAATCTGAGGTACGGATGTTGCAATAGAAACTACAGATTTTCTTTATGTGGAAACTGCAACAAATGAGGAAGGTTCAAAGGTTGGAAAAAGAAGACAAATACAATTACCTAGAACTAGATATAATTATACTCAAATTATAAGAGCTGGTCATATAATCCCTAGAACTCAAGCTGAAGTTAATAATTATGACTTCAAAGATGTAAAAAATGAGTTGAGAACTCAAGCATATAAGAGATGGGGAGAGCAATTTGATGGTCTAGTTACTTCTACTATTAGAACATCTGTTATGACTGCTCAAGGAGAAAGAAGAGTCGCTTGAGGTTTATTCTATTTTGCAAACAATAATTTTGATGCAAAATGAGATTTAATATCAGGAGCTACAGACAATATAAAAGCTGTAAACTGAGCATTAACAATAGATCTAGTTAATGAAGCATTTAGATATGCTATAGAAAATTGAGGTAATTTGAACTCTGTTGTTGTAAACACAAAACAAGCAATAGCAATTTCAAAACTATTTCAAGATAAAGTTAATGTTAATATAATTAATGGTACAACACCAAAAACTATTGGTGGAGCTGTACAAATTTTGAAATCTCCAATAAATGTTGCAGGAAATGAAATTTCACAAATTTATTTAGATCTTAAAATGCCTCAAGATGAAATAACTTTCTTTAATGATAAAATAATTGAAGCAAATTATTTACAAAATTCTTGAGTTTTAGAAAAAATAAAACAACCTACTTCAGAAGATGATAATTTCTCAATTGATTTACTTTGAGAATGGACAATTATTGTAAGAAATGCTAGAGAAAATACATATACTTTAAAGAAATTAGATGCTTAATAAGAAAAGATCAGATTTATATCTGGTCTTTTTTGTTTTTTTATTCTTTGAAATATAAAAATATAATTTATTTATCTTTTTAATTTTTAAAAAATAAAAAATGAATATTTTTGCACAAGATTTAAAATTTGTTACTCTTGATGAAGTAAAAAATAGTTCAGAAATTTTAAAAGTTCTAACTGATGAAGATATAAAAATTTTTGTTTGAAGAGCTGAAAGCATTATAGAAAATCTCATAGAAATGCAATTTACAGAAATTCCTATAAAAATCAAGCAAGCTACTATTTTGCTTGCAAATTGTTTGTTCTGAAATAAAGATAATTCAAGAAGTAAAAGAATTATCAAATCTGAAACAAGGAGATGAAATCAAGTAACTTTCGCTACAGAGTCTGAAGATTTTTCTTTAAAAAAGATTCACCCTTGTATGACTCCAGAGATTTATGCTTTACTTACTCCCTATTTAAAAAATAGGAGATGATTATTTTTTAGAACTTAGAATATGTTAGATTATACATTTTTATTATCTATTTTTAGAGAAAATCCTATAGACTGATCAAAAAACTTGGTTTATAAAGATATTGCTTGTGATATACAAATCAATCAATATAAGAAATATGCTTCTTGAAATAACTCTGATTTTTCTGAAATGGCTGATTATTTTGTATTTGTAAAAAAAGAGTTTAATGATGTACAAATATGAGATATTATTGAATTTGAAAACAATTTTTGAGAAAAAGAAGTACTTATAGTACAAAGCAGAGATTTTATAAATTATGAATCAGTAGAACCTTTTATAGAAATTTTAGCAAAATTAAAATAATTTTATGGATATAAAAGTAAAAGTGAATATTGATTGGGATAAAATCAAGAAAAAAAATACTGAAAATATGAAAAAAAGACTTGATAAATTTTCAGATATTTTAATTAAAAAAATTGATGAGAAAACACCTGAAGACACAAAAACTCTTATTCAGAATAATCAAAAATCAGAGATTATTGAACATAATTGAAAATTATATCAAAAAGTGTTTAATGATACTGAATATGCTATTTATGTTGAATATTGAGTATGAAAAATTTTTAATTATAAGAAAAATAAGAAAATTTTTTATACATGAAATTGAGTTTGAATGTTTGCAAGGTCAAAAAAAGAATTAGAATGAAAATTTAAAAAATTAACTGACTAAAAATGAAAAGTGAAAAAATAAAGCTTCTTATAAAAGCTTTAAAAGAAAATAATGATATAAATATCATCTTTGGAGAAAACATTGCTTATAGCTCATTTTTTAGGGATTTAGAGCAAAAAGGTTTATTAATTCAACCAATTTTTACAAAAAAAATTGATTGTTACACAAATAGTCTTGTTCAAATTCAAATAATTGACTGAAAAGATAGCTCAACAAGAATGCAAATCAAAGAAGATATGGAAGTTGTAGAAAAATTTTTAGTTTCAAAATTAAAAGATTTTTCTTGATTTGAAACTTTGATAGTTAGAGCTTCTTGAGATGAAGTTATTTTAAAAAATAATAAAGATAGAATTGTCTTCACAAAAAGATTTGATTTTTATTATTAGTAAATTTATTCAAAAAAATTTATTTATATAATTTAAATTACTATTTTAAAATTTAAAAAAAATCTTATGGCAGAAAAAACAAAGACTGAAGCTTCAAAAGCTCCAGAAAAAACAGAAAATAAAGATAAGAAAGTCAAAATAAGGCTTTTATGTGATGTTTATTATGGAGATGATAAGCTACAAAAATGAACAGAGTTAGAGCTTGAAAAAACAGAACTAGAAAAATTTGCAAAAAGTTTCTATGAAAATATATAGAAATTGTAAATTTATTCTATAAAAGGATTAAGTATTATATACTTGTCCTTTTTTTATTTACTCCCCAATAAATAAAAAATTGTATTATTTTATTTGTTTTTTATTTTAAAGAAAATGTGAAATAAAAATCTATTTCCTTTGATTGTTGGTAAAGCAAGAATTAGGAATTATGAAGATAATTGAGAGTTTTTTGATGTAGCTTGTGCAACAAATGTAAAAACTACTTTTTCTACTTCTGAAACAAAAGAATTAGTTTGTTGAGGTGGAGATAGCTTAACATTAGAAAAGCCAACTTGAAGCATAACTTTGAAAGTTATAAAAACTAAAAATCCAGAATTACTTTGAAAAATTTTGAATTTAGATGTAACTTCAAAGGTTGCTTGAGCTAACACAATTACAGATCAAAAAGTTATTTTTGATAAAAATTGAATTATTGAAATGCTTGAGAGAAGTAATGATAATTTGTGAATAACAAGTATTGTTGTAAAATCTAAAGATTGAGCAACAACTTATGTTAAAGATACAGATTATACTGTTAAGGTTGTAAAAAATAGAACTATAATAGAGAGAAAAGGTACTAATATTCCTGAACAAGGAACAGTTTTGGTTTCTTGAACAATAAACCAAAATGCCTACAAAGAAGTTACTATAAAAAGAGTTCAAAGAGGTAAAAAGAAATTTATGATTGAGCTTTTTTGAGAAAATGAGGAAAACTGAAAAATGACTCTTTTACAAGCTTCCCCTGTTGAATTAGATGCAGAATACATCTTAGAGATGGTAGATGCATTCAGAGATGGAGATATTGCTTGAAGTGAGTTATCATTCAAACTTTCTGATGGTGGTTCTATAACATTTAAAGATGAAAATATTTAATTTTTATTCTAAAAATAAAAAGTGTAAACTATGTTTTATTTGGTTTACACTTTTTTCATGTATAAAAAATTTTTATATATTCCTAAAAAATTGAGTCTAACTCTTAATTTTGAAAGTAGAAAAGAGATTTACTCATTTAAGGAACCTACTATGTATGATTTATTAATCTTTGAAGATTTAATATTAGAAGAAAAATATCTACAAGCAATAAAATTTTTAAAAATAAATATAAAAGAGCCTGATTTTTATAGTAATCCTATGGAAATTTTAAAGGCTATTTTAAAAATTTGTTACTGAAATAACAAAAAAACTGAAAATGCTATAAAAAGTGCTATTGAAGAGCCTTGATTTATGCCTTCTGTTTTAGATATGCTTTGACATAGATATTGAAAAACTCCTTTAGAAATATTAAAGGAGGTCACTCCTAGTATTTTTGAATCATATCTTGCTTGATTTGAATTTAATTTAAATATTGAAAACTGAAAAAAAGAAGAAAACAGAAAATTCAAAGAAAAAGCTAAAATCACTGAAAATGAAATGAAAAATTATAATGAAATTATGGAGAGAGTAAATAAATTTGACTTTCCAGAATTTTAATTAATATATCAACATTTTATATTTAACTTATTCTTTATGAAAACTATTTTTAATTTTTTGCTATATTTATTATGATTCTTTTTTATATTATGAGGTTTTATGACTCTTACTGAATGACAAACTGTACCTGCTTTATTTATTTTGAGTTTTTGAATATTATTATTGCCTAAAGTTTATCAAGAAGTAAAACAAAAGTTTCCTAAAATTAAAAAATTATATTATATTACTCTAACAATTTTTACTTTCATTTTTTGAATGATATCTCTAGGTAACAAGACTTTAGAGGAAATTGAAAATTTAAAACAAACAAATTCTTGAGTTATTTTAAGTGAAATAAATTCTTGAAAAATTGAAAATAATACTTGAAAAATTGAAGAAACACTAAATGCTTTAATAAAAAGAAGTAGTGAATTGATTGCTAATTGATGAATAAACTCAATAAAAGCTCAAATAGAAATAAATGATAAGTTTATAAATGAAAATGGAACACTTGACACAAAGAAATTAAACAGTTTAAATTCAGGTTTAAAATGATTATTGGAAACTCTAGAAAAAGAAGAAAAAGAGTGAAAACCTGAGTGGTTATTTACAGCTTTCAAAGATAAATTAACTGATGAAGTAAAAGAGGTATATTATGTAACTTCAAAAAATTCAGTAGAACAAAAGTTCCCTTATAAAACAACTAATGCTCAATTAGTTGTAAGAAAATCAAAATCTAACTTAGATGTTTATATAAAAATACAAAGTTGACAAATACTAACATATAATAGAACTGCTACTTTAAGATTTGATGATAAAAAAGCATTTAATGTTTGAATAAATTGATCTAATGACTCTGACTCCACTTATTGATTTTTAGATAGTGAAAATAAAATTTTTGAAGAACTAAAAAAATCTAAAAGATTAAGAATACAAATAGATTTATATCAAAATTGATGAGTTGTTTTTGATTTTAACACTGTTTGATTTAAAGATGCTTTAATAAAAAATAAAGACTAGATGTAAAATCTAGTCTTTTTTTATTTGAATAATGATTTAATTAATAAAAATATTCATATAATTCATAAAATATTTTTTGATTCTTGAGTTCTTCTTTTATTTTCTTCTTTTGTATAAAATCTTCTTTGTAGTTTATATCTATTATAAAATAATATAAAAAGAATTATTGTTAATAATAAAAATCACAATGTATAATATATATTTATTTCATTTCACCAAAATTTTATAAATTGTATAAGTGAAAAAACAAAAGCTATAAAAAGAGAAAAAGTTATAATTTTTCTTAAAAAAATTTTTTCAGGCATTCTATTTCCTAAAACTTTTTTAAGGAAATATATTTTTTCTTCATTATCTTCTAATTTTTCATATTCATTAAGAAGCATTATATCTTCTTTAATTTTATAACCTCTGTTTTCAATAGTTTTAAAAAACAAAGTTTCAGCTTGTTCTAGTTCTTCTTTTTCCATTTCTTCATATCTTCACTCTCAAAAAATGGTATTGAAATGGTTTATGTATTCTTGTTTCATATTTTTTGAAAAAGAAAATAAAATTATTTACTATATTATAATCATTTTTCCCAAAAAATAAAGTTTTTTATTCAGAAAATTTTTTTTTATTATTTATATAAAATAAATATTAAAAAATTAAAATATGGCTACAGAAAATATAGAAATACAAATGTGATTAGATTTAAGCACTTTTGAAAAAGATATAAAAAAAGCTGAAAAATCTGTAATGGATTTTGTAAAAAAAGTTGAATCAAAATGAGCAATAAATTTAAAAGTTAATAAGAATTTTGTAAAAGATGTTGAACAAAATCTGCAAACAGTTCAAAGAAAGGTAAAAGAAACTCAAATTGAAACTTGAATTAGACTGTCTTTAGATGAATATAAAAAGACTCTTACACAAGCTGATTTAATTGCTAGAGACACAAATAAAAAACTTGAACCAGAGCTTAGATTTAAATTACAAATGAATATTTTAGAGCTTGAGGATAAAGTAGAACAAGCAAAAAAACAATTAAAAAATTTTAATTGAACTTTAAAAGAGGAACAAAAACTAAGATTAGATATTCAAAATTATAAAAGTAATTTAACAGAAGCGAGAAGAGAATTTAGAAATTTTATTAATACTGGAGAAAAAGATCTAAGTAGGTTCTCAAATGTTATTCAAGCAAATGTTTGAGGTGTTATTTGAACTATAAAAAATAAATTTTCTCAATTATCTGACTCTGTATCAAACCTTGGAGATAGACTTAAAGAAACTTATCAAAAAATATTATCTTTATCTTCTATTGCAACAGTTTTAAGTCAAATTCAAAATTGAATAGACTATTTTGCAAAACCTTTTCAATCTCAAGAAAGTGCTTTTGCCTGAGTTAAAAAGACTATAGATACTACAGCTGAATGATATAAAGAACTAAATAATGAATTAAAAAATTTAGCAAGACAAATTCCTTTAACATATGAGGAATTAGCTTCTATAGCTGAAGTATGAGGTCAAATGTGAATCTGAAAAGAAGATATTATAGAGTTTACAACAGTAGTTGCAAAATTATGAACAGCTATATCTTGAATATCTAGAGAAGAAGCAGCACAAGTACTAGCTAGAATATTGTCAGCTACAGGAGAGGGGATTTGAAATATAGAAAAACTTTCTGATAGCCTTGTTGTTTTAGGTAACAATTTTAAGGCTAATGAATGAGAAATCCTTAATTTTGCTAACAGAATAATTTCAGCTTGAGATGTAGTTTGACTAACTTGAGATGAAATTTTAGCTATTTCTACAACTTTTGTTGATTTATGAATACAAGCTGAAGCAGGTTGAAGCTCTGTAAGTAAAGGTATTCTAAAAATAAATCAAGCTGTTGCTGATGGTTGAATAGAACTTGAAAAATTTGCTCAAATTTCTTGAATGACAGCTGAAGAGTTCAAGAGATTATGGGAAGAAGATGCTTGAGAAGCATTTTTAAAATTTGTAGAGTGACTTTGAACTACTGGAAATGATATGAGCAAAATTATTTCAGATTTGCTTTGAAATAGTTCTGAACTACAAAGAACATTTTTATCAGTTTGACAAAACTCAGAAATTCTAAAAAATGCAATGGATAAAGTAAAACAATCATCAAAAGATTTAGAACAAGAATTTTCTAAAAGACTTGAAACTGTTGATTCTAAACTTCAAATAAACTCAAACAAATGGGAACTTTGGAAGGGGAAAATTTGAGAAACTTTTGCTGATATAAAATTATGGTTATCTAGTTTTTTTGTAAAGTATATTCCTCAAATGTTAGCAGGTTTCCAAATGATAATTCATAAAATTTCATATGGTTTATCAAATGCTATTGATGTATTTAAATTATTTTTATTATGAGTTACAACTTGAGTAATTAATCTTTTATCTTGATTTATAGGATTTTTTTCAAATTTTTGAGATAATATTTTTGCAATTGTAGAAAATATTTGAGTTGCCTTTAAAAATATTTGATATCATTTATGAACAGCACTGCAAGATGCTTTTAATACTGCAAAAAATTGGGTAAATAGCTTTACTTGATTAATGAGAAGTATTCCTCTTATTTGAGAGAAAATTGCAAATAACTTAGAAATATGAGACTTCACATTTGCAAATTGATTAAAAAAAGGTGAATATAAAAGTTTAAATTATAAAAGTGCTTTTGTTGATAGTGCAAATAAAAGCTTTAAAGAAGAGGTAAAAAGTATAAGAGAATTACAAAAATATAAAGAAAAATACCATGAAGATGTTATACAAAAATTATCTGAACAATGAAACACAGAGGCTTTAACTTCAAAAGCAATAAAGAAAGTTAAAGATGAAATAAAAAAAGAAAATAACTGATGAAAATGAAACAGTTATATTGGTTGAGATTTAGATGATGATAAAAATTGAAGAAAAGGTGGTGGTTGAGGTAAAAAAGATAAATCAACAAAAGAATTAAAAGAGCAAATAGATGAAGAAATTAAAGAAATAAAAAGAAGATATCAAGCTGAAATAGATGAAATAGATAAATTAAACCTAAAAGAAGAGGAGAAAGCTAAAAAGAAAAAAGAATTATATGATAAAGCAGAAAAAGAGATAGATAAATTAAAAAAAGATAGATTTGAAATAGAAAAAGAAGAAAATGAAAAGCTTATAGAATTACAAGAGAAAAAATACAAAGAAGACAAGCAAAATATAGAAAAATGAAAAAATATTGCTCAAAAATATTATGATGAACTTATAGATAAAGCTCAAAAATATCAAGATGAACTTAAAAAGATATCAGAAAAAATTCAAAATGTAAATGAGAAAATGCAGGAAGCTTTAGACAAGAGAACTACAAAACTTTGAGATAGATATTTTAAAATAGAAGATGAACTAAAAAAATTACAAGACCAAAAAAAGGCTCTAGAAGATAAATGAGCAAGTTTTTATTCTGAATCTTTTAGAAAATCAGATATAAAAACAAATGAAAAATTTGCAACAGATAAATGAAAAATAAGCTGAAGCGATTTAAAAAAATATCAAGAGCTTATAGAAAAAGAAAACAAACTATTAAAAGAGAAAGAAAGGTTAAATTGAAATGATAAATACTGAAATAAGCTTTTAAGTGAAACAGATTTGCAAAAAGCTAAAGAAAGAGCAGAAATGCTTGAAACAGAGAAAATTTTAGCAGAATTTGAACAAACAAAAGAAAAATTACAAAAAGAGCTTGATGAATATAAAAAACAAGAAGAGGAAAAACAAAAATTATATGATGAAACAATAAAACAAAAAGAATCAGCTGAAAAATTATTTACTTCATTTATAAGAGAACAAACTTGAGAAAGAATTTGAGAAATGGAAAAAATGAGAGACAGAGCTATAGAGATTGCAAGAGAGATGGCTGAACTTTGATTTACTTGACAATGATTTAAAGCCACATTTGTACAAAAACAAGCTGATGGTTCTACAAGAGAAGTTACAAGAACTATAAATTATTGAGATATCAACCAAAACTACTATATCTCAAAAGATATGAGCAAAAAAGATATTGAAAGAACTGTTACAAATTGAACTTTAGATGCTCAAAGATGAATGAGTAATTTAGAAATTAAAAAATAGAAAAATGATAAATTATAGAATTTTTAATGACAATCCTTTAAATGATCCATTATTTATATGAGATTTTACAATTTGAGAAACCATATCTAGTTTCTCAAATGAAATTCTCACAAAATATAGTTTTAAATCTGATTTTTGAAGTATTTTTAATTTTAATACTATTGCTGATTTTTGTAAACCAGAAAAAAACCAAATTTATTGAAATATATTGATTTCAGCAAATTTCAATAATATTCCTGAAATTTGAGTAAAAGAATATCAAACACCACTTAAAAATGGTTGAATCTTACAAAACAGAAGGTTTGAAAAACAAGTGATAGAATTAGAACTAGAAATTGTTTCAAATAATATCACAAACCTTGAAA
This sequence comes from Candidatus Gracilibacteria bacterium HOT-871, assembly GCA_002761215.1. Lineage (GTDB taxonomy): Bacteria > Patescibacteriota > Gracilibacteria > BD1-5 > UBA6164 > GN02-872. Next base: position 86,661 of record CP017714.1, read on the forward strand.
AAGAAATCCAATTAATGAAACAAACTTTTAATAATCCTTGAAAATTGTATAAAAAATATAATTGAGATATTTCTTATTTAGATGTTTTTCTTACTTCATTTACAGTTTGACCTCTAAAATATCACTGAACAGAAGTCAAGATAAAATTTGAAAGTCTATCTCCATTTTGGACTTCAGAAACAGTAGTTACAAAATCTTTTGAAAATCAAAACTCAAGATTAAATGCAACTGTGATGATTATAGACAGTGATTATAGTAGTGAATTTCAAGCAATTTTGCAAGTTTGAAATATTTCATGAAGTATAAATAAGATTATATTATCTATAGATGGGTATGAACTTGAAATCAATGAAAATATAATAGCAAATAGTGTTATAGTTTTTGATTGAAAAAATTACGAAATTACTGTAAATTGAACACCTGTAATATATTTATGAGAATTTATAGAAATTCCTGTTTGAAGACCTTGTAAAGTAAAAATTGATTATTGAGATTGAAATATTTTGAATTATAATTTTTATGTTTTATATGATAAAATTGTATTATAATGACAAAAATAAAATTAAATTGTTATGATAAAAATTGAAAATTCAAGAAGCAAATAAGTAATGTTGAAAATATTGACTCCTTAGAATTTTCAGAAATAACAAATTGATGACAATGAAGATTTAGTATTAATCTTGTAATTCCATTTGATAGAATGGATTATGAGGTTTGAGATTTTATTGAATATTCTGTTATTGATGAAGAATATAAAAAATGATTACATAAATATACTTGAGTTATAAGATGAATTGAGAGATATTTTTCAATTACAGATTGAGAATGAATAAGGCTACAAGTTGAATGACTTGTAAGCCTACTTTCAGATTTTGAAACAGATAAAATCTATAGTTGAAATCTTTTCAATGCTATTAATGAATTTATTTCAGATTTTCATAATCATAAAAATATTTCAAATAAAATGCAATTTCTTTGAACATCAATTTTTAAAAATTGATATAAAAGACTTGAAAAAATAAAGGATTTAAATTGAACAAGATGGATAGATTATAATTGAAGAAGATGGAGTGATAATTTTTCAGATATGAGAAATATTACTATTCCACCACCAAAAACAAGAGGGAAAAGAACATTTTTTAAAATTTTAGAAGAATTTTTTTGAGAAAACTACCATTTTTTTATAAATCAAAGATGAGAAATCATCTTGATAGAAGAACAAAAAAATAAAAGAGTTTTAACTTTAAATAAAAATATTTCTGAAATAAATATTAATACAGAATGAGAAATTATTATTGATTTAATTAATATTGATAAAGGATTACAAGTATGAGATTTTATAATTCTACAAAATATCAATAAAAAGCTAAATTTAAACTGAAAAAGAATACAAGAATTAGCATTTTGACTTAATAATATAACTATAAATGCTTGAAAAATAGTGAATTATAAAAATATTTAGTACTTTTATTCTAAATTTTTTTTACTTAAAATATGATTAATACTTAGTTAATCATATTTTTTTATGTACATAAACAAAAGAAATAATGTTAGATTAAAAATAAAAAATACTCTAACTGCAATTTGAAATTTGCTAATTTTAGAAAATCATAAATTGCTTTGAGATGATTTTGCTAATGATATTACAAAGGAGTATAACTTAACACTTGTTAAGTACAGTTGAACATCTCCTATTCAAATGGAAATAGTAAGAGTAAAATCAAAAAGCTGAGATAAATTTATTATAGAAAGAGCAGTTGAAGCTTGTCCACTTAACTATAATGCTTCAGAAAATACTCAAAGTTCACTAGAATTTTCTATTTGAGATGTAGCAATGCAAGCATTAACAGCTTCAGAAATAAATTCCTTAGCTTGAGAAGTAAGAGATAAAATAAGTAAGGGAGATATAAGTATAACAAAACAATGAAATGATTTCAATTCTTGAAATCAACTTTTAAAATTGGACTGAAACTGAAGAGTACCTGAAGGCAATCTCCCTCCTATGAATATCAATATTAATTGATTACCTAAGACGGATTTTAAGTGAAATATGAGTTTGATTGCATATGACAATGAAACTCAAAGGAATTATAAATTCCCTACAAATCATATTAGTGAAAGGTTTGATACTATTGAAAATAATATGAGAAACAAAAGTGCAATAATACAAACCGATATAACAAGAGAAAGATATCCTGAAACTGGTAATATAGATGGTAAGGAGATAACTATTAATCATAACTTAGGCGTTATACCTAAAATGATTCAAGTTTTAGGAAATAATTTTGAATGATTCTGGAGTAATTGAAAACAAATCTGAAAAGTAGCCCATACTGATATAGGTGTAGATAGAGTTTTTTATTCTGATGAAAATACACCAAGAAATGAAGCAAAGATGGTTTATACAAGAGTTAATAATGATTCTGATATGATTTGAATTGTTGAGGTTTGAACACAACATATTGTAATAAAGGCTAAATTTGGTTTAACCCTAAGAAATAACTCTAGAGAAGCCTTACAATGAAAAATAGTATTTCTATTAACTAATTAGGAAATGATAAAAGAAATATTAAAAGATGATTACATCTATAAAGAAAACTCAAATGAAGACTCAATAAGTAAACTTAATCATAATTTTAAAGATTTGGATGATAGAAAAGTTGAGAAAATCAGCTGAAAACAGTTGACTTCTAATGACTTCACGGATGAATATAAAATTAAGCTAGATTGAATCCCAACTTGATGAGGCTGATGAGGTGATTCACAATATCAAAAAGTACAAGATATCAGAGATACTAACAGAGCCCCAAATGATCCATTCTGGAAAAATCATCATATACATTATTGATTTATTCAGCCAAATAAAATCTGACTGTCTAGTTCTTGAGGTTGGTGTACAATCATAACAATTAATGCTTGGGATAGTACAACTCCTTCACATTATCCATTACATCAGATAGCTTACACTATTGAAGGAATGGCATTCAGAAAACAAAAAACAGCTACTGAATGGTGAGATTGGAATTATTACTCTCTTAGAGAATGAATAATGTCATCTATTACACCTGCACCTTGAGATTATTGGGGAGCTGGTATCTGATACATAGAGAACAAAACAACTTGAAACTTCTGGAAATTATGAATGAGAGTTAGAGATAATGACAACTTGTGGTATGAGTTCAAAAATAGTACAGGTTGAGTAGATCATTTTTCTTTTACTAGAAAATGATATCTTGTAACTCCCTGATCAATATTCAATTGATGAGTTGAATTATTGTTAAATACTGAAGATTGAGTTAATAGAAAAGATCCAAATAACCAAAAATGAAGAGCTCTAGTTACTACAGGTAATGACTTAGTAATCAATTATGGTAATGATTTTGGAGCTCTTACTTTGTGAGCTAACAGACTCAAACTTGATAATGTGCCTACTTCTCCTGTGTGACTTCCTACTTGAGGAGTATGGAGAGAAGGTAACACATTGAAAATTGTTCCTTAAAAATTTAATATTTTAATTAAAAAAAATGCCAACTTTAAAAATAGAAAAAGAAATCACTGAAAAAGATATTAATTATATATCTGATGCCTTAGGGTATCAAGAAGAAATAGAAGCAATCAAAGAAGTCTGAACAATGAAAGCTTCTGAATACTTTGAGCTTCAAGATAAAGAGAAAGACAAAAGATTTGTTACTATTGAGGTTTTGAGTATAGATGAAGATTGAGAGATGACTTCTCTTATATGAGAAGTTGTAAAGACTAAAAACACTATGTCTAGAGCTCAATATATAGTTGAAGTTGTATCATCTAAGATTAACAGCTTTATATACAACACTATCTTGGAGGCAGAAAAAAAGAAATTAGAAGAGGAAAAAAACAAACAACAAGAACAGCTTATAGAGGCTGTTCAACAAGATGTTGATAAGACTCCTCTTAATGTAGAAATAATCTAAAATTGAAAAGAAATATGGAAATAAAATTATGAATAATAATTAATTGCTTCAGTATATACATAGTAAGTCTATTTAGCTATCTACAATTAGATCAAGAAATGTTTGTTATTTATTCTGTTTTACTTTTTATTGATTATTTTACGGGATTAATTCGCTGAATAATGCATAAAAATCTTAAAAGTAAAACTGCTATAGCTGGTATAGTATCTAAGATGGTATTAATTTTACTTGTATTTTCTGTTGGACTTATGTGAGTGCTTATGCACCAAGATATGAAGACTATGATGAGTTGACTTATAACAGCCTTAGCACTAGCTGAATTATATTCTATAGTGTGAAACATTTATGAGATAAGAACTGGGAAAAAAGCTACAGAATATGACGCTATAACAGCTGTTTTATCATTTATTTTAGAAAAAATAAAGGTGGCTGTAGAAAAAATTATTAAAAAATAAAAAAATATGGAGAAAAGAACAATTGAAAAAATTTTAAAATATAATTTTTCTGAGAAACAAATTGAAGAAATGAAAAAATCTTGAATCATAAATGGTTGTGGTTGAAAATGATGAGTTAATTTTTCAGATATTATTGAAGCAAATTTAAACTCATTCAAAAATTTTGAAAAAGCTAAACTTTCTGCTCTGTGGAATGATATTGAATTATTATGTCACGAGCATGATTTGGATTATTTTTTCAAAAAATGATTTACATATTCGAATTTTGTTTTTGCTTTATGAGTTTTTAGACTCATAAAAAATTGGACTAAGCTTTGGGAGAGAATTACTTTATTTTTAGTTATTTTCTTCCTTTTGCAGAAATATTGAAAAAAATATTATAAATAATATCGGGCTTTTGTACTTCTGCTACTTGTGCAAGTAGCCCGAAAAAGTAGCAAACAAAATATTATTTTTATATTTTAATTTAAAAAAAATGGCTGAAACAACAAAAGGATTTGACTTATCTCTATTAGAGGGAGATTATAACTTGAGTGATATTCCTGATTTTACATCTACAGACGCTATAGAGCTTCATGAATTAAAAAGAAAATTAGCTGAAGCTACAGGACAAGCTAGAGCGGATATATCAAATAAAATATGATATCTACAATTCATCCAAGCTGCTGATTACTTCAGAGACTTAGTACTTGAGGATGGAGTTGTAACAGCTGATGAAGCTGAAAGAGTAAAAAAAGCTCTACAAGATTATGCAAGAGCTGTTAGAATTAAAACAAGAGTTGATTCATACTAAAATAGTCCCTTTTTTGGGACTTTCATTTTATTTTTTAATTAAAAAAATATGGATTTAAAAGAATATGCAAAAAAAGTTGAATGATTATGTATTGATTATGATTGAATCTATGGTCATCAATGTGTTGACTTAATAAAACATTATGCTCAAAATGTTTTATGAGTTAAATTATGAAGTTTTTGAGGTTCTGCAAAAAATGGTTGGGATAATACTTATAACACATTTCCTGCATCTCAATTTGAAAAAATAACAGATAAATCAAGGTTTCAAGTTTGAGATATAATTTTCTGGGATAGATGAGAACATGGACACGTTGCTATAATAACAAAGACATTTGGTAATTGAGCTTTTGAGGTTATTGAACAAAATGTCTGAAATTGAGATTGAAAATGAGCTGATGATTGTGTAAAATTATCAGTGTATCCTAATTATAATGATGTTCTTTGAGTCTATAGATTCAAAGGAAAAATGAGTCAAGAAATGGAAGAAAAGTTAAGTAAAGCACAAGAGCTTTGAATTTTTAATTGAAAAGATCTAGACAAGCCAGCTTCTAGAGCTGAAGTTGCTTTGATGTGTTTGAGAATTTTTGAGTTAATGTTTGAGAAAATAGAAAAATAATTAATTTTATAATAAAAAATATTTCTATAAATTGTAAACTTTAATTTAAGTTTTTACTTGACATTTTAAAAAGAATATGTTATTATAACAATACTTTCTAATAAATTTTAGATTTTTATTATGAAGTTTTTTTATCTTTGTAATAATAAAAAATATGGATTTGTGAACAATAATAACTATAGGAGCACAAACTTTAGGTTTTATTTGTGTAGGAGTTTATATTTACACTAATATGAAGAGAGATATAGGTTTAATAAAAACAGATGTTTCAAAGATTCAGGGAATAGAAGAATATATAAAAACTCTTAGTGTATATCTTAAAGATTGAGATTTTAGCTGAATACCAAGTAATTTAAAGAATTATGAGAGTAAAAGTTCCCCATATTATACTGCAAATTCTCCTCTAAGATTAAATGATAGATGAATGGAATTAATAAGAGAAAGTTGATTTGATACTATTATAGAAGAATATAAACCTAATTTAGTATGAGAAATAGAAAGAAAAGTAAAAGATGTTGATGAAAATAAGAAATTATATTATATAGAGAAAGAAAGTTTAAGTCTTATACGAGAGTTAGATGCTGAAAATGATAAAATAATGGAATGAGTTTGATTATATATATTTAAAAATTGACTTTTAGATGATAAAAATCAAATTTTAAATGCCTTATGAATTTATTTAAGAGATAAGGTTATAGAAGAATTATGATTAAATGAAAAAATAGAAAAGTTATTTAAAAAAGATAAAAATAACTAGAAAAGCTAATCCTTTTTATCTTATCTTGCTTCTTACCTTATAACTTTTATAGCTCTTCTAAAGCTCTTTCTAAAAATCAAATTAAAGAATTAAAAAAAGACTAGATTTTACATCTAGTCTTATATATAACAAGGATATTTAACTATTATATAACTCCATAATTTTTTCATTTATTCTTATAACTTCTTCTTGATTTTTAATAATATATTTAGATAATTCTTTTAAAATATTTAGTTGTTTTTTATTGAACTTTTTACACAATTGTCTGCTTGGGGGCACCATTTCTTAAAATGTTAGAATTTTACAGTAGTTATTCATTAAGAATAGCTACTTTTTTTGTTTTTTAAAAAATATACAAAAACTGCAGTTTCAGTAGACTTTATTTTAAAAATAGTTATAATAACTAAAACTTACTGGTTTGTTAATTTAAATTTTATGAAAATAAAAGTTTGCTGTTGAAGTACTTGTAAATCAAAATTTTCTGAATATATAGCTCTGAGACTTGAGAATGATAAGTTGAAGCTAGAGTTAGGAGATCTAGAAATAGAAAAAGTTTTGTGTATGTGAAAGTGTGAAAATTGACCAAATATCTCTATAAATTGAAATATTTTTTCAAAACAAAATCCTATAAAAGCATCACAATTAGTTCTTAAAAAATTAAAAAATGAAAATACAAAATACAAAAACTAGAAAATTAGAAGAATTTAGACCTTTAAGTAGTAGGGAAGTAAAGGTTTATTTATGCTGACCAACAGTTTATAATTATGCTCATATTTGAAATTTTAGAGCTTATATTTTTGAAGATATTGTTATCAGAACTTTGAGGTTTTTGGGATACAATGTTGTTTCAACCATGAATTTGACTGATGTTGATGATAAAACTATTAGAGATAGTCAAATTGCTGGAGAAAGTTTGAAAAATTTTACAGAAAAATATTCTAAAATATTTTTAAATGATATAAAAAATTTAAATATAATCCCAGCTGATAATATAGTTCCAGTTACAACTTTGATTCCAGAAATGACTAGAATGATTCAAACAATGCTAAATAGAAAAAATGCTTATTTGTCAGATGATTGAAGTATTTATTTTGATATAAAAACTTCAAAAAATTATTGAGAGTTAGCAGGACTTGAAAAACAAAATTTGAAAGCTTGAGCTAGAGTTGATAATGATGAATATGAAAAAGATTCAGCTTCAGACTTTGTTTTGTGGAAAAGCTGGAAAGAAAGTGACTGACCAAATTATTGGCTTGAAGAATTTAAAATTCCAAAAAATGAAAGATTTAGAAAGTCAAGTTTACAAAATGAAAATGTTGAAATTGTAAAAGAAAATGACTCTGAAATTATTGTAAAAATAAAATGAAGACCAGGTTGGCACATAGAGTGTTCTGCTTGTAATATGAAATATTTTGGGCAACAAATAGACATTCATATGTGATGAATTGATCTGATTTTTCCTCATCATCAAAATGAAATTGCTCAAACTGAAGCTTGTACTCACAAAGAATTTTCAAAATACTGGATTCACTCTGGGCATTTGATGGTTGATGGTAAAAAAATGTCTAAATCTGCAAAAAACTTTTATACTTTAAAAGATTTAGAAGAAAAATATTTAGAAGTGCCAAAATCTACACTTTATAGAGCAATCAGGCTTTCTTACATTTCTTGAAAATATTCAACACAAATAGATTTTTCATTTTCAAAACTTGAGTCAAATTTTTCTGTGGTAAATTCTTTTGATGAAACTTTAAAAAATATTTCTAGGGAATTGGATCAAAATACAGACAACAGATTACCAAGCCAAGAATTTAGTGATGAGTTACAAATATTTTTATGAGAATTTTTGGAAAGTATGGAAGATGATTTCAACACTCCTGAGGCTCTTTCTGTTTTTCATAATTTTATAAAATTTGTAAATATTTGATTAAAAAATAATTCATTTTGTAAATCAGAATTGAATTCTTTGCTAGAAATAGCAAAAACTTTTGACCAAATTTTGGCAATTTTAGATTTTTCAATTTTAGAAAAACAAGAAGTTCCAGAAGATATTTTAAAAATTTTTGAACAAAGAAATATTTTCAAAAAAAATAAAGATTTTCAAAAAGCTGATGAAATAAGAGATATTTTAATAGAAAAATGATATAAAATAATTGATTCAAGAGACTGAAGTTATCTGGAAAAAATATAATTTGACAATTATTTATTAATATTTATAATAATCTGACCACTAAAAATTTTACTATTTAAAAAATAAAATGAGTTTAAATAATCAAACAAATGATATTAATCAATCAAGAAGAAAATTTATAACTTGATGAATTGCAGTTTTGGCTTGAATTACTGCTACAAAAAAAGCAGTTTCACAAAGTATTGAAGAACCTGAACTAAAACTTACAAGTTTAGAAGATAATGAAAATTTTCAATCTGATCCTGTTTTTGAGACATTTAATACTTCTTCAAATAGTTTAGCTGAATCTGAAAAATTTGTAGGAAAAAGTGAAATAGAGTTTTTTATAAATCATTTTTGAATTGATATAGAAGAATTTTATAATAAAGTTTCTACTATTCAACAAGAAGCTGGTTTAGATATTGATGGAATTCTTTGACCAGATACATTAAAACACATTTATAAAAGCTATTATTCAGAACTAAATAATCTTCCTCACGAAATGACTATTAAGAGGTATTTAAGTGATTATTTTGATGGTTATAATAAACATAAAAATAAACAATTAGTATTGTCATGACTTAGAAGTCCATTTAGTAAAAAATATTTTTATTGAGAATGAGTTTGAGAAAATATTTCTTGAACATATATAAACCAAAATTTAGCTAATTTCTTTGAGTCGAATTGAGAGCAACCTTGAGATTCTTCACTAAATTGATGAAATTCTATACAAATAGAAAGAAATTCTGCTGGGAAATATTATTTAGCTTTGTATGTTGATTGAGAACTTAAAGTTTTGACTTATGTATCACCTGGAACATCACAATATAAAACTCCTCAAAATACATATAATCCTGTGCGTGGCTTGAGAAAGTATAATGTTTCTTGAAGTTACCCAGAAACAGCTTATCAAAGAGGTTGAGCGATAATGCCTATGTCATATCAAATTGACGAGTGAGGAGCTATTTTTGGACATATTTGAGATGTAAATGGAAACTGATTGTCTCACTGATGTATCAGAACACCAGCTCTTTATCAATATGCTATTTATTCTATTTTAGATAACTTTGATTTTCAAAATTTTGCTGTAAAAGTTTGAAAACTTTACTAAAAAATTGGTTTTTAAAAACCAATTTTTTTTGATCTAGTTTTTCTAAAAATTATAACAGCCTGATTTTTGACTTTTATAAAAATATTATGTATAATTTAAAAGTAATAAATATTTAACTGTTAAAAATACAAAAAATGGAATCACCAAGATATGAAAATTTTGAAAATCCAGATTTTTCTGATTGAAATCAAGAAACAAATGTTTGACTAGAAATTATGAAATGAATGCTTAATCCAAAACAAATCCCTCAAAATGAGGAACCTGATTTGGCTTTAGAAAGCTTAAAAAATGATTATGATTCTGTAGAAGCTAATACTTGATGAGAACTTGAATCTTTGAAATCTAGTGTTACAGAAAAATCTTCTATTAGATATGTTTGAGAAAAAGATGTAACTTTTTTTAAAGAGCAATTTTGAGTAGAAACATCACAAGATTTTTATAAAAAGGTTATTGAAATGCAAAAAGAAGCAGAATTGGATGTTGACTGAATTATTTGACCAAAGACTCTGGAATACATTTATAAAATATATTATTCAAAGCTTGACAAAGCAAAACTTCCTGTAGAAATACTTTATAAATTGAATCTTTGAGAATATTTTTCAGATTATGAAAAACATAAAAATAAACAATTACCATTATCATGACTTAGAAATCCATTTAGTAAAAAATATTTTTACTGAGAATGAATTTGAGAAAATATTTCTTGAACATTTATAAGTCAGGATTTACAAAAATTTTTTGAATCAAATTGAGAGCAACCTTGAGACTCTTCACTAAATTGATGAAATTCTATACAAATAGAAAGAAATTCTGCTGGGAAATATTATTTAGCTTTGTATGTTGATTGAAAACTTGAAGTTTTGACTTATGTTTCCCCTGGAACACCAGAACATAAAACACCTGAAAATACACTAAGTAAAGTTCGTGGTTTGAGAAAATACAATGTTTCTTGAAGTTATCCAGAAAGAGAAGAATGACCAAATGGTTGAGCAATAATGCCTATGTCATACCAAATTGATGAGGCTTGAGCTATTTTTTGACATATTTGAGATGTAAATGGGAACTGATTGTCTCACTGATGCATCAGAACACCAGCATTTTATCAACAAGCTATTTTTTCAACTTTAGCCAAAAAGACAGAAAATCACACTAATTATAAAGATTTTGTTGTAAAAGTTGGGAAACTTTACTAAAAAATTGGTTTTTAAAAACCAATTTTTTTTGACTTATTTTTTAAAAGATTAAAATATTAAAAAATATTTTTTAAATAAAAATTTATGAGTTTTGATGTGATAACAATTTATTATATTTTTTTAGTTTTGCTTGTTTTTGATTTTTTAATTTGAGTATTTTTAGAATATTTAAATAAAACAAGATGGAATGATGAGCTTCCTGTAGAACTTTCTGAAATCTATGATGAAGAAAAATATAAAAAATCTATGTCTTATGAAAGGGAAAAATATGTTTTCTCAAAATTTTCAAATATTTTTTCTTCAGCTTTGATTTTTATTTTTGTACTTTTTTGATTTTTCTGAAAAATATTTGATTATATCATTTCTTTTTGATTTTGAGAATTTTTTTCAACTTTGCTGTTTTTTCTTGTTTTATTTCTAGCTCAAAGTTTTGTGAATTTACCTTTTTCTTATTATTACACTTTTGTAATTGAACAAAAATATTGATTCAACAAAATGGATAAAAAATTATTTTTTCAAGATTTTATAAAATCACTTATTTTGACGATTATAATCTGATGAATCTTACTTTCAATTATAATTTTAATTTATTTTTTTGCTTGAAAATATTTTTGGATTTTGGCTTGGGCTCTTATGGTCTGATTTTCAACTTTTATGCTGATGTTTTATTCTAGCCTAATTGTTCCTATTTTTAATAAACAAACTCCACTTGAAAATTGAAGTTTAAGAGAAAAAATAGAAGATTTTGCAAAAAAAGTAGGTTTCAGGCTTGATAATATTTTTGTGATTGATTGAAGTAAGAGGAGTACAAAAGCAAATGCTTATTTTTCAGGGCTTTGACCAAAAAAAAGAATTGTACTTTTTGATACACTTATTTCTGATTTGACAGATGAAGAATTAGTTTGAGTTTTGGCTCATGAAATCGGTCATTACAAGAAAAAACATACTTTACAAATGCTTATTTTTTCTATAATTCAAACTGGAATAATTTTTTATGTTTTGTGAATAGTTTTAAATTATACAGAATTTAGTCTTGCTCTTGGTTCAAACTCTTGAAGTTTTGCTTTGTGAGTTATTGCTTTTTCTATAATTTTTTCTCCACTTTCTTTGATTTTTGGAGTTTTATGAAATATTTTTTCAAGAAAAAATGAATATGAAGCTGATGAATTTGCTGGGAAAAATCATAATCTTGAAGATTTAAAAACATCATTGATAAAACTTTCAAAAAACAATTTATCAAACCTGAGACCACATCCTTTGTATGAATTTTTTTACTATTCTCACCCAACTCTGCTTAAAAGGCTAGATGTTTTGGATAAAATAAAAAACTAGGTTTAACCTAGCTTTTTACATCTTTGCAACTAAAAATTTTAAGATTTCTTTTTCTATTTCTTGCTTTTCAAAAAATAAATTATAAAGTCAATCTTCACTTAAAATTCCATATTGTAAATCTTTTCAATTTTCTTCATCTTCCATCCAATCTTCTCAATAATATTTTTCTAACTTTTGAAAAGTTTTTTGAAATTTTTTCATTTTTTTAAGATAATCTTTCATTTCTTTTATGTAGTTTTCAAGATTTTTCATCTCATTATCCATTTCTTGAATTCTTTTTTCGTTGGCTTTCATACAAATATTTTTAAAAAATTAATACAAAAATTATAATCTCAAAAAAATATTTTCAAATTAAAATTCTATCTTTACAAATCACATTTTTAATATAAAATATAAAAAAATATTTCTTAAAAAATATATGATGAAAAAGACTTTTTTTGTTACAACTCCTATTTATTATACAAATGGAATTCCTCATATTTGACACTCTTACAGTTCTCTTATTGCAGATATTTTATTTAAATACAAAAAAATATCTGGATTTGATGTAAAATTTTGTACTTGAGTTGATGAAAATAGCCAAAAAGCTGTACAAAAAGCAGAGGAGGAAAATATGCCTGTTTGAGAATATCTTGATATGATGGCTGAAAAACATAAAAAAGTTTGGGATTGATTAGGTATTTCTTATACAGATTTTATCAGGACTACAGAGCCAAGACATCATGAATTGGTTAGAAAAGTTTTGCAAAAATCATTTGACAATTGAGATATTTATGAATGAGTTTATGAGTGACTTTACTGTGTTTGATGTGAGGCTTTTAAAAAAGATGAAGATTTGATAGAAAAAGATTGAAAAAAAGTTTGTCCAGACCATTTAAAAGAACCTGATAAAATCAAAGAAAAGAACTATTTTTTCAAGCTTTCAAAATATCAAGACAAGATTTTAGAATTTTATGAAAAAAATCCAGATTTTGTGACTCCAAAAGAGAGATTTAATGAAGTTATAGCCTTTGTGAAGAGATGACTTGAAGATTTTTCCATAAGTAGAGAAACAAACAAATTTTGAATAAAATTGCCATTTGACGAATCGCAAGTTACTTATGTTTGGTATGATGCTTTGTTTAACTATGTAACAGTTTGTCAAAACTGAGATGAGAGATTTTGGCCTGCTGATTTGCATGTAGTTTGAAAAGATATTATTAGATTTCATGCTATTTATTGGCCAGCAATGCTTATGTCTGTTGGTTATGAATTACCAAAACAAATTCTTACAACAGGATTTTTTACTATTGATTGACAAAAAATATCGAAATCTCTAGGAAATGTGATAGATCCAGTTGAATTCTGTGAAAAATACAGTAAAGACCTGCTTGTTTTGTATCTTTTATCAAATTTTAATATTTGACAAGACTGAGATTTTGACCAAGCTAATGCTGTTTTGACTTATAATGCTAAGCTAGCAAATAATCTGTGAAATCTTCTTAACAGAGCCACAGTTCTGACTATGAAACTAGAACTTCAAAATGGATTTGAAAATGAAAAAATGGATGAAAATATTTTAAAAAATTTTGAAGAATATGATAAAAATTTCAAAATATTTTTTGAAAAATATGAACTAAAAGCTGTTTTAGATTCTACTTTTAAATTTTTGGATGATTTAAATCTTTTTGTAACTGAAACAGAGCCTTGGAAGCTGATGAAACAGGAAGAAAATTTGGAAAAAGCAAAAAATATTTTGTATACAATTTGTGAAAGCTTGAGACAAGTTTGACTGAATTTATACCCATTTTTCCCAGAAAAAATGTCAAAACTTTTTGAAACTTTGTGATTACAAAATTATTCTTTATATTTAGAAAATGGAAAATTAGCTGAGTTGAAAGCTAAAAAAGAAAATTTTATTATAAAAGAAAAACCAGAAATATTGTTTGAAAAATTTGAAATTTAATAATTTAATTTTAGAAAAAAGATGATAACCATAAAAGATAGTAATTGAAATATTTTAAAAGAATTGCCTGCTGATTTAAATAAAACATTGCTTGAACAACTAACTGAAGCTTGAATTGATATACCAGCAGCCTGCTATACAGGAGTTTGCTGAGCTTGTATGTGCGAAATCGAAAAGGGAAGTGATAAAATAAACAAAAACTTCACTTGAGAAGAATGATTCCCAACTGATGAAACTGAAGTTATGACTTGTATCGCTTGAATTACTGATCCTGATGCTGAGATTATTTTAAAAAATATCTATTAAGCTATGGAAAGTATAGTTTTACCATTTTCATATGAAGATAAGCAAGAAGAACTGAGCTTGAAAGTTTATTCTGATTTACTGAAAACTACTTTTAAAAGTATAGCTTGGCAAGTTTGAAAAAAAGATTTTGAACAAAAAATATTTGAGGAAAATTTGAAATTTTACGATTTTTCTGATACTATAAATCATGAGCATTTAGATTATTTGCTTTTTGAAGAAAAATTATTGTATGAAGTTTTCACTGTTGTAAATATTGAAAGAGTTCTTGATTTAGACAAAATTCTTCTTGAAAAAATACTTTCTTGAGAATTAAAGATTTGTTTTGTGAACTGACCTGATAAGGTAGCAATTTTAAATAGATGACTTTCAGTTTCAAATAAAGTAGAAAACATATTGATTCAATAAAATATTTTAAAACTTAAATAAAATTTATTGGAAAATAGCATATTAGTAGATGATTCTTATATGAATAATCTTTCAGAAGATAAAAGAAATGAAGCTTATTCTAGAAAATTAAAAGAGCTTTTTGAAGGACTTTCTTCTAAATTCTGAGCTAATTGATATAATTCAAAAGTTTTTGAAGAAAATTTAAAATTCTCAGAATTTAAAGATTTTGTTTTTCCTGTACATATAGAGCAAGCCTTGAAAGAAGAAAATTTGCCTTATGAAGTTTCATACTCAGTGTTTTCAAATAAGCTTCTTGATCAAGATACAGAAACTCTTGAAAAAATATTTTCTTGAGAATTAAAAATAATTATGTTTGATTGAGGAAGCAGAATAGCTATTTTAGAAAATAAAATGCCTCAAACTTCTATAAAAGTAAAAAATATATTAAATTAACAGAAAAATAATTTGACAAAACTAAAAAATATTTTATAATCTAAAAACCTTAATTTCAAGGTAAGAACATTAATACTTTTAAGGAGACAAAAAATGTTCAAAATTAAAGTTTTGGCTTTAACTTTATTGTCAGTTTCTATAATTTCAGGGTGTGCTAGCACACCTATAGAAAATGAAACTAAAAGAAAAGTAAAGGATATTGATAGAGTAACCATTTCATTTAGAAATGGGAGCGAAATCTCAACAATCGATAAAAAAATTATATCGGTTGATGGCTCAAAGGTTATATTTGATCTTTCTGAGTTTAGCGATGCCTTCATTGAAGGAGGCAGTTGAACAACTTAAAAGCTTTCAAAGGAATTGAAAGCTTTTTTCTTGTGTTTTCTTTAAAAAAGATTAAAATAGGGGATAATATTTTAAAAACTAATTTTTTAAAAGTATGAAAATAAAAAAGTGTGTTATCCCAGCAGCTTGAATGTGAACTAGATTTTTGCCCGCTACAAAGGCTCTTCCAAAGGAAATGTTTCCAATTATTGATAAACCTGTTATGCAACTTTTGGTTGAAGAAGCTGTTTCAGCTGGTTGTGAAGAAATCATAATTGTAACAGGAAGAAGTAAAAGAGCTATAGAAGACCATTTTGATGCAAATATTGAACTTGAAAGAAGATTAAGTGATGATTGAAAAAATTCATATTTAGAAACTATTAGATGAGTAAATAATCTTGCAAATATAGCTTATGTAAGGCAACCTTATCCAAAGTGAGATGGAGATGCTATTCTTAGAACTAAAAATTTTATTTGAAATGAGCCATTTTTAGTTTTGTTTTGAGATGATTTAGTTGATTGAGAAAAATCTGCTTCTGCTCAACTTGCAGATGCTTTTGAAAAAACTTGAAGTTCAGTTATTGCAACTATAGAGGTTTCAGATAGGGAAGTCTCAAGTTACTGAGTTATCGAATCAGATGAATCTTGAGAGATTTTTAAAGTTGAAAAATTTTTAGAAAAACCAAAAAAAGATGAGACAAGTTCTAGACATTGAGTTATTTGAAAATATGTTTTAACTCCAGATATTTTTGATTATTTGGAAAGATCTACTCCTATAAATGCAGATTGAGAAACTAGGCTTGCAGATGCTTTTGAGCTTATGAGAAAAGAGAAAAATATTTATTGAGTTGAGATAAAAGGGGAAAGATATGACACTTGAAATAAAATATGATTTTTAAAAGCAAATATAGCATATTGACTAAAAAATGATGAAATCAGAGATGATTTAAAAGAATATTTATCTGATTTAGTAAAAAATTTTTAATTTTTAAAACAAATTTTTAAAATAAAATGTTGAAAATAGATTGAGTAAATACATGATTTACAAATGTAGATTTTTCTGAAAAAATAAAGAAATCAATTTCAGAATTATCAAAAAAATATAAACAAGATAAGCTTGGTTTTGTTGATTTGAGTGAAGGTAAAAGCTTAAAAGAAATTCAGAAATTTGTAGAAAAAAATAGATATGTTTTTGAAAATGTTGTTGTTATCTGAATTTGATGAAGTGCTCTTTGAACAAAAGCAGTTTTGTCTGCTATAAAGTGAAAATATTATAATGAACTAAGTCTGAAAAAAAGACTAGATTTCCCTAAACTTTATGTTTTAGATAATGTTGATCCAGAAGAAATAAAAGACTTAAGTGAAATAATTTCTATCAAAAAAACACTTTTTATTGTTATTTCTAAGTCTGGTTCTACTATAGAAACTATGTCTGCTTACAAATTTTTTAAACAAAAAGCTATAGAAAAAGAACTTGATTTGAAGAAACATTTTGTTTTTATTGCTTGAGAAAATTCTAAGTTTGCAGAAGAAAAACAAAAAAAAGCTTTCAAAGTTTTTGAGCTTCAAGAAAATGTTTGATGAAGATTTTCAGTTTTGTCTGTTGTTTGACTTTTGCCTTTGGCTTTGGCTTGAATAGATATTGATAAACTTCTTGTTTGAGCAAAAAATTATAAAAAAGCATTTTTTGAAGATAGTTTAATTTCAAATCTAGCTTTAAATTCAGCTCTTTTACAATATGATGCTTATAAAAATAATTCTAAAAATATTACTGTATTTTTCCCATATTCTTCTAATTTAAAAGAATTTTGATCTTGGTATAAACAACTTTTCAATGAAAGTTTATGAAAAAACTGACTTTGACCAACTCTAACAGTTTCAGTTTGAAGTACAGACCAACACTCAGATTTGCAATTGTATAGAGAATGACCAAATGATAAATTTGTTATATTTTTAGAGATAGAAAGCTTTTCCAAAAATTATAAAATTGATAAAGAAAGTGAAATGAGATTTGGTGATTTATTAAATATTGAAAAATACTGAACAGCTAAGTCTTTAACAGAAAAAAACATAAAAAATTATACAATAAAAATTGATAGATTAGATGAAAAAACACTTTGAGAGTTGATATTTTTCTTTGAAATGCAAGTTGCATTTTTATGAGAATTGTTTGAGATAAATGCTTTTGACCAACCGGGAGTTGAGTTTAGTAAAAAAATAACAAATGAAAAAATAAAAGAACTTTTTTGAAAATAAAATATTTTTTAATTTTTTTTGTATGAAAATAACTACTATTTGATGAGGAAATTGACAATCAAATTTACTTGATTGATTAAATAAAAAATTTGGTGATAAAATAGAGATTTCTTCAATAGTTTCTATGAGTGATGATTGAAGAACAACTTGAGAATTGATGAAAGCTTTTAACAATGAGCTTGGGCTTCATTTGCCACCACCTTGAGACCTAAGAAGATGTTTGTTTTCTTTATCAGAATCAAAATACAAATCATATTTTAAATTGGTTTTTGAATACACTTTTTTAAATGAAGAAAAAATCTCAAACTTCACTATTTTTGATTTATTTTTACAAGTTCATAAAGAAATATTATTTTTCTGAAAAGAAACTGAATTTAAAGATGATTTGGTAAATTTTGTAGAAAATCAAAGTTGAGAATTATTTGATTATTTAAGTAAAAAAGCAAAAGATATTTTTGAATTTAAACTTCCATTGAAATCAACTTTGAAATGACATAAATTTTGAAATATTTTGATGGCTTCACTTTATTATAATTTTGATAAAGATTATGATAAAATGCTAGATTTTATGCATCATTTACTAAAAGTTAATGCTTCAGTAATCCCAGTAACTACAAAAAAAGCATTTATCAGAGCTGTACTTTGAAACTGAGAAATAGTAGAAACTCAAGACAAAATTTCAAATGAGGCAAATTATTCTTCAGGAATTGCAGATTTAGAATTGATGGATAGTTCTGTTGATGCTGTTCATCATAAAAAAGTTTCAAAAGCTGTAGAAAAAGCAGATTTTATAATTATTTGACCTGGAGATTTATTTACTTCAATTATCTCAAATTTTATAATTTCTTGAGTTCAAAAATCTATAAAAGAGACAGATGCAAAAATTATTTATATTTGAAATAATACAAATAAATGAGGAGAAACTATGTGATTGACTCAACTTGATTTTGTAAATAAAATAGAAAGATTTTTGTGAAGAAGAATTGATTATTTTATAGCAAACAACAAAAAACCTATTTTATCACAAGCTGAACTTGAATCTTTTAAAAGTGATATTTCTGTAAAGTGATGAGATTATATTTTTGTGTCAAACTGAGAAAGAAAGGAACTTGAAAGAAGGAAAATAAAGCTTATAGAGGCAGATCTATTGGATGATGAAAGTTTTTACAAACACTCAAAGCAAAAACTTTTAAATGTTTTGGAACAATTATTTTTTTGAGAATAAATTTTAATTTAAAAATATGTATAAATTTGCATGAAACATAACTGTAAAATGAAATCCAAAAGTAGAATTGGATCTCGATTTTGTAGAAAGTCTATGAAAATCTTGAAATAAAAATATTTTTGTTTTTGGTGAAACAGAGTTTCCTACTTCAAAAGAAATTTTGGAAAATTTTTCTGAAAAATTTGAAATTTTAAATTCAGATTTGACAGTGGAAATGGAATGAAAACTTGAAATAATTTGAGAATCCTATAATGAGTGACTTTATGAAGTTGCAACTTTTGAATGAGAGGAAGTGAATTTTGATGAGATTTTTGAAAGATTTTCAGAATTTGAGGAGGTTGTTTGTGTTAGGGAAGGATGAATTTCAGAAAAGTTTTGAAACAAAAAAATAAAAGTAGATTTTGTTTACTAAAAAAAGAAAGAATTTTTTAAAAATTCTTTCTTTTTTATTTAAAATTCAATATCATCAGCTACTTTTTCATTATTTTCTCTAGAAAGTTTTAGATAATATTCTTTGTATTTTGCTTCTTTATGAGCTAACATTTCGTTTATTTTATCTGTTTTTTGCATCCATTTCATAGCTATATTTTGGAATTCTCAAAGTCAAATTCAAAAATTTTGTTCTATCCAAGATGCTCAATCAAGTCCAAAATCATAAGCAGCTTCACGGGCTCACATAAGTTCATAGTAAAATTCTTCATCATTTTCTAGTCTTTTTAAAAATTTATTTTTATCATCACTAGAATTATCATTTCCATTTTTAAAATTTAAAAATTTGTTATTTTGACCAGCTTGACCAAAATACTCAGCATATTTCATAGAAACCATAAAAGTTTTGTCTTCTGTCATTCTTTTTAGCCAAAGAGCATTTGCTTCATCAAAAACTGGCATTTCGATGTTTAAAATTTTACAAACATCAGCAGCTGTTCATCAATTTGCCATAAAATAAGCTATTTTAGCATAGTCTTGCAATGAAATTCCATGAATTGGCTCAAAAAGTGGATCTGAAGAAGTATCTAGATTTTTTGCTTGCTCTAAAAATGGATTTTCAAAGCTTGATTCTATAAAATTTCCATCTGAATCATATTGTGAAACAAATTCATCAACAGAATCATTAAATATTTCTGTAAATAATGCTATATCTTCATTGTTTTCTTTTAATTGTTTTTGTTCTTCAGGAGTTCACTTATTTCAAGATTTACGAAGCTCTATCAGTTTTTTATAACCATTTTCTAAAAGTGTTTTATAACTATGCAAATATTTTATAGCAGAATCTAGCAAATAAGAATTTCACTTAAAATCTCCCACTTCATCTAATTCATCTCTAGCAATATCTACAAGTTTAAGCCAATCTAAACGAACAGATTCAGCTTCATCATAATCTTGTTTTGACATTGCTTCATTCATTAATTCCATCATATCTCAAACTTTTTTTGTAATCCAGTATATTTCATTTGAGTAGTGAATATGCTCTTCGTTTACTTCAAGTTGTACATTTTCTAGATAATCATCAGCTGAAGAGTCTCATCATCAAAATAACTTTTTAAAAAAATTCATAAAAAAATATTATAAAAATAAAAGCCCTTTCGGGCTAATTTTGCACTAAGAAATTACATTGGTGATTCCCAAGGTACATTGTGTTTTTCAATAAATTCATCAAGAACTTTATTCCACTCATCTGTTAATTCAGCTTCTTTAGCATTCCATTCATCTAAAAGTTTATCAGCTGTAGCTTGATCTCCAGCTTTAGCAGCATCAACCACTTTTTTCAAGTCAGGAATCATACCTTTTACAGTTTCAAAATATTTCAAAGCTGCCTTTACTAATGACATATCATTTCATAAATCTTCATCTGGTTCTTCTTCTTTAAGATCTCTTATAACTTCATTAAATTCCTCAACAGAATCTTCTATTTGTTCATACGCAGATTCATAATCTTTTATTTTATAAGCATCAGAAAAAGCATTTAAATTAGTGTTCTCCATCATAGAAGTGAAGTTACTAACATAACTAAAACGAGAGTGAGCATCAAGTTGATCTTCTACATCATTTGAATCACTTCATCATCAAAATAATCATTTAAACATTCCTTTAAAATCAAACATATTTTTAAAGTTAAATTATAAAATTAGCCTAATTATATCAGATTTTTTCATAAGTCAAATAAAAAATTTATAACTTCATTTTTTCAGGAAAATTTCAGCTCATAAATTGTAATTCTCGCATTTTATCACTTGGGTGAAAAATATTTTTTGTTTTGCAAAAACTACAAGTTATGTATTTTGAAATAGTATAGAATTGTTCTAATTCTATCTTTGCTCCACAATTTGTACAAAAAAAATTGTCTTTTATTTCTTCAAATTCTTTTTTTACCTCTTCATAATAGTCTTTTGAAGTTTTTTCTTTTAAATCTCTAAAAATACTTTCTTTTAGATAATTTATAGAATCTTTCCATTTTTCAAATTTTTTTTCTACATTTAGATTTAGACTTCAATCTCAAAAATTTTGTTCTTCAGGAATTACTTTAGTTTTATAAATATTTTCTCCTTTAGAAATTATTTCTTAAAATTTTCATTCTAATCATTTTTTAAATGACCAAAAAGCTCTTTTATAAAGATCATCATCTGAGTCATAAACTTCTTGAACTGTTTCTTGTCCATCTATTGCTATTTCTTCAGCTCTTTTTTTAAGCTTTTCTAAAAAAATATCAAACTTTTTATAAGTTTCTTGTAAATTATTTTCTATCATTATCAGATTTTTTTATAAATATTCAGTCAGAGAGCTCTCACTCTATAAATACAAAACCACAGTAAGGACATGATTTCAAACTGGATAAATCATCTCTTGTTCATCCACAGTTTGGGCAAGAAATATTTTCAATTTTTATTTCTTTAACAGCTTCTCATCAAAATTTTTTTGTTTCTTCAGCTCTTTTTTTAAGCTTGTCTAAAATATTTTCTATCATTTTATAAATTTTTGTGCTTATTTAAAATCCAAAACATTGAAATTATAGATTTAACCTTATCACTTTGTGGAAAAATTTTATCCCAGCAACTATCATACATTGAAGTTTTTGTGTCTGTATTCATATTCTTAAACTTTAATTTTATTTATTTTGTAAGTTTCAATAAATATTTTTTATATTATAATTACTATAATTTTGTTAATAATAAAATTTATTTTATTCAATTTTTCTGCCTAAATCCTTTCCATAAATACATATTATAATAATTGTTACTATGATAATTATTCCATAGGCTATCATTCCTTCTCCCAATTCGTATGCAGAGCGTCCACCAGGATAATTGGTACGAGCCGTATTGGCAATTGTATGACACAAAATAAGTGCAAAGACCGAAGCATAAGTATTATTAAACAACCATACATATAATACTCTAACTGCTACTGTACCAAGCAAGCCCCAAATAATAAGCAGAGGCGTTTGTCCTATTTGTATCATAGAATTCAGATGCCACAATGCCCAAGGTACTCCAATTATCAATGCAGTCATCAAAGAATTATACTTTTTTTGTAATGCTTCTGTTGCATAAGCTGCATAACCTAATTCCTCTACGGTTGCTGCTATAAAAAACATAACAAGTGTTCCTAACAATACCATAAGTGAAGGAAAAACAAATTTTCCCACAGAAAATCCTGATAAATCTTGTACAATAAATGTCAAAACATACAAAAGAGGAAAGAGAAAAACAGCAACCCACAACCATTTTTTATTTCGTATGCGAGAAATATCAAAAGTACGAGCAAAAAGATGTTTAACAGCTTGCGTTCCACCCTCTTTGTATCTCAAAATAGCTGCTGCAATCATAGGTGTAAGTGCAGCTCCAATATCGGTTAGAGGTAAATTATCTGGTAAATTACTTCCTTGTATATAATATGAGGCAATCCAAAAAGGCAAACTCATTACCCAAACAAGTATAAAAAATTTCCATGGATGAGAAGGAGTTGTTTGCATATGTATTGTATTTAAAAATTAAAAAGCTTATAAAAAAATATCCAATTAACCATTTGCAAAACAGAAGATTACTTAACCAAAATAAAATTTTCCACTTTAGATGAGTTTCCGTTTTTGTGATTTTTCACCATTGATATCAGTGGCTATTTTTAAATAAGTTATAATTATTATATTGATTTTTTTAAAAAAAGAAAGTTTAAATTACTTATTTTGTTGTCTGTCTCTTTTTTTACGAATTTTCCTCAAATACAATCCAACACATAAATATATTGTCAATGGAATTATTCACAAGCTTGGGGAAATCAGCCAATTGTATTCAGAGGGAATATTTACAAATCCTTCTGAGATAAGTGGATTTAAGGAATCTTCCATTGTGTGCATCAAAACCACTAGCCAAAGCGAACGTGAAAGGAAAAATATTTCAGTGTACATAATCGTCCAAACTCCAATCACAAAAAATCCTGTTATAACAAACAAAACTTCACCATAAGGGAAAAATTTTGCAAGATAAGCATCATCCAAAAGTATCAAATAATATGGCAGATGCCAGATTTGCCACACCAAAGCTACAACCAAATATATCAACCATTCATTTTTTGTAAGTTGTTCCATTTTTACAGTGAGATAACCTCTCCAAACTGATTCTTCAAATATATTTTTGATAAATTCAGGCCAAAATGCAGCTGCAAAAATAGGCAAATATGCAACAATACTAAATTTGCTTGCATCTACCCAACCCATCAAATTTCCAAAAAATAATGTCACACCAATCACTACAGGATAAATTGCAAAAGCAAACAGATACCAAAAAGTATTTTGTTTGAATTTTAGCTTTAAAGGAAGGTCTTTCCAGCCATCTCCTCCAAAAAGACGAAGTAAGATTGTACATAAAAGTGGTGTAGCAATAAAAATCAAAGCTCCAAGAGATTCCAAATTTGAAGTTTCTCCAAGCAACTTATCCACACCAACACCTATCCAACCACAAATAACAGCAATAAAGCTAAATATTGCAACATTTCTAAAAGTTTTTTTATTAGTTTTCATTTTGTTAATAATTAGAATTACTATTTATTGGCTTTCCAGATATAAAACTCTTGACTATATTGTTAAAATCCTCAGCATTGTCCATATTAGCACAATGCCCAGCATTTTTAATTATGACAAGATTACTGTTTGTCAGCTCATCCTTGAACCACTGTTTAGCTGCTTTTATTGATAATTCAGTATCTTTCTCACCAACCAAAATTAATAATGGGAAGTTTCTTTGAACAATTCTGTTAGCCATCAACTTATTTAATCCAGACATAACAGCAAATGATTTTCGTGAAAAATGTTTTGCACTTTCATAAGCTCGGATTTGTTCAGCTGGATTTATTGCAGAAACTTTCGCTACATATTTATGAAATGAATCCATTGAAAAAATCATTTTGAACATCCATTTAAAAATTTCTTTGCCTTGTGCTTTGGCAATTTCTTTCTGTTCCTTATTGATATTATAGCCTCCAAGAGCTGTTAGAGACAATATTTTATCAGGATATTTTAATGCAAAATCTTGTGCAAGCAATGAACCAAGGGAAACTCCAATAATATGTAGTTTGTCTTTATTCTCAACTTTGAGAATTTCTGCAATGTGTATAGCTGTGTCAATCAGCTTGTCTTTTGATTTTCCTACACCTGTTAAACCATGTCCTAACATATCCAGTGTGATTACCTGATAATCTTGGGAGAAAAAATCTATCTGTTTATCAAAACATCTGTGATCACCAAAAGCAGGATGCAGAAAGACAATTGTTTCTCCACTCTCTTTTCCACTCACATAATAATGAATGGTATTTCCATTAATTTCTATAATCTTGTGTTTCATATCATTCATATTTTTTTAATTATAATCCCTAATAATCTCCAAAATCTTTTCTTCATCATAAACAAACATTCCAACAGCTACCAGAGAAGCTATACCATGAGCCAACATCCATGATCTAGAAAAAATATTTTTTATTCCTTTATCAGACATTTTTTCAAAATCCTCAGTATTTTTCATTAACTCTATAACTTCCTTATTTTCAGGAATAATATCGGTCATTTGTATCTGCATAATATTATCCATATAAAATGCTTTAAACAGAGCAGGTTCAGTGTGAGCAATACGAATGTATCCAAGTCCCAAGTCCAAAAATGAGTTGCCTGTTTTTTTGTATTGACACATAGTATTTTTGAGATGTGACAAAGCTTTTTGACAAACTTCAGCTTTGAGATCATCCATATTTTTGTATGACCAATAAATCGGTTGTGTAGAACAACCTATTTTCTTAGCAATATTTCGAGCTGAAAGCACTGCAAATCCTTCTTTTCTAACCATTTCAAAGGCTGTCTTTATAATGATTTCTTTGGTAATTGTCATCGATTTTGGCATATTTTTAATATTATAACTTATGTAATATAACAGCTGTTATGTAATAATAATATTAAAATCTAAAAAAATGTCAAGACAAAATGTAAAAATTATAAAAAGCAAACTTTTACAAGTTTGCTTTTTTATTTTATAAATTTTCTAAAATATTAGCTTTTTTAGCTTTGTATTCATCTCCATCAATTAATCAATTCTCAAAAAGATTTTTCAATTTTTGAAGCTTTTCAAAGCTTTCATCTTCAGCTTTTTTATCAGATTTTTGATTTTCTATCATAGATGCCATCAAAATACCAACTGCAGCTCAATCTTTTACTG
This sequence comes from Candidatus Gracilibacteria bacterium HOT-871, assembly GCA_002761215.1. Classification (GTDB taxonomy): domain Bacteria; phylum Patescibacteriota; class Gracilibacteria; order BD1-5; family UBA6164; genus GN02-872. Next base: position 112,634 of record CP017714.1, read on the forward strand.
CATTATTTACAGTAGAATTTTCTTGTCAGATAGCCTTTGCTGTTTGAAATTTTTGCATTTTTTCTACATCATCAACCATATTCATACTTGTTACAGTGTCAAAAGTTTCGTTTACTGCATCAGGAAGAGAAACTGAAACTACAGTAAAATTATTTATTTCAAGTCAAAATTCTTCAAAATAAGGAGATATTTTTGGAGAGATTTCTTCGTTTATTTTAGAAATGTTTTTATTCATTTCCATCACTGATAAGCCAAGATTTGCAATTATTTCAGAAAACTTTGAAACTATAAAATCACGAATTTGCACTTCAAACTCTATAGAGCTTAAAATTGGGTAAGTTCCTGCATACTCTTTGAAAAATTTTTTTACATCAATAATTCTAAAATTGTAGGTTCCAAAGGCACGAAGACGTATTTGTCCAAATTTTGGATCTTGCATAACTATTGGTGAAATTGTTCACCATTTTGCATTTACAAATTGTTTTGTTGAGAAAAAATAAACATCAGCCTTAAAAGGACTTTCAAAACCATGCTTCCAACCTTTTATTTGTGATAAAATAGGAATATTTTTAGTAGAAAGACTATGGCTTCCAGCTTCAAAACTATCAGCTATTTTTCATTCAGAAATCAAAATTGCAGACTGACTTTCACGAACTATAAGCTTTGCTCAGTTTTTTATATCATTTTTTTCATCACAAACTTTTTGCATTAAAATATTTGGATTTTCCTCAATCCAATCAATAATCTCTAAAAAAAGTTTAGAGTTTGTATTTGATGTATTTATCATATTTTTAAAATTTATTAATTAAAATTTTTGATTTTTTCTTTTATTATTCATAAAATCTCTTTGTTTTCAACAGTGCTTAAATCTCCTTCTATTTCTTTTCATTTTGCTAGATTTCTAAGTACTCTTCTGACTATTTTTCCACTTCTTGTTTTTGGCAATTCTGAAGTAATTAAAATATTTTTTAAAGAAACAATTGGTCAGATTTCCTTTCTAAGAGAGATATTTAATTTTTGAAGTAAATCTTTGTTTGAAATATTTTTTTTATCTTTCAAAACTACAAATCCAAAAAGTGCTTCTCAGGTCAATTCATCAGGAATTCAAACAAGTGCACATTCTGCAATATTTTCATCTTTATCAACGATGTCTTCCACTTCAGCAATTCAGATTTTGTGCCCTGAAATATTGACGATATCATCAACCCTTCCAGTGATAAAAATATATCAGTCTTCATCGTAAAATCAACCATCTCCTGAAAAATATAAAGGCTTTTTCTCTCTAAAAATATCTGAAAAATAGGTTTTTACAAATTTTTCATCATCTCACCAAATTCAGCGAGCCATAGCTGGCCAAGGCTTTGAAATCACAAAAAATCAATTTTCTTCCACTCAAAGTTTTTTTCAATTTTTATCAACTATTTCTCAACAAATTCCAGGTAAAGGGAAGCCTGCAGACCTTTTTTTCATGGGAATAGCAAAAGGAAATGGTGCTATGATATGCCCTCCAGTTTCAGTTTGCCAGTAAGTATCAGCAATAGAAGCTTTTTTGTTTCCAACTGTTTCAAAATACCAATCCCAAGTTTCACTGTCAATTGGCTCTCAAACACTTCACAAAACTTTCAAACTTGATAAATCAAAATTTTTTGGTAAATTTTCCCCAGTTTTGTGCAAAAGCCTAATCAAAGTCGGAGCTGTATAAAACTTTGAAACTTTGTATTTTTCTATTATTTCCCAAATTCTGTCTTCTTTTGGAAAAAGTGGATTTCACTCATAAATAAGAGTTGTTCAACCATTTAAAAGTGGTCAGTAAACTGTGTAAGTATGTCCTGTAATCCATCAAATATCAGCAGTTGAGAAAAAAATGTCATTTTCTTGCAAATCAAAAACCCATTTTGTTGTAAGCTTTGCCCAAAGAGCATATCCAGCAGTTGAGTGAATGATTCATTTTGGTTTTCCTGTTGAACCAGAAGTGTACAAAATAAAGCTTGTATCTTCACTATCCAATTTTTCAAAATCACAAATTTCACTTTGAGATTTTATCAAATCATTGTAAATCACATCATTTTTAGAAATATTTATTTCTTCAAAATTCCTTTTTACAAGCAAGACTTTTTTCACTTCATGACTTGATTTTTCCAGAGCTTCATCAGCAATATTTTTTAGTAAATATGGTTTTCATTTTCTAAAAGCTCAATCTGCAGTTATTAAAAAATCTGCTTTTAAATCCTCTATTCTGTCTTTCAAACTTTCAGCTGAAAAACCTCAAAAAACAATTGAGTGAATTGCTCAGAGACGCAAACAGGCCAGCATTAAATACACACTTTCTAGAATTTGAGGCATATAAAAAATGACTCTACTTCACTTTACAATTCACAGACTTTTGAGTAAATTTGCAGATTTTCCTACATTTTCAGCTAATTCTTTGTAAGTTATTTTTTGGCTATCTCATCTTTCTCACTCAAAAATAAGGGCAATTTTATCAGCATTTTTTTTGAGATTTTTATCTACAGCTTCATAACAAATGTTGACTTTTCAGCCTTTAAACCATTCTAGCTTTGGAAAATATTTTTCATCTAAAACTTGAGTAAAATCCTCAAAAAAAGTCAGATTTTCTTGTGCTTGATTTGCCCAAAATTCTTCAAAATGATTCATAGAATAATTATAAAGCTCCTTATACTCACTAAAACTTTTGAAATATGCATTTTTAACAAATTCTGGATTTGGGAATATTTTCATAGATTTTACTTTATAAATAATTTTTAGGCATTATAAAAAAATATTTTAAATAAGCAATTTTATTTTTCTCTTGACAAGAAAAATTTTTTATATATAATGCGGTCTTGCAGGATGTAAAAGGGGACTGCATTAAGACCCAAGGAAGACAAGGAAAACTAAACAGGCATTAAGCTAAAGGAAAAGGACTTCCTATGGAAAAGGAGGAAAATATAAGGTGAAACTTCACCAACGTTTTAGGGTCTATTATATAAAGAGGATTTTTAAAATCCTCTTTTTTTTCTTTGAAAAATTTTAAAAAATAATTAAAATAACAAGGCTATTTTTAAGAAGAAAATTATGGAACTTTTTATACATTTGTGAACAAATTTAGAATATTTTGATTTGCTAAATTCTTGAAATTTACTTTCAAAATGAAAAGATGATAGAGAACTTGTAGGATTTTTTATGCAAAATTTTCCTTGAGAATTGGCTGAAACTATTTCTCCACAGTATGAAGTGAATTTTATGGCAATCAGAGAAATAAAAAAAAGGTTTGGTCAGGATTATTTCAATAAAATTTCAGGAATTTATTATTGAAGTGATAACTGTGAATTTCTTGTTCCAATGAGAAAAGAAATAGAAAAAGCTGTAGAAAAATTTGTAGAATTTAACAAAAATTTTCCACCACACAAAATAAGAACTTTTACTTTTGTAACACCTTATGTTTGAGATAAAATGATGGAAAGGCTTGAAGAAAGTTTAGCTTTTTTAAATGATTTAAAAATAAAAAATTCTATCGAAATTGTTGTAAATGATTACTGAGTTTTATCTCTTATAAACAGAAAATTTCCAAATCTAAAAATTATTTTTTGAAGATTGATTCATAAAATTTTAAAAACTCCACTTGTTGATACTTTTGGTTATGAAGCTCATCCAGCTTGAGAATTGATAAAAAATAAATCAGAACAAGAAAAACAAAAACTCAGAGACCAAATAGTAAAATGGCAGATGAGATTTTATAATTCTGCTGAAGTTAGTCTTGAAATCTACAGAAAATTTTTAGAAAAATACAAAATAGAAAGAATAACTCTGGATTATATGGAAAAAAGATGAGATTTATTTGACAATGATAGATTTAATAATTTTTCAGTTGATTTGTATTATCCTTGGGCTTTGGTTTTTACTTGAAGGCTTTGTGATACTTCAGCTATAGAAAATCCATCAAAATGATTTTATGCTACAGATGAAGTTTGTCCTCGAACTTGCAATCGTTATGATATTTTTTATAAAATAAAAACTGTAGGTTACCATATGATTCAGAGGTGAAATTCAGGTTATAGAAGCGAATTAAATCTAGATTTTTTGAAAGAAGATTTTGTAAAAAATGAAAAAAATAGACTTGTTTTTGCTCCATTTATCACAGTTTAAAAAAAATCATTTTCTTATATTTTATTTTTCAAAATTTTATAATATTTATTTTCACAATAAAAAAGCCCACAAAATTGTGGACTTGTAAATATTTTTATTGATTTGCTTCATCAGCTTTTAATTTGTTTTTGTATTCATCTTCTGTATACAAAAGTCAATATTCTTTCAAAATTTCATTTCCAGATGCTGGTAAAACTACATAACTTCCTTTTTCAATCGCATCTTTGTTTGAAGAAAATACATTTATCAGATTTAAATTATAATTATTTAAAACATTATAATAAGCTAGAAAATTATTTATAAAAACTATATAAGTTCTCAAATAATAATAATCTTGTCTTAATTTTAAAATTTGGTCAATGTCTTGATTTACAGCTTTAGTATCAGTTTTTCTGAAATCTTCACTGATTTTTGTTTTTGTAGCTTCTATTAAATTATTTATTTTATCAAATTCTTCAACCAAAACCTTTTTTTGTGCTTCTAGAGTTTTTATTGATTCTACAGCATTATTATATCTTATTCTTAATTGTCAATAAATTCATTCAAGTGTTTTTTTTCTATCATTTGAGTTTTGAAGCATAGTTTTGAAATCTGTTTTTAACAAAGAATAATATTCTTTTGTTTCTATCATATGCCTTGCTATAATTGCATTTTCTACATTTGACTTTTCTTTTTTTAATTCCTCAATTGTAAAATATTCTTGATAAATAGCTTGAGTTATAACCTTTTTTTGATTGTATTTTATTCAAATATTTGTAGAAATGGCAACTCAAGATTTAGAAATATCACTTGAAGAAATGACTTTAAAATTTGATTTATTAGTTTTTTCAACATTTTTTGAATTATCATTTGCATTTATAAAAATAATTCATATCTTATAAACAATGACGATAATTATAGAAATTATTGAAACTTTAAAAATGTTTTTAAATATTTTTTTGTTCATAATATTTTTATAACTAGTTATTATTACTATTTTAACATAAAAATCTCTATGAGAAAAATTTTTTTACTATTTTTTTGAATTTTTTTGTTTTTTTCTTATGTTTTTGCGTCAGATGACATAAGAATCATCACAAGAGAAGAGTGGTGAGCAAATGATTCATTTATGGATAAAAACTGACCAGAATGGACAAATATTTTAACTGAAAGAGCAAAAAATGCAAAACCTTTGACTCCAGCTCAAATTGAAGCTAGAGAAAAATCCAAAGAAAAAACAAGGGAAATAAATGCTTATATAATGCAAAATTTCTGAAAAGAAAATGAAATTTCAGGTACAGATAAATATTATAAATGAAAAGAACTTATTTGGCCGATAGAACACTCTTCAAAAATTAGAGCAATTGTTGTTCATCACACACACTCAGATTATGCTGATTCTTATGACTGAATTAGAAGAATTTATAGATATCATGCTTTGACAAATGGTCGGTGAGATATTTGATACAATTTTTTGATTTGAAAAAACTGAGAAATATTTGAATGAAGAGCTGGTTGAGAAACTGCAGTTGGAGCTCATTCTCTTCGGAATAATAGGCAAACTATAGGTATTTCTCTTATTTGAAATTATGACAAAGAACCTATTTCTGATGCTCAATATGCTTCTTTAGAAAAGCTTATAAAATATTTGGTTGATAAATATCATATTGATTTGAATTCAATGCAACCTTTCAATAGAAATTGTACAAAAAATTGTGTAAATCCTTTGGAAACAGTTTATAATTATCCAATAGTTTGACATAGAGACACTGGTCATACAGACTGTCCTGGTCAAAAACTTTATGACCAATTAGAAAAAATAAGATTTGATATCTCAGGATGAAAGGTTTCAACTCCAAATCTGACTTACAATTCAAATAAAAATATTAATACAAACTCAAATTTGGCTTCATCAAACTCAGGTTATAGTTTGCTTTCTTTTCCTGATGATAAAACTTCAAGGTATTTTAAAATATTTGACCAAGTTTGAGAGCAAAAATTACTTGAAGCAATGCTTAAAATAGAAAAAATGTTGGAAACAAATTATAGAAAAGATGTTGCTGAACTAAAAAATTATATTATAGCTTATTTTAAGCAAAAAGATAATTATAATATTTCAAATAGAACTGCTGACAAAAAAATAAAAGTAAAACTTTCTTATCCAGAAAACCTTGATTTTATTACTCTTACTGATTGATTAGCTGATTATAAAATAGAAAAATATAATTGAAAGCTTTTAGTAAATGGAGAAGAAAAAGAAAATTTTTCAATTTCAAATTGAATTAGACCATATGTTGAAATAACTTCTTGGGACAGAACTCCTGTTTGGGACAGAGAAAAAATGTACAAAGACAATAAATTTAGATGAGAAATATTTATCTATCTAAAAAATGATAAATTTGTTGTTGTAAATACTTTACCTTTAGAAGATTATTTAAAATGACTTTGAGAAATAAGCAATTCTGAAAATACTGTAAAAGCTGAAGCAATTTTGATTTCAGCTAGAACTTATGCTTTATGGTATATTGAAAAAGATAGAAAATTTCCTGGAGAGCTTTATGATGCTTCAGATGATCCAGATATTTTTCAAAAATATATTTGATATGATTTAGAATTAAGAAGTCCAAATTTAAACAAAATTATTAACAATACAAAATGAATTGTTTTGACTTATAATTGAGAACTGATAAAACCGTGGTATTTCTCATCAAGTACAGGAAAAACTTTGAGTTTTTATGAATATTGCCTTAAAAATAATAATTCACAAAATTATTGTGAAACAGAAAAAGTAAAATATCCATTTTTAAATTCTAAAGAAGATCCAGGAGGAATAGGAAAAACTCAAAGTGGACACTGAGTTTGAATGTCATGAACTTGAGCAACATATTTTTCTTCAAAATGATGGACTTCTTCTATGATTTTGAAATATTTTTATGATTGAATTCAGGTTAAATAATTTATTTTTTAAAAAAAAATTATGAACTTTTTATCACTTTATCCAACTTGGCTTATAGTTTTGTTTGTTGTTTTGATTATTTTTATGCTAGTTCTAGATTTGTGAGTTTTTAACAAAAATTCTCACAAAGTTTCAAACAAAGAAGCTTTAGTATTTTCTTGTGTTTGGATTTCGCTTGCTATGGCTTTTTCTTTACTTATTTGGTGGCAATCTGGGGCTGAAAAATTTTCTGAATTTCAAGCTGCTTATTGGATTGAAAAATCGCTTTCAGTTGACAATTTGTTTGTGTTTATTTTAGTTTTTTGATATTTTAAAATTTCAAAAGAATACCAACACAAAGTTTTATTTTACTGAATAATTTGAGCAATAATTTTCCGTGCAATATTTATTTTTGCTTGAGTTGAAATTATTAAAAAAACATATATTGATACAGATATTTTCTGATTGTTATCAAGTTCTATTCACTTTAATCCAATAATGGCTTTGTTCTGAATATTTTTAGTTTATGCATGAATTAAGTCTTGGTGAGAGCAAGATGAAGATGAGGAAAAAGATTTATCCAAAAGTTTTGCTTTTAAACTTACAAAAAAATTTTTTAAAACAACCCATAAATTTGATGGTTCAAAATTTTTCACAATTGAAAATTGAGTTAAACTTGCAACTCCGCTTTTAGTTGCTTTAGTTGTGATAGAAATAACAGATTTAGTTTTTGCTGTTGATAGTATTCCAGCGATTTTTGGAGTTTCAACAGATCCATTTATCCTTTATACTTCAAATATTTTTGCAATTTTGTGATTACGTTCACTTTACTTTTTACTTGCAAATTCTATTTGATATTTTTCAAAATTACACTATGGTTTGGCTTTCATTTTATCTTTTATTTGAATAAAAATGATAATTGCTCCGTTTGTTCATATTTCTACAAATCTTTCTTTGGCAATTATTGCTGTTGTTTTAATTTGAACTATGGTTTGGTCTATTTTATCAAACAAAAAAGAACAAAAATAATATTTTCTAAAAAATAATTTATGACAGAAAATCAATTAAACTTAAAAATAAAAGAAAAAATTAAATCAGATATTGATTTTGAAAAGTTGGAAAATAAAGATTGAATTCCTATATATTTAAATAAAAAATATCTTTCAGGGGACAATGAAAAATATATGAAAATGTATAATAAACTTTCAAAATGGTATGATTTTTGAGAAAAATGGATTGGATTTTTTATTTATGGAAATTCTGTCGCAAAGATGAGAACAAACCTTATGGAGCATCTAGAATGGAAAAACGGAGCTTCAGTTTTGTATATTTCTATTGGTACAGGAAAAGATTTAAATTTTATTCCAAAAAATATAGATTTAAAATCACTTGATATCACTTGAGCAGATATTTCTTTTGGAATGCTAAAAAAGTGTAAATCAGTTTGGAAAAATAAAACAAATTTGTCTTTAGTAAACTGTTGTGCTGAAGATTTGCCTTTTAAAGATAATACATTTGATATTGTGTTTCATGTTTGATGAATAAATTTTTTTAGTGATAAAAAACTTGCTATTGAAGAAATGCTTCGAGTTGCTAGACCTTGAACAAAAATTATGATTGCAGATGAGACAGCAGATTTTATAGAAAAACAATATAAAAAAAGTATTTTTACAAAAAAATATTATGAAAATAGAAGCTTTGATTTAAGTGAAATTGAAAAATATATTCCTGAAAATGTAAAAGAAAAAAATACAGAGCTTGTTTGGGATAAAAAATTTTATTGTATAACTTTTAAAAAATAATTTATGGCAGAAAAGCACTATACTTTGCAATTAAATGCAAAAGTTCAACCTTTGGACAGATGAGATATGTTTGAAGATCCACTTATGGAGCTTTTGGAAAAAGAATGAATCTGAGAAATTGACTGATGAGGGACTTCTTTTGATCAAGAAACTTGAGAAATATTTTATTGTGATGTTGAGATTTATCTTAATGATGATTCAGCAGAATCAAGAGAAAAACTTATAAAATTGGTAAACAAAGTTTGAGTTCCAAAAGGTTCATTTTTGATTTTTATTGATGGTGAAGAACCTGATTATGATGATGAAGAAGCAGATATTCCAGATTCTACAAAACTAGAGATTTGAACTTTAGAGTGATTGAGATTTTCTATAAATTGAACAGAATTACCAGAAGAAGTTTATAAAAATAATGATATTAATAAAGTTATTGATGATTTAATTGACCTTATGGAAGCTGAAAAAGCTTGAACTTACTATAGTTATGTTACAAGAAATACTCATACAGATTTGATTTTTTACTGAAATTCATTTGCAAAAATGAAAGAAATAGTTGAAAAATATGCTCCAAATAATCCTCTTTGTGAAAAATCTCTTATTGAGCAAATAGCTTAAAACAATAGAAAGTTGTAATTAAATTTTACAACTTTTTTTTATTATTCTTGAAAAATATTTTTAATTCATATAATAAAAAGGTTAAAAAATAAAAATACTTTTATGGAATTTAAACTTAAATCTAAATATTCTCCAAGTCCTGATCAACAAAAGGCAATTGATGAAATTATAAAAAATATCGAAAATTGAAAAGATTTCCAAACTCTTTGGTGAGTGACTTGAAGTTGAAAAACTTTTACAATGGCAAATGTTATTCAAAAAATCCAAAAACCAACTTTGATAATTGCTCACAATAAAACTCTTGCTGCTCAACTTGCTTTAGAATTTAAAGAATTTTTTCCTGAAAATTCTGTTCACTACTTTGTCTCTTATTATGATTATTATCAACCAGAGGCTTATGTAGCCAAAACTGACACTTATATAGAAAAAGAGGCTACTATAAATGAAGAAATTGATAGACTTCGTCATGCTGCCACTCAAGATTTGCTGATGAGACGTGATGTTATAATTGTAGCTTCAGTTAGCTGTATTTATGGTATTTGAGATATAAGCTCTTATGCAGAGCAAATATTTTCTCTTGAAGTTTGAAAAGAGTATAAAATAGAAGATATTCTTAAAAAATTGATTTCTGTTCAGTACAAAAGAGCTTGAGCAGACTTCAAATCATGAAATTTTCAAATTTTATGAGACATTTTGGAAATATTTCCAGCAAGTTCAGAATTTGTTTACACAATAGAATTTTGGTGAGATGAAATAAGTCAAATCACTCTTAGAAATCATCTTACTTGAGAGATTTATGAATATTTACAAAAAGTAGATATTTTCCCTGCAAAACATACAGTTACAACAAAAGAAGTCCTAAACAATGCTGTTCCTCAAATAAAAAAAGAATTGGATGAAAGGTTAAAATATTTTCAAAAAACTTGAGATGTTTTAAAATATGAGAGACTGAAAGCAAAAGTAGAGTATGACATAGAGATGATGCTTGAGGTTGGTTATGTGAACTGAATAGAAAATTATTCACGTTTTTTGGATTGAAGGGAAGTTTGACAAGCTCCAAATACTTTGATAGATTGCTTCCCAAAGGATTTTTTGACTTTTGTTGATGAAAGCCATATGAGTTTTGGGCAAATTGGTTGAATGTATGCTTGAGATAGAAGTAGAAAAGAAAATTTGGTTGAAAATGGATTTAGGCTTCCTTCAGCCTTGGATAACAGACCTTTGAAATTTGATGAATTTGAAGGGAAAATGAATAAAGTTATTGCTGTTTCAGCAACTCCAGCAAAATATGAAATAGAAAAAAGTTCTACTTTTCCAGAAAAATTTTTTAATTATGACCCTAAAAAAGACTGAGTTTGGGCTCCAAGTTTTGAAAATAGAATTATTCCTCAGATTATGAGACCAACAGGTTTATTAGATCCAGAAATAGAACTAAAACCTATGGAATTTATGGTGGATGACATTATGAAAAATATTTCTGAAGTAGTTGAAAAAAAAGAAAGACTTTTGGTTACAACTGTTACAAAAAGAAGTAGTGAAGAGCTGACAGAATATTTGCTGGAAAATGGTGTCAAAGTAAAATATTTGCATAGTGAAGTGGATACTTTGGATAGACTTGAAATTTTGAAAGAATTAAGACTTGGAAAAATAGATGTAATTGTTTGAGTAAATTTGCTGAGAGAATGATTGGATTTGCCAGAAGTAAGTAAAATCTGTATTTTAGATGCAGATAAACAATGATTTTTGAGAAGTGAAAGCTCTCTTATCCAAATTATTGGAAGAGCTGCTAGAAATCAAAATTGAAAAGTTTATATGTACTGTGAGAAAGTTCAACTTTGAGGTGAAAAATGAATTGATTTAAAAAAATTAACAAAAGAATACGACTGACTTTACAGGCTTGATAAAGCAAAACTTTTAAATTCTGAATGATTTGTTATTTCTGAAGCTATGAGAAAAGCTATAAATATGACTTATTATAGGAGAGAATTACAAGAAAAATACAACAAGGAAAACTGAATTACTCCAAAAACAGTATTTTCTGAAATAAAAGATATTTGAATAAAAACAAATAAAAAAGATGATTCAAAAGAAGAAAAATATTCTGTTGAAAAAGATTTAAAAAGACTTGAACTTGAGATGGATATTGCTGCTTCAAATTTGGAATTTGAAAAAGCGGCTGAGCTTAGAGATTTGATAATAGAGTTAAAAAGATGAAATAAAAAATAATTTTTTTGAAAATTTAAAAATAAAATTATAATAAAAAAAATTTAGTAAAAAAATATTTTTATGCAAAGGATTTTTGATAAACTAGATGAGTTAAAAATAAATTATAAAAATTTTTCTCACAACCCTACTTTTACTTGTGCTGAAGCCAGAAATGTAGAAATTCCTTGAAAAAGGGTAAAAAGTCTTTTATTAAACAATAAAAGCAAGCTAAAGTTTTTTATGATTGTATTGGAAGATGAAAAAAGGCTTGATGTAAAAAAATTACAAAAAATGCTTTGAGAAGCAAAACTTTCTTTTATGAGTTGAGATTTAATTTTTGAAAAAACAGGAGTTGAAATCTGACACATAAGCCCTTTTGCTCTTATAAATAATTTAGAAAAAGACATAAAAGTTATTTTTGACTTAGAATTAAAAGATGAAGAAGTTTGATTTCATCCTCTTCGAAATGACAATACTGTAGTGTTAAATCTTGGCTCTATGGAGATATTTCTCAAAGATTTAAACATAGAATATTTTTATTTAGAATTATAATTTTTTAAAAAATAAATATGAAACAATTAAAAAAATATTTTCCATCAGGAAGCTTTTTGGCAATAATACTTTGCTTTTTCTTACCTTTTGTAGTTGTAAAATGTAATTGAAATCAATTTATGACAGCAACTTGATTTAAATTTGTAACTTGATGAAATTTTGATTCTTCAAAATGATGAAGCCTGATGTCTAAAGGGAAACAAACAGACAATACTAAGATTGACACAAGTATTTATTTAATTTTACTTTTAATCACAACTGTGCTTGCTTTTTGACTTTCACTTTCAAATATTTTTCTTACAAAAAAAGAGTGAAAAGAGCTTTGAATTCCAAAAGAGCTTATTTGAAATAAAAATTTAAATAAAATATTTTTGTGAGCGAGTTTGTTTTCTTTGATTTTGGTAGTTACTTTTGTAATTGATTGAAAAACAAATGGTTCTTGAAAAATACCAGAGGAAATGAAGCAAAATATTACGATTGAAGCCTGAAGTTGATTACAAATACTTATTTTTCTTATTTTTATAAATATTTTGTATTTTTGAAATGAACTTTGACTTTTTGATAAAATTCTTAAAAAATGAAAAAAAGATTAGTTTTCAAAAGCTAATCTTTTTTCTTGCTTTTTTTGAAATATTTTTTTCATTCAAAATTAAGAGGATTTTATTTAAAACTTTCTATCTTTTTTAGCTACTAATAGAATTATAAATCTTTATTTTTAATTCTTCACTATATTCTTCATAATTTATCAAACATTGTATTATGTCTCACAACAAACTTTTAGATATTTTATTATCTGCTACATATATTGCTACATCTTCTAATTCCCTAATATATTTTTCTACTAAATAATTATCAAATATATTTAAAGATAGAAAATATGCAGAAAAATAAATACTACTTCTCTTATTTCAATCCATAAAAATATGGTTTTTATTTACAGAAAACATCAGATGAGTAATTTTATCTTCTAGTCTAGGGTAATAATTATCATTTTTTATAAACTCAATTATGCTTTTTAAATCACTTTCATCTTTTCATCATAAAAATCAAAAACTTCATCACTCTCATTTTTCCAATCATATTTTAATTATTTTAGAGTGAAATTCTAATAATTTTTCTAAATTAGGGTAAATTATTTTCATAATCTAAACTATTTATTTTTTAATCTTTTAATAACATCACTTGTATCCTTTAAAATATCTTCAAAGTTTTTACTTTTTTCTCAAATAAATTTTTCAAAATCATCAATTCAAATCTCAGTTATATACTTTTCTAATTTTTGATGATATGCATCTCTAAAATACAAATCACGGCTAGCCATTTTATTTCTAATATCTTCTATTTGAGGTTTTAAAAAAGAATTATTTCAAGCTTCATAAAATATATTTTCTGCCTCTGTTTGAGTTAATTTTCTTCCTATTTTTTTACTTTCCTTTTGTAACTCATCAGCAATTCAATTCTCTATACAAGCTATAGTATTTAACACTTCTGTATAAAAAGTTTCTCTTAAATTATCTTTTTCCTCTAAATTTAGAATTTTTTTATATTCTTTTGATTTTTCTAAAAAAGCTATTTCATAAATCTTATCAGTAAAAATAGGATACTTAATATTTCACATATCTATATAATCTTTCAAGGCATCAGTAAATTTTCTTCTATAATTCTCTCATTTGAAGGAACTTTCTAAAAAATCAATATCTCTTCTATTTATATATTTTGTTTCTCATCAAGTTTTTTTGTGTATTGTATCAATAGTAATATCAAGTATTATTTGTCTTAATTCTTGAGCTTTTTCACTCTCAATTAAAAGCATTCAAAGGTTCAAAAAACTACGAAAGTCAAACATTCATAAATTAGATTTTGCATTATTTAAGCCAGAATCCTCTTCATATAGAGGGACATTTATGTCCCTCTTAAATGCATTTTTGGCTTCTTTAAGCTTTTTCCCCGTAAATATTTCATATCAATTTTTTCTTAATTCATCTTGATTTATTTCTAAATATCTATCAATCGTTTTTCTATCTACCTCAAAGAAATCTGTTACCTGTTTTTTAGTAAACCAAATTTTTCATTCAAAATAAAATCATTTCATTCAAATTTGTTCTTGAATTTCTTGTATTGCTAAACTATTATTTAAAATATTTTGTCTATCAATACTTGAATTTGTAAGTTCTTTTCTCATAAATAAACAATTATTTATTATTATATTATATTTATTATATCAACTTTTTTTGTTTATACAAAAAAACTAGAACTTTTTTTACTTTATCAGGGGTAGTTCAAAATCTAACCTTTTTTCTTGCTTTTTTTGAAATATTTACTATAATTAAATCACTTTTTTGGGGACATTTATGGTTTCTATTGAAAGATTCGTCCAGATTATATGCTTTCAGGGAGCTGTCTTTGGCTTCCTTGATCAAACAAAGACAAAGATAACTGCAAAAAATAGAATTGCAAAAGGTCTAGCTGCTTTCAAAACTAGCTTTGCTCCTGTAAGTGTTGTTGCTTAATAGCCTTCTAACTTACGAAACGTAGCCTTTGCTTAGCAATGATGTCATATGACTGCTACAACATTTTTAAAAGAGTAAATCTTGGACTTTTTTAAGAATTATTTACCAAGATTTGTAAAATAATTTTTTGAAATTTTCTTTGTTTTACAATATTAGAAAAATTTTATTTTGAAATACTTTTTGTTTGTTTTTTATTTTTCAAAATTAATTAAAATAAACTATGAAAGTAGATGTATTTTCTTGGCCTTTCAAGACATGGGTTCAAATCCCATTGTCTCCACCATTTTTTGATTTTAAAATTTTTATACTTGAAAAAATATTGATAGTAAAACGATATTTAAGTATACAAACTTACTTTAAAATAATTTGATAAAAATTGGAAGTTATACTGTTATTTTTAATTTAGTGTTGTAAAGATTAGTCTTAATTTTGACTAATTACTTATGTTGAGCCAAAAAATTAATAACTTTATAATTAAGACTTATTATACTTTTGGCTTATTATAAACAAAATTGCCAATTAAATATAACATTAAATTTCTAATTTTTTAGATAAAAATCAGTCATTCACTCAACTAAGAATTAAATATAACATTAAATTTCTAATTTTTTAGATAAAAATCAGTCATTCACTCAACTAAGAATTAAATATAACATTAAATTTCTAAATTATATTATTTTATAATTTTTTCTAAAATGAAAGAAGCATTACAAAAAGATGATTTTTATAAAATAATAAACTATGCTATCAAAGCTCCTTCAGGCCATAATACTCAACCATGGTTTTTTGCTATTTATGAAAACAGTATTATTATCACACCAAACTTTGAAAGGTCACTTCCTGCTGTAGATCCAAATAATCGTGAACTTTTTATAAGTTTAGGTTGTGCTGTAGAAAATCTATGTATTGCAGCTAATCACTATGGCTATGAAAGTCAAACAGATATAAACTCTGAGTGAAAAATTACAGTGACTCTTAACAAAAATTCTGAAATCATTCCTGATACTCTTTTTGAACAAATATCAATTAGACAAACTAATCGTTTGCTTTACAATGGGAATTCTATCTATCAATCAATACTTGATGATGTAATAATTGCTTCTCAAACTGATTCTGTTAAAATTCAGGTTTTTGAGAGAAATTCTCCTACTTTTGATATTCTTAAAAATTTAGTTTTGGAGGGAAATTCTCAACAATTAAATAATGAAAACTTTAAGCAAGAGCTTATTTCTTGGATTCGTTACAACAAAAAAGACACCTAAAATACTCTTGATGGCCTAAGTTATGCTGTTATGTGAGCACCAAATCTTCCTAAATGGATTACAAAGCCTATAATAAAATTTTTATTGAATAGTAAGAGCCAAAATAAAGCTGATAGTAAAAAAATTGATTCTTCATCACATTTACTATTAATCACATCTAATAATGATTTACCTGAAACTTGGGTAAAAGTAGGTATTGTTTTAGAACATTTACTTTTATTACTTACTAAAAATGGTATTGCTAGTGCATATTTAAACCAACCTTGTGAGGTAGAAAATTTACGAAAAAAAATTATTGATGAATTATCTCTCAATGACAAATATCCTCAACTTCTGCTTCGTATAGGTTATGCTGAGCCTATTGCTTATTCAAAGCGCAAACCTATACAAGAAGTTATCAAATAAAAATATTTTTTAATAAATAAAAATGCTAGAACTAGATAAAAAAGAAAGAAAAGCTCTTGCACAAAAAAAGTGGAGAGAAAAAAAGAAAAGAGAAAAAAAGGAGCAATGATGAATCACTTATAAAATGTACACAAATGATGAAAAAATTGAAATTAAAAAGCTTAGAACTGAAGGCTATACACTAAAAGAAATTGCTATCAAATTTAATTGAAGCACTTCCACGATTTGAAAAATCTGTAAAGATGTTGAAATAAAAAAATAAATTATATTGAATTTACCAAAAAAACTGTCTTTTTTAAAGACAGTTTTTTTTGATTTTTAAGTTTTGATTTTGTTTAATTCTATCAATCTTTTAACTTTTTGATAAATAACAATTGGTGTTACAAAAACTCATACAAACAAAGACAAACAAAATTTTATAGCAAAATATATAATCCAACCGATTATAGACATAAAAAGAAACATTTCAGGAGTGATTTTATTTAGGAATTTCCATCAATTATAAACTGAAAAAAATATATAAAAATAAACAATCACAAACATAACATCAATTCCGTGGCTAAGTCTTTCAGAAAACATACTTACCCATAGATATGTCAACCCAATCCCCAAAACAAGCATTATTCAAAAATCTTTGAAAATATTTTGACGTTCATAATTTATTCTTTTTTGATTACAAGGAGCACAAACAGGTTCTTGATAAAAACTTGCACACTCATGGCAAAGTCATTTTTGGCAATCTGCACAAGTGGCTACTGCATCATTTTTTGTATGGTTATAACATTTCATAATTTCATCTTAAAAAAATAAATTTAGTATTATTTTAATTATTTTTTACTAATTTACAAATAAAAATTCTTCGACCTTACAATATTACTGAAAATACAAAGTTAGAGATAGAAATCCACTTGAAAGTGTGAAGAATATAGAAAAATTTAAAAATAAAAAAGTTAATGAGGATTTTGTATGAGTACCAGAATTACCAAAGTTGGCTAAAATATCAAACCAAAGAGTTTCTTTAATAGAATGAATTTGACTTATAAAAGCTTGAAAACTACCTTCAGATAGAATTGTAAGTTTTAGTAAACCAGAATGAATCTTGAAAAAAATTATATGAGATTGAGAATTAATTTTAAAACAAAAAGTATTAAAAGAAAAGTTGAAACAACATTGATTAACTTTAGATGATATAATATGATTAGATAAAGAAATAAAACAACCAATACTTATTTATGAGTCTTGAACAAAGCATAAAGCTATATTGGTTGTGACAAATATGAATAAATGAAAAGATAAAATAGCTGTTGCTATATGATATAATTGAATTTGAAAAGCAGAAATCAACGAAATAAAAAGTATTCATCAAAAGAGTATAAAAAAATTACTAGAAGAGAAACAAAGAGACAGAATAAATAAAGTAGAATTCGAGGACACAAAAAAAATCCAAGAGTGGTTTGGCTCAGCTTCTCCAGCTTGGGAGATGCAGCCCACTACCTGAAAGTGATTGAACTTTATCCACAATGATAAATCAACCACTAGCTCTTGAATTTGACCTAATTATATTCCAAAACTGCCAAAAGTCAACAAAAAAGTTGATAAACTGCCAAAACTTCCAAAAAGAGACTTTTTAGATAGGATAAAAAAGACAGATGATAATGTACTAACAAGTCAAACAGAAGCAAAAAAGGTAGTAGAGAAATATTTTAAAGCAGATGAAGTGTGAGTAAAACTAGTTGATAAAATAACAACTAAAGAATGATATGAGGCATTTTGAAAATACAAAGACAGATTGATAAGTTTTGCAAAAGATCCAAGTAAAAATACTCCAGACCATGAAGTGTTCCACGCATACTTTGACTTGGCTTTGAGTCCAAAACAAAAATCAAGTTTACTTGTGGATATAAAAAGAAGAAAATGACTAAAAACAGACTTAGAGGCAGAAGAATTTTTAGCAAATAAATTTGCAGATTATGCACTTGGAAGGAGAGAACTTACTTGAGTATCAGGATATGTAAGAAAAACGATAGAAAATCTATGGTACAGGTTTAAAAAATTTTTCTGAAATGAAGACAAAGTAGAGACATTGTTTAAAGATTTAGAAAATGTTTGAAACTGAAAGAAAAAGCTTGAGTTGAAGTTTGGAAATAAAAAAGCTGGAGATAAATATTTTATAGATAATACATGAAAAACATCTGAAGAGGTAAAAGCTTTAAAAATACTAAAAACAGAATGAAAAGTATTTGAAAAGAAAAGTTATGAAGAAAGATATCAAATGCACAAAGAAAAAAGAGAAGCAGAGGAGCTTAAAGTTATAAAGAAATATTGATGAGAATATATAGAATGAATAGATTTTAAGAAAATGCCACAAAAATATAAAACTCTATATGATAATTACTTAAATTTTGTAAATAAGATAGAAAAAGCAAAAGATGGGGAAGTATCAATATTTTGAAATACACAAATATTGAATCAAGTAAAGAAACTATGAATAAACTTTAGAGAAGCTAAAAAATGGAATTGATTTTGACGGACTATAGATGACAGATATATACCAAAAGTAGAAATTAGATATTATGTTTAAACAAAAAGGTTAATTTTTATGAATGAGAGATCTACAAAAGTAGAAATTAGATATTATGTTTAAACATTATTCAGATTTTGAATATGAAGAAAATCTACAAAAGTAGAAATTAGATATTATGTTTAAACAGTAGAGACCTAACAAGAAAAACTCTTAATCTACAAAAGTAGAAATTAGATATTATGTTTAAACATTGTTTCTATCTCTTCAGGATAACCATCTACAAAAGTAGAAATTAGATATTATGTTTAAACTAACATTATATCATGTTGCTAGTATTGATCTACAAAAGTAGAAATTAGATATTATGTTTAAACAGTACTTTTATTTATAATAAGCCAAAAGATGCAAATAAACTTAAAAAATAAATTTATGACTTTTAGCTTATTATAAGGTAGTCAAAAAAATTAAGACTAAGGTTTACATTTTTTATTAAACATAACAGTATAACTTATACTTTTGAAAGAAATATTTTAAAGAACATAATAATTTATGCAATTATTATAACTAAAAAAAATTTTTTTTAAGTTTTTAACATATTTTTTTTATTTTGATTGAAAAAAATATAACAAAAAATAACAAAATAATAGCAAAAAGAGAAATAAATGAGCAAGAAAACTAAAGGCAAGTGAAGTTGGCTCAGTCTTTCATAATTGAGAAGAATCAGAGTTAGTTGCTGGCACATCAATATTACCTTATAAAGAACAGGAATTCAAAATGCCATAGCAATTAAACTATGTACAATGTATTTTTTCATATAAAGTTTACAGTATATCTATTTTTACATATATTCAAGAAAAATTTTTAAATAAAAAGATACTAGATTTTATATCTAGTATTTTGCTTTTCTCTTAACAATATTTTTAATAAAATTTTCTACTTTTGATGCATTTTTATGTAACAAATACAAGTTTTAAATAATTATGCTCA
The DNA here is from genome assembly GCA_002761215.1 of Candidatus Gracilibacteria bacterium HOT-871. Classification (GTDB taxonomy): domain Bacteria; phylum Patescibacteriota; class Gracilibacteria; order BD1-5; family UBA6164; genus GN02-872. Next base: position 132,553 of record CP017714.1, read on the forward strand.
TTATAACTAAACACAAAATTATAAGTAATATAATATTTATTTCATTGTGAGTCCAAAATAGATAAATTATTATAAGTAAAAATGGCATTGTAAATACAGAAGTAACTCCTCCAGGAACAAAAATACCAAATTTTACAACTTGAATAATATGTAAAACTAAGTGAGCTGTGTGGCAGACTATTATAGCAAGAGACAATTCAGGTATTTTGAAAATAATGGCAACTAGAATAATTATCATTGCTAAAATCAACTCTTCCAAAATCATCAAAGCTATTGATTCTGTAGAGAGGTAATAATCCTTTTTCTTTATAAACATTTCATTTTGAAAAGCTTTGTTTTTTGCATTTGCTTCAATCCAAGGACGAATTAAAATAATTTCATCAAATTCATGAACTATAAAAAGAAAAATTCCTAAAAAAGAAAAAAGTACTATTTCCATAAAAATGTTTTAAAAAATAATCTATTTTTTCTTTATTCCAAGCACTAAATATCTGATAATTGGAATTTTTGAGATAATTTCTAAAAGCCCAAATGTTCAGGCAAATATCAACACAAAAGCAAGAAAATAATTCCAAATTGCTGGTAAATCAAAATAATTTACTAAAACATATCAAACGATTACCAAAACAAAATAATGCAAAATATAGATTCCAAAGCTTGTTTTTGTCATATGTTTTGTAAAAGAATTTTCCAAGTTAAAATATTTTTTAAAAATTCAAATCATTGCTATAACTGTTATCCAGCAATATAAATTTGTTGCAAAGTTTTGCAGGATTTCGCTTTCAGTAAAATTTTTTCAGAAATAAAAATACACATAAAATACACTCAAAATTATAGCAAGAATTGATGTTGGAATAGATATTTTTTCTAAAATTTTTTCTACTTTTTCGTGTGAAAAAATATAATAACCAATCAAAAAAGCTACAAAATAAATTCAAAATCTATACGTAGTTACAACTGGCATATTTCAAATCTGAGCTCCTCACCAAATCACAAAAAATAGTAAAAATATTACAAAAACATCAGATTTTCATCAAAGTTTCCACAAAAAATCAGATTTATCAGATTTTTTCAGTAAAACAATTGCAACAGAAAAAATAAAAAGCATTTGTATAAACCAAAGTGGTCAAATTCATGATAAAGCAGAGATTGGATATATAAAAGTTGGAATTTGGCTAAGTCATAATCACATTTTAATATTTATATAACCTGAAATCCAGTGAAGTACAAAAAGTCATAGAGTTGATGGTACAAGAAGTTTTGTGACACGTTCTTTCAAAAATTCTTTGTTGCTGCGTTTTTGTAGCGAATATCTAGCACTCATTCCAGCAACCACAAACAAAAGCACCATAAACCAAGGATAAACAATGTACATAAATCCATCAAAAAATTCTATATTTTTTGCATTTGGAATTCCTCAGAAAATTCAAACTCAGTTGAAAATGTAACAAACATGATAAATAAGCACTAAAATTACTACAAACCAACGCAAATTATCTAAATATATTTTCCTTTTCATATTTTTCTATTTAAAAAATATTTTTAGATTGCTCAAAAAAGTGCTTCATTTTTTCCATAAAATTTTGCCCAATATGGATCTCAATATGAAAAATGCCACCATTCTGAAGCCAAACAAGAAAATCCTGAATCTAAAAACTCATCTTGTAAAATTTCTCTATTTCTTCTTTGCTTTTCTGAAATATCATTTGTTGTGATGTTTGCTTTTTCTCAAACATAATTGACAGGACATCACATATCAACCAATTCTCAACTTTTATCATACAAAACTACATCTACAACTCAACCTGTTGTATGAGGAGAGACATCTCTGTCTGGATTTGAAATCATTTGAGTTGTCAAATCATAGATTTCCTCTTGACTTAGATTTTTATCTATTTTTAGTAAAATATCTTTTACTTCTTCTCTGACAAATATTCAAAAGTTATCTCAATTTTTTTGAATATAATCAGCCATTTCTTTTGATTCTAGAAAAAGTAAATCATCTATTTCTTTGTCTCAAGTCAAAATGATTTTATCATTCCAAAACGGCTCACATTTTATTTCATTATTTGTTATTTCAACCAATTTTTGATTATTTTTTTCTTTATTTATAGGCATTCATCTGTAAATATCATTGTGAATGTATAGGTATTTCTTTACTTCTGTTGGTATTTTTAAAAATCTCATAAAATTTTATTATTTTCTAAGCTTTTAAAAAATTATATTCTTGATTTCTCTAAAATCAAATTTTAAAAAAATAAAAAATTGATTTATTTTAGAAAAAGCTTAGAATATTCATAAGGAGTTTATTTATTTTCTAAAAATAATCATATGTTAGGAATTATAAATTTTTTCTTTTTGCCAAGCCAAAACAGAGCAAAAAGCATTTTTGAGGAAAACTCAACTTGAAAAAAATTATTTATTTGTTTGTTTTTATCACTTTTGATGGCTTTAATGATATTTTCTATTGTTTATGTAGCCCCTCAAATTACAGGAAAAGAAAATGTTATTACAAGTAATATTGATTGAATAACTGTTTCTTCATTTATTGTAAAAGATTCAATTTGAAATATTTTTACATTTTGACAAGGAGCACCAATTGTAAATAATATTTTATTTGTAGTAGTAGGAGCTTTTGCTTTTTTTGCAACTTCTATAATTATTTGAGGAATAAATTCTATTTTTTCTAGAAAAACAAATTTTCCAAATAATATACTTGTTTGGAATATTCCTCTTTTTTGCATCATAATTGCTGCATTTATTAGTTGAGCTCATTTTATAGCATTTTTTGATTTAGTAAATGAAAATTTAAAAAATGAATGAGTTTGGTGGTTCATCACAAGAATCGTGGTAATTTTTTTACTTGTTTGGTCTGTAGTTTTATTTATAAATTTGAGAAAGTGAGCTATAGAATCAGAAAAATAATTTTTAAAAAATAACTAAATTACGCTTGGGATGATTTACATTTGAAAAAGCAGTTTTAGAATTTTCTAAGTATTTTCCAGAAGAAACTCAATAAAAAAGAAGACTTATAATCTTCTTTTTTTATTTACTTCAAATTATCTTTTCAAAACTTGTTTTGTGAGTTTTTGGAATTCTTTTGCAAGTCAATACTCAAAAACAAATGCGTTCCACGCAGCATCTTCACTTAAAACTCAGTGAGAAATATTTTCAGGAATTTCTCAAGAATTGCTCGCATCAACATCGCGAAACCAAGCTGGGCTTTCGTAGTATTTTAATAATTTTTTTATTTTTGGTCTAAGACTTTTCCACTTTTCAAAAGCATCATTGACATCCTCAAGCATCCCATTCATTTCATTTAAAATACTTTCCATTTCTATAATTTTATCTAATTGTTTTTTATTCATAAAAACTATTTGTTAAGATATTTTTCTAAAATTTAAATAAATAATTTTAGTTTTTATTTTCCACAGCTGGATGATACTTTTCAAGATTTTGATATAAATCTTTTTGATTTTGTTCAAATGCTTTTTGATTAGCTTCAATAGTTCATCAAACAGTCATACGGAAGCCTCTCAAAGACACAAATCCATTTCATTGGAAAAAGTGTCCAGCTCATTCATACAAATAAAGTTCTGTATTTTCTGGTCTTTTCTCTTTGATTTGTTTTGCCATTCCTGCGCTATCCCACATTTGATCATCAGTTCCTGCAAAAAGTACAATATTTGCTTTTGTATTTTCTACTTTTATACGTTTTTCCTCAGCATTTGGATCAAGTTTTATAGATGAAGCATATCAATCCTTAAAAGAAACTGCTCACTTTGTCATCATTGGAATCATTTGATTTTTTATAAAAGTCCAAAAATCTGATTTTGTCACATCTATGTAAGGTAAAGGTTTACCATCTTTTGACCAAGAAGAAGTATTTTTTGTAAAATCAAGAGCAGAATAAACGTGAGATCCTGGTGCATACAAAATAATTTGTGAAATACTTGGATAATATGTTGACAAAAGTAATGCATATTCAGAACCTTTTGATGCAGCTACAATAGTAATTGGAGAATCTTTTCAGTAATGCTTAAAAATGTATTCTTCTATTTCTGAGAAGTACTCTACTGGAACTTCCGCTAAAGTTGGTTTTTGATTCGGCATTCAAAAGAAAAATAAAGACAAAACTTGATATCATTTTTCTGCGAATTTAACAGCAACATCATAATTTGTACTTCAGTCAGAACCACCAAAAGTCACTATTACACCTTTGTATTTAACTTGTTTTGGAGTTAACTCAAATCAATTTAGATATTTTCCTTGTATGTGTTTAACAGTTACATTTTCAATATTTGTGTTATACAAGCTCAAGTTTGTTGGATCCTGATAAACTGAAAGACCAGCAATATTTTTTATTTTTTCTTCACTTGGACCAAATTTATAATCATTATAAAATCTCATACCAAAAATTATTGCAACAATAATAAGGATAATGATAAGCAAAACCAATAAAGTTTTTCAAAGTATTTTTAATATTTTCATAATTTTGTAAATTAAAAAATAAAATACAAAGCTTCTAAAAATTATTTAATTTGGTAGCTAACATTTACATAGACAGAAATTTTTAACTGTCAAAGTGAAATATTTGAGTTTTCTGTAGATTGTCACTCTTCTCAAGAATTAGCAGTATTTGACTGTGAATAATTATTTCAGAAAAAGAATGGTTCTAAGCCATTTTCTTCGCTAATGATAACTGGTTTTCAAATTTCTACTTCTCATAGTTTTGCTAATTCTTCAGCTTTTTGTTTTGCTTTTTTCATAGCTAATTCTCTTGCCTGAGTAAAAATTTTTGCTTTATCTTGAACATCATAATCAATTGATTCAATATTGACTGTTTCAATATTTGTAAGCTGATTTATAAGTTTCTCTAGTTCTTTTACACTTTTATTATCAAGATTACGAAAAATAATATGCATTGAATAATTAGCTGTATATCAATTTATTTTTCTTCATTTTCCTGATTCATAATCATAATCCGTATTGATAGACATATTTTCAGTTTTTATATCCTCTGTTTTTATTGAAAAATTTTTTAACAGTGCTTGAGCTTCTGCAACTTTTAGATTAACTGAGTCTTGAGCTTCTTTACTCGTTGGTCTTGTTGCAGAAAAACCAATTTTAAGATTTGCTAAGTCTGGAGTTATAGAAACCTCTCATTTTCATTGAACATTCAAAGTTTGCAACTGATGTTTTTCAGTTGAAGAATAATTTAATGATGTAGAAAATTTATTATTTATCATCATTGTTCCAATAATTATTGTCATACAAATAATTGAAGTTTTTATAATTTCTTCACTTTTCATAATCAAAAAATTTAAAAAATAAAATACAAAGTCATTGTAATCAAAAGTTCTTTAATTTAAAGAGAAATAAATTTTATTTCAAGCTTATATAAATTTTAAACTTTTTGTTTTCAAAATCATATTCTTCCAAATCAAAAGAATATTTTCTTGGTAAATCAGTCATTGCCCAAATTTTTTTCCAAGCCTCAGCAATATCTTCTACAGAATTATAATCAAATTCAAAAATTTGAAATTTTTCTTCCTCTACGAAAATAGAAGGAAAATCTGAAGTTTTTTCTTTTACTTTAAATCAAAGATACACATCATAATCTCATTTTTTGAAATCATTTTCATAATTTGTGTAAACAACATAAACTAGTGGAGAAACGATATTTTCTCAAAATTCTGATTTCAAATCTTTTTGAATAAATTCTCACCAAAGGTTTCCTAAATCTTCAGAAGCTTTGTTATTTTCGTTTGTTGTTCTTACAAAAAGTCAAGAAATAATATTTTTCATAAATTTTTAGTTAGTTAATAAAAGTATTTTTTAAGCCAATTTTTTTAGTTTTTCTAAATCAGTTCAAATAATTGCATCTAAATTTGCTGTTATTTTATCAATTTCCCAATCCCACCATTTCAGATTTTCTAAAAAATCAATTGTTTCTTTATCAAATCTATAACGAATAACTTTTGCTGGATTTCATCAAACAATAGCATATGGTTCAACATCTTTTGTAACATTTGCATTTGCTCAAATAATTGCTCAATTTCAGATTTTTACACCTGGTAGAATTGTAGCATTGTAACCTATCCAGACATCATTTCAAACAATTGTATCTCATTTATTTACTCATTGAATAAATTCTAATGTTTTTTTCCAGTCTCAATCTTGAGATGCATTAAGTGAAGCAATCCAATCTCCACCAAAAATTCCAAAAGGATAGCTAGAAAATCCATCAATCTTGTGATTTGCAGCATTCATAATAAACTTTACACCAGCTGCAATCGCACAAAACTTACCAATAATAAGTTTGCACTCTATTATTGGACTACGATACAAAACATTTTTTTCAAAGTTTTCAACTCCATCAGGATCATCATAATAAGTATAGTCCCCAACAATAATATTTGGATCCTGAATAAAATTTTTTAAAAAACCGAGACCTTTATAAGCGTCAATTGGAAATTTTTCATTTGGATTTGGTCAAGTCATAATAAAAAAATTAAGAAATAAAAATTTTTATAAAAAAAATTAATTTCTCAGAAAAGTCAAATTATTTTTTCATGTTTTCTTTTGCCCAACTTGATATAGAATCTATGTGTTTTGACAAAGATTCTCACTTTTTTGTTAAACAATATATAGCTTTTAAAGGAGTTTCTGAAATGATTTTTTTCTTTACAAATCACATTTCTTGCAACTCTTTAAGCCTGTTTGAAAGAATTCTAGGATTTACTCAAACTAGGTTTTTTTCTATTGTGCTAAATGATTTACATCAATCACTTATTGATTTTATTATGATTATAATCCATTTTTTTGACAGAAAATGAATCAATTGTGTAAATGGACAATATTCTTTTTCATGTTCTGTGATTTCTTGTTTAATTGGTTTCTTCATAAATTTTATAAAAATTTTAATATTTTCAAATTATAAATAAAAATCTTAAAATTTCAAGATTTATTTATTTTTAATAAATACATCAGTTTGAGGAAAGGGAATTGAAATATTGTTTTTTTTGCATGTTTTTAAAATATTTTCATTTATTTCCCATTTTACTGCAAGCAAATTTTTTGATTCTACAAAAAATCTAACTGTCACTAAAATATCGCTTGCTCTTAGTTCATTGACAAAAACATTTACTTTATAATCATCAGTTTTTAATATTCTTTCATCAGCTTCTGCCATTTCTCTTAAAACTTGCTTTACTAAGTCTATATCTGAGTCATAAGAAACTCAAACACTCATATCTTGTCTTCTAATTTCTTCTGTTGAAAAATTTACCATTGTTCAGTTGCTGATTTGAGAATTTGGGATTATAATAGTTTTTCTGTCTTGACTTAAAATTATTGTATGAAAAATATAAATTCACTTTACTGTTCATTCATTTGCTCAAATAGAAATAAAATCTCCTATTTTATACAGTTTGAAAGCCATTATAATAATTCATCCTGCAAAATTTTGCAAAGTTCCAGATAAACTCATACCAATGGCTACTCAAACTGCTGTAAACAATGCTAAAAATGAAGTAGTTTGTACTCAAAGCATTCAAGCCGCACTTAAAAAAACAGCTATTTTTAGCAATATTGAAATAAGACTTATTGAAAAAGTCTTAATCATTGGATCTATATTTGTCTTTTTGAAATAATTTTTTATTACTTGATTTAAAATATTTATAATTTTGAAACCAATCCAAAGTACTAAAATAGCTCAAACTAGCTTTGGCCAAAATGAATTTAAATAAGTTATTGATGCATCAAAATAACTTGAAAATGATGTAGTAATATTTTCAAGAATACTTTTAGATTTTACATTTTGAACTACTTGTTCTGCTCATTGTAAAAATCAAGTTGAGCTTTCTATAGCTCAACTTAATGTTTTTATATTTTCTGTTATTTGAGACATTTTTTAAAATTTACTTTTAATAGTCATGACAATCAAACTCTCAACTACAAACTTTTTTTGATAAATCTTCATGTCATCACATTTTTAATAATTCACTAACAGTCACAAAATTGTAACCTTCAGCTTTTAGCTTTTTAATCAAAGAATCAATTGTGTCAACAGATGGTTGATGAATATCATGATAAAGTATTATACTTCAGTCTTTTACTTGTTTCATTGTTGTTTCTATATTTTTTTCAACATTTCTATTTTTCCAATCCATACTATCAACATTCCACATCAAAATAGTCTTTTTTATGATATTGTCAGTTCTTTTATTGTGAGCTCAGTATGGAGGCCTAAGCAAAGTAGCTTCTTTTCCAATAGCTTTTTTTAGAGCATCATCTGTATCTTGTATTTGTTTTTTTACTCAAGCATCCTTTAGTTTAGTTAGAGCTGGATGATCCCAAGAGTGACTTCAAACTTCGTGTCATTCTTCTATTTCTTTTTGTACTATTTCAGGATGTGCAGAAACATTTTTTCCTAAAACAAAGAAAGTAGCTTTTACATTATTTTTTTTCAAAATTTCTAAAAGTCCAGGAGTTGTTTTAGGACTTGGTCCATCATCAAAAGTCAAAGCAACATATTTTTTTCAATCTGTATTTTTTCTTGCTGCTATTTTTGCATTTTTTGCAGCTCTTTCTTTTTCAATTTTAGCTTTTTGTTCAGCTAGTTTTTCTAATTCTTTTTTTATTTCAGGAAAAGTATCTTGATTTAGATATTCAATCAAGTCATTAAAATAAAATTCTTCTTCTATAAATCCTCTAGAATAAGGTCAAACTGTTCCAGCTTCAAGTAAAAATACTATTTTTTCAGCTTCTAAATAAAATTTTGGATTTTCCAAATATTCAGCTAATTGCTCATCAATTACATTATCTTCTGTGAACAGTCACTCAAAAGATTTTAATTTTTCTTTCATTTTTTTTGCTAATTCTTTTTTCTTATCAGCACTATCTAACTTCAGAATGTTTTGCCAAGAAATTTCTTCTCATTTATCATTTGTATGAAAAACTTTTATTATATTTTGATTATTTGCTCAATAAATACTTTTGAAAATATTAAAAACTATGCTATTTATTCATTTATCTTTGTATTCATTTGAAGAAATTGTCATTTTTGGTCCATCCAATTTAACTCATTCTTTTTGTAAATCTTTTACTTCTTGTTTTGCATTTTCAACTAAAGTTTTTCAAAATTCTCTCATTTTAGTGAGAATAACAGTGTTTTCATATTTTTTATAATTAAAATTTTCTTCTCACTCAACTTTTAGTGTAGCTCAAAAAAATGAACAAGAAAACATAAAAACAACAAAAACTACACTAAATATAAACTTTTTCATAAATTCTACAAATTTTTTATTAAAATAATATTTTTAAAATTATAAATTTTCTTTTTAAAGAAATTTTTAAGAAATATCTTAATTCTGCGCTTTTTTTATCACTTTGAAAAGTATTTTTTTAAAGAAATAAATCTTTAACTTAAAAAATCAATTCATTTTTTCTAAAACTTAAAAAATATCTATTTTTTGCTGTATAAAATAAATCCATTGATATAAGCACGGTTATATTCATTATTTCCCCAGTCTTTTGCATATTCTCAGTCTTTTATAGGAATAGCAAAATCTTCAATAATAATTTTGTATTTGTATTTTTCTGTTTCTTTTTCATAAGTAACAGGTTTTTCTATTTCCTTTTCTTTTTTATTTTTTATTATATCTTGTATTATATTTGAGATATCAATTTCATCAAGTAAATTTTTATTTTTATAATATTTTATTTTTAAATTCTCCATATCAGTTTTGAAATCATTTTCAACTGTATATTCAAGTTCTCAATTTAAGTAAGAAAGATTTTCATATCAAGCTATTGGAACTTCTACATTTCTAACTAATCAAGAAGAATAAAGAAATCTGACTTTATCTTTTTCTCCTTTGTCATAATCCCAGTAAATATTTAATCAAAGCTTTTCTTTAACTTTTTCTGCTAACTCCCAGCTTCTTATTTGCAAAGTTTCTTCCAAATCATTGTTTTCTATTTTTAGATATTTTCTAAGTAATTCACAATTATGATTTCAACATAAATATCCTATTTTGTCTTGAATCTCTTGCAATTTTTCAATTTTTTCATCTTTTGTGTCTCACTTTTTTTCATATTTATGAATATTTAGATTTTCATCAATGATTCACTCTTTTTTCAATTCTTGCAATAATGCTTTTGTTTGAATTTCTTCAGGCAAATTGTAAACTGCCCAAGGTCAAACTGAAAAAATCAAAGTAAACAAAAACAAACTTACACTTATAAATGCTAAATATCTTTTTCTTGAGAAAACAAAGTAAATAGTCAAAACACTTAACCAAATTCAAAATATTACAACTAAATATCTATTTATTGTCAATCAATATTGATTTATTCTTAAAAATATAGCATAAAATAGTATAAATAATTGTGGAAAAACTACAAATGGAAAATATTTTCTAAAGATTTTCACAATTGTAATTTTTTCTTCATAAACATAAGAAATAATGTAAATAAAGTATCAAAACAAAGAAAAAAGCATAACAAGCCAAGAAACCATTCATTTTGGCCAATCTGAAAAATTCATCAAAACTTTTACACAGTATGCATAAAGAATCACAAAATATGTAAAAATAAATGGAATTGCTAGATATTTTACTAAAAATGTTGAGAAATGGTTTTCATTGAAATAATAGCCTTCAAAATTTTCTTTTTTAGGAATTTCATTTAATCCAAAAAATGCAGCAATTATTGTGAAAGAAAAGGCTACCACATGCATATAAATCTCTTGGTAATTATAATCAAATAAAGTTTGAACTGCATAAATAGCAATAAATGACAAAGTTACAACTAAAATTCAAACAAGTATTGCAGCACACATTGCTTGAAAAATACTTGAAAAATAGCTGTAATAAATCTTTTGTTCATTTTCTCAGAGATTTTTACTAAATATTTTTTTTACAAATGGAGCAAAAAATATAAAACTTATTGAGCAAATAAAAGCCATACAAAATATTATGTCATTTCTAGCACTCCAAAATTCAGAATGAAAAATACAAAATAATCATCATCACAAAGCCAAAGGAATTATTTGAAAAAGTTGATTTTTACTTCTAGAAAAATCTAAACTTTCTCCAAAAATATATATTCCAACACTTAAAAAAAATGTAATTATAAGAGAAAAAATTATTTCTTTTTCCAACAAAAAAATTGGAGAATTATAATTTGACTCTATATAATATGCAAAATATAAAAACAAAAACATACTTAAAATAGCTGAAATAGGGAAACGATTAAAAATATTTTTTAGTCAATTTATCAGATTTTCAGCCTTAAATATTGATAAAAACTTAATCATAAGTATAATTGTTAAAAAATAATATTTTTCAATAATACTTTTTGACTTAAAATCTAGTTGAAATTAATATTCTAATTTTTTAAATTATGAAAATACTTGTTGTAGAGGACAATAAAAATCTAAGAGAAAATATTATTTTTCTACTAAAAAAAAATAATTATTTGGCTGAAGGAAGCTTTTGTTGAGAAAATGCTTTAAAAAAACTTTATTCTTCTGATTATGATGCTATAATTTTGGATATAAATATGCCTATTATGGATGGAAAAGAATTCTTAAAAAAAATAAGAGAAGATTGAAAAAATACTCCAATTATAGCTCTAACAGCCAATTCTATGCTTGAAGATAAACTAGAACTTTTTGATTTATGAGTTGATGATTATATGACAAAACCTTTTGAAATAGCAGAACTTTTAGCTAGATTAAAAGCTATTTTGAAAAGATGAGATAAAAAAATAGAAAACAAAAAAGAAATCTGAGATGTGTTTATTTGTTTTGAAGCAAAAAAAATATTTTTTAAATGAGAGGAGGCTATTTTAACACATAAACAATATTTAATTATAGAATTTTTAGCAAAAAATTTTTGATATCCACAAACAAAATCAAAAATAATGGAATATGTTTGGTGAGAAAGTGAGGAAAATTTAGAATTTGACAGTACAACCTTGGAAAGCCACATTTATGGAATCAGAAAAAAATTTTGAAAAGATTTCATAAAAACAATCAAATGATTTTGATATATTATTGAATAATTTATTATGAAAAAAGAAAATATTTTTGCTTTAAATACGACAATATTTATAACAATTTTGATTATTTTTTGTAGTGTTTTAACACAATTTTTATTTTGAAATAGCAATACTATTTTTGAATTTTTTTTAAATATAAAAAAAGAATTTTTAGAAAATCCACAAAAATTTTTAAATGCCTTTTTAGTCCTGCTTATCACATCTTTTTGTGTTTATATTTCTCTTTATTTTATTTGAAAAAAATTTTTCTCAAAACTAGATGTTTACAATCAAAGTCTAAAGGATTATAATCATTATTTAGCTCATGAATTAAAAACTCCAATTTCAGTTATCTTTTCTGATTTGGAAGTTTTGAAATATTGATTTGATAAAAAAATAATAGAAAATTCTCAAAATCAACTGAAAAATATGATAAATATTATCGATGTTTTGCTTTCTTTTTCTGAATCTTTAAATATTTCTGAAAGAGAAAATATAAATATTGAAAATTTTTTAAAAAGTTATATAAATACTTATTTTAGCACTCAAAAACAAAAAATTTTTATAGAAAATAAAGAATTTAATCTTTCTGTTGAAACTAATCAAATTTTATTTAGAAGAATAATTAGAAATCTTATTGAAAATGCTTTAAAATACTCTTTGGATTGAGAAGTTTTTATAAAAATACAAAATCAAAAAATAATTTTTGAAAATTCTATCAAAAATACTTTTTCAAACCAAGAAATTCAAAAATTGTTTACAAAATTTTATAGATTGGATAAAGATAAAAAAGGTTATTGATTAGGGCTTAGTTTGATAAAAGAAATTTTAAAATTTTTATGATTTGGTTTTAAAATTTATTCAAAACAAAATAAATTTTTTGCTGAGATTTCTCTAGAAAAATAAAATTATAAATTTTCTAAATAATTTATCTCTTCTTGGCTTAATTCTCTGTATTTTCAGATTTCTAAATTTCAAATTTTTATTTCTCAGATTTGAGTTCTATGAAGCTCTAAAACTTCATTTTCTACAGCTAAAAGCATTTTTTTTATTTGATGAAATTTTCATTCTTGAATCAAAAGTTCTATTTTTTTCTCTCACAAAATATTTACTTTTGCTGGTTTTGTTCTATAATTTCAATCAATTATAACTCAAGTTTCTAGTTTTTCAATGTCTTTTTCAGATAAATTTTTTGATATTTTAACTAAATATTTTTTAAAAATATTTTTTTTAGGATTTATAAGTTTGTGAATTATTTTTCAATTATTTGTAAAAAGTAAAAGTCCTGTTGTATCTACATCAAGCCTTCAAACAATTTCAATTAAGTTTTGATATGGATAATCAAAAATCACATCATAAACGCTTGGATATCATCACTCTGAAACTCTACTTGAAACAAAATCTACAGGTTTGTTTAGAATCAAAAAATAATTTTCTTTGTAATTAAAAATCTCATCAAAAAAACTGATTTCATCTCAAAAATTTATTTTTTGACTTTCATTAAAAATAGCTTCTCAATTTATAAAAATATTTCATAATTTAAATATTTTTTTAGCATCTTTTCTTGTAATCAATCATAAATTTGCTAGAAATTTGTCTATTCTCATTTTTCTTTAAAATAAATAAATTTGACTAATTAAATAATTTTGTTAAATTTAGCTACAACAATTTAATTTTAATAAAAATATAGATGAAATCAACTATAAATAAAATTTTGGAAGATATAGACAATAAGAAAAAGGATCTTTTAGCTGAGTATGATAAACTTAGAAAAAAGTATAATTTTGAATACATAAAATGAAAAATCCGCTTTACAAGAGAACAAAATGAAAAAAATAGAAAAAAGAAAAAATCTATTTGGAAAACTATTTTTTCTTCTACAATTAGAGAAATTCTTTCAATTCCTTTTATTTATGGTTTTATTGTTCCAGCTGTGATTTTAGATATTTCTATTTTTATTTATCAAAATACAGCAATTAGACTTTATGGTATTCCTCTTGCAAAAAGATCTGACTACATTACTTTTGATAGAAGGCACTTGAGTTATCTAAACTGGATTGAAAAAATTAATTGTTTGTATTGTTCTTATGTAAACTGACTTTTTGCTTATGTTACAGAAGTTGCTTGAAGAACAGAAAAATATTGGTGTCCGATAAAACATGCAAAAAAGATGAAATGATGACACTCTATGCAAAAATATTTTGCTGATTATTGAGATGCTGATGGTTTTAGAGAATCTTTTTCACAAGGAGAAAAATTTTTTAAAGAAAAGCAAGAAAAGTGAGAAATCTAGATTTTTTATAAATTTTAAATTAAATATTTTTTTATGATAGATTTTTTAAAACAAATTTTTTTAGCAAATTTTGATTGAACATGAAAAGACAGAAAAAGCTTTTTTTTCTATCAAATTGTGATAATTGTTTCTATTTGACTGATTATCTGACTGATTTTTTGAGTTTATTTTGTTTTTGATTTTTTAGAAATAAATTATTGTTCAAATTGAGTTTATTGTACAGATAGCGAATTAGAGCTAAAAAAATATATAGAATTATGAAATCATTTTTTGTTTATAATTGTACTTTTATTTATTTTTAGGTTTAATTCTACAAATATTCAAAGATTTTCTTTTTTGAGATTTTCTTGAATTTTAGAAAAAATATTTCAAATAATTTTGACTATTTTAAAGCTTTTGATAGCTGTTATTGCGATTATTTATATTTTAAATTTTATTTGATATTTTTATTGAAAAAATTTTTATTATTTTTCAGACATAGTTTCTGAGGCTAAAAATTTTTTAAACTTTTTCCCTCTGATTTACTCAATTGTCTGAGCAGAATTAGTTTTATTTTTTCTTTGAATGGTGCTTTGGAGACCAAAAAATTAAAAATCCTGAAATTTCAGGATTTTTTTAAATATTAAAAAATTTTTTACTATTTTGAAAAATTTCTTCAGCAATTTTTTCTGTGTTTTTGTTTCTTAAATTTGCGATTTCCTCAATCACATATCTTGTAAAAATAGGTTCATTTTCCTGCTTTCATCTAAATGGAACTGGTGTTAAGTAAGGGCTGTCTGTTTCAGCTAAAATATTTTTTAGAGGAAGATTTTTTGCAGCTTCTCTTACATTTTCTGCACTTTTAAAAGTAACAATCCCTGAAAAACTAATCATTGCATTTGGTGCAAAATCTAGCAATTTTTCAGCAAAATTTAAATTTTCACTAAAACAATGAAAAACAAAATTTTTAAAATCAAGTTTTTTCAGTATTTCAAAAATATCATCTTTGCTTTCACGATTATGGATTACAATCGGAAGATTTAACTTTTTTGCAAGATTTATCTGAGCTTCAAAAAAGTATTTTTGTTTGATTTTTGTTTCAGAAATGTATTTTTGTTTATCTTTTATTTTTCAGCTTTCAAAAAATTTTTCAGAATCCTTTTCTATCCGATAATAATCAAGTCAAATCTCTCAAATTGCAACTATTTTTTCTTTATTTTCTTTGTAAATATTTTCTAATTTTTCTATTGTTTCCTCTAAATCTAGCTTTCAGATATCACAAGGATGGATTCAAATTGTTACAAAAATATTTTTATTTTGTTTTGCTATTTTTACTGATTCTAAGCTGTTTTCTAAGTCTGTTCAAATTATAATCATAGCTTCTCAAGAATTTTTGAAAAAATTTTCTAATATATCATTTAAACTTTTTTTTCTGTTTAAATAAGGGTGACAGTGTGTATCAATTATTTTCATTTTTTAAAAATATTTCAAACTAAATTTTTTTAATTATAAAAATATTTCTAAATTTTTCAATAAAAAAAAAAGGTAAATTTTACCTTTTTATAAACTAAGTCATGAAGTAGTTAAGCTAAAAATTGTTCCACTAGAATCTGTAAAATTTGAATTAAATAAATTTATTTGAGTGCTAGATTCTGGTTCTTTTTTTGAGAAAACTAATTCTACTAAATTTTTATTTTTTTCAATATTTTTTCCATTAGGATTAATCAAAATTGTTTCAATTCAACTTCATTTTTCTCATAAAATTTTTACTTCTCACAAACTTGATTTTATTTCTGAAATCTCTAAATTTGAATTATCATAAACTATAGAAAATGATATATTTTCTACATTTTGCATTTCTTTTGAGTTTTTTAAAATAACTTTTTCTCAATCTATTCATAAAAAAATATCAGCTTTTGCTTCAGTAACAACTCAAGAATCTAAAATAGAAGTTCTCAAATTTTTTTCAAAATTTGTTCAATCAATAAATAAAATATTGATTATAAAAGCCATTCCAAGTGAAGCTAATGCTATATAAATATTTCAAATAATTTTTCTATTTTTGTATTTTGCTAAAAAATCTTTCATAAAATAAATATTTATTTTTCTAAAATCTAGAAAAATTTTATCATTTTATAAAAATTTTTGCAAATATTTGGCATTTTTTAATGCTCTGAAATAATTCAGTGTTCAATTAAAGTTTCAATTTGATTTTTATTTAAATCTTTACTAAGCTCATCAATTGTAAAATTAGCTAAATTTTCAGTTGTTTTGTATTTTTTTAATATTTTTTTTCTTGTAACTGGGCCAAATCAAGGCAGACTTTCTAAAATATTTTTTTTCATAGATTTTATTCTAGAATCTCTATTGAAAGTAATAGCAAATCTATGGGCTTCATCTCTGATTTTTTGAATCATTTTTAGTTCTTGATCAGATTTTTTCAAAACTATTTTTTCAAATTTTTTTTCTCTCCATAAAAATAATTCTTCTTCTTTTTTGGCTATAGACAGAAACTGTAACTCATTTAATAATTCTAACTTTTCTTGTTCTAAGCTACTATCATTTTTAAAATTTTCTAGTATTTCTAAAACTGATGAAAGCTGTCATTTTCAACCATCAATTATGATTAAATCAGGAATATTTCCTGTATTTAAAACTTCTTTTAGTCTTCTTGTCATCACTTCTCTCATTGAGTCAAAATCATTAATTTTTTGAGTTTGCAAAGATTTTATTCTATATTTTTTGTATTTTGAAGGGTTTGTTTTTCAATTTTCTATTATGCTTCTTGAAGCAACTGTATGGTTTCCTGAAAAGTGACTTATATCATTACATTCAAAAATAATATTTTTATTTTTTTGCTTGTATCCTAAAATATTTAGCAAATTTATCATATTTTGTTTTGTAAATCACTTAGTTGATAAACTTGAAATATATCTTTTATATGCAAATTCATAAATATTTTTGTAACACAAAGCTAAAATTTCTTTTTTTGCTCATATTTTTGGAATTTCTATTTTGAAAAAGCTTTCTATAGAATCACTTTTTATTTTCTCTGGTAAAATCAAAATAGGGAATTTTTCTTGATTTTCTAAATATTCACTAAGCAAATTTTTTTCTATGAAAAAATTGATTATTTCATCACTAGATTCCTCTAAATTGTTTTCAATTTCAAAATTTTGCATTCAAATAATTTTACTATCACGAATTTTTATAATTCAAATAAAAAATTTTTCATATTTTTCCAAAAAATTTAAGATATCATAATCTCAAATAATATTTTCTCTAGCAAGCTGTTCTACTTCTAGAGATTTCATACTTTCTATATCTTGTTTTAATTTTTGAGCTCTTTCAAATTCAAGATTTTTTGCAAAATTTTTCATTTGCTCTTCAAACTCAGGAATTATTTTTTTGAAATCTTGTTTTAAAAATGCTTTTATTTGTTCTATTTTTTTATCATATTCTTGCTTAAAATTACTTTTAATCTCATTTCATTTAAATAAATATTTATCTAAATTGTAACTATTTTTTGTAACAAAAAAATGATTTTCTCAAACTCAGTATCAAAATATTTTTTTTAGGATTTTTAAAATATTTTCTACATAAGCTGAGCTTAAATATGGTCAAAAAAAAGTTCAATTATTTTTTTTGCTATTTGGTCAAATTCTAGTTTTTATGATTTTTGGAAATTGTTCATTTGTGATTTTTATGTAAATATGATTTTTATCATCTTTCATTAAAATATTGTATTTTGGTTTTAGCTTTTTTATCAGATTTGTTTCTAGAATCAGACTTTCAGTTTCATTATTTACAATTATGATTTTTATGTCTTCTATCTTTCAAACCATTTTTTGTTTTGCAAAATTTAGCTTTGCTTTTCCATTAAAATACGAATTTACTCTTGATTTCAAATTTACAGATTTTCAAACATAAATGATCTCTTCATTTTTATCAAAAAATTGGTAAATTCATGGTGAGTTTGGCAAATTTTTTAAAATTTTTTCTAGATTTTCTTTCATATTTTTTTAAAATATTTTAAATATTTTTATTCTCTTAAATCTACAGTTCATTCAGATTTTTCAGCATTTTCTATGACTTTCTTCTTGATTTCATCTTTTTTGTCTTTATAGCTTTTTGAAAATTTTTCTTTTTCATGGTCTCATACGACTCAAGATAATGCCTCTAAAATCATATTAAATCTTTCTTCTGTTATGTTATTTTCTTCAGGAGTTCCAGAACTTGCTTGTTCTATGATATCTATGGCTTTGTATGGATTTATACAATCTTCTAGCAAAAATTCTTCTTCTCAGATTTTATGAATTACAAGTCATCACTTTTTTAGTAATTTATCCATTAAACCATTTTCATCAACTCCAAGTCACTCAATATTTTCAAAATTTACACTTTCAGTTTTTGATTTCAACATTGACCGGTCCAAAGCTACAACTGCACTATTTGTTATAATCCAAACATCATTGTACCAGTTAAAAATATCATAAATTATTTTAGAAAAAAGTAAAAAAAGGTATATTTCAAACCGCCAAAAGGGGATTTTGTCATGAATTGTACTTGAAGAATAGTAAAAATAGATTGGTAAAGCTAAAAGTAAAGCTAACTCTACAATCAGATTTTGCAAAATAACAATTGGATGAATATGAATTATATGAAGCAATTCTTGTCCTTCTGGAACATATTTCTTAAAAAAATCTGAATCAAATTTATTCATTTTTTATAATTTTAAAAATATTTTCTAGATTATAATAAATTTTCCTGAAAAAAAAAGCTGTTTTGAAATTTTACTTCAAAATCAACTTTATTGGACAATGATCACTTCACATAACTTCAGTTAAATAATTCATATCTGAAATATTTTTTATAAAATCTTTATTTACAACAAAGTAATCAAGCCTCCATCAAATATTTCTAGGTCTGGCTCCTGCTCTGTAGCTCCACCAAGAGTAAACTTCAGTCTTTTCTGGATAAAAATATCTAAAAGTATCAACATAACCATTTTCTAAAAATTCTGTGATTTTTTGTCTTTCTATAGGTAAAAATCAAATAGAATTTTCATTTTCCTTTGGTCTTGCTATATCTATTTCTGTATGACAAATATTGAAATCTCAAGTTATAATCACATCTTTTCCAGATTTTACTAAATCATTTGCATAAGAAATAAGTTTATCATAAAATTCTAATTTGTAAGTCAACATTTCTGTTCAATCGGCCCTTGTTCATCCATTTGGAAAATATCAATTCACTAAAACAATTTCTTTTCAATCTTTTTCAAAGCTGATTTCTGTGACTCTTCCATCATCATGAAAATGATTTATTTCTTCAAAATTACTTTTTTTTGAAATTATTTTTAAATTTTTTTTGAAAAATATGGCTGTTCCAGCATATCAAGCTCTAGTTCCAGCATGCCAAAGATAATCATATCATTCTAATTCTCACAATTCTTTTAAATATTGACTTTCAAAAGCTTTTGTCTCTTGTAAACACAAAATATCAGGATTTTCTTTTTCTACAAATTCTTTGAATCATTTTTTAGCTACAGCTCTGATTCAATTCACATTCCAGGAAATTATTTTCATACAATTAATTAAAAATTTAACTTTTTAATTATATAAAAAAAATATTTTCTTACAAATTTTTATTCTTGAAAAATATAAAAAAATTACTATAATTATAAACACACATTTAATAATTTAATTTTTGAGAATTATGTCAAATAAAGATAAAAATACTATAGAGGAAGATGATATTTTAGAAAATATGGAAGAAGAAATTGAACAAATGGAAAAAGATGAGGAGTCTGAAAAACCTTCAGAAGCATCTCAAAATCCAGAAGTAGATAAGACAAAAGATATTTTAACAAAAACTTTGGCAGATTTTGATAATTATAAAAAAAGAGTTGAAAGAGACAAAAAAGATATGATTTTCTTTTTGAAATCAGATATTTTAAAAAAGATTTTGCCAAGAGTAGATGATTTAGAAAGAATTATAAAAAATACACCAAAAGATTTTCAAGAAAATATAGTTTTTGAGTGAGTTGTTTCACTGCATAAAAAACTTTTACAAGATTTAGAATCTTTGTGAGTTGTTCCTTTTGATTCTATTTGAAAGCAGGTGGATCCTGAGTTTCATGATGTGATGACAGTTGCTCCTGGATGAGAATCAGGAATTATTTTTGATGAATTTGAAAAATGATATTTACTTGAGTGAAAAGTGCTTAGACATGCAAAAGTTATAGTTTGAACTTAGTATATTTACAATAATTTTATAAAAAGTCAATAGTAAAAAATTACACTTACTATTGACTTTTTATTTTTTTAATTAAAATGAGAGATTCAATGGGAGTACTTTGCCAAAAATTAGTTTTAAAAATTTTAGCCTTGTAAAAACATTTTCAAAACTGATTTTAAAGTATTTTGTTTCTTGAATATTTCAAGATATTTTTTTTGAGAAACTTTTCCCAGTTTAATTTTTAAAATTTTATATGCGATATTTACACAGTGTTTTTGTATTTTTATTTTTCTTTTTATCTGTATTTTTCTCTTTTTGAGTCTGAGAAACTTTTGCAGGTAATGCTTTATTAACCCAAGTAAATCCTGATTCTAGTGCTGACAAAATCAAAAAAATGCAAGAAATATTTAAATGACTTTGACTTTATAATTGAGAAATAGATTGAAATTTTTATTCTATAAGAGAAGCTCTTGTAAAGTACCAAGTTGAAAATTGAATAATTCCTGATGAAAACCACTATGAGGCTGGATATTTTTGAAACAAAACTATAAATTCTTTAAAGAAAAAATTTTGAAAAGATTTTGAAGATTTACAAAGAGAATACCTTATAATAGAAACTCCAAAAGTAAATCAAGAGTGAAATTTTATAGTAACAGCTTATTATACACCAGTTGTATGACAAGCTAAATATTCTACTTGAAGTTATGAATCAGAAAGGAAATTAAATGGTTGATGAAATACTGCAAATTGAAATAAACCTTCACCTGGAACTATTGCTGCACCAAAAAATTATGAATTTTGAACAAAAATACAATTAGATTGAATTTGAGTTTGAGTTGTAGAAGATAGAGGTGGTTCAATTGTAAATTCAGGTGATAAATGACATCTTCATGATAGACTTGATATTTGGATGTGATACTGAGATGAGTGAAGAGAAAGAACTTATGCTTGGGGAGTTAGAACTGTAAAATGAATGATAGTTGATGCTTCTATACCTGTAAAAGTAAATTTTGAAGATAATTCAAAGGTTGTAAGTGACGCTCCAGTTCAAAGTTCAAATCCTTCTTCAGCTTTAGCAAAATATAGTTCACTTTATGTTTCTGCTGAAAATCCAAATTTAGAAAATGTAAAAACATTACAAAATTTACTAAAAGAAGTAAATCTTTATTCTTGAGAGATAAACTGAGATTTTTCAAGTGTTAAAGATATTTTAATAAACTTTCAAATAGAAAACTGAATAATTTCTTCAAAAGATTCAGAACAAGCTTGATATTTTTGAAAAAGAACTTATGAAGCTTTTAAAAATAAATTTTGAAAAAATTTTGAATTAGTTTGAAAAGAAAATAAGCAAGAAGTAATTTTGTATTCTTCGGATAGAGAAATACAAACTCCAACTGAAAATATTCAAAAAAATGATGAAATTTTGACATTTGCTGATAAAGAAAGATTAAAAATAGTTAGAGATAATTTTTTAAATAATACTAAGACAAAATTTAATTGAAATGAAATTTCTTTAGAAAATTATATAACAAATACAAAAAATGTTTTAAATGATTATCTAAAAAATAATAATTTAGATGAGAAAAAAACAGCTATTTTAAAATATTTTATAGAAATTTTATAAAAAATAGGTAAAAAAAAGATACCTATTTTTTGTTTTATTTTTTTAAATATGTTAGAATTCTATGAGTTATTTATAAAATAACCTAAAAATTCTAATGAAAAAAATAGTATCAATAGTAACTTTTAGTATTCTTGTTTTTTGAATAAATATAAAAACAAGTTACAGTGAAGAAAAATATTTTGTTGTAACAGCATATTATTCACCTCTTCCAGATCAAGATTATTATATGAGGGGAACTCTTGAAAAAGAAAAAATATTACAATGAAACTGAACTCATTGAGCCTCTTGAAAAAATGTATTTTCATGAATGCTTGCTGCACCAAAAGATTATGATTTTTGAACAAAAATTTACTTAGAATGACTTTGAGTATGAGTTGTTGAAGATAGGTGACAAGCAATTGTAAAACAAGGTGAAAGGTGATACAACCATGATAGACTTGATGTTTGGATGTGATACTGAGATGAGTGATTAAAAAGAGCATTAGCTTGGTGAAAAAGAACTGTAAAATGAGAAGTTTTAGATAATTCATCATCTGTAACAATTGATTACAAAGCTCAACCAGCACCAGACTGGGCTGTTTCTCATCTAACTCCAGTAAAAAAAGAAAAAACTGTTTTTGATTTATTTATCTGAAAAGATTCACCTTCTGAAGATATAAAAAAATTACAAGAATTTTTCTCAGAAATATGATTGTATTCTTGAAAACTAGACTGAATTTATAATGATGAAATGATAACAATTGTTTTTGATTTTCAACTTGCTAATTCAATTGTTGCATCAGAAAATGATGTTTGAGCTTGATATTGGTGAGAAAAAACAAAACAATCTTTTAAAGAAAAGTATAATGACTGAGTTTTTGTAAAAAAATTTGAATCTACGAAAGATTGAAAAAAAGCAGAAAAGCAAGAATCTTTTGAAGTAAAAATAAATGAAACAGATCTGTTTTCTAGTCTTTTAAATTCAGAGGAAAATATAGAAAAACTTGAAAATATTTTCAAAGATTTGTGAATTTACAATTGAGAAATAACTTGAAAATCAGAAAATATAAAAAAAATTATTTTAGATTTTCAGTTAAAAGAAAATATTGTTTCAAAGGAAACTGATTCTTGAGCTTGAACATTTTGACCTAAAACAAGAGCAGCTTTAAAAGCTAAATATGAAGAATTTCAAGCTGAAAAAGCTAAAGCTGAAAAAAGAGAAAATGAATTAAAAGCAAAATACAAAGAAATAGAAGAATCTTCAGAAAAAGATTCTTCTACAAAAGTACAGAATATTTTAAAGTTAAAAAAATGAGAAGTATCAGCTGAAGTAAGAGAACTTCAAGAAGTACTTACTGAATTATGATATTTCTCAGAAAAAACTACTTGAATTTACTGAGATAAAACTTTTGATTCAGTTGTAAAATTTCAACTAGATAATGAATTAATTAATTCTAAAAATAATCCATATGCTTGAATTATTTGAGAAAAAACATTATCAAAATTGAAAGAAAAATTATTTATTGTTTACAAAAATCAGAAATTATCTAAAGAAAATATTTCAGAAGATGAACTAAAAGAAATTTTATAAAATAAAAAAGATAACCTAGGTTATCTTTTTTATTTCTTAGTATAATTTAGCAAATTTAATTACTAATGAAGCCATATCAGCTCTTGAGTATCCAGCATTTGGATTGAATTTCTTGTCAGCAGGAACAGAAATTACTTCTAGATATTCAGCATTACTTAAGATAGCATTTTGCCAATCAGCAGCAGCATCAGTAAATGAATGTTTGAATTCAGTTGTAGGAACAGTTATTCCACTTAATTTGTAAACAATAGCTAAAGCCTCAATTTTTGAAATTTGAGAGTTTGGTCTAAATACTCTGCTTCCAGCAGCATTTGTATCACCAGCAATAATATTGTTTTCTAAAGCAGCAGAAATAACTCTAGCTTGCCATGAACTAGCATCAACATCTGAGAATGGAAGAGCTTTAGCAGGTTGATATAAATCATATCCATAAGCACCCATAACTATAGCTAAGAATTCAGCTCTAGTAATAGCTCTATTTGGTTCATAAGTAGTAGGAGTAGTTCCTTTTACTATACCAGCTTTTTCTAATCTCATGATATCTTCTTTAGCAGGAGAAGTTGAAATATCATTAAATTTAGTAGTGAAACCAGCTAAGTCAGCTAATACTTTTGTTATAAGAACATTTGAACCATTCATATAAGAGTATTTTTTACCATTGATTTCTTTTTCAATAGGTGCTCCTACTAGAGGTTTATCTTCTTTTTTAGGTTCTTCTTTTTTATTAGTATTAGTGTTAGAATTGCTTCCTCCACTATTACTTCATTTATTATCATTACATCATCCTACTCTACAATCATCAGGAACTTTGAAGTTGCTAGAATTTGGACTAGAACCGTAACCATATCAGTATCCATATGTAGCTCCAGCTTGTTCTAAGCTTCTTAATGGGTTGCTAAATAATACAACAGTAAATACTGCAGCAACTACACCCAAAGCAGATACTTTATTTAAAGTAGTTTTTTTCATATTTAAGAATATGATTAACAAATAAAATAAACAATAGTGATCTATTCAATTAAAATTAAACAAATCAATATAAAGGTGTAAGAATTTTATCTAAAAAAAAATAAAAATCAAATTTTTTTACAAAAAAATGATTTTTATATCAATATATAGCATATTATATTTACAATAAATACTATAGCTAGAAAAAATATCATAATAGTATTATCTCAATTTAATAAAAATTTTAGGGTTATAATTGATAGAATTGTGGAAATGATATACCAATTTCATAAGTTTATATCTTTTAGTTCTTGCTTGTTTATTGTAAAAGTTAGTTTAAATCACAATATTTTTCAGACAATATATACAACAATAAATGCTCAAAAAAAATATTTTATTAAACTGTAACTTCCACTTAAAATACAAGCTGTAAAAGCTAGTATATAAGCTATAAATCCTCAATAGACTAAATTCTCAGCTTTTTTTATATTTTTAATTTTGTTTAGAAAAATATTTTTTTCTTGAATTTTTATTAAGTCTTTGTTAACACTATTGTTTAAAATAGAGATTAAAACTCAGATAATTAAAAGATAATACATATAAATACTTAAATAATCAGCATTTCAAGTATTTTCAATAAGTACTTCAAAAATAATAATTATTAGTAAGCACAAACTTCACAAAAAATAATTTCTTTCATCAACTGCAAATAATATTCAAAAAAATAAGATTCCTAATGTTAAAATACTTAAAATAGATGTTTCTTGTGCTAGAAAAATAACTAAAAGCAAAACTGGAATTGCTATGAGTTTTACAATATTTTCCTTTGATAATTCAAAATTAAAAACACTATCACTTTTTATATATTCAAATATTTTGTCAAAAACAGGCAAAACTAAAACTGCAAATGATAAACTTAATATTTCTCTATTTACAATTTGAAAATCTGATCAAAAAATTAAAAAAATTAAAACAAAAGATAAAATTCAAATAAAATTTCAAATATAAAAAATTTTTGCTATAAAGGGAAGCATTTTTTTTAAAATATAAAATAAACTATTTTTGCCTATTATAGAATAAATATTTTTTTTACAAGTTTTTTGAAAAAAATTGATTTTTTAATTTATTCTTTTATAATAACAGAAAATCTATTAACTTTGTATTTATTTTGTATGAATAAAAAACTGATTTCTTTTGTTGTTCCTGCCTATAGAGAGGAAAAAAATATTCCTCTTTTTTATGATGAATTTAAAAAAACTTTTGTAAATTTACAAGAAAAATATGATTATGAATTGATATTTGTAAATGATTGAAGTCCTGATAAAACCTGGGAAGAGATTTTAAAACTTTGCAAAATAGATGAAAATGTGAAGGGAATTAACTTAAGTAGAAATTTTTGAAAAGAAATAGCTTTGTCAGCTTGAGTAGAAAATGCTGCTTGAGATGCTGTAGTTACAACTGATGCAGATTGACAAAGACCAATGCATATAATAAAAACATTTATTTTAAATTGGGAAGATTGAAATGAAATAGTGTATTGAGTGAGAAAACAAATGAATAGAAACTTTTTTAGGAAGATGTTAAGTGGTATTTTTAATAAACTTATGACAAAGATTTCAGAAGTAGAGTTTGAGTCTTGAGTTACTGATTTTATGTTGATTGATAGAAAAGTTGTAAATTATTTTACAAAATATTGTGATAAAAATAGAATTTTTAGATGAATAATTTTATCTTTAGGGTTTTCAAAGCAAAAAGTTTATTTTGTTGAACCTCCAAGAAAACATTGAAGTACTCAATGGCAAATATCAAAATTATTTAAACTTGCAACAGATAGTGTTACATCATTTTCAATTTTTCCATTAAAATTTATTTGATATTTGTGAATTTTTATAGTATTTTTTTCTTTTTGATTACTGACTTTTATGACTATTTCTAGATTTTTTATGGGAAATCCATATTGAATCACAAATTCTGCATTTTTTATAATTTCAAATGTTTTTCTTTCAGGTATAACTCTATCTTGACTTTGAATAATAGCTTTGTATATAGCAAAAATTCACAGTGAAGTTTTATGAAGACCACTTTATATAGTAGATAAAAAAGTAAATTTTAAAGAATAGTTATGAAACATATTTTATTTTTAACTTGGAAAGATATCAAGCATCCTCGTTCTGGTTGAGCAGAGGTTGTTATGCTAGAATATGCAAAAAGATTGGTTCAGGATTGACATAAAGTTACTTGGTTTGCAAGTAATTTTTCTTGATGAAAATATTTTGAAAATATTGATTGAATTGATATTTATCGCAAATATAGTATAAATACAATTTACTTTTTTGCCTGGAAATGGTACAAAAAATTTAAAAAAAGTAACAAAATTGACCTTATTTTAGATGAGGCTGGATGAATTCCTCTTTTGTCTCCACTTTATGAGAAAAATATTCCAATATACTTTTTTGCTCATCATATAGCCACAGATGAATACAATAAATTTATTTTTCCATTCAATAAATTATGAAAAGCATTTGGTGATTGGACTTACAAATTGTACAAAAATTATCCAACAATTACAGTTTCAAACTCTACAAAACAAGAACTTATTCAAAAATTTGGCTTTAAAAATGTAGAAATTGTAGAAAATGCTGTAAATATTGAGCCAATAAAAAAAATAGATTTTTGAAATAAAGAAAATGAAATAGTATTTTTATGAAGAATTGCAAGAGCAAAAAGAATTGAAGAGGCTATAAAAGCATTTGAAAAATTTTTAAAATATGATGATTCTTATGTTTTCAATATTATCTGAAATAAACAAGAAATAGAATATTTTCAAAGTTTGGAAAAATTAATTTCAGAGTTATGAATTGAAAAACAAGTAAATTTTATTGATTATTCAAAAGAAAATGTCCAAAAATATTTAACAAGTGCTAAATTGATGCTTGTAACTTCCAAAAAAGAATGATACTGACTTGTGGTTTTAGAATGAAATAGTTACTGACTTTCTGTTTTGTCTTATGATGTTGCTGGGCTTAGAGATAGCACAAAAGACTGAAAAAATGGATATTTAATAAAAGATTGAGATTTTGAGACAATGGCTTCTAAAATGTCTGAAATTCTAAAAGATGAAAAAAAATATCAAGAAATCGCAAATTCAAGTTTAGAATATATCAAAAATTTTTGAACTTGGGATGACAGATATAAAGAATTCAAAGAAATAATGAAAATATAATATTTTTTAAAATAAAAATATGGAAAACCCTCTGGTTTCAGTGATTATTCCTACATACAACAGTTCAAGAACTTTGGAAAAATGTTTGGAATCTATAAAAAATCAAACATATAAAAATGTGGAAATTATTGTTGTGGATAATAATTCTACAGATAATACAAAAGAAATAGCTAAAAAATTTGCAGACAAAGTGATAAATTTTTGACCAGAAAGAACTTTTCAAAAAAATGAATGAATCAGAAATGCAACTTGAAAATATGTTTTTTTTATTGATTCAGATATGAGTTTGTCTGAAAAAGTTGTAGAAAAATGTGTTGAGAAATTTGAAGAAAATGAGGAAATTTGATGAATTGCTGTGCCAGAAAGAAGTGTTTGAAAATGATTTTTTGCAAAAATCAGAGATTTTGAAAGAAGTTTTTACAAATGAACTTCAGTTGAATCAGCTAGATTTTTTTTGCTTGATGATGTGAAAAAAGTAAATTGATTTGAGGAAGATTTAGTGTTTTTTGAAGAATCACTTTTGCCTCAAAAAATCACTACAAAACTTTGAAAAAAATGTAACTTTTACATTGATGAATGTATTTTTCATGATGAATCTGATATCACTCTTTGAAAATGGTTTTATAAAAAATATTATTATTGAAAAAGTCTCAATAAATACAATCAAAAAGTAAAAGAAATCTGATTAAAATCAGTAAAACAAGAGCAATTGTGAATTATCTGAAGATATACAATCTTTCTCAAAAATAAAAATTTTTACAAAAAACCGATTCTTGCAATTTCAGTTTTAGCTTTAAAAACTTGTGAATTTGGAGCTGGAGCTTTTGGACTTTTATTTGGTAAATTTAAAAAATAATTATGAAATACTGTTTTATCCTTTGAACAAGGCCAGAAATTATAAAATTGTATTCTTGCATCAAGTTCTGTGAAGAAAATAATTTGGATTATTTTTTGATTCACACAAATCAACATTATTCTCCAAATATGGATAGTGTGTTTTTTGATGAATTAAAACTCAAACCAGCAAAATACAATTTGTGAATAAATGGCTGAAATCATGGTGAAATGACTGGGAAAATGATGATTTCAATTGAAAAAATATTGCTTGATGAAAAGCCAGATATTGTTTTTGTTCAATGAGATACAAATACAGTTTTGGCTTGATGACTTGTGGCTTCAAAGCTTCATAT
Organism: Candidatus Gracilibacteria bacterium HOT-871; assembly: GCA_002761215.1. GTDB lineage: Bacteria > Patescibacteriota > Gracilibacteria > BD1-5 > UBA6164 > GN02-872. Next base: position 161,668 of record CP017714.1, read on the forward strand.
TCCTGTTGCTCATATAGAAGCTTGACTGAGAAGCTATGATATGAAAATGCCTGAAGAAATCAACAGAATAGCAACAGACCATCTTTCTACATATTTGTTTTCGCCAACACAAAAGCAAAAGGATATTTTGTTAAAAGAAAATATTTCAGAACAAAAAATATTTATCACTTGAAATACTATAGTTGATGCTGTTTTGAGAGTTAAAAATGATTTTCAAGATCAATCAGAAAATATTTTAAAAAAGTATGATTTAGAGAAAAATAATTTTATTTTGTTTACAACTCATAGACCTTCAAATGTAGATAACAAAGAGAATTTAGAACAAATTTTAAAATGAATTCTTGAAGTAAAAAATATTTCTTGAAAAAAAGTGCTTTTCCCAATTCATCCAAGAACAAAAAATAATATTGAGAAGTTTGGCTTAACAGAGCTTTTATCTGATTTTGAAGTGATAGAACCTGTTTGATTTATAGAAAATGTCTTTCTTGAAGATAATGCTTACTTGATAGCAACTGACAGTGGATGAATCCAAGAAGAAGCTTGTATTTTACAAAAGAAAACATTGATTTTGAGGGAAAATACAGAAAGGCCAGAAACTCTTGAAGTTGGTTGAGCTGTGCTTGTTTGAAATGATTTTCAAAAAATTATAAATTGATTTGAAAGCTTAAAAAATAAAAATATAAATTGGTTTAATCCTTTCTGAGACTGAAAAAGTGCAGAAAAAATATTTTCTTATATTTCTAAATAAAAAAATGAAAAAAGTTTTGTTTATCATAAATGGAATGACAAAAAGTAATTGAAAAGTTGGTATTTCTGGTGGAGATATCAGACTTTTTGAAATTATGAAAAATATGGACCAAGTAGAAAAACATATTCTCACAACTACAAATTGACTTTCAGCAATGGAAAAACTGGGAATTTCTTGTGACAAAAAAACAATTATCAATTATGAAGTGAACCCATGAGCTTTGTCAAATTTGTGGATTTCAATTGTGTCATTTTTTAAATCTTATAGAAAAATAAAACTAGAAAAAGAAGATATCATTTATAGCTCTTGTGAGCATCTGTATGATGTTTTGCCAGCTATGAAAATGAAAATATTTAAAAAAGCTCAATGGTATGCGGTTTATCATTGGGTTGAGGATTATCCTTGGAAAGACAAAAGAGGGAATACTCCATTTGTGCCAAGATATTTGTATTGGTTCAATAGAGCTTTTTCTGGATTTTTAATCAAGCTTTTTGCTTCCAAAATTTTGGCAGTTTCAGAACCAACAAAAGAAAAACTTATTTCTATGAAAAAAATCAAATCAGAGAGAATAAAAGCTGTAGATTGTTGAGTAAATTATGAAAAAATAATAGAAGTCAGAAAAAAATATGAATCTGAAAAATGAACTGAATTTGATGCCGTTTTTATGAAAAGATTAAATTATTGAAAATGAGTTTCAGATTTGCTTGAAATTTGGAAAAAAGTTTCCAAAGTGAAAAAAGATGCAAAATTGTGAGTGATTTGAGAGGGAAGTGAAGATATTTTAGAAAAAATTAATGCATTTATAAAAGAAAATAATTTAGAAAATAATATAAAACTTTTTGGTGTTGTGTATGATTTTGAGGAAAAATTTAGAATTATAAATAGTTCAAAACTCTTTATTTTACCGAGTCATGAGGAAAACTGGGCAATTGTGATTTGAGAGGCAATGGCTATTTGAGCTCCTGTTTTAGTTTATGATTTACCTGAAATCACTCCAATTTGGAAAGATAATGTTGAATGGGTAGAGAGATTTGACACAAATCAATTTTCTGAAAAAATTTTGAAATATCTGTGAGATGAAAATTTAAGAAAACAAAAAATGGAAAAGGCAGATACATTTATTCCAAGTCTTGATTGGAAAAATATAGCAAATAATGAATTAAAATAAAAATATGAAAAAATTTTATACATATTTATTGTATTTAGTCATATACAGCATACTTTTTTTTCAAGTTATGTATTATGGTATATGATATTTTTGGGATTGGTCATTTCCAATTTTTAAAGATGATTTTTGGAATTTTTTTGCTATCACAAAGTGAAGTTGGCAATCACTTATGGATGGTTGACAACCACTAAGTTATGTTTCTGATTATATTTTTAGGTTTTTGCTTTCTTGTGTTTGGTATGTACTTCCTTTTGAGCCAGAGCAAATTATTTATACTTTTCTAGTTTTGACTTTTTCAACAGGAACTTACCTTGTTTTTGATACTTTTAAATGACAAAATAACAAATATTTAGTATTTTTAGTAAGTTTGCTTGTTTATCTGAATCCATTTATTTTTTATAAAATACTTGGGTGACACATAAATTATTTGTTTTCATATTTTATTTTTATAGTTATTTTTTGCTTACTTTACAGGTGAAAAGATAGGAAATTAAATATCTGAGATTATGCAAAATATGCTTTGCTTTTTGCTCTGAGTTGAACACAAATACAATTTTTTATTTATACTTATTTGTTATTTATTATTTTTGCAATTTTAAATAAAAATGATTCTGTAACTAAAAAATTATCATTTTTAGTTTTTATATGATTTTTTGCTTATCTGATCCATTGTTTCTGGCTAAATCAATTTTTACTGGGAATTATATCTTTTGAGTGAGTTTCTTCAGTGGCTCGTTCTTGAACATTCAGAGACAGCTATATGGTGAGTTTGTTGAGGATTTTCTGACTTTCTTGAAGCTCAGCAACACTTATAGACAGAATATATTCTTTGGAAATTTTGGCAATTTTTTGACTAAGTTTTTTGTGATATTTGATATATAAACTCATTTTTGAAAAGAAAAAAAACATATTTTTTATTTTGCTTTTAGCTTATACTTCATTTGTTTTTGTTCCACTTACATTTATTTATAATACTCCAATATTTCCTATTTTGAGAGAAACAGGACACATTTTACCTTTGATATTTTTATTTTTACTTTTATCTGTTTTAGTTTATTCTGTAAAAAATTATAAAATTACAGTTGGTTTTTTGCTTGTTTTTATATTTTTAAATTTTTATCATTTTGTAAAAGATTTGCCTTATTTTAGCTATCAAGATTTGAGACAAGAATTAAGCCAAATTCATAAATTTATAAAAAATTCTAGTCCAACAGATAGATTTATGATTTATCCATTTTTCAGCCAATACTCAATAATTTGAAATGACACTAGAACTACAGAGACAGGTTTTCCTGTAAATAATTCAGGTTTTGATATGTTGCTTAAATATTCAGGAAATGATTATATATATGATTGAGTACAAACAGCTGATTTTAGGGATTCTATACAGTGGAACTTAGTAAAAACTAGAAAACCACAGATTTTAGTTGAAAAAGGGATAAATTACATAATTGATTTAAGTCATATTTATAGATCAAATTATGATAAATTTGTCTCTCCAGATTTGTATGATAATAATCTTGTTTATGCAAAAACAGATAAATCATTTTTTAAAAAAATGAAGTGATTGGAAAAAGTTTGAAATCACATATACAAAGTAAAAAATTCAACTGATAGATTGATTTGAAGAAATCTTTCATTTGAGAGAGTTGATAGTTCTCAGTATAATTTAAGAATTCATTCTTTAAAAAATAATTATAAACTTTTACTTTTTGAATCATATCATCCAGAATGGAAAATTTACCTAGAAGAAGGACATGGATTGTCTTCTAAATCTATGTTTGATAAAACTCATAAAAAATTATCTAATTCTATGAGTTTGTGGACCCTAGATTCAGAAATTATAAAAAAATATGTAAAAGATAATTATTCTGAAGAATTAAAAGCTGAATGATATCCTAAAACTTTAATTAACTGAAAAAAAGATTATAAATATTATACTGAGAACAAAGATGGAACTATAGATGTAAATCTTACTATTTATTTTAAACCACAAGAATATTTTAATATTTGAATAATTGTTTCTTTTGTTACAACAATCATTTTGGCTTTGATTTTTGTATTTAATTATATTTTTACTCTTGTGATAAGAAAGAAACAAACAACTTAATAAAAAATATAAAAAAATGAAAACTTTGATAATTTTAGTTATAATTTTCTTTTTACTTGTACTATGAGCTGATTTTTTCTTTAGCTCAGGAGTTTTGTATTTTTTAGATAGTATTTTTTATCCTGTTTATAAATTTGATTGATTTTTTGAACAAACTTTGTTTTGGCATATATATAATTTTTTACAATATTTTTTTTGATTTGAAATATTTTCAAAAATATATTTTTTGATAACTCTACTATTTTGAGCTTTATTTTGAATTAAGGTTTCTGGATTTCTTTTAAAAAAATTTCTATTAGATTGAGAAAAAAATAAAATATTATTTTACTTTATCTGAATAGTTTTTTCAATAGTTTTTCCATTTTTTTATGAAAGAATAATAACTCAAACTTGAATAGCTTTGTGAACATATTTTTTGTGAATATGATTTGTTTATTTGCTTGAATATTTAGAAAATTTAAAATCTAAAAAATTATATATTTCATCCTTGTATTTTGCCTTTGCTTTTGCTTCTTTTCCACATTCTATTGTTTCTATAATTATAATATTTTTATTAACTTTAGTTTTTTTTCATCAAAAATTTGTTTTAAAACATTTTTTTGTTGCTGTTTTTATTTTTTCAATTTTTAATTTAAATTGGATTATATGATATTTCTTTTTAAATAAAGATTTAGGCTCTATAAATACAATTTGAGCTTTTGATTTTGCAAATATTGAAGCATTTACTCAAGCATCACTTTGATTTTTATGAGTTGAATTAACTTCTTTTTTTGGTTTTTGATTTTGGTGAGAAAAATACTGACATTTACATATTCCAAATGCTTCTTTGATTTGGCTTTTGTCAGCTGTTATTGTATTTTTAATCATTGTTTTGTGATTTTATAATATTTGGAAAAAAGATAAAAAATTAGCTAAATATTTTTTAACTATTTACATAATATTTTTTGTTTTATGAATGTGAATATCTTCACCTTTATTTGCTTGGTTTAACAAAATTTTGTATGAATACATTCCTTATTACATTGGGATGAGAGAGCCATGAAAATTTTTCTGAATAGTTGCTATTTTAAATATAATATTTTTTGTAGTTTGAGTTTACTTTTTATCAGAAATATTGTTTAAAAAGGGGAAACTTGATATTCAAAAAACAAATTTTGATTTTTACATATATTTGTCAGTAATTTTTATATTGATAAATATATACTCTCCTTGAGCTTTGTTATGATTTAGAGGACAACTTCAAGTTACAAATTATCCACAAGAATATTTTGAATCAAAAAAAATTTTAGAAGAAAGGGGAGAATCAAAAAATCTAATTCTCCCTTGGCATAAATATATGGCTTGTAAGTGGGGAACAAATAAAATTTCTTCAAATATTTATCCATACATATTGTGATCTTCTGATGCCATAGCTGCTGATAATATAGAAATATGAAGTGTTTATTCAAACAGTAATAATCCTGTTTCAAAAAAAGTTGAAGAATTTATAGAAACTAAAAATTTAGCTTTTTTAAGAGAATTGTGAGTTCAAAATATAATTTTTCAAGATTTTTGTTGATTTTATGAGAAATATGATTTTTTGAAAAAACTTGATTGATTAGAAAAGATTTTTGATAGAGAATTTTTGAAAATATATAAAATAAAATAGAAATTTATGAAAAAAAATAACTATTTTTATATTGTTTTGTTTGGATTTAGTTGAATAATAGGATGATTAATAAATTATATTTATCATCCTATTATACTTAGATTTATGAGTATTGAGGAGTTTTGAATTTTTAGTAGTTTGATTAGCATTTTCAATATTTTGTCAGTAGTTACAATATGATTTGATTTGTTTTTAAATAAAGAATTTTCTAGAAATTTAGATGATGAAAAAAAAGTAAAATCTGTATTTGTTGATTCTACAAAGATATTTTGAATTATTTGAATTACTTTGTTTGCATTATTTACTGTCTTTTCTCCTTTTATTACAGATTTTTTAGGAATTGAATCAAATTTTTTAGTTATAGTTTCATGATTAATTTTGATTTTTTCATTTTGCTGAATTTCAGCAAGTGCTTTTTTAAAATCTTCTAAATCATTTGAAATTTTGTCATTTAATGATGTATTAGCTCCTCTTGCTAGACTTGTTTTTTGAGTTTTTTTTGTTTTTTTCTGACTTTGAATTTTATGAGCAGTATTGTGATTTATTGCTTCATACATAATTTCTTTATTATTTATACTTTATTTTTCTTTTGGAAAATTAAAAAATATTGACTACAAATCAAATACAAAAAAATTATTTAAAGACTTTATTTGAAGTAAAACTGAATTATTTAATTTCTTTTTTGTAAGCTTGATATTTTCAATTTTTATGAATGTAGATATGTTGATAGCTAGAAATATTTTTTCATCTTGAGATGCTTGAATATACTGATGAATAACAGTTTTATGAAAGTTTTTAATTTTTTTACTTTTGGCAATTGAAACTATCTATTATGGTCAAATAATGAAATTTAAAAAATCAGAAATTCCTAAAAATCTACTTATAACTCCTATTTTAGTTATAGCTTGATTGATAGTTTTTTCTTTGATTTTCAATTATTTTTTTGGAGAATTTTTATTGTGAATTTTAAAACCAGAATTTAAAAATTATTTAGATATATTTTTATTAAATTTAACTTATTATTGATTTTTGGCATTTATTAGCTTTTTTATGAAAGTTTCTATTTGATTAAATTTTTATAAAATAAATATTATTTCTTCAATTTTATTAATTTTTTTATTTGTTTTTATTTACAAATTTTCAAATCATTCTTTGTATGAGTTTTCTCTATCATTTGCTTTGTTTTGAATAATATCTACTTTTATTTTAGCAGTATTTTTCTTTTTTGAATGCAAAAAACTAAAAGCAGAAAACTAAAAATATTTGCTAAGAAAGGCTTTATAATTATAATAATTTAACAACTTAATTTAATAATCAAAAAAATATGTATAAATTTAGAGTTTCTTTATCAGAAAGCAAATATTATTATTTTGTGCTTTTTTCAGAAACTTGAAAAGTGGTTTTAAATTCAGCACTTTATAGAACATTACAAGCTGTAAGAAAGGCTATGGTTTCAGTAAAATACAATTCTTCAGATGATTTAAAATTTGAAAAAATAGAATCAAATGAAAAATATTTTTTCACTCTAAAAGCTTGAAATGAGCAAATAATATGAACAAGTGAAAATTATGATTCTCTAAAAGAAGTAGAAGAAGCTATAGAATGATTTAAAACTAATGTTTGAAACTCTGAAGTAGAAGAAAATTTTTCAGATAAATGATGGTTTTGTAAATAGAAAAAATACTAGATTTTGAAATCTAGTATTTTTTTAATAACATTATTAATTCACTATCAGTTGATAATGTTTTGATATTATTGAAAAAATTTTTTTACTTATTTTTATTGTTTTGATTTATGACAAATTTGTATTGATCTTCAACAGCTTCTTTAACAGAAAGTTTAGCCTGCCAATCAAACAATTTTTTGGCCTTATCAGCATTACAATAAACAATATCTACATCTCAAGCTCTTCTATCAGTGATTTTGTAAGGCAAGTTTCCTCAAGTAACTTCATTTGTCATTTTTATAATCTCTAAAACTGAAGTTGCAAATCCTGTTCAAATATTTATTTCTTCATAAATTTTTTTGGAAGAATTTTGTAAAAATTTAAATGCTTTGAAATGTGCATCAGCTAAATCTATAACATGGATATAATCTCTTTTACAAGTACCATCTTCTGTATCATAATCTCAGCCAAATACTTTTAAAACTTCCAATTCTCAAATGGCAACTTTCATAACATATGGCAATAAATTATTTGTAATATTATTTGGATTTTCTCCTAAAAATCAACTTTTGTGAGCTCAAATAGGATTAAAATATCTCAAATTTACAACATTTAATTATTTATGATTTGACAGGTCTCTTAAAATATTTTCAATAACCAATTTAGTGGTTCCATAAGGATTTGTAGTTTTTCAAGTTATGTTATTCTCAAAAAATGGTGCTTTTCAAGCTGTAGAATCATAAACTGTTGCAGAACTTGAAAAAATAATATTTTTAACAGAATATTTTAACATCAATTCAAACAAATTCAAACTTCAAATTATATTGTTTTCATAATATAAAAATGGTTTTTCACAACTCTCTCAAACAGCTTTTAATCAAGCAAAGTGAACAACAGTATCAAACTTGTTTTCTTTAAAAACTTTTTCTAGATTTTGTTTGTCTTTCAAATCTATTTCATAAAATTTTGGTAAAACTCAAGTTATTTTCTCAATATTTTTTAATACTGAAATATCTGAATTATAAAGATTATCTATAATAACAATCTCATATCATTTTTCAATAAATTCTAAAGCTGTATGAGAGCCAATATATCCTGTTCCTCAAGTTAAAAGTATTTTTTTCAATATCATTTGAATTAAAATTTAATTTTTGTTGATTTACAAGAATTATAATTAACAAAAAAATTGTTAAAATAATTAACAATTTTTTGTTTGTTTTCAAGTTTTCTGAATTTAATATTCTTATAAATGGGAAACTTTGGAAAGTTAATTTCAAATTAACTTAAATAAAAAATTATTTTTTTATTTAAATCTTTGTTTTTTGCTGCTAGTTTTTAAAACATCATATATGTTCATAGCATTTAAAGCTGAATAACTTAGTTTATAAGAAATGTCTTCAAATTTATTACTTGTAATTCTTTGTTCTGAGTAAGTCATAAAAAACAATAAAAATAACACAATAATAAGTTTTTTCATAATTTCAAATTATTAATAAATTTAAGATTTTTCCTACAAAAACAAAAATACTTTTTCAGAGTAAAAGTATTTTTTTAAAAGTAGAAATTAGATATTATGTTTAAACAAAGCTAGAATGATTGAAGCTTATAAATCTACAAAAGTAGAAATTAGATATTATGTTTAAACAGAGCCATTCCAAGCCTTAATATCTCATCTACAAAAGTAGAAATTAGATATTATGTTTAAACAAGCTTGAAGTTTTTGATTAGTCATTTGATCTACAAAAGTAGAAATTAGATATTATGTTTAAACGAACTACAGGTTCTGATTTATTAAAAGATCTACAAAAGTAGAAATTAGATATTATGTTTAAACGCTCTGGCCGCCGAAGAATTTCGTCAATCTACAAAAGTAGAAATTAGATATTATGTTTAAACCTTGATAAGGAGTTGTGAGAGGTAGCCAATCTACAAAAGTAGAAATTAGATATTATGTTTAAACGCATATGATAATAAAACTCAAAGGAACTAATCTACAAAAGTAGAAATTAGATATTATGTTTAAACCAGTAATACCATTTATAACATTTCAGATCTACAAAAGTAGAAATTAGATATTATGTTTAAACGCTCTGGCCGCCGAAGAATTTCGTCAATCTACAAAAGTAGAAATTAGATATTATGTTTAAACCTTGATAAGGAGTTGTGAGAGGTAGCCAATCTACAAAAGTAGAAATTAGATATTATGTTTAAACGCATATGATAATAAAACTCAAAGGAACTAATCTACAAAAGTAGAAATTAGATATTATGTTTAAACACGTCAGGTGCCAGTCCTCAGCACCCTATCTACAAAAGTAGAAATTAGATATTATGTTTAAACAAACCATTTTTTGTTCTAGGTTCAAAGTTAGATCTACAAAAGTAGAAATTAGATATTATGTTTAAACAAGTTTTATGAGTTTTTGTTCTGAATATCTACAAAAGTAGAAATTAGATATTATGTTTAAACAAAAAAATACAATCAAATAGCAATATGGATCTACAAAAGTAGAAATTAGATATTATGTTTAAACAGTACTTTTATTTATAATAAGCCAAAAGATGCAAATAAACTTAAAAAATAAATTTATGACTTTTAGCTTATTATAAGGTAGTCAAAAAAATTAAGACTAAGGTTTGCATTTTTTATTAAACATAACAGTATAACTTATACTTTTGAAAGAAATATTTTAAAGAACATTACTTTTTCAATTATATGTAAAAAACTTTTATTTTCAATATTATTTTAAAAAATCTACAAAAATAACAATTCTTCCTCTTCCATTGCAGGTTGTCAATATCTCAAAACTTTTTTATTTACAGCATCTGAGATGGGAAATATAAGAATACTATCAGCTCAGCTAAACTTTGGAGCATAAATATTTTCTATTTCTGTTTTTAAAATCGATAGAATTCTTTCACTATTTTTGACTTCAAAAACACTGTATTGAACTCTTCTTCAAAATTTTTTTAGAAGTTTTCAAAACTTTGTTCTAAGTTTGTCATTATGTATGTCATAGGCTACAATTAACATTTTTTTAAAATTATTTTTTAATTATTTCAAAATTTGGGAAAGTTGATTTTCATTTCATAAAATATTTATAATATTCCTTTACAAAGCTAAAAATCTCTAATTTATAATTTAAGATTTCTTTAAAAAATATTTGATTGTATTTTCTAGAATTTTTCCATTCCAAAACATATTGTCAGTTTCTAAAGGCAAAATCTTTTTCATTTATTTGTCATAGATTGTAGGATTTTAAAAGTGCTTTATCAATAATACACCTGAAAGGTTCCATCAAATCCAGGGCTAATGATTTTCTTTGATACCAAGTTCTATGATAAACTCAATAATAATTATCAAATCAATAGAGCCTTAACATAGCCTCTACAAAGTGGAAAAGATAAGTGTAACCAATGTCTAAAAGTAGATTTTTAATATCAAATTTTGTTCTTGGAGCTCTTCTAACCCATCAAATCTCTAGAAAATAATTTTGGAAAAATATTTTTGAAATATTTCACTCATATCAAAGTAGGGAATCATAGTTTTCAGAAAAATCTATTTTTTTATAAATATTTTCTATTTTTAAAATATTTTCTTTCAAATCAGGACTTTTATTTCTAAAATTTTTTAGTAATTCTAGTTGATTTTTAGCTTTTATTTTTATAATATTTTTGGCTATTTCTAGCATTTGTTCTTCAGTTTTTTCATATTGTTTCTTTCTTAAAACAAAATTTCCTTCAGTTTCATTTCAAATCACAAGATAGGAAAGAAAATTTTTTTTCATTAAAACCAAAGTAATTCAAAATTCTTGAAATTTTCTGATTAAAACACTAGTTATAGTTGTTTCTCAAATTAAAAAAATAGCAAATATTTTATACATACTTACTTTGTTTTTTATCTCAGAATTTTCTTTAATCACAAGGTTTTCGTTTTCAAAATTTATATTTTTTGTATCAAAACTTTCTATAAAAAGAATTTGTTTCTCATCAAAATCGCTAAGAGAGAGCATATTTATTTGTTATTGAATAATTGAAGTTGAGTATAATTTTCTCAGATATAATAATCACAAAGCTCATTGTAAATACATTGTTTGCATTTTTTAAGATTTTGTTTCCAAGTTTTTTGGAGTAAATTAAACTTTTTGTATTTTTCTAAAATATTTTTAAATTCTAAAATTTCCTTCTCACTTGGTTTGTAAATTCTATATTTTTTATTGTCTTTTACACTATAAATCCATAAACTTTTCACTTCATATCACATTTCTTCTAAACAAAACATTTGTCACCAGAGTTGATATCTTTGTCATCTATAAACTTTTTCTTCTCAGTTTTCATCTTTGAAAATTTGAGTTTTCCTTTCTATTAATTCTCAAGTTTCTATGTTGAAAATGTCAATTTTTCACATTATCTTGTATTCTTCACTATAAACTTCAAGTCATTGAAGAATATTTTTCCTAGAAGAATAGGTTTTATTATCAATTGCTTGATAAATTAATTTTCATTCAATTTGAGCTTTTTTTTGGAAAAGATTTTCATTATAATTATCATAAAGTTTGTGATAAAATATCGATTTTTCGCAATATATAAAGTCATTTAAGGTAGACAATTTAATATAAGATTCCATAAAAAATGAAAATAAAAATATGTTAACTTTTGTTTATGTTAACATATTTTTTTTATTTTGTAAAAAATTTATATATTTCTTGCAAAATTATCCCAATCTGCATTAAAAATCAATAAATCAGGTTTTTCTGGATTTTCTGAAATTCTATTTAAAATAATTAATCCTTTTCTTGCAATATTGAAAGCTCAGTTTTCATCTCAATTTTTTGGTAAACTTTTTCAAAAATTTTGCGATTTTCTACTATCAAAAAATGGTTCAACTGGAGACAATATAAAATCATTTTCATCTCATTTTGCATTTTGATTTGTGTTTCTTATTTGACAAACAAGAGTAAATAAATCTATAAATGATGAGAAAAACTTTTCATTATTTTTTGTATCTAAATTTTTTATTTGCTCTAAAATATTTCAATTTATATCTATAAAATACTTTTCAAATAATTCTTTAAAATTTGAAAATTCATCTTCTTTTTGCTCTTTATTAGCTAATTTTCAATCTGTTAAATTTTCATAATGAATATAACCTCACTTATTGTTATTCAAATTTCTATTCCATTTAAATCTTTCAACACAAGAACAAACTGTGTTCACAGTTTTTGCTGGAAATTTAGAATCTTTTCAAAAAAATTTTTTTAAATCATAAGTAAATTCAAATCTATTTTCTTTTGAATTAAAGACAATATTATCAAATTTAAGAATATTTTCTTTATTTATTTTAGAATTATTTTTCTTTAAATATAAATTTGGCCTCCATCCAGTAATAGGATCAATTTTTGAAGTGTAAGCAGCTTCTGTATAAAAAATAACTCAAGTTTGTTTTCATATTTCTTTTAAACTGTCAACTGGAACAGTTAATTGGTAAGCTTTCAAAATACTACCAGCTTTTTCTAGGTTTATTTCATTTTTGTTTACTAAAAAATTTAATTTATCAATTAGTGCTTTTTCAAGTTGTTGATAAATACTTTTTTCAATTCATCCACGAATTTGCTTAAATCTAAAGTTTAAATCTTCAAAAATGACAATAGCATTATGTTTTATTATTAAATCAGCTATTTTTCTAACTAAGGCAGAAATATATCATTTTTTTAAATCTTTTATTTGTTCTACTTCTTTCCAAGATTGTCTTTGTAAAAGCCTTTTTCTTTCTTTGTATTCAAGTAATAGTTTATAATCAACATAATCTACTTTTCTTCAAGTTTCAACTAATTCCAAGTCTATAAGGCTTCAGTCTTTATGTATTTCCTTTATTTCTCTTTCTGGGAAAAGTAATTTTTCTCAATTTTTATTATAATTCTCTATTTTATTGAAACTTCAGCTTTCTAATATTTCTCATTTTTGATTTATAACAGAAAAATAGGCTAAATGCTTTTCTCATCTATCAATTCATATAACATTGATATCAGGATTATTTGCTAAAAATTTATTTATTTCTTGATTAAAATTTCAAGAAATTTCCTCTTTAAAATTCACTTGAATTGGAAAATGTAAGAAATATTTACATTCTGTATACCTTTTATTTTTAATTACTTCTACAGAATTTCTTTTTTCCTTTTTGGCTTTTATTGATTTTTTTCTAAAAAATACTTCTCAACCTCAGCTTAGCTTAAACACAGCTCAGCTTTTTCTTGAAATATTTTCTTCTAAAAACAAAGCCTCAAAATATTTTGTATGAATATTTTTTTGTCATTCACCTTTAAAATTATATCATTTTTCTTGTAAACTTTCATCTAATTCAAAATCTTTATTATAAATTTGGAATAAATATAGATGTTTTTCAAAAGTAAGTTTTTTAAGTTCTTCAAAATTTAAAAACTCAAAATCGATTTTGTAACAAGATTTTTCTACATCCCTGTAGAAATCTGCTATATTTTCATAACTTTTAGAGTCTTTCCAAACAAAATTAAAATGTTTAAATGATTCATGTCTAGAAAATCCAAGTTTAAAATAATCAATCAATTTTCTTAGAGATTCTTTATAATTTGGATTGCCTTTATTTTCTGTTTTAAATAATCAATTATCATAAATTTCTAAGATATCATTAATTGGTAAGTTATATTTTTCAACAGCAGGAGAAAATGAATCCTTTTTTGAACGAATAAACATTCTAGGAGTATTTTTGTTATCTGGTTTTTGAAAGTCATAAATAAATCTTTTTATTTTTTCTCCATCTCAGGAATACAATTTTTCTAAAATTTCTTTTGCTGGTTTGCTTCAATTAATAATTCAAAGATAGTATTTATTTCATTTTTGAAAAATATATGATCAGTTTGATTCTAGATTTTTATCCCATCCACTCAATAAACTAGAAGTTTCAAAATTTATTTTCCATTTTTTATTGTCTTCCCAAGGTTTTTTAGAAATATAATTTCTCATCAAATTATAAGGTTTGACAATCTCATCATATCCAGTATTATAGAATTTCTCAATATATCAGTCTTCTCATCCGTAGAAATCATCACTAATATCTATATTTAAATCCCAATTTCTTCACTTTTCAACAGCAAAATATTTTCAAAAAGAATATAAAGCTAAAGAATAATCTGCGAAATCTTTGATAATTCATTTATTTTCTTGATTAAGTTCAAAATTTTCTAATTTTTCTCATAAAATATTTTTAGAAATTTCAAATCAAACCTCATATTCTTCTCATGCTTCATCAATTATTCTTCTTTTTAAAATATTTAAAAACTCAAAATTTAGAATTTTACAAAATTGCCCCCAAAGGTTATTGTTATTTTTTTCTAAAAATCAATCTACATTTTCTTCAGATTTATAATATCTTTCTTTCCAAAACAAGTTTTCAGAATCATAATTTTCTAAAGATCTTTTTATAAAAATAATTTGTATAAAATCTGGAAATTTATATTTATTTTCTTTCTTCTCAAATTTTATTCAATCAGCTTTTTCTTTTTTCATCTCTTCATAAAGAATTCTTTCAAATTCTAATGCACTTCAAAACTTATGAGAGATTGTATTGAAAGCTATTTTATTAAAATAAATTTTTTCTAAATTTTTATCAGAAATTGTATAAAAATTTTCAAAAATATTTTTTAAAAATCACTCTTTTTCTGCAGCATTTTTATAAAAATTTTTCAAAACTTCATAAAATCCTCCATCATCTTCTATTTTATCAATAAAAACTCAATCTTTTTCACTTAATATTTGTTTTTGAAGTTTTTTGAAATATGGAATTTTCTCTCCTGTATCTTGCCTGTATTTATTGATAATTTCATTTAATCATTTTAGCTTTTCTCAATTTTCAAGTGTCTCTCCTCATATCACTTTGTTATAAAAATCAATTCAGTCTTGTAAAAAACAATTATTAAAATTATTTATTTCAAAAAATGTATCAATACTGACTGAAAAGTTTTTTTCAACTTCTGAAAAATCTATTTTTTTATTTTTTATTTTACCAAAAGCTACTATATTTTCTAAAAATATTTTTAAATTATCTTTTATAATTCTTGTTGCAATCGCTGTTGAAGTTCAATCTGTTTTGTAAAAATTGTCTCTTGTATTAAAAAATTTATCAAAATATCAAAGCCATTTTTCCCATCCATTAAAAATGCTTTTTATTTCTCAATCCTTATTTACCATTTGAGTTTCAAGCTCTGAACCATATTTTTCTTGCAAAACTTCAAAAATTTCTTTTCTACGGAAAAATTTTAAGTTTTGATCTTCTTCCTTTACTATTGATTCAAAGCCATTTTCTTTCAAAAAATCTTTTACTGAATTTTCAAATAATTTTCAAATTTTTTCTAAAAATATTTTATCTATGCTTTCTTTTTCTTTTAACAAATCTTTGTTTTTCTTGTCTTTTAGCCAATTTAAATATTTTTCTTCAAATTGAGAAAAGTCAAAATTTGGATTTCTTAGTGCAAAATTTATAAATTCTTGATGTATTTTATTAAAATAAGGTTTTACTTTTTCATAATTTTCTCTTTTTTTCTTGTCTAATTTTAAAATATTTTTTTCCTCTATAAGTTTTTTTGTTCCTCAAATTGGCTTTAGCTCAAATCTAAGGGTTTTACTGAGTTCATATAAATTTGTAAAATCTTGAAAATTTTTCATGATAAAAAATTAAAAAATAAATTAACCATAATATAATCTAAATCTACATTTCTTCAATAAATTTTTTTATTTTTTGTAAAAAAGATGTTAAAAATTTAGAAATACGTGACCAATAGTTAAAATCAATACTAAGAAAGTTGGAAAATCTCCTCACAATAATATGAATTATTTAACTAATAAAAAGGCTAGATTTTTTTAATCTAGTCTTTTTTTGTTTTATTGAAACTTATTGTTTTTAATCTTACAATCTAAAATAAAAAAAGATAGATCTACAACTAGTAGAAATTTTATTATTTTTAATCAAAGCCAAAAATCATATACCTACAATTATCTACAACTAGTAGAAATTTTATTATTTTTAATCAGGCGATACTGTAAGAGTTCAAACATTCCATCTACAACTAGTAGAAATTTTATTATTTTTAATCAAAGTGAATAATCAATGGTTGTTGAGGATCTACAACTAGTAGAAATTTTATTATTTTTAATCATTAAGAGTTATGTTTAATTGGTTAGAGATCTACAACTAGTAGAAATTTTATTATTTTTAATCACAGAAGAATGAAAAGCTAAATTTTGAATAAATCTACAACTAGTAGAAATTTTATTATTTTTAATCCTAGATTAAGTTTAGTTAAGTATGAATATCTACAACTAGTAGAAATTTTATTATTTTTAATCACTAGACCTATTTTCACAAACAATGTCTATCTACAACTAGTAAAAATTTTATTATTTTTAATCAATAAAACAGAAGATTATTTATTTTCATCTACAACTAGTAGAAATTTTATTATTTTTAATCCAATGATTAAAAGTACTTAATAATATTTTATCTACAACTAGTAGAAATTTTATTATTTTTAATCAATTGACTTTTGTAACACACTTTATGAGCTAAATCTACAACTAGTAGAAATTTTATTATTTTTAATCTGTACTTTTAGCTTATAATAGCTTTTTATTGTACTTATATATTTATTTTTAAATATATCTATTTATCTTATTTATGCAAATCTTAAAAAATTAAGACTTAGGTTTACATTTGTATATTATGTGATCTAAACCTAATTTAGCAATATTATATGTTGCAAGAGTATCTCAGTTTTTTATAGTTTCATGATCTATTGTGTTGAATTTACATTCTTTGCAATATACTATATCTACATGATTTTTTTCATTTTTTATATATTCATCTATATCAGATTTAACTATATTTAGTTCTTTAAGCTCTTTAATTTCTTCTATAATTTCATTTTCTATAAAACTTCATTTTATTCTTATTCATTTTATTGGTTTATTGTCTTTTTTCTTTCATTTCTCTAGACAATTAGGGCATATTTTAGATGTATCTTCTTGAGTTACAAAAACTAATACACCATTTTGTTCTCATTTCAGGTTTTTATAATCTTTTTGTTGCAGTATATATGATAATTGTAAATTTTTTTCTAATTTTTTATCATTTTTATAATCTTCTTTATTATATAAGAATCACATTTTATTGATTAAATAACTTATAAACATAGAATGATTTTCAGTTCACATATGTCCTGATCAACTTCAACTCTCACTATTTTCTTTTTTGAATTTTCATTTTTTATTTACATTATGTCACATATTTTCACCATAGTCTAGTATATTATTTTCTAAAACAATAAGGTCTATTTTTCCTTCTAATACTAATTTTGATATTATTCATATAATAGCTGAAGTATATCATTTTTTGAAATTTGTAGTTTTTGATAATTTTATATTAAAATACTTTTTATAGTTAAATATAGCTGTATCTTTATACTTTGTGTAATTTGCAATACTTCTTGAATCAAATCAAGCTTCTATTTTATTATAAAACTCTTTTAGTTTTTCATTATAATTTTTTAAATCTTCTAAATCTTTTGTATAACTATCTATTTTTTCCTTTAAATCTTCTTGATCAGGGAAATTTTGTTTAAAAGTATTTTCACTATAAATATTATAACTAAAACCATAGTTATTAAGTATCATATAAATATTATTTTTATCATACTTTTTATTTTTACCTTTAACTATTTTATCTAATCTATTTTCTAGTAAATGTTTTATTTCATTTACACCTTTTACTTTATTTTCACCTTTATTGTCACTAATTATTTTTTTGGTTTCTCACATCAGTCTATTTGCAAATTCTTTTATTCATTCTTGAACTTGTCTTTCTATTTTTAGATATTTAAGAATTTCATTGTATTTTGTTGTGTAACTATTTAATAAATATTCTATATCATTTAAATTTTCTTTTTCATCTTTTTTAAATAAATATTGTTTTTTTGAATTATTATTAATTTTAGGATTATCCAAAACTAAGTTGTCAAAGTTATCAATAAATTCATCATAGTCTTGAGATTTTTCTATTTTTTTACTTTTTATTACTCATTTATACATTCAAAATGTTAAAAAACTTCAAACTCAGTGATCTAGACTTAGTATATTTATTTCTGTTTTATTATTAAATAATTTTCCATTAAAATTTTCATTAAAATTTTTTAATTTTTCTTTCAAATCCTCTCATTTTATGTAATTATCTCAGTTTAGAGTTAGGAAAAAAGTAGCATATTCTCTGTCTCTTGTAAATCTTGTATCAAAATTATTTATTAATTCTTTTACACCTTCTCTTCAATCATATCTTTTTTTATTTTTGTCTTTTTCCCAGAAGTTTTCTAGTTTTTCTCACTTTTCTATAGTTTTATTTATTCAGCTTATTCTAAAATCAGCCCCTAGTTTTGTTGTAGAGTTTTCTTCAAAAAATGATTCAAAATACATTGTTTGTAAATCTTTATTTCCATTTTTATCTTTTATTTTTATCTTTGTTTTGGGCTTAAATCATTCAAAATAATTGAAATCTTTTGATTTTAGTTGATATAATTTCAAGCTTCTACTTTCATCTTCTTTCAATAATTCCTTAAAATCAATTTTCTTTGTAATTTTTTTATATCAAGCTTTATTAAAATACATCTTTAAGTCCTCTAGAGTTTCAGTATCATTTTTCAAATTTTTTAAAGTACTTTCATCTAAAAAATCTAGTGACTTTTCATCATTTCAAACTTTATAATCTTTATCTTTTATCTCTAATAGAAAATCTATTATTGCATTTTTTAATTTTTTCTCTAGTTCTTTTTTACTATTTTTTAATAATTCTATATCATTATCTATTTTTACATCAAACTCTTTTTTTTGCTTTCAATATTTCTTTCAATTGAATTTTCAATTAATAAATAAGTCACTTACTTCTTCATTGTTCTCCTCTTTGTTATTTTCTTTTAAAAATTCTTTAAATTCTTTTACTCATTTACTATTTTCTTTTTTAAAAGACTTTTTATTATATAAATCTTTTATTTTGTATCTAAAATCTAATTTATAAATAAATAATTCATTTGTAATTTTTTCAACATCTTTAAATGTTGAATAGTTCTTTGCTAAAGAATTGTCTACAAACTTAACATCACTTGTTTTACTTAGAAATAGTTTTTCAAATCATCAGAAAGTCATACTATCTATGTAAAAAGCTTCTGCTTCTCAAGAATCTTTAAAATATTTTGAAAAACTTGTAAAATCTTCAAATTCCTTCTCAACTAAAAAGTAAAATCACTTATGTTTTACTAAAAAACTATAATTCTTTACTTCAAAGTTATCTATCAATTGTACTTTGTATCATAAAATCTTTGATTTTAAACTATCTATATAACCTAATTCTCTTCTACCAATTTGATTTCAATCTATTTTTGTGTTCCAGATAATTAATTCTTTACCTTTTTTATATTTTTTATCTTTTTTATCTTTTTTATAAAAAGAATCATCTTTTAGTTCTTTATTTTCTTTTTTTATATAACTTATAAATGAATCAAAAATATTTACAAATACTTCTATATCAAACATACTTAGTTTTTCTTTTTCTTTTAACTTTTCTATTTTTTCTTTAAATATTGTTCAGAATTCATTTTTTTCAAATTTTAAATTTCAATTATACTCTTTAAGAATTTTTTCTATTATTTCTTTTACTTTTTCAGATGCCAATTTTGTATTTTCATCAAGTTCAGCCTGTACTAACTTTAGATCTTCAAATATCTTTTCTTTCTTCCATCTATTTTTTGTAAGGGGATTTAGTGTATTTACTTTAAAGAAATTGCTAGAATTTGGATTTATAGAATTTATACTTTCTATAGTATTTTTGTACTTTTCAAGTAAATTGCATTTAATGTCTCAATCTTTAATTATCTTTGCTAGGAATTTTATTGAATAAAACACATCAGATTTTTTGTTATAAGAAAAGTCATTTCAAGGTAAAAAGTATTTATTATTGTCCTCAAAATCTTTAAAATATTCTTTTTGAGTGTTTATTAAGGAGCTAAAATCATTTCTAGCTTCTTTTATGTTTTTATATTTGATTGCCTTATTATAAATTATTTTTAAATATTCTTTTTTTATAGTTTCTATAGATTCTTTTATAAGATTTCTAAATATACTATCATCTTCATCTTTTGCAGAAAAAATATTTTTTGTGTTATTTATTAAATTATCATCTATTTTTTCATGAAAGAGCTTTATGATTTCTAGCAAAAAATCCTTATCAAAAATATCTTCTAGATTGATTCTATTTTCCTTTTCTTTTACTTCTATCCTACGTATAAGCTCAAACCTTACACTTTTTTTAACTTCAAATTTTTGAACTTTAAATTTAGATTCTGCCATATTTGTTAAATTAAAAAATAAATTTTACTCAAATTATATCTAAACTTTTTAAAACTCAAACTCAAATTTCTAATACCAAATTTTCCCCTGTTCTTTCCTTAAACTCATAGATTTTATCTCTTTTTTTGTTTTGCTATTTTTACCATTTATAAATTTTATAACTTCCTGTATATTTGCCTCACTTAAGCCAATTGTAGAGTTTCAGTTTGAAATGTAAAAAATATACCTCAAAATCTCTTTTTTTAAAAAATCTGATAATTCATTAAATTCTGAAATTAAAAAGTATTTTTCTTTAGAATTTTTTTCCAAAAATTTTTCTACTTCAAAATCTACAAAATCCTTTATTTCAGCCAAATAATTCATAAAATTTGAAATATTTTTTTTGTAATTTTTATTGATTTCAGAAAAGTTTGGTAAAATTATGTTTCTGATCTTGTTTCTTGTAAAATCATTTTCAAAATTTGTCTTATCTATTTTGTATTCTAAGCCATTTTTTTCTAAATATTCCAAAATTTCAGTTTTTGTAATT
This sequence comes from Candidatus Gracilibacteria bacterium HOT-871, assembly GCA_002761215.1. Taxonomy (GTDB): domain Bacteria; phylum Patescibacteriota; class Gracilibacteria; order BD1-5; family UBA6164; genus GN02-872. Next base: position 182,956 of record CP017714.1, read on the forward strand.
CCTAAAAGTGGCCTCAAGATAGTTCCTGAGTTTTCTTGCATATTTATCAAGCCTGTCAGTTTGCTTCCACGAGCCAAATTGAAAAAAAATGTCTCGATTTTATCATCTAGGTGATGAGCAAGAAGTATTTTTTTTGCTCCATAAATATGCAAAATAGCATCAAAAAATTCATATCTTTTTTGTCTACAAAGTTCTTCTAGTGAAATTGAATTGTAAAAATTTTTATGAATTTCTTTCATATTTGCATTTGCTATTTCCACTTTGAAACCCTTTTGTTTTCACAACTTTTCCAAAAATTTCTCTTCCTCTAGGCTTTCTTCTCTTAATCAGTGATTGAAATAGCAAGCTACAACATTTTTTGCAAATTTTGTTTCAAGGATTTTGTAGAGTAAATACATAGAATCAGGTCAAGTTGAGCATCAAATTATTATTGGTTCATTAGCTGAAAAATACTTTTCTAAAAAATCTTGCATAATTATTTTTTAAAATTTTAAAATTTGCTTTATTTTAAAAGAAAAAAAATATTTTTCAAATAATTAAAAAATATTTTTCAAAAAGAAATAAAACTTGAAATTTTCAGAAAAAAAAGTAAAATTATTCTTACTTTTACATCCTAAAAGTAAAATTATGAAAAAAAATATAGTTATTTTTGAGGCTGAGTGATGAAGTGATAAATGGCTTGATGGTCACAGAAAAGATACTATGCCTATAGTTGAAGCTTTGAAAAAAAATGGTTGGAAAGCTGAAGTTGTATTTTTTCGTGATGAGTGGAGTGATGATATTTTTGAATATTGTAAAGATAAGTTTGATTGATATGTAACAAGAGTAAATCCAGGAAATCTACCAAATGGTGAAGAAAAATATTTTGAAACTTTGAGGAGGCTTTCTGATTATGGATTGGTTTGAATGACTCATCCAGATGAAATGTTGAAATATTGAGCAAAAAATGTATTGTTCAACTTGAAAGATACTGATTTAGTTCCTGATGACACATTTGTTTACTATAATTTTGAAGATTTAAAAAATAATTTTGTAAAAACTTTAAAAACTTGAGAAAGAGTTTTGAAACAAAACAGAGGTTCTACTTGAAGCTGAATTTGGAGAATTTCAGTTGTAGACGAGAGAGATTTTTCAAATTTTGAATCTTTGCCTTTTGATACAAAAATAAAAGCTACAGAAGCTGTAGACAATCATACAGAATACAAAACACTTTGAGAATTTATTGATTTTTGTAAAAAATATTTGACTTGAAAAAATGGTTTGGTCGTTGATATGAAGTTTTTACCTAGAATAGTAGAATGAGAGATTAGAATTTTATTTGTGTGAGAAAATCCTATTTTTGTTGTTCATAAAAAGCCAGCTGAAGCTGAAAATAGCTTTTCTGCTACACTTTTTTCTTGAGCTGTTTATAATTATTTTAAACCTGATGATTATAAAGAATTGGTTGATTTATTTTTGAAAAATTTACCTAAAATAAGAGAACTTCTTTGAGGTGTAAAAACTCCACTTATCTGGACTGCTGATTTTATTCTTGATACTGATGAAAATTGAAATGATAAATATGTTTTGTGAGAAATGAACTGTAGTTGTGTAGGTTTTACAGGTCAATTAAATGATTGAATTCAAGAAAAAATAGCTTTAGAAATAATTAAAAACATAGAAAATAAATAATTTTTTAAGAAAAGAAAATGTCAGAACAAAAAGAAAATCTAGTAAAAATACTTTGATCATTTCTTTCAATAGTTTTATCAATTCTTTTGTTTTTTTCTGCAATTTTTATCATTTATGCAAATGAAATGATAATTGATAAAAGTTCCAAAATGACAAATGCTCAGGAAAGGGAATATTATAATAGTGTATTTTTAGGAGAATATTTAAAAAAAGCATCTGATTACAAGGTTTCTATTTCAGTTTGAGCAAATAATCATTCTTGAGATTTTTCAAAGTGGTGAATAAGACTTTTTTGAATTTTGTGGTTTTGATTAGCCTTGAGTTTGTTTTTATTTCCAACTTTTAGTTCAGAACCAAAAGACAAATTGTCAGCCAAGGCTTTTGTTGCTTCTGTTGTGTTTGTTCCAACTTTTATTATTTTGATAAAAATATATTTATTTTACAAGGCTTGATGATTTGCTGTTGATTTTTCATGGTTTACAGATCGATCTTGATGATGACTTTCAGCTTCAGATAAATTTTTTATACTTTTATTTATATTACTTATTTTTGTAGCATTGTGACTGCTTTACAATCATCAACAAAAAGAACAAGAACAAAAAAAATAGCAATTTTAAACTGCTATTTTTTTGTTTCTTTCTTCTACAAATTCTAAAAAATTATCATCTGGAGCGATTTTATTTAGCATTTCTTTTTGGCATTTTTTGCATTTGTGTTTTATCATATATCATTTATTTTTTTTGTATTCTATGTCAATTGGTTCCATAAGTCAATGACAATCAGACTCTCTGTCTCATGGAAAATTTTCATCTAAATGTTTTGAAAAAAGGCAAAAATTACAATGATTTCTAGCACTTCACTCAGGATGTTTTTCCACTTTTTTTCAACAATTTTCACAAATAAATTCTTCATTTTTCATTATAAAATTTCACATATTTTCAAAATATTTTTAAAAATAATTAAGCAACTCTTAAAATATAAAAAATAATTCAAGTTACTGAGCAAATCAGTCATATAAGCCAAAATCTGAAAACAACATTTTCTTCAGTCCATCAAATAGCCTCTAAATGATGATGAAAAGGAGCGATTTTGAAAACTTTTTTCCCATTTCTAAGTTTTTTACTTGTAAGTTGGATTATAACAGACAAAGTTTCAAATATAAACAAAGCTCAAACTATAAACAAGATAAAAACAGTATTTGTAAGCATAGCCATTATTCACAAATTTGCTCAGAGGGCTAGGCTTCAGACATCTCACATATAAAACTTAGCTGGTTTTACATTGAACCACAAAAAAGCTACAATTGCTCAGATTATTGTGATACAAAGTGTTGAAAGTAAATACATTCACTGACTGTAGGTTATGTAAGCATAAACAGCATAAGAAAATAACAATAATCATCAGGCAAGTCAATCAAGTCAATCTGTGATATTTACACTATTTGCACTGGAGATAATCACAAGTATGAAAAATGGTATAAACCAAACTCATAAATGAATATTTTCTATAATTGTTAGGCTTAGGTCTCTGTTTTGCCAATCAAGTTTGTAATAAAACCAAAGTGCTCAAAGTAAAGCAAAACTTATAAGTCAAAACATCTTTATTCTAGCTGACATTCACTTTGTTCTTCAGTTTCATTTTACATTCATATAATCATCTGTTAATCACAAAAGTCAAACTGAAAATAGAGTGAAAAGTGGGAGATAAGTTTCTCACTGAGAAAATAAAGAATTTCTGATAAAACCAAAATTTTGCAAGACAATGCTTACTAAAACCATAAAAAATGTTATCAATAATATGATTGCTCATCCCATAGTTGGAGTTCAAGTTTTTGTTTTGTGTAGTTTTAGAAATTCTATAGCTTTTCCTATTGTGGCTTCTTCTCTTATTTGCTTTCAGAGTTTGTGTTCTATTAAAAATTCTATGAAATATGGTATCACAATCATTCATAAAATAAAGGTTGCAATACCAAAAGAAAACATTTGAACTAAATGCGAATTCATTTTAATTTCTTAAAAAATTATAACTTAGCAATTTTATTAAAAATATTTTTTTTTACAAGTTTTTATATTTTATTTGTAAAAATTTAAATTATTTTTATAATATTTTCTAGAAAAATATTTTTTAAATGCAAAAAATGAACTTAACAAAGGCTATAGTTACTGCTATGAAAGAAGAAGCAGACTTGATAATAAAAAAATTTGGATTAAAAGAAACAAAATCTTTAAAAAATATAAAAATATTTGAATGAACTAGAGTTTGAGATGACTGAGAAGAAAACATAGTTTTAGTTTTATGATGAATTTGAAAAATCCAAGCTGCAATAGCAACAACTTATTTGCTTGAAAACTATTCTGTTGATAAGCTTATAAATATCTGAATTGCCTGAAATTTGACAGGAAATGACCTAAAAGTTTTAGATGTGATTTTGCCAAATACATTTGTTCAACAAGATATGTATTTGCCTTTTGAGTGAGAACATCTAGATTATGCTAAAAAGCCTATATTTTTAGAATATGCTATTTGAGAAAACTATGATTTGCAAAAATTTTGATTGATTTTGAATTGAGTTTGTGCAACTTGAGATGAATTTGTAGACAATAGAGACAGGATGCTAGAGCTAAGAAATGACTTTTGAGCAGATATTTGTGAAATGGAAGCATTTGCAATTTTGACAACAGCCAGAGAATATGGTATACTTGATAAGTGTATTGTTATAAAAGCTATTTCTGACTGAGCTGATAATGAGGCAAAAGATGCTCACATGAATAATCTAGAATTCGCGATGGAAAATAGTATTGCTATTTTAGAATTTGTGCTGTAAAAAGGGTAGCTATTGGAAATTTTAGATTTCAAATAATTAAAAATTAATCCAAAATAACAATTTTTGGATTTTTTATTTTGTAAAATTTTTTATGAATTTTATTTTTGAAAGCATTATTTATTATTTCAACGAAAACCCTATCTGACAATTAGTCTGAATCATAGCACTTTTAGTAAATATTTTTACATATATTTCTACAAATGAAAAAAGATTTTTTGTTTTGATGGCTTTGACTTCATTTTGTTGGTGATTTCACTTCCACTTGATGTGACAAATGTCTTGAGCTGTAGTGAATTATTTTGATATAATTTGTAGTTTGCTTGTTTTAAAAAGTAAATGAAATATAAAAATATTTTCTTTTTTGTGTATTTTGTATGTTGTGATTTGAGTTTTGACTATTGATTGATGAAATATTTTTTCTGCAATTCCTATTATAAATGGTGTTTTGACAACTTATTTGTTATTTTATTTTTCTGGAGTAAAACTAAAAATATGACTTTGTGTTTTACTTGTAGCTTGGCTTATTTATAGTGTTTCAACTCATTCTATTTGATCAGTTATAAGTGACTTTTTATTGCTTATTTCTTGAATCATTTGAGCAATCAAAATAAAAAAAGAAGAAATACTTTTGAAGAAAAAAAGTTGACAATTAAACTAATTTGTATAAAATCCAAAGCCTCAGAATTCAGTTAGGGTTAAAATCCTACATCTGTTTTTTGAGATTTTTGTTAAACTTTATGGAGCTACTTAATGTTATCATTAGACATTGCAATTTTTGAACTGACTCGTAAAAATCTCTCAAATAATAATAAGGAGGAAAAAAATGAGCAGAGATAGAGTTAAAAGAGAGGCCATAAGGCCTCAAAACATTGGAAATTATTTAGATGAAGATTATCCTCATCTAAATAATGATGATAAAATAGCCCTTTTTAAGGGTAGAAGTCATAACAAAGAGGATGATTATTAACAAAATTTTTCAAGGAAGCTTTGTGCTTCCTTTTTCTTTGACAAAAAATAAATATTTATTATAATATAAGTCCATTTCATTAGTAAAGGAGCTTAGACACCATTATCCCATTGCTGAGGAGGTTGGCATATGTTGCTCAAACTGTGGGGCAACACAAGATTCAACTGACTTATTTGATGTCTCTGGATCGGAGATTTCAAGCTTTTTACCTATAAACAGCGAAGGTGTATTGTGTACTGAATGTCTTAAATCTCTAGAGTCACAGGCTTATTAGATGATTTAGTCCCCCTTTTTAGGGGATTTTTTTCTTTTTCCTTGACAAAATAATATTTTTATTTATACTTAACTTCCATTTTTTTAAAGGAGAAAGCTTATGTATAGTTCAGTTAGAGAGAATATTGAAAGTTTAGAAAAAAACTTACAAAAATGTTCTTGCTGTCATTCATATTATCCTAAAGATAATATGAACAATTTTAGAGGCAAAAACATTTGTGATTTTTGTATTACTGAATATTATGCAAAGACTCCCCCAATTTGAGGGAGTTTTTCTTTTTCCCTTGACTATAATTTAAAAATATTTATTATATAGGTCCATTTCATCAACAAGGAGAAAAAAAATGGCAAATACAAATCCTCCCATATATAGGTGTACTCTATGTAGAGATGAGCTTATAGTAGGGAAAAACTATAATATAGGTTATGAGAGGTTTAAAAAAAACAAATTGTGTTGTGATACTTGTATAATTGCAATGGATTTTGAATTCCAAACTCTTGCAACTCAATAGTTTTAAAAATCCCAAATCTTTAAGGTTTGGGATTTTTTTAATACTTTTCTTCAAAAATATTTTTTTCATCAAATCAATTTTTCAAAAGTTCTTTTTTTGCATCATCAACCATTTTTGGGCTTCAACAAATGTATGCTTCTTCAAATTCTTTAGAACTTTTTATTTCTTCTAAAATATATCATTTTTTGAAACTTTGATTTTCCTCTTGGCTTAAATAAACTACAAAATCAAAATTTTTAGAAATATTTTTTAGCTTTTGAATTTCATCTAAATGAAACAAATCTTTAGCTTCTCTCACTCAAAATACAAATTTTATTTTTCAAGAAAAATCATTTTCAACTAAACTTGTGATTTGTGCAAAAAGTGGAACAAAGCCAGTTCCTGTTCATAAAAACAGTTTATTTAAGTTATTGTTTTTCAAAACAAAGTTTCCACTTGGTCAGATTCACTTCAATTCAGCTCAAACTTTTTGCTCACACAAAAATTTGCTTCATCATCTTCATCAGTTTTCTAGTTCTATTTTTTTGATTATAAATTTTAGATTTTTTCAATCTTTTTCAAGAATAGAATAAGCTCTTGCTCAAATTCAGTCAATCATAAAAGTTATAAATTGTCAAGGAATTACATTTATTTCATTTTCTCATTCAAATTCTAGTTCATAGACATTTTTTGTGAGATTTTTTTTATTTTTTAAAAAATATTTTTGTATTGTTGGTCTCATTTTTTATTTTTTTATAAGTTAACTTTTTGATTTTAATTATTTTTTTTATAAGTCAATATTTTTAAGCAGGCAAAAAGGAGAGGATTACTCCTCCCCCTAAGCTGTAGTTACCTCAGCATATCATTGCTATGTCACTACTAGACATTCTTTCCCCTAACTCTCTTATGACTCTATTAAAGAATTCATAAAAATATCCCTTGTATATATTTGTTCTTTGCTTTTTAGTCAAAGATTTCAGTGACCTGTTCTTCTTTAGGAAAATCCTTTTCCAATCGTTGAACAAAGAATAATACAGTTTTCTACCTTTTCGGATTACCCTTTGAGCTATTTCGAGGTACGAAACCTCCTCTAAGCCTACTTGGATGAATTCAAGGGAAAGTTCAGGGTTAACGAAATGACTATTGCTAAGTGTGCTCATATGAGACTCCTTTTCTTGGGATTTACGGGAATTTCCCACAAGCTTTTGCAAGCAAGTAGGTTTTAGTATTATAACAAAATATAAGCCTTTGTCAAAGTTTTTAGAAGAATCAATAAAATATTCTTTACTTTTTTAGAATATTTTTTAAAATAGAGTAAATTTAAAATACAAAAACACTAAATGAAAAAAATTTATCTAATAGATTGAAATAGCTTTATTTACAGAATGTTTTTTGCTTTACCAGAGTTTTCGACAAAAGATTGAAAAGTTGTAAATGCTATTTTTTGAATGGCAAAATTTTTTGTAAATACTTTGGTAAAAGAAAAACCTGATTATGTAGTTTTTATAAAAGATGCAAAGTGAGAAAATTTTCGTCATAAACTTTATAGCGATTATAAAGCCACAAGAGATAGAATGCCTGATAATCTAAGAAGTCAAATAAATGATATAGAAAAAATGATTTCTATGATGAAAATAGATATTGTTGAGATAGATTGATATGAAGCTGATGATGTTTTGTGAACTTTGGCTAAAAAACTCTGAAAATATAAAAATAATCAAATATTTATTTTATCTTGAGACAAAGACCTTTTTTCCCTTATTTCAGAAAATATTTTTGTTTATGATACTATGAAAAAAATAATTTTTGATGAAGAAAAAACCAAACAAAAGTTTTGAGTAGAACCAAAGATGATTATAAATTATTTGGCTATTTGCTGAGATAAAGCAGATAATATTCCTTGAATTGAATGATTTTGACCAAAAAAAGCAGTTGATTTGATAAATGAAATTTGATGAATTGAAGAAATATATTTACAAGCTGATAAAGTAGCTTCTTTAGAAAAAAAATCTTCTGATTTTCCAAAATCTGTGCAATCTTGTTTTAAATGAAAAACTTTTGAAAAATTATTAGAATCTAGAGAAAATGCTTATTTAAGCTTGAAACTTGCAACAATTGATTTAGATGTAGAACTAACAAATTTTGACTTAGAAAAATACAAATTTATTCCAGAAAATTTCAAAAATGATGAAGTTGTAGAATATTTCAAAGAGATGGAATTTAATTCTTTGCTTGAGGAGTGAGAATTCTCTCAAAAAATGACAACTTGGAAAGATTTGTGACTTTGAGTAAAAATCATAAAAAATAAAGATTGATTACAAAATCTAGAAAATCTTATAAAAAATTCAAAACAAATATCTTTTGACACAGAAACAACCTCTCTTGATGTTATGCAAGCCAAGATTGTCTGAGTTTCTATTTATATTGATGACAAAAATATTTTTTATATAAATGTTGAACACAAAGGTGATAAAGTAGATAAAATTGACCTAAAAAACTTTTTGAAAAATATTTTTAATCTAGATATTTTGATAATCTGACACAATCTAAAATATGATCTGGAAGTGATAGAAAATTTTATGAAAGCAGATTTTGAAAATCTTGTAGATTTAGCCTCTACACCAGTCCAAACTACTCTTTTGATATAAAAATATTGACAATTTTTTATAAACAATAAAATTACTCTTAATTATTTCTTAAACTTTTGAGAAATAATTTTTTATACTAAATTAATTTAAATTTTAAAAAATAATATATGTTTAAAAGAATATTTTTATGGATAGCTATGAATATAGCTGTTATGATTGTTCTTACAATTTTTATCTATATATTGGGACTTTTTGGAATTAAAGTTTCTTCAAATACTTACTTGGGACTTTTCATTATTTCTGCTGTAATTGGTTTTGCTGGTTCATTTATATCACTTTTTATGTCAAAATGGATGGCAAAAAAAGCTTACAATATTAGGCTTATAACTGCTTCAGATTTAAGTATGTTAAATGAAAAAGAAAGGCTTGTTTATGATACAGTAAGTAATTTGTCAGAGAGAAATCATATAAAAATGCCTGAAGTTGGTGTTTATGAAAGTTCTGAACCAAATGCATTTGCTACTGGTGCTACAAAAAATAGTTCTTTGGTGGCTGTTTCATCAGGACTTTTGGATATGATGAGTAAAGATGCTATAGAGTGAGTTGTTGGTCATGAGATGGCTCATGTTTTGAATGGAGATATGGTTACTATGACTTTATTACAATGAGTTTTGAACACTTTTGTAGTTTTCTTCTCAAAAATAATAGCAAATATAGTTGCAAACTCAGTTGATGAAAATTATGCTTGAATAGCTAGATTTGCAGTTGATATTTTATTACAAATAGTATTTGGATTCTTGGCTTCATTTATAGCTATGTGGTTTAGTAGATACAGAGAATTTAAAGCTGATGCAGGAAGTGCATACTATGTTTGAAAAGAAAAAATGATTGCTTGATTGCAAGCTCTAAAAGATATGCAAAATAACATTGCAAAAGATGATCCAACTTATTCTTCAATGCAAATCTCTTCAAAGAAAACAAGTGGATTTATGAAACTTCTTTCTTCTCATCCAGATCTTGATGATAGAATTAAGGCTTTGGAAGATTTAAAAATGTAATTATAAAAGGTTTACAATTCTGTAAACCTTTTTTTATTGAGAAAAGGAAAAACAATTTTATTAATTCCTACCTTCACAGGAATGACATGAAATATGTTGCTAATGTCATTCCCCTGGAGAGGGGAATCAATAAGGAAGTTTTCCTTATTAATTTTGAATAGGTAAAACATTTTAAACAATTCCTGCCTTCGCAGGAATGACAGATAGTTAATTATTCTTGCTTATGTAAGTATGACAGAGATTAATTATTCATCACAGAAAAGAAAAAAATTTCTTAAAAATACAAAAAATATTGAAAAAAAAGAGTTTTTTGTTAAAATAAATGAAAAAATAGATTTTTAATAAAAATTTTTATGTATCAAAGTAATATTTTAGAAAATCTAGAACTTAAACTTCAGCAAACTAAAGCAGAAAATAAAGAAAAAATTGATAAAATTGAAAATGAATTCAAAACTGGCTATTCAGCATTTCTTGAAAATATTTTTAAAGATGATAGTTTTGGAATAAAAAGATTTGTTTCAGCTTATTTTCAACTTGAAAAGCTAGACAATCCTGAAAAATCAGATAATGAGATATTTTTTAATTCTTTAAATAAATCTGTAGAGAACCTGTATTTATCAAAAGAAAAGAAAGAAAATCTAGTTTTAAAAATATCAAATCTAGAAAAAAATAAAGATTTTTTTTCAGAAAAAATTATTCAAAATTCAGATATCTCAAAAGATGTAAATTATCCTCTTTTAGAAGATTTAGAAAAAAAATGAATTTTAACAAAGACTGATTTAATTGATATTTCTCTAAAATATAAAGAAAAAAAAGATTTTCTTTCTGCTTCAAAAATCATTTGAGAAAGTAAATTTGAAATTATAAAAAAGAGTTTTTTTGATTTAAATGACACAAAAAGTGCAGATAGAATAGAAAATTTTAAAACAGATTTTTCCTCAGAAATAGAAAATTCTAAAAATATTCAAATTTATCCAAATTTACTGAATTTTGTTGGAAGAAACTATTCTAGATTGAGGCTGAGAGACAAAGTAGAATCAAAAGCTGAAAGACTTAGAAGAATATTTAAAATAGCATTTTTAAAGCTTTATAGACTGAAATATTCTGGAATTGATATAAATGAAATCATCAGAAAAATAGAAAATTTGGATGATTTAGACTCAATGATAAGCCTACTTTTGAAATTTTTTGAACAACTGAAACAAAATCCTGTTTTACAAAAAGATTATGTTGTTAGTGATGAAGTAGATGAAGTTGAAAGTATTGTAAATGAGGCTGAAGATAACAAGCAAAAAAGTATTTTTAATGAGACAACAACAATAAAGGCAAGTCAAATCTTAGAAGAAATAGAAAACAAGCTTACAAGTAGTGATTTAGAAAAGATTTTAAGTGATAAAATAGATTTAGTCTGAGGAAACTTTATTGATAGGGAAGTTTCAGAAAAAAATAAAATTTTAGTCCAAAAAGAAAAACTAGAAAAACAAAAAGAAGAAAAAGAGCTAGATAAAGAGGATTTGATGAAGATTTTTGAAGAAACAAAGCAAGAAATGTTTGAGCTAGAAGAACAAAAAAGAAATATGTTTTTGACTTGAGAATATGACAAAATAGATGCTCTAAATGATAAACTCATAGAAATAATGAAAAAATTAGAAAAATTAAAAAAATTACTTTGAATTTGAGATACAGATGAACTAAACGAAGAAGAAAACATTACAACTTTTTAAAAATATTTTTATGAAAAATTTAAAAAACTTGAGAGAAAAAATAGATGAAATAGGTTTTTTAATTATAGAGCTTTTGGGCCCTTTTTGTTTGATTAATACTTAATTATGGATACAATACAAATAATTTTAAAAATACTAGAAGAATGTTTCACAGATCCTTTTCTTATTGAAAATAATAAATCTTTGTTTTTTAACTGAAAATGAGTCTACTTTTTACTTGAATACTGAGCTTGATGATTGTATTTTTTTTGTTTACTTATGCTTAATAGTATAATATTTTATACTTTATGAACTTTAGTTTGAGTAATTCCTTGAATTAGTAAACTTATTTATAATAATAAAAATTTGTTTTATATTTATCTAAAAATTATTCCATTTCTTTGAACTTTTTCAGTATTCTTTTGAGCTTTATTATCAAGTAAAGTAAATTTTATAAATGACTTGAAAAAGATTTTTATTTGAAATATATTATTTATGCTTTTAACTTTTATAGTTGCACTTATTTATAATTTTGTAGATAAAAATTATTAAACTTAAAAATATTTTTATGAAAAATTTAAAAAATTTGAGGGAGAAAATAGATGAAATAGATTTTTTGATTATAGAACTTTTGTCTGAAAGGTTTGATGTTGTAAAAGAGATTTGAGATGTAAAAAAACAAAACTGAGTTGAAAATCCTTTTGATGAAAAAAGATGGAAAGAAGTTTTGGAAAGAAATGCTAAAAAAGCTGAAGAGATTTGAATCTCAAAAGATTTTGTAGAAAAAATTTGGGAAGAAATACATAAAGAATCACTAAAAATAGAAAAATAAAAAAAGAAAAATAAAAAAAGAAAATTTAATTAAGTTTTCTTTTTTGTTCATAAGCAGTTTTAACTAGTTTAAGGGTAGCTTCAACTCATAATTATTTACCAGAAAGTTCTTTTAGATTTAATTCTTTTTTTCTTGCTTCTGTGATCAGTTTTCAAAGAATTTTTAGATCAGGAATTCCTTTTCACACTTGCATAGAAGAAACAAAAGAGAAAGGAATTTGGTTATTTCTAGTGAAATTGATAAGTTCTTTGATCCTGTCAAAATTAGGAATTCCTTTTCAACTTTGCATAGAAGAAATAGAAGATAAATATTCAAAAAGGTTTTCCTTTTTGAGAAACTCAATAAATTTTTTAAGTTCATCAAGATTAGGAATTCCTTTTCAATTTTGCATAGAAGAAATAGAAGATAAATATTCAAAAAAGTTTTCATTTTTAAGAAACTCAATAAATTTTTTAAGTTCATCAAGATTAGGAATTCCTTTTCAATTTTGCATAGAAGAAATAGAAGATAAATATTCAAAAAAGTTTTCATTTTTAAGAAACTCAATAAACATTTTAAGTTCATCAAGCTCAGGAATTCCTTTTCACCTTTGCATAGAAGAAATAGAAGATAAATATTCAAGAAATTTTTCCTTTTTGAGAAACTCAATAAACATTTTAAGTTCATCAAAATCAGGAATTCCTTTTCAATTTTGCATTCAGGAGATAGAAGATAAATATTCAAGAAGGTTTTCATTTTTGAGAAACTCAATAAACATTTTAAATTCATCAAGCTCAGGAATCCCTTTTCAGTTTTGCATTCAGGAAATAGAAGATAAATATTCAAGAAGTTTTTCCTTTTTGAGAAACTCTATAAACATTTTAAGTTCATCAAGATTAGGAATTCCTTTTCACATTTGCATAGAAGAAATAGAAGATAAATATTCAAAAAGGTTTTCATTTTTGAGAAACTCAATAAACATTTTAAGTTCATCAAGATTAGGAATTCCTTTCTTGTGTTGTATTCAGGAAATAGAAGAGAAAGGAATATCTTCTTTGTGTAAAAACTTTATCAAATCAATTATTTCTTTTTTACTTTTTATTTTAGTTAGATAATAAAATGATTCTCCTCAATACATAGAAGTTATATTTGCAGAACTAGGTTTTTTATTTGTTTTCAAGTCAGCAGATCTGTTTAGTAAACAAAAAATAAAATCATATATTTGAGATCTTTCTTCATCAGAAACTTTTATCTTGTCAACTTTATCAAGAAATTTATAAAAAGATTCTTTTATAATTATTTTTTCTACTTTTTGTTTTGTTTCTCATCTAATTGTAGTAAGTAAACTTTGTCTTCTATCTAAAGAACGAATCAAATTTTCTCTAAGAAAAATATTATTTGTTTTAGACATTTGTTTTTTAAAAATTTAAAATTAAGTGAATTATAAATTAAAAATATACAATGTCAAGTAATATTTTTCTTGACTTTCTTTAAAAATCTCTATAATAAATTTAATAAAATATTTCTGAGAGAAAGTGATGGAAAACTTTGGAGAAATATTTTAAAAAATTATTTTTTTAAGTGCTAGCATTTCGCTAGAATTTGGGTGGAACCGTCCAAAAATTGGACCCCAAAGGAAATTTATTTTTCTTTTGAGGTTTTTTATTTTTTTAAATTTAGAAATTATGCAAAAAATAGAAATGAAAGATTTAGTGAATCTTTGCCAAGCAAGAGGTTTCGTTTATCAGTGAAGTGAGATTTATGGTTGATTAGCTAACTCTTGGGATTATGGACCATATGGTTCTCTTTTGAAAGAAAATATCAAAAATCTTTGGATAAAAGAATTTGTTCAAAAAAGAGATGATATGGTTTTGCAAGATAGTGCTATTTTGATGAATTCTCAGGTTTGGGTTGCTTCAGGTCACGTCTGAGGTTTTTCAGATCCGCTTATAGACGATAAAAATACAAAAGAAAGATTTAGAGCTGATAAATTGCTTGAGGATTTGATAGAAAGTTCTTCTGATAAATGAGAATATTTAAAAACAAAATACTGAGTTCCAAATCTGATTCCAGAGTCTTGGGATATGCAAAAGCAAACAGAAGTAATGAGATGAGAACAAGTTCTAAATCCAAATACAAAAAAACCTTGAGATTGGACAGATGTGAAAAAGTTTAATTTGATGTACAAAACTTTTCAGTGAGTAAACGAAGATACAGCTTCAACTATTTATCTGAGACCAGAAACTGCTCAATGAATTTTTGTAAATTTTGCAAATGTTCTCAGAACAAGTAGAAGAAAACTACCTTTTTGAGTTGCTCAAATCGGAAAAGCATTTAGAAATGAAATCACTCCAGGAAATTTTATTTTTAGGACTAGAGAATTTGAACAAATGGAAATAGAGTATTTTTGCGAACCAGGAACTGATTTAGATATTTTTGAAAAGTGGAAAGAAAATTGTAAAAATTTCTTAGTAAATGTAATTTGACTTGATGAAAATAACTTGAGATTTAGAGATCACGAAAAAGATGAGCTTTCTCACTATTCTAAAGCTACAACAGATATAGAATTTATGTTTCCTTTTGGTTGGGGAGAATTACAATGAATAGCTGATAGAACAGATTTTGATCTAAAATCTCATATGACTGAATCAAAGCAAGATTTGACTTATTTTGATCCAGTAAATAACAAAAAATTTATTCCTTATGTAATTGAACCTTCTGTTTGATTGACAAGGCTTTTCTTGGCTGTTTTAACTAATGCTTATACTTTTGATGAGCAAAACGAAAGAATTTATTTGAAGTTTGAACCTAGAATTGCTCCTATAAAAGTAGCTGTTTTGCCTGTTGTTAAAAAGATTTGAGATTTAGCTAAAAATATTTATAAACAACTATCTGAAGACTTTGTTTGTGAGTATGATGAGGTTTGAACAATCTGAAAAAGATATGCTAGAATGGATGAAATCTGAGTTCCATTTTGTATAACTATTGATTCAAATAATTATGAAAATGGTGATGTAACAGTTAGATTTAGAGATGATATGTCTCAACAAATAGTAAAAATCTCAGAGTTAAATGAGTTTTTAAAACCATATTTAAAATAAAAATATTTTTGTAAAAAGCTTTTTTTAAAAAGAGCTTTTTTATTTTTTGCATAAAAAAATTTTTTATGTTAAAATATTTGAAATTATTTATTTTAAAGTAATAAAAATGGTTAATTTTGTCTGAATACAACCAAATGCAAAAGATATAAAACTAAGAAATTTGCTTATAGTTTGAGCTTTTACTGGATTTGTAACTATTATTTTCCACTTTACGGTTGTATTTTTCTTTTGATTGATTTTGGATTCTATATTTCTTGTAGGATTATTTTTGGCTGTTTGAAATGTAGTTTCTCTTATTTTTGATATACCAATCTGAGTTTTACAAAAATACATAAAACCAAAAACTTCAATGGTTATTTGAGCCATTATCATGCTAATTGCCTGCTTAATATTTTTTAAATTTATATATTTAGAATGACTTACTTGAGCCTTGCTTCCAGAAGGAAAAGTATTTAACTATTTATGAAAATTTTTGGATAGTTTCACAAATATTTTTTTACTTGCTCTTGCTGCTGGTCTTTACTGAATACAATCAGAAATATTCGGTGTAACTTCTTATTCTTACATTTTAGATAATACTTGACCATCAGAATATGCAAAATACCTTTCTAGATACAATATCTTTACTTGAGCTTGAAGTATGCTTTGACTTGTATTTTCTTGATTGCTTCTAGCTTTAAACATAAAGTTGGCAATAATTATTTTTATCGTTGTTATTGCCTTGTTTATAATATTTTTGATGAAATATTTCAATAATTCAACAGATACTATAACTTTAAATAATATTAAAAAGCTAAAAATTGATAGTTTTAAGCTAGATTTATGAAAAAAAGCTCAAAAGATTTCTCAAACTATTTCTACAAAAAATTTGATGGATTTAGCTAAAAAAACAAAAATTATTTTTATCAAACCTACAGAACCAAAAAATAAAATTGATTATAAAGAAGTCTATGATATAACAGTTTTGAATTTTCAAAGATTTATAAAAGTTATTTTCAAAATTCCTAGAAATTTGATGATTTTATGGCTTTTCTTTATCTTGATGCAATTTTCTTTTTGGGACACATTTGTTGCCACATTTTTTGTAGATTATATCAAAGAAATAAGTGAAATTGATAGTTGAAATGTCATTTTACAAGAAACAAGTTGGTTGATTTCAGGTTATGTTTGGCTTTGAATTATAGCAATTCCTTGATTTTTGCTACAAGATCCATTTATAACTCTTTCAAAAAAATTCTGAGAGTTCAATGTTTTGATGCTTTGAACATTTATTTCAGGTTTATCTCTTGTTTTGTTTGGAGTTTATTCACACAATTTTACAATGATTTTGATTTTATGAATTATAAATAGTGTTGGTTATGCTGCTGTTATATGAGTCTGACAATGATTATTTTCTGAAAGATATAATGTACTTTATGCTATAAAAAATAACTTAAAGCAAATAGATTCTACAGTTTCAGCTGCTCCTCTAAAAATAATCTTAAACCTTGCAAATGTTGTTTGACTTTTGTTTGGTTCACTTATAGTTAGTAAGATGTGATTTACTTACTTTTTCATTATTTTTGGTTGATTGCTTTTATGATTGTTTTTCTACAGTGTGTTTGCATACAAAAAAATCAATGACTCATGAAAAGAATGAGATTGACTTTTTGCAGATTGAGATGAATCACAAGCTGAAGTTGATGAATTTGATTGAGAAGTATTTAAAGGTTAGACAAAAAAGTCTAGCTTTTTTTCTTGAGAAAAATAAATATTTCACTATAATATTTTCTAAAAAATTATTAAAAAAATATTTTTATGTGAAAAAAATACCTTGCTTTACTTCATAAAATATGATTTACTCATAAAAACTTTTTTGAAATTTTCTCAGAAAGTTATCTAGATTTCAAAGATTTTTATGAAAAGTTGGATTTTCAAGTTTTAAAAAAATATAAAATCTCTGAGCAAAAAATTTCTCAGATTCTTGAAAATAAATCAAAAATTAATCCAAAAGATATTTTTGAAAAGATTGATGATTTGGATGTAAAAATCACAACTTTTTTTGATTTGGATTATCCAAAAAATTTGAAAAATATCTTTAATCCACCATTTTTACTTTATGTTCGTGGAAATATTAGTGATAATTTTTTGGCTTTTGTTGGCTCAAGAGCTATAAGTTCTTATGGTAAAAAATTGATAGAAAATTTTGTTCCAAAAGTTTGAAAATATTTTTGAATTATATCTGGAGGAGCCTTGTGATGTGATTCTTATGCTCATAAAATAGCTTTAGAAAACTCTGTAAAAACTATTTCAGTTTTTGGAACTTGAATAGATATTTTTTATCCTTCTGTTAACTCTAATCTTTTTGAAGAGATTTTGAAAAAATGATGAGCTTTGGTTTCTATATTTCCAGTAGGAGAGCCTGGAAATCCATACAATTTTCCTATTAGAAATGAAATAGTGGCTTGATGGTCAGATGGAGTTTTTGTTGTTGAAGCAAAGCAAAAATCTTGAAGCCTTATTACTGCAAACTTAGCTTTAGATTTGGGAAAAGAATTGTTTACTTCACCTTGAGATATTTTTCGTCCAAATTCGTCTTGATGCAATGATTTACTTGCATTATCTTCAGCAAAAATGGTTTTAAAGGCAGAAGATATTTTAGAAGAATTTAACATAAAATCAAAAAATTTAAATGATAAAAAAACTGTAAACTTTTCTGATGAATTAGAAAAAAATATTTACAATTTACTTTTAAAAGAACAATTAAATATTGATCAAATTTCTCAAGAATTAAATTTAGATATTTCAACTACATCACTCAAAATTTCCTTTATGGAGCTATCTCTACTCATTAGAAAATCTGAAAATTGAAAATATGAAATAATTTAATTGATTTAATGAAAAAAATTCGTAAAATATAAAAAATATTTTTTACAAAATTATAAAATAAAAAATGGATTTCTTTTTAAAATTTGAAGTAGTTATATTTTTCTTAAGTCTTGGCTATATAATTTATTATTCTTCTTTGAAATTTAATAAAGCCTATTCTAAAGTAAAAAAAGTTATAAAAAAAGATGATATTTCTTCTGTTAAAACAGCTTTGAATAAAGTTGATTTAAATAGAAAAGAAAAAAATTATAAACAAAGCTTGAAAGAGAAAAAAGTACTTTCTCATGAAGATAGAGAGCATATTGCAGAATTATTAAAAAGAGTTAAGATTAATTCTACAAAGTGATACTATGATACAGCAAAAACTCTCATAGTAGAAGGGCTTTCTATAGATAAATTTAATAAAGAATTGAACTTAGAGTTAGCTTCAATTTATGAAAAAGAAAGAAGATATGAAAATGCTGAATATCTTTACAAAGATTTGCTTGAAATACAACCTGATGATTTAGAAGTTTTGAGAAGACTTGCTTACAATTATGCTTTGGAAAACAAACTAGAACAAGCCATGGAAATTTATGAAAAAATTCATAGAAAAGATATGACAGATGAAAAAACTATTGATATGCTTGCTGAAATCACTTACTCTATTTGAGATTTTGAAAAAGCTTTAAAATATGTAAATTTGTTTTTAAAAGATCATCCTAGAGATGTAAATAAATTGCTTATGAAAGCTTATTGTTTAGAGGAAATGAGGCATTTTAAAGATGCTTATGAGGCTCATAGAAAAGTTATAGAAATGCAACCATACAACACATTTGCAAATCAAAAAATAAAAGAATTGGAAGAATATTTGTAAAATATTTTTAAACAATTTTTTGACATAAAAGTTTTAAATTTTTTTACTTTTATGTTTTTTTTTGTAAAATTTCCTTAAAAATTAGAAATTAATAAATAAATTTTTTAAAATGCTAAAAGTTCCACCACACTCTATAGAGGCTGAACAATCCGTTCTTTGAAGTATTTTGATTGATAAAGATAGTATGATTGTGATTTGAGATTTGCTTAAACAAGAGGATTTTTATTCTGAATCAAATGCAAAAGTTTTTGAAGTTATAACTGAACTTTACAGGTTAAATAAGCCAATTGATTTGATCACAGTTAAAGAAAAACTAGATGATAAATGATTATTAGATAAAATTTGATGAATCAGCTATTTGACAGAATTAACTGAAATAGTTCCGACTACTGCAAATATTTTTGAATATGCAACAATTGTAAAAAATAAAGCTATTTTGAGAAATCTACTAAAAGCTTGAAATGAAATTATTTGATTTGGATATGATGAAGATAAACCTATAAATGAGCTTTTGGAAAAAACTGAAAAAAGTATTTTTAATATTACTCAAGTTTTTATTCAAAACAAACTTGTGCATATAAATAGTATTTTAGAAAAAAGATTTGAAGAATTTGCTGAAATACATGAAAATCCTGAAATTATAACAAAACATAGGCTTCAACTAGGTTTTAAAGAATTAGATCACAAAACAAATGGTTTAAAATGATGAGATATGGTTATTTTGGCTGCTAGACCATCTATGTGAAAAACTGCTTTTGCACTAAATATTGCTCAAAATGTAGGTTTTGACTGAAAAAATGTTGCTATTTTTTCTCTGGAGATGAGTAAGGAACAATTGACTGATAGAATGATTGCAGCTGCAATGGAAATAGATTCTTGGAAATTGGCAAAATGAGAGCTTGAAGACCACGAGTTTGCAAAAATCTGAGAAGCAATGGAAAAACTTAGTGAATCAAATATTTATATAGATGATACAGCTGGATGAAATCTAGTAGAATTGAAATCAAAATGCAGAAGATTGAAAATGGAATCAGGACTTGATTTGATAATAATTGATTATTTACAACTTATGAGTTGAGGAAACTCTCTAAACAGAGTTCAAGAAATTTCTGAAATTTCAAGATGAATAAAAGCTTTAGCAAGGGAATTAAACGTACCAATTATTGCTCTTTCTCAATTATCAAGAACTGTTGAGCAAAGACCAGACAAAAGACCTATAATGTCAGATTTGAGAGAATCTTGATCTATTGAGCAAGATGCAGATATCATTATGATGCTTTATAGAGAGGAATATTATGATGAATTTACAGAAAAAAAGGGAATCACAGATGTACTTATTAGAAAAAATAGAAATTGACCTATTTGACATATAGAGCTTATGTTTAACAAAAATAGTCAAAAATTTATTCAAATTGAAAGAAATTTTTGATCTGAAATGATGTGAGAAGACTAAAAAGTTTAGAAAATTTTCTAAACTTTTTATTTACATTTTCAAAAAAAATCTATAATTATAAAATATTTATTTTTCAAAGAATAATTTTATGTGTAGAATATTATTTTTAAAATGAGAGAATAAAGAAAAAACTCTCGAATATCTTGATGCTTTCTCCAAATCTTGAACTTGTGATAAAAGATTTGAAAAATTGACTCAAAATTTAAATGTAAAATGACTAAAAGACCAACACATCCATGGTTGGTGATATTTGCTTGTAACAAGTAAAAATGTTTCAACTTATTTGACAAGTGAATTTATAAGAGATGATGTTTCATGAATAGAAAAGCTAAAAACTGAAGTGAAAAATATTTCTTGAAAATTTGTACTTTTTGCTGAAATAAGAGTTACAGATAGATGATATGTTAGTGCTTTTAACTCACATCCATTTACTTTTTCAACTAGAAATTGAATAGATGGATTTTTATTTCATAATTGATTTTTGGATTGAGATGTTGTAGCAAAAGATATCTGAATAAATCCAGAACTTTACAAAACAAAAAATAGTTCTACTTTCATCTGACTTTCTATTTCAAAAAATTTAGAACAATGAAAAAGTATGTTAGAATCCCTTTTTTTACCAGATGATAGTATCAGAACAACTTATAATTTGATGCTTTTTATCCATGATAATAATTGAAAATTTAAAGCTTATATTTATCCTCACATAAAAAAATCTGCTCTAGCTTTTGATT
Organism: Candidatus Gracilibacteria bacterium HOT-871; assembly: GCA_002761215.1. Lineage (GTDB taxonomy): Bacteria > Patescibacteriota > Gracilibacteria > BD1-5 > UBA6164 > GN02-872. Next base: position 204,354 of record CP017714.1, read on the forward strand.
ATATCTGTGACTGTAACAAACTTCTTAGAAAGGATTATGATGACTTAATTTATATCTGAAGTTCAACTATTTCTGATTATATTCATGAAGAATTTTCTGTTTTAGAAAATAATAAACTTTTAGAATTTGATATAGATTTTGTTGAAGAATATTATTTTTCTTGAGAATAAAAAAAATTTGGAATTTTTCCAAATTTTTTTGTTAAGCTTTTTTCTTTAATAAATCTCTGATTTCAGCCAAAAGTTGTTCTTGAGTTGGTCATTTTGGTTTTTCTTCTTTTTTCTCTTCTTGTTTTATCATTTTGTCTTTTGCTGAATTTAATATTTTTACAACTATAAATATAGCAATTGCAACTATGATGAAGTTTATCACAATTGTCAAGAAGTTACCATAAGCTAAAACTGCTCATTGAGCTTTTGCTTGAGCCAAAGTCATACCTTCAGTTACTTTTGGATTTCCAAATGCATAGTAAATATTTGAAAAATCTATATCTCAGATAAGCCATCCAATCACTGGCATAACCAAGTCTTCAACAATAGAAGTAACAATTTTTCCAAAAGCAGCACCAATGATAACAGCAACAGCTAAATCTACAACATTTCCTTTTATAGCAAATTCTCTAAATTCTTTAAATATTTTCATATAAAGTTTTTTATTAAAATAAATTATTAACAGACTAATTTTATAGAAAAAATATTAAAATCAAGTTTTTTTATTATTTTTTTTCAAGTAAATATTTTTTTGCTTTTTCCCAATTTTCAAATCAAACTTGACCAAAATGAATATGTTCTCAAGAAAAATTTTCACTTCAGTTTGCAAGTCTATCATCAACTAAAAAATCTCAAATATTTAAATCCTTTCTATGGCTCAAAATAAGCTTTTTCCTAGCCTTTTCTCATAAATATTTTTTTACCCAAATAGCTTTATCACTCCAAGCTGAATCATTTCACCAAGGTGCTGTTGAAAGTATAAAAATGTTAAAAAATTCAGAAAGTTCTTCAAAAGCCTCTATTGCTCCAGGAATTGGAGGTAAATCTCGAAAAAATCATTCTAAATTTTTAAAAATATAAGATTCATCAAAACCTTTTTCTATTAAATCCTTTTTTCAGCTCTCAAAATCGGCTAAAACTCAGTCTAAATCTAAATAAAGTATTTTTTTCATATTTTTAAAAATATTTTAAATAAAATTATTCTATTTCTCATAAACTTGGTCTCTTTTCTAGAAAATTTTCAAAATTTTTTTTGATTTCATTTATTATTGCTAAACTATTTTCTAAACTATCAGTTGTAACAAGTCTTTTGCGATAATCTTTTACTCAAGGAAAATTTTTTAAATATTGCACCAGATGCTTTCTTATCTCCAAACTTCATTTTTTTTCTCATTTTGTTTCAACTAATTTTTCAGCATGAAATTTCATTGCGTCAAGTATTTCCAAAAGAGAAGGATGATAAACTCAGTTTATAAAATTTTGCTTTTTTATAGGTGATATTTTTAAAAATTCTTCATCATTTATTTGTTCTTCTCAGATAAAACACCAAGGATTTCAAAAACTAGCTCTTCACATCATTATTCAATCTAGATTTTTTACTTTTTGCATTCAGTCAGTGTAGTTTAAAATATCTCAGTTGCAAATCACAGGAATTCAAATTTTCTCCTTTAATTCATAAATATTTGTAAAATCAGCTTTTCAAGTATAAGCTTGTTTTGCTGTTCTTCAATGAATTGTGACTAGACTTGCTCAAGCCTCTTCCAATCATTTCACAAAATTTATAAGATTTTGGTTTCAATCAAAACTTAGCCTTGTTTTCACAGAAATAGGTAATTTTGTAGCTTCACTTAGCTGACGAATTATTTCAAATGCAGTTTCTTCATTTATCAAAAGAGAGCTTCAGTGTCAGCTTCTCACAACTTTTTTTGCTGGACATCACATATTTACATCAATTCCTGCAATGTTGTATTTTTCATTTTCTATTATTTTTGCTGCTTTTGCAAATGTTTCTGGATTTTTTCAGAAAATTTGAATAATCAATGGATCTTCTATTTTCTCATGAGGAAGCACAGAATCAGCTAAAAATTTAGAATGAACAAGTCAATCAGCACTATAAAACTCAGAAATACAGAAAACATGAGGAGAAATTCTTTTTACAGCTTGTCTATAAGCAGAATCACCATATCAATCCATTGGTGCTAAAAATACCAATTTTTTATTTTTTTTCAATTGTTTTTTCCAAAAATCTTTCATAAAATATTACTTTTAAATTACAATTTTTAGAATTTTATACATAAATTTTAAAAATCAAAATTATATTTTAAAAATATTTTCTTATAGTGTCAAGCTTTAATTGTTGTACTTTATTTAAAAATTGTGTTATAATCAATTTAGTTTAGTATTAACATTTGTCAATGAACCAAAATATTTTTAACCAAAAAAAGGAGTACAATTTAAAACTAAAAGAAAAATTTTGACTTTTAAATAAAGAAAAAGCTATATGACTTGTAAAATTGTCAGATAAAAATTTGATAAAAGAGCTAAGAGATGCTTTTATAAATCTTCCTGTAAATTTTGTAATTGAAATGGATAATATTGATACTGAAAAACTTGGAAAAAATATAGTTGCAACTTCAAAAATTCCAGAAAGTTTTATAATAGGTTTTGATTTTATGATTTGTGATAAAGAAGCCTCTTCTTTAAAAAAATATTTAGAAAAATGAGTTACTCCAATTATCTCAAAAAACAATCCCTTAAAATCTATTTTGAAAGAATTTGATCCAGCAAAAAATATATGAAATTCATTTTTATTTGAATCAGAAAATAAATGGCAAATTTTTTATAGTTTAGTTAGATATTTAGAAAATTATAAGTTTCCATTTGATAATAGAAATCTAGTAAAAAATATTTTAAATACTTAAGATATCGGCTAAAAATAGATATTTTAAAAATAATTTTAAAAAATATTTTGACTAAATTAAAAAAAAGATTAAAAAGTTAGGAAATAAAACTAACTTTTTTTTATGGCAAAAAATCTAGTGATAGTTGAGTCACCAGCAAAATGAAAAACAATTGAAAAATTCTTGTGACCAGATTACAAAGTTGTGGCATCTATGTGACATATCAGAGACCTTCCTACAAAGTCTCTTGGAATAAAAATAGATGATGAATTTAAACCTGAATACAAAATCAGTGATGACAAAAAGAAAACAGTTGATAATTTAAAAAAATTGGCAAAAGATAGTGCTGAGGTTTGGATAGCAACCGATGAAGATAGAGAGTGAGAAGCTATAGGTTGGCATCTTTGCTATGTTTTGAATCTAAACCCAAAAACTACAAAAAGAATAGTATTTCATGAAATCACAAAAACTGCTATTTCTGAAGCTATAAAATCACCAAGGCATATAAATCTAGATTTGGTTGATGCACAACAAGCTAGAAGAATTCTTGATAGACTTGTTTGATACAAAGTTAGTCCTATTTTATGGAAAAAAATCAGAAAATGACTTTCAGCCTGAAGAGTGCAATCTGTAGCTGTAAAACTGATAGTTGAAAAAGAAAGAGAAATCCAAAATTTCAAAGCAGAAGAATCTTGGAAAATATCTGTAGAACTTGATTATAAAGGTTCAAAAATAATTGCTGTTTTAAATAAAATTTGATGAAAAGCAAAAAAATTTAAATCAAAAGCTGAAGTTGAAAAACTTTTAAATATTTTATTTTCAGATTTAAAAAATTTAAAAGAAACAAAAAATAAAAAATGAAATACAGAACTTTCTGTTTCTGAAAGCTTAGATTTTAAATTAATTGATTCAAATAAAAAAGACAGTAAAAGAGTTCCAGGAGCACCTTTTACAACTTCAACTTTGCAACAAGAAGCTTCTAGAAAGTTTTGATTTTGAGTAAAGCAAACTATGATGATTGCTCAAAAACTCTATGAATGAATTGATTTGTGAAATAATCAAAGACAAGGTTTGATAACTTATATGAGAACAGATAGTGTAAATCTATCAGATTTAGCAAAGAATCAGGCAAAAACTGTTATTGAAACAAATTTTTGAAAGCAGTACCATAAATCAAGAAATTATAAAACAAAAACAGCCTGAGCTCAAGAAGCTCATGAAGCTATCAGACCAACAGATTTGACAAAAACTCCAGAAAGTCTTTCTTGAGTACTAGATGCTCAACAATTAAAACTTTATACTCTTATTTGGAAAAGAACTTTGGCTTCGCAAATGAGTGATGCCATCATAGAAGTGACAACTTTTACTTTTTCTCCAGAAAAATTTGATACTCAAGAGTGGATTACAAAATGAGAAGTTATAAAATTTGATTGATTTATGAAGCTTTATATAGAAAGCAAAGATGATGAAGAAGAAAATGATGAAGAAAATAATATTTTACCATCAATTTCTGTTTGAGAAATCCTACCATCAAAAAAACTAATTTCAACACAAAATTTTTCTAGACCACCAGCTCGCTATACAGAAGCCAGTTTAGTTAAAAAGCTTGAGAGTGAAGCTATCTGAAGACCATCAACTTATGCTCCAACTATCTCTACAATTATTGATAGGGGTTATGTTGAAAAAGTAGATAAAAAATATCTTGCTCCTACTGAAATTGCTTTTATTGTAAATGATTTTTTGGAAAAATATTTTACTGAAATGATGGATTATAAATTCACTTCAAATGTAGAAGAAGATTTTGATAAAATCGCTACTTGAAAAGAAAAATACGAGAAAATGCTTCAAAGATTTTGGGAACAAACTCTAAAAAAGGATTTACTCCAAGCTGATGAAAATGCTGAAAAAGTAGTTGAAAAAGTATGAAAAAGTTGTCCAAAGTGTGGTTGAGATTTAGTTTATAAGTTTAGTAAATGATGAAAATTTGTAGGTTGTTCAAATTATCCAGAGTGTGATTTTGTAGACCAACCTGAAGAAACAAAAAGTGAATTAGAAGCTTTGAAAAAAAGATATGAATGAAAGCCTTGTCCTGATTGAGTTGAGTGAACAATAGTTGTAAAAACAGGAAGATTTGGCCCATTTTTAGCTAGTTCTGAGTATCCAAAAGTAAAATGGATTTGAAAAATAAAATCTGAGAAAGATGAGATTTTAGAACGAATTTTGGAAGAAAAATGACTTTTAGTTGATGCTGAAAGTGGGGAAGAATTAGTTGTAAAAAATAGTAGAAGATGACAATTTTTAGCAGCAAAAAAATATCCAGAAGTCAAAATAGCAAAACCAATTCCAAAAGATGTCTGGGATGAGTTAAACAAAAGATTAACAAAAGAGGAAGAATAAAACCTAATCACTTGAAAAAATGACACATTCACAATTTTTGATTCAAAAAAATATTTGAAAAGCAAGCTGCTTTTATGATTCTAGAAGTGACAGGTTGTCTGAAATAGAAGGGTTTTTGAGTTCAGATATTTTTAAAAATATAGAAAAAAATCTTGAAAAAGAAACTTATATTTCTCTTTGAGGAGACTGACTTTTTGTTTTTATTGCAAAACTGGCTCACCAAAAATCAAAGCAGATTTTATGAATAAATTTTTGAAATTTATGATTTTTGGTTCAAGAAAAAGATATTTTTCAAAAAGAAAAAATAGAATTTGTAGTAAAAAAATATTCTATTTTAAAAGCAATTATAAAATTTTCTGATTGAGAAACTAAAACTTGATGTGCTTTCAATGAAATTTATATTACAAGGACTTGAGATGCAACAAGTTTGGAACTAGAAATAGCACACTTATGAAAAAAAGTGAAAAGTTTTAGATGAGACTGACTTATGATTTCAACTCCAGCTGGCTCTACTTGATGGTCTAGAAGTTATTCTGGAATTATTTTGCCTCATAATGCAAATCTAAATATTTTGACTCCTATTTGAACTATTTTTCCAGTAAATTTCAAAAGCCTAGTTTTAGCTGATAAATGAAGAATTTACATAAAACATTTATCAAAAAGAGAAAATGCAGTTGATGTTTTGATTGATAACAAAAGGATTATTTTAAATGAAAAGAAAAATTTTGAAATTATAATTGAAAGAGATGAAAAATACGTTGAAGTTTTGGTAGAAAAAGACAATCTTGCTTATTTTGATGCAAAAGTTTATATTGAACAAAGTATGGAATTTTGTCACTAAAAATTATTAAATAAAAAAAATATTTTTTGGTTTGTTAAATTTATACAAAAAAAAATGATTTCTATAATTTTAGAAATCATTTTTTTTTTAATTTTTTGAAGGTAATTCAAACTTCTTTTTTTTCTTTTTATAATCTTTTCTTGAAATTTTAGTTCATTTTTCAGGTTCTTCTTTGATAATTCTGTGTCATAAGAAAACTATTTCTCAGGCATTTTGAGATATAATTTTTTCTACAAAGTATATTTCCTCTGAAGCATTAATGAGGTCAATAAAAACTAATTTATCTTTAGTAGATGAGTTTTCATCAAAAATATATTTTTCAAATAAATCTATAGTAATTTCTCTAATTGTTGGTTTTTCTGGAAGATTTAAATCTTCATTTTTTTTATGTCTTCTAGGATATTTTAAAATTCTATCAACATCTTCAGACACTTTATTGTTTCTTGTTCTATTTTCAGGAGATCTAGTATTAATCAGATCACATAAATCTTCTCATCTATAAATAGATTTAAATATTTTTTCTTCATTTTCTCTACTCATATTTTATATTTTATGAAATTAATTATTTAGTTAATTTTTTTCTTCTTTTCTCTCTTTCTCTTTCTGTGCTTACATGTCACAAAAAAGTTATATAATTGTCAGTTTGTTCTATTATTTTTGATACATTGTAGTCTACTTGTTCTCCAGTTTCTAGATTTATAAATACTAAAATATTGCCATGGCTTTGGTTTTTGTCTATAACATATTCAAATGCTAAATCAATATTTATACGCTTTATTTTAGGTTTTCAACTTAAAACTAAAGGTTTTCTTTTTGGGATTCATGCATTACTTAATACTATATCAACTCATCTATTTATTCATCTTGTTACATCTGAAAGATTTTTGGTGTCATCATCAGATCAACCAACAAAATCTCATAAACTTCCTCCTAAAATTAAGTGCTTTGAAATATTTTCTCCACTCATATTTTGATTTTGATATTTAAAAAATAAAGATTTTTAAATTATAAGTATTTTTTTTTTGTTGTCAATAATAAATAGAGAAAAATTTTGATTTGTTGAGATTATTGTTATAATTAGGCAAGAATTATTTTTTAAAAAGAAGAATTATGAGCAATGATTTTCCAAAAAAATATGAACCAAAATCTTTTGAAAGCGATATTTATAACTCTTGGGAAAAAAATAAGAAATTTGAACCTAGAGCTGAAAGTTTGACTTGAGAACAATTTTATATTCCTATGCCTCCACCAAATGTAACTGCTCAATTGCATATTGGTCACTCTATAATGCTTACTTTGGAAGATATTATGACTAGATATCATAGAATGAAGTGAGATTCTACTTTGCTTTTGCCTTGAACAGACCATGCTTGAATTGCAACTCAAGTAAAAGTAGAAGAAAAACTTGCTTCAGAGTGAATCTCTAAAGAAAATATTTCAAGAGAAGAATTCTTAAAATATTGTTGGGAGTGGAACAAAGAGTATGGTTGAAAAATCCAAAATCAATTTAGAAAAATGTGAACAAGTTGTGATTGGTCAAAAGAAAAATTTACTTTAGATTCTGATATGAATACTCAAGTAGTAAAAGCTTTTTGTGATTTGTATGAAAAATGATTGATTTATAGGGGAGAATATATGGTAAACTATGATCCTGTTTTAAACACAGTTATTTCAGATCAAGAAGTGGTTTACAAAGAAGAAAAATGAAAACTTTACTACATCACTTACTTTGTTTCAGGAAGTGATAGTGAGGTAGTTGTAGCTACAACTAGACCTGAAACATTGCTTTGAGATGTGGCTGTAGCTGTTCATCCAAAAGATAAAAGGTACAAAAAGCTTTTAAAAATGTGAAAAAAACTTATTCTTCCAATTGTAAATAAAGAAATTCCTCTTATTTGAGATGAAATGGTTGATATGGAGTTTGGAACTTGAGCTGTAAAAATCACTCCTGCTCATGATGCAAATGACTTTGAAGTTGCAAGAAGACATAATTTGCCTTTAAACAAGGTTGTTTTATGAAAAGATTGAAAAATGACTGCTGTGGCTGGAATATTTGCCTGACAAGATTATAAAACAGCTAGAATCAATATTGTAGAGCTTTTAAAAGCAAAATGAAATCTTATAAAAATAGAAGACCATGTTTCAAAAGTAGGTTATGGAGAGAGAACTTGAGCCAAAATTGAAACAATTATTTCTAAACAATGGTTTATAAAAATAGAACCAATTGCAAAAAAAGTTATAAAATGATACAAAGCAAAAGATTTTGAAATAATTCCTTCTAGATTCAACAAAACATTTGAAGATTGGATTTATAATTTGAGAGATTGGTGCATTTCTAGACAACTTTATTGGTGACATAGAATTCCTGTTTGGTATTGACCTGATGAAAATTTTTTCTGTGCTGTTGATGAACAATCTGCAAAACTAAAAGCAAAAGAATTTTATTGAAAAGATGTAGAGTTAACTCAAGATAATGATGTTTTAGATACTTGGTTTTCTTCAGCATTATGGCCATTTTCAGTTCTTGGTTATGACATTTGAAATCAAAATCAAAATGACTTAGTAAAAAAATTTTACCCAGCATCTGTTTTAGAAACAGGTTATGATATTATGTTTTTTTGGGTTATCAGAATGCTTCTATTTTGATATGAATTTACAGAAGAAACTCCTTTCAAAAAAATATATTTTCACTGACTTGTTAGAGACAAAATTGGTAGAAAGATGAGTAAATCTTTATGAAATGGAGTTGACCCAATCGATATGATTGAAAAATATGGAACAGATGCTTTGAGACTAACTCTTTGTGTTTGAAATACTCCTTGAAATGACTTGAAATTTGATGAAGAAAATGTTGAAAATAATATGTTTTTTATAAATAAACTTTGGAATGCTTCTAGATTTGTTTCTGTAAATCTATCATCTGTTGAAAAAGATATTTCAAAGTTGGAATTTGATATTTCTAAAAATTATGAAAAGCTAATGCTTCATGAAAAATGGATTTTATCAAGAGTTAATTATTTATCAGAACTTGTTACAAAATCTATGGAAAATTTCAACTTTTCTGAGGCAGGACAAGAACTTCAAACATTTACAAAAAATGAATTTTGTGATTACTACATAGAAGAATTTAAACTTACAAAACAAACATCAGAGTATTGAGAAAAAGTTATCACTTTCGTGTTAAACAATTTATTGAAACTTTGGCATCCATACATACCTTTTGTAACTGAAGAAATTTATAAAAAAATATGATTTAGCTGAGACTTAATTGATTCAAAATGGTCAAAAATTAGTGGATTTAGAGATGAAACTATAGAAAAACAAAAAGATTTAATTATTGAAATTATAAAAGAAATAAGAAGACTTAGAGCAGATAACAATATTATTCCAAATAAAAATATTTGACTAAAAATTTATGCTTCAGCAAAAAATAGAGAATTTTTGTGAGAATCTTTAGATTTAATAGCTGGAATAGTAAAATCTGACAATTTTGAATTGACTGATAAAAAGCCAAATGATTCAAATCTAGCTTATTGAGTTATAAAGTCATGAGTTGAGGTTTATATTGATACTTCAAATGCTCTTGATATAGACAAAGAAATAGAAAGAATTAATCTTCAAATAGATGATACAAAGCAATACATCACTATTTTGGATAAAAAGCTTTTAAACGAATCATTTATAAGTAAAGCTCCAGAAAAGCTAGTTCGTGAGGAAATGGAGAAAAAAGAACAAGCAAAAGAAAAATTATTTAAGCTTCAAGAAAAGCTTGATAATTTAAAGAAAATCTAAAAAAGAAAAAAATATTTTTTCTTGATTATTTTAGCAAAATGATTATATTTACAAAGGTAATTGTTAATTTTTAAATTTTATGAGAAAAAGTTTTATTTTTGTTTTGTCTTTATTTTTTGTATTTTGAATAACTAGAGCAAGTTATGAATCAGAAAGTATTGATAGATTTATAAATTCTCCATCTTATGAAAAGCTACAATTTATAACTGATGAAAAAGAGAGATTTTGTGAAGAAACATTTCTTGATGCATACAGAAGGAGAGAATTTACAGAAGAAGAAAATCTTATTTGTTCTGATATTTTTGACAGAAAAATAGAAGATGAATTAAACTATAAAAAACATATTTTCTCTGAAAGATGAGTTTATTAAAAGTAAAATTTTAATTTTTTAATTTTTAAAATTATGGAAAAAACAAAAGAAAATTCATCTACAAATGATGAAATAAAATTTCCAAAAGATAAAAAAGAAGCAACAAATTTATTTATTCAATTATTTAAATTTGATAAATCATTTTTCTTAAGTTTTCTTTTCTACATACATATAATAATTCAAATTGTAGTTTTGATATTTTATATATATGGTTTAAGTAGAGGTGGTTTTGCTACTTTCCTTTTATGAATATTGCTTTATCCACTAGTTTTCTTTATTGTAAGATTTATATTTGAATGAATATCAATTGTCTTTTCTATCAACAATAATTTGAAAGAGATTAAAGATGAATTAAAAAGTAGAAAATAAGAAAGTAAGTTAAATCTTACTTTCTTTTGCTTTTGAAAATATTTTTATTATAATTTGCAAAATATTAAAATCTAAAAAAATAAAATGAGAATAGGTATAGTTTGACTTCCAAATGTTTGAAAATCGACTTTGTTTAATGCTTTGACAAAAAATTATACAGCTGATGCTCAAAATTTTCCTTTTTGTACAATAGAACCAAATGTTTGAATTGTAAATGTAAATGATGATAGACTTGAACAAATCAGAAATGCTGTAAATGGACAAAAAATTATTCCAGCAACTTGTGAATTTATAGATATAGCCTGAATAGTGAAGTGAGCAAGCAACTGAGAAGGGCTTTGAAACAAATTTTTAGCAAATATTCGTGAAGCAGATGCTATTTTGCAAGTTGTAAGAGTTTTTGAAAACAAAGACATAGTTCATGTTCACTGAGAAATAAATCCAAAATCAGATATAGAAGTTATAAATTCTGAGCTTATTTTAGCAGACTTGGAAACATTGACAAAAAGATTAAACTCAGATTCTAGAAAAGCAAAAGCTGATAAAGATTTGGCTTTTGCAGTAGAAGTTTATAAAAAAATAGAAATAGCTTTAAATAAAGGACAATTAGTTTCAGATATTGATTTAGATGAGGACGAATTAAAAGCAATAAGAGACTTACATTTACTGACAAATAAGGAGTTCGTCTATGCTTGTAATGTTTCTGAAGATATGATGAATGAAACAGAAGAAAGTTTGAAAAAGATTTTGTGACTTGAAAATAAAAAAAATAGAGTTGTTCCTATTTGTGCTAAACTAGAGTCAGATATGATAGATATGGATGAAAATGAAAGAAAAGAATTTTTAGAGGAAATGTGATTGACTTCAACTTGACTTGATAATTTGATAAAAGCTAGCTATGATGCTCTTGGGCTACAATATTATTTTACAGCTTGAGAAAAAGAAGTAAGAGCTTGGACTATTCATAGATGAGATACAGCTCCAAAAGCTGCCTGAGTAATCCATACAGATTTTGAAAAATGATTTATAAAAGCAGATGTTGTGAACTGGAAAGATATAGTTGAGTTTTGATGATGGGCTAGAGCTAGAGAAGCTTGAAAAGTTGCCTTAGAGTGAAAAGATTATGTTGTAAAAGATGGGGATGTAATGCTTTTTAAATTTAATAATTAAAAAAATATTTATGAAAATATTGTTTTCTTTGAAAGAACATCATTTATTTAGCACTATAAAATTTATTTTAAATAATCAAAAAAAGCCAAAAAAAGTAAAAATAATATCTTTTTGCATCCTTTTTGTTCTTTTTTCAGCTTCAATTGCTTATCTTTATTATCAAAATAGCAATATTTATTTAATAATATTTTTAGTTGTTTTTTATGCAGTTTTTCTTTTTTTATTCTTGAAATTTATAGATTATTGTTTTGAAAAATTTATTAGAAAATATATAGAAAAAAATTATTTTGACCTTATTTGAAAAGTATTTTCTTTTGAGATTTTAGAAAATCAAATAATTTTTTCAGTGCAAAATTGAGATTTAGAGTTGAAAATAAAAAGGGAACTGATTCTTGATACAATTGATGAAAAAAATTATATTTTTCTTCTTTTGAGAAAAGATTTTGCTTTATTTATACCAAAATCTGAATTATCTGAAAAAGATTTATCTGAACTGCAAAAGCTTTTAATTTTAAATTAAAAATTTTATAAAAAAAGAAATGACTTGGGGCCATTTCTTTTTTGGTTTTACATTTTTTTATTATTTTTTTCTAAATTTTGCAATAAAAAATCACTCACTTTCTAAGCTTGGCAAAATCCTTTTTACAGCATTTGCTATTTCCTTTTTAAAAATTTTTTTTCAAAAAGTACAAAGTCAATTTCTAGAATTTTCATAGTTTAATTCTAAATTTACTATTTCCAGTTCAGGAAAATTACAAAGTAAAAAATGACAAATATCTTCATTTTCTTCAGGGGAAATTGTACAGGTTGAGTAAATCAATTCTCAATCTTTTTTCAGCATTGGAACTATGTTTTTCAAGATTTCTTTTTGTAATTTTGCATTTTTCCTGACTATCTCTTCTTTCCAGTATCAAAAAGATTTTTCCTTTCAAAAAAATATCTTTCATTCTGCACTACAAGGCAAATCTGCAATGATTTTATCAAAATAATTTTCAAAGTTAGGATTTTTTTCAAAAATATTTCTTGCATCAGTTTTTAGTATTTTTACATTTTTTATTCATTGCCTTTCTAGTGTAAATTTTAGCTTATCAATGCGAATTTGGTTATTATCTACAGCAATTATTTCTCAAGTATTTTTTAAAATACTTTGAACTTGACTTGTTTTTCAGCCAGGAGAAGCTGTTATGTCTAGAATTTTATCTTTTTCTTTTAAATCCAAAAAATCTACAGGAATCTGACTAGATAGCGATTGTAAATATATTTTTCAATCTTTAAAAATATCTAAATCCCACAAATCCTTTTCTTTTCAATTTTCTAAAACATATCAATTTTTCAAAAAATCTATTTTTCTAGCTTTTAGATTATTTTTTTCTAGGACTTCAAATACTTCTTCTTTGTCAGTTTTTAGTAAATTTACACGAAAACAAGTTTTTCTTTTCTCAGCTTCAAATCAAGATTTACAGATTTCAAAATCATTTTTATTATAAATTTTTGCCAATTTCTCTAAAAAATTTTTTAATTGTTCTTTCATTTTTTATTTTAATAAAAAGATACTTTTCAGTCAAAATTATATTTCAAAAAAAATATTTTACAAATTTTAAAAAATAATTAAAATACCCCTTGATAGGCTCAGTTTTGTAGAGGTATGAGCTATTCAGCATCGCGGCGAAGACTGAATACCAGTCTAAACTGGCTATCCCTTTTGAGGATTTGTGTAACGCAAGTGGGCTTGTCATATAATATATTCCTCAAAGGTTGTTTGTCTCTTTCACTTGAAAGAGACTTTTTTTACTTTATGTAAAAAAATTTGACAAAACAAAAAAAAATCTTAGTATACTAAGACATCCGGCGGATCGCCTAAATCTATGCCGGCATGTACATTGCCTCTCGTCTAGAGAGGCCTTTCTATGCAATGTACGAAAAAGTATCATTGCAAAAAATTCCCAATAACAAAGCTGCAAGCTTTGTCCCTGTCCCTTTTTATAGGGACTTTTTTTGTAAAAAAATTTGACAAAGTAAAAATTATAATTATACTGTCAAGACACTGATGATATATGTGTTGTTATCAAACCTTACCGGGATTTCTTTGGTAACAAACATAACACTTGTTAGTGATAGTATTCACTACGAGTGGGCCAGGGAAAGGATCTCTGGCTATCATCACCATATTTTCATAGATGTATTTTTATATTGTCTATGAATACTTTTAAAATCCTTTCTAACAAAGAAAGGATTTTTTTGTATGAAAATAATAAAATCATTTGACAAGCATAATAAAATTTTTATAATAAAAGTCCGTCATGGCTCTTGGTGAATCATAGTTTTTTTGCGAAGATTCAGACTTTGGTTCACTAGATTATGAGTAAGTATCACGCTCCTAAAGAAAACAACTTCATAATCCAGAGGTTTTCCTCTGTGTAGTCATGACTTCAAATTATTTTTCTTGTAAACATATAAAATTATATTGTTTTCAAGATTAAAAACATGGTTGGAAGCACTTTTCTTTGTTTACTCTTGCAGTGCTTCCTTTGCTCCTCAACCTTGAGGAGCTTTTTTATATTTTTCCCAAAAAATAATTTGACAACTAATAAAAAATACTTATACTTCAAAAACTCACGATGTAAGTCTCAATAAATGCAGAGATTTTGATGCTTAACTCTGTTAGAGCTGCTTCCACCCTATAGGCTGAGCCTATGTTAATGATATGGAAGTGTGTGCTGGTCCTAATCCGGCCATCGTGAACCGAATTTTCAGGAACATGCCAAAAGCATTGTTTCTGAAAACAGTCTCTCCGAAAGGAGAGGGAGGTTAGTTTCATGTATTGCCCCCTAGCAAGGGGGCTTTTTTTTGTAAAAAAATAAACTTTCTATTTTGAAAGTTTATTTTTTCCCATAAAGTTTTTCCATTTCTTCATTTTTTTCAACCATATACCTTTTAAATTCCTCTTTTTTGTATTTATAAATATATATTCCAAAAGCTAAAAGTAAAATCAAAAGCCCATATCAGACATAATCTAAAATTATTTTATAATATTCTACAAAAATCATTCATAAAACAACCATTGATACAGCCCAGATAATCGAACCTATGATGTTGTAAATCATGAAACTTTTGCTTTTCATTCACATACTTCAAGCTATAAATGGTATAAAAGCTCTTGCCACATTGTGAAATTTTCAGAGAATAACTCACCAAGCTCACCATTTATCAATTGATTTTTTTAAGTATTTCACTTCAGTGAGTCATACTCAGAACCAATTTCAGTATTTTTCAAAAAAACTATCTCAGTAGATTTTTCATAATAAATATCAAACATAATTTCATAATATTGCTCAAATAGAAGCCAAAATTCATACATAAATTAAATTTGTTTGAGAAATATTTCCAAAAAATCATCAAACAATCATCAAAATATTTTGTCCAGGAACTACAACTCATAAAACAGGAAAAGCTTCAATAAAACTACTTCAAAATATTATCAAATAATTCCAGTATCATAAGTCTGAAATCACAATTTTTAGCCATTCTATAAATAATTCAAACCATTCTTTCTTAAAAATAGAAATAAAGGCCAGAACTATCATTAAAATTATAAAAAATATATTTAAAAGATTGAATAAAAATTTTAAAATTTTTTTCAACATAACAATTAATTAGTAAAAATTTAATGCAACGAATTATACTAAAAAATGAAAAATTTGAAAAAGTTTTTTCCAAAAAATCTATTTTTCAAAAATAAATTTTGCATTTTTGTCTTTTTAAATAAAATAAGGCAGATTTATATATTTTAATATTATTCTATGGATTTTTTAAAATTTGATTATTTGAAATATGCAAAATGCTATATTGCTATTTCAGTATTTTTACTAATTTTTTCATTTTTCTTTTTATTTTTCTGAAAAAAGAATCTTTCAATTGATATGACTTGATGAATAAATTTAGAATATTGATACACAAAAGAATTAAGTATTGATAAGATTAGAGAGGATTTTGAAAAGCAAAAAGATTTGGTTGTTTACAATTGAGAAAAAGTTATAAATAATATAAATATTTACTGAACAAATTGAGAAAAAAAAATATCTGTTATAGCTTGATTTATAGATGTTTCAGATGAGAAAAAAATGGATGAGCTAAAATGAGAATTTAGAAAAAAAGCTCTAGAAATAGTGAAATCTAGTGATGATACGGCCAAAGAACTAAATTATACAAATATCTGAAAAACATTTTGAGATTACATAAAATCTACAGCTTACTTGACTCTTAGTTTAGCAATTATTTGAATGTTTTTTTATGTTTTTTATGCATTTTCAGGTTCTGTTTCTGGTATTTCATGATTTTCTTTTTGATTTGTTAGTCTTTTGACACTTTTCCATGATGTAGTTGTAGCTGCTTGAATTTATATATTTATCTGAGATTTTTATCCAGATTTTCAAGTTGATATTTACTTTATAACAGCTCTTTTGACGATTTTATGATATTCTATAAATGATACAATAGTTATTTTTGATAGAATCAGAGAAAATTTAAAAGTTTATGGTTGAAAAAAATGAAAAGATTGAAAAACTCTTTATGAAATCGTAAATCTTTCAGTTTTAGAAACATTTAAAAGAAGCTTGTTTACAAGTTTGACTCTAGTATTTGTACTAATCACTATTTTTGTGTTTGGTCCAGAATCACTAAAATGATTTATATTTGTAATGCTTGTTTGAACAATAGTTTGAACTTATAGCTCTATATTTTTGGCTTCACCAATTTTTTATGAAATGAATAAAAATAAAAAACTGAGTATTTACAAGAAAAAAGTTTACAATCCTGATGATAAATTGGTTGTCTAAAAAATCTCTTAAAATTCAAGAGATTTTTTCTTTTTTATAAATATTTTTTAAATTTGTATTTTTCCAAAAAAAGATTAATATTTGCAAAATATTTTTTAAATTCAAAAAATGGTGAATCATCTTTGAATAATAATGGATTGAAACAGGAGATGGGCTAAAGAAAAAGGATTTCCAAAGTTTGTGTGACATAAAGCTTGAGTTGAAAATATAAAAAAAATAGCAAAACTTGCAATCAAACATAATATAAAAATGTTGACTATTTGGGCTTTGTCTGTTGATAATCTGGAAAAAAGGGAAGAAGAGGAAGTAAAGTGAATAATAAAACTTATAAATAAAATAGAAGATTTTCTTTGAGAAATGCTTGAAAGTGATTTAAAACTTCAAGTTATTTGAAATATTGATAGGCTCCCAGAAAAGTCTCAAACTATTTTGAGAGATATAATTGAAAAAACAAAAAATAATGTTTGACTGATTTTAAATATTGCTTTAGTTTATGGATGACAAGATGAAATAGTAAGAGCTACAAAAAGAATTATAAAAGCTTGAATAGATCCAGATACTTTGACAAGAGAAGAGTTTAAAAAATACTTAGATACAGCTGATTTACCTGCTCCAGACTTGATTGTAAGGACAGGTTGAGATATGAGGCATTCTGGATTTTTACTTTTTGATAGTGAATACTCAGAGTATTATTTTACAAATACAAAATGGCCAGATTTTGGTGAAGAAGAACTAAAAAAAGCTATTGATTCTTTTGCTAATTCTAAAAGAAATTTTTGAAAATAAAAACTCCTTTTGGGAGTTTTTATTTTTTTCAAGTGTATTTATTGTACATATCTGGACCAAATGCTGGTTTTATTTCAGCTTCTGTTAGGTTACTTTTATTATCTATTTCCTCTACCAATGTGTTACTAAAAGCATTTACTTCTATTTTCTTTAAAGATGAAGGTAACACTAGCTTTTTAGGTCAAGTTGTATTATCACTAAATGCTCATTCAGATATAACTTCCACTTTAGGGAATTTAATATCAGTAATTCAATTTCAAAAATTCATTGTAAAAGCTCTTTTTCAAATAAATTTAACTTCTGGTAATTCTATCTTTTTTAAAAGATTACCATTAAAGGTGTTCTCTCATACATTTTTAACTTTTGGTAAATATATTTCTTTTAAGCTATTACCTAAAAAAGCAGCATCTCATATGTTTATAACATTTTTTAATTTAATTTCCTCCAAAGCATTATATCCAAATGCATTTTCTCATATATCTGTAACTTCTGGTAATTCTAATTTTTCTATTTTATTATAATAAAATGCTGTTTTTCAAATGGTTTTAACTTTTTGCATCTTTACTTCTTTTACATTATCACCATAAAAAGCATCATTTCATATAGATACAACTTCTGGTAAATTTACTTTTTTTAATCAATTATTAGCAAAAGCAGAATCTCAAATAGTCTTAACTTTTGGTAAATCTATTTCTTCAAGGTTCATTCCATCAAAAGCTCTTATTCATATACTTTCTACTTTTTCTAGTCTCAATTTTGAACTTTTATTTAGTGAAGTAGTAAGAAAAGCATGGTCTCAAATAGTTTTAACATTTGGAATATTTAATTCTGTGACTAATCAAATATCAGAAAAAGCATTATTTCAGATATACTCAACACTTGGAAAATCAATTTTTGTTAAACCAGGATTATTCCGAAAAGTTTCATTTCATATAAATTTAACATTTGGAAATTTTATTTCTTTTAATTTTCCAAATTTAAAAGCTTGATTTCATATAACTTCAACACTTGGAGCATCTACTTTTTCAATATCATATGGATGAAAAGCATCATTTCATATTTCTAAAACATCTTTTTGTTTTATTTTTTTAGGAATTGTTATTTCTTTTCTAGCTTTACCAGGCTTAAATCAAGTAATTACTATTTTTTTATCAAATTCATCATAGGTAAAAATTCATTCATCTTCTTCATTTTCAGGATTTTTGGGAGTTTCTTGTTTATTTTGAGGATTTTCTTGTTTACCATTTTGTTTGTTTTCTCAATTATTTTTAGATGAATTATCAGCTAGAACTAGATTTGAGTATTTGTATTCTTGTCAATTATTTAAAGTAGCCACAACTATATAATATCTTCAATTCTCACTTATAGCATATTTATAATGTGTTTTATCAACAGGATCAATTGGTAATTGTGCTAAATCTGATTCTAACTCAGTATGACTTTGATCTCAAAGCTCTCCAATTTTAAATTTTACTCATTTTTCAGTTATCTCTCAAGAAATATTATCTGGAGCTGGTAAAAGTAACCCCTTAGATAACTTAAACTCTAGTGCTTTAGAAATAGTTTTTACATCTGTTTTTCTGACTGTATCTTTTAAATTCTCTGAGTAACCACTGTAACTTATAAATCAAATAGTTGCAAGAATAGCTATAATAGTCACAACAATAATTAATTCAACCAAAGTAAAAGCTTTTTTAGTAAATTTTAACATAAATAAAAGTAAAAAATATTTAAAAATTTTCAGGAAAATATTATCTTTTTCAAAGAAAAATACAAATTTCTAAGTTTAACTTCTATTGACAGATTTGTTTTTATATTGAGAAATATTTTTGAGTTTAATTAAATTCAAAATTTTATCATTTCTGCTTTTCCTTTTGTTGTTCCTGTTTTCCCCTCTATTGCGAAGGCAGGAATCAATAAAAATTTTTTACCTTTTCAAAAAATGAACAAGGAAGACAATTAAATTCATTCTCATCTTAATAGGAATGATGTTAGTAACAACTAAACAAAAAAAGACTTTTTTAAAGTCTTTTTATTTTATAATTTTATCAATTATTCAGTATTCTAAGGCTTCTTCTGCTGACATAAAATTATCTCTATCACAATCTTTCTCTACTTTTTTTACATCTTGCCCTGTATGTTTTGCAATTATTTTGTATAAAGTGTCTCAAGTTTTTACTATGTGTTCAGCTGCTAATTTTATATCAACCATTTGTCACTCAGCTCAACCAAGTGGTTGGTGAATCATTATTTCAGAATGTGGAAGAGCAAATCTTTTTCATTTTTCTCATCAAACCAAAACTATAGCTCACATACTTGCAGAAAGTCAAAGTGAAACAGTATGTACTGGACAACTGATGTATTGCATTGTATCATAAATAGCAAGTCCAGCAGTTACATGTCAACCAGGACTATTTATATACATAGTAATTGGAGCTTTTGGATCCTGTTTTTCCAAAAATAAAAGTTGAGCAATTACAGTATTTGCGACATCACTATCTATAGCATCTCAAAGAAAAACTATTCTGTCTTCAAGCAATCTAGAATAAATATCATAAGCTCTTTCTCAACTTGGAGTCTTATCAACTATAGTCGGGATTAAAAAATTATTTACCATAAATGATTATTATTAAAATAAAATTCTTATAAATATTATATCAAAAAATAATATATTTACAAAAAAATATTATTTATAAAACTACTTTTTCACTTTACAAAAATGAAAAAATCATTATTATTTACCATAAAGAAAATGTAAAAAATAATTTTTTAAAAAACAAAATTATGAAAAAAATAGTTACTAGATTTGCACCAAGTCCTACTGGATATTTACATATTTGAAGTCTGAGAACAGTTTTGTTTAATTTTTTATTTACTAGAAAAAATCATTGAAGATTTTTGCTTAGAATAGAGGATACAGACAGAACTAGATATGTTGAAGGAAGTATTGAAAATATGATAGGTATTTTAAAACAAGTTTGATTGGAACCAGATGAATGACCAAACAATCCTTGAGAAGTTTGACCATATTTACAATCTGAAAGGTTAGATATTTATCAAAAATATATCACTGAGCTTTTAGAAAAAGATATGGCTTATCGTTGCTTTTGTTCTACTGAAAGATTAGAAGAATTGAGAAAAGAGCAAACAGAGCTTTGACTTCCAACAAAATATGACAAAAAATGTAGATATTTGACAAAAGAAGAAATCCAAGAAAAAATAAATGCTTGAGAAACTTACACTATTAGACTCAAAGTTCCAGACAACCAAACTGTTGAATTTGTAGATGAAGTGAGAGGAAAAATCTCTATAAATACAAAAGAAGTTGATGACCAAGTTTTGATGAAAACAGATGGATTTCCAACTTACCATTTTGCAGTTGTGATAGATGACCACTTGATGTGAGTTACTGATATAATCAGATGAGATGAATGGATTCCTTCAACTCCAAAACATATTTTGCTTTATGATGCTTTTGGTTGGGAAGCTCCAAATTATTCTCATGTCCCACCTTTGGTTTGAGCAGATAGAAAAAAGTTGAGTAAAAGAACAGGAGATGTAGCTGTTGAAAAATATTTAGAAAAATGATATTTAACTGAAAGTTTGATGAATTTTTTGGCTTTGCTTTGATGGAATCCTAAAACAACAGAAGAATTTTTTACTATGGATGAGTTGATCAAAAGATTTGAGTTAAAAAATATTCAAAGAGCAGGAGCATACTTTGACATAGAAAGACTTGATTTTTTCAATTCTCACTATTTAAAAACTCTAGATTCTGAATATTTATATTCTAAATTTAGAGAATATTTAAAAAAATATGATAAAGAATTTGATGAAAAAATATCTAGTTTTGATGAAGAATATAACAAAAAGATATTTTTTGAATTAAAAACTAGAATTAGATATTTTTGAGAATTTAAAAATTTTGTTTCTTTCTTCTATGATGAACCAAAACTTTTACAAAAAGATATTTTGATGAACAAAAAGATGAAAATCGATGATTTAGAAACAGTAAAAAAATGATTTGAAATAGCTCTTGATATTTTAAATTCTAGAAATTCTGATTTTCTTTCAGTTGATGAAATAAAAAATATTTTTATGGAAAAAATCCTAGAAAATAATATGAAAAATGGTCAAGTTTTGTGGCCAGTTAGATGTGCTCTTTCTTGAGAAGAATATTCTCCAGGAGCTTTGGAGTTAATCTATATTCTTTGAGTAGAAGAATCTAAAAAAAGAATACAAAACAATTTAAATAATTTAGCTTAATTAAAAAATTTATGAATATTGATGCATTGAATTGACTAATAAATTCTATTTTAAATTGATTTAGATGTCATAATTGTAATTCAAATGTTGAGAAAAAAAATATAGACATAAAATCTGTGCAATGAAGTTCTGTACTTTTAGATATTTTTTGTGAGAATTGTAAATCGCATTCTATGGTTAAATCAGAGGTTTTGTCTGTAGATTTATCAAAGCATTTGAATATTTTGAAAAATAGTTTAGAAAAGCTTGAAGCAAAAGAAAAAAGTTTAACAATTTCAGATGAAGAAATTAAAAAACTTGATAAAGATCTAAAAAAAGATAATTTAAATGTTTCAGATTTATTTAACTAAAATTAAAAAAAATGTGATTTATAAAAAAAATTTTACTAATTCTTGTAATTATATTTGTACTTTATGTAATCTGACTTTTTGCTTTTACAGACCAAACTAGAGGTTTTTGAGATTCTATTTGATTAAAAAATTTCAATGATTTTGTTCTTGATTTCAAGAAAAAACTTGATAACACTTCAGTAAATACAGATTTTAATTTTAAAGATATTCAAAGTGGGGCATCAGATATGATTGACAGTGCTTCAGATTCTCTAAAAGGTATAAAATCAAAGATTGATTCTGTGAGATCAACTGCAAGTTGAGTTGAAAAAACTTACAATGAAGTAAAAACACAAGTTGAAGAAACAAAGAAAAATATACAAGATGTAAATGACAAGTTTAATAATATTAGAGACAATTTAAACTCTATGAATATTTTTTGAGAATAATAATTATGATTTTATCAGATAGCAAAATAAGAGAAAGATTAGAAAAAGGAGAATTGGTTGTAGAATCACTGATTTGAAAAGATGTTTTTGAGCAAATCTGACCTGCAAGCCTAGATTTCAGACTTGGAAAAACATTTAAAATTTACAAAAAATCTAGACAAACAGTTATAGATTCAAAACTTTGAGTTGAAGCAAAACACATAGAAACAATTACTTTAGAGGAGTGAGAAAAATTTGTTCTTCATCCAGGAGACTTTGTGCTTTGAGTTACAGCTGAAAAAATAAAAATTCCATATGATTTAGTTGCTAGATGTGAGGGAAGAAGTAGTATTTGAAGGCTTGGAGTGATAATTCACTCTACAGCTTGATTTATAGATCCAGGTTTCGAATGAACTATAACTCTAGAAATGACAAATATAAATGAACTTCCTATTGCTCTTTATGTCTGAATGAGAATCTGACAATTTGCTTTTGAAAAAGTTGACTGAGTGGTAAAAAATCCTTATGATAAAAGAAAATGAAGTAAATATATGAATCAACTTTTACCTGAAGAAAGTAGAATTTGAAAAGATTTGTATTAAAAAATAGGCTATTGCATGATGCAATAGCCTAAAAGCTGAGTTTTGAATATTTAATTATTTTTTATGAATATTTTTTTATATGATCCACAAGACTTCTCAAATGTTTGTACTATTTCAAGAACTTTAGAATTTTTCTGAGTAAAAGATTGTTATGTTTATGATAATCATAATTTAATCAGAGAAAAATACTGAAAAAGTTATTCTAGAAGGCTAAAAACACAAAGTTCTTGAGCATTTGAGAAAATAAATTTTCATAAAATAGAAGATTATATTTCTTTTTTAAAAACTTATAAATGAAGAAAAATAATTACACTTTTAGATGAAAAAGCAGATAGTTTAGAAAATTATAAACCTTTGGAAAATGATATAATTATTTTTGGAAATGAAGGAATTGGCTTACCAGAAGAGATTATTTCCCTTGCTGATGAAAAAATTTATATAAAAAGAATCTGAAAAACTCAGAGTTTAAATCTAAGCAATACAGTTGCAATTGTTGTGTATAATGTAATAAATAATAAATGAGAAAATATTTTATAATGACCTTTGGTTGTGCAATGAATCAGGCCGACAGTGAAAAAGTAAATATGATTTTATTGCAATCAGGTTTTATGAGATCTGCCACAATAGAACAAGCAGATTTAGTTATTTTTAACACTTGTTCTGTGAGACAAAAATGAGAAGACAAAGTATTTTGAATGATAGAAGAAATAAAAAAAATAAATGCAGAAAACAAAAAAAAATGAATCGCTCACGAAATAAAGATTTGAATTACAGGTTGTATGGTAAGAAGAACTGGTCTTTGAGAAAAATATTTAACTGATTATAAAAGAGATAGAAACAAAAGTAAAAAAATAAATTTACTAAAAGATAGCTCTGAAATATTTAACAATGATGACAAGCTTTTCCCTAGAACTAAGTGATTTTTAGATTTTACTTTGAGAATAGAGGATATAAAATTTTTACCTCTAATGTTAACTCAAATTTACTGAGAAAGCATTTGAAATGACTATAAATTTGATGATTATTTAAAATCAAAACAATTGAGAGAAAATCCCTCTTCAGCAACAATAATTATACAAACTTGATGTGATAATTATTGTACATTTTGTATTGTGCCTTACACAAGAGGTTCTGAAAATAGCAGACCAATAGAAGAAATAGTTCAAGAAGCAAAAGAAGCAGTAAAAGCTTGAGCAAAAGAAATAACTTTAGTTTGACAAAATGTAAATTCTTATGGAAAGCAATTTGTTGATAAAAAGCATTGGAATGAAGAAAAAAGCAAATGGAATGACGGACT
The DNA here is from genome assembly GCA_002761215.1 of Candidatus Gracilibacteria bacterium HOT-871. Lineage (GTDB taxonomy): Bacteria > Patescibacteriota > Gracilibacteria > BD1-5 > UBA6164 > GN02-872. The sequence continues at coordinate 228,726 of CP017714.1, forward strand.
TTGAAAATCTCCTTTCAGGCAACTTTTGGAAGAATTAGACAAAATAGAATGACTTGATAGAATCAGGTTTACATCCAGTAATCCTCATGACATGACTCAAGATATTTTAGATGCACATTTTGACTTAAAATCAACTTGTAATTATTTACATTTTGCCCTTCAATCTGGAAATAATAAAGTTCTGAAAAAAATGAATAGAAGGCATAAATATGAAGATTTCAAAAAAATAGTTGATTATCTGAGAAGCAGAGATCCAAAATTTTCTATCTCAACTGATATAATTGTTTGATTTTCATGAGAAACAGACGAAATGTTTGCTGATACAGTAAAAGCTTTTGATGAGTGTGAATTTGACTTTGCCTACAATGCACGCTACAGTGTCAGAACTTGAACTATTGCAAGCAAAATGTTTCCAGATGATATAACAGACAGGCAAAAAGCTGAAAGATGGCATATACTAAATAATAAACTCCTAGAATCAATATTAAAAAGAAATCAAAAAATGCTTGGAACTATAGAAGAAGTGCTTGTTTCTGGTCAAAAAGATGAATATTTTTTTTGAAGAACTAGAAATTTTAAAGAAGTGTATTTCACTGTTCCAGAGTGAAAAGAAGTAAAAATCTGAGACCTTTCAAAAGTAAAACTTGAAGAACTTGACAGATATGTGATAAAATGAAGCTTAGTTGAATAAAAGCTAGAAATATTTATTTCTAGCTTTTTAGTTTTGTTCAGGAATGTAAAGAGTTTCTAAAAGTCTTTTTACATTTGGATTTTCTTTGTTGTATTTAATATTAGCTAAGTAATGATTATTTTTTATGATATATAACTCAGAATCATAATAAGAATTATTATTTTTTTCAAACTTATCTATTATAAAAAATTCTCAAAAATTGTAAACTTTAGAATAAAAATTTTCATCTTCATGAACTCTTATTAGTTTTCTAGTTTCTTTTGGAAAAACATATGTACCAGATATTTTTGAATATCACTTTTGATCATCAGGCTTAACTATTTCAAAAGATTTACTTATATCCATTTGTTTGTAATATTTCCCTGAATCATCTTTAGTAAAGGTCATACATCACATATTATTACATCACATGTACTCTTTTGATATACAGTAAGTCATATTACCCTCCTCTACTTTTACTTTTTGTTCTCACTCTTTACAGATTGGTTCTTTATCAGAAAGTATAGGATAAGGAATTTTATCAAGTTTTTCTATTTGATTTGCAGGGAAGCCTACTATTTCTACATCTCAGTACTTTTCTGTTTTTTCTTCTATTTCTCAAGTATTTACTTCTGTACTTCAAGTTTGATTTATAGCTCAAGTTTGAGTTTTTTCTATATCTTTATTAAAACAAGAAGACAAAGATATTATTGTGATAAATAGTACAATTAGTTTTTTCATAGTTTAATTTATTAGAATTATAGAAATATAATAAATAATATAGATAAAAAATCAAGAAATATTTTTAGCTAACAAAAGACTAAAAAGTAATAATATTATATTATCAATCTTTTAAAATAATATTTTTTGTTAAAAACTGATTTATTTTATCTTAAATAAGCTATAAAATACTTTTTAACAATAAAATATTTATATTTATTGACACTGTTAAAATAATATTTTTTAATTTATAAAAATAACATTTTTTTCTTTTAAAATAACTCTCCAAATCTATTTTTTAACTTCATAAAAATATTTTTAACATAAATAAAAAAATAAACTTGCAAAATAATTATTTTTTTATATATTTTGTGTACGTAGATATTTAATAGCACTATATATTGTGTTATTAAATATTTTTTTATAATTAACCTTTATGTATTATGGAAATAGAAAGAATAAGGAAAAGATCTTGAGAGATAGAGAACTACAACTTAGATAAAATTATAAGAGCGGCTTATAAGTGACTTGAATCTGTTGGAAACAAAGATTTAAAAGATGCTCAAAGAGTAGCCGAAAAGGTTGATTTGTTCCTCAAAAAGGAATGTGAAGAAAAAGATGAATGTGTTCCAAGTGTTGAACATATACAAGATATAGTTGAAAGAGTTTTGATGGAACTTTGATTCTATGATGCTGCAAAATCATACATTTTGTATCGTGAAAGCAAAATAAAAGAAAGAAAAAGAGATATTTTCAAACCAAGAATAAATTTGAAACCTTATGAATACCCAGAACTTTATGAATATGTAGATGCTATCAGACATAGTTATTGGCTTCATACAGAATTTAACTTTACTTGAGATATCCAAGATTTTAAAATAAATGTTTCTCCAAGTGAAAGAAATGCAATCCAAAATGCGATGCTTGCTATAGCTCAAATCGAAGTTGCTGTAAAAACATTTTGGTGAAATGTTTATTCTAGATTGCCAAAACCAGAAATAGGATCTGTTTGAGATACTTTTGCTGAAAGTGAAGTTAGACATATGGATGCGTATTCTCATTTACTTGAAATTCTTTGATTAAATTCAGATTTTGAAAGAATAAAAGATATACCACCAATTATGAAAAGAATTGAGTATTTAGAGGAATATACAAGTTGAGCAAAAGTAAACACTGATAAAAATTATACTAGAAATATTTTACTTTTTTCTTTATTTATAGAACATGTTTCGCTTTTCTCACAATTCTTAATTATAATGTCATTTAACAAATACAGAAATATTTTTAAATGAATTTCAAATGTTGTAGAAGCTACAAGTAAAGAGGAACAAATTCACTGAATGTTTGGAATTGATTTGATAAATATTATCAAATCTGAGCATCCAGAATGGTTTGATGATGAATTTATAGAAGTTATCAAAAATGCTTGTAAGAAATCTTATGAGGCTGAAAAAACTATTATTGATTGGATTTTTGAGGATTGAGAACTTGATTTCTTACCAAAAAAGACAGTTTATGAATTTGTAAAAAATAGATTAAACAATTCTCTTGATTCTATTTGAATAGAAAGAATATTTGAAGTAGATGAAAAAGAATTGCAAAAAACAGATTGGTTTGATGACGAAATTATGTCAACTAAGCACGGAGATTTCTTTGTTAAAAGATCAATAAACTATAACAAAAGAGCAAAAAGTGTGACAAGTAATGATTTGTTTTAATAAATTTTAGATAAATAATTATGAGGACTTATTTACTTAATGTGCAAGAACCTTATAAAACTTTTATTTTAAATTGAGAAAAAACTTTTGAATGAAGATTAAATAAATGAAAATTTGCAGAAATGAAAGTTTGAGATTTCTTGAAGCTTGAAAATACAAGAGAAAAATTTGAAATTATTTCTAAAAATATTTTTGCAAATTTTTCTAAAATGATGGAAAATTTGTGATTTGAAAAAGTTATTCCTGACGCGGAAAGTATAGATGATGCAGTAAACAATGTTTATTACAAATTTTATTCTCCAGAAGATGAAAAAAAATTTTGAGTTGTAGCAATTGAAATTAAAAAAATTTAAAAAATAAAGTTTATTTTAATAAATTTAAAAATATGGAAACAAATTTTTTAAAAAATTTTGCAGAAAGATATTCTTGTAAAGAATTTGATGAAAACAAAAAAGTATCTTTAAGTGATTTAAATGAAATAGTTGAAGTCTTCAGGCTTTCTCCTTCAATGTTAAATATTCAACCTTGGAAGTTATTTATAATAGAAGATAAAAATTTAAAAAAGAGCTTGCAAACTCACTCATTAAATCAAGAACAAGTTTGAACAAACTCACATTTGCTTGTTTTTGCTAGAAAAAATCATATAGATGATGAACATATTTTTGAAGTAATTTGACAAAAAGAAAAAAATCAGGTTTATGAGTGAATAAAATGATTTATGGATTCTATGTCAGAGTTAGAAAAAGAGGTTTGGGCTATTTCTCAGGTTTCAGTTGCTCTTTGAAATGTGATAAGTTTTTTGGCAGAGAAAAAAATAGATTCTTGTCCGATTTGACTGTTAAACAGAGAAAACTATGATAAAGTTCTTCATTTAAATGAAAAATGATATTCTACTGTTTTTGCTCTTGTTATTTGATATGCAAAGCAAGAACACCAAACAAACAAAAAAAGGCTAGAACAAAAATATATTTCAGAATATATAAATTAATATTTAATAATTTTAAAACGTAAAATATGGAAAATAAAGGGAACTCAGAAATAAGATGGCTAAATGAATATTCAAAAGCTTATTTAGAAAATGGTTACTTAGTAAATGGTGAAACAGTTGAGCAAAGGCTGAAATTTATAGCTGATAGAGCGGAAAAAATTCTTGATAAAAAATGATTTTCAGAGAAATTTTTTGATTATATGAAAAAGTGATATTATTCACTTTCTTCACCAATTTGGTCAAATTTTTGATTAAAAAGGTGACTTCCAATAAGTTGTTTTGGATCTTATATCTGAGACACAATGTGAGATATACTTTTTACTCAAGCTGAAGTTTGAATGATGAGTAAATTTGGATGATGAGCTTCAGGATATTTTTGAGCTTTGAGGCCAAGGTGATCAACTATAAAAGATAATTGATTTTCTTCAGGAGCTGTTCATTTTATGAAATTATTTGAAACATTGATTGATGTTGTAAGTCAAGGTTCAGTTAGAAGAGGACATTTTTCACCATATTTACCTCTTGAACATCCAGATGCAAAGGAGTTTTTAAAAATATGAACAGAATGAAATCCTATTCAAAAACTTACACATTGAGTAACTGTTACAGATAAATGGTTAAATGAAATGATCGCTTGAGATGAAGAAAAAAGAGCTCTTTGGGCTGAAGTAATCCAAAGAAGATGAGAAATGGGTTATCCTTATATTTTCTTTACTGATAACGTAAATAATAATACAGTTGATGTTTATAAAGACAAAGAAATGAAAATCTACGCATCAAATATGTGTAGTGAAATAATGCTTCCTTCAAACGAAGAAGAATCTTTTGTTTGTGATTTGTCTTCAATGAATATTTTTTATTATGATGAATGGAAAGATACAGATGCTGTAGAAACTTTGACATACTTTTTAGATGCTGTAATGACAGATTTTTTGGATAAATTAAAAGATTTAAAAGAAAGTGATAGTAAAGAAGACAATGATAGTTTTGAATTTATGAAAAAAGCTTACAAATTTGCAAAAAGACACAGAGCAATCGGTATTTGAGTTGTAGGGTGGCATTCATATTTACAATCAAAAATGATAGCTTTTGAAGATGCTGAAGCCTATGAATTGAATAAAGAAATATTTAAATTTATAAAAGAAAGAGCTTACAAAGCTTCTGCAGAAATGGCTAAAGAATATGGAGAACCAAAGGTTTTAAAATGATATGGAAGAAGAAATACAACTTTGCTTTCTGTGGCTCCAACAACTTCTTCTGCATTTATTTTATGACAAGTTTCTCAGAGTATCGAGCCTTGGTGGTCAAATTGTTACGTAAAAGATATGGCAAAAATCAAAATCACTATAAAAAATAGGGAACTTGAGAAATTGCTTGAAGAAAAATGACAAAACACAAAAGAAGTTTGGAAATCAATTAGAGATAGAGATGGTTCAGTTCAGCATTTAGAGTTTTTGACTGACAGAGAAAAAAATATTTTCAAAACTTTTTCAGAAATCAATCAGTACGCGATAATTGATCAAGCTGCTGACAGACAAAAATTTATTGATCAAGGTCAAAGTTTGAATTTGATGATTCACCCAAACACTTCAGCAAAAGATATAAACGCGCTTTATATAGATGCTTGGAAACAATGAATCAAAACACTTTATTACCAACACTCTAAATCAGCTGCTCAAGAATTAAGCAGAAAAATAGTTTGTGCTGGTTGTGAAGCGTAAATCTTGTATTTTTAACAATTATATTATGAAAAATAATAAAAGGTGAAGAGATGCTAGAACAGGAAGATTTATAACAATAAAGGAAGCCGAAAAACATCCAGATACTTCAGTTATTGAAACTATAAAGAAAGTCAAAAAGAAATAAAAATCTAGTTTTTACTAGATTTTTTTAATTTTTAGTTTAAATATTTCTCTTCAAACAAGTTGTTTTTCTCTTTTGTAAAGCAAACTCCCAGATTTAGAAGATAGGTTTATTTCACTATTTTTAAAAATATTTTCAATTACACAAAATTTATTTAAAATTTCAAGAATTTCATTAAAATAAATAAATTTTCCATTTAGTTCCCAAAAAGGGAAGCAAATCACGATTTTTCAAGAAAAATCTACTTTTGCTAAATTTTCAAAAAATTTTGAATAAATAGAAAGTAAGCTCTCTTTTTGCTTATTTATCCTATCAAGAGAAATATTTTTTTTCGTCATTATTTCTCAAAGATATCATTCTGTAACAATTAAATCAATTTTTTCTTTCTGTAAAATTTCACTTTCATTTATAAATTTTGCATTTAATTTTTCAATTTTAAAAGAAATATTTTTTAATAAATTTTTACTTATAAAATCAGAAATATTTTTTCTTGATTCATCTACCATTTTTTCATTTAAATCACTTCAAAAAACTCATAAAATTCCCATATTTAAAGCCTCAATCAAAACTGTTGCTAACCCAACAAAAGGGTCATAAATATTTAAATTTTCTATATTTTTAAAAATATTTTTTCTTCAAATATTTATCATAATTTGGCAAAGTTTTGGAGGAAGCATACCGACTTGCATATCACGATTTTTTGAAAAATCTCTTTTAGAATAACTATCAATATCTTGAACTTGAATTGTTTTTCAAAAATAAAAAATTCATCACAAATCAACCAAATTGAAATCAAATCATTTTTTTAGAACATTATTTCAAATAATTTGCCCAGAACTTAGGTTTTTTCAATCATCTTTATTGAAATATCTCGCTGAAATATTTTTACTTTTAAATATTTTTTTTGTATTTTTTAAAATATTTTCAAGTTTTAGGTTTTTGCTTCAAAACAAATTTAAACTGTATTTAAACTTTCATTCAGAGCCTTTAGAATATTCTAAAATTTTTTCATAAACAGCTTCCAAATCAGGTTGTAATTCTAGTTCAAAAACTTTTATAGTTCATCCAATCTTAGAAAAATTGGTAGAAATATCTTCTTTTAAAATATTTCACAAAATAAGTACTGAACTTCCAGAAAAAAGTATCTCAGAATCAGGGAAAATAGCTAAAATCTCTGCAATAGAAAGTTTCCATTCTCTTCAAAGTTGAAATCAGAAATAATTCATTTTTTATAATTATTTTTTAAATTTGATTCATTTTAGCATAAAAAATATTTTTTTCAATTTATTTATAAAAATACCTTTGTGCACTTTAAATTAGAAAGTGATAATAAAAACTTGATTTAAAATCAAGTTTTTTTAGTATCCTATTTCTGAAGGTAAAGTTTGTAACATAAATTCTTCTGGCTTTTCTGTAAAAATAATTCTTTTTCATAAAGCATTTGCATATCAAATTTCTATTAAAGCTGAAGCTCATACATATCAGCCTTGATTACAAACAATTAATGCATCTGAATCTTCTATCATTTTTAAATGGTTTCTTTCTAATTCCAAAGGACTTTTTCCTTCTTCTCATTCAAATATAACAAATTCTTCTCAAGGATTTTTAGGTGTATGAAATTTTGGACTTAAAATTTCATATCATTTGTTCATTAAATCATTTTTTATATCTGTTATATAGTCTAAATGCTTTCTAAAGCTTCAAGACAAAGTTACTTTTCTAAATTCTTTTTTTACAACTCAGTCAATAGTATTTGAATCTGAAGGAATTAAATATTTTACTCAAAATTTTTCTAAAACTGCTTGAGCTATAGCACTACATGCTCTTGCTCAATGCATCCATAATGGATCTTTTGGCATTAGGTTTTCTAATTCTTTTATAGAAATATCTTTAAAAACTTCATTATTTTTATTTCTAAAGTTTTCTGTTTTTATTAGAAAAGGATGTGATTTATCTTCAAAAATAGTGTTTTTTTCAAGACTATATCAAACAAGTTTCATATATGTAAGCTCTCAACCATTGTAAATTGCTGTATCTATTTGTTTATCAAAGTCTGGAATTTTATTTTTTATGTAATTTACAACTTCTTCCAATTTATATTCTGAAAAGTTTAAATTTAAATTTGGAAAATCTTTCAAAATTGTTCAAACTCAAATATCTAGATTAAACTTTTCTATAATTATATTTTTTTCTTTAATTATTAATTCTGTAGAGCCTCATCAAATATTTATAAGTAAAATTGATTTATCACTTGTATATTCTGATGATAAAGCTTCTTCTAAATAAAAAGATTCTAAATTATGAGAAATTATATTAAAAAATAATCAAATTTTTTCAAAAACTTCATCTATTAATTTTTGTCTTGCTTGTTTCTCCATTTTTCTAAAAAAAGCTGTAGCAAAAATCTTTATTTTTTCATTTTTGTATTTTTGCTTAATGTTTTCTAAATAGTTTATAAGATTATTTTTCTCATCTTGATTTAGTCAAACTTTTGAGTCAAAATCTTTTTTAAAATGAAAACTTTTTGTTTCTTCTAAGCTAAGAACATTTTGTTGATTTTTTTTATAAATCTTTACTGTTGAAGAACCTACATCAATATATAACATAATAAAAAAAATTAAAATGTAAATCACATAAAACTATGCAATCTATATTTTAATTTTTATTTTAATTTTTTCAAATTAAAATTATTTCTATTTCAATCATAACTTTCTTTCTAATTCTTCTGTAACTTTTTCTATCTCTTGGTCTGCATTTATTTCGTAAACTATACCTTGTTTTTGCTGAGCTTCAACAACAGGCAAAGTTTTTTCTATGTATTCACTAAATCTTTTTTTTATTGCTTCCAAATCTTTATCATCGTCTCTTTTTACAAGTTTGTTTCAGTTTTTTGGATTAACTTGCATATCTCAAGGAAAAGTTTCTCAAGTTTCCAAATCATACATTCTAGAATAAAGTCTATTTTTAGCTTTGTTTAAATCTATTTCAAAAAGTACAACTTTATAATCCTCTACAAAATTATTAAAAACTTCCAAGTTCCATTTGTTTCTAATAAAACCGTCATAAATAATATTTTCATCAGTATTTTCAGTCAAAATTTTTTCCATAACTTCTCTTCAAAGATCTTCTGTAACTTGCATTCAATTATTTACCAATTCTTTAATTTTTTCTCAAAGTTCACTTCCAGATTTTATTATATTTCTAAATTCTGTTCACAATTCCAAAACCTTAAATCAATACTTTTCAGCCAAAATTCTCCCTTGAGTTCATTTTCCACATCATTGAATTCAAACAAAAGCTAATTTCATTTCAAAAATTTTTAAGAAATAATAATTTTAAAAAAGGACTTGCAGGAGTAATAAGCCGGATTCTGTACCTCGATATCAATCTATCTAGACTTTTTGTCACCAAAAAGTTCAAGCTGGGTATATTTTTATCCTACAACTAGAGGCATTCAATAAAATAAAAATACCATTCCCATTGCACCTCATACAGTTTACCAAAAATTTTTTCAAATTTTTCATCTATCGCAGTACAAAATCACATGAAAAATATTTCTCATAGTAATAATGCAATACACAAAATGACTTTTCACCTTTCAAGTATAAAACTCTAGTATAGTCTCTATGGCACTGTTGGTAATTGAGATTTATGAATTATATTCTCAATCCGAAGTCGTTATCTTCTATGATTGCCTCATGGTGTCCAGACTTTCCTCTTTAGAAAAATGTATTCTCCCCAAAGTAGATATCTGCTCCACAAGTCCTCTAGGATTATACAGCTTTTATAAAAAAAACAAAATATTTTTACAAAAAATTAATTATTGTTCAAATTTTTTACTTAATTACACACTTTTTTAAAAAATGTCCAATATTTTTATTAAAAAATGTTAAAAACTCAAAAAGGCTTGCTTAACAAACAGAAAAAGGATATTGTTTACAAAAATTAAACATAAAAAGCTGTCAAGACAAAATATAATTTTGACTATATGCAGAAAATTATTAAAATGCTTATCAAATAAAAAAATCCAGCCCTGAAAAGATTAAGTTTGTTGTTATTATTAAATATAAAAAAATGCAAAAGAGTTTTATATTACAAAATATAGTATCAAATATTATAGAAAAAATAAAAAAACAAGACTTTTTAGTTTATTTTAGAAAATTATCTATCATAGAATTATCTGATACAAAAATAACTTTTTGAGTTGTTTCAGGATTTATGAAAGATAATTTAGAAGCAAAATTTCACAAAGAGATTTTAGAGGCATCAAAAGCTGAAAATCAAAACATTGAAGAAATAGAGTTTAAGATTGATTTAAATATAGATAATCCTTCAAATAAAGATGTGATAGATTGTGCTTCATTTTACAAAGATTTCAATAAATCAAAAAAGTCAGCAAAAGTAACAAACTCTTGAAATTTAGAGTTAAAAACAACAAAAACTGTAAACAAAAGATATACTCTTGCAAACTTTGTAGTTGGTTCTGACAGCCAATTAGCATATTCTGCTTGTGAAGCTGTTTGTAGAAATCCTGGAAAATCTTACAATCCACTTTATATTTACTGAGATGTTTGACTAGGAAAGACTCACTTGCTTCAAGCAACTTGAAATGAAATAATTAAAAAATTTAAAGAAAAAAATGTAGTTTACACTACAGCTGATAAATTTATCACAGAGTATGTAACAGCAGTTAAAAAAAGAAGTATTGAAAGGCTTAGAGAGAAGTACAAAGAAGTTGATGTATTAATAATTGATGATGTACAATTTTTAAGTAAAAAAGAACAAACTCAAAACGAGCTTTACAATATTTTCAATATTTTATATGAACAAAATAAACAAATAGTTATTTCTTGAGATAGAGCTCCAAAAGAATTAGAAGAACTAGAACCAAGACTTAGAAGTAGATTTGAGTGGGGAATTACAGTTGATATTTGAAGACCAGATTTTGAAACTAGACTTGCTATTTTACAAGAAAAAGCTAGAGAGAGAGAATTTATGATTCCTCAAGATGTAGCTGAATACATAGCTGCAAATGTAACAGAAAATGTCAGAGAATTAGAATGAGTTTTGAATCAAATGGTTGCAGAATACGAACTTTCAGGACAAACTCCAGCTTTAGCAAAAATAGCTGAAAAACTAAAAAAGCTAAGCTTCACAACAGATATGCTTGGTCAAACAAAAAATTCTCAAAAGACTATGATCAAATCTTATGAAGATATCATAAAAAAAGTTTCAGATCATTTTTGAATAGAAACAGAATGAATTTTATGACAAAATAGAAAAAAAGAATTTATGATTCCAAGACAAGTTTCTATGTATTTGTTGAAGACAAAGATGAACTATACTTATGAAAGAATCTGAAATATATTTTCAGGAAGAAATCATGCAGCTGTACTTTATAGTTGCAAACAACTTGAAAAAATGATTAAAAAAGACCAAACTCTACTTCATGAAGTAAATACTATAAGAGACAGTATTTGAATATAAGAAAAAATCCCCTATTTTAGGGGATTTTCAGTTTTCAAGGATTCTCATAGTTTTGTCAGAGAATCCTTGATAATAACTTTGTGATTTCCAGTAATCTTACCACTAAAAACCTCTTTTTCTACTTGTTCTGGAGTTTTCACCCCTTCCCAAGTGATTACATTAATTTCTTTACTCCCCTCTTCATAGAAGATTGTAAAAGTCTTTTGGCAAGCCTCCACTTTATACAAGTAGGGCCCCTGACCTTCAAGTTTTAGGTCTACAGGATCATTACAATCTGTATAGATTGTAAGTACTGACTCCTCAGCTTTTGCAAGCCCCAAAAAGGGGACCAGAAAAATAAAAAGTATTTTTTTGAACATTTTAAACTCCTTTAATGTTCCACCTTGCAAAATCACAAGTAAATTAATTATACTAAAAATAATATAATTGTCAAAAGAAAATTTTAGCAAAGCAAAAAAGACCTCTAACTAGAGGTCTTTTGCTATAGCAATGTTACTTTTAGCCAAAAACATTGCGGCTAGAAATAATATTAAAGATACAACATTACTATACCACATGCTTGCAAATACTGCTCCTAGCAGTATTACCATGTAATTCATTACTAAAAGTAGAATATACAGTATTCTCAAATTTTCCTCCTTTTTCACTAGAAGTAAAGTTAATTATACAAAATAAAATATTTTTGTCAAAAAAAATTTTTTCAAAAAAAAGAAAAAATCCCTATTTCTAGGGATTAATTTAATCACTCGAACTTTTCTAGTTCTCTAGTGTTAATTAATGCTAAATTAATAATTGGCTTTATGGCAATAAGTATTACCATAATCATTACTATTAATTTTACCATTCTTCCTCCTTTTTATTCTGAATGAAGTACTTTTCATTGAAGTAAACAAACGAGATTAGACTTACAGCTAACATCATAATTGATATTACTGTATTAATCAGAGCAAGTTTCAATCTTCCTCCTTTTCTAAGAGAAAATCCAAAATAGCCACTAATATGGCTATTACCCCTGCAAAAAACAAGTAAACAAGTATTTCCAAAATGTTTCTCCTTTTTCAAAATTTAGAGGGCTTCATTATATAAATGAGAGATATTTTGTCAAATGTTTTTTTTTACAAAAAAGAAAAACTCCCTATTTTCTAGGGAGTTTTTAAATCTCATGGCTTGTCATCAATCAACAAGTCATGATAAGTCAAGTGAACTCTAACTTCTGGTACTTGGACCAAAAGCTCGTTCACCGGCCCTGTCAAATATAGACTACTACCGAGTCTATCCACTGTGACATTTCTGTCACAGATTTTCATCTTTGTAACCCCCTGAGGGATGACATAGGATGTGTCTTGACCACATAGGTTGTACACTTTGAGTATAACTGAGTTGTCCTCAGCATACCTATGTTGTGGCGAACAACATGCTGACAGGGATAAAATAATCCCTGCACAAATAACAACTTTTTTCATAGCAGTCTCCTTAATCTAGATCTGAAAAAATGACTCCAAAAATAGAAGTCATTTATATTATAAGAGAATTAATTTTATTGTCAAGAATATTTTTCAGTAAAAAACTCCCTAGAAAATAGGGAGTTTTCAGCCTTAAAAGTCACCTCTGAGAAATATCTCTTTTCTAGGAGCCTGTATGATTATCTGGTTTACAGGTCCATTTAGATAAAGAACTCTACCTACCTTTTCAAGCAGAATCTCTTTATCACAGACTTTTATTCTCAAAGGCTTTTCATAAGAGAGCTTAAGCTCTCTTTTTTCACCACATGCTTCTAAGTGTATAGCTACATCACCTTCTTCAAAAATATTTATGACACTACACGCAGATGCATGAAGAGCAAGCAAAGCTAAAAATATATTTTTCATATATTGCTCCTTTTTTTAAGTTTGAAAAATATATAATATTATAAAATATTTATAATTATTGTCAAGAGTATTTTTCTGTATTCAAAAAAATAAATATTTTTTCTTGTTTATTTGAATAAAATAAGTAAAATACTAGTAAATATTTTTACAATAAAAAAATGGAGCAAATAAATGATTTACAAATAGATTTAGAAGAAAGTATAGATTTATCAGATTGGATAAATCTAGATTTAAGAGTTTCAAAACTATGAAAAAGAGTAGTAAAAGACTTAGAAACTTGAAAAAAAAATCTAAATCTTAGACCTAAACCAGTTATAAAAATAGAAAAAAATAAAACTAAAAATTTTGACACAATATATTTTTCAAAATCTGAAGAAAAAATAGATTTATTTTCAGAAAAAAAAGAAGATTTTTTGAAGAAAAAGGTTGCAGTAATGAAATTTAAGCTAAAAAATATAGAAATGCCTAGATTTCAAAAAAATAAAATAAATATCAAAAAAGAAGATTTTATAGAAAAAAAAGAAGAAATAGAATACCAAAAAGAAGAAGCATTTGTGGAAAAATTTGCTGAAAAAAATAGCAAAGATGGATTTCAAGTTTTCCCACTTTATAAATTTAGAAAGAAAGTAAATTATTTCAAGATTTTATTTTTTGTAGCTTTATTTTTATTTGTTTGATTACTTGATAAAATCATAGTTGAGACTCTTGTAAAGACTTCTTATACAAACCTTACTTTGATAAAAAATGATTTTTCAAATATAGAAAAAGTTAGAAGCACAGTTTCTTCGTCTGGAAGTAGATTATTTTTTGCAAAAGTGCTTTTTGCCCCATTTTCTATAATTCCAAATAAAACAGTTAGAAATGTAAACCATTTGATTACCTGATGAAGAAATCTGACAGAATTATTAAACAAAAGTTTGGATTTGTATGAAAATATTGATAAATGAATAAAAACTGAGTGATGACCTGCAAATATAGAAGTTACTAGTTTATTAAAAAATCTGAAAAAAAATTATGATGAAATAAATAATTTGCTTGTAAAAGCATATTTAGAGTATTCTGAAATAAAAGATTTATGAGATAATTCACTAAATGAAAAGCTGTCTTGAGTTAAACAAAAGCTAAATTTTGCACTTATAACTCTTGATAAAATAAACAAAAACTTTGATACAATGCTTTCTATTTTATGAGAAGAAAGACCAAAAAAATACTTAGTTGTATTTCAAAATAATGATGAAATAAGAGCTACTGGATGATTTATTTGAAGTATGGCTTTGATTGATTTAGATAGGTGAAAAATCACAAAAGTTGATAAAAAAGATGTTTATGCTCTAGAATGGCAATTAAATCAAGTTTACAAAGATAAAGAAAAAGCTCCAGAGTGATTAAATAAAATAACTTGAACTTTCTGACTTAGAGATGCAAATTATTTTCCTGAAATAAAAGACAGTGCAGCAAAGATAAAATTTTTCTTTGATAAAATTGATTTAAAAATTGATTGAATTGTATTTATAAATCAAAATATGATTCTTGATTTGCTTGACTCTATTGAGTGAATTTATTCAAAAACTCTTTGAGCTCAAATAACAAAAGAAAATTTTTCTATGATAGTTTCTACTTTAGTTGAAGCTGAAGTATTTAAAGAATGAACTCTTTGAACACCAAAACAAGCATTATTTTTATTTGCAGAAGAGCTTTATGAAAGGCTAAACTGAGAAAAAAAATATTATGATTATTTAAAAATAATTTTAAATCATATAGAAAATAGAGATATTGTATTTTATTCATTTGATCCAGTTGAAAATAGTCTTTTATGGAAATTATGACTAAACTGAGAAATAAATTTCAGAGAAACATTGGATTTCAATTACCCAATTTATTCGTCTATTTGATGAAACAAATCAGATAGATATATGGATTATAGATATGAAAAAACTGTAAAAAAAGCTGATTGAACTTGTAAATATTCTACAAATTTAAAAATATTTAACACACATACTTTTTCTCCACAAAATGAAATCATAGTTGAACAAATCCTTGATAAATACGAAAAACTATGAAAAAAACGTGAAGATATTATAAATATTCAATGAAAAGGTGATAATAAAAGCTATTTAAGAATATTGTTACCAAAAGAAGCAAAAGTTTCACTTTGAGAGTGACAAAAGGTTACAGAATACGAAAAATACAAGATTTTAGAATTTTACACAGAAACAAAAGCTTGACAAACTACATCTTATGATGTAAACTATAGTTTAGAAACTTGTAAAAATTATTCTTATAAATTTTTCAAACAACCTTGAATAAAAAATTATCAAATATTATTTGATATATTGTGAAAACAAAGCGAATACAATGATATAAAAACAGATTTTATTTATAAAGATTAAAAAATTATGTGAAGCCTAAAATCAATGATTCCTCTTGATAATCCTGCTAGATTATTTTATCATAAACTCAGAGCTGTTACAGCAAATATCAGATACTGATTTCCATCAAAAAATATGATAATTATCTGAGTAACCTGAACAAACTGAAAAACTACAACTTGTAATATAATTGCAAAATGACTTAGAAAAGCTTGAAAAAAGGTATTTATGTTTACAACTGTAAATGTGATTTTATGAGATAAAGAGATTGTAAACAATACAAAAATGACTTCTCCAGATCCATTTTTACTACAAAAATATCTAAAAGCAGCAAAAGATCAAGGCTGTGAAATAGCAATTATAGAAACAGCAAGTCACTGAATAAAAATGCATAGAATTCGGTGACTTGAATATGATGTTTGTGTTTTGACAAATATCACTCAAGATCATCTAGATCTTCATAGAACAATGAAAGATTATGTAAAAACAAAACTGAGAATATTTAAAAATTTGATTTCATACAAAAGAAAACCTTGAATGAAAAAAACTTGAGTAATAAATATGAATTCAAATTATATTGAAGAATTTTTAGAACAAACTTACGATTCACTATATAAATATTGAACAGCATGAGATGCAAATGTAAGAGCTGAAAATATCAGATTTGAAAACTGATTAACAAAGTTTGAGATAATTACAGCTTGAACAATAATAAAAATAGAAACTCCTTTGAAGTGAAATTTCAATATTGAAAATATTCTTGCAGCAGTTTGTGTTTTTATGGCTTTTTGAATTTCTTCAGAAAAAATTTCAGAAATGGTAAGGGAAGTAGTTTTGGTTCCTTGAAGAATGGAAAAAGTTGAAAATGATATTTGAGCAGATATTTTTGTGGACTATGCTCATACTCCTGATGCACTAGAAAAAGTTTTAAATAGTTTGAAACAATACAATTATAAAAAAATTATAACTGTTTTTTGAGCAACAGGGAGTAGAGATAAAACCAAAAGACCTATTATGTGAAGCATAGTTGATAAGCTTTCTGATGTTGTTATTTTAACCCAAGATGATGATTATGCAGAAAAAACAGAAAATATTATAAAAGGCATATTACCTGGAATAAAAAGAAAAGTTTGAGAAAATTTTTGGATAATTCCAACTAGAAAAGAAGCTATTGAAGCTTGAGTTTTTGCTCTTGAAAAATGAGACTGTTTGCTTGTAGCAGGGAAATGAGATGAACATATGATGATTACAAATGATTGACCAGTAGATTGGCATGACAAAACAATAATTCAAAATATTTTAAAATGAATTAAAGAAAATACTATTGTAAAATAATTTTTTATTATATCTTTTGACAAAGTTTCAAAAAAATATATAATCACAAAACACTTTTAAAAAAAGGAGGTTCTATGTAAAAAAGTGCAATGTAAACACCTCATATGATGAAAATGGTATGAATTTTCCCCTAAGATTCATATCAGGGAAAAAAACATGGAAAATAAGGGGAAGAGAGAGCATTATTTGCTCTCTTTTACTTTTTTACAAAAAATCTTTTGACAAACAATATTATTTTTATATAATTCCTCCTGTCACTTGTTCCTGCCTGTTACAGGAATTGAGTGATGTTGTTAGTGTCAATGACACTTAGTCCCACGGAAGGGACTTTTTTTATTACAAAAATACATTTGACAAATAGATTAAAAAAATTATAATAGAATTCCATTTGTAAAAAAAGGAGAGTCTATGATATAATTTTATATCGTGATTTTGTGTTTAGAGAAGAGGAGGGGGAATTTATTCCTCTCCTCTTAAAAAACTTGAAGCAGGAGCTAGGGGAAAATATCCTCAGCTTTTTTTATTTAAAAAAAATAATTTGACAAAATAAAGTAAATTTATATAATGCAGGGGCTGACTTGCTCAGAAAACTCCTAATGTAATATTGAGGCTTGAAACCAAGCCTCTTTTTTTTTGACAAAAAAGAAAATATAAGTAAAATGTACAGGCTGTTAAGTATCTGTATGGATTATAGATTGCTTAACAGTAATTCCATGAATCTCTCTGGTTGGACACCAATTATTGGTGTCCTTTTTTTGCATCATATAATAAAAATATTTCAATATCTACTTTTTTAAAATAAAAACTTGACAAATGCTTTGTTTTGAATAGAACACAGAGGATGAATATTACTGAAACATTCCTAATAGGGAATTGTTTTCTGTGATTATCCATCGTGAATATCTCCTAATTTTTGAGGCTTGAATCAAGCCTCCTTTTTTTTGTAAAAATTTCTTAAATCATCTTTGCAAAATTATTAAAAATAAGTAAAATCTAAAAAAGACTTTTTAATATTTTTAAATTGATATTTTATGTCACTATACACAAAATATAGACCAAAAGATTTTAATAATTTAGTCTGACAAGATTTTATAAAAGAAACTTTAAAAAAAGCAATTGCTGAAGGGAAAACAGTTTGAGCCTATCTTTTTTGTTGACCTAGATGAACAGGAAAGACTTCTACAGCTAGAATATTTGCAAAAGCTATAAACTGTACAAATCAAAAAGATTGAAATCCATGCCTAGAATGTGAAAATTGTAAAGAATTTGCAGAAGAAAAGCTGATTGATGTGGTAGAAATAGATGCAGCAAGCCACACTGGAGTTGACAACATAAGGGAAATAATCGAAAAAGCACAATTTTCACCAACAAAAACAAAATACAAAGTTTACATAATTGATGAAGTTCATATGCTTTCAAAAGGGGCATTTAATGCACTTTTGAAAATATTGGAAGAGCCACCAAATCATGTAAAATTTATCTTAGCAACAACAGAAACTCACAAAGTTCCTGAAACAATAATAAGTCGTTGTCAAAGATATGATTTTAAAAGAATTGATGAGGAAAGTATTAGAAAAAGGCTTCTTTTTATTGCTGAAAGTGAAAATGTAAAAATTGATGATAAATCTCTAAATTATATTATTTCTAGTTCAAATTGATGACTGAGAAATGCTATTTCACTTTTTGAGCAATTGATTGAAAGCTCTGAAATAATTTATGAAAGAATAATTGAAAAGCTTTGAATTAGCTCAAAAGAAGAATTTCAAAATTTTATTTCAAAATTAGAAAATAAAGATTTATCTATATTGGAAGATTTTGATAAAATTGTAGAATCAGGGAAAAATCTAAAATTATTTTTCAAAGAACTTATTTTTAAAATAAAAGACAAAATTATTTCTGAATTAAAAGACCAAAAAGACATTTCAAACCTGATAAATATTTTTGATATTTTAGATGAAACTTACTGAAAAACTAAGTATTCTCTTGATGAAAATACAACTTTTTTAGTTTGAATTTTGAAAATTATTTGAAATCAAAGCAACAAAAACACAGAAAATATCACTCAAAAGGCTGAAACAAAAACAAAACAAAAAATAGAAATAAAAGAAAAGATAACTGATTCAGAGCCAAAAATAGAGGATTTAGATGATATTTTTTGAAGTGATTTTGAAGAAAAAAATGAGTGAAAAACAAACAAAGATTGATGATTTCAAGCTGAAATTTTTATAAATAATTTAAAACAAACTTGAGCAAAGTGAGCTTTGACAATGAGCCTGAGATGAAGTAAAATTGCTATTTCTTGAAATCAACTAGAAATTGCTCCAAATACAAAATTTGCAAGAACAAGTATTGATACTTTTGAAAACAGGGAAGTTATGCTGAAAACTTTGGAAAATATGTGATTTACAGATTTTAATATAATTATAAAATAAAATGTTTTGATTTATAGCTCCATTTAAAAGATCTTTTGATGAAATAGGGTTTATTTATAAAATTCCAGAAAAATTTTTAAAAGAAATAAAAGTCTGACAAATAGTAAAAATACCTTTTTGAAATGCAGAAATTTTTTGAGTTATTTATGAAATTTTTGAAAATCCTCCAAAAAACTTTGAAAAATCAAAAATCAAAGAAATATCACAAATACAAAATGAAAAATCATTTATAAATTGATATAGAATAGAACTTTTAAAATCTATTTCTGAAAATTATTTTACAGCAATTCACAATTCACTAAATCTTTTTTTGCCAAAAAATCTAGTTGAAAAAGTAAAAAAAGGGAAGTTAACACAAAAAGAAAAAGCCTATAAATATTTTTCTTTAAAAAACAACAATCTGACTAAAAAACAAGAACAACTTTTTTTAGAAATTTATAATTCAAAAGAGAAAAAAATTTTACTTTTTTGAGTAACTGGAAGCTGAAAAACAGAAATTTATATAAAATTGATTCAAAAATATTTAGCAGAAAATAAGCAAGTTTTGTTTTTAATTCCTGAAATAATTCTCACAAATCAAATAGCTCAAAGACTAAAAAATTTTTTTTGAGAGGACTTGATTGTTTTGAATTCTACTGTATCTGAAGCAAAAAAAACACAATATTTTTTAGACATAGAAAGCTGAAATGCAAAAATAATAATCTGAACAAGAAGTGCTATTTTTTATCCTTTTTCAAATTTGGCTTTGATAATAATTGATGAAGAGCATGATAATTCTTATGTCTCTGATCAATCTCCTCGTTACAATACTTTGGAAATTGCAAACAAAATTACAGAATTAAATTGAAATAAACTGCTTCTTGCAAGCTGAACCCCAAGCATAAACTCTATGTACAAAGCTATAAATTGAGAATACAAACTTTTAAATTTACTAGAAAAATTTAAATAATTTTTTGTTATTGCCATTTTTACTTTCCCTCTGTCATTCCTGCGAAGGCAGGAATCATTAAAAATTGTTTTTCCTTTTTTCCAAAAAGTTAACAAGGAAGGCATTTCTATTGATTTCTAGAGTTCTGGGAATGACACTAACTACAAATTCAAAAAATAAAAACAAAGAATTTATTTTTCTTTGTTTTTTTCGTTTTGAAAATATTGTTTTTGCTTTATAAATCAGGCAAGCAAAGTTCAAATAGAATTTATAGTTTTTTTCTCTGCTTCAGAAAATTCAAGTTCATCTCTTTCTCAAATTATAAAAAATCAAATAATTTTATTTCCATTTTTTAATTCAACAATTAAATTTTTTTCTGAAAGATTTAGTTTTTTGAACTTGTTTAAGTCAAGTCTAAAATCAGTTATTTCAAAGATTTCACTGCTCATTTTTCAAGGATTTCTTGTATCATAAGCAATATTTATAAAATTTTGTAAAACCTCATTAACTTCGGCATAAATTATGTATTTTGCTTTGATAATTTTTTCAAATTCTTCTATGATTTCAAAAAGATTTTTATTTGAAAATTCTATTTCTTCAGAAATCATTTTGCTGATTTTGTATTGAGAAGTAAGCAAAAAATTTGCTTCTAGCAGCCTTTTATTTGATAAATCAATTATCTGAGTTAAAAAATCAATTCCCAGCTTAGTATTTTCTGCTATAAATTTTTGAAAATCCAAGCTTGAAATAAAAATAATTTCTGTATCCAAAAGGGCAGAAATAAGCACTTCTTTTGGAGAATTATTACTCAAAGCTCACTCTCAAAAAATACTATTTTCATCCAAAATAGCCAAAGTTTTTTTCTCTTTTTTGTCAGAAGAAAAATATTTTTCAACTTTGAGTTTTCCTGATTTTATCATATAAATATTTCAATCAAAGTCTCATTCATCAAATAATATTTCTCAAGCAGATAATATTTTTTTATGAAAAAATTTATTTTTTTCAATTTTTTTTATATCAAACATTTTTTTTAAATTAAGAAATCATCATTTCAATATTTTCTCTATCTCTTGCATAAGCCAACAAAATATCTTTTGTAATCATTTTTTTTGTATAAAGTGCCAGCAAATATTTATCCATCAAAATCATTCATTTTTCCTTTCAAACTTCCAAAACACTATAAAGTTGGTGAGTTTTTCAATTGATTATAAGATTTTTTACAGCATCATCTGCGACCAAAATCTCACGAGCTGGAATTCTTCACTCTCAATCAGCTCTAGGAAGCAATCTTTGTGAAATAATTCAAATCAAAGTTTGACTAAGCTGCATTCTAATTTGTGATTGTTGAGCAGGAGGAAAAGCATCAACAATTCTATCAACAGTTTGAACAGAATCATTTGTATGTAAAGTTGAAAAAACTATATGACCAGTTTCAGCCAAAGTTATAGCAGATTTTATAGTTTCTGGATCTCTCATTTCTCAAACCATTATCACATCAGGATCTTCTCTAAGTGCAGATTTTATAGCTCTTTCAAAAGAGTGAGTGTGAGCTCAAACCTCTCTTTGATTAATAAGACTTTTTTCTGATGAAAAAGAGAATTCTATAGGATCTTCTATTGTGATTATGTGTTTTTTATAATTTTTATTTATAAAATTTATCATAGAAGCTAAGTTTGTAGATTTTCAGCTTCCTGTTGGTCAAGTAACTAAAATCAATCATTTTTCTTTTTTACACATTTGTTTGATTTTTTCTCAAAGTCAAAGTTCTTCCATAGTTGGAATTTCTGAAGTGATAAGCCTAAAAGCAATAGAAAAGCCAGTTGCATCAAAATAACAATTCACTCTAAATCTATCTCAAGAAGTTATTTTGTATGAAAGATCCATTTCTTTTTCACTTAAAAAATATGAAAAATTTTCTTCAGAAATAACTTCTTTTATCAAATCTGAGACTTTTTGCTTAGAAAATTCTCAAAGTTCTAAATCTCCAATTCTGTCTATTTCCTCTAAATCTCAGATTCTATTTCTGATTCTAGCCTTTGCTTGGCTTGTTATATGCAAATCTGAAAAATGATTTTCAGCTACAAATTGTAAAATATTTTCCAAAAAAACTTTTGTTTCCACTTAAAAAAATTTAAAAATTATTAGAATAATTTTAGCATAAAATATTTAGAAATTCAAAAAAATAAGCTTTTAAAGAAATAAAAACATTGACTTTCTTAAAAATATTTTTATAATAGAGGTCCATTTTTTTTAAGGAGAAAAAGCAATGCCTTCATATGCCTTGGCCTTTACTTATTTTCTTTCAGGGATTATGATTATAGGAATTGCCTCATTAGGGGCAGACAACTATATTAGGTATGCCAAAAAGAAGAAAAAATTAAAAAAACAAAAAAAGTTTTTGTAATGAGGTAAGAAAACCCTGACAACAAAGTCAGGGTTATTT
Source organism: Candidatus Gracilibacteria bacterium HOT-871 (assembly GCA_002761215.1). Lineage (GTDB taxonomy): Bacteria > Patescibacteriota > Gracilibacteria > BD1-5 > UBA6164 > GN02-872. Next base: position 251,547 of record CP017714.1, read on the forward strand.
TTTTACTTTATCAAACTTACAACAGTTTCTATATGATGAGTATGAGGAAACATATCCATCGCTTTGATTTTTCCTATTTTGTAAGAAGAATTTTTCAAAATAAATTCTAAATCTCTTGCCAAAGTTGCTGGATTACAGCTTACATAAATCATTTGTGAAGCATCAAATTTCAAAATATCTTCCAAAGCTTTTGGATGCATTCAGGCTCTTGGAGGGTCTATCACAAGTAAATCTGCTTTTTCTCAAGTTTCTAAATATTTTTCTAAAAAATCTTCTACTTTTGTATTTTCAAAAGAAATATTTTTTAAATTATTTAATTTTGCATTTTTTTCTCAATCTTTTGAAGCTGAAGTTACAAGCTCAACAGAAACTACTTTTTTGGCTCCAGATTTGGCAAAAATCATTCAAATCGTTCCAGTTCATCAGTACAAATCCAAAACTACTCAAGACTTATTTTTAGCAAAATCTAAAACAATTGAGTAAAGTTTCTCAGCTCAAGCAGAATTTGTCTGAAAAAATGAAGTTGGACTTATTTCAAATTCAAGTCATAAAATCTTTTCTTTTATAGAGTTTTTACCATAAATAAGCTCCAAATCTCAGATAGCAACATCAGCTTTGTTTGGATTATGAGAAAAATAAATTGACTTTATTTCACTGTATCTTTCAGCTAGTTTTTCAAAAAAATCTTTTAAAATACTTAATTTTTCAGTTTTATCAAGTTTTGTATTTTTATCAAAATACTCAGGATTAAAAGAAAGTAAAATCATCATTTCATCTGTAAAATAAGCTTTTCTCAACAAAATGTGTCTAAAAAATCATTCTTGTTTTTTTTGATCATAAACAGGAAGTCAGAGAGTTTTACAAAATTTTTTTATTTCTCTATAAATTTGGTTTTGTTTTTCACCAATAAGTGGAGTTCAATCATAATCTATCACTTTTGAAAATTGTCATTGTTTGTGAAATCATACATTGAAGTGTTCCTCAATTCATTCAGCATTTGACAAATATTTTCAAAAAGAAAATTCGACTTTGTTTCTGTATCAATCCTCTATAGGAGAAGCTTCTATTTCGAGAAAATCCTGTTTTCAAAAGTTTTTTTCTATGACAAAAAAAGCTTCTTTTACTTGAGATTGTTTTATTTCAAGCTGATTTTCGTAAGGAATATTTATCCATTTCCAGCCACCAGACTCACCATAAGGATTATTCTTGTGAATTTTTTCAATTGGAGATTTTTGAATAATTTCCACAATTTGAGTTTCTATAAATCTTTTTTTCTTCCTCAAAACTCTCAGATTTACAATACTTCATGGAATTGCTCAGCCTGTAATCAAAATAGTTTTTCAGTTGTGTTCAGGATTTGGATGCTCTAGTTTGGCAAATCATTGTCAACCAAAAATCAGTTTTTCAATTTTTATATTTTCTAAAATATCTCATTTATTCAGCCCAGGAAAATTATTCATTTACATTCTAATTAAAAAATATTTTTTAAAAATTATAAAAAAAATGCTTTAAAAAGCAAACAAAAAATCTTCACAAAATCTACAGATTAATTATTTGGAAAAATCATTTTTTTATATAAAATATAAAAGTACAAAATTTAAGAGAATTAATTAGCAAAATTTATGAAAAAAATATTTTTTATTGTAGCATTTTTTATAATGTTTTCTGCAACTGCTTCAGCAAATAATTATATAGATAATGTATTTAATTGAAAAAGAATAAAAGTTTTTGAGTATGATTTACTTTGACAAAATTACAATTTGAAAGTCTGAGTAAATAATGACTATGAAGCTACAGATTTAAGAGAATTAATGGAAAAAAATAATTGAGTTTCAGCTATAAACTGAGTTTTTTTCTGTCCAGCTGATTATAGAGAGTGTGGAGGGAAAAATTTTACAAAAAATGAAAGATTTGTAGAGTGACTTCAATACAGCCAAAACAATGATACTTGAGATAGAGTTGTTTTTGCTTGGGATAAACAAACTAAACCATTTTTATACCAAACAGGAAAAATCAACAAAAATTCTGAAAAAAATATTTACTACTGATTGGCTAATTTTCCATTACTTTTACAAAACTGAGAAAATAAGTTAGCCTACTATGAAGAAAAATGACTGATAGATTCTTGGATGAAGAAAAAATGAACTAGAAATTTTATTTGTTCAAACAAAGAGAAAACTAGAATTTATACAGGGCTTATTTTTGATATTTCAGTGCCTGAAGTGCCAGATTTTTTGAAAGAATTTGGTTGTTGGGATGCTTTGAATCTAGATGCAGGAAAAACTACATCTATGATTTATAATGGAAGACAAATAGCTTGACCTGGAAGAGACTTGCTAGATGCTGTTATCATAGAAAGAAAATGACTTGATACAGCCAAAATTAGAGAATTATCAAATTGAGTAATGGAAAAGATATTAGCAAATATGAGTGATAAATCTCTTTGAGAGCAAATAGAAATTTTAAGTGATATGTCAAAAAAATTATCTGAGTATAAAAATGTAGTTTATGATAAACATAGCTTTTATTTCTATAATTCTGAGTGAGAAAAAACTGGTTACAAAATAGTTATGAATGATTTAAATAATCTGTCAAATATGTATTTAGTAAATCATATTTCAAGAAGCATAAACACAAAACTTGCTGAACTTAAAAAAGAAAAAGAGCTTCAAGACAATGCTTATGATTTGTTATTTTAACAACAAAAAATCTAGAAAATTAAATTTTCTAGATTTTTTTGTAGCCACAAATATTTGTCATTCCTACTCCTCTCCCTCTGTCATTCCTCTAGAAGGCAGGAATCAATCAACTTATTTTTCCTTTTTTTAAACCCTTTTTTGTAGTAAAATAAATATTTCCTGATTTCAATTTTCTCAGGCAAGCTTTGAATTCTCAACTTTCAAAATTTGTAGTCATTTTTCTCAACAAAATTTGAGAAATTCACCCAATTTTTTTTCAATAATATTTTTATCTTTCACAACTCATTTTTTATCAATAAATCATTTTCAAACTTGAAATTGAGGCTTAAATAAAAGTAAAACTTTTGTTTTGTCAGACATCTGAAAAATAATTGATTCCAAAATCTTTTCCAGATTTATAAAACTGACATCACAAGTGATAAAATCAACATTTTCTATTTTTTGTAATTTTCGAATATCTGTATTTTCGATAGAAATAATCTTTTTATTTTCCTTTAAAATAGAGTGAAGCTGAGAAGTTCAAACATCTACAGCAAATATTTTTCAAATATTTTTTTCAAGTAAAACCTGGCAAAAACCTCAAGTTGAAGCTCATACATCAAGACAAATTTTGTTTTCTAAATCTAAAAAATTCTCAGCTAAAAATCATTTCAACTTCAAAGCACTTCTAGCAACATAGTTTAATTCTTCAGCTTTGGAAATATCTATTTTATCAGCATAATTTACAAAAAATCAAGGTTTCAAAACTGTTTTTAGATTTACTTTTATATTTCCTGTTTTAATCAAGTTTTGAGCTTTATTTTTAGAAATCTGAAGTTTCTCAGTGATGTATTGATCCAGCCTCATAAGCACTTTTAAAAAATATTTCCTTTAGTATAAGTATTTCTCAAAAAATTTCAAAAAATATTTCTTTTAAAAAATATTTTTGTATAATATTTTAAATATTTTTCAAATAATAAAAAAATGCAAGCAAATGAAAAACAACTTGAAGCAATACAAAAAATAGAATGACCACTTTTGATAATAGCTTGAGCAGGAAGCTGAAAAACAGCAACTCTGACAAAACGTGTAGAAAATATGATAAAAAATCACAAAATAAATCCTGCCTCTATTTTGATGGTTACTTTTACAAATAAGGCTGCAAATGAGATGAGGGAAAGAGTTGCAAAAACTTTGTGAATTTCTACTCCAAAAAATATCTATGCAAACAAAAATTTTCCTCTGATTTGAACTTTTCACTCGATTTGAATTTTTATGCTGAAAGAAATACTAAGCTCCTCAATCTGAGAAGAAGTTTGAGAAATAATCCAAGTAAAAAAAGATTTTGTGATTTATGATGAGCAAGATAAGCAATCTGTTTTGAAAAGTATCATAAAGACAAAGCTAAATCTAGACGAAAAAGAGTATCCAGCAAAACAAATTTCTTTTCATATTTCAAATGCAAAAAATAGCTTAGTAACAGCAAAAGCATACGAAAAGCAAATAGATAATTCTTTTAAAGAAATAGTTTTTCAAGTTTACACAGAATATGAAAAAGAACTAAGTCAAAACAATTCTTTAGATTTTGATGATATTTTGATAAAAACTTATAGTTTGCTTAGAATAGAAAAAGTTCTTGATTTTTATCAAGAAAAATACAAATTTTTGATGGTGGATGAATACCAAGACACAAACCTTCCACAATATGAAATAGTGAAACTTTTGGCTTCAAAATACAGAAATCTAGCTGTTGTTTGAGATGATGCACAATCCATTTACTCTTGGAGAGGAGCAGATATGAGAAATATCATAAATTTCAAAAAAGATTATCCAGAAGCTCTAGTTGTAAAGCTTGAACAAAACTACAGAAGTACAAAAAATATTATTTCCTGAGCAAATTCAGTAATAAAAAATAATGCAACTTGAATCAAAAAAGAGCTCTGGACAGCCAACGATACAGGAGAATTTATAAATCTAGTAGAAGCTCCTGATGATAAAATCGAAGCAAAAGTTATAGCATCGATAATAGAACAAAAGTGAAAACCTTTTAAAGATGATTTGATACTTTATAGATTAAATGCTCAATCAAGGCAAATCGAAGAAGCTCTCATCCAAAAAAATATCCCTTACAAAGTGATTTGATGACTAAAATTTTATGAAAGAAAAGAAATAAAAGACCTACTTGCATACTTAAAAATCATTCATAACCACAATGATGCAATAAGTATGAAAAGAATCATAAATGTGCCTCCAAGAAAGATTTGAACAAAAACTCTTGATATGATGGATATCTACAAAAATAATTATTCTTTAAATTATTTTCAAATAATAGAAAATATTGATGAAGTAGAAGAGTTGAATAATTGAGCAAAATCTGCTGTAAAAAATTTTTCAAATATTTATAAATATCTTTTTAATAAATCAATAGAATTGACCTTACCAGAGCTTTTAAGAGAAATAATAAAAACTGTAGATTATGAAAATTATTTAACTGAAGGGCTTGGAAATGAAGAAAAAGAAAGCAAATTGCAAAATATTCAAGAATTAGAAAACCTAACAAGTGAATATCTCTGAATAGAGCCAAGAGAAGCACTTTGAAATTTTTTGGAAGATATTTCACTTTTGACAGATATGGATAAAATAGATGATTCAGATTTTGTGACACTTATGACTATTCACACAAGTAAATGACTTGAAGAAAAAAGGGTTTTTGTGACTTGACTCGAGGAAAATATTTTTCCATCATTTAGAAGTTTACAAAACACAACTGAGTTGGAAGAAGAAAGAAGACTTATGTATGTGGCTATGACTAGAGCAAAAGAAGAGTTGTATTTAAGTAGGGCAGAGGAGAGATTTCATTTTTGAGAATATATTAGAAACCCTGAAAGTAGATTTTTGCAAGAAATAGACAAAAATTTTATAAAATATTGTGATTTAAGTGATTATATAGACTATAATTCATCAACAAGTTTCTTTGACTCTATTTCAAGTTCAAATTTCAACTTTTGAGAAGAATCATCTTGAACAAGCCTAAAAAATGTGATAAAAAAATTTCCTCAAAATGATTTATCAAAGTTTTGAGTCTGAACAAAAGTCAGTCATCCAAAATTTTGAAACTGAATAATAACTGAACTCAACTGAGAAATAGCCTCAATAGCTTTTTCTTGAATATGAATAAAAAAGATGAATATAAAAATAGCTCCTGTAAAAATTGTTTAAAAAAAGCCCCCTTAAAAGGGGGACTGCAACTTCAATGTTGATTACAAAACATATAAACCAGTGCCAATGTTACCATAGACCTTGGAAATGTGTGTAGCCAAAAATCTATAGGATTTAAAATCCATAGTAAAAAAAATAAAATTATGATGGAAAAAATTACCATCATTTTATTTCTAAGAAAGAGTTGCATTAAATTCTCCAACTACATATGGTTAGTAATATTTAACATCAGTAATATTAGTGATGTTGTTCCTAATGTATATGCTATTATATCAGAAAAAGGTTGGTTTCTATCTCCTGTTATAAGCATAACTAGACAAGCTAAAAAACCTGCTATAAAAGTAAAAATCAAACCTACATAAAAGTAGGGAATAATTCTGTGTATTTTCATAATTACTCCTTTTTAGTTAATATGAAAACATTTTTATTATAAATAATATTTTTAATTAGTCAATAAAAAATTTAATTATAAAAAAATAAAAAAGCCTTGGTAAAACCAAGACTTTTTTAAAATAATTTCTCCTTTAAGAAATATTAATAGGATTTTGTCTAAGTAATGACTCTGCACCATTTTTCAAGGTTATAATACTTTCTAGGAATATTATAATTGACATTCCTATAAGTGTAAATAAAACACTATAATACTCTAAATAATTAACCCCTGAATATATTCTCACAGCCCAATCATTCCACAATATAGCAATAGCAACAGACATAGCAAATCGTACAGAATCTGCCATAGAATCAGCTACTAAAACACTTACTGAAGTATACTGACTAGCCTTGCTTGATGAAAAAAATGCAAATAACAAGGCTATAGCTCCTGAGAATATTCCAATTATAGCATTAGTTTTTATATCACCTTTTAAAGTGAGTATAAGTGTTAATGCCAGAAATCCCAATATTATACTAGGGCTAACAAAAGCTCTAATAATTGTTTTCATAATACCCTCCTATTCTTAAAAGATTAAAAAACAGCTAATGCTGTCGTGAACGAATGTTCACAATGTTATGAAAACATTTTTATTATAAATAATATTTTTAATTAGTCAATAAAAAATTAAATCTTTTATTATGTAAAAAAAGAACCCAAGTTTTACTTGAGTTCTAAACTGTAGCTAGCTAACTAGACTTTTCCTCCTTAATATCAGCTTTAATACTAGAAAGATCACTTCTTAAATGTTCATTAAGAGTATTTTCCTCTACTTTAGGCTGACTTGAACATGAAGCTGCAATAAGTGCTATTTTTGCCGTATTTGCTATTTTCAAACCTTTGCTCATACAAGACCTCCTTAAATAATAGGCAAAATTGCCTGTGTTTATAAAAAGCTATTATAGTATATTAGATAAAAATATATTGTCAATATAAAAAATCTGAAAAACAAGATTTTTCAGATTTTTAATTTTTTTAGTTCATTATCTCACTTCCAGACATAAGTTTTGAAGCTCTTCATTCTAGGTCTTCATTTAAGTAAATAAGTTTTGAATTGTCTCTTGTTCAGATATTTCAAAGAGTTTCTATTCTACTTGAGTCAAGCAAGAATTGTAAAACTTTTTCTGCATTTAAAGAATCATCAGTTTGTTTTATTAAATCAACTGATTCTTTAAATCATTCAGCAATTTTCATTCTTTGACCGGCCATACCTTCTCAAAGAAGTATTTTTGACTCTTTTTCAGCTTCAGCTTCTTTTACTTGAAGTATTTTTTTAGCTTCAGCTTCATTCATAGCTGCTTCTTTTAATTTCTCAGTTTCTACAACTTTGTTCATTGCTTCCATAACTTTCTTATCAAGCTCTACATCTCTAACTTGAATAGAGTCAAGTCTGAAACCAAAAGTAGAAAGTTTTTCTCTAAGTCTTTCTTCTATTTCTTCTCAAATTTCCTCTCTTTTATTAAATATTTCTTTATGAGTAAAACTTACAATCATCGCTCTAAGTTGCTCATCAATTGTAGATTTTATCATAGTTCTGTGGTCATCTATAGAATAAATTGATCTATAAATAGCTCATTGCATAGAGTCATTTCTATCATCTTCTACATAGTAAATAACATTTAGACCAATATAAGCTGTAACATTGTCAGAAGTCACACCTTGAACCTCAACTGGAAAGTTTCTTCTAAACAAAGTTTGAAGTTTTGTTTGTTCTAAAACTGGAACTATCAAGTGAAAACCTTGTCTTAAAACTCTATTATATTTACCTAAAAATTCAACTGTTCTAACTGTATTTGGTTGAACAATTCTAACAGACAATGCTATTAAAAATATTCATAAAAATATACAAACAGCTGAAATTGCAGGACTTCAGGCTATTCATCCTAAAATCGCAAAAACTAGCAAAATAGCTAATAAAATTGGAGTTAAAAACTTCATACATAAATAGTTAAAAATTAAAACATCCTTATTATATCACATTTTTTTTATTTTAAAAATATTTTTCTAAAAATTTTTATCTTGCTTTTTTAAATAAAAACATATAATTTAGAAAGTTATTTTTTAATTATTAAAATATGCCTGAACAAAGAGATATTTTTATAAGAGAAAATTTTTTTGAGAATTTAAAGATTTCTCAACAAAAGTATGTGCATATAATTATGATAGCAACAAAACCAGATATTATAAAACAAGCTCCTTTGTATTTAGAATTGAGAAAAAGAGGTGAATTGACTGTTTTGATTCATACAGGTCAACATTATGATTATAATTTGAGTAAGTGAGTTTTAGATGAATTTCAAATGGAAGTAGATATAAATCTAAACATTTACTGAAGTATTCATGAAAAGTATGCTATGATTATAGAGAGACTTGGAAATGTTTTGGTTGAAATGAAAGAATTATGAAAAATACCTGTTCCTTATGTTCACTGAGATACTTTGACAGCTACAACTGCTGATAAAGCTGCATTTTTAAACAAATGTGCTGTAGTTCATGTAGAGGCTTGAATTAGGACTTTTACTCCAAGCAAAGAATTTTATCATGAACTTTTTGAAAAATATGAAAAAGGGAAGTTTGACTGGAAAGATTATTATAAATCACTACAAGATTTTGATATTTATGAGAGAGGGAGTATAGAACCATTTCCTGAACAATTTGACACAAGGGCAATAGAGTGATCAACTGGATTTTTTGCTGCACCAGTTGCATTATACAAAGAAACACTAAAAAAAGAATGATTCCCAAAAGAAAATATAAAAGTAGTTTGAAATACTGTTGCAGATGCGATTGAGATATCAAAGACAAAAATTCCAGAGTCAAAAGCTTTTGAAATTTATCCAAATATGAAGGGAAAAGACTTTATTTTTATAACTATTCATAGAAGAGAAAATTGTGAAAAAAGAGAAAGATTTATGGTTATTTTTAATGCAATAAAAAAATTGGTTGAAAGATGAGTTTATGTTTGTTTCCTTGAATTAAATGCTTCAAAAACTGCTATTGAAAATTATGGATTAAAGCATGTTTTGGATAATTTGATAAAAGATTACTGAAATAAAAATTTTTCTTACTGACCAGCTTTAGCTCATCATCATGAAGTTATTGATATGATTTCAAAAGCCTGAGCAGTTGTAACAGATAGTTGAAGTATGCAAGAAGAAGCAAATATTGTATGAGTGCCTTGTGTGACTATCAGATTTGGAAGTGATAGAACTGAAACAATACTTGATTGAAGTAACATAATAGCTCCTCCAATAAATTCAAACTTGATAGCTGATATAGTTGTCTGAGCCATTTGAAACAAAAAGATGAAAAAAGAAAATCATATTTACTGAAAAAATGTTTCTAAAAAAATAGTTGATGAAGTGCTTGATAAACTAAAAAAAGAAGGAAATTTATTTAGATTTGATGATGAAAGGCTTGATTTAGAAAAATTTTATAATTGGAGTTAGAAAAAGAAAGATTATGAAGTCTTTCTTTTTTGTTTTCTTAAAAATAAATATATAATAAAAAAGATAATAAAACACAAAAATTGAAATATAAGAAAATAATAGCTTAAATTAAGCTTTATATCTCACCAAGGAATCATAATTCACATATTATATAAATATGACAATCATAAAGTTACTAAAGCTCACAAATACAAATACAAAAGTTTTACTGAAAGTTTTATATCACTTATAGCTACAAATAAACCTGAAAAGTGTCATACAAAAGGCAAAAATCTAAAAAGAATTCAATATAAAAATAAATTTTCTGAAATATGGTTTACTATAAATTTTCTTTTTTCAAAAAGTAACCATAAAAATAAACTAAAAAAAGATAAATAAAAAGAGTAGAAAAGAATATTTCTATAAAGAAAAAACATTTCTTCTTTATAAATAAAAGTCTTTCAAATTATAATTAGTATAAAAACAACACTTAAAAATCATAGAATTGTAGAAAATAAAAGAAAATAATTAAATTTAAGTTTATTTAAAAAAGTAAAAAACTTATTTTCTTTTGAAAAAAGCTTTTTTATAAGAATTCATAACAAAAATACAATAAATGAATTTATAAAAATTCAAAGAGAAAATCATAAAACAAAAAGTAAACTCAAAAATATACTAGTTTCTCAATAGGTATTAAATTCAGGAATAAATATATAAGTTCATACTCATAAGAATCAATAAAAAAAGTAAACAAAAAAATAAAAAAGCATATAAATTGGATGATATACAGTTCAAAATAAATTTCTCAGAATATCTATATCTAGATATGGAATAATCCTAGCAATATAAACTGAAAACACATCATTAGAAAAAGTTTCAAATAAATTATCATAATAATTCCTAAATGAATCAATAGCAGAAAAGATCTTATAAAACATATATTTGTATTATAGAATAAGTTATGTAAAATATTATATTGGCAAAATCAAGAAAATCAATATATTACTAGTGCTTTCTTATAGGAAGTATTTTCTTTTAATCAAACTTGTTAGGAGGTTGTTATGAGACTTGGTTTAAGTACACTTTTTCTAATAATTAGCCTAGTTTCATCATCAGCTAATGATGATTCATTAGACTTTGTACCAAGTATATTATATTGTAGTGAACCTAAAAATAATCCTTTCCATATTAGAGGGAGATATCAAGTACTCATGGCTAAAAATGGTATTTGTATACTCAAAAATAGTATAACAAAAAATCGTTTTGATGAAATTGACCGAAGAGCTTATGTCTTTATTATTGAAAAAAGGACAGAAGCAAAAATTGATTTTTGGACTGGAAACAGATATACAAAACCTTTACCAAATGGGGAAAAGACTGCCCCTCATTTTAGTAGAGATTATGTTGGTAACATATATCATGACTTAAGAAGATATGATACTAGAGTTAAAGCTGTTATAAATGGACAGTTTTTTAATGCTAATATTAACCCAAAATTTTTATCATTTCCAACTAAAAACAAAGGAGATGATGTACTAGCAGGAGATAATGACTTAAGACTCGGTACTGAAAAATCAGCTAAAGACTACTCTGTATTAAACCTTAATGATCGTAGTGCAAGTGTAACAAGGTATAGGTCTCACTAGGTCCTGGTCAAGCAATAATAGGATATAGTGTTGGTTATAGAGGAGGAACTTAAAAAACTCCCAGACTTAAAAGTTTGGGAGTTTTTCTTTTTATTTTAAGTTTTGTGAAAAATCTTTTAGTCTTTGCACTAAAACTTTGTAAATTTCAAGTTTTTTTATGTCAGCTTCTATATAAATAGAATCATAATCAAGCTTTGATTGAAAAGAATCAACTTTTAAATTTATCCTTTCAATTACTTTTTCTAGAGTTTTTACTTTGTTTTCAGTTGAAAGCTTAGAAAAAGCTGGTGAATCCATTATTTGAATGATTTTTTCATCAAGTTTTTGCTCAATTATCTTTTTTACTGCATCATCTAAATATTCTTTGTTTTCTTGAATTTTTTTCCCTAAAATATCTAATTTTTTATTATAAATATTTTGAGTTTTAAATTTATTTAAATATAAATTATTTTTTTCTGTTTGATTTTTTATAGAGTTTTCTACATAAACTAAATAACTTTTATAATTTGAAGTATCTATAAAAGGAAGTAAATTTTTATACAATTCCTTTGTAAGATCAATTAAAGAATTTTGAAGCTTTTTTATTTCTTCATCATTTGTGAGATTTGAAATCTTTTTTTCTATTTCTGAAGAGTTTACAACATAATTTGTAGCTATGCTTTTCAAATCCTGAATCTCAGAATTTAGCATTCATTTTTTTAAATAATTATCTATATTGTGCTCTTGTAAAAAAGATTTATAATTGAGTTCCAAATCTGACTCAATTTTATTTATGTTATTAATATCTTTTTTTAAATCTTTAATAGATTTTGCATCAGTAAAAAACCCAGAATCATTTGCATAGATTTTTGGGGAAAATGAAAAAAGAAGAACTAGAATAAAAAACAAAATTTTTTTCATTTTTTTTGTTAATAATCTAAAATCTTAAAAGAAAAAGAAATAAAAGTATTGTTTTATAAGGCTTTTAATAAATTTATTTCTTTCTCAGTGGGTGCATTTTACTATTTTTAAATAAATTTTCAAATTATTAACGTGAAGATTGTGTGAAGATTTTGTTAAATAAATATTTTGAAGCTAAATCCTTTTCAATGTTCAGTTTTGATTTCGTATCTCCAATTATGACTTTCTACGATTTTTGAGACAATTGAAAGTCCAACTCAGATTCACCTAACTTCTGCATCTCAAGATTTTTCTATATTTCATTGATAAAATTTTTCTGTTAAAAATGGTATTTCTGAAGATTTTATTCAGATTCAGTTATCATAAAAATCTATGTATTTTTTTGTAATATTTATTGTAAGTTGAGAATTTTTTCAAGCATATTTCAAAAAATTTCAAATCAAATTATGAGAAAGTTGAGTAAATAAATCTTTGTCAGCCTTTATTTCAAGCTTATCTTCTCAAGTTATCTTTATTCTTTGCTTTTTTTCAGAAAGCCTCTTTTTATGAGTTTCAGAAATATTTTTCAAAAGCTCAACAACATCAAAATTAGAAAGTTTCAATTCAATCCTTTTCCTATCAAAATTTTCAAAATCCATAATCCTGTTTACAAGACTAATAAGCCTATTCATCTCAGAACTAATAGAATTTAGATTTTTTTGATTTAGAGTTATAACTCAATCTGAAATTCACTCAAGATAGCATTGTATAGATGTAATTGGAGTCTTCAATTCATGAGAAATATCAGCCAAAAGTCTAGTTCTTATTTGATTTTGAAGACTCAGTTTTTTATTTAAATTATTTATAGAGCTAACTAAAAGCCCTATTTCATCAGTTGGATTTTTATAATCAATAATTTCAAATTCTGAAGTTTTGTTTGAAGTTATATTTTTATTTAGTTTTTTTATTTTCTCAGTTGTTGTATTTATAGGGGAAAGAGTCTTCCTAACAAATATTCACAAAATCAAAATGATTAGCAAAATCATTATAAGATTTGTGGCAAGCATACTGTAAATAAAGCGATTTAAAAATATTGCTTCAGGAGAGTTTTCATTTTCAATAGCATCTAAAACTCTCTTAAAATTGTCAGTTGGAATTATTTCTTCAATATATTTTGGAGTTAGTCAGCTTTTTACAAGATAATTTATAACTATATCAGTATTTTTTTCCTTATCAAGAGATATTTTTCAATTATTTGTTTCTAAAAGCTCAAAAAACTCTAATTCAGCATCAGAAAAAATATTATCAATATCATCTTTAGTTTTCTTTTTAATTATATCATTTATAAAATCTATCGTTACTGAATCTCTTGTTTTTGCCTTTTCGTAAAGATAGAGTTTTAAATAAAATCAGTAAAATATATAAAAAGCAAGAATATTTGTGATAGCTATCAGTAAAATGCTTGTAATAATTCAAATAATAAATTTTTTTGTTAAAGTCATTTTTTCTAGTTAATATTTAGTCTATATCATTGTCGTCTCATCGTAATAATATAATCAGAAGAACCCAATTTTTTTCTCAGATTTTTTATGTGAGTGTCAATTGTCCTATCATAAAGATAATTATCATATCAAATAATGTCTTTCATAATTGTTTCTCTTGAAACAACTCCTCAGTTTTCTTCAATCAATTTTTTAAAAATTTCAAATTCATTTGAAGTCAAAGACAAGATTTCTTCTCCTTTTTTTACTATTTTTTTATCAAAATCTACTTCAAAATCAAATATTTTTATACAGTTTTTTTCATGTTTTTCAGCTTGCTCACTAGAAGAAGTCCTTCTGATAATTGTGTTTATCCTAGCTAAAAGTTCTCTTGGTGAAAATGGTTTTGCTATATAATCATCAGCTCAAGTTTCAAGTCAAACAATTTTATCAAGTTCTCATCACCTAGCTGTAAGCATAACAATCGGAGTATTATCAGTTTCTCTTAATTCTTTTGTTATCTCAATTCAGTCTTTATAAGGTAGATTTAAATCAAGAATAATCAAATCAGGAGAATGTAATTTTATGAAATTTACAGCATTTTCTCAAGAATTATAAAGTATAACTTCAAAATCTGAATTTTCTAAATAAAGCTTTAAAGAACTAGAAATTCAAATATCATCTTCTATTATTAAAATTTTTTTCATTTAGTATTTTTTAAAAATATTTTTGTTATTTTAAGCAATATTTTTCAAAAGTAAAGAAAAACAATTATATACTCTAGTTTAAAGTAAAAAGGAAGTTATATTTTTATGAAATCTAAATACTAAAATACAAAAATTATTTTGTGATTTGAGTTTTTTAAAAATTATTTTAAAATTAAATTTGATTTTTTTAAAAAAACTTTTAAAATCTAGCAGTAACAGATAAATTCTGAAACATATTGTCTCTATTTTTAGTTTTTCTATTTTGAAGAAAATGTGAATAAGTAGGGAAATATATAAAATTTTATTTTATTTTTGTAATTATTTGAAAAATGACTTTTTGACCAAAAAAGAAAACATCAAAATCAAGAACTAGAACTAGAACAACTAATTGGATTAAATTAACAGCTAAAAAACTAAAAAATAGAGTTATGTTAAACAAAGAAGCTACTGGTCTAGCTCATATGGTTGATGAAAATGGAATGTATAATTGAAGAGTAGTTTTAGCTAAAAAATCAAAAAGAAAAACTACAAGAGTTTAAATCTTACATTTTGAAGATAGATATTTTATCTATCTTTTAATTTTTTTATTGTAACAGTTCTTTAAAATGAATACAAATACTACAAATCGTAAAAAAACTAGAAAATTATTATTTCAATTTTTATTTGCATCTTGCTTTCAAAAAACTGAAAAAGAAGCTTTTTTAGAATCATTTTACAAAGATACTTTTTCGTTTGAATTAGATCTAGATTATATGGATGAGATGATTAATATAATAGAATTTAGAGAATGATTTTTTATAGATATAGTGAAAAAATATTCTCCAAAATTTGATTTTGAAAAAATGGATGTTTTAATCATTATTCCTCTATATATAGCCTTGGCTGAAATATTTTATTTTTCTGAAGAAATTCCTATAAAAGTTTCAGTAAATGAAGCTGTAGAATTAGCCAAAACTTTTGCAATGTGAACTTCAAAAAAAATAGTAAATTGAGTTTTATGAAATGTTTTTAGAGATTTAGATGAACTTGAAAAAATAAAAGAAAACTATAAATGAAACGATTGATACTCTATTTTTAAGAAAAGTTAGTAAATTCACTAACTTTTTTTGTGTTTTTAAATATTTTTAATATAATATAAAAAATTTAAATAAATAAATTTAACTTATGGTAATTGTAAAAAAAGCTATAGAAAATGATGTACAAATACAAAAAGTTTCAAAATTATTAGAAGAATTAGAAATAAATTTTCAAGATATTTCAACTTATATACTAGCCTTTATACACAGGTCAATAGTAAATGAAAAACCTGATTTTGCTCCAGAACACAATGAAAGACTAGAGTTTTTATGAGATGCTGTTTTAGAACTTGTGATAACATCAAATCTTTTTAATGATTTTAAGCAAAAAGCTGAATGAGAATTAACTGACATTAGAAGTGCAATTGTAAGATGAAAAAATTTAGCAAAAATAGCCAAGAAACTATGATTTGCTGATTATTTATTGCTTTGAAACTGAGAAGAAAAATCTGGAGGAAGAAACAATAATTATTTACTTGCAAATGTTGTAGAAGCTTTTATTTGAGCTTTGTATTTAGATTTGTGATTAGAAGAAGCAAAAAAATTTATAAACAAATTTATTTATACAACTGTTGATGAGATTTTAACTACAAATGCTATAAAAGAATACAAAACTTTAGTTCAAGAGTTTGCTCAAGCAAAGTTTGATATAACTCCAACTTATGAAATCATAGATGAGTATGGATTAGATCATGAAAAAACATTTATAGTTTGAATATATTTTTGAACAGAATTAAAGTGACAATGAAACTGAAGTAGTAAGAAAAAAGCTCAAGAATCAGCAGCAAAAGACGCTTACTTAAAACTAAACTCTGATGAAAATATTTAAAAATTTTTAAAATAAAAAATGATAGAAAAGATACTTTTAGTAGTATTAGTGCTTACAACTCTAATTTACTACATAGTTTTGATTGATATAATACTTTCTTGGCTTAGTCTGTTTTGATTAAACTTAAGAATAAATTTTTTTAAATCTATTTTAGATCCAATTTATGATAGAATAAAAAATATAATTCCCACAACTATTTGACCTTTTGAACTAGCCCCAATCATACTAATTTTTGCTTTATTTTTAGTTCAATGATTGATAAATGCCTATGATTCAAGTATTTATAGCAATTACAGACAATTAATTCCATTTTAAATTATGAAAAATATAGATTATAAACTATTTGTAACAGTTGTAGCTTTAATGGTTTTTTGAGTTATAATGATATCTTCTGTTTCAGTTTATTCTTCATTTAATGTTACAAGCCAACAAGTTGAAAATTGACTGATAAAAGAACCTTATAATTATTTTTATTTACTTAGAAGTATATCTCACATATTTATAAGTCTTATTGTAATGGGGTTTGTAATTAAAACTCCTACAAAATTTTTTGAAAAATACGCAAATTATTTTTTAGCTATAGCTTGAATGCTATGTATTTATGTACTTGTACAATGAACAGTTCTAAAGTGAGCCCGTTGATGGATTTCTATACCTTGAGTACCTTTTTTGGTACAACCAACAGAGTTTTTAAAAGTAGCTTTAATTGTATTTTTTTCTGTCATGTTCAAAAAATACAATCATTATTTAAAAGACTTTAAAAATTGATTTATACCTTATGTTTTGGTGATTTGAGTGGTAGTTTGAGTTGTATGAGCCCAACCTGACTTTTGAACATTGTTAGTTTTAATTCCAGTAACATGAATTATGTTTTTGTATGCTTGAGCAAATAAAAAACATATTTTTTGAGTAATATTATTATGAATTTTACTTTTTGTTTCAGTTTATAGTTTTTGAAAATATGATGAAACTGATCCAAAAGATCCAAACAAAAATAATAGCTTGTGATACATAACTAGAAGAATTGACAACTTTATGCAAAGTAATGAGGAACTACTAAGCAAAAGAAAAGACTCTGACCACCAAACTATTCAATGACTTATAACAATCTGAAGCTGAGGTTTTTCAGGAAAATGATTTGGTCAATCAATTCAAAAATTTTGATATTTACCAGAAGTTCAATGAGACTTTATTTTTGCTGTAATAGTTGAAGAATTATGATTTAGATGATGATTGATTTTGCTTTTACTTTACCTTTATATAGGTTACAGATGATTTTATATAGCCTACCATGTAAAAGATAAATTTGAAAAATATGCAGCAGTAGGGATTACCTCTTGGATACTTTTTCAAACATTTATAAATGTATGAGTTAACCTAAACATAGTGCCTCTAACTTGAGTAACTTTGCCTTTTGTAAGTTATTGATGAAGTTCTCTTTTGGGACTTTCAATCTGAGTATGAGTATTACTTTCTATATCAAGAAATATAGAAGAAAAGCCCAAATATGCAAGAATGAGTAAAAATAAATTTATTTTCTAAAAAATAAATTATGGCTGAAGAAAAAATTACTCCTGCAATGCAACAGTATTATGAACTAAAAGAGCAAAATAGTGATGCTATTTTGTTTTTTAGGATGTGAGATTTTTATGAAATGTTTGATGATGATGCATTGATTGCAAATAAAGTGCTTTGAGTAGCTGTAACTTCTAGAAATAAAAATGCTGAAAAACCAACTCCTTTAGCTTGAATTCCTTATCATGCAAAAGAAAAATATTTACCACTTTTGATAGAAGCTTGATACAAAGTAGCTATTGCAGAACAAGTTTCAGACCCAAACCTAAAATGAATAGTAAAAAGAGAAATTGTAAGAGTAGTCACTCCAGCAACTATCTGATTAGAATGAGAATGATATGAATCAAAAAATTCAAATATAATCTGAATCACAGAAAATAAAGGGAAATTTTGATTATCAATTTTAAATCTTTCAGAAAATAAATGGCAAGCAACAGAATTTCCTAATTTTGAAGAATTGAAACAAGAGCTTTATAAAATGTTTCCAAAAGAAGTAATTTTAGAAAAAAAATTATTTTGAAATGAAGAAATAAAGGAAACTCTAGAGAAAAAGTTCTCTCTAAATATATATTTTTTTGAAATAAAAAAAGATTGTTATAAAAATTTAGTCAATCATTTTAAGACAAAAAATTTAGAATGATTTGGCTTAGAAAAACTAAAAGAAGCTCAAAGAGCCTCAAATCTTATTTTAGAATATATAGAAAATAACCAAAAAACAAATTTTGATTTTTTAAAATCTATGAGTTTGCTTGATACTTCAAAATATCTAAAAATAGATGAAGCAACAATAAAAAACCTAGATTTAGTTTATAATTTTGCTACAAAATCAGCAAAAATGGCAACTTTATTTTGAGTTTTGGATAAAACAAAAACATCTTCTGGAAGCAATATGATGTATGATTCTATATTAAAACCACTTAATGATATAAAAGAAATAAAGCAAAGACAAGAATTTATTGAAGAGTTTTTAAAAGAAAAAATCTTGCTTGATAAAATAAGACAGGAACTTTGAACAATTTCAAATATAAATAATATTTTAAATAGAATAGCTTTAAATAGGACTTCTCCAAGAGATTTACTAAACTTAAAAAAGTCTCTTATATCAATGCTCAAAATTTTTGAACATATAAAAAATAGCTGAAATACAAAATTAATAAAAATAATTAAACCTTAAAAAAATGAATTATATTTTTACTTGAAATTCTAGTTTTTTAGTTTCTGATGCTATAAAAAAGTGGAAATCCCAGTTTATAGAAAAATACTCAGATTTCAACTTAACACATATAAAAGATTCTGAAAACATAGATTTAAATATACTAAAAGAAAATATTTTATCTGAAAGTTTCCTTTGAGAAAAAAAGTTGATTATAATTGATATAAGCGCAAATTTAAAAGAAGAAATAGAAGAAAGTATTTTAAATATTTTAGAAAAAAAATGAGAAAACAACATAGTTATTTTCAATTTTTCAAATCCAGATAAGAGAAAAAAATTTTGGAAAAACTTAGTAAAAATCTCTGAAATAAAAGAATTTAATTCAAATGATGAAACTGATACAAAAAGAATTATTAATTCTAAGTTTTACTGAAAAATAGATAATGAAGCCTTAGATTTATTGATAAAATATAAATCAAATAATTTACAAAAAATATTTCTTGAGCTAGAAAAACTATTTATAACAAAAGATTTTATAAAAAAAACAGACATAGAAGAAAACATAGTTCCAGAACTGGAAGAAAGTATTTTCCAAGTGATAGATTTACTTTTAAATAAGCAAAAAATCGAATCAATTTCAAAAATAAAAATAATTTTAAATGAAACAAATATTTTTGCTTTTTACAATAATTTACTCTCAAATCTCAGAACAAATTTGTATATTTTGAAGCTAAAAAATAGTAAAAAACAGACAGGTGAAATTTGAAAAATTTTAGATTTATGAAATCGAGGTTTTTTAGCAAACAAAAGCTGTAAAACATCTTTTTCTGAATTAAAAAATTTTTATATAAATCTGGTAAATATTGATAAAAATATGAAAACTGGAAAGCTTGTAAGTAGTGAAGAGGATGATATATTTTTTGAAATAGAAAAGTGTATTTTAAAAATTTAATAAAAATATTTTATTTTGTAATTTAAAAAATATGTTCAAAAATTTTTTCAAAAAGTCTCAAAAAACTTCAGTTGCCTGAGAGGAAATAACTGAGAAAAAAACAACAACTTTAGGAAAATTTTTGCTTTTTTGTATGTTTGTTGCTATTTTAGTTTCAGCACAATGGACTCTTGAAATTATAAACAAAATTCCCAAAGAACCTGATACTATTCCTAATTGTATAAAAAATATTCTTTATAAATTTGAGGCTGATGACAAAGAAAATGAAAAATATTCTTACAATTATGGTGAATACTGAAGAAATGACTGTGATTTAAGCTCAGAAAATCCTAAATTTAACTTTGAGAAAGAGTATTGAGTGCTATCTTGAGCTTATGAAAATTTAAACAATATAACTGAAGAAATAAGCAACTTAGAGTCTAAAAAATACAGATTAGAAAAAGAAAAATGAAACAGTAGAGAAGACTATAACACATCACTTACTGAAAAAATAGCTTGAGAAAATTCTTGATTATATGATAAAAACAAAATACAAGAGGAAATAAAAAATTCAAAAGCTGAAGTAGAGCAAATAGATAAAAAATTAAAAGATTTAGAAACTGAAAAAAACAAAATCATTTCTGAAAACAAAGCAAAGATATCAGAATTAAAGGCAGTTTATGAAAAAGCTCAAAGTGACTATGAACACAGCTATCTTATGTACAAGCTATATATTAGTTTGCTTTCATTTATATTTTCAATAAGTGTATTTTTGGTTTTGTATAAGCTTTATGTAAACAAAAAATCAAAAAATTCTCCATATACAATAATATTTTCTGTGGCAACTTTTGCTTATGGATTGATGTTGTTGGAAGTAACACTTTTGTTTATTTCATATATCACTCCATGAACTATAAAACAATTAATTTATGAATTTTTTGTGAATTTTAAGCCTATTATGTATCTTGTTCAATTTTTGTGGCCAATTCTAATAGTTTCTATTTTCTGATTTTTGATTTACAAAATACAAAAAAGAATTTACTCAAAAGAAAATATTTTAAAAAGATTTGTTTCAGATAAAAAATGTCCAAATTGTTGAAATTCAGTAGATACAACAAAACCATTTTGTCCTCTTTGTTCTCATGAAATCCTAGTAAAATGCCACAATTGTCAAAACCTAACAACAAAGTGAATGCCTTATTGCTCAAATTGTTGAAAAAAACTAAAAAGAGAAGAAAATTAATTTCTTCTCTTTTTTCAATTTCAAAATTTGTCTTTTATCCTTTTAAAAGCCTTTTCTCAAAGTTTTTCTTCCAAAACTAGATTTAGCTCAGCTTCCTGATCCCAAAGGCTCAAATCCATATCTATATTATTTTCAAGTTTAAATTTATAATCCTCATAGTTACCATAAGAAACTGACAATTCTCACTCTGAAATAAACCAAATATTTGTAGAAAGTTTATTTACAAAATACCTATCATGAGAAATAAACAAAATACTTCAAGCAAAGTTATTTAAAGCATGCTCTAAGCTTTCTCTTGTGTCATAATCTAAATGATTTGTTGGCTCATCTAAAATAAGCAAGTTGAACTCTTTTTGTCATAAAATAGCAAAAAGTATTTTTGATCTTTCTCAACCTGAAAGCTCTGAAACTTTTTTATCCAAAATTTTTACATCAAATAAATAATGGCTCAAAAGTCAAATAAGTTGCTGATCTGGATATTCTATTTTATGCTTTAAAAAATTTTCTCTAACTGTTTTGTTTTCATCAAGTTCCTCATGCATTTGAGAATAATATCATATTTTCAGTCATTTTCATTTTCAAAAAAATCCATCAAGCAAATTTATTTGTCAAAGAATTGTTTTTATAAAAGTAGATTTTCAAACTCAATTTTCTCAAACTATTCAAATCCTTTGTTTTCTGTATAAGTAAAGCTCACTTATAAAAAATAATGGTTCTTTTCTTCAAATAAAACATTCTTTAAAAGAAAGTAATTTTTCAGGAGTTTCTCAAGTGTATCAAAAGAAAAATTTTGGCTTTTTTGAAATAACTGGAGCTTCAATTATTTCTCTTTTTTCCAATGATTTTTCCCTAGATTTTGCCCATCAAGCTCTAGAACCAGCTCTAAACCTATTTATGAGAGTTTTTTGCTTTTCTAAATATTCTTGCTCTCTTTTATAATCATCCATCTTTTTCTTTTCAATTCTCTCTCTTTCTGCTAAATATCAAGTATAATTTGTAAAATAATAAGTTAATCATCTTTTAGGTTGAACTTCATAAGTTTTATCACAAGTTTTATCTAGAAATTCTCTATCGTGGGAAATAATAACATATCAGCTTTTCCATTTATTTTGCAAAAAACTTTCAAGCCATTCAACAGAATTCATATCTATAAAGTTTGTTGGTTCATCCAAAAATAAAATATCTGGACTTTCTAAAAGAACCTTTGCTAAAGCTATTTTTGTCCTTTGTCATCAACTTACTTTTGTCAATTTTTTATCCAAAAGTTCCAAAATTCAAATTCAATTTGCAACATTGTGTATTTGATTTTTATAATCATTTCATCAAATATTATTATATTGTTCCAAAAGGGAAGTGTATTTTTCAATTAATTCCATATCTGAAGAATTTTCAGCCATAGATTTTTCAAGTATAGAAAGCTCTTCTTCAGTTTCAACTATTTTTGTAAAAGCATCTCTAAGCTCTTCTCTAACTAGCTTATTTTCATTGTCTGAGTAAATTTGTTTGAGATATCACAAAGTAAGATTTCAAACATTATCAATATTTCAATCAAAGTTTTTTATCTCTCAAGTCAAAATCTTCATCAAAGTTGACTTTCAAGCTCCATTTGTTCAAACAATTGCAACTTTATCATTTTTATTTAAAACAAAATCTATATCTTTAAAAACAAGCTCTCAATCAAACTCAAAACTATTTATATTTATTTTTAAATGTTTCATTTTTATAAATTATTCCTTATTTTTAGATATTTTACAAAAATAGAGAAAAAAGTAAAGCAAAAAAAAATTGTAGAAAAAACTACAATTTTTTATAAAATACTAATTATATCCATTTTCTCTCACATCTTCGGAAATCTCTTTAGATGCATCATGTAAATCTTCTATAGCATCATCAACAAATTTTAAAGATTTTGCTTCCATTTTATTAAATGTATCTAAATCATTTCCTGAAAAATTTTTTCTTTCAGAGTTAAAATTTTTAGCTAAAGAAGCTCTATAATCAGTCAACTTAGATATAGCAGTTGTAATTTTATTTTGAATATTATTTATTTTTGAATTTAAATTTGAAACTTTTTTATTTGTTTTGTTTAAATTTTCTCCATTTCAAAAATAAAAAGATTCTCACTCTCAATCATATTTTACTCCATCAGAAAGCTCTAGAACTTCAGTTCTATCATTGTATTTTAAAACATCTTTGATAACTACAACTTCATATCTTCCATCTACAGAACTACCATCAGAAAAATCTATTTTTTCCTCATTTGAGTCTATTTTTGTTCCATCAGAAAAAGTCAAAACTCAACTTTGTAGATTTGCTTTTGAAGCAGAATTTGATTGATTATTGTCTGTTTTTGATTCATTGTTATTTACAACTTCACTATTTTTTTTTGAGCCATCACCATAATTTTTGTAAGCTCCTAGATCATTTGCATAAAACAACATTTTAAAAATAAATCCTCTAGTAGCTGGTTCATTTGGATTATCTACTTTTTCTAACAAAATAAGCCTTCACATAGTGAAATCTATAGCTTTTTCTTGCCAAGTTCCAGAGTGTTGATATTGAGCATAAGCTTCTGGATAAAGAGTTTTTGCTATTAAACCAATAGCCTCAGCTTTACTTACATTTGAAGTTGGTCTAAATTTATCATTTTTTGCAATAGCTCAAACTGAAAGAAGTCATTCTATTCTAGCACAAGCCCAAGTGTTTGGTTTTGTAGCAGATACATCAGAAAAAATATTTTCACAATATTTTTTACTTGGAGTATCAGTCATTTTTGCTATAATTCAAACCAATTCTTGTCTAGAAATAGGTGAATCTACTTTATAAAGTGAAGGATTTGATTTTCTGTTTACAATTATACCTTCATCAGCCAAACGATTTGCAGCTGTAATATAATCTACTTCTTCCATTCAAACTCAATAAGAAGTAGGAACAAATGGCACAAGTCAAGCAAGTACAACTATTCATGAAATAAGTAATTTTTTATTCATTTTTATAAATTAAATGATAAATTAGATATCAAAGAGACATCATAATCATTATAAGAAATACTATTTTTTTTCAAGAAAAGTGTCAAATAATTACTTGACTATATTTTATTTTATCCTAAAATATTAATCAATTAAATTTTTAATAATTTTAAATGAAAAAATTATTCATTTTTATAATATCTACTTATTTAAGCATAAATCAAGCTTTTGCAGAGCAAATATTAGAATTTCAAAAAGATACTGAATATTTACAAAAAAAATATATTTTACAGGAAAATTTTAAAAATATAAAATCAACTGAAGAAAAACAAAATTTTATAAAAAATTGCTTAGATTTTTGAGAAATATTTTTTTGAAGAGAAAATAAACAAAAATGATGCATAATTCAAATACTAGATTTTTATAATTCAAAAGATAAATATTTATCAGAAAAAAATAAAATTTTAGAAAACCAATTTTACAAACAAAACAAAATAAAATATTTAGAATTACAATTTTGAGGTGATATAATGCTTTCAAGATCAGTTTGAGCCTGAAACAAGAGAAATTGATATGATAGAATTTTTAAAAAATTTCACCCAAATAAATGAATTTCAAAAGACACAATACTTTTTTACAATTTAGAAAGTCCTTTCAATGAAATAGACAATGACACTGATTCTCAAACATTTTTATTTAAAGCAAACAAAAAAAATATACAAGTTTTAAATGAATTAAAAGGAGAAAACACTATGTTTATTTCTCTTGCAAATAATCATATTACAAATGCCTGATGAAAGGGAATAGACACAACTTTGGAACTTTTAGACCAAAACAACATAATAAGTTTGTGAGTGTGAAGAGAAGAGGAAACTTTCAAAGAAACTGTAAAAAATCAAGTCAAAGTTTGTATTTCAGCTTTTACTTATGACTGAGAGTTGTTTTATTCTAGAGACAAAGATGATATTGTTCAAAAGTATTTTATAAATAAAATTTCAAAAGAAAATGTATTAAAAAATCTGAAATTAATGAAAGAAAATAACTGTAATTTCAAGGTTATTTCTCTTCACTGGTGAATTGAATACATAGAAAATCCTTCAAAAAATCAAGAAAAATTGGCTCATGAAATAATAGATGCTTGAGCAGACCTGATTTTATGACATCATACTCACATTCTTTGAAAAATAGAACAATACAAATGAAAAATGATTTATTATTCTCTCTGAAATTTTATTTTTGATCAAGATTGGTGAAAAACAACAAATGAGACTTGAGTTGACTATAAATTTGATGAAGCTTTAGGAAAAAACACAGTACAAACTTACATTTGAAATACTTTTTACAACAAATACAAAATAGTTTGAAATAAAGTAGAACTTATAGAATCAAAAAACACAAAACACAGAATAAAATACTGAGAATTATCTGAGTATTAGAAAATATTTATCAAATAAGTCAAGAGATAAAAATTTAAAAAATAAATATGGATAAAAAAGATACAAATATTTTTAGATAAACTTTGTAATTGAAAATTATTGAATCTTGGTCACAAGCAGATTTTAAATTTCTTGTTTAAGAAATAAAAAAAAATGATTCCAATTGGAATCATTTTTTTGTTTACCTCTTCTTATTCAGCAACTCAAACCATCTTTTTTCTAAGAATTTCTCTGTCTAAATAATAAAAAATTATTCAAGAAATAGCTCAAAAAAGATGTCAATAAAGACTTATTCAAGGCATAAATCAGATAGCAATATTTAGACCAATAAAAACAATTCAAGATTTGTATTGAGGATTATTTTTATATTTCATATCAAGTGTAAAATAAGCCAAAATAGCCATACAAAATCCACTTATTCAAATCACATTGTAAGTTTCTGAAACAGCTAAAATACAGACTCAAGAAAAAATAACACAAAAAATAAAAAATATTATGTATTTTGTTTTTCATAAAAGCAATTCTAAAATATTTCAAAAATAATATAAAAACATAGCATTAGAAAGGAAATGAAGTATAGATCAATGAACAAAAGTAAAGAAAAAAAATTTAAAAAAATTTAGTAAAATATCATCTCTAAAATAAAAAAATGTGTAAGGTAAAGCTTTTAAAAAATAAATAACAAATCAAATAAAACTCAAAACAATAAAAACATTTGTTATTGTAAAATTGAAATTAAATCTAAACCCTTTTTGCATTTTTTCTAAAAATAAAAAATAATATAAGTCCAAAAATCACCATTGGTAAGGTCAAAATTATTCACATTGTTAGAAATCAAAATATATATCATATTTGTGGATCTGGAGTCCTAAAAAATAATTCCACAAAAATCCTAAAAATTCCATAAAATACCAAAAATAAACTTGCAGTTTGTCCAAGTCTTGTATTTTTGCTTTTATAAAAGAAAAATAAAATCAAATACAAAACTATTCACTCTAAAAATGCTTCTAAAAGAGGTGAAGGGAAGTAGCTATTTTCTCAGATTTTTACAGCCAAAGGTCAGTTATATCCTAAAAATCAAAGAAGTTCTTTGTTTAAATAATTTCAAATTCTTCAAAAAAATAATCAAATAGGCAAAACTGAAGTCACTTCATCAGCAACTTTTAAAAAGCTTTCTTTTTGAACTTTAGAAAATAAAATCATAGCAAGAATAACTCACAAAACTCCTCAATGAAAACTCATTCATCATTCCATAAAGTATAGAATAGATACAGGATTTTGTAAATAATAATCTAAATTATAAAATAAAACATATCAAAGTCTACCTCACAAAACAACTCATAAAAATATATAAATAAACAGTGATTCTACCTTTTGAGAAGACAAAACTCATCTTTTCAAGATTATATAATATCATATCAAAAAACCTATTGCATACATAAGTCAATAGTAAGTTGGAGCTATATGTACTCAAAAAATATTTAATTCAAAAATAGTCATTTTTAGTAAAATTTATTATTTATAAAATATTTTTAAGAAAAATCAAATTTTTAAAAATATTTTTTATTTTAGCTATTTAAAGAGAAAAATTAATATTTGACTTTTTATATTTTTATTTTTTAATATAAATTATTTGACAATAATATTTTTTTGTGGGATAATTTAGTTACAAGATTAATTAAAAACACATTTTTATATTTGTCAAGTATTTACAAATATTAATAAATATTCTATAAATAGGGAATAGCGCTTAACCTATTTATATTATATAAATTATTATAATAAAAACTTAGACAAAAACAAAATTATTTTAAAAATAAATTATTATGAGAACAATTATAAAAAAATTTACTTCTACACTTACTTTAAGTGCATTATCTATAGGTTTTATACCAATAAATCTTGAAACAGCAAATGCTGAATCAAATATAGTATTTCCTTTGAAAACAGTTGCCAAACTAGAGTGTAGATTCAATGATTTTGATACATTATGAAATGACTGTTTAGAAGACTTACCAATCTTAAAAACTTCAGATTATAAAAAATATGCTACTGAAAATGATGGGTATAACAAATTTACTAGACGTTATACTGTACTTTGGTGAGCAAGTTACAAATATTGATGGGATGTTTGATATGGATGACATATGTGAGTTGATATAGTTACAGCAAAATGAACTCCAGTTTATGCTACTGCTGACTGAGAAGTTATAAATGCAAAAACTGGTTCAGCAGAATGAAATTTTGTATCAATTAAACATAATATCAACTGAAAAACTATAGTTTCAAATTATCTACACTTAAGTGAATATTTAGTCTCAAAAGGACAAACAGTAAGAGCTTGAGATTTGATTTGAAGAGTTTGAAGCACTTGAAACTCAACTTGAAACCACTTACACTTTCAAATAGATACTTTGACAACTTTTTCTCCTACATATTATAGAAAAGAATTTTGTCCTCACAGTTACTATGAAATAACTGAAACTGGAGCTTGTTTTGATGAATTAGAAAGAATAACTATAGATCCTTTGTTATTCTTAGAAACAAACTGAGCTATTTTGAATTCTCATGAAAATATTTCAAAAGTGCCTAGAACAGAAATAAATAACAACAATTCTAACAATAATATTTCTAACAATAATTCTTCTTCAAAATGAACAACAAACACTATAAATCAAAACTCTTCAATATTTGATAGAGAAGTATTTATAGGATCAAGTCATGGAGATGTAAGAGAAGTACAAAGTATTTACAAATCTCTAGGATATTATAAATGAGAAATAACTGGTGATTATAATGATGTTTTAGAGTCAGTTATAAAATATCAATTAGAAAAAAATATTATAGCAAATAGATGAGATGCTTGAACTTGAAATTTCTGACCAAAAACAAGAGCTCAAACTAAAAAAGATTATACAGCTTATGTAAATGCTGGATGAAAAAAAGCTACAACATTTATAGCTAATGAAAATAATAATAATAATAATAAGACTGAAAAAGATACAAAAAATGAATTATATGTTGAAAATGATAGTAGAGTAACTGTTACAACTGAAAAAATTTCAAGACAAAACTTGATGACAAGAGAAGAACTTGAAGCAAAAGAATTAAGAGATTTTTTAAAATATTATAATATAGATTTAAAATTTGCAAACACTTGAGAAAATGTAAGTCTTGGATGAACTGAAATAATCAATCTAAACATCACAGATTCTAGATGAAAATATTTTAAATGAAATATGCCTTGAGCAATGACATTTGAAACAAAATGATGAAATATTTCAGTATTTCCTGAAAAATTATATTTCTTCACAGATGGTAAAAGAGAAATAAAAATTTCTTGATTAAAAGAGTGAACTACAACACTAAATGTAAAAGTTTGAAATGTAACAATAAAAACATTTAACATAAGAGTTTACAATTGAAAAAAATCTATAACTCCAGATTGAGCTGATATAGTTCCTCAAACAAGTTATTTATGAAACACTCAAACAGGTCTAGCTGTAGTAAAAGAATGAAACAAAAAATTGATAAATATTCAATACGAATGAAGCTATAAACTAAAAGCTAGTGATTGAAACTTAGTATGTTTAAAAAGCTGAAAATTATCTGATATAAAAAATCTTTACAAACCTACTTGTAATAATGCAGATTTTAAGCATGAAGTAGATTTTACTTATAAAGATACTGTTTGATGAGTAATAGTATTTGATTACAAAACTGTTACAAAAAATGCTAAATTTGAAATATTAAATGGGGCAGGTAGAAAACTTTGAGAAAAAAATGTAGTAGCCTTGGAACCAAAATGAGTAGAAAAAAACTATACTTACTCAGGTGAAGTTCTAGCTTCTATCCAAAAATGAATAGCAACAACTTGATTTAAAAGAGGTTACTTTATGCAAGATTGAAATATAAGTCAAGCTGAAGGTATAGCTTGGGTAAAAAATGCATTGAAAAATATGAATAGCAACAATGCTGAAAAACAAGCTGAAATAAATTCTAGATTAAGAGAATTAGAAATAGTTGAAAAATGAGCTTCTTCAACAAAAATGCTTGAAAGAGCAGAATTGTTAAAAATAGCTTATAGATACCTTGTTTTTAATGAGAACAAAAATATTTCTACAAATTATAAAGATTTAGATGAAGAACAAAATATGCAAGCAAATGCTATCTTTGGTAAAGATGGTTCTTGGAAAGAGAATACTTGACAAAGTTATTTCAAACCAAAATCTTTATTAACTAGAGGAGAAGCATCTTACTTGATTATGAAAACATTGGAAAATGGAGTAAACAACAGTAATATTTCTTTAAAATAATATTATGAATAATAATTTAGAAAATATTGAAAATAGAGAAAATATCTCTACAGAAAACCAAATAAAAAAATTACAAGATGAATTGTGACCAAAACTTTTAAAAATTTTAGATTGAAAAGGAGAAATTTAATATTTAACTATTTTAAAAAATGTCTTTAAAACATAACAAAAACAAAAATAAAAAACCAGAAGATTTAAACATAACAGATGAAATGTGGGCAAATTTCAACAAAAGAGTAGTTGAAATATTGTGATAAAAATAAAAATCTAATCTTTATAAATATGAAAACAGAAACTTTAAATAGAATCCAAAGTTTGGATTCTCTACAAAAATGATTTTCTCCAGAAATAGCTTTTCAAAAGAAAGTAATAAGCAATCGTGTAGAAAATATTTTAAAAAATAAAGAAAAACCAATTGTAAGTTCAAATGTGGATTTAACAAGAGAAATAATGCTTGGTTATGAATTTTGATTGACTCGTGAGCAAATAGTAAAACTTATGGAAGACTACAAAGTACAGCTCACAATGACAAATGTCTTAGACAAAGCTGAAAAATTTTGGTTAAAAGAAAAACAAAAAAGAGATTTAGGCTCTCTTCAAAAAACACTACCTCTTGCAGCTTAAAATTCATAATAATTTTGCATTAAAATAATTTTAAAAGAGCTTTTTGAAAAGCTCTTTTTTTTCTTGATTAATTTTAAAAAAAGAATATATTTATAGAAATTTTTAAAAGATAATTTGTATTGATGTCTCCAAAAAAGAAAAATAAAATGACCAAAAACACAAAAAAATGGATTTTTATAATTATTTTTGCATTTTTGTGATTTGCAACACTATTTTGAGAAAAAGAATCTACCATATGATTTTATCTATCAAAATGGCTTTTTGTAACTTTTTGAGAATATTATAAATGGATTTTTGCTCCAGTTTTGATTTTGCTTTCAGGGTTTATGATTCATAAAAAAGAGGCAAATTTTGATATGACAAGGCTTGGTTGACTGATGATTTTTTATATTTCTGTTTCAACAATGATTTGATTTTTTCAGGATTGATATAATTCTTACTTAAATTTATATCCAATAGTTCTAGACTTTTTGGGAAAATCAATGACTTTTTTGGTGTTTTTTGTACTGTTTTTAATATCTTTAGTAACAATTTTTGATTTTTCTCCTGTAAATTTTTTAAATCATTTGTTTAAAGTTCCAGCAAAAATCTGAGAAATAAAAGATACTTTTGTTTGAGATGGGATAAAAATTCCTAAAAGAGATGAAAAAATAAACTATAAAAAACTAAAACAAGAAAGTAAAAAAGAAGAAGAAAAAAGAAAATTAAAAGAAGAAATGGAAAGACTAAAAGAAGAGAAGTACAGATTGGAAAAAGAAAAAGCAATGGAAAAGCAATCAAAAATAAATTTTAGAGACAAAGATGATGCTCCAAAAAAGATCGAAATAGAAGAAAAAAAGTTTTCTTTATTCTCAAAAAATAAGGAAAATAATAATGAAAAAACAGTTATAAAGCTAAATAGAAAAGACAACTTTTCAAACTGGATATTTCCTGAACTTAGCTTATTAAATGACAAATCAAAAAATCAGGTCAGTGTTGATAAAAATGAAATCAGGAGAAAAGAACTTGAAATCCAAGAAAAGCTTCTACAATTCAAAATAGAAGTTGAGATGCAATGATATCAAGTTTGACCAACAGTTATACAATATAGATTAAAACCAAAAGATTGAATAAAACTTCAAAAAATAGTAAATTTAAAAGATGATTTAGCTTTAGCTCTACATGCAAAATCTATAAGAATACAAGCTCCAATTCCAGGTCTGTGAGTAGTTTGAGTAGAAGTTCCAAATCCAAAAAGAGAGGCTGTTTATTTAAAAGAAGTTTTAGGCTCTGCTGAGTTCAACAATAAAAAATTTGAAATTCCTCTTTCTATTTGAAAAGATGTTAGCTGAAACACAATAGTTTGAGATTTAGCAGATATGCCACACTTACTTGTGGCTTGACAAACAAAATCTTGAAAATCAGTTTGAATGAATTGATTTATTATGTCTATGCTTTACAGATTTTCTCCAAGTGAATTAAGAATGATAATGATAGACCCAAAAATGGTAGAATTATCTGTTTACAACTGAATTCCTCATCTTTTAACTCCTGTTATAACAAATGCTGACAAGGCTTTAAATTCACTTAAATGGTCTGTTGCAGAAATGCTTAGAAGATACCAATTAGCTTCAAAAGTAAATGCAAAAAATCTAATTGAATACAACCAAAAAGTAGAAAAAGATGAAAAATTTCATTATATAATAATTATTATTGATGAACTTGCTGATTTAATGATGAGTTGAAATAAAAAAGAAATAGAAGACAACATTAGTCGTGTAGCTCAAATGTGAAGAGCTGTTTGAATGCATTTAATAATCGCAACACAAAGACCTTCTGTAAATGTTTTAACTTGACTTATAAAAGCAAATGTCCCAAGTAGAATAGCATTTACAGTAGCATCACAAATAGATAGTAGAACAGTCCTAGACCAAGGTTGAGCTGAAGAATTATTATGAAAATGAGATATGCTTTACTATCCAACTGGAGCTGTTGAACCAGTCAGAGTTCAATGAGTGTTAGTTGAAACCTCTGAAGTAGAAGCTGTTGTAAATCAACTAAAACTAACTGTTGATCCAGATGCAAATTTAATGATTCCAGAAATTGCAGATTGAAAATCAAAGTTTGAATGATCAATTATGGAATGATATAGCTGAGATTTAGATGAAGATGAAGAAATTATAAAAAAAGCAATTGAAATTCTTAGAGCTGAAAAAAAATGAAGCACTTCTTTATTACAAAGAAAACTACAACTTGGTTATGCTAGAGCAGCAAAAGTTTTAGATATTTTAGAAGATATGTGAATAGTTTGACCAAGTAATTGAAGCAAACCTAGAGAGGTTTATTTAGATTAAAAAATATATTTTATTAACTTATAAAAAAATTACGAAAAGAGTATTTTCCAATATAGTTCTTATAATATTTGCTTTTACAATCTTCTGAAATAATTTTAGTACAACAAAAGCCTCTTCAAAAGAAACAAAAGCTGCAAACCTGATAAAAGATAATGAATTTGCAAATGCAGCTCTTGATGTATAGAAAACAAATTCTTGAACTTCTATTCCAATTTATTCACCAACTTGACCAAAAACATATAGTTTTGAACGTTGGACAAAGACAAACACAGTAAATGAGCACCTTCGCTACATAAACGATATTCGTGGTAACCAACAAGTAAAACAAACAGTAAATATTACTGATTTCTGACCAGAAGATATTTTCACACTTAGTTTTGATTTTGCTAGAACTTTTGATAGACCAAATGACCCAAATCTATATTTCAAAATTTGAAATTATACAACTCCTATATACAACATAGCTAAAACATTGCCAACAGGTAGAACAAGCAATAAAGATATTCCAACATTTTGAGAAATACAAATAAAAGGTAAAGATATAGTTTCAAACTGAACAGCTGGTTCAGCCCAAACAATTGAGTTTGCCATAGGTAGTGACAATACTTCTTTTGATAGTCAAGAAATAAGTGATTTCTACATCGATAGTGTAGTTCTAAAACAAGAAGCATTAAAATATGATCTAAATTTTGTATCAAATGAAACAGCTCAAAATATGCCTTCTAAGCAAACTATAACAGCTGGCGTACAGTGACAAGTGAACCAGGAGAACCAACTAGAACTTGATATAAATTTTCAGGATGGAAAAAAGAGCTTTCAGGATGAACATTGGAAGCAAATAGCTTTACTTTTTGACAAACTTTAACTAGTGATACAAAACTAGTAGCATCTTGGAAAAAACTTCATAAAGTAGAATTTATTCAAAAAAAAGCTTGAACAGAAACAAATCTTTGAACAAAACAAGTAGCTGATTGAGACAAAACAAATGCTACAAATATATCTTTGCCTGCAAATTTGGGTTGATATAAATTTATAGAATGGCAAAAAGTAGATGGAACAACTTTTGACTTCACAACTGAAATAATAAATGCTGATACAAAAATATTTGCTGTTTATTGAGTCGACCAAACACAAAGAATCTGGAGCTACAAAGTGAACTATTATTTAAAAAATAGTACAAATCCAATACCATGAAGCCCAAGAAATAGCCTAACATGAACAGTATATATAAACGAAAATATAACAGTAGCCCTACCACCAATAGTATGATATAAACCAGTAACATGACAAACAGCTAGCTTTACAGTAAACCAAAACAATTTTGAAAAAAATATCTACTACGAAGTAGATGACTGACAAAGATTCTCATACCTAGTAGAATACTTCAAATGAACAACAAAAATCTACTCAACATCAAAAAAATATGATAACTGTGAGATGATACCAAATATAATCTGAGATTATAACAAAGATTACAAAATAAACTTCAAAGACCAAGAAAATATAAAAAACCAAGACGAAGTACAAAGATTAACAAAAGTAAAAATATTAAATGAGAAATGAGTAAATAATACAGAATTATTTGAAGCAGCAAGGTGAATAACAAGAGCAGAATTTTTAGCAATAGTACTACAAGTGCATTGTTATGATGTAAGTAAACAACCAGATAGCCTATTATTTTATGATGTAGATTTAAAATCATGGCAAGCAAGAGTAGTAAAAGTGTGAAGTGAGATATGATTGATACAATGATATGAAAAAGACAAAAAGGGAATACCATTTAGACCAGATGCAGAGATAAGTAAGATAGAAGCATTTTGAATAATGATGAAGATGAAAGAGATAGAAAAGATGGAAAGTTACAAAGATAGATATATTGACAAGAAAGCAGACTGGCAAGAAAAACCATTATCAACAGGAGAATACTTATGAATTTTGGAGCCAGAAAAAACAGATTTCAGATTTAATCCTGATTCTCACCTAACTAGGGATGAGATGGTTAAGATGATTGTTGATATTGTTAGATTGTATTAAAAAAATAGAAGCTAAGCTTCTATTTTTTTTGTATTTTTAAATTTCTTTTCTTATCAAAGAAAATTCTTCAGGTTTCTCATCCATATTTATCCAAACTTCATAACCTCAACCATGAGCCACATCCACTTCCTGAGCCAAATTTGGATCAAATTTGTATTCAAAATCTGTAAATGTTGTTCCTGCTCTTTTTGTTCAGTGATTCAATGTTGTTTTATATATTTTTTCAACTTTTGCTTCTTTTATTCAGCTTGGTGAAACTATTTCTATTTTGTCTCAAAGATGAAATTTATTTTTTGCTTCAACTCTAACAAGTTTGTGTTCTTCATCATAATCTCTTAAAATTCATAAAAATGCTTTTGTTCAAAAACTTCCATTTCTTTCATAAAATTGGGCATTACTACTTGGATTTCACACCAAAAATCCAGGAATATAACCTCTGTTTGATATAGCAAATAACTCTTCAGCTAGCTTTTCAGCATCATAATCCTCTCATTTTTCAACTGCATCAATAGCTTTTCTATAAGCAAGTCAAACTGAAGCTATATAATTCACTGTTTTATTTCTTCACTCTACTTTAAAAGAAATAATTCAAGCTTCTGCTAGCTCTTTGATATAAGAAATAGCCATTAAATCTCTACTATTCATCAAATAAGTTCCATATTCGTCTTCGTCATAATCCATTATTTCTCCTGGTCTTTCTACTTCTTCTAAATAAAAGTTTCAAGTTAATTCTTGATAATCATCAGGTCTTCAAGTTACCATTTCAAGCTCTGCTTCAGTTCTTTCATCCTTGAAAACTTTGTATTCCCAACGACAAGAATGTGAACAAGTTCATTGGTTTGGATCTCTATTTGATAAATAATTTGAAATCAAACATCTTCAACTATAAGCCATACAAATAGCTCAGTGAACAAAAGCCTCAAGTTCCATATCAGGCACTTTTTCATGGATTTCTTTCATCTCTTTTATAGAAATTTCTCTACTTAATATAATTCTTTTTATTCATATAGATTTCCAAAACTCAGCTTGAGCCCAGTTTGTATTATTTGCTTGAACAGAAAGATGAATAACTGCATCTGGAAATTCTTTTCTAACTAAGTGAATAAGTCAAGGATCTGACATAATAAAAGCATCTGGTCACATTTCATACATTTTTTTGAAATGAGCCATAAAAAGCTTTATTTTAAAATTATGAGCATAAATATTTGCTGTAAAATATATTTTCTTTCATCTAGAGTGTGAATATTCTACAGCCTCAGCTAATTGGTCCATTGTAAAAGAATTTGTTCTTGCTCTCAGTGAAAACATAGGAGCTCAAACATAACAAGCATCAGCACCATAAGCAAAGGCAAATTTAAGTTTCTCCATACTTCAGGCTGGCATCAAAAGTTCTAATTTTTGCATAAAAAAATTTTTTAAAGATAAGTTGACTTGCAAGGTCATATTTTTTATAGCCAAACTATTTTATCTATTTTTCAAAAAAATCAATAAAAAAATAGAGATTTTTTGACTAGATAGAGAAAATATATTATAATTTTTATACACTTTACAAAATAATTACAAAATTATGACTCCCGAAAATAACTGGTGAAATGTAAAATATGAAAACAATTCATACAATAAAAAGGAGAATAATAATTCATTTACAGAAAAAAATTTTCATGATAAAAAGTGAAAATTAGCAGGTAGAGTTTATATAAAAGAGAACTCTTCCTTAGAAAATATTTCAAATATAGAATCTGAAAAAGATGATGAGTCTGGAATCTTTACTTGGGATGAACAAACACCTGAAAA
Source organism: Candidatus Gracilibacteria bacterium HOT-871 (assembly GCA_002761215.1). Classification (GTDB taxonomy): domain Bacteria; phylum Patescibacteriota; class Gracilibacteria; order BD1-5; family UBA6164; genus GN02-872. The sequence goes on from CP017714.1 coordinate 288,331, forward strand.
AAGAACTCAATTTTATGAACAACATCCAAATATAGATAACAAGGTACATGATCTGCAAGAAAGATGAGATGTAGAACATGAAAAAATAATTTCAGAACAAAGAAAAAAAATATTTGAATTAAAAAATGATATTCACAAAACAGTTCCAAATGTAAATTGAATAACAATTAGAGAAAAAAAAGCATTTACAGCAAAAGGTAAAGCTAAATTTAATGGTTCTAAAAAACTAAATGATGTAGTTTATAGTTGACAAAGACTTTCTGTTCAAGAAAAATGATGAGAAAGAAAAAATGTACTTTGGGATACAGATAAAAATTGAGAACCAAATTACGTTTACCAATGAACAAAAGAGCCTGTTGTTATAAATAATTGAACACAAATTTTACCAATAAATGAATCAACTCTTTACAAAGCAGAAAATATAAAAAACAAAAATGATTGATTTAAAATAGGTGAAGTAAAATCAGAAAAAGCAACATATATAAGGAAAAAGAATTGAAAAAATCAATCTTACTGTTCTAGAACAGCTAAAAATAATATTGAAAAATTACTAAGAAAATTAAATATATCAAAACCAGTAAAACAATGAGATGCAAGAGATGCTTTCAATCAATACAGAGGAACACCAAAAGAAAGCTTCCCACCAAAAAATCCAAAAGCAAAAATAGTAGATTTGTATCTTGATGCAAGTGCAGCTAATGCTAGATACTGACACAGGTCTGTTTGAGTAAAAATTAACTGAGCTTGGTATGTTTTAGATCCTTATTATTTAAATAGAAGTACAGCTCCAATCCCTGCAAATAAATATATGTCTCATATGACTTGAACTCTAAAAAAAAGATTCTGGTGAGGGTATGTAATTGCTTAAAAAAAAAAAAAAAAAGACTTTTTTTCAAAGTCTTTTTTGATTAATTAAAGAAAATATGTTATGATTTATATATAACTTAAAAAATAATTTAAAAAATTTATGAATCCAGAAAACACATGGTCAAAACTAAAATATGAAGATAACTCAAATAAAGAATTAAATAGTCAAAAACTAGAAAAAAATGATTTAAACAATAAAAATAATAATGTTTTACCAAATCTTGTTTGGGATGAATGAAACAATAAAGAAGCAAACAAATTTTTAGAACAATATCCTCAAATAAGAGAAGAAACTGATTGAATAAATGATAATTGAGATATAGAATTTGAAAGTTTAGGATATCAAAGTATACAAGAAAGAACAAACTTTAAAAATAATGATATTCATAAAACACTTCCTAATGCAAATGGAATTACTGTTAGAGAAAATTGATTTTTTTCAAATGATGGAATAGCAAATATTTGAGAATCTACAAAATTAGATAATTTAATTTATGCTTGACAAAGACTTTCTGTCCAAGAAAAATGATGAGAAAGGAGAAATGTAGGTCGGTGAATAGATATAAATAGTAAATGAGAGTATACTTATGTTTATTTAGACACAAAAGAACCTGTTGTTCTAAATAATTGAGCACAAATTTTACAGTTTGATGAATCAAATATGTATAATATAAACCAAAATGAAAAAACAGAAGGATTTAAATGACCTATATTGTCAGAAAGAGCAACAAAGAGCGCTAGATGAGTAACAGAGTGTTCAAAAACAGCAAGGCTAAATCTAGAAAAACTATGATGTCCAAGCCCAATAAAAAGATGAAATGCTAAAGATGCTTTTAATCAATATAGTCAAACTCCTGATAAAATATTTCCTCCAAAAGATGAATCTGCAAAATTGATGGATTTGTATTTTGATGCTAGTCCAAAATTTAGACAATACTGACACAGAGCAGTTTGAGTAAAAATCAGTTGAGAATGGCATGTTTTAGATCCATACTACACAAAAACAAGAAATCCTGTTCCAGCAAACCAATATATGTCTCTTATGAATAGTTTGGGAAGATGATTCTGGTGAGGATTTAATGTAGGATAAAAAATTGATTAAAAATTTTGATTTTACAAAAAAATCTTTATAATTAGATTACAATTTACATTATAAAGATTTTTTTTATGCAAACTACATTGATCCTACTAAAACCAGATACTATTGAGAGAGGTCTAATTGGAAATGTTATTTCTAGAATTGAAGCTAAATGATTACAAATAGCTTGAATGAAAATGATTCAATTAGACAATGATATTATAAATGAACACTATGCTCACATAGCTGATAAACCATTTTTCCCAGCAATAGTAAAATATATGCAAAGAACTCCTGTTATAGCTATAGCTGCAAAAGGGAAAAATGCTGTTTTAGTTGTTAGATCTCTTATTTGAGCTACAAACCCATTAGATGCTCTACCTTGAACTGTTAGAGGAGATTTAGCATTAAATATTGATGCAAACATAATTCATGCTTCAGATTCTGAAGAAAATGCTGAAATTGAGCTAAAAAGATTTTTCAAGGGTGAAGGTATTTTTGAATATTCTAGACTGATTGATGAAGTATTATAAAAATATTTTTACAAATCAAAAAAAAAACTTATACTTATAAAAATATAAGTTTTTTTATTTTGAATTAAAATTTAAAAAATGGCTAGATTTTATGACACAATTCTCTGAGAATACATAAAAAATCCTTGAGTTAAGTGAATATCTCTTGATAAACTCTCAGGAAAAGATTTTAATTATTTGATGATGAGTTATGATTATGTAACTGATAAATGAGAAAAAAATTTTAAAGATGTAGATTTGCCTTTAGCGGCTATTTATTCGTGAGAAGATGTCTATATCACAAATAAACTTTTTGAAAAACAAAAATCTGAAAATCTAACTGAAAATAATATTTTAAAAAATATAGAAATTCCTCTCATAGATGTTTTAAAAAATATTGAATTAAATGGTGTAAAAATAGATAGAGATAGACTAAAAGAAATATGAAATTTACTCCAAAATGAGATAATTTTACTAGAAAAAGAAATTTATAAATTAGCTGAAGAAGATTTTAATATAAATTCTCCAAAAAAAGTCTGAGAAATACTTTTTTGAAAGCTCTGACTTCCTTCCTCAAAAAAAACAAAAACTTGATGGAGTGTTTCAGCTGAGGTTTTATGAGATTTAGCTCATAAATATCCAATTGCTCAAATGATTGTTGATTATAGACACTACTCCAAAATTTTATCTACTTATGTAGACTGATTGCTAAATATAGTTTCTGATGATGATTTAGTTCACACAAATTATAATCAAACTGTAACTACAACTGGAAGATTGTCAAGTACTAATCCAAACTTGCAAAATATTCCTTCATCTAGTGGAATAGCTGGGGAAATAAGATCTGCTTTTATTTCTAGATTTGAAAATTGAAAAGTTTTGTCAATAGATTATTCTCAAGTTGAAGTTAGAATTTTAGCTATTTTGTCAAAAGATAAAAATTTATTAGAAGCTTTTAAAAATAATTTAGATATTCACCACAAAACTGCTGAGTTTCTTTTTCCTGGAGAAACAATCACTCCTTCAAAAAGAAAAATAGCAAAATCTGTGAATTTTTGAGTGATTTATTGAATTTCTCCATTTTGATTATCAAAAATGATTTGATGAAGTGTTTCTGAAAGTAAAAATTATATTGATACTTTTTTTAATTCTTATCCAAAAGTTAGAGAATTTCTTGATGAGACAATAAAAAATTGTGAAAAAAATCTGTATGTAGAGACTATTTTCTGAAGAAAAAGATTTATAAATTGAATAAATGATAAAAATAAAATAATAAAACAAGCTGCTGAAAGAGAAGCTATAAATATGCCAGTTCAGGGAACAAGTGCTGACATCATAAAACTTGCAATGATAAAAACTCAAGAATTTTTAGAAAAAAATAAACTTAAATCAAAAATGATTATGCAAGTTCATGATGAATTAGTTTTTGATGTTTTTCCTTGAGAAGAAGAGCAGATTTCAAAAAATATTAAAAATATTATGGAAAATATCTTGGAAAATTCTGAAATTATTTTAAAAGCTGATGTTTCAATCTGAAAAAATTGGAAAGAAGCTAAATAATAAAAAAATTTATGAAAAATGAAAATATTTCACTTGAAGAAAAAATAGATTTTATCTACAATAAGCTAAAAAAAGATGAATCTGAGCAAAAAAGAAAATTTATTATAAAAACGACTATTCGTGTATTTCTAGTAGTTTTTTTACTTTATATGTATTTTTTCTGAATAAACCAAATAATTTCTTGAGTCAAAAATTCTATGATTCAGTATTTCAATGATAGAAAAGAGGCTACTGTAGAGTTTTTTAAAGAAAAAAAAGATTCTGCTGCAGATTTTATAAATAATTGAAAAGAAAAATCTATAGAACTTTATGAAAGCTGAAAAGAGAAAACAAAAGAAATTTACAATTCAGTTAAGAAAAAAGCAATTGATATGTATGAATGAAAAAAAACAGAAGAAAACACAAACTTTTAAAATTTAATTTATAAATTATGTTAGATAACCTAATAAATATTTTTTATGGAATTTTATTTATCACATGATGATGTTTAGTCTTAAAATACAGAAGACAAATAAAAAATTTTGCCTGAGACTTTGTTTGGGCTGAGACATATTTATGAAGATGAACAACATATTTGGTTCTAATAATAATCGGTTGTTGATTAATATTTATTTGAGCATTGATGCCTTTTTGATGACCAGAAATATTATTTAGAAAATAAAATATAAGAAATATCAATAGATAAAATTAATTTTATGTTTATTTTTTCAAAAAATTAAGTAAAATAAAAAAACAATATTTCCTAAAAATAAAAAAACGTGAATAAATTGACAAAAATAATTGTTTCATTTTTTATGGTTTTTAGTATTTTATTTATAAATACTAGCTTAATACAAGCCAAAAATGAAACTTTAACAGACAAAATTACAAAAAATAATACTTTAAAAAATATAACTTTGGAAGATATTTTTGTGTATTTTTCAAGTTTTTTTGAAGAGAAAACACCTGAAAGTTACAAATATATCCAACTAAATTTTTCTTGATTACAAAAATGAAGTAGATTAGAAAAAGCTATACAAATACTTGTTTACAATGATAAGCTTCCAAATTTAAAAGCAAATTTAAAATGAATTGAAAAAGTGAATGTAAACTCAGATACTTTTTATAGCCTAGCTTCAAAAGTACTTTGAACAAATTATACAAAAAGTAATGAAAATAAAAGAGTTGATTATTATGATTTAGAACTAGTAGAGGAAAGCTATAGAGTTCTAAAAAATACTGAGCTTTATAATAAACAAATAAACCTAGATACTGGAACAAAAGATGTACTAAATTCTGTTTATGAAATAATACTAACAGAACATTTTGATAAAGATAAAATAGATAAACAAAAACTTATATATTCCGCAACTCAATGATTAGCAAACTGAACTTGAGATAAACACACAACTTTTTTCCCACCAACAGAAAGTAAAGATTTTATGTCTAGCTTAGCTTGAGATTTTTACTGAATCTGAACTTTTGTAGATATGCCTGAACCTTGAAAATTTATAATTACATCTCCTATTTCATGATGACCAGCTGAAAAAGCAGGAATTAGATGATGAGATGAAGTAATAGAAGTTGATTGAAAAGCTGTAACAAAAGAAAATTCTCAAAATGAAATTGTTGGTTGGATAAGATGAGAAGAATGAACAGAAGTAAATTTAAAAATAAAAAGATGAACTGAAACTCTAGAAATAAAAGTAAAAAGAGAAAAAGTTCACATGAAATCAATTGAAACAAAAACAAATTGAAATGCATTTATTATGAAAATAAATTGATTTAATGAAGGAATATCTACTGAATTTAGAGAAGCAATTGAGGAACTAAAACAAAAAAATATTAAAAAATTAATTATTGATTTGAGAAATAATTGAGGTGGTTACTTAGATGAAGTAGTTACTATGTTATGATATGTAATCCCAAAATGAGAACCAGTAGCTGTTGTAAAATATGTAAAAGATGAGTGAAGTTATATTTCTAAATGACAAAATTTACTTGACTTAAATAACTATGATGTTGTGTTCTTACAAAACTCAGGAACAGCATCAGCATCAGAAATAATGATTTGAACAATAAAAGATTATTTTCCAAATGTAAAAATAATTTGAGAAAAAAGTTATTGAAAAGGTTCAGTTCAAAATATAAAAGAATTTTTTGATGGTTCTAGCTTAAAATATACAACTGCTAAATGGTTTACTTGAAAAACAAAAACTTGAATTGATTGAGTTTGAATAGAGCCAACTGAAAAAGTAGAACTTGATGAACAAAAACTAAAAGATTTCAAAATAGATACACAAATGGATAGAGCATTAAATATTTAATAGGATTTAAATTTTGTATAATGAGATGAAAACTATTGGTGGCAATTTTTATATTTTTTATGATATTGTCACCAAAAAGCTTTTGAGAATACACAACCGCACAAATAAATCAGATTTATGAAAAATTGTATACAAAAATACTGGTTTCAGTCTGAAATTGAATAAAAACAACTGAAAAAATCTGAGAATTTTTAGATAAGAAAAGTGAAACTGCTGACAAAAACCTACTAAAAATTTTAAATGATTTAAAAAAAGAAAATAATGAAAAATATTTTTCTTTAAAAATGGAATCAGAAAAAAGTAAAATAGAAAAACAACTTTGAAAATTTAAAGTTCTTGATAATTTTAAAAATAAACTTTTAAATAATTCTAGAATCATAAATGAGAATTGAGTTTGGTACTGATATGTTTATGATAATTATAATTATTTTTGAAAAGATTCTGAGTTAAATCAAGCAAATTTAGATTATAATAAAGTAGATAAGGAAAATGATTTAGTAGGAATAAAAGATTGAAATGTTATTTTTGTGAAAGATTACAAAAAATATAGATTAATTGCTGATTGAATAATTTATTGAATTCCAGGGAAAAAAGAATTTTTAGAAACTCTAGTAAACATAAAGCATTTTGATAAAAAAGAGGAAAACTTAGATAAAGATTTTATAATTTTAAGAGCATTATCAAAAAGATTAACTGAAAAATCACAAAAAAAAGAAGAAATAATAAAAATTTTATACAATTACATTTTAGAAAATTTAAAATATGATGAAGAGCTGAAAGAAGGGAATTATAATATTTTTTCAGGAATAAAAACGTTTAAAGATAAAGTTTGAGTTTGTCAATGATATGTTGAACTTCTAACATTGATGTTAGCCTTTAATAATATAAAAGCTGAGATAATAAAGTGAGATGTGGTAAATTCTAGAGATTTTCCAAAAATTTGACATGCTTGGATAAAAATAGATAATTTTTATTATGATCCAACCTTTGATGATCCACTTTGAGCTAAAACTACAAAAAAATTTGAAGATTACTATTATTATAAAATTCCAAGAGATATTTTTTATACAAATAGGTTTGATTTATGAAAAACTCCAGAATTTCTGAAAAAATTAACTTTAGAACAAAGACAAACTTATGTTGATCAAAATATTTATTCACTTTATAATAAATATAAAGATTCTAATTTAAATATTCTAAATGTTGTAAAATTTAAAAAATTACTTTGATTATCAGCAAAAGAAGAAATAAATATAAATAGTGTTATAAAAAAATTTTGATTTAGTGAAATCTGAGAAAATTGAAAAGTTGAAATAAATGGTAAAACAAGATACATTGAAAAAATGAATTATTTTGAGATAAATGATAAAAATATCAGCTCTGTAATGCATCAAATAAATTTTAAAATGGAAGATTACAAGATTTTTAAAATAAAAGAAAACTCTAAAGAAAAATATTTAATCTCAAATGATTATAAGCTTAGATAGGAGAAAATCCTATCTTTTTGTCATATAAAAAATTATTTATGAAAAATATAGAAATTTTTGAAAAACAATATGATTTTTTAAATAAAGAGCAAAAGCAAGCTGTAGACAAAATCTACTGACAAGTTATGGTTGTAGCTTGACCAGGAACAGGAAAAACTCAAATAATATGACTAAGAACAGCAAATATTATACTAAAAGCTCAAGTTAATCCTGAAAATATTTTAATTACAACATTTACTGATGCTTGAGTTATAGCTATTAGAAAAAGACTTTTAAAATTTTTATGAAATGATTCATATAAAGTTAGTGTTTCCACAATTCATTCATTTTCACAAGATGTTATAAAAACATTTCCTGAAAAATTTATAGAATACAAAGCCTGAACAGCTATAGATTCAGTAGATGCTTTAGAAATTTTGAAAAATATTTTAGATAAGCTGATAGATGAAAAAAAAGTAGAAGAGTTAACTAGTGATTTTGACAAATACTATTATTTAAGGACTATTGAGAGCAAAATCTCTACTCTAAAAAATGAATGAACGAATCCTGAAAGCCTACAAATAGCTATAAACAAACAAAAAACTGATTATGAAGAAGAGCTAGCTAACATCAAACCAACTTTAAAAAAATATGAAACAACAAAAACAAAGCAAGAAAAGCATATCAAAAAACTTGAAGAATTAAAAATAATTTTTACAGAATATAAGAAACATTTGAATGAAAAATCTTTATATGATTTCAATGATATGATAAATTTTGTACTTGAAAAATTCAAACAAGACATAGAATTGAGAGAATATTATGCAGAAAAATATCAATTTATCATGATAGATGAATTTCAAGACACAAATAATGCTCAAAATCAAATAATGGATTTAATTCTTTCTGTAAGTAAAGAAAATCCAAATATAATGGTAGTTTGAGATGATGATCAATCAATTTATCGTTTTCAATGAGCAAATATTGAAAATATGCTTTCTTTTTCTTCAAAATATCCAGAAACAAGTATTGTTGTTTTAGAGCATAATTATCGTTCAAATCAAAATATACTTGATTTAGCTACAAATCTTATCTCAAACAACAATGAAAGATTAAGTAATAAAATCTCTACAATAAACAAAAAATTAGTTTCTAGCTGATACTATAAAGATAAAAACAATGATGTTCTATTTTTTAGAGCAACAACAGAAAAAGATGAACAAATATTTATAGTTAATAAAATAAAAGAGTTAATCAAATCATGAGAGCAACAAAATGAAATAGCTATAATAGTAAGAAGCAATAAAGAAGTAGAAACTTGGAGCAAACTTTTGCTTCAAAACTGAATAGAGGTAGAATCAAAACAAAAAACAGATATTTTAAAATCAAATTATGTGAAATTTATTTTAGATTTACTTGATATTATAGAAAATCCAAATGAAAATGAAACAAAATTTATAAATATTTTTAGAAATTCTATAATTTGATTGAACAATGTAGATATTTTCAAGATAAATAGGGAATTATACAAACAAAATTATTCTAGAAAATACAAGAAAAAATTTATAGATTATTTAAATGAAATAGAAATTAAAAAAGATGAGATAAAAGAATTATTAAACTTAGAAAAACTAGATGAGATTCTAAATTTTAAAAATAAAATTATTGAATATAAAGCAAAAATAGTAGAATTATGATTAAAAGAATTTATATGATTTCTTATAAAAGATATAAATATTTTAGATTATATAGAAAAAAATTGAGATTTTGATGATTTACAAGATGTCTACACACTTTTTAACAAAATAAAAGAATTTATAGAAAACAATAAATATTTAGATATTGAAAAATTACTAAACAAAATATTATTGTTTGAATATTATAATTTATCTATTCCAAGGCAAATTTTAAAGGAAAATAAAAGTTGAGTTCAAATACTAACAGCTCACAGCTCAAAATGACTTGAATACAATACAGTTTTTATACCTTGATTGTATAATTGAAACTGGGATGGAAAAAGAGTTAGAGATTTATTAAAGCTACCTATTTACATATCATGAAATTGATTGCAATCAGAAGACTTTGAGCAAATAGAAGAAGATAGAAGATTGTTTTTTGTTGCTGCAACAAGAGCAAGACAAAATTTATTTTTGAGCTATCCAAGTTCAAGTGGAACAAAAATACTTTTACAATCAGTATTCTTAGAAGAAATAAATGATTCGTACAAAGATTTTGAACAATCAATTACAGAAGAAGATTTTAAAGAAATTATTAAAAATGATATTGAAGATAATTTAATAAAAAGTTCTGATCTAGAGATAGAATACATAAAAGATTTTATAGAGAATTATAAATTGTCAGCTTCAGACTTAAATACATTTATAGAAGATCCTATTTTGTTCTTAAACAAAGTAATTTATAAGTACCCATTTGAAGATAAACAAGCTACAATTTTTTGAAAAGTCTACCATAAAACTTTAGAATTATTTTATTTAAGATACAAAAAAGAAGGTAAAATACCTAAAAAATCATATCTAACTGAAGAATTTGAAAAGCATTTAAAAACAGAATTATTAAAACCTGAGGAATTTGAAAAGTTACTAGAGAAGGGAATTAAAGGTCTAGAGTGATACTATGACTTATATTCTGAAAATATGAAGACACCTCTAGAATTAGAGTACAATTTCAGAAGAAAAAATATTTTTTTTGAAAATATTCCAATAACTTGAGTTATAGATAAAATAGAAAAAAGTGGAGAGGGAATTGTATCAAATACTGAAAATTCAGAGTGATTCTGACAGTTTAGTTTATTTAAAGAAAGTGTAAATTTAATAGACTACAAAACTTGAAAGACTAAATCAATCTGACAAATAAAATGATTAGACAGATTTTGAAACAAAAAACAGTGACCATGAGAGTGAAATTATTTCAGGCAATTATTGTTTTATAAGCTGCTTTGTGAAGCTGACAATGAAACAAATTGAAAATATAACATTTCATGATTAATGCTTGATTTTGTAGAATGAAAAGAAGGGAATTACAAGATTGTTCAAGTTGATTATACAACAGAAGAATTTGAAGATTTTAAAGAACAACTTAAACAAGTGTGGTCTCAAATAAGTGATATAGATTTTTGGAAAGCATTACTAAAAAAGTAAGTTTAAATTTAAACTTACTTTTTTGTCTACAATAAATTGTCTACTACCCTTTTTATTGTCTATATCTAATTTTTTAATATACAAAGATTAAAAATAAGATACAATAATCTAATAAATATTTCTTTTAACTAATATTTTAAATATATTAATAGAGGAAGAAAAGAGGAATTTATATTACTTAACATAATGTAAGTTATGTGTAGTATTATATATAAAACTTATTATAAAAGCTAAAACTTTTTTGTTATATTTTGTTATACATAATATTTTTATGATTTTTTATATTTTTCATTTTTATCTCTCTTCTAAAAATATATAATATATAATATATAATATATAATATATAATATATAATATATAATATATAATAAATTTTTATATTAACTAAAGAAATAAAATAAATATTTTTTCAATATTATTTATTTTTAGCTTAAAATAGAGCTTAACAAGCTAAAAATTAAAATTTTGCGTTTTAAGAGCTTTTAAAAAGATTTATGATAAGTAAATCATAAAGCTTTTTATTAAATAGAATATTTTTTAACAAATTCTTGAAATTTAGTTCATTTTTCTATATAAGAATTCCAAACTGAGAAACTTGGTGAAGCTGTTGAAAGCAAGCAAATTTTTCATTTTGGAGTAAAATCATATGCAAACTTCACAGCAGATTCCATAGACCTTGTTTTAAAAACTCTAAATTTTTTTCAAGAAAAATCTAGTTCAAAATCTTTATCAAATTCAAAATCTGACAAATCTCAAAAGATTTTTAAACCTGTATCTGGAAACAAAACTAGATTTTGAATGCTTGATTTTTTTATTATGTTAACTAGTTCTGTAAAATCAAAACCTGAATCTTGTCATCACAAAAACAAAGTTCAGATTTTATCTCAAAATGTATTTATTGCAGCTTTTGTTGAATCAGGAGTTGTTGCTATAGCATCATCTACAAATGTGATTCATTTATAAGTTCAGATTTCTTGAATTCTATGAGGCAGTCAGTTAAAGCTTTCTAAAGCTTCTTTTAATCAATATTTCATTTTTGTGAAAATCCAAATTGAACCATGTCTATCCTCAGTTATTTGCTTAATTATAGCTAAAATTCAGCAAATGTTTATTCTGTTATGAATTCATTTTAGCAGAAAATTTTTATCTTCTAAAACAATTTCTCAGTTTAAAAAAAATTTTCCATCTTTATAAAAAATATCTGTATTTTCTCAGAAAAAAGTTATGTTTTTTATATCTAACATTTTTTCCTTTGTTTGGATATTTGCTATTTTGTTTTTTGCTATTTTTAAAATATTTTTCTTTGCATTATCATAGTTTTCACCTCAAAAATGCCAATCATAATGACAAATAAAAATATTATTTATATATCAAATATACAATTGTCAATTGACTAATTCAAGCATATAACTTGACATTTCAAAAACTACATAATCATAAGTTTCACCTGACAAAATATCTATTTCATCCAAAACTGGACTTCAAATATTTCAAACTAGTTTTACTTTGTATCAGGCATTTTGAAGTGTAAGATAAAGTAAAGTTGAAGTAGTTGACTTTCATTTAGTTCAAGTTATACCTATAACTTTTCAACTATAATTATTTAAAAAAATATCAATTGATGAAGTAATTTTTTCCTTGTATTTCATCAAGTCATTTATGTATGGCGAAATTCAAGGAGTTTTTATAATCAAATCAAAATCTCATATATTTTCCAAATATTTTTCTCAAGTTTTGTAAAAAATTCAGTCTTCCCTTTCAGAAATATCATTTTTATCTAAAACTGAAATATTTTCAAATCATAATTTTTTTAAAAAGTTTTTTACACTTCTTCCCTCTTTTCAATACCCTAAAATAGCTACTTTTTTAGCTTTAAATAGGTTTAATTCACTGATTTTCATTTTCTTTTTTTATTTAAATAATAATAAAAAATCACAACAAATAGAACAAAAAGTATAACTCAAATAAGAGCCTGTTGAGAATATTTATCAATCAAGTCTTGGTTTTTTCAAGCTATAAATCAGATAATCATTAATACAAAATTCCATATTCAAGCTCAAACTCAAGTGAAAAAGAAAAATTTTAATAAATTCATTTTAAAAATTCCTGCAGGAATACTTATAAGTTGCCTTATAACTGGAATAAGTCTTCAGACAAATGTTGTAATACTTCAGTGTGTTTTAAAATATTGATCTGTTTTTTCATAGGATTCTACTGAGATAAAAAAATATTTTCAGTACTTTTTTATAAGTTTTTTTATAACTTTTCATCATAAAAAATATCAAATCACATAGTTTATAGAGGCTCAGACTATACATCATAAAGTTCAAACAATAAATGCAATTGTAAAATCCATTTTTCAAATACTAGCTAAATACCCAGCTGGAATCATTGCTACTTCAGATGGAAATGGGAAAAAACTAGATTCTAAAACCATCATAAAAAATATTCAAGTATAACCTAAAGTTTCAGCTATTTCTACAACATAGTTTATAATATCTGTCAGCATTATTTTTTATTTAGATAATATTTTTAAAACTTTTTTACATTATATTCAAAAATAAAAAAAAGCTAGTTTTTTACTAACTTTCTTTTGTAAAATATGCATCAAATTCTTCTTTGCTTAATTCTTCTTTTTCAAGCAAATCTTTAGCTATTTTATCGTGAAGTTCTTTGTTTTCAGTAATAATTTTTATAGCTGTATCATAAGCATTTTTCAAGATTTCTTTAACTTTTTGATCAATATTTTTTATAGTTTCATCAGAAACAAAAGGTCTTTTTGTATCTCAACTATACCTATCAATTTCTCATTCAAAGTTTTCAGCACCAATCTCAGGAATCATACCATATCTTGTAACCATTTGTCTAGCTATAGATGTAGCTCTTTCTATGTCATTACTTGCTCAAGTTGTTATATAATCTTTTCAGAAAAATATTTCTTCAGCAGCCCTTCAACCATATAAAGTAGCTAATTCATCAAGATACTTTGCTTTTGAAACAAGCAATTCATCTCTTTCAGGTAAAAACCAAGTAACTCACAAAGCTCATCATCTAGAAACAATTGAAACTTTATGAACAGGATCAGTATTTGGAAGTAATTTTCAAACTATAGCATGACCAACTTCATGATAAGAAGTGATTTTTTTCTCTAAATCATTCATAACTTGAGATTTTTTTCTAAGTCACATTACAAGTCTTTCAAATGCCTCATCAATCCTTTTTTCTGAAATCTCTTTTTCATTGTATCTGGCTGCAATAATAGCAGATTCATTTATAAGATTTCACAAATCTGCTCAAGAAAATCAAACAGTTTTTGAAGCCAAATCTTTGAAATTTATATCTGGAGCAACTTTTCTAGTAGAAGCATGTATTTTCAAAATAGCCTCTCTATCATTTATATTTGGTAGATTTACTGTTATTTTTCTATCAAATCTACCTGGTCTAAGTAAAGCTTTATCAAGTACATCAACTCTATTTGTAGCTCACATAACTATTAGATTTGTATCATTGTCAAATCCATCCATTTCTGTCAAAATTTGATTCAAAGTTTGCTCTCTTTCATCGTGTCAACCACCAGTTCAAGGTCATCTTTTTTTACCTATAGCATCTATTTCATCTATAAAAATGATTGCTGGAGCCATTTTTTTTGCATTTTGAAACAAGTCTCTAACTCTTGAAGCTCAGACTCAAACAAACATTTCTACAAATTCAGAACCAGAAATACTTACAAATGGAACTAAACTTTCTCAAGCAACAGCTCTTGCAAGCATAGTTTTACCTGTTCATGGAGGTCATACAAGCAAAACTCATTTTGGTATTTTAGCTCATAAATCTTTAAATTTTTTTGGATTTTTCAAAAATTGAACTACTTCTTGAAGCTCTTCTTTTTCCTCATCAGCTCAAGCTACATCTTTGAAAAGAACTTTATCTTTGTTTGGATCATAAAGCCTAGCTCTAGATTTTCAGAAAGTCATAGCATTATTTGCCATTCCTCACATTTTTCAAATAAATAGTAATCACAAACCTAAAACAAGCAAGAAAAACAAAATATTTCAGGCTATATTTAAATACATAGCTGAATTATCTTTTCAATATTTTATCTCTCATTTAGTAAAATCTAATCACAAATCCTCTGGTGTTTTATTTTGAGGAATAGTTGCAATATCTCTTTTTTGAATTTTTATTCAATTTTCCTCAGTCAATCATCAAGATACAGTTAAAATAGCTTTGTCTGCTACCATTAAAGCCTCTTTATAAGCTCAACTATTAAAATTTTGAATAAATTGTGTAAAAGAAACATCTCTATCAACATACCTAGTTCTATTCAAAAAACTCAAAACCATAGATATAACTATAGCTATCATTACCAAAGTAAAAAATCAACTCAAAGTTTTTTTATCATTTTTTACTCAAAATTCTTTTCAATTCTTATCTTTTTTCTTATTTCCTTCCTTTTTTGTCATTTTTTAAATATTAAAAATTTCTAAAAGCTAGTTAATTTTATTTAAAAACTTATTTTTTGCAAAAAAAAATTATTTTTATAATTTACTTGAAATATTTTTTATATTCTTATAATGAATAATAACTTAAAATTTAAGAATTTTTCTATGAGACAATATTTAAATTTATTGGAAGAAATACAAAAAAATTGAGTAGAAAAAGATGACAGAACTTGAACTTGAGTGATTTGAATTTTTTGAATGCAAGCAAAATATGATTTAAATGACTGATTTCCCCTTGTTACAACTAAAAAAACTTTTTTAAGAGGAATAATTGTTGAACTTATTTGGCTTATTAGAGGTGAAACAAATATAAAATATCTAGTTGATAGAGATGTTCACATTTGGGATGAATGGCCATTTCAAAACTATTTAAAACAAAATAATTTAGAGCAAGAATTCCCAAAATATTCTCTAAAATGGCTTGAAGAAAAGAAAAATTTTATAGAAAAAATTAAATCTTTACCAAAAGATGATGAATTTGTAAAAAAATACTGAGAACTATGACCAGTTTACTGAAGACAATGGAGAAATTTCAATTGACAAAATATTGATCAGCTAAAACAAGCAATAAACCAAATAAAGGAAAATCCAGAAAATAGAAGAATAATAGTTTCAGCTTGGAATCCAGTAGAAATAGATGAAATGTTACTCCCTCCTTGTCATAGTTTTTTTCAATTTAATGTTGATACAAAAAATAAAAAGCTAAATTTACAAATGTATCAAAGAAGTGCAGATATGTTTTTGTGAGTTCCTTTCAACATAGCTTCATATTCAGCTTTGTTACTTTTGGTTTCAAAAATCACTTGATTAATTCCTTGAACTTTTACACACACTTTGTGAGATGCTCACATTTATAAAAATCATCTAGAACAAGTAAATTTACAGCTTTCTAGAGAGCCTCTTAAACTTCCTGAATTAAATATTTTAAAAAATATAAACTCACTAGAAGATTTAGAAAACTTAGAATGGAGTGATTTTGAGCTAAAAAATTATAATCATTATGATGAAATAAAAGCTCCTGTTGCTGTTTAATTCTATTATTTCAATAATTTTAAAAATATGAAAGTAAATCTAATTTTGGCAGTAGATGATAAAAACTGACTTTGAAAAAACAATTCTCTAGCTTGGAATATTCCTTCAGATTTGAAACATTTTAAAGAAAAAACTGAGAAAACAGAAGACCTTGCTAAACTAAATGCAGTGATAATGTGAAGAAAAACTTGGGAAAGTATTCCTTCGAAGTTTAAGCCACTTTCAGATAGAATCAATTGTATAATTACAAAATCTGTTAAAACAAATGATATTGGTTCAAAAATTGATAATTTCACACTTTATTTCAATTCTTTGACAAAATGCTTAAGTGAATTAGAAACAAAAGAAAATCTAGAAAATATTTTTATAATTGGATGAGCTTCTCTTTATAATGACTTTGTAAGGTGAGATTTAGTAGATTTTGTAGATAAAATTTACTTGACAAAAGTAAAATGAGATTTTGATTGTGATGTGTTTTTTGATTGAATTCCAAAAAATTTCAAAGTTGAAGAATATAGTGAGGAAATGGAAGAGAATTGATTTAAATTTAGTTTCTGGACTTACAAAAATTCTTAAAAAAAAATACCTTAAATAAGGTATTTTTATATTAATCAAGCTTCTCTAAGCCTTTCAAGATTGTGTTGCATAGTGTACATTCAGTCTTTTCATCCAGTCTCAAGAGCTCCAGGAATTTGATGAATATCTCATTTTCTAATCATATTTGAAATAGAAGAATTGTTTACTAAAAGCTCTGTTGAAAGAATTCTTGACTTTCAATCTTTTGATTTTATCAATTGTTGCCAAATAACTCAAAGCAAAGAAACAGAAAGTTGAGCTCTGATGTAGTCTTTTTCCTCTCATGGAAACATATCAATTACTCTGGAAATAGTACTTGCTGTACCAGAAGTATGCAAAGTAGCAATAACTAAATTTCAAGTCTCAGCAGCTCTAAGAGCAAGTCTAAAAGTTTCTAAATCTCTCATTTCTCAAATCATTATTACATCAGAAGCCTGTCTTAATGCATACTTTACTCAAGAGTCAAATGATTTTGTACTAGTTCATATTTCTCTTTGCTCTACAACAGATTTTCCATTTTCAAAAACATATTCTATAGGATCTTCAACAGTAATTATATGCCTAGAATAATTTTGAATAATATGATTTATCAAAGCTGACATAGTTGTAGATTTTCAGCTTCAAACTCATCCAGTAATCAAAAGTAAACCACTTTTTCTTCAAGCAAAATCAAGTAATTTTTTTGGTAAAAATAATTCTTCAAAAGAAGGTAGTTTTGTTTTTATTCATCTAAAAACAGTTCAAACTCCATTTTTTGAAAAAAAAGCATTTACTCTAAATCTAGAATATCATTTTAAATCAATAGAATAATCAAGCTCCATTTTTTCTAAAAATTCCTTTTTTTGCCTTTCTGTCATTGTTGAAAAAACTTCCTCTCTTAGCTCTTCATCAGTATATTTACCATAATCTTGAAGATAATGGATATCTCAATTTATTTTTAAAATTGGGAAAGTTCAAGCAGTTAAAATCGCATCTGAAGCTCATTTTTCAATAGATTCTTTCAAAATTTTTGCTATTTTCATTTTTTCATTAAAATAATAATAAATATTTTAAAATATTTTATCACAATATTTAATTTAAATCAAAAAATGAACTCTAAAAAAGCTTTTAGTTTAATAGAAACAATTATTGCTACAGGAATACTATCAATAACAGTTTTTTGAATTTATAAACTAATCTGAGAAAATAACAAAATTGTAGCAAATTCAAATAATTTTTTAACTCAAAATCTAGTTTATGAAAATGCGGCAGAATGCCTAAAATGAGAAGATTTTGATTGAAAAAAGTTTATTGATTTTTGAAATGATTTAAAATCTTGTAATATTTGAAATACAGAGAAAACAACTACAATTGATAATATAGACTATACTATCTCAGCAAACTCTGTAAAACTAAACTGAAAAATAGTTTTTTGGAAAATAAAAGTTGATTCTAGTGTAACTTGACCAGGGGAAGAAAAAACTTTTAAACAATAAAAAATAGAGAATCTCTTCCCTATTTTTCAAATCTTATTTTTTTACAATAATCATGCCAATTCTTTTTGTTCACTTGGAGTCAGATAAGCTATATATTTTAAAAAATTTAGCTTCTCTTCTTCAGTGATTTTCAAAGAATCAGAAATCTTATCTAAAATTTTATTATCAAAGTTTATTTTTCTCATAAATTTTTCATAATAATTAACTTTAAAAAATAAGATTAATTAAAAACACAACTATATTATACAATAATATTTATTTATAGTCAAGTATTTTATATGTTTTTCTATTTTTTCCCTTGTCATTCCTGTGTAAGCAGGAATTAATAAAATTATATTTCTCTATTTTACTTCCCTTTTAAAAAATATTTATGATAATTCTTTGAATAGATCCAGGAACTACAACAGTATGATATTGTTTACTTGAAGACAAAAATTCAAAAATAAAAATAATTGATTACTGAGTTTTAAAAACAGCTCCAAAAATAAATTTAGAAATAAAATTACTAGAAATCTGAACTGATTTGGTAGAGCTGATAAAAACTCATAAAGTAGAAAAAATAGTTATAGAAAAACTGTATTTTCAAACAAATACAAAAACAGCAATAGATGTAGCCCAAGCTAGAGGAGTTGTGATGTACGAGGCAATAAAACACAATTTAAAAATAGAAGAATACACTCCCCTACAAGTAAAAAAAGCCATAACTTGAAACTGAAAAGCAAATAAAATTCAACTAAAAAATGCTATAAAAATACTTTTTTGACTTGAAGAAGTACCATACTATGATGATGCTGCTGATGCTATAGGAATGGCTTATATGTGAGCTTTAAATAAAAACTTTTTAGAGTAGAGATTTTTTCTTGCTTTTTAAAATATTTTTATTATTATTAGAAAATAGAATTTGATTACAAATTCTGACTTTGAAAAATTATAAGGAGTTAGCTTAATTAGAAGAGTGCTTGGATTCCGAGTCTAAGAGACGTAGGTGCAATTCCTACACTCCTTGCCATTAAGTCAGCTTTTGAAATCATTTTTTTTGTGTAAAATTAATATTTTTAAAAAATGAAAGTAATCATTTGACTTTGAAATCCCTGAAAAGAATATGAAAATACAAGACACAATGTCTGATTTATGTTTTTAGATTATATAAAAAATAAAAAAGATTTTTCTGATTTTTCTTATGAATCAAAATTTAAGTGAGAAATAAGCACTTGAAGCTTATCTTCTGAAAAAGTTGTTTTACTGAAGCCTCAAACTTTTATGAATCTAAGCTGAGAATCTGTTAGAAAAATAGTAGATTTTTACAAGTTAAGTTTAGAAGATTTCATAGTTATTTATGATGATTTAAGTATGGAATTCTGAAAAATAAGATTTAGAGAAAGCTGAAGTGCTTGATGACACAATTGAATCAAAGATATAATCAGATATTTTAAAGAAGATTTCAAAAGAATAAAAGTTTGAATCTGATTTAATCCAAAATTTGAAGTTTCAAACTGGGTTTTATCAAAATTTAGTGAGGAAGAACTTATAGATTTTGAAAGAGAAATATTTGAAAAAGTAGAAGATTTACTAAAACAAAAATTATAATTTTATTATTTAAAACAAAAAATGAGACTAGAAGATGCTATAAATATGACAAAACAAACTTGAAATACAAAAGATATTTTGGAAATACTTTGAGTTTGCATGGTTGATGATTATTGAAAAGATTATTACAAAAAAAAGATAGAAATGCTTCCAAAATCTGAATATTTTATATCAGATTTGGATTGAACATTTTTTAGAGGGACTTTACAAAAAGAAGCTTGTTCCCTATTTATAAAGTTTGTTGTTTCAAAAAGATATTATGATATAAATCCTGAAGAATATTATGAATTTTTAAAAGATTTAGAATATTTTAATAAACTTGAAAAAGCTGCTCACAATAAAGAAATAGTTTTTTGAGAATATTTAAATGCCTGAATTTTCCTTTTATTAAAGCATAGAAAACTGGTTGATTGGAATGATTTTTTAAATTTTATAAGAGTTCATTTTAGTTCAAAAGAAAAAATAAAACCTTTTAGATTTTCTATGGCAAAAATGAAGGAAGTTATAGATTCAGGAAAAAATTTTTTATTTGTTTCTGGAGCTCCAGACTTTATTTTTGATATTTATTTAGAATTACTAAAAAAATATATAGTAAAAAATATCTGAAAATCGGCAAGTAACAACATTTACTGATTCTGAACAAATATTTGTGAAAAATGAGAATATTTTGCTCCTTTATGGGGAAACTCAAACAAAACTAATTTTATAAATTTACTAAAAGAAAAAAATATTATTACAAAAACTCTAGGGTGAATGTGAGATACTTGAAGTGACTTTGGTATCAGTGCAGCTCTAGACAAAGGAAATGATTTCTTTTTTATCAATCCTGAAAGAAAAGTAATAGAAAAGTTTGAAGAGCTAAAAACTGATTGAATCAACTACAAGATGATTCTTGAAAGAAAAGATTTGATCTGTGAATTTGATAAAAATGATGTAAAAATTTTGTTTTAAAAAACCACCTGCACAGGTGGTTTTTTGGGGATTATTGTTCTTCAAATGGAACAAGTCATACAGCTAAATTTGGTTCTCAATTTATAGTTCAAAGGTTATAATAGTTTTTTACTTCAAAATCTCATATGATTTTATATCATGTATTATCTTTTATCCAGTTATAAAGTCAATTCCAAAAACTTTTAAGTCATGGGATTTCAGACTTTTTTAATCATTTTCATTCTGGATTTAGTGTTTCATTAATATCTAATCTCTGTTTGTTTCAAAGTTTTATTATATTTCATTCCATAACTATAGGTTGATATTCTGGATAATCTTTAGATGCAAGTCAATCTGTTGTTTGAGCAATTAATGAAGTATCTATAATTCTCATAAGATAGGTTACACCATCTATAATAATAATTGGAGAGTTTCAATCTTCTAAAATCAATCATACATCTTTTTCTTTTCAATCAATATTTGTTTTAATTATTTTATGTCACTTTAAAAATTTCTCATTATCTATTTCCCCAGTATTTTTTGAGTCTGTTTCTTTGTTATCCTCTGAAAATTGCAGATCTCAATCATTCATAACAAGAGATCATAATCAAACAGCAGCTCATCAAATTTGTAAAGTGAAACCTATTCTTTTTAAGGCAAGTCCTAAAAGACTAATAGTTCATTTTTTAATACCCTTTTTTAAAAAAATCTTTCAAATAGTTTTTGTTCATGTTCAAATTACAAAAGCTGATCATCAGTACATTGTTCACTCTTCAAGACTTCAAATTCATAGTATAGACAACCACTTTGCAATATATTTTTTAACACTATTTGCTTCTATTTCAAGTGCTTTTTCAGCATATATTCATAAAACTGTTTTTTGGTCATCAGTAAATATATCTTTTCATTCACTAACAAATGATTTTAGATATCTTCTTACAATTCCATATTCTTTTAAACCATGTTCTAAGTCATTTTGTTGTCAAACAATACTTGAAACAGCTCATATAAGAGAAACAAGAGTCAATCAACTCATTTTTTTAATTTCTAATTCTCATCAAGTAATTAAGTAAAGAGCATATATTTCTTTATAACTTAAGTTATCATTAAATAATTTAAGTTCATCAGGCTCTAATTTAAGTCATTGTTCTCAAACTAGTTCATTGATTTTATTTCAGAAATTAAATACTTTTTCAAAGTCTTTTTTATCTTCTTCTTTTATTTCCATTTTAGAAACTGCTGTTTCAAGGTCAATGTCTTTTCAAACAAGCTCCCTACCTCATTTTAATAAAGCCTTATTTAAGTCTTCACTAAAATAATCTTCTTCTCATCATATAATTTCTTTTACTTCTTTTATAAGCTCAGGAAATGCTGAGGTTAATTCTGATATTCATGAAACAACATAGTTTATTCATCAGTTAAATAAAACTGGAGCTGTATATAGGTAAAGAATAGATAATTCTCAAATAGTTAACTTTTTATAATCAAAATCTTCTTTTGTAGACATTTCATAAATTTCATTAAATCTATCTTCTCAAAATTTCTCTTTTAGTTTATTATTTATCTTATCTCAATTAACTCACTTAAGAATTTTTCTAAGCATTTCTCAGTTTAGTCATATTCTTAGCAAATCTTGTACTTTTTTTGATGCAAAAGCATTAGTAACTTCCCTATATTGCCCATCTAAATCTAAATTTTCTCATCTTCACTTTTCAATAACTTTATTTTTAAAATCATCTTCTGATTTTTTTTCTAAAAACTCTTCATAAGTAAAGTCTTTTAATCAATCAGCTATGTATATTGAGGAATTTTGCTTATTGTATTTTTCTCAAGATAATTCCAAAAGTAATTTAAACCCTACATAGTTTATTTTTCACATTTTTTCATTACCTTCTTTTTTTTCATTAATTTGTTCTGACTTTTCTAGTTTATTTGTATCTTCTTCTTTTACTTCTTCAACTACATTATTGGCTGTTTCTCAAACACTATCTGCTACATCTTTAACCTGAGAGCTAGCTTGTTCTACTGATTGTGTTATTTGTTCTTTTACTCACTTTATTCAAAAAATTCATAAAACAAATGTTGCAAATCAAATTTTTAATCTTCTCTTAAATTTTTCCCAAAAATTTGAATTTTCTGGTTTTTCATCAAGATCATTTCTTACATTTGAAACTAAATCTCAAGCCATATCATAAAGCATTCCTCAAATAAGTGGTATATTTTTTAGTTTTTCTGCTTTTTCCATTATAGCTTTTTCTCAAGCTGAAATAGTAGCTTGCTCAGCTGATTGTTTCACATCATTTACTGCTTCAGTAACATTAGCCTGTAATGATTTAGTTTGATTTTCTTGTATTGAAGCTACATTTTCTTTAGATTCAGAAGTTTCTAAAGAGTTTCCTTGTTTATCAATTAAACCTTTCAAATATTTATAATAATCATCTGTGTTTTTTTCAAGTTTAGAAAGATTTTTATCTATTTCTTCACTTATTTCAATAGAATCTAGTTGTTTTTTTACTGTTTCCCAATTATATCAATCTTGTTTAAATTTAGCTTTTAATTCACTTTCTTTTCATTTATATAGCTCTGAAGATTTTTTTATTGTCATAGTTTTTTAGTAAAAAAATATTTATTTACTTTATAATATCATATTTTCAAGTAAAAAACAAAAAAAGTATTACTTTTTTGTAAAAGTCATTCTGTTGTTCCTGTGAAAGCAAGAATCAATTAAACTCTAATCATTCCTGCTAAGGCAGGAATCAATTAAATTGTTTTTTCTCTTTAAAAATAAAAAAAGTGAATATAAATTCACTTTTTTCAAAATTATGGAGTTCTTGGTCTTATCAATCATGCTTTTTTTAATCCCCATTTTCCTAATTTTGCTGTTTTATAAGCTAAAAATCAAGCTCATATCATAGTTGAAATAGGTAGATAAGCCGGGAGTGATCAAACAATTCCTATAGTTCATCAAATTCAAGCTCACAAACAATTCAAGGCTATTTCTCATCATTTACCAAGTCAATATGAATCTTTAAGAAGACTTCAAATCTTGCATTTATATCAAAAATAAGCTCACATAGCAGGTATAGCCCAAGGAGCAAGTGTTCCTGCAAAAGCTTTTCAAGTATCTGTATAAGTTAAGATATCAGAAACTTTTGAAGTTATATAGTTTGCTGTAGAACTAATAAGTCATGTAGCTTCTTTTCAAATTAAAGCATAAGTTTCACCTATAGCTTCTGTAGCTCATGGTCTTGTTATAGCATAGCCTGCTGCTCATCACAAAGCAGTCAGTCACATAAATCCTTTTGCTTTATCCCATCAAGACATAGTTTTATTTTATATATTAATATTTTAGTTATTTAAAATAATAAATATTTTTTTTAAATAGTCAAGAGAATAAAAAAAATTGACAAATATAAATATTTATATTATAATATAAAGGTTTGCAATGGCAGTGGTGATAACAGTCCTGTGGCATGATTGGGCAGTTGCTGTTTTTACAAGTATTAGTAAAACAACTTTCTACAGTGTGTTTGCAATGTTTGTAATAATGGCTGGAATCATTCTTCTTGAAGGATTCATTACTCTAAAAAATGGTGCAGAGTCACTTCTGCGTCAGAACCCAATAAGTATAAGTTAGCTCGTTTACCCCTAAAAGGAGAAGGGGAAAAAGGAGCCTTAGTCTAACTAGGGCTCTTTTTGCTTTTTAAAAAATTTGATGTAAATTATTAATCATCTTTTATCTATCACTCCTGCAAAGGCAGGAATCAATTAAATTGTTTTATCTCTTTAAAAATAAAAAAAGTGAATATAAATTCACTTTTTTTAAGATTATGCAGCTTTTGGTTTAACTAATCCAACTTTACTCAATCACCACTTACCTATTTTATAACCTCCATACAAAGATCACAATGTAAGAGTTATAGGTGCATTAGCAGCAGCTACAACTCATGTAGCAATTCATGCTCAAATTCAAGTTAGATTTAGTGCTCATCTTAAAACTCTATTTTCTATTTGAAATGCATCTCAAAGGCTCTTTTTGTATCAGTATATTCCTCATAAAATAGGGAAAGCAATGGGAGCAAATGTTCATTTAAAAGCCTCTCAAACAGGAGTATTTAAAACTGATTCAACTCAAACCTTTACTCCAGCAAATATACCTGAAGCTGCTCACAAAGTTGTATCAATAGTTTTTCAAACAATTCAAGGAGCATAGTTATGGGCAAGTAATGCTCAAGTTCAAAGTACTCAAGCTGCTACAATTCAATCTGAAGTTACTTTCATATTTAATAAATTATTAAATAATATATAAGTATTATACTTTAAATATTTAAATTGTCAAGTATTTTTTAACTACTTTCTATTAAAAATATATCATATTGTAGAATAATACTGATCATTAAAGCTATTTACTGCCAATTTATCATTTTCTGATAAATTATTATAAGCAGCTTGCAATTGAGTATTTGATCTAGCTTCTTTTTCATGTTGAGCTCTAAGTTCTGCAACATTATCCATAGTTTCTCAAGCATCTGGGTTAAAGTGGTTTTCTGCAAATGCTGGGTTAATCAGCATCATTTTTGTAATCATATAGGCAATAGAAGAACCAAATCAATCTCATAATCATACAAAGAAATCTATTCAAGTTCAGACTTTTCCATTTAGAGACATATATTTTATTATGTATCTTTGTGCTTCTGGACTTAGACTACTAAAGCTTTTACTAAGATCTCATAATTCCTTAGCAGTGTCTTGTAGCTCTTTTCTTCAAGCTTGTGTAATTTGTTTCCAACGTCAGAAAGTAGTTCTTTTTGGAGCCTCATCAGTTATTTCATTAGCTGATCTTTGAAGCTTTGTGGCTGTTTTGGAAACACCTTTTGCATATGATTTTCCTGCAGCTTCCAAGTCTTTTATTGCAGTATTTTTTAGTGAATCTGGAAGTTTATTTTGCATATTGTTTGAAACAAATTTTCACCAAGTTTTTGGTATAACAGCTCAAGAAAACCATGTAAAAAACATAGATGAAGTTATATCTATAGCTGATTGTACAGTTATTCATACAGCTGCTTCTGCATTTGTGTCATATCATTGGTCACTAAGTGCTTGATAAGCAACAGTTGTAGTTAATCAAATCTTTGCTCAAGCAATCAAAAGTGAAGCTCATCATGCAGCAAGAACTGCAGGAGAAAGTACAATAATTGCTGTTGCTATTCAAGTTGCTATAACAATTAAAGATTTCCAGTTTGACATATGCTTCATCCAACTATCATCCTTTACATCAAACCATCAAGTTCAGTTTATATCCCAGAAAAGATTAAATATTTCAGCAAAATCTCACTCTAGTCACAATTCTTTTGCATCTACTCAATCCCAGTTAAAATCCCAAAAAGTAGCACCAAAGTTTTTCTCAAAACTACTATTTAACTCTTCAAAAGCCTCTTCCATAGATTCCCTATTTTTTTCTTGTATGAAACTAATTATTTCATCAGGTGATTTTCATTTCAAACTATTTATATTTTTCTTTAAATCCTTCCCTATTCTACAAACTCATCAAAGCAAAAGCATCTCATCAAAACTTAGTTCTGAAGTATCTTTTTTTTCTAGAATCTTCTCTAATCACATATTTTTTATAACCTCATTTTTATCATTTCAAAGAGCTTCAAATCACTTCATAGCCTCGTCTACAAGTTTTTTAACTGAAGTCTCTTTTCAAAATGCTTTGTCATTTAAAATAAGTTTATGTTTTTTTCAAATATGTTCAACTATTCATCTATTATAAAAAAGGTAAATAAGTATCTCTCTTGCTATCTTTGTTTGTCAGAAATCATCTTTTATATCTACATTTGATTCTTTTATTTTTCAATCAGAATCAGTGATTTTTCTTCAAGTTATAACTTGTATTAAGTTTATAAATTCCCTATTACTAGAATTTTCAGTTTTCATTTTTTCAAATGTTTTTTGTGCAAGACTTTGTATAACTCATATATTTGTATTTTTAGCAAAGTCTGAAATCTTCCAGTTATCAGCAATAGTGTTATTTGTAACTCTGATATAGTCTATAAGTTCAGGAACAGTTTTACGAGAAACTATAGATGAAGTCATTTTATCAACATCTTCTGATTTTAATCAAAAAAGTCTAGCTCATCATTCATAGTCATCTCAAATTCAAGCATAATGATTTATTTGCTTATCTAAAATATCTACAGACTTCTTTGTATCTCATATGATATCATAATAAGTCACAAACTTAGAATCTATAATACTTAATTCATCTTTTAATTGATGAAGATTTTTTCAGTTGTATTGTCTCATGATTCATCTCATCTGATCTATAGTTTTTCAATCAAGAGCTTTAAGTTCACCTTTTTTTATAAGTTTAACAAGAGTTTCTGTATCAAACTTATCTGTAAGATCTAGTTCATCATACCAAGAATTATTATCATGAAATATAGTATCCATAGCTAAACGAATTGCTTTAGCTTTAAATTCCAAAGACTCTAAATCTACTCCTTCTCAAAAAACTAGCTCTTTTTGAAAATCTGAAAAAGCTAGCTTTTCAGGAGTTTCTTTTCAATTAAAATAAAGATAGATAATTCATCATTTATATCAAACTTTGTTAATATCTTCTTCTTTAAGTTTATTTTTTTCTAGGTAATTTTCAAGAAAATCTTGAAATTTTAGAATATAATCAATATTTGCTAGTCTATTATCTAAATCATTTATATTCATATTCAAATTACTATATGTCTCATAAGACTGTTTTAATAGATCTTTAAAATACAAAGTTATATCATCAACTCAATTTGATATTTTTATATCATACAACAGAAAATCTTTAGATGAATGATCAATCTTTTTTTCATGTTTCAATCAAGATTTTATATTGCTAGGCATAAATCATTATATTATTATCTAAAATTTAAATTTTGTTTTTGTGTGTTCAAAAATATCTTTAATTTTAAATTTTCCTCCTCCTTCTATTCAATGAATTTTTATTCTAATTCTACTGTTTTTGATTCAATTTATTTTAGTTTCTAACTTAGTTTTATCTAATACATTAAAATTACTTCAAGGATACATTTTCTCAGTTAGAAAATTCAAAATAGTTCTTCTTCTTAAGTTTATATCTGTTATATTTTCTAAAATACTATGTAATTCTTCAATGTTATTTTTTGAAATAAGGGATATTTGATTGTTTGTATATGTTTCATATTTATCTAATGCAAGGCTAACCTCTCTTGCATCTTTTGAATCATATAAATTTATAATTAATTGAGCTTCTATTTGCCTCAGATAAGGAATTATCTCTTCTCTGTATTTTCTTATCTCTTTTTTATCTAAACCAGCTCAAGGTCCTCTGTTTGGTGCATTGTTTGGAGAACTGTTTGGAGTACTGCTTGGAGTACTAGATTTTCTTGCATTTATAAGATCTTCTATTTCTTTAAGTTTATCTTTTATTTCTTGATCTCAATGTGCATATTTAGTCTTATAATCATCTAATTGTTTTTCTAAAACATTAATATCTTTTTGTGTATCTGGTATATTCTTTAAAAGATCATTTAATTCAGAAAGTATAGCTTTATTTGGCTCAAATATTTCTTCAAAGATCTTATCTTCTAATTTTATTCATTTAGCAAAATTTTTTATTATATTTTTTTTGTTATCTGTGATACCTTCAAGCATTGTTTTTAAATCATTTTTTATTCTAACTATATCTGCTACATTTGCTTTAGAATGATCAGTTGTATTATTTATATAATCAATACTATCAAATTCTTTTCATTTAAATAATTCTTCTAAAATATACATAGCTTGTCATTTAGTATAACGATTTTTACCCCATTTTCAAATAAATTTATCTAATCAATCATTAAATTTCTTTAATTCTCAATTACTATTATTAGCATTTGTTATTTCATCTATTGTCTTTTTATATACTTTCATCAGAGAAAGTTCTTCTGAATAAGAAGTTTCAAATAAGTTTCTTATAGAAGCTGGATTTTGTAATGAATTATGTTGTGAATTTAATTTTAAATTGTCTATAAAATCATGATCTACAAGTACTTTATTACTTTCAAATGTAGTTTTAAAATTTGGATCAAAAGTATTTCAATTAGCTATATGAGGAACTTTATCATGTATATATCTTAAAAATTCATCCTCATTAGAAAACAATATTTTTCACTCTTGTATATCTTTTAAAATTTTTTCTAAAGCATCTCTTGCTTCAGTTTCCTCTTTGCCAACTAACATATAATCTATATATCAAAGTAATCATTTTCAAAAATCTTTTTCTTTAAACTCATCAATAACTCAGTATTTAGTTCAATTTTTCTTAGCATTCTCAAGTTTTATATCATCAACTTTTATTCAATAATCTTTTTTAATTTTATCCATATTATCTGCTACAACCTTTCATTTTTCAAGAATTCATCATTGTTTATCAAATTCCTCTTCTATATTAGAAATATTTATTATATCTTTTAGTTTAGGTATAGAAGATATTTTTCTTCCATTTTTTACAGCTTCAATATCTCAAGGTCTTAATATAACTTTTCTATTTTCAATCATTTTCTTCAAGTATCTAAGTCTATATAGATTTCATCATTTTCAGTGAATTCATATTCATTGATAAGAATCTCTTATTCTCATTTGTTTTAATAGGTCCTTTATAGCTTTATTTACTTCTTTTAAGGCTTCATCATCTAAAAGATAACCTTCTTTTATTTTATATAATTCTGAATAAATTATTTGCTTTGATTTTGGTGTATCAACTAAATCTTTAAAGTATTTATTTAAACTTTCAATTCTTCTTAATTCTTCAGCTTTATCTGCTAAATTTAATCATTTTATATAATCATAAACTCAAGAATAATAATCAGTATCTAAAAGATTTTCTAATTTTACAAGTCATCAATCTTTAAATTTAATTTTAAATTTAAAACTATCAGCTACAGGTTCTACAACTATTTCTTTTTTATATATCTTTTTCATATCAGCTAATGCATCTGATATCTTATCCTCAAACAAGTTAAATGTAGCATTCTTAAAGTCAGGAGTTTTTACTGGGTTTTTAGTATACCAATTAGATAATTTATATACTTTAAGTCTACTCCATTTTTCTCAATTCCCTTTAAAAGGAAAAATAGGGAAATGTCATCATCTAACAAAAAAAGATGTTAATCACGATTTCAAAGATCAAATCTTTCAGTTAGATAGTACCTTTAAATCTAAAAGATAATAAAAAGTATCTGTTTTATTAAGTTTATATTTTTCTAATTTTTTTAGAATTTTATCATATTTAGTAAATTCCTCTGATCAAAATGGTTGTAAATCTCTATATAATTTTATGTTTTCAATTATAGTTTGTCTTTCTCTAAATTCAGTAGCATCTTCAAGCTCTTTACCATTCATATTTGAAATAGCTTGGGCAAATTGATCTCATTTTGAATATAAATCTTGATAAACATATTTTGAATTCTTACCATAATCTTTATTTGAAGCATTAATAAAATCTCCAATAATTCTTCTAGTAAGACTTTCAAACATAGCACTATGTGTTCAAACAAACACTGAAAAAAAACTCCAAAATACAGCAAGACTACTTAATGCATAAAGCCACTCTAAAATTGTATGATTATTATCATTATTTTTAAAATTATCTATTATTTCTCACCAAGAATTTTTAAGATGTCAAAAAGACCATTTTTCTGTTTTCCATAGCCATTCATAACTAATAGTAACTCATGTCAAAGCAAGTCATAGTGTTCATTCTAAAGCAGATACAAATTTATTTCAAACTGCTTCAAATAAATTTTGAAACATTCATTGTAGTATAGTTTCAGCACCTTTTTTTAATTCTAATACTTTATTAACAGCTTCTTCTTCTGAATCAAAAGCTAAACTATAATCTTCTCAATTAGGTCACTTAAGAGGAATATAATATTTACCATCTACTTTTTTTATAGATTTTCATAGCCCATTAAAATAATCCTCTACTTTAGCCATACCAACCTCTTTTGCATCATCTTGATCTTCTAAATTATCTATAAGTTGTTCTAATTGATACTTTATTACTTCTCAGGCTTCAGTAAGTTCTATGTTTCAATTTTCATCTTTTTCTGTAAGTCATCATATTTCTCAGTTTTCAATCTTATTTAAAAGTTTTTGAGCATTTTCTTTTGAGTAATCTCAATTAAAATTTACATCTAATATTTTAGATATTTTTATTCTATCTTCTTTTTGCTCAGGTTGAACTAAAGTGGTAGTTTCATTTTCAGGTTTAGATTCAGGAGCACCTGGAGCTGTAGTTAAACCTGAAGAAGATTCAGATTGTATAATATATTGACTAAAATCTGGTAATTTTCAATCCTTTTCCCATTCACTAACTCAAGTCTCTTTTATTTCTTTTGTAGTATCATTCAAAGCACTATCTTTTCTCACTTGTGAAATTTCCTGTTTAGTACTTTCACTAACATTTCAAGCTGATTCCTCATAATTATTTACAATATTCTCAAGTTGTTTCATAAAATCACTAATAATACGGATATCTGCTTCTGTTCAACTCTCTTCAGCCTCTCTTTCTAACTTTTCTAAATCTTTTAGTATTTGATTTCCTTTATTTTTTTCTTCATTATCTAAACTAGGTAATAATTTTGTATATTTATCAATTATAGAAGGATATTTTTTATAAAGAAAACTATTTGATTTAGGATTCTCATATTTATTTTTTAAAAAATCTATTCTTTCTTTATTTTCTTTATTTACTTCATTTGCTCTATTTTGTAGATTTTCTGTATATGATCATGTCATAATTTTTTAAATTATTTATTAATATTATTCCAAATTAAGATTGAATTTTACTTTCAACTAAGTCTTTGAGTTTTTGAAGTACTTTTACAAGCTCTTGGATTTCTTTTTCTTTTAATTGTTCGTTAGGAATATTTTTTAAAATAGGATCCATATTATCTATTGAAATTCATAATCAATCTAAGTTTAGGTCCCCAAGTTCATCTGGTTTTGGAAACACTTTTTCTGAATCTTTTATTTTCATTTTTGTACAAAATTTTTCATAACTTAAATAAAAATTTGGATAAATATTCATTATTTCCTTATCTGCTGCAACAAGAGATTCCTTTCTTCTTTTCATATCTTCTTTCTTTTCTGCTTCCTCTTTCTCTTTAGCTACTTTTTGTGTGTTTTTTAATTCAGTTATCAATTTATTTATTGCACTTTCTAAACCTTTAGTATCAAAAGAGAAATCACCCCCTTTTATAATTCTCATATTTTTTCCCATAATATAAAATATAGATTTTGACTGAGTTACAACTTGATGAAGATATGAAATTATACTATTTAAATCATTTGTGTGTGTAATATTATTATTTGGGTATACAATATCTATAATATTTAAAATCTCTGAAGAGTATCATTCTTTAAAATTAGCTATTACAAAATTAAACTCATTTCTATTTATTTCATCTCCCAGTGAATTTATTTTTCCTACTTCTTTATTCATCATAGATATAATATTTTTTTCAATATCCTCTGATTGTTTACTAATTCTTCTTCATTCATTTACTATGTAATTTCTTACTTTATTGCTTTCATCTCCAGTCTCTTGTACATCTATATCATATTTATTATATATATCCCTTGCTTTAAAATAAGAAAGCATTCTTTCTTCTGTAACATAATCACTGTAAGCCTTTAAATTCATTTCAGAAGGTAAATCTCAAATTTCTTCTGATAATCTTAATAATTCTTTTCTATCTCTTAAAAGCTTATATTCTGGTCAGGTTAAATCATTTTCTATAACAATCTCAGTTTTCTTATCAATATATCTATCAAAAAGTCTTTTAGTAAACATATTCTTGTAAATATAATCTGATGCAGGATTATGTTTATTAATAATTCCTAAATATTTTTTATATTCACTTTCTAATCTAGTAATTGCTTCTTGACCAGAATTTGGTAAGTCATTTGCAATTTCGTCAAATCTATCATAAATATTTTTAAAGAAAAATATATCAGCTAGTTTTTTCAATGTAACTTTTTCATCATTTGTATATTCTCATGATTTAATTAAAGAATCTAAATAATTACTCTTTTCTCAAGTCTTAGAATCCCATAAAATAGTTGATAATTGCCATTTTAATTTATCTCTTTTTTTATCATCAGAAATACTTAATAAAAGAGTATTAACTGTATTATCTAATTCTTGATCATCTTTAAATATTCATGAAATATCAGCTAGTTTCTCTTTTGTATTATCTAAAAATGATTTTTCATTTATAAATATATCTCAAACAAATATAGCATCATTAGGTCTGTCTTTAAGTAATAGTTTAACAAAATTTACTATATCTTTTTGTCTTTGTTCTCTCAATTTTTTTCCTAGATTGTCAGGGAATAATGCTTTTTTAGTATCATCTAATAAATAGTTTTGTATTTTTTGATAATTTAATCAATTTAAAGATAAGTTATTTAATTCAGTTGTGGCAAATTTATCATCTTTTGTAAGAGTAGATGCAATAAGTTCAAAATCATTGATATAAAGTTCTTTTTCTTTTTTATCTTTTGAATTCTTATAAGCTTCATTTTTCCCTTGACAATCAGACAGTTTGGTATTTATAATTCACACAGCTTCTCAAGTTTTTTCATAAGCATAGTCTCACAATCAATGAAGTTTATCTCAAACCCAAGTTATAGATCATGTTACAAATTGTTTTGCTTTATCATGTGCTTCTTGCCTAACTGGATTTGTAGATTCTGTTGATTCAGAGACTTCTTTGACTAATTTCTTACTTCAATCTTTAACATAATCAACCCCCTCATCTATATCAGCTAAAATTTTATCTCATCAAAGTTTATCCCATAATGCAGGTCAAAAAATTGTTCATCAAACTATCCAACCAAGTCTTTTAAAAAATCAATTTGTATATGAAGAATTAGATCAAAAAACTCAGAACAAAAATAAAGTACCAGCAGTATACAAAAGTACTGGATCTTTCATTAATTTTTTTATTACTTCTCAAGCTCTAGCTTTTCCTGTTGCTAATTCTTTAAGTGTAGAATAATAATCATCATTATCATTTAAAGTTTTATTAATAACTGCTTTTCATTCTTTAGAATTTGCATAAGATTTTTTTATACCATCATACTTAGCAAAAAAATCAGTATAATTAGGATCATTTCTAAAATTATTTTCTAAAAAACTCCCTATTCTAAATGATTCTGTAGAAATTTTTGGTCATTCTCTAAAAAAATGTAAAATATTTTCTTGTTCAGATTGTGACATTCATTTGTTATACATTTCAATAAGCCTATTATCATCAAAATAAGCTTGCATAGATAATTCTAAATAAGTATGTTTACCTATTTTTCAATCAGGATTAAGCTGATGATTTTTTTGGTATTCTTTGATTTGATTTTTCATGTTTTCAACACTTCATTGTAGTGGTATAATATTTATAGCATCAGCAAAAATTCTATCTTTAGGTATGTTTAAATCTCTTACAACATTATCTGCTATAAGATTTGCTTCTTCATTTGATAATTCAACTTTTGTAGCTTGAATAGTACTTTGTCTTTCTGGAGCTCAAAAGTTTACTTCTTTTTTACTAGATTGAAATCTTTCATCATCATCTAAATATTTTTTATTTCTATATACTGGTTCTCTATCTGACATAATTATATTTTTTAAAATTTAAAATAAACACATTAATAATAACATATTTATTTTGTCAACTCAACTATTATATATTGACTTTTTATAAAAATATTGTACAAAGAAAAAAATAGAAGTACAAAAAATACTTCTATTTTTTCTTTTGAAACAATGCAATCGCTCCCTACATTCTATTCCTCCCCAATCTTTTCAAAAAACTCATCAAGTCATATAATCTCAACAGATAGACTTTTTGCCTTTTCTAACTTACTTCAAGCCTTTTCTCAAGCAAGCAAGAAATCTGTATTTTTACTGACACTTGAAACAAATTCTCAACCATTTTTCTCCAAAATTTCTACCAATTTATCTCTTGAAATTTTTTCTCAATTTCTTTCAAAACTTCCTGTAATACAAACCTTTTTCCCAGCAAAAAAACTATTTTCATCAAAAGTTTTTTCTTCCTGCTTATAAAATTCTAAATTCAAAATATCCATCATTTCAGACAAAATCTTTTTGTGAGCTTCATTTTGAAAATATTCTAAAATACTTTTTGCTGTTTCACCTCAAATATCCTTCAAATCCTCCAATTCTTCCAAACTGTATGAAAAATTTAAAAAATCATCTTTTGATTTAAATAATTTTTTCAAAGTTTTACTTGTTTTCTTCCCTACTCCTGGAATTCAAAGCGAAGTCAAAAATCTTTCTAAATCTATGTTTTTTGCCTTTTCTATAGAATCTACAAGATTTTGAAAAGATTTCTCTCAAAATCATTCTAAACTCAAAATCTCATCTTTTTTATTTTTTAAATCAAAAATACTTGGAATTGAGCTAATTAATCCCAACTCTAAAAATAATTCAACTTGCTTTTCTCCAAGTCAATCAATATTTAATCATTGTTTTCAAACTGCAAAAATTATTTTTTCTGAGTGTTGAGTAGGACAATCAAAAGAATTTCAGCAATAATATCTAACTTTGTCTTCATCTTTCAAAACTTCACTTTTACAGCTAGGACAAACTTTTGGTATCTCTATTTTTTCTAGTTCTTCCCTTCCTTCTGTTTCAACTACAGAAATAATCTTTGGAATCACTTCCCCAGCTCTTTTTATAAAAACTGTATCTCAAATCCTAAGTCACAATTTCTCTATTTCCTCATAATTATGTAAAGTTGCTCTTTTTACAATCACTCATCAAATATTTATTGGCTCTAAGTTGGCAACTGGAGTGATAGTTCAAGTTCTACCTATACTGTGTTCTACAGAAAGCACTTTTGTAGTCAATATTTCAGCTGGAAATTTGTAAGCAATTGCGTATTTTGGATGATGCTCTGTCCAACCAATTTTTTCCCAAAGCTCTATTTCATCAGTTTTCAAAACAAGCCCATCGATTTCAAAATCTATAGTTTTTTTCACATTTCAAAAATTTTCTATTGCTGAGATTATCCCTTCAATTCAAGTAAATGTTTTCAAATAACTAGAAACTTCAAAACCTAAATTTTGTAAATTTTGTATAACTGAAAAATATTTTTTCAAAGAATTTTTTTCTACAAAATCTGAAAAATTTGCCAAATCATAAGCAAAAAATTTTAAATTTCTTTGTTTTGTAATATTTGCATCTTTCATTCTCACGCTTCAACTTGCTGCATTTCTAGGATTTGAAAATATTTTTTTACCAGAAATTTTTGCTTCTTCATTTAGTTTTTCAAATGAAGAAATAGGCATTACAACCTCTCCCCTAACCTCTAAATGTTCTTTGTAAGAAATACGTTTTGGAATATTTGATATTTGGAAAATATTTCAAGTTACATCCTCTCAAACTATTCAATTTCACCTAGTTATAGCTTGAACTAGGATTCATTCTTTATAAATAAGTTCTATTCAAAGTCAGTCAAATTTGAATTCCAAAGTGTATGCTATTTCTTCCTCAAAAATATTTTCTTTTAGCAAATTTTTTTTCACTCTTTCATCAAAATCTATCAAATCTTGTTCATTGTAAGTGTTATCCAAGCTTATCATAGGACGAGAATGCTCTACTTTTTCAAAACTAGACTCAAAAACTTCTGCTCAAACCTTTTTTGTTTCAGCATTTTTTACTCAAAATTTTTCTTCCAATTTTTGTAATTTTTTAAAAAGCAAATCATATTCATAGTCTGAAATCACAGGATTTTGCTTGTTATAGTACAAATCTGAATGATATTTTATCAATTTTTGAAGTTCTTTTATATCTTCAAAAACCAATTCTTCTTCACTTTTTTGTAAATATTTTTTTGATAATTCCAACATAATTTTAAATTAATTTTATTCTTACTTAAAAAATTCTTAAATCAAAAGCACTTTAAAAAATAAAAATTTTAAAAAATTCTTTGTTAAAAATTGACTTTTTTTCAATATATTTTATAGATTTTAGAAAATATTTTTAAAATAAATTTAAGCTTTAAATAGACAATATTTTTTAGTTTTTAAAAAGTTTTTATCATTTTTAAACAAAAACAATTTTTTGTATAATTTTTTGTAACAAAGTGCTATTTTTTGATAAAAATTTTATGCTTTTATGTATAATCTTTTTATACAAAAAATCAATTTTTTTTGAAAAATTCTTTTTTTGAAAAATCTTAGTTTTCAGCTTTGAGAAAACAAAAACACTATTTTTGAAAAAGATTTGTAAAGAAATTTTACACTTTTTTTTGCAAGAAAGTTCAAAAAGGAGTATAATATTTATGTAAGTTAGTTACAAAAACTACATCTTACAAACATTAAAAACCCTGAATTGCTTTGACAGAATGGCACCGAAAAAAATCCGATCGAATGTCTAACAAATAAAAAAATTACAAAAACAAAAACAAAAAACAAGACTGTTGCAAAATAGAACTTCTTGTAAAAAAACAAAAAAAACTAAAAAAACAAAAATAAAAGAGTATGGTTAATCACTCTTAAAAAATGACCCAATCAAGGCTTCAGAGAGAGGTGAAAGTCCTCATGGAACACAAGGATTAGTATTCCAACCATATCTGAGATTCCCCTGCGACACCTAAAAAAAATTACATTAGTCCAGGAAGTGAAACCCAGATTTATAGGAATTCCAGTCAATGCTACCAAGCAAACTGGGATTTTTTTGTGCTCAAATTTTACTTTTTACAAATTTTTATTAAAATATTTGTTAATAAATTTTAACTAAAAAAAATGTTTCAAAAATTACAAAAGTTTAAAGATTTAATAATAAATTCAAAAAATATTTTGCTTATAAATCACATAAAAATGGATGCTGATGCATTTGGAAGCCTAGCAGCTTTATTTTTAGTTTTACAAAAAATGTCAAAAAGTGTAAAAGCAGTAAATGATTCAGAAACTCCAAAAGACTTTGATTTCTTGCTTGATAAAAAGATTATAGAGCCTGAACTTGACATAAGTGAGTTTAACCCAGATTTGATTATAAGTCTAGACGCAGCATCACAATCACAACTCTGAGAAATTTATAAAAATTTTGAAAATATTTTTTTAGAAAAAAATTTTGTAGTTATAGATCATCATCAAACAAACCCTTGATTTTGAAATCTAAATTTTGTCTATCCAAACTACTCTTCAACTTGTGAATTACTTTATGATATGCTTATAGAACTAAATTTTGAAAAATACATTGATAAAAAAATAGCAACTTTACTTATAGCTTGAATCCACACTGATACAAATATTTTTTACAATCAAAATACAACTCCAAATACACTAAAAGTAGCTTCAGAATTAATAAAACTTTGAGCTGATTTTAGAAGTCCAATTTACAATTTTTATCAAAAAATATCATTAAATAGGTTAAAATTATTTGCAAAAGCCATAGAAAGTTTAGAAGTTTTTTGAAATCTGATTATTTGAAATTTAAAAAATGATGATTTTAGAAATACAAACACAAGTTTGGAAGATACAAGTGGAATTATAAATAAACTTTCTAATATCGAAGAAAATGAAGCAATTTGTATGATTTATGAAGTAGATGACTGAGTAAAAGTTAGTTTTAGATCAAAAAATATTGATATTTGAAATTTTTGTGCAAGTTTTCCAAACTGATGATGACACAAAAATGCTGCTTGATTTTATTTAAAAGCAAATTTAGAAGAATCAAAAAAAATTATTTTAGAAAAATTTAAAAAATTTTTTTAACAAAAAAAGAATTAGCTTAAAACTAATTCTTTTCATTTTTCAAATATTTTTTTATCTATATGATCGACTTCTGTAGGTTTCTCTGAATCTAAATATATATTTTCCAAGATTATTTTTGTTTGTAAAATATCTGATAAAAGTCTAAATTCTTCAGATAAATCAAAGGCTTTATCATCGATAAAAGTTATATTTTCTGGAATGCTTTTTAAGCTTTTTAAAACATATTTTAAAACAGCTTTTGGTTTTTGTTTGTGTTCAGCAACAACTAAAGCTTCCTTATCTATCCCACTATGCTCTAACTTTCACCTTTGCAAGTCATCAATTCCAGCTGTCAAAATAACATCAGTTCTAGATAAGACATCTTTTACAACTCAGTCAGGATTGTAATAATCTTTTAAAAAAATATCTCTTCAAATTTCTTTATAAACTAAGTCTATTCAAGCTTGTCATCTGCACTCTACAAATCTTTTATCTTTTTTAAATTGAGGGATTCTAGAATACAAAGTCTCATCAAAATCAACAAAACTAATATCTCAAGATTTTGGTTTTTGTAAAATATTTTTTAAATCTTGAATATATGTTTCAAAATCTTTTGTGAAGTGAAGTAATTTATCTGACAGAGCTGAACTTTGTGGTTGATTTAAAGTATTTAACATATTTTTAAAATTAAATTTTACTTTTTAGATTTTATATGTAAAGTATTATATGCATTTTTTTAAAATTTAAAATAAAAAGTATGAAAAAGACAAAGATAATTACAACTTTGGG
This sequence comes from Candidatus Gracilibacteria bacterium HOT-871, assembly GCA_002761215.1. Classification (GTDB taxonomy): domain Bacteria; phylum Patescibacteriota; class Gracilibacteria; order BD1-5; family UBA6164; genus GN02-872. Next base: position 327,962 of record CP017714.1, read on the forward strand.
ACCTTCTACTGATTCTAAAGAGAAAATCGAAGCTTTATATAAAAAATGAGCAAATGTTGTAAGATTAAATTATTCTCACACAGATTATGAATATTTTTGAAAAATAATTGATAATGTTCAAGCTCTAAATGCTGAGTGAAAAACAAATTTTGCTATTTTGACTGATACAAAATGACCAGAAATCAGAACAAAAGCTATTGATGAAAAAATAAAAATAGAAGAAGGAGAAGAATTTTTCTTAAGCAACACAAAAAATGAGCAAAAAGTAGCTGACAAATCAAAAAAAATGATTGTTTGTGACTATGATTACATCATCTCTGACCTTGAAGTTTGAAGTTTAGTTGATATTGATACTGGACTTTTAAAAGCTGAAGTTATGGCTAAAGATGACAGTAAATTAGTTTGTAGAGCAAAAAATGCTCACTTAGTTGGTTCAAAAAGACATTTAAATCTTCCTGGAACAATCCTAAAACTTCCTTGAATCACAGAATCAGACAAAAAAGACATAGAATTTGCTGTTGGAAAATGAACTGATTTTATAGCTCTTTCTTTTGTTAGAAATAAAGAAAATATTATAGAATTAAAAGAATATTTAAAAGAAATAAATGCTCCAAAAGGTATTCAAATAATTTCAAAAATAGAAAATAGAGAGGCTTTAAACAATATTGATGATATAATAGAATATTCTCACTGAATAATGATTGCTAGAGGAGATTTATGAGCAGAAGTGGATTTTGAAACTCTTCCTATTTTACAAAAAAATATTGCTGAAAAATGTAAAAAAGCAGGAAAATTCTTCATAATAGCCACACAAATGCTAGAAACTATGATAGAAAACCCTATTCCAACTAGAGCTGAAGTTACAGATATTTACAATGCTGTAGTTTTAGAGGCTGATTGTACAATGCTTTCTGGAGAAACTGCTGCATGAAAATATCCAATTGAAGCAGTTGATACTATGGCAAAAGTTTTAAGATACACTGAAAGTCAAATATTTTATGATCATCATCACTTTGATGTAAATTCTGGAGATGAAGACGAAATGAAAAAACAATTAGTAAAAAGTGCTATTTATACAGCAGAAAGAATAAATGCAAAAAATATAATAGTTTTCTCTCTTCATATGACAAAACTTATAGCTGCATTTAGATCAAACATAAATACTTTTTCTTTCACTTTTTCTGATAGTGTAAGGAAAAAAATGGTAATATTATTTGGAACAAAAACATTTCAAATAGAAAAAAAATCAAATGAAGAAAATCTAAATTATGCTATAAAATTGCTAAAAGAAAAATGATTATTAAATCTTTGAGACAAAATAGTTGCAATAACAGAAATAGAAAAACAAGAACAAATAGTTCCAAGTATGCAAATAATTGAGATAAAATAAAAAGATTCATATGAATCTTTTTATTTTTTTTAATGTATGACAATTTAATTGATTCCTGCCTTCGCAGGAATGACAGAGATTGATTGAATCCTAACTTCTAGAGAAATGACAGAGGTTGATTGATTCTTGACTTATAAAAGAATGACAGAGACTGATTGAATCCTGTCTTATAAAGGAATGAAACAAAAAGTGTTGCTAATGTCATTCCCCTGAAGAGGGGAATCAATAAGATTGTCTTACTTTTTATTTTTTAAAAATGTAAAACATTTAAATTGATTCCTGCATTCGCAGGAATGACAGAAGCTGATTGAATCCTGACTTATAAAAGAATGAAAAAAAATAAATGAAACAATTGTTTCATTTATTTTTTCTTTTTTCTAAAAGGATAAGTTATAACCAAATATATCTTTTTCAAAAGCCAGAATGGAAGCAAAATTATTTTTGTGATAATTCATTTTCTTCCCTCTTTTTCTTTTAAGTAAGAATTATAATAAATAAGTGGTATACAGTAAATAGTCAACAAACTTCAAGCTAAAATACCAAACATAATAGTATAACCAAATCAAGACCACATTCATCATTGTGCAGCCATAGGCCAAACTCATAGAACTGTAGTGATTGTAGTTACTAAAATTGGTTGTAATCTAGATTGTCAAGTTGTAGCTATAGCATAAACAGGATCCATTCATTTAGCTATATTTTTATTTGCTAAATCTATCAAAATAATCGCATCATTTATAACTACTCATGCCATCGCAATAAATCAGATCATCATCATCATTCAGTATGGAGTACCTGTTATAAATAGTCAAATATTTACTCACAAAAGAGATAAGATAATTGAGAACAATATCATTCATGGTTGTTTGTATGAATTGAATTGTATAACCAAAATAAAGAACATCAAAAATATAGCAACAAATAGAGATGAAATCATAGCAGCTATAAGTTCTGCATTCTCAGCATTATCTCATCATTGTTCATAGTAAATTCCTTCTGGAAATACATATTTTTTAGCAAAATCATTTAGTTTTGGTTGGACATCAGTAGAATTATAACCTGATTTTAAGTCAGATTTAACAGTAATCATGATTTTTCAATTTTCTCTATTTATAGTAGAAACTGACTTTGTAAAATCATAACTTGCTACATCTCAAACCCTTACTTTTCAAGCTTTTGTAGTTACAACTACATTTAACAAATCATCTGGAGATAAGTTATTTTCAAAATCTTTTATTTTTATGATAATATCATTATCTTCATACTTAGATTTGATACTTCAAGCCATCACTCAGTTTGTAAATGAAGCTAATTCTCACAAAATATCATTTGAAGTCAATCACAATTGAGAAAGTTTATTTTCATCAAATTTAAAAATAAATTGTCAAGGAGTATCTGAACTAGTATTTGTTACATTTTTTGCTCAAGGAACACTTTTTAAATATTTTTCAAAATCATCAACTACTTTTTTCAATTCCTCAAGTTTTGTTGAATTACTTGAAACAAGTTTTATTCATATTGGTCATGATGATGGTGGTCAGTTTCTAGAAACTTCAACTGTAACATTTAATCATTTTTCTGATAAACTAGCTAGTTTTGTTGATATTTCCTCAGCTATAGTATCTTCATCTTTTTTTCTTTGTTTTTTATCTATTGTTTGAATAGTTGTAGTGATTTTAGATCAAGAAACAGAAGCTCAATAATAATCTATATCTGAAATTCAATCCAATACTTTTTCTATGTCTGGAAGATATTTACTTAAAACTGATTCTCTAGAACCTTCTTTTCATTTTACAGTAAGAGTGATATTTCATAAATCATCTCAAGTATAAAAATTATATCAAATAAGTGGACTCAAAATAACAAAGCTCAATACAGTTAAAACTATAGGAGTAAGAATTATTAAAAATCTTCTAGTTTTTGATTTAAGAGATTTATTTAAGTAATTGAAATAAGTTTTTCACATCTTTGCAAGAGCTTTTTCTCTGAAAGAAAGTTCTTTGTGTTCTTCAATAGTTTTTCATTCTCTTTGAGATTCTAAAAAGTCTTTTTGTTCCTGAGTCATATTTGCTTCAACTTCTTCTTCTACTCTATAAGTTTTTCTATCTTTTGACATAGCCATATAAACGGCTGAACTTATAGTTAAAGCTATTACTAATCAAGCTAAAAGAGTAGAAAATACAGTTATAGGAATATAGGCTAAAAATTTTCACATCACTCAAGGAAGCACCATCATAGGCAAAAATACTACAAGAGTAGTCAAAGTACCTGATATAAGTGGAGCTTTAAAATCTTGAATAGCTCAAAGTATGGCATATTTTTTAGAATATCAAAGTTTTTGTCTTTCAGAAGCTCACTCTATAATAACAATTATGGTATCAATTCATATAGTCAGAGACAAAACTAAAGAAAAGTTTGTTAAAAAGTTTAGAGTATATCAGAAATAGTAAAGATATATAAATGTTACAAAAAATGACAATGGCAAAATAACTGTTGCAATAACAGAGTCTTTGAAACCAACAAAAAATAAAATAGTTACAAACACCAAAGCCAAAGTTTGCCGAGCTGTAGAAGCAAGATTAGAATAATCTTTTGTTATATAATCTGACAAATCTAAACCATAAGAATATCAAATTCACTCAAAATTTTGATTTTCTTTTATTTGCTTTTCTATTTCAGATTTTGCACTTGCTGCAGCAGAAAATACTCAAGCAGAATCAGCTTTATTTATAATCAATACAACATAATTTTGTCACTTTTTTTCTTTATTTGCATATTTATTTACTTCTTTTGTTTTGTAATCAACTTCTATCTCAGCTAAATCTGAAAGTTTTAAAGTTGAACTAGCATTAGATCTAACAATGACATTTTTCAAATCATCAACATCGCTTAGTTCTCATTGAAATCTGAAATCATAGTTTAAGTCTCAAACAGCAAAGTTTCAGATTGGTGTATTTCTATTGTTTATTCTAATAGCATTTCAAATCTCAGAAAGAGAAACTCAAAGTTGCTCTATTTTTGATTTATCAACCAAAACTTTTATTTGATAATTTCCTGCAGGACTCACTGTAACTGATGAAATATATGATTTTGATTCTAAGTCTTGTTTCAAAGCTTTTGCTTTTTGTATCATATCAAAGTTAGAATACTTATTTCCATCTCAATACAAGTAAAGTTGGAAAAGTAAGTTTCTAGAGTTTTCTATTTCTATGATAGAAGGAGTTTCTGCTCCACTTGGCAATTTTACTTTGTCAACTTCTGATTTTATATCAGTCATCACATCCTTAGTAGATTTTCAAACCTCTACTTCAACAACTATATTTGAAACTCAAACAGATGAATCTGAAGTATATTTTTTTACTCATTTTACATCTTTTATTTTTTTCTCTAATTCTTCAGTAATAAGAGAATTAATATCTGTGGGGCTAACTCAAGTATAAACTGTTGTAATACTTATATATCATAAATCTACTTTTGGACTAGACTCTTTTGGAATCATAACTAAGGCATAGATTCAACCAATTATAAGCAAAAATAATGTAAGAAAGGAAACTCTAAGATTTTTTGTCCAAAATCAAAAGAATCAAGATTCCAACTCATTTTTTACTTTTTCTATATTTTTTTTGTCTTGCATAATTAATTAAATTATTTTTATTTCTTTTGAAATATTATTTTCCAGTTCCCTTTGCTTTTTCTTGTTTATTTTCTTGTGTTTTTCAAGTATTAGTTTCCTTTTTTTCTTCTATCTTACCAGTAGAACTTTGTTTTTCAGTAGTTTCTCAAGTATTTGTTTCCTCTATTTTTCAAGTGTTAGATTCTTGAGTCTTTCAAGTGCTAGATTCTTGAGTTTTTCAAGTATTTGTCTCAACTTGACTAGATTTTTTTAATTCAAATTTCTCAGAATCAAAGTTTGAAACATCATTTAAAATAATTTCTGTATCTTTTTCTAAAGGAGTTTTTATTTCTATAAATTTACCATAAACATCTCATAATTCTACTTCTAATTTATCTAATTTTCATCATTTAAAAATATTTATTTCTCAGATTTTTTTATTTCATTGAGAATGCAAAACTGTAACAGAATTTATATTTATAAGAGGAAATTTTGATTTCAATTTAAATGAAACATCAGCAACTCCTCAAACAAGATGAATATCTTTATTTAAAGAAACTTTTACTTTATAATTTAAAGTTTCATTTGCAACATTTGATTTTGAGAATACATCTCATTCAAAATTTTCTCATCTATATTTTATATAAACTTTATCTCAAACATGTATTTTTTCTAAGTCTTCACTAGTTACATAAACATCTAGTTCTCTTTTTGATGTACTTATAAGTTTCAACATTTGAGATCACATATTGTAAGTTTGACCTACAGTAACATCTATACTAGCAACTTGTGCACTTATTGGAGATTTTACAACTAGTTTTGAAACTTCAATTGAAGATTTTTCTACATTAAGCTCTGCAGCTTTTATAGTATTTTCTAGATTTTGTAGAGTTATATCTCTAGTTTTTTTAGCATTAATCAGAGTAGTTTCAGCACTTTTTAGTTGTAATTCTAGATTTGAAATAGTATCTTGGCTAGAAATCATTATTTTTTCATAAGCTACTTTTGAAGAAAGTTCACTTGTTCCATATGATTTCAAAGCTATTTCTTTATCTTTTCTCACTAAATCAATTTGTTTTTCAGTTGAAGCTTCGTTATCTTTATAAGTATTTAAAAATGCTACAACATTTGATCTCATAGCCACAAGTCAAGCTGAAGCTGAAGTATAACTTTGAATATAACCATTTACTTGGTTATGATAACCAGTAAGCATAGTTTCTGGTAAATAATTTTGCTCAGATACTGAAGAAGTTATAACTTCCAAAGTATCATCTAAAAATGACTTCATCATAGCATATCATTCTTCTATTTTTGTGATAAAATCAAGTATTTCACTATCTTTTTCAACAAGTTTTATTCAATCAAAAGTATCTTTTTTATAATTAATAAGCTTTTGTAGAGTTTGCTCAGCTCTTGTTTTTTTAGTATTATTTTCAGCTCATAAATATAAATAATATGCAGGTTTATTTACTGGATACTTTGTAGCATACAATTCTTCACCAAAATTTATAACTGAAACTAGCAAATTATTTAAATTATCTTTTTCTCTATTTACATTTGAAATAAATGAATCAATTTTATCTTTATTTGATTTTTTAAGAGTTTCAAGTTCAAATTCCATTTTTGCAATAGAATTATCTATTTTTTGAACATCCAAAGAAGTTTTTGAACCAGATGCATTTACATCAGAATTTTTTAAATTATCTTTTGCTTGAATTACATCTTGTTCTATATTCTTTTTTGTATTTTCATAATTTAATTTTAGCTTTGTTAAAGCAAGTTCTGAATCTTCTATATTTTTATCCAAAGCCAATTTTTGATTTGAATATTGAATTTTTGCTTGATCTAAGTTTAAAATAGCTTGTTTATAAGCTGTATTTAAATTCATAGAGTTATCAAACAAATAAACAAGGTTTTGTCATTTAGAAACATTATCACCTTCTTTTACAGCTATATTTTCAACTCTTCAAGTAGCTTCTGAAGTCAAAACTATCTCTGAAGCTGCTTCTATTTTTGAACTTTTTTCAAGTGCATATTCATTATTTAAATTTCAGGCAGTTTTAGTTTCTATCAAAAAGTTTCACTTTTCTACCGCTCAACTTCAAGTATTTTCCTGACTTCAAGTACAAGAGTACAGTAAAAAAAGTGATAAAATCATACTCAAAATAAAATATTTTCTCATAGGACTTAGTTAAAAATTAATCTTTATAATTCAATAAAATTGATATTTATCAAAAAAAAATAACAAAAAAATTATAAGGATTTTTCAGAAAAAGCAAGTTTTTCTTGTTATTTTTTTATAACATTTTATATAGTAATATAAGAATTTATTTTAAAGTAGGAAAAAATTAGTAATTATAACAAAACATATTTAAAAAATTTTTAAGAATATTTTTTAGTTTAGATAAAATATTTTTGATTTTGAAATATTTTTTGTATAATAAAAAATGATTTTTACAAAATTTTACAAAAAAATGAGAACAAAAATAATTGATGAATTGATAAAAGAAGGATTAAGTAAGCTAAATCTAGATTATAAAAGAGATATCAAAGAAATAAAAGACGATTTTCACAAAATCAAAAACAATGTTTATAAAAAATATTCTATAAAAAAACCTTTCCCTTCAATAGAATTGATAGAAAGGTACAATGAACTAAAAGCTACTTGAGAAATAGAAGAAAATCTAGTTTTTGAGAAAGTATTGAGAAAAAGGTGAGTCAGAAGCCTTTCTTGAGTAACTGTAATTTCCCTACTTACAGAATTTTTTTGATGTCCTGGAAAATGTGTTTATTGTCCTACTTTTGAAAATTTACCAAAAAGCTACATTCCAAACGAACCAGCAGTAATGAGAGCACAACTAAACAATTTTGATCCAATTTTACAAATTCACAATAGACTTAGAGCACTAGAAGTGACAGGACACAAAATAGAAAAAAATGATGTAAGAATTATTTGATGAACTTGGTCAGTTTATCCAAAAAAATATAGAGAAAATTTTATAAAATGAATCTATGATGCCTTTAATTCTTATGATGAAATGAAGGATTATATAGAGGAAACTGATTTATCAAGTGATAAATTTGCAAGTTTCAAAATAAAACAATCTTATAAAATGAAAGCCTCTGCAACTCTAGAAGAAGCTAAAAAACTAAATGAAACAGCAAGGTGTAGAGTTATCTGAATAGCAATAGAAACAAGACCAGACTGGATAACTCCAAAAGAAATAGAGTCTTTGAGAAGATTTTGAGTTACAAGAGTTGAGATTTGATACCAAACAACTATTGATGAAATAAACGAAATTAACAAAAGATGACATGGAAATGCTGAAAGTATCAGATGAACAAAGCTTTTAAAAGATGCCTGATTTAAAGTTGTAGCACATATGATGCCAAACTTACTTGGTTCAACTCCAGAACTTGATAGAAAATCATTAAAAGAAGTTTTTAACAACCAAAAATTTAGACCAGATGAATTAAAAATTTATCCAATGGTTGTAACTGATAAATCTGAACTTACAGAAATCTGGAGAAAATGATGATTTAAAGCTTATGATGATGAAACTCTTATAGAATTGACAGCTGATTTAGAAGCTATGGTTCCAGAATATGTGAGAATAAATAGGACTTATAGAGATATTCCTGCTTCAGAGATTTTAGAATGATCAAAAACAGCAAATTTAAGACAAATAGTAGAAAATAGATTAAAACAAAAGTGAGTAAAATTATTAGATATAAGACACAGAGAAATAAAAGATAAGTGAAATCATCCAGACAATGCAGTTTTACATGATTTTTTCTATGAAGCTTCTGATTGAAAAGAACACTTTTTAACTTTTGAAGATCCTGAGGATAGAACTATTTTTTCACTTTTGAGACTTAGGCTTCCAGAGAGGAATGAGGAAGTTTTAGCTGTACTTCCTGAACTAGAGTGATGTGCTCTGATCAGAGAAATACACACTTTTTGAGACCAACTTTCTATTTGAGAAAAGTGAAGTACTTTTGGTCAACACTTAGGTTTTGGTAAAAGACTTATAGAAAGAGCTGAACAAATAGCAAAAGAAAATGGCTACAAAAAGATGGCTGTTATAGCTGGAGTTTGAGTTCGCCCATACTATGAAAAAAGATGATATCACCTAGAGTGAGAATATATGGTAAAAAATATCTAAAAAAAAGAAGGCTTAATAGCCTTCTTTCTGAAGTAGTATGATCCCATTTATTTTAATGAGATCATTATTTCCAGCATTATAGTAATCTTTATAACAACAATAATTCAAAACATCTAATTTTAATTTATTATTGCAATGTAAATTTAATATTGATTTTTCTAGTTTGAACTCATTTATAAATTTTTTATGAGGATCTTTTACCATATAAAACCGGTACCTTGCAATGTAGACTTTATTAGAGTACACTACAAAGTACTCTCCTTCTTGCAAAGAACAATACCTGTAATTAACAGGTAAATTTAGATTATTTGGAAGTACTGGAAGTACTACTGGTTGTACTGAATAAGATTCTTTCATCATAATTCACTCTCCTTTTTCGGTTAATTAAAAAAATGAAAGAAAAAGTATTTTACTTAAAAAATACTATAAGTCAAATATTTTGAATAATAAAATTTGACAAAAGCTACTTAGAGTTTAAAATACCTTTTTGCTAGATTTAAATTTTTAATATTTTTTAACAAAAAGATGGAAAGAGTTGTAAGAACATTTTTAAGAAATGATGAATGAAAATATTTACTTGTAAGACACAAATGAAAAAATTATTGGTCTCTTCCAGGTGGACACATAGATGAGTGAGAAAGTATTTACAAAGCTATAAAAAGAGAATGTATGGAAGAATTGCAATTAAAAATAAAAATTATTTGAAATAAAATAGGACTAGACGTAGAACACATAAAAGAAAAAGCACTGCCTATATGTATTTATAAATTAAAATACAATCAATTTAATTGAAAGCAAGCAAAAAAATTAGAATACATTTTCTTAAGTGAAATAGTTTCAGGGGACATAATAGTTCAAGTTTCTGAAATAGATGAATACAAATTTTTTACAATAGATGAAATAATTGCTCTGGAAAATACTCACAATCAAGTAAAAGAAATAGCTAAAACTTTAAAATAAAAAAATGAAAAAATATTTGATTTTTGACTTAGATGGAACACTCATCCAATCAGCAAAAAGTTTGACAAAATTGGTTACAAATTATTTAGTAGAGAATTTTTGAAAAGATAAAGATACAGTTTCTTATTTTTTATCTACAACTAGAGGAGAATGACTTTCAACTCAAGTAAAAACTATTTTAAATATTTGACAAGAAGAAGCTGACAGTATAGCAAATAAAATATATGAAAAAATAAATATTTCAGTCCAAAAATGAGAATTTTTCCCTTGAGTTACAGAAAAAATAAAAGAATTAAGTAAAAATTACACATTATTTTTATCAACTTGAAATTCTACTACATTTGCTGAAGAAAATCTAAAAAAATGATGAATTTATCAGTGTTTTAAATATATTTTATGAAGTGAAAATATACAAAAATGAGTAGAACATATAAGCATTTTTAAAGATTTTTTGAAAGACAAAGATTTTGAAAAATATTCAGTTTTTATTTGAGACTGAGAAAAAGACAGAGATATAGCTAAAACTTGTTCTATAGATTTTATACATATTGATGAAAATTTAGAAAACAATTTTTCTGATAAATATGAAATAAAATCAGTCACAGATATAGACACTATTTTAAAATTAATAAATTAAAATGATAAAAAATTTTTTGAAAATTATACTTTTTATATCTATTTTTTCATTGTTAAGATGAGAAATGTTTGCAGATTGTGAAGCTGTAGAAGTTCCTCTTCAAACTAAAGTAATCACAAATTCTGTAAACAATATTAGAGAGTGAGCTTGTAAAACAGCAAAGCTACAATGAAAAACAAAAATCTGAATCACTTATGATGTTGTAGCAGAAGCTGGAGAATATTATAAAGTGATGATAGATGGGCAAGCTAGATATATTTTCAAAGAATGAGTAGATTTAGTAAATGAAAATAAAGAATTAGCACAAGCTAATGTAGAAACTCCAAAGACTTCAGAAGTAAGTTTTGAAGATGAGATTTGAAAATACTGGCTGTCACTTTATAACTGAGAAAGAGAAAAACTTTGATTAAAACCCTACAATTATGATAAAAGATTGCAAGATTCAGCTAAAATTTGGGCAAAAATAAGCTCAGACAGATGATATTCTTCTCATAAAAGAAACAAAGGTGATGCTTACTATGATTTTTGAAAAATTCAAAATTGGTTTAAAAATAATTGAGTAAATTGTAAAATAGAAAATTGAAATTGAGCAGTTGAAAATGTTTGATATGGAATAGCTTTTTGTAAAGATTCTGACTGTTTAGAGGAAACAAAAAAAGCTGTAAAATCTACTTTTGATGGTTATATGAAAGAAAAATGAAAGAAAAATGCAAGCCACTACAAAAGTATAACAAGTCCAAGTTTGAATCATTTAGGTTTTTGAATTCATAAAAAAGAAATCAAGCCAAATGTTTATTGAATATACAATGTAACTCATTTATGTACAAATTTTAATTAGTTTTTCAAAAAAATTTGCAATAAAAAATTTTTTTTATATAATTCACCAAATTAAAAATTAAAAGCACTTGAGTGGAAATCAACCACAAGCTGGGAAAAGAAAGCAAATTTGTAAGTAGAATTCCTCGGAGTTTGAAAAGTCTTCGTCAAAAAAATAAAATTGAGAAATAGCATTTGGTGGTACCTCTCTTTTGAAAACAAAAAAAGAGCCAAAGGCACAAAAAGTTGATTTTTTGTGTTTTTGGTGCTTTTTATTTTTTTATTTAAATTTTGAGATTATGGATAAACAGGAATTATACAAAACTTTTATATCAAAACTAGAAGAAGCTCTAAATATAGAAGATTTTGAAAATATTGATTTTATTTTAGAATCTATTTATACTTTTGGATTTGATGACAAAACTATTATGATGATTGATGATATTTTACAAGAAGCTACTTTATTTTCAGAATTTAAAGAAGAAGAGTACAAAACTGAAGCTTTAAAATTGATAGAAAATTTTAAAAATTAAAGAAAAATTATGAAAAATGAAAAAAAAGTTCTAACTCTTAGAATCTGTTGACCAGGATTTGAAAAATTGGCAAAATGAGAAACAAAATACAAATACAGAGAAGTAAAAAGTTTCTGGGAAACAAGACTTTTTGATAAAAAATGAAATCCTAAAGAGTATGATGAAATCCATATTATAAATGGTTACAAAACTACTTCTCCAAAAGCAATTTTTGAATTTTGATGATTAGAATGAACTGAAGAGTATAATTGAAAAACCTGTTTCAAAATCAAACTTTGAAAAATGCTAGAAATACAAAATTATGATTTATGAAAATAAAAAATTTATTTTTTAAAAAATATTTTTATGAAAATAGTGATTTGAACACAATCAGCTCCAAAAGTAGAAGCTATAAAAGAAGCTATTTTTAAAATTCCCTATTTTGAAGGAAAAGATATAGAAATAATAGATATAAAAGTATCTTCTTGAATCTCAGATATGCCTACAAGTATAGAAGAAAATATGATTTGAGCAAAAAATAGAGCTCTAAACTCAAAAAAAGAGATTTCTGATGCAGATTTTTACATTTGAATGGAAGGATGAACAAGCTTCTTTTGAGAAAAAAGTTATTTATTTTGAGTAGTTTATATACTAGATAATGCTTGAAATGGACACTTTTGATTTTCAAATATGATGGAAGTTCCAGAGTATTTTCATCAAAAAATTTATACAGAAAAACTAGAACTTTGACCTGTTTTAGAATCTGCTACTTGAGTTGAAAATGCAAGTAAGAAAAATTGAGCTTTTTGAGCTTGGTCAGATGATATTTTGACTAGAAAAGATCAGTTTATTTATGCTTTTACTTCAGCAATTCCTGCATTTTTCAATAAATATTATAAATTATAATTATGAATGATTTAATTGAAAAAGTTTTAGATTTGGCAAAAAAAAGAAATAGTTTTGACAAAAAAAATCCTTTTTATGTAAATCTAGAAAAATATTTAGAACGGCTTTATAATGAGATTAATGAAGTAAAAGATGAATTAAAAGAGAAAAATTCTGTATTTTTAGAAGATGAAATTTGAGATTGTTTTTGGATTTTGTTTTGTCTAAGCCAAGTACTAGAAAAAGAGTGAAAAATAAAATCTTTAGAAAATATTTTTAAAAGAATAGAAAAAAAGTATAAACAAAGGCTTATAGCTGTCTTTTCTGGAGATTTTGAGAATAAAGATAAATGCTGGCAAGAAGCAAAGAAAAAACAAAAAAAAGAGCTGATTTTAGAACACGAAAAGCTTTATTGAGAAAAATTAAAATTTAATTAAAAAAATTATGGTAAATTTTGAAAAAGTAAATCCAAAACAAAGTTTTCCTGAATTGGAAGAGGCTATACTTGAGTTTTGGAAAGCAAACAATATTTTCAAAAAATCTATAGAAAATAGATGTGATTGCGAAGAATACAACTTTTATGATGGACCTCCATTTGCAACAGGAACTCCTCACTATTGACACATACTTGCCTGAACAATAAAAGATGTTGTTCCTAGATACCAAACTATGATTTGAAAAAAAGTAGAAAGAAGATTTGGTTGGGATACTCACTGACTTCCTATAGAAAATATAGTTGAAAAAAAATTAAATATTTCATGAAAAGATGACATAGAAAAAAAGATTTGAGTTTTTAAATTCAATGAAACTTGTAGAGAAAATGTTTTTGGTTATGTAGATGAGTGGAGACAAACTGTTGAAAGAATGTGAAGATGGGTAGATATGGATAATGATTACAAAACTATGGATACTGATTTTATGGAGTCAGTTTGGTGGGTTTTCAAAACTATTTATGATAAATGACTGATTTATGAATGAAACAGAATAGTTCCTTATTGTCCTCGTTGTACAACTCCTCTTTCAAATTTTGAAGTAAATCAAGGTTATGAGGATAAACAAGACAAATCTGTAACTGTAAAATTTAAAGTCAAAGATTCTGAAAAAAAATACATCTTAGCTTGGACAACAACTCCTTGGACTCTAGTTGCAAACTTAGGTCTGGCTGTATGAGAAGATATAGAATATGCAGAATTGATGGATAAAACAAATTCTGAAATTTATATTTTAGCAAAAGACAGAATCTGAGATTATTATAAAGATCAAGAAGATTATGAAATTTTGAGAATTTACAAATGAAAATGTTTAGAATGAATTAGTTATGAACCTCTTTTCCCAGATTTTGTAGCTCAAAAAGACTTAAGTGAATTTTGAAAAGATTTTTATCTATGAAAAAATGCTTATAAAGTTGTGACTTGACATCATGTTACAACTGAAAGCTGAACTTGAATAGTTCATATAGCTCCTGCCTACTGAGAAGATGACAATATTATTTGAAAAGAAAAAGATTTAGGTTTTGTAGCTCACATAAGCGATACAGGAAAAACAGAAAATCTACTTGAAGATAATGATATTTATGTTTTTGAATTTAATGATTTAGTTATAGAAAAACTTAAAAAATCAGGAGAATTAGTAAAAATATCTACTATAAACCACTCTTACCCTCACTGTTGGAGATGTCATACTCCTCTTATCTATCGTGCTATTTCAGCTTGGTATGTAGACGTGACAGCCATAAAAGAACACATGATAAAAAATAATCAAAAAATAACTTGGGTTCCTGGAGACATCAGAAACTGAAGAATGTGAAAATGGCTAGAGTGAGCAAAAGATTGGAATATTTCTAGAAATAGATATTGGTGAAGTGCTATACCAGTTTGGCAAAATGAAGATAAAACAGAAGAAGTTTGTATTGGTTCTATAAAAGAACTTTATGAACTAAATAAAGATTTTGGGCAAATAGAAGAAAAAGATGGAAAATATTTTTATAAAGATACAGGAAAAGAAATAGATTTACATAAGCACTTTGTTGATGAAATCTTGGTAAAAAATCCAAAAACTTGAAATACTTTAAGAAGAATTCCTGAAGTGCTGGATTGTTGGTTTGAAAGTGGTTCTATGCCTTATGCAAG
This sequence comes from Candidatus Gracilibacteria bacterium HOT-871, assembly GCA_002761215.1. GTDB lineage: Bacteria > Patescibacteriota > Gracilibacteria > BD1-5 > UBA6164 > GN02-872. The sequence goes on from CP017714.1 coordinate 343,070, forward strand.
CAAACACTATATGGGGCAAGAATTAGAAAAATCTGGTGAATATCTAGTTTCAAAAGACTGAACTTTTAAATTCCCTGCTGATTTCATAGCTGAATGACTTGATCAAACTCGTGGTTGGTTCTATACTTTGATAATTCTTTGAACAGCACTTTTTGATGAAACTCCATTTAAAAACTGTATAGTAAACTGAATAGTTTTAGCAGAAGATGGAAAAAAGATGTCTAAATCTTTGCAAAACTATCCAGCTCCAGAATTGATTTTTGATAAATATGGAGCTGATGCTATGAGATTTTATTTATTAAATTCTCCTGTAGTTGAAGCACAAGATTTTAGATTTTCTGAAACTTGAGTAGAAGAAGTTGTAAAAAAAGTAATTTTACCATTGTGGAATACTTATTATTTCTTCACAACTTATGCAAATATAGATAACTTTGAACCAAAAGGAAATTTAAATTCTGAAAATATTTTAGATAAATGGTTAATTTCAGAGCTAAATGAACTGACCTTAGAAGTCAGAACAGCTTTCGATAATTATGAATTAAACCAAGCAACAAGACCAATTTTAAAATTTATGGATAATTTGACAAATTGGTACATAAGAAGAAGCAGAAAAAGATTTTGGAAATCTGAAAATGACTCAGATAAGCTAAATGCTTATGAAACTCTTTACTTTGCTTTGGTTGAATTAACAAAAATATTGGCTCCATTTGTGCCTTTTGTATCAGAATATATTTACAAAAATCTTACAAAAAAAGAATCTGTTCATTTAGAAGACTTCCCTTCTTATAACAAAAATTTAATTGATTTAAAATTAAATGAAAATACTGACAAAATACAAAAAATAATAAATTTATGACTAGCTTGGAGAGCAAATCAAAAAATAAGAGTAAGGCAACCATTACAATCTATCACAATTACAGAAGTTTTTGATGATTATTATAATGAAATCATAAAAGAAGAACTAAATGTAAAAAGTGTTTTGGTTGTAGACTGAAGTAGTCTTGCTAAAAAGATTTGTAAGCCAAACTGAAGAAATATTTGACCAAAATTTGGTGCAAATGTAAAATTTATAATGTCTGAAGCTAAATCTTGAAATTTTGAAGAATTGACAAACTGAAATGTAAAAGTTTGAGAGTTTGAACTTGAAGCTTGAGACTTTGAATTGGTATATGAAGCATCAAATTCTTCAGCAAAAATAGAAAGCTGATTTGGAATGGTGATTTCTATGGATGAAAAAATAACTGATGAATTAAAGCAAGAATGATTTGCAAGGGACTTAGTTAGACATATCCAAGAGTCTAGAAAAGAAGCTGATTACAATGTTGAAGATAGAATTTTTGTAAAAATTGAAAGTTTAGAATTAGCCGAAACTATCAAAAATTTTACAAATTATATAGAATCTGAAACACTTTCAAAAATCACAAATGATTTAGAAAACTCAGATCTAGAAAAAAATATTTCTGTAGAATGAATCGAAGTAAAGATTTGTTTGAAGAAATAAAGAAAAATCGACGATAAAAAAAGTCGATTTTTTCTTATAATTTTATTTATAACTTATAAAAATGTAAAAAAGATGAATATAAAAAATACTTTGAAATGAATCACTATTGCATGAACTCTAGCAATATCTAATAGTGCTCAACCAAAAGAGTTAAAAGACCAAACACTCTTTTTCAAAGCAAATATAGAAAATATAATAAATTGCGAACCAAAAAATAAAAATAATTCTAGATATCAAAATCCTATCCAAAAAATAGTTGATAAAGAAAATAAAAAATGTGATTCTATAAAAAAAGCAAGTGATAATCTAAAAAATGTTTTAGCAAAAGAAGGTATAGAAGTTGATGAAGAAGAACCTCCATACATTCACACAAATGTAAGTATTTTAGATTTGAAAAAAATAATTAAAAAAGATGAAAAATTTAATCAAGTTCAAAAAAATTTTGATAAAATTCCTCTTTGAGAATATTTAGATAAAAATTGATTAAGTATTTCTACAAAACTAATATTACAAGACATATTGTTTAAATCTGGGATAGACTACCAAACTCTGTCAAAAGAAGAAAGAAAAATTATAGAAAATAATTTAATTACTTTTTTAAAATATGTAACTTACATAGAAAGCTTTTGAGGAAAGTATGTAGAAAATAATCAAGGCTCAACAGCAAAATGACCTTTCCAAATATTAGATTGATACAAAAATTCTAGAAGATTAAGTAACTACAGTTGAGATAATTATACAACTTTTGAATTATATTTAAGAAGATATATAAAATACTCAAATAATTCGATTTCACCTTATACAAAAGCTTCTTGAGAGCCAGATTGGGTTCAAAAAGCACTAAATTCAAAATGAAAAATATCTCCAAATGACCTAACTCAAGAGCAAAGTATAAATTTATTTTTAGTTTGAACTTTTCTTTGAGAAAATGATAAAAATGCAAAATTATTATCAAAAGCCATAGTTTTGTGAGATAAAAAAGCAGTTGAAAAACTATATAACAAACACCATACAAATCCAGATGCTTGAACAAAAAGATTGATGAAAGTAGCTATGGATAAGCATTGAAAGGATATTTCCTGAATAAAAAATATATTTTAAAAAAATATTTGCAAAAAATTTTAAAAAGTTAAAATAAAAAGACTATTTTAATATTTTATTTTAAAATTATGTTTTGAGATATAAATATTTTTAAAGACAAAAAAGATATTCTTCCAAAAAAAGAAGAAATTTTTATAGTTTCAGACTTTGATGACACTATTTTTTCAACACAAGAAATAATCAAAAAAGATGTCAGAAAATGAAGAAGATGAAATGAATGAAATAAATACATAGAAGAAGTGCTTTGAATAGAAAATTTTGTAAAAGATTATTATGAAAAAAAAGAGTTTCCAAATCATGTAATTAAAAGATTTGAAAAAGAAAATACTTTGATTTTGACAGCTTGATTTGATAATTTACAAAAAGCAAAAATAGAAGCTGTTTGACTTCATCATTTTCCTGTAAAAGTGGTTTATGAATCAAAAGAAAAACCTTTTGAAATGGTAAAATACATAGTTGAAAAACTAAAATTTATTCCAAAAGAAATACATATTTTTGAAGATAGGCCAGAGCATTTTATAGAAACAAAAGCTGAATTAGAAGACTTTTTAAACACAAAAATAAAAATATTTTTAGTAGAAATGAAAGACAATTTTTCAGAACCAACAATAAAAGAACTTGATTAAACTCAAGTTCTTTTTATATTTGTATTTCATCTCACAAATTTGGAATTAGGATTTGTATGCTTTTATGAGTTGTATCAATATTGCTTTGAATGTCATCTGATAATAAATTTCTAGAGTTTCAACCGTGGGTTAAGGCTATTTTTCACGATTCTTTAAAATTTAAATTTTGTAAATATTGTAAAATCTCTTGTCAATCAATATGTGCTGAGAATCCTGGCAAATCAGCAATTTCACACTTTACTTCAAAATTTTTTCATTCTATAAAAACTTTTTGTCTTGCTTTTATTTTTCATCAATTTGTATTTTCTGGACAATATCAAACAAAAATAATTTTTGCTTTTGGATTTTCTAAAATATTTTGTAAATGTGTCAAAACACATCATCATTCACACATTCATGAAGCTGAAATAATTATTTCTTTTTTATCTTTTCTTTTTTCACTATAAATTTTTTCTTGCTCTTTTTTTCATTTTATAAAATGTATGATTTCCTTTCAAAATAGACGAATTTGCTCTGATGGTTCAAGCAATTTGTATTTTGAGCTTATTTCTGAATTATTCTTATAAATATTTGTGATATTTTCAGAAAGTGGAGAATCTACAATAATTTCTTGAAAAGCTATTGATGTTTTTTTCAAATCTGAAATTTGCTTTTTCAAAATATTTATATCATCTGAAATTTGAACAGCTTTATGTAAATACTTGTCAACAGAATCAAAAGAATCATATTTATTTTCAAGTTCTTTTAGCTCTTCTTTCAATTTTTTCAATTTTTCTAAGTCTCAAATTTGCTCTTTTGCTTTTTCTAAAATCATAAGCAAAATTTCTTGAGTTCTTTGAATAGAAAAGGCTGGAATTAATATTTTTCAATGAAAATTTTCTATTTCTTCAAAAAATCTTTTTTCAACTTGTTTTCTTTCAGGATGCGATTTTCAAGCGTAAGTTGATTCCACTTGCAAATAATCAAGAGCATTAGAAACTTGGCTTGGAGTTCAGCTTATATTTGGATTTTTTATTCTTCATAAATCTCAAGAAAAAAGTAGATTTGTTTGTTTATCCCTACTTCTAGAGAATCAAGAAAAATCTTTTCAAAAATTTAAAATAGAAGAAACTTTTGAAGAATTTTGTGAAATAATGCTAATCAAAACTTGAGAACTTCACTCTATATGTCAAGCATCAAAAAATCTAAGTTTTATAGATTTTATAAGAGATGATTCTTGGCTTTCTTTTGGCAATAATTTTATTCTTCAAAGTAAGTCTTGCAAATCTTCCAAACTATGAGGAATTTCATAAAATGGCTCCAAACTGTCATCTATGTCCGAAAAATCTGAAATATTATTGTTTTCTAAAAGATTTTTATAAGATGCCAATTGATTTGCTAAATTTGGTTCAAGATTTTTATAATATTTATTTTGATTTACAAATTTCAAAGCAGATTCCAACTTAGTTTTTATGCTTTTATTTCTTTTTGAAATATTTTTATTTTCAGCTAAAACTTGCTTCGTTTTTTCTATTTTTTCTTTTAATTCTAAAATTACTTTTTTAAAAATATCTGAATTTAAAAATATATCTTTTTTTGAAAAATACAGTTTTGAAGCCAAAATTTCATCAAGATTTGAAAAACTTCATTTCAAAGTAACCTCTTCTCAATAATCAATAAATTTAAAAAGAGAAAAAGTCTTTTCAACATCAACTTCATCAAAAAGCAGGCAAGTTTCTTCTTTTAAAAAATTTTCAATATTGTATTTTTCTAAAAATCATTTTGCTTGAAGATACTCTATTTCTAGCTCATTTTGATCTATATCTCAGTATTTTTTAAATATTTTTATTTTAATTTTTTCTCTATCTTCTTTTGAAAGTGTATTTGAAGCTAACTTCTCATAATTTTTTACTAAAAAGTTTGCTTTTTTAAATTTTTCTGAAATCTTTTTGTTTGCTTTTTTAACTTTATCAAGCTCATTTTTCATAATCTTTACAGAATCAAGAAGCATTTCTCGAGTTTGAAGTCAAGTCAGTTTTGTTGTATAAATAGGTCAGTTGTAACCATTTTTAACTAAAAGAGGAAGCCTTCCAGAGTGGTCCATATGTGCATGAGTAAGCACAACAAAGTCTAATTTTCAAATATTTTCAAAAATTTCCCTATTTTTCTCAAAATCAGCTTTTCATCACTGAAACATTCCATAATCAATAATTCCAGAAAAGCCATCAATATCAACCAAAGTAGCACTTCAAGTAAGACTTACAAACTCAGAAGAATTTTTATCATTTGATTCTATTCATCAAAGATACTGTATTTTAGCTATTTTTGACATATAAAATATTTTAATTCTAACTAAAATAAATAATAAAACAAAACATTTTTTTGTCAAGAGTTTTTGAAATAATTGATTTTTAGTAGAAGTCAAATATAATGAAAATAGAATTTTATATTTTTTACAAAGTTATGGATAAAATACAATGATTTTTATATATACCAGAGTATATAGATACTGAACAAATATTTAAATTTTTAAATTTATTTGATGAATCTTGAAACTTAATTTTTTGAGAAAATATAGTAAATATTATAAATTATATTTTTTACAATTCATGAATTTGATATGCTAATATTTGTTGTATCTGAGCATTATTAACAGGAAAAAATATTTTTTTATGAATATTATCTGAATTTATTTGAATTTTTATTTGAAGCTTTTTGATATTTTTATGAACAAGTATTTTTGAATATTTTTTTAAAACTCCTAAAATCATAAAATCACAGCTCTGAAAAAACCTAATAATTTACTGAATTTTTATTAAAATAATTCCTCTTTTTTGATTGTTATCAAGTTTCTTTGTTGCTTTATCTGATAAAAGTTTCTCTCAAAAATTGAAATTTATATTTTTTTGATGTATTTTTAATCTTATCATAAATGAATTATATCTAAATACAAATATTTTTTCTATGTGAATACTAAGCGAATTCCCTATAGTTTTAAAAGCATTTTGAATATTTTTAATATTTTCTCTAATTTTCTGCTTTTTTAAAAAATATTTCCCTAAAAATACAAAAAAATAACTTGATTAAAATCAAGTTATTTTTTCTTTTGGGTTTTGGCTTTTTTATTTGATAAATACTATTTTTTAGATTTTTCATCTTTTTTTTCAAAATCTTTTTTCATTTGCTCAAGAGAATCTCTATTTTTCTCAATAGCATCCTTTTCAGACTTCAAGTCAGAAACTAAATCTCTTTCTGTTTTTAGTTCTTTTTCTAAATCTCAGATATGTTTTTCTTTTTCTGAAATATTTCAATCAATTAAATTTTCCCTTTGAGTAAGGTCTGAAATAGTTTTAGTTAAGATATCTGACATATCTCAAATATTTCAAGAAGAATTGATAGGTTCATCTTCAGTTTTATTTGCAAATTCTCATAAATCAAAATTTGCAGTTTCTTCAGATTTTGTTGGTTCAGATAAAATACTATCTGAAAGGCTTGAAAGAGAATCTTTTGTATCCAAAGAAAGTAAGTCTATATCATCTGATTTTTCTTGATTTTGCTCAGTTGGAGCTGTATTTTGTTCATCTTCCAAAGTAAAAGCAAAATCATCAGGATTTTCATCAATCGTAGTGATTTGATCAGAATTATTTTCTGCTTTTTTAGATACATCTTCAAAATCTAAAGATGCTCAATCTTCTGGTAAAATAAACAAATCATCATCTTTTTGTGTTGGTGTAGACATTTTTTATTAATTATTTTCTAAAATATATTAAATTTTATCATATAAAAAAATTTTTTGCAAAAATTTGATATTTTATTTTTTTTTAATATAATCTTTGGACAAAATTTAATATTTAAATTTATAAAAAATATGGATTACTCTAAAGCTAGCCAAATGTTGAAATTTCAACAAGAAGCTATGAAAATAAAAAAAGAATTAGAAAATACTTTAATCGAATCTGAAGTTGATGGTTTTGTTGTAACTATCAATGGAGAAATGAAAGCTGAAAAAGCTGAATTTGAAACTGATGTTTTAGTTCCAGGATTAAATTCTGAACAAAAAAAAGCTTTAGAAAAAGCTATAGTTGAAGCTATAAATAAATGAATTAAAAAATCTCAAGAATATGCAGCTGAAAAAATGCAATGAATTATGTGACAAATGTGAATGTGAGATTTGATGAATCAACTTGGTGGTTGAATGAAGTAAAATACTGAAAAATTTTCAGTATTTTTTTGTTGGAGTTGAAATCTAATTAAAATTCTAACATAAAATTTCTAATAAAAGTTGAAAAAAATATTTTTTTATATAAAATACAGCAGAAGTATTTTTAATTATTTAATAATGGTTTTTAAGAAAAAAAAGTTAATAAAAAAGACAAATAATTTTATGAATATTTTTTGACTACTGATGGTTGTAATACTAGTTTGATTATGATTTTATGTAGTTAAAAGTGTTGATTTAAAATTATGATGAATTACAAATTCTAGTTGACAAACAATAGAATGACAAAAAGAAATAAAAAAAGAAGTAAACATATTGATGGTTTGAAGATGATGATGAAATCATGATGCCCCAGAGTTAACTGATACAATTATTTTAGCAAAAGTAAATAGAATAAATAAAACAGTTTCTCTTCTATCTCTTCAAAGAGATTTGTATGTAAATTATCCAGATAAAGATGGAACTTGAAAGCTAAATTCTGTTTATGCACATTATTTTTATAAAGAAAATAAAAATGAAAAAGCTGGTATGGCAAAACTAGCTGAAAAAATAAAAGACATAACAGGAGAAGATGTTGATTATTATGTAAATGTAGACTTTAGTTGATTTAAACAAATAATTGATACTTTGTGATGAGTAGAAATAGATGTAAAAGAGTCTTTTACTGACACTACTTATCCAAATGAAAATTGGTGATACCAAACTATTTCTTTCAAAAAATGATTACAATTAATGAACTGAGATCAAGCCTTGAAATTTTCTAGAAGTAGACATTCTACAAGTGATTTTGACAGATCATTGAGACAACAACAAGTTATTCAAGCTGTAAAAAATAAACTTACTTCAAACTTACTTCAAGAAACTTCTCCAGCAAAAATAGTTGAGCTTTACAATGTATTTACAAAATATTTATCTACAGATATATGAGTTACAGATGCGATATCTTTGGCTCTAGATTTATGAGTATTGAAGGAAAATTATAGATTTATTTCTTCAAATTTCAATGATACTTGTTATTCAGAAACTTCTGTTTGTGAAAAATGATGAATTTTATATGTTCCAAAAAGAGATCTTTTCTGATGACAATGGGTTTCTTTAGTAAACTGAAGTACAACTTCAACTCTTTCAAATTATGAACTATCTAAAAAATATTCAAATATAGTTCTACACTATCCTATGGTAGAAGCAGAAGACTATAAAATAAACATTTTCAATGGTTCAAAAGTGAGTTGAGCTGGAGCAATGGTGAATAATATGAAAAGATATTGATTTAAATTTACAGATAAAAAATTTGTTTCAAATGCTCCTGAAACAATAGAAAAATCAGTGATTTATTATAACTGAATTGATGAAAATACAGATACAATAAAAGCTTTAAAAGAATTCTTTAAGTGAGAATTTATAAAAATCTCTGAACCAAAATATTCAACAGAAAAAGCAATTATTGAAATAGTTTTATGAAAGGATTATGCTGAAGATAAAAATATTTTTAATTTCTAACTCAAATAAATGAGTATAAATAAAAAATTTCCAAGAAAAACAGACATAAACAACAATAGATTAAGCACAAAATTCAAAAAAATCAAAAAAGTAGAAAAGAAAAAATCTACAAAAAGTGCTATAAAAATAATCATATATGTCATTACATTTTTCATAATAGTTTGATTTTTATTTATAATTGTTTTATACAACAAATATCTAAAAGATTTAAATGTAGAACAATTAAAAGACTATCAAATTGCTGAAACTTCTATTTTTTATGATAGAAATTGAAAAGAGTTGTACAAACTCTACAAAGAAAAAAGGACTTATGTAGATTATGAAAAAATATCAAAACATATAGTTAATGCTCTTGTTGCTTGAGAGGACAAGAGATTTTGGGAAAACCCTTGAGTTGATGTGATTTGATTAGTAAGAGCTGGATTTTACTTTTTGACTTGAAGAAGTGAGTCTGTTTGAGGTACTTCAACTCTAACTCAACAATTAATCAGAAATACTATTATAGTAAAGAAAAATAAAGAAAGTATAACAGAATGAATAGATAGAAAAATAAAAGAGATTTTCCTATCTTATAAACTTACAAAATGAATACCAAAGGAAAAAATTCTTGAATTATATCTAAATAAAATAGAATTTTGACACAATGCATTTGGTATAGAAGAAGCTGCAAAAACATTTTTCAACAAAAGTGCCAAAGATGCAAATGTATTTGAAGCATCAGTTTTAGCTTCTCTTCCAAAAGGACCTAGTTATTATTCTCCTTACAATCACGCAGATAGACTTGTATGATATCTAATATATACTGATCCTGATACAACAAATGATGAAGCCTCAAGTTTAAAAGAAAAAAATACAACTCATCTTGTAACAAAAGAAGAAGTTAATTCTCAAAAAGAATTAGTAAATTCTCTAAAATGAAAAATATCTAAATTAAAATGAAAATGAGTAGACTGAAGTAATAAATATATAATTTGTTCTGTTGAAAAAGAATTAGTAAAATGATTTGATGTTGATTCTGAATGATGTGTAGTTTTAGAATATTCTCAAATAGATGATTTATTAGCAAGCATAACTGTAAAAAACTGAAACAAAACTTTGTCTTACTATCCTTGAAGAAAAGATTATATTTTGTGAAGAATGCTTGAGGACAAGTATATCACTTTTGACCAACTTAAAGAATCTGTTATAACTTGAATGTGATACCAATTTAATACTGTAAAAGAAAAAATAATTTCTCCTCACTTTGTATTTTATGTAAAAGAATACTTAGAGAAAAAATATTGAGCAGAAAATATTTCTATATGAGGTTTAAAGGTTTACACAACTTTGGATTTAGATTTACAAAACAAAGCTCAAGAAATAGTAGCAAAACAAGCAAATCAAAATACTTCAAAATTTAATGCAAAAAATGCTGCTCTTGTCTCTCTTGACAACAAAACTTGATGAATTTTGGCTATGGTTTGAAGTAAAGATTATTTCAGTGAAGATTGAAAATGAAATGTAAATATCATAACTTCTAAATTGCAACCAGGTTCAGCATTTAAGCCATTTGTATATGCTATTGCTATGCAAAAAAATGAAATATGAACTAGAACTCCAATCTATGACTTACCGATGACTTTCCCTTGAAATTATAAACCTAAAAATTTTGACTGAGGATTTGAGTGAAAAATGAATATAGCTACAGCCCTAAATCATTCTAGAAATATTCCTGCAGTAAAGATGTTTTATATGACAAGTTGAGTAAAAGAAATAGTTGATTTTATGCATAAACTATGAGCAGAATCACTAAAATATAATGAAGGATATTGAGCATCACTAGCTTTATGAACTTGAGAAATGACTCCTCTTGATATGGCTCAAGCATATATGGTATTTGCAAATATGTGAGAAAAAATAGAGGTAAATCCTATTTTAAAAATCGTTGATTCAAAATGAAATGTTATAGAAGACAACTCTAATCCAAAAAAAGAGAGAGTTATGCCTACAGGACAAGCATTTTTAATAAATGATATTTTAAGAGATACTGAAACTCGTAAATCTTCTTGGAATCCTTATTTGACCATATGAAGGCCTGCTGCTGCAAAAACTTGAACTTCTACAAAAGTTGTAAAATGAAAAAAAGAACAAGCTCCAGCAAACCTGTGGACTATTTGATATACTCCTCAAATAACAACTGTAGTTTGGGCTTGAAATACTGATTGAGAAGCTCCAAAGATGTCAGCTAGTTGACTTGAAGCTGCTGCTCCTATTTGGAGAGACTTTATGAAGCTTTACCACCAATGAAAAGATGTTTTAAATTGGAAAAAGCCAGATGATGTAAAAAATGTGACAATCTCTTGAATTAGCTGATATCTACCGAATCCTGATAATCCAGAAAACAATTTTTTAGTGTCATCATACTTCATGAATCCGCCTAAAAAGATTGACAAAAGTTATAGAATGATAGAATACGATGCTTTGTGTAACTGAAAAGTCACAGAAGATACACCTGCTGCTGCTATAAAAAAATCTTTAGTATTAGAATTTCACTCTCTTAAACCTGAAAATAGTGCTTGGGAAGCTCCTGTTCAAGCCTGGGCAAAAAGTGAGGAAGCTATAGCAAAATATGGTGTTTCTGGTTCAGTAACATCCGTAAAGGATGAAGTATGTAAAAGGGGTTCTAATGATTGAAATATAGTTATAAAATCAAATATATCATCTTCAAAAAGCTATAATGTTTGAATAAACCCTATAGAGTTGGCATTTATATCTACTTCACCTATAAATAATTTAGAAATACTTGCAAACTGAGAAGTTATACAATCACTTGATATAAGCAATAGAAATGCTGCTGGTATAGCAATAAGTATGATTATTCCTGAAAAATACACAAATTCTAGAGTAAAACTAGAAATCAGAGCTGTAAATCAAGAATTTTTCTCAGGTTCTGAGATAAAAGAAATAACTGTTTGAACTGTATCTGATAATACAAACACTCCAAACCCAGCTTGAGAAATAAATACTCAAACAACTTCAAGTAAATCTGACTCAAAAAAATCTGATTTAACTATAAATATAACTAATCCAAAAAATTCTAGTATAAAAATAAATAAAGAAGATTATTTTAACCTAAGATTTAATGTATCTCCAAAAGAAAAATTGTCAAATGTAAATGTGTTTATAAACAATAATTTATATAAAAATCTTTGAAATTCTGGAGATTATGTGATACCTATAAACCAAACAGAAAAACTTGAAAAATGAGTCAATAATTTGAAAATTCAATGAGTTGATCCAACTTGAGCAACAAAAGAAAGAATACTACAAGTTGAGGTTATTTAAAGCAAAAAAGTCAATTTTAAAAATATAAAATTGACTTTTTTTTTAATATAAATAGTATAGTAACACTTGAGAAAAATTCTCAAAATTTTTAATTATTTATCAAAAAAAATTATGGAAAAATTAGACAAGTGCTGTGATTGTAATGATGACTTTACACCAATGGGAATTGTAAAAATTGATACAAAAGCTCCTCATTTTGATCTGCCTTATTATGATCCAAAAAAAGATGAAGATTTTTCTATTTCTCTAGAAGATTTAGCTTGAAAATGGACAGTTTTATTTTATTATCCAGCTGACTTTACTTTTGTTTGTCCTACTGAACTAAAAGATATGGCTGACCAAGAATATAGATTTGAAGAAATGTGAGTTGAAGTTTTAGCTGTTTCTACAGATACTATTTTTTCTCATAGAGCTTGGACAAAGCATGAAATTCTTATGAAAAATTTTCCTTATAAAATGCTTTCTGACCACACTTGATTTGTTGCAGATTTGTATAATATATGGGATTCTGAAACAGGAATGGCTTGAAGATGAACATTTATAATAGATCCAGATTTAAATGTAAAATGAATAGAAATAACTTCAGGACCACTTTGAAGAAATAGTGAAGAGCTGATAAGAAAAATAGAAGGTTTACAATTTATAAGAAAAAACCCAACTCAAGCTTGTCCTGCAAAATGGGCTCTTTGAGGAAAGACACTAACTCCTTCTATAAAAATAGCTGGTGAAGTTGGTGAACAACTAGAACAAAATTAAAAATTTTTATAATTTTTAAAATTAATTATGTATTTGTAGGGAACGATTGCATTGTTCCTTTTCTATTTTTTTATTTTGAAAATTTGTTTGTTTTTTTTCAAAGAAATTAACAAAGAAAACATTTCTATTGATTCTAAAATCTTGAGAACAGTAATAAATACAGTTATTGGAATGATGCAATCGTTCCCTACACTATAAATTTTGTTATCTACAAATAAAGAAATGAATTAATTTGTTTTGCTTTTTAAAACAAAAAAATAATCCTTTTTAAGGGATTATTTTTTCTTATTTTTCTTGTCTTTTTTAAATTCTTCAACTTCTTTTTCCATTTCAGACTTTGTAAAATAAAAGATTCTAGAAAGTTTATCTTTCAACTCTTCAAGAGCTTTAGAAGAAATTCATTTTATATTTTCTAAATCAAAAACTTTTGAATTATAAAGTTCTTTTAACTTTTTTCAAGCTATTTCTCAATAATCAGCTCATTTTTCTTTTAATTCTAAAAGTAGTTCTTTTCATTTTTCTTTATATGAATCAAAAATTCTTGAAGCCTCATCCATGTATTCATGATAAAGTTTTATATTTCTTTCACACATTATCTCTTCTTTTAGTGAATTTATCATATTTGAATGAGTATCAAGAAATGCTCAAATAACAACTTGAAATTTTGATGTTCCCTCTTCCTCAGCTTTTTCTAAATCTTTTCTTAATTGTTTGCTATTTTTTCAATAAAAAGTTGCAGCAGCAACTCCTGCTACATAAGCTGTAGCTACAGTTAAAATTCATTTTTTTGACATAAACAATTAATTAAATAGTAAATTAAAATCAAAAAAAGTCTAGTCACTTTTTAACATAAAAAAAACTTATAACTTTTTTTTAAAGACTTTTATGATATAATACATTATAGCAAATTATTTATAATTTGCAAACAGTATTTTTTAAAATATAAAAAAACATGTCATATACTAATTTTTCAATTTGATATAAAAAAATTCTTGTAACAACAGAAGAAAATATTCAATCACTATGAATAAAATATTTATGAGTAGAAGATATTTTTCTTTCAATTGTTAGAGAAGCAAAATGATCTATAAGAGAAATATTTAATCTGTATGGAATAAATGAAAAACTAACTTTAGAAATCATAAATAAAGCTATTTTTAATGAGTCTCTTGATAAAAGAAAATGAATTTATTCTTGAATGAATTCTAGATTAAAAAATGTAATTCTCTGAAGTATAAAAATAGCAGCATCATATTCTAAAACAAAAGCAAGTATTGAAGATTTTTTGATTTCCCTTATAGTAAATGATTCTTGGGTAAATAGTTTTTTTGATTATATAGGGATAACTTCAAGTGATATAGAAAAAAATTTGAGAGAATTAAATGAATCTTGAAGTGTAGATTGAGAAAAAGAAGGAGATATGAGAAATGCTGAATTGGATTTAGAAACAACAGAAAATATAAATAAATTACTTTGAGCTTTAACTCAAAATATTTTTAAAGCAGGAGAAGATTTGATGACTCCTTTTGATAACAACATAGAACAAAAGTGAAATGTCTCTCAAGAATCAACAACTCCAGCACTAGACTTTTTCTCAACAAATCTGACAGCTGAAGCAAAAGAATGAAAACTTGATAAAATTATTTGAAGAGAAAATGAAGTAGAAAGGCTTGTAGCTATTTTAAACAGAAAAACAAAAAATAATCCTGTTTTGGTTTGAGAACCTTGAGTTGGTAAAACTGCAATTATTGAATGATTAGCTATGAAAATAGCAAAATGAGAAGTTCCATTTTCTATGAAAGATAAAAAAGTTTTGGCTCTAGATATGACTTCCCTAGTTGCTGGAACAAAATACAGATGAGAATTTGAGTCTAGAATCAAACAAATAATAGAAGAAGCTTCAAAAGTAGAAAATGAAATTATTTTATTTATAGATGAAATACATACAATTATTTGAGCAGGATGAGGAGAATGAACTCTTGATGCATCAAATATTTTAAAACCAGCTATGTGAAGATGAAAAATAAGAATTATCTGAGCTACAACTTATAATGAATACAAAAAATACATAGAAAAAGATTCTGCTTTGGAAAGAAGATTTCAACAAATAGTTGTAGCAGAGCCAACAAAAGATGTTGCCAAAATGATTCTATCTTGAATAAAAAATTCTTTTGAAGAATATCACAATTTAGTTATTTCAGAAGATGCTATAAATGAGGCTGTAGAACTTTCTGTTAGATATGTAACAGATAGATTTTTGCCAGACAAAGCTATAGATTTGATAGATGAAGCTTGTAGTTTAAAATCTATGAAATACAACTTTGATGAAACTGAAATAAAACAATTAAGAGAAAAAATAGTTGAAAACAACAAAAAAATAGAAGATTTTGTGATTTCACAACAATACAAAAAAGCTTTTAAATTAAAAGAAAAACAAGCAGAACTTGAGAAAAAAATTTCTGAAATGAAACAAAAATTTCAAGTGCCAAAAGAAAAAAGGTTTAGTGTTGAATCAATAGATGTTCAAAAAGTGCTTAGCATTGCGACAGGAATTCCAGTTTCAAACTTATGAAAAGATGAAACTGCAAAAATAATTTGACTTGAAAAAAAGATTAAATCTGAAATAATTGGTCAAGATGAAGCTATTTCAGGAATAATAAAATCTATTATGAGAAACAAAGCTTGAATCTCAAATCCAAATAGACCAATTTGAAGTTTCCTATTTTTATGACCAACTTGAGTATGAAAAACTGAACTTGTAAAAGTCTTAGCAAAATATTTTTATGATGATAAAGATGCTCTTATAAAAATAGATATGAGTGAGTTTTCAGACAAAACTTCTGTAAATAAATTGATTTGAGCTAGTTCAGGTTATGTTTGATATGAAGAATGATGAATGTTGACAGAAAAAGTCAGAAAAAAACCTTACAGTGTGATTTTATTTGATGAAATAGAAAAGTGAGATTTTGAAGTTTATAATTTATTATTACAAATACTGGAAGAATGAATTTTAACCGATAACAAAGGCAAAAAAGTAAATTTCAAAAATACAATTATAATTATGACAAGCAACATAGGTCAAGAAGAATTTACAAAAAAAGCAGCAAAAATAGGTTTTGATGTAACAGATGATGAAGAAGAAAAAATTATTGATGATTATAAAAAAGCAGCTGACAAAATAAAAACAAACCTAACTGATTATTTTTCTCCAGAATTTATAAATAGAATAGATAAAATAATTGTTTTCAATCCTTTGGATAAAATTCAAATCAAAAAAATCATAAATTTGTGATTAAAAGACCTATCAAAAAGATTATCTGAAAGATGATTTAGCTTAAAATATGATTCAAAAGTTATAAATTTTATCTTAAAAAATGTTTATAATCCAGATTTTTGAGCAAGAGAAGTGAGAAGATATTTAGTTGATAATATAGAAGATTTGATAGCAGAAAAAATCATAACAATCAAGTCAAAAAAAGACTTTATCCTTACTGCTTCAAAAAATGAAATTATTATAAAATAGCCAAAACAAAAAATGGCTATTTTTATTTGTAAAAAATATTTTTTTGATATAATATAAGTAGATTAATATTTAAGTAGTAGTTTTTGACTTTATGCTTAAAAATTTTATAAAACTATTTTTTATTTTAATTTTGTTTTTGTCTCTTTGAAACAAAGCTTTTTCATATTGATTAGATTTTGATAATAAATGATTTTACTCAAGTATATCAGACAACCTAGGAAAATTAGGCTCTGATATGTATTCTATTGAATTAGAAAATAATTGATGAGTAAATAAAAAAATAACTGAAAAAAGCTGATTAAACTGTATAGATAGGGACTTATCTGAAGCTGAAGTGAGAGACATAGTTATTAAGTGAGATGTGAGCTGATTGACTGCTTCTTTAAACCAAAATTGTAGAGATGAAGAATGAAATATAGATAGTGGAAAACTAAGAATTTTACTTAATGCAATATCAAGTGTTTATGTAGATTCTCAAAACAGTGCTAGAAGCAAATCTGAGAAAACTATGTGATTTTCAAATGTATGAATATATGCTGATTGAATAGCTGAAAACTGACCATTTGATTTATACAAAGATTTTGAAGATATAGATAAAATAATTTTTGAGCATGAAGAAAAAGATGATTATCCAGCTGAAAAAGTTGTAGATTTATCAAAAAAAGTCAAAGAATTGATAAACAAATTAGCAAAATGAAATAAAAATTCTTCTAATAAATCTCAAAATAATAATTCAAATTCCTCAAATCAAAGCCAAAATAACTCTTCTTGAAATAGTTCAAGTTGAGTTTCTTCTGGTTTAGCAAACATTTTTCAAAATAATACTGGAGCAAATTCTAATCCTACAAGCAACAACTCTGTAAATAATACTAAAAATAATAATTCTAAAAAAGAAGATGACTCAATAAAACATAGAAATTTGTGTGATTTAAGTGGAAAATGTGATAATTATACAGAAGTTCAAAAGATGCTTTGTCAATCAAACTGATGATGTAGCTGAGAAGAAAAATGATTTTTAGCTACAAAAAATGAATTTGTGTGTAAAAAAGATGATTCTTGATTAAACACTGTTTCTTGAAAAATCATTTCAAATACATTAGCAAATGAAAAAGATACTGATGAAGATGAAGAAGAAGAGGAAGATAATTCAAATAATTCTTGAAATTCAAATTCTCAAAATTCAGCAAATAAAAATACAAATTCTTCAAATTCTTGATGAAAATCAAGTAAAAGCAGCAAATGATGAAAATCTTCTTGAGGAAAAAGCTGACAAACAGCTCCAGATCCTAAACAAGATTATAAAAAATTAAATGACAACAAAGTCTTTCCTTGTAATAATTTCTTCTGTATAGACATAGAATTCAAAACTATTGCTTGAGGATTTTGAAGTGGATGAGATCCAAGTATAGAATTTCTAGTAAAAAGGTCAAACAAACATTTAAAGAAATTTGTGAACTCTTCCCTTTCTCAAGCAAAAATGAGTATAAATAACTTTGAACTTTCACTAAAAGATTTACAACTTCCAGATATGTTTCATCTTTGATTCCAAATAAGTTATGAACCTGTACCAATGCTATATTTAAACAAAGATTTAACAACTGGTGAAGACAAAGAAACAAATCAAGATGATCAGGAACTAAAACTTCAGTCTCAACTTGAGAAATATTATAAAGCAAACTGAATGGATTACAACATGAGAAATGACTTATCATCTTTTAATCAAATAGAAAGAAAATCTCAAGCTACTTTTAATTCTTCAGCTGGTTCTGCAGATGAAATGAGACAAAAAATAGAGCAATTAAAAGAATACCAAGACAAAAGCTTAAGCGAATTGGATTCTCTAAGAACTACTGTTGAAGAAAAGGTTAGATATGAGATGAATTGAGATATAGAAAGGCAAATGAAAGAAGTTGAACGTTTCAATAGAGCAATGAATGACTACATAACAAATCTAGAAGCTATTTTAAATGAAATGATAAAAATTCCTGTTGATAGAAGTATGACTTAATAAAAATATATGAAAAATTTTTTTTGTACAATTATATTATTCTTTTGTGTTATTTGATCAGTAAATGCAGGTTCTTGTTTGATTAAAAATGAACCTTCAAACTGATTAAAAGAATATTTGAGAAACCTAAAAACTATTTTAGGAAATATTTCTTCTCAAGCAAAAGGTGATGAGTGATGATTGAATTCTATATATAGCTATGGAGTAAAAGCCCTTAGTGATACTTTTAATATGAATAATTTTTTCAATGAAGTAGATTATTTTAGTTTTTATTGAAAATTTCAAGAAATCCCAAAAGAAGTAGATAGAGACTATAACACACTAAAAAAAGAAGATGAATTCATAAAAAAAGCAATAGAATCAGTTTCAAATTCAAATGCAAAGGATTCAAAAACAAAAAGTGTTTGTGCCTGAGTTAAGTGAAGATGTGAATTTAAAGACTGAGCTACAGTATGAGATGTTTTGAGAAATGTTTCACAAAATCATGAAAAAGTAAAATCTGCTTTTGTAAAAATTTCTAATTGACAAAAGGATTATAGTAGAGATATTAGAAATTATATTTTGATTGACAATAGTTTTTTTGCTGATATAGAAACAAATTATGCAAGTGAAAACAACATAAGCTGTAGTGAAGAAGAAGGTAGATTATGGGATAGAGTAAAGAAAAAAACAGAAGAAATATTTGAAGATGAAAAATATGCAAAAGACTGAATCAAAAAGTGGAAAGAAGCTTGGGCAATGGTAAATGGAATAAATACTTTACCTAGAGAGGAAGCTGAAGCCATAGAAAAAGAGCTTTTGAGAAAAGAATTATCAAGACAATGAGTATCTTGAGATAACCAAGAAAATGTTTTAGAAGCACTTGAAAAATACAACAAAAAATGAAGTTTTTCTCTAACTAATAATTTTGTTGCAAATACATTTAGTACAGCTACAGAAAAATTTAAAGACACATTTCAACAGCTAAAAGAAGAAGTGGTAACAGACTTTTTTGAAAATTATGAACAAAAAATGACAAAAGCACAAAAATCATTACCTGTAAAAGATGTAAATAAAGTCCAAAGTAATTCTACTCAAATAAAAGATGTAAAATCAAGAATTGACCAAATGTATGCTGAAGTGTCAAATTATTGATCTGTTTCAGAATACAATTCAGATAATTTAAGAAATAGATTTATAAATACTCATATAGAAATGTCAAATGCTATAAATAAATTAATTTGAACTTGTAAAAAAGCTGTAAAAATTTGTAATCAACAAGATGCATGAAATTGAGACTGTTGAGATTGTAATTGGTAAAAATACAAAAAATGCTAACAAAACAAGAAATACATATACTAAAACAAAATGCAAAAATTCATAAAAAAATATTTGAAGAAATAAAAAAAATATTAAAAGATTGAACTACAGCAGTAGAAATTGATAAACTTTGTGGTGAAATAGCCAAAAAACACGATGTTTTATGTGGTTTCAAATGAGTTTATTGATTCCCAAATAATATTTGTATCAGTGTAAACAATGTAGTTGTTCACTGAAGATGTTTACCTGAAATAGTTTTTAGAGATGGAGATTTAGTGACATTTGATTTTTGAATAAAAGATAAAAAAGTCTGAGTAAATACAGATGCTGCTTTTTCAGTTATAATTGGTTGAGATGACAAAAATCCTGTTTGAGCTAGAATGATAGAAGCAAACAAAAAAGCTCTTTATGCTGGGATAGCAAAAGCTAGAGCTTGAAACACAACTTGAGACATATGAGCTGAAATCCAAAAAGTAGTGGAAGAGGAGTATTGATATAAAATTATAAAAGAACTAACTGGTCATGCAGTTGGGAAAAAACTACATGAAAAACCATATATTTACAATTATTGAAAACCTTGAAGTGGACAAAGATTAAAAGTATGAATGGTTATAGCTATAGAACCTATTTTATGAGAAACATCTTGAGAAATAATTGATAAGTGAGACTGGGAAATTTATGTAAAAGATTGAAGTTTAGGTTGTCAATATGAGCATACAATTTTAATTACAGACTGAGATCCTGAAATAATAATATAAATTGGGACAAAGCATTTGCCCCTTTTTTTTATTATATTTTTTAGAAGTTGTGAAAAAAAGTCTTGATTTATTTAAAAAATTAGTTATACTAAAAAAACATAAAATAACCATTTTTATGTTTTTTGTTTATTGATCTCAGGAAATTTTAATTCTATTTTAAACAATTTCAATATTTTCTTTTGAAAATAGGTAAAGCCTTAACCTAAAACATCAAAATAAATCATTTAAACAACTTTTGTTTATAAAATATTATTAAAATTAAAAAAAATATGAACTTCAGACAAGATTTTCCTATCTTTAAGAATAATCCAAATCTAGTTTTTCTTGATTCAACAGCAAGTAGCCAAAAACCTAGTTATGTTATTGATTGAATTAAAGAATTTTTAGAAAATAGTTATTCTAATATCCACAGAGGGATGTATGATATAGCAATCATAGCTGAGGATTTTTATGTTGCCTCAAAAAAGATTGTAGCAAAACATCTAGAAGCAGATGATTATAGAGAGGTTATCTATACATTCAATACAACTTATGCTTCAAATTTACTAACTTCAACTTTAAAGAAAAATAAAATTCTAAAAAAATGAGACAAAGTTTTACTTAGTATAGCTGAACATCATGCAAATATAGTTCCTTGGCTTATGCTAAAAGAAGAAATCTGAATAGAAGTTGAGTTTGTAAAAGTAACAAAAGATTATGATTTAGATTTTTCTGACTTTGAAGAAAAATATGATAACAAAGTAAAAATAATCTCATTTACACAAGTTTCAAATGTAACAGGACAAATATTTGACCTAGAAAGAGTTTGAAAACTAAAAAGAGATGATACACTTTTTGTAGTTGATGCAAGCCAAAGCATTCCTCACTTCCCTGTAAGTGTAAAAAAACTAAACTGTGATTTTTTATTTTTTACAGGACATAAAGTTTTAGCAGACAGCTGAATCTGAGTTTTGTGGTGAAAAAAAGAGCTTTTAGAAAAATACTCACCTTCTTTTTCTGGTGGTTGAGCTATTTGAGAAGTGACTTGTGCTAGCTACACAGACTGAAAAATCCCAGATAAATTTGAACCTGGAACACCAAATGTAACTTGAGCAGTTTCATTATTAAGAGCATTTGAATATATAGAAAAAATTTGATGATTCGAAAAAATAGACAAAGTTGAAAAAGAGCTTATAGAATATTTTCTAGAAAAAATAAAAGAAATACCTAAAGTAAAGCTTATTTGAAGCACAAATCCCAAGAAAAGAATTTGAGTTTTTTCTCTGGTTTTTGAGTGAATTCATTCTAATGATTTTGCTGAAATACTAGCTGAAAACCAAATAGCAGTAAGATCATGAAAGCATTGTGCTCATCCTTTTCATGATTTTGAAAATGAGTGAAATTCACTAAGAGTTAGCCTTTACCTTTACAATGACAAAGCTGATATAGATAAACTTATAAAAGTAGCAAAAGAACTAAAAAGAGAAATTTAAAAAATTTCTCTTTTTAGTTTTCTATGTATTTTTTAAAATCATCTTCACACTTTTTAGTTGAAACTTTACAATACTCAGACTTCAATTCTTTGATCATTTTATTTAAATTTTCTTGTTTTTTGATGTTTCTATCCTTTTTTTGAGATTCAGTGTTGTATTTATGTTCTAAAAGTAATTCTACCAAAGAATGCCTCCATTCTGGATCTTTTATTTTTATCTTTTTTATAGTTTCCAATTCCCTTTTTATATCATTTGACTTTTTTTCAAAATCATCTCTTCATAAATTATCCATATCAGCATCTTTTATAATCTTTTCATAAATATCTTTTGGAGTTTTATAATCAGGATCTGTAGCTAAAATTATTTGCTCTATTTTTTTTATTCTATCATTTGGATAAGAAATACTTTTTAAATAATTTTTTGCTATTTTAGCTCAAATTGGCTCATTTTTATCATATTTTATTATAAATCAAGTATCATGAAAAAGCCCTGCCAAGGCTAGCATTTCTATATCATCAGCTGAAAGTCACTCTTGTTCAGCTAAATAAACAGATCTTTGCATAACATCTATACTGTGTTCATACGAGTGGTAATAGTGCTTATTTAGTGGAGACAAAAGCATATTTACATATTTTTTTGCATTTTTTATAATATCTTTTTCCATAACTTTTTTTATTTATAAAAGCTTCAGAAATAATTTTATCATAAAAATAAATATTTATCAAATTAATTTTGCTATATCATTATAAGTTACCAATATAAAGAGTCAAAATAACAAAATAATAAATGAAAAATTAATTATAATTTCAAGATTTGAACTAAACAAACTTTTTCAAAAAATCTTCTTAAAAAATGCATTTAAAACAATAAATAAAAATCTTCATCAATCAAGAGCTGGAATTGGAAGCAAGTTAAACACTCATATGCTTATTGAAATAATTGCTCAAATAATCAGCAAAAATATAAATCCAGCTGAAAGTGTGTTTGTGATAAAACTTACAATTCAAACAGGTCAAGATACGCTTTGTATAGCTTCAGTTCTTTGTTCTTTTGTTTGTGGAGAAATTATGTTTTTCAACAAAAATCACATTCACTTAAAAGTTAACAAAACTTGATTTTTAGTCTCTAAAAATGCATATTTTGCTGAATCTAAAGGTCAGTACTTGTATTTAAAATTTTCATTAAAAATAATATTTTCTCAAATAAATGCTCAAATTTTTCAATCTTGTCAAAGTTTTATAGATATATTTTGATTACAATCTGTTTCACAAGTTCTTTTTATAGTTATTTCTTTTGATTTATTTTCTCATAAAATAGATAAAAACTCTTGATTTGTATTTACTTTTTGTCAGTTTACTTCTAAAATCACATCATCCTTATTTAATCAAGACTTTTGAGCCAGACTTCACTCTGCTGGAGAAATCCTTATTCAGTCTTTTTTTTCTAAAATTCACTTTTCTATAGCCTGAGAAATAGTTGGAATAAGCTTTACTTCCAGATTTGTTGGAATTTTTGTATTTATTCAAATAGGTTTAACTCAAACCATAAACAAAATAAAAAATATCAAAAAAGCCAGCACAAAATTCATAAAAATTCATGCTAAAATAATTATTGATTGTTGCCATGCAGGTTTATTTGTCAGATTGTAATCAGCTTTATTTCCCTCCAAAATTCTTAAAATTTCTTTTTTATCTTCTTCAAAAATTTTATCTCAAAATTTATCAAAAATATCTTTTTTCTCAGAAATGTATTTTTCAAGAGCTTCATTATCTAAAAATTTTTTATCTTTATCATAAAGCAAAAAAGTCTTTGGAGCCTCTCAAGTCAGCTTTACAAAACCTCAAAGAGGCAACCAATTCAAAGAAAAAATAGTTCATTTTTTATCTGTAAAAAGTTTTTTTGCTCTTGGTGGAATTCAAAGCCCAAATTCTTCAACTTTTACTCAAAAAATTCTAGCACTTTTAAAGTGCCCCCATTCATGAACCAAAACAATCACAGAAAAGATAACAAAGGCAACAATTATTCACAAAAATATTCACATAAAATTTATAAAAAACAACTAATAACTGTATTTTAATTTAAAACTAAAATAAGTCTAGCTTTTGTTTTTCTTTTTTTTGACTTTATAAGCAAAATAATGTATAATATAGAAAATATATTTGCTAATTTTAAAACTATGCCATCTCCAAGAGAAAATGCAGAAGCTAGAGAAAACGCAAGAAAAAATGAGAGTCTTATGGATAAGGCTCAAAAAGAGTTTGTTCAAGAAAATGAGCTAAACTTGTCATTATTACAAAACCAAAACAATATAGATAGATTTAAAAATTTTTTAAATAGAAAAAGTGGTTATAGAGAATTAGCTCTAAATATAGCTGGTTTTACTCAAGACCAAAAAGATATTTTATCTGAGCAAATAAAAGAAGAAGCTAAAAAAGTACAATTTGTAATAACAAAAAACAGAAAAGATTTAGAAAAAATATTTAGTCAAGAGTTTACAAGAAACCTATGATTAGTAAATCATGAGTTAATTGCTACAAAATCTTCAGAATTAATAAAACTTATAAAATCAGAAGAAGAAAGAAAAAAGTTTTTTGAAAGAGTAAATACTCTGCAATCAGGTCAAGCTGTGAATTATTTACAAAAACCTAAAGATTATCTTTTAAAAATAAAAATTACAAGAAAGGCCTTAAAAAAACTTAGTCAAGATCAATTACAAATAATAAATGATCTTTTAAAACTAGATAAAAAAGTAAATTTTAGTGATATAGAGGCTATAATTACAATACTTGCAGATGATGAATCAAAGCAAAATTTCTTAAAATATTTTATATCTAGAGTTAGTGTTGATGATTTAGAAAGATCTGCATTATCTAGCAATATAAAAAAAGATATTAAAAAGAAAATCATAAAATCAATTAAAAATGAATTATGAGTTCCTGAAGATGAAGCTGAAAAAGTTTATAGTTCTCTTGATAGATCTCAAATATTTATAAATACTGATGAGTTGGATAGTATAAATGTAACTGATCTTTTAAACGAAGTAAATATAAAAAGAGAAATAATAGAACAATACAACTGAGATTTAGCAGAATCTTGAGCATTGGAAGATGAATTAGAAGGATTATGACTTGACAAAAAAGGAAAAATTCATCAAAATTTTATAGATTTTGTGAAAAATAGCTCAGATATCTCTCCAAACATAAAATCAAAAATAGATTCTCTACAAAAATGAAATTTAATAGAATTAAAAAATTGAGAAAAAAGAGCCTATTATTACATAAAAAATGTAGATATTTGAAATTCAAAAGAAACAAAAACTATGGAATTTGAAAATATCACTTGAAACAGTTGATTTAAAAAAATCTGAAAATGATTTGAAGAAATTTATGCCTACAAACAATTTTTTAAACTTCTAAAAAATATTTCTCAAAATAATCAAAAACTAGATATAAATTTATTTTCACCAGAAGCATTTAAAGAAAGCTGAGCTACTGAATCTATAGATGATTCGTCAGAAATAAATAATTATGATGAGCTGGTTTTGTGATTAGATAAAATAGACCCAGCTTGAAAAGAATTTGGCTTAAGTGAAGACAAAACTGTTATATATTCAGAAAAAGACAATTTTGTATTTTTGATAGATTCTATAAATAAAAGAAATAAAACTATAATTGTAGACCAATGATGACTTTGAAAGAAAAAAATAACTTTCAAAGACTTGTACCAAGTTATGGCTTCAAATCCAAAAGATCTAAAAAGAGCAAAAAAAATAAATAATTTAAATGAGCTAGTTTTATGATTATCTTGAGCTGACTGACTTTCTGGATTAACAGTAAAATGATGAAAACTTTATGATAAAGTATCTGATCCAAAACTAAGTTATCCTGTAAATTCATTTGCTTGAAAAGATAATAAATGAGCTCTTATAAAAAGTATTTCTGAAACTTCAGTTGATTACAATATCTGAACTGTAGAAAAAGACTCAAAGAAAAAAAGAGAAACTCTAAAAAAAGCTTCAAACTCTAAAAATCTTACTCAATTTTTGTTTGATATAAAAACTGATGAATTAAAACCTAAGCTGAATTCAAAGCTTGAAAATGAAAAGATGAAACCACCTGAGAAAAAAACTGATTTGATAAAGGCTTTTATGTCAGGTTTAAGTATTTATGAAATAATAAATTCTTTTGAGTTTTTGATAAACTGAGTAAAAGTAAAACTAGAAAAGTGAAACAGACTTAAATCTATAAAATTTGCTCAAAAATTCTCTTGATTATTATGAGCAGAAGTGTGAAACTACTTACAATCAAAACGTGAACAAGAAGAAAAAAGCCTAGTTGAAGAGATGAAAAATGACCTTCAAGCACTAGATTCTGGATTTATGATAGAACAAATAATCAGAATAGTTACAAACAAAAGTTCTGCTCAGTACGAAATAGTAGCCTGTTTGTTTTCTGTTTTGAAATACTGAAACATATATCCAAAAGGTTTAGCAAAATACTCTGGTACATACTTCTGGTACACAGCTCTATGATGAACAAATTCATTTAGAATAGAGAGAGAACAAGCTGCCAGAAAAGCTTGAAATAACTATCCAGAAGAAGACTTAATACAAGATTGGTTAAAATTTAAGTGAAGTAAGGCTGAGTGATCTGTATTTAGATCTAAGTTATGGAAAGACTATGCAAAAGAGCTTTCTGCATGATGAGCTTCAGAGTATGAAGCTTGAAAAGAAGATACTTCAAAGAAAACTACTGTTAATTGAAGAATATGAGACTTTATATGAGCAATAGAGTGAAGAGAGTATAGCAATGCTCTTTGAGCAATGGAAGCAGTTTTTTGATTTAACTGAAGTACAAAAGATATGCAAAGTGTTGCTTTTATACTTCCTGTTTTATGATATGGAGAAGGCTTTTATCAAGAAATTGTAAAAAGAGTAAAGACAATAGCTGCAACAACTCCTTATATTTCTTTGATGTTTTGAATTTCTAAAGAATGAGGAATTGTTTATAGAAATTTTATAAAAGCATTGATTAAAAATGCTCCTGATTTAAAAGCAAATCAAGATAAAATACTAAAAGATTTTGATGCTATTTTTAAGCATGAAAAACCTGCAAAAAAAGCATATGATTTTTGGGAAACATACTGAGATAAACTTGTAAAATACATAAACTTCTCTGATCCTCTTGTTGCACTAAAAAAAGATGAAATTCCAGAATTTAAAGCATTTTTTGAAAAAGCTCAATGATTATGGACTGACAATGAGTATGCACCAAAAAAAGAAGATATTGATATATGAGTTTATGAAAAAAATAATATCTGAATAGTTTGATGATGAAATATGCTATGATATATGATATGAAATTTTAATGGTGATTTTGGAACACCAACTGCAGAAGCTGTTTTTGATATGTATATAGACACATTTAAAAATATAAAAAACTGATCTTGAACTCCTGAAGAAAAGAAAAAATTATTTATAAAAACATATGAGCCTTTTGAAAGAAAAGTAACAGCAGTTAGCTGACAATTTATAGGACAATTAGATATAACTAAGCATAAAATGTATGCTAAGCTTAGATCTAATTGACTTGATATAGTAAAAAACCAAACAAAACCTGCAAACTATGAAGCTTTGTTAGGAAATATTTATGATAATTTTATGGCTTCAAGTACTGCTACAGTTGCTACAACAACTTGAAATACAAAAACATCTATTGATGATATTATCAGAAACCCAAATGGATAAAATTAACTTTGTCATTCCTGAGTAGGCAGGAATCAATTAAAAAAAATTTTTCCTTTTCCAAAGCAAAAAAAGAGATGAAAATCTAAATTTTCACCTCTTTTTTTATTCTTTAAATCAGATAAATAAATTTTTATCTTTTACAGTTTCAGCTAAAAATGCTATAAAAATCCTAGAAACCCACATAGCAGTGAAAAGTGAAACTACAATTCAAATTGCAAGCATTGCTCAGAATCATTTTATCATATTTATACCAAAAATGAACAATATCATAGCTACAAGAAGTCCAGTGATATTGGAATCCCAGATCGCAGACCAAGAGCTCTTAAATCAAATTTTTAATGATTCTTTTATGCTTTTTCATTCTCTCAGTTCAGCTTTTATTCTCTCAAAAATCAAAATATTTGCATCAATAGCCATTCAAACTGACAGTATCAATCAGGCAATAGAAGCAAGAGTCAAAACCATTCAAAACATTTTCACAATTGCTAAAACTATTATAGAATAGATAACCAAAGCAAAAAATGCTGCAAGTCAAGACAATCTGTAAAACACTACTAGAAATACAAAAATTAACAAAAATCAAGCAAATCCTGAATAAATCAATTTTTCTAAAGCTTCTCAACCAATTTTACTATCAATAGTTTTTTCAGAAGTAAGATAAATAGGGGCAGGAACAACTCAAGTATTTATATCTTGAGCAAGTTTTTTTGCTTCATCTGGAGTGTATCTTCAAGTAATCACAGCTTTTCATCAATAAATAGCTTGGTTTATAACTGGGGCTGTCAACAAATTTCATCAAACAAATATAGCCATTTGTTGACCAATAAGCCTAGAAGACAATTCTCCAAATATTTCTGCTCATTCTTGATTAAAAGTAAGTTCAACCATAGGTTGAGCTGCATTATTAAAGGCAACAGAAGCTTTTATAAAATATTTATCATTTAGAGCTCTTCATTTTGAATCAACAGCATCTTTCCACTCTGAAGGAAGCTTTTTTATAAAAATATAGTTAAAAGAGTAATCATCTCTTTTTTTATAGATAAAGTATCAATCATCTCAGTCAATATTTTTAACTTCATTTAGTTTATTTTCAGCTAATCAATCTTGTGCCTTTATAACTTGAGTCAAAGAATTTACAACTCAGCTAGAAATATTTTCATAATTTAGTTTATATTTAGACTCAACTAAAGAAAATAATTGCCCTTGTTTTACTTCATTTAAAGCTGATTCAGCTATTTTTTTTCTTTCTTCTATGTCTTTAGCTGTTATTTCTTTTCTTCTCTCTTTAAAAGATATTTTTACAACTCTTCAAATAGCCTCTTTTGCTACTTCAATATTTTTTGAATTTTCTAAAGTATCATTTCATTTAAGAGGAATTTGAACAATTATGTGTTTTTCTGTACCATAAGAAGCATCATTTATCTCTGAATCATTTATATTTAGAGATTCTACTCTTTTATCAACAATTGTTTTTAGTCACTCTACAATTTCCTTTTCTCTTGCATTATCAAATCATTCTTCTTGTCTTGCATTATCAAAATCTATTTTATAATCAAGTTCAATTCATCATTGTAAATCAAGTCCAAGCCTATAATCTTGACCTGAAAAAGGTACTTTAATATTATAATTTTTCCAAGGAAATATGTAAACAAAAAGTAAAAAACTTACTATTAATATAATAAAAATTCTAAAAGCTATATTTTTCATAATAAAATTTTTCAAAAAATAATTTTTATAATTATACAATTTTATTTAAAAAGTAAAGAAAAAATCTATTTTTCCTTATTGACTTTTTTATTTGCAAGTTGTCAGCAAGCTGCATCTATATCATCTCACATAGTTGCTCTAATAGTTGAAGGAATTCAATAATGTTTTAAAATACTTTGAAATTTCTCAATTATAAACCTAGGAGTTGGAGAAAAACCATCAGAAGCAGTTCATTCTCAAGGATTATAAGGAATAAAATTTACATGAGCAAGCCTTCATTCTAAAAGTTTTCCAAGTTCATGAGCAAGTTTTATATGATCATTTACTCAATTTATCATTATATATTCATAAAATATTCTTTTATTTGTAGTGTCTGTATAATTATCAAGTGAAGCCATAAGCTTTTCTAAAGGCCAAGTATGGTCAACAGGCATTATTTTTTTTCTTATTTCATCATTTGGAGCATGAAGGGAAATAGCTAAGCTTGTTTGTGGAAAATCTTTTGTAAATTTATCAATTCAAGGAACAATTCAGCAAGTTGAAACTGTTATTCTTCTACTTCATATGTCAAATTTTTTTTGAGCTGAAGCCATAGTTATAGTTTCTTTTACCACATCATAATTTAAAAAAGGCTCTCACATTCACATATAAACTATATTTCTAAGCCTAGATCCTTCATCATTCATCATTTTTGCAGCATAAAATATTTGCTCCATTATCTCATAGTTTGTCAGATTTTTTAAAAATCAAAGTTTTCAAGTTGCACAAAAGCTGCAGGCCATTGGGCATCATGCCTGAGAGGAGATACAAAGGGTATTTCTTCAAGTTAAGTGTCTCATTATAACTGACTCAATAAACTCTCAAGTTTCTGTTTTCCAAAGCATTTTTGTAGTTTGTCAGTTATCACTATCAATTTTGTGATCAAGTGTTAAAGAGCTAAAAAAGCAGTTTTCTTTTAGTATTTCTCTTATTTGCTTTGAAAGAGTTGTCATTTCATCAAAATCTGTAATAAAATTTTTATAAATAGCATTTTCAATTTGACTGTATCTAAAGGCTTTTTCTCATTTACTTTCCAAAAGTTCTTTTACTTTTTTTTCATCATGTATAGAAATTTTTTGCATTTATTTATTTTTTTGTTATTATTTAAAAAATTTTTGCTATAATATATATTAATTCTTTAATTTGTAAAGATGAAAAATAAGAAAAGTGCTTTTTCTATAATAGAATCGGTAGTTGTAATAGCTATTTTAGCACTATGAATAATATGAGTTTTTTGATTTTTTAGTAGATCTAGAGACTTTTTAGACTGAGTTTCTGCAAAAATTGAAGCTATAGAAATAGCAAGAGAATGAATAGAAGCAGTAGAAAATATTAGAAATACAAATTGGCTACGTTTCCCTTGAAATAAAAAATTTTGTTGGAATGTACTGAATTATAACTCAAGTTGTATTTTAGACAATGACCAAAATACAAATGCTGAAAAGATAAAAGAGGGTGCAAATTATATAGTCAATAATGTTGAATGAGTTTGGATGTTAGAAGAAAAAGATTGAAGTTGAAATTTTTCAAATCCTGAGTACAGAGAGAGATTTATAGTATGAAAAGATAACAATTGAAAATATTGTCAAAAACTAACTTCAGATTGTAAAAAAATACCTTTAAATTATACTAGAAAAATACAAATAAAAGAATCTGATATGCAAGAAATGTCAGTAAAAGTTGTAGTAGAGTGGCAAGATCAATCATCATCAAAACCTAGAAAAGTAGAAATAGACAATTTACTTAAAAATTATAAAAAATAGACAAAAAGAACCAAATTATATTGGTTCTTTTTTTGTTTTATAAAAGAATATTTTCTTGTCATTCCTTACCTCATCTGTCATTCCTGTTCCTCTCCATCTGTCATTCCTGTTCCGCTCCATCTGTCATTCCTGTTCCTCTCCATCTGTCATTCCTGTTCCTCTCCATCTGTCATTCCTGTTCCTCTCCATCTGTCATTCCTGTTCCTCTCCATCTGTCATTCCTGCGTAAGCAGGAATCAATTAAATTGTTCTACCTTTTTTTGGAACCAATACTTCATTCCTTTTTTTTATTTATTAAAATAATTTTCTCCTTTTTATTTTTCTAAGTCAAGTTTATACCTTAAATTGTCTATATCTCCTGCTCACATAATAACAAAAACTATATTTTTTTCTTTGTCTAATTCTAATATTCTATCTAAAGTATTTTTAAATCAATGTCAATTTTCCTTATTGTCTATATTTATTTTTGATAACAATATATCTACTGTCATATTTCTTTTATCTTCTTCAGAATCTCTTGACTCATATATATCTGGAATTATTAACATATCAGTGTATCAAAAACATTGTCAAAAATCGTCTAATAATTCTATAGTTCTAGAATATTGGTGAGGCTGAAAAATAGTTATTATTTTTTTGTCTATATACTTTTCTTTTATTGACTTAAGAGTTAAATTTATTTCAGTTGGATGATGTCAATAATCACTAATAAAAATATTTCAATTTTTAGTTTGTCCAAGTTGTTCCATTCTTCTCCAAACTCCATTATAGTTTTCTAAACTGTCTATAATTATTTTTTCATCTATTTTTAAAATATATCAAACTACATAGACAAGTTTTGCATCATATAAAATATGTTTTCAAGGAATCTTTAAATTTATATCAGGAAAAAATATTTTTTGTCAATTATATAAAAAATATTCTTCAAAAACTTCTATATAGTTTATATCATCTCTTAATCAAATTAATTGTCTACTATTTTCTTCTTGTCAATTTACTATCAAAAATCATCCTAATTTTATATTTTCAGAATATTGTCTAAAAGCATCAAAATAATTTTTTTCATTTTTGTAAAAATCTAAATGATCTGTCTCTATATTTGTAATTATTGAAATATATGGTTTATAGTTTAAAAAACTTTCTCTATATTCACAAGCTTCTATTATAAAATATTTATCTTTGTCTATATCATTTTCTTGTCTATGATAAAAGTTTTTTCAATCAAATTCAGTTAATAATGTACCAATTATAGAACTAAAATTTTTTTGAGTATTTTTAAACATAATAGAACACATAGAAGTAGTTGTCGACTTTCAATGAGTTCAAGAAATAGCTATAAGTAATTGTCAATTGACAACTTTTCAAAGTGCTTCTGGATAAGATAACAAAGTTAATCATAACTCTCTTGATTGTTTAAATTCACTTTGAGTTTCTGGAATAGCTTCAGTATAAACTATTAAATCAAAACTATTATCTATTCTAGATGGATCTTGTCAAATAATTATGTCTATATTTTCAGATTTAAGTTTTGATATAAGCTCACTGTCAACTTTATCACTTCAGTAAACTTGCCATCAGATTTCATTGTAATATCTAGCCAAAGCAGATATTCATATTCATCATATTCATATAAAATAAACTTTTTTATTCATAGTTACAAACATTTAATATTAATTTTTAACCAATTTTAATTAATATTTTTATAAATCAAATAAAAATTTACAAAAAAATTTGATTTATTTAAGAAAAAAAATAAAATTGTATCACTTTCCAAGTTCAAGGATTGATAGCTCAGCTGGTAGAGCAGGTCCCTCTTAAGGACAAGGTCGCGGGTTCGAACCCCGCTCGATCCACCATTTTTTGGATGATACATAAGCTAAATATTAAACTTTCTTTTCTTACAAAAGCTCTCTTGGGATTCAAAAAGAGGGTTTTTATTTTTTGCAAGAAAAATAAAAATTCAAATGCGATGAATAAGAGCATTTGAAACGGAGGGCCTACCCGCTAGGGAGCCGAATCCCGCCAGGGTCCACCATTTTTAGATAATACATAGGCTAAGTATTAAACCTTCTTCTCTTACCAAGACTTCTTAGGGTTCGAAAGGAGGTTTTTTATTTTGCGTAAGCTAAATAAAAATTCAAATGCGATGAATAAGAGCATTTGAAACGGAGGGCCTACCCGCTAGGGAGCCGAATCCCGCCAGGGGCCACCATTTTTAGATAATACATAGGCTAAGTATTAAACCTTCTTCTCTTACCAAAACTTCTTGGAGTTCGAAAGGAGGTTTTTTATTTTGCATAAGCTAAATAAAAATTCAAATGTAAGGAAATCATTTTCATTGATTCCTATCTTCATGGGAGTGACACTAACCACTCATCCCTGTCATTCCTGCATAGGTAGGAATCAATCAAATTGTTTATCCCTTTCTAATTTATTTCTCCTTTTCTCAAAACAAAAAAGAGCCTTATATTTTAGCTCTAAAATACCTTTTCAATTTATCAATTTGGCAACAGAAAACCTAGCCCTAAAATACTACCATTTCAGGATTAAATACCTATTCCCAAATTTTCCATAATCCTAAACTGTGGACTTGCTCATAATTGTGTATTTATGTACTCCTTTTTACTTGTGTTTATATTTCACTCTTTCTTATCTTTTGCAGAGTTAAAAAAGCTTATAGTTCCTGAATCTGTCATAGTGTTTGGCAAATCTTCAGTTCAAGTAAGCATCTTATTTACTAGCTTTATAAAAGCCTTTTTATCTTTAAATTGTAATCCATCACTTTGCTTTTGAATTCAAAATTTTCACTCAGCAATATTTATATCATCACTTAATCAAAGTTTCATCTTGTAAGAACTTGACTCGTTTATCATTTTAAAAATATTTTCACTCACTTTTTGAGGGATCAAGTCAAATCATATTTTATTCAAAAAATCTAAAACTTTTTTTCTTTCAAAATCCTTCTTTTCTGTGTCTATTGCATTTTGTTGAAGTAAATTTTTGATAAACTCATTTGTACTAAAAACTAGCCTATTTTTCTCTTTTTGTAGCTCTTTTCCTCTCTTTTCTAGACGCAATGATAATTCTTCTTTTGTTCTTAAAAATTGTAAATCTGAAATATCTATTTTATCCTTGAAATTAAAGAAAATAAACTTTTGGATTTCTTCTATTGGTAAATCCTTATTTTTTTCCATAAATTTTTGAAGCTCTTCTATACTTCACAATTCCTTATTTATAGGCTCTAGTTTCTCTTGCAATTTGTTAGTTGATTCATCTATCTTTTTTGTGATTTCTTGGTCTGCTACATCTGATTTCAATTCATAATCACTTCCCTTCAGTGAAAGGCTTCTCTTCCCTTCTTTATCCACTTTTATCACACTGTTTCCACTATCAAATTTCAGATTTCAATCCAAATCTGTCTTCCCTCCTGCTCTATCTACTCACAACTTTCAGAAATCTTTTGCATACTCTGCCCCCACTCTCTCTATTGCTTCAAATTGGCTCTTGAAATAGCTACCACTTCATCATTCAAGCGATATCAATGTGTTTTTGAATTCTTTATACTCTGGTGTGTTCACTCAAACTTCCTTAGCTATATTTGCTAGGACTTTCGGACTTAAGGCTTGTTTTAATTCAGCCAAAACTTGCTCTTTATTTGCCATAAAATCAGCTACATCATATTTCATCAAAACATCTTTATATGCTTGATATTCTGGCTTATTTCATAGGCTGTTTGCCATTTTTCTAAGAGATTGTAAATCTTGTTCTATTCTTGTATTTTCTTGTACTTTCTCATTATTCACTTTAGTTTGAGAATTATTTATAACTTCCTTTGTTTTATTTTGATTAATTTCTGTTTTATTTTGATTAATTTCTGTTTTATTTTGATTAATTTCTGTTTTATTTTGATTAATTTCTGTTTTATTTTGATTAATTTCTGTTTTATTTTGATTAATTTCTGTTTTATTTTGATTAATTTCTGTTTTATTTTGATTAATTTCTGCTTTATTTTTTGCATTTTTTTCTAGTATATTTTTAGTTTCCTTTATATTTAGTATGTCTTTTAATTCACTATCTATTAATCATTTATCTCAGACTTCACCTGCAAATTTTATAGATTCTATAAAATTTTTTCTTTTACTATCACTCATTTTTGATAAAGAACTCACTATTTTATCAATTTGATTTGAATTAACTCAAAATTTCTCAAGTATTGGTCATACTTGAGCTTCTATATCTCATGCTTTATGAGCCTCTTTTGCTCTTGATATGTTTTGTTTTACATTCTCTACTGCTTTTTTTGTATCTTGCTCACTTGGCTTATTTACCTTTGTTTCAGGAATATCTATTACATTTTTACTTTCTATTCACATCAAAAAAGATATTATAGATTAATATTCTATAATATCTTATCATATCTTATTTTTTATTGCAAATATATTAATTATCCTTACTTACTAAAGCTTCCTTTCTCATTTCACTATATGTATTTGACAATGATTCTCTTGATTGTTGTTCTCTTGCTGACGATTCAGCCAATATTCTTTCTGATTGTTGTAATGATGATCTTGATTGTTGTAATGATGATCTTGATTGTTGTAATGATGATCTTGATTGTTGTAATGATGATCTTGATTGTTGTAATGATGATCTTGATTGTTGTAATGATGATCTTGATTGTTGTAATGATGATCTTGATTGTTGTAATGATGATCTTGATTGATTTAATTCATTATTAATTTTAGCTAAGTCAACTATAGAATTATTTAAATTTCATTCTATTAACTCTGATCACTTTGATTTACATTGCTTATATAAATCAATTGTTTCTTTTTTTTGGAAAGTTTTACATGGATTACCTAAATCTTCTTCTGCTAAATTAAAAGTCACTTGTTTTCATCAAAATTCAACTATAACTTGATCACTACTATTTTGTGAATGTGCTGGAGTAACTGATAACAACAATCATAATGTAGAAGCTTTAAAAAATGATCTTAACGCATTAACTGATTTTTGTCCTCTATCAAGTGAGTCTAAAACAGTTGGAGTAAAATTATTCAAGTTTCCCATAATTATAATAATGAAGATATAAATTCTCCCTTACTTGTTTTGTATTATAATAATACTTTTGTAATTGTCAAATCTTTTTTTGAAAAAAGTTTGACTTATTCTTTCAAAAATTAAAAAAGCCCTTTATTAAGGCTTTTATTTCTGTTTTATTTTGATTTATTTCCTTATTAACATTACCTTCCGGTGCTAATCTATCTATTATTTTTATAGCTAAATCTTTGTTTCATGATTTTATTTGGTTAATTAAAGCTTCTCTACTTTTATCATTTAGCTTACTTAATCTATTTATTATAGTATCAACTCTTTTTTCTGAAATTCAAAACTTCTCAAGTATAGGTCATACTTGAGTTTCTATGTCTCCTGACTTATGTGCTTCTTTAGCCTTTGATATGTTTTGTTTTACATTCTCTACTGCTTTTTGTGTTTCTTGCTCAGTTTTCTTTGGCTTATTGATTTGTTTTTCAGAAGATTCATTAGAATTTTGTTTTTCTACTCACATTAAAAAAGATATTATAGAATTAATCTATAACATCTTATCATATTTAAGCTCCAATACTGATAGAAACTAGGTTTTTTGTATCATAACAAGTTTGGTAAAATCTTAGATATTTTCTTAATTCTTCAGATTTTATTTTAAAAATCTTATCAAATACCTTTTTATTAACAGGATTTAAATCATATTTTTCACACCAAAAATCATATTTTTTTCTGAAATCTATGATTATGTTTTCCAAATCATCATCTAAAAGCATATCTTCACACCCTTCACTATAGTATGAAGTACAATTATCAATAAAAGTATCAATATTTGATTGAATACACTTACAATCTTCTAATTGAGCTTCTCTAGATTCTAAATTGTAATAATTCAATCAATTTTCAAAAGTTTCTTTTCACATTTTTTTATAAAAATTTTTTAAATTATAGACTAAAAAAATATTCCAAAAAATTTTCTTTTTATAGAATATCTTTTTAATTGTATTTGTAAATAATCCATTTCTGATTTCAAAAAATTCTCTATTTCAGCTTTATAAACCTCTCAAAGTCAAGATTCTCTAAACCAATACTCAAATCTGTTTTTAAAATCTTGTATAATTTCTTCAATATCCTCACTAGAAAGCACTATACCAGGTTTTTGTTCTAGTATAAAAAGTACTTGATGACTGTGAGCCTGTATTTTTGAAAAAATCTCTTTGTATTTATGGAAATCAGTCCTTTCTTGAACAGTTTTTGTTTCCTCTTGCTTCATTTTATAAATTATTTATCTTATTGTAAGAGAATTTCACCTAAGTATTTTTCTGATTTTTAACCTAAAAGGAATAACAGTACCATAATAAATCTTATTGACAAAATTAAACATCTTAATTCTAAGACTAAGGTATTTTTGTAATTTTTCTCTATCTTTGTCTGAAAGACTAGCTTCTGAAATCACATTTCAAAGCTCTGATTCTAACTCATTTACAATATTTTCTAATCATTTCATTGATGTAAAAGCACTAGAGTTCATATTTTCAAACTCAAATTTAGTTGATTCTTTTATTTTTTTATAAACAAAGTTGAAGTCATTTCTCTTTAGTTGAGGGATTTCTATAGTCATTTTTTTGATATTTTCAGAATTTTTTTGACTTTGTTCATCTTTTTCTAACAGTATTTTTTCTAAATCTTTTCTGAAAGTATTTGTCAATCAATCAAAATATTCTTTAAAATTATCATCAGAGTCAAAATCATCTCAAATTTTATAATATTCTTTTTTTTGATTAAAATCTATTAAAAGCTCTGTTTTAAAGGCCAATGCTAATTCTTCAATCTTATCTCTTGAAAAAATAATATCATCTGAACTAAGCATTTTTATAAGTTCTTCATAATAATCAGAAAGCTCAGTAATTATTTCTAAAATAATTTTTTCTTGACTATTTTCGTCATCTTTATTAGTATCTAAATTCACATTTAATGTATTCATAATTATTTTTAAGTTTTAATTTTCTATTTTAATTCTCCCTTTTTCAAATTATTTTCCTTTTTCTTAAATAAAACTTCTGAGAAATATAAAAAATCAAATACTTTTTTGCTGATTTTAATCTTCTTGATTTCAAACAATATTGCTAACTGCCTCATTTGTTTGTGAAAGTAATTCAGTTATTTCTTTGTGAGAATAACTATTTTCAGTTCTCTCAATTGGTAATTCTCTATCCAAGTTTTGATTTTCTGTATTTGCCATAATTTTATTTTTGTTAAAATCTAAATATTTTTATAATCTAGAAATTGAGTGTTTTACAGTTTCCTGTATAGCTCAAATTTCATAATTTGCTTCTAAAAATCTTTTTAGTTTAGTTTCTATTTTTTCAAAAAAATTTTTAGCAACTGCTTTATTATATTCAGACAAGTTCAAATTCAAAATCCAAGTTTCAAATTTTTTTTCAAAATCAACAATTATTTGTTCTTTTTTTGTTCCTGAAATATCTAATTTTCCGAATTCAAAGCCTAAATTTATATCAGAATAATAAGCTAAAATTTTTTCAAAAATTTCTAGACATTTTTCAGCTGGATCAAGTCTTATATCAAATTTGGCTAAATCTTCACCATAATCAACCATATCAAGTTTTAGGTAATATCTATCTAAAGTTTCATTCATATTTTATTTTAAAAAGTAAATTCCTTTCTTTTATTTTGTATAATTAATTATCTACTATTTGAGAAATATTTTCTGACATAGATTTAGTAACATCATCAACTCCATCATAATTAAGCCTATTATCATAATGTTTTAGTTCATCATATTTTCCTGCAAAAAACATAACCAATTTAGAAACTTCATCATTAGTATGCTCTTTACAATAATTTAAAGCAACAAAGTTATAAAAATCTTGCTTAAACTTTTTTAAAACAGTTTTTTGTTCTCATTTTGAAAATTTAGCATTTTTAAACTCCAAAACAAAGTCTTCAATAATTTTTTCAGGATCATTAAAGTCAAGAAAAACATTTTCTAAATTTTTTGTTTCTATTTGTTCCATAAATTTTACAATTAAATTAAATTATATTTTTTTATTTTTTAAATATTTTTCAAAGAAATCATTTTTTTTCATTAGAGAAAAAATATTTTTCTAATTCCTTGTATCTATCATAAAAATTTCTTTTTAAAATTTTTTGCCTTTTTGAATCTATATTTGGAGCTCTAAGCAGCATATTATAAAAATCTTCTTCATAAGTATTTAAAATATTTTCAGCCTCTTGTTTTGAAATAGAAACTGCAGAAACACTATAATATTTTTTAAAATAGTTTTCTATATATTCTCTTGCTTCTTCCCAAGAGTAAGTTTCTTCTCAAGAATATGAATTGATTATATAAAAAACTCTGTCTTTTACCATCTTTCTTTTAAAATCTATGTCTCTGTTTTTGCTTATAGTAGAGAGTCTTGCTGATAAATTTTCAATTCTATCTTTTAAAAATTTTAAAAGTAATTCCTTTTCTCATTGCATTAACTGAGACTTTGAAATCTTTTCTCAAATATTTTCCTCAAAATTAATCAAATCTTCTGTAATATTAATATCAATGTCATTCAAAAGTTTATAATAATCAATAACTATTTCTCTACAAATCTGAAAATAACTAAATAATTGAATGTTGTTTTTTATAATACTCAAATCAGTTTTTCTGTCAAAATCAGCTATTTCTTGATTTATATAATCCTTTGAAGTAAGCATATTTTCTATTTTTTTATAAATAGAATTATTTTCAAGATCAATTTTTAAGTCAAAAACTTTTTCTTCCAAAAGCTCTAAAAGTTCATTTTTTAAAACAAAATCAAATCAAGATTTTGAAATAAATTTATTACAATTATTTTCAAACTTAGAAATATACTCTTGAAAAAGATCTATATTTATGTATTTGAGGTTATTTTTTTCTTCTATTTTATTTTTTGCAAAATTATAAAATTCTATGATTTTCAATCATGTTTCTATAAATTTTTTGTATTCAGAATCTATATTAAGCCTTCTAGAATCAGCATTTTTAAATATATCCTCTACTTTTGGAAGAACTGGTTTTTTGCTTTCTATCTGGTCAGGTCTTACTCATATATCTGTTGTGTCCAAAAAATCTTTATCCAAAATTCACATAATTTTTTTGTTTTTGTTATAAAATTAAAATTTTTTTATTTATTTAAAACTAATCTCACTTTTTGTCAAATACTTTTAAATAAACCTTTTTTAGATTTTTCAATCAAAAAATTTTCTAACTCTTTAGCTTTTAGTTCAGAAAATCTTCCAAGTTCTGCTTTGCTTTTTGCTGACATACTTCTACCATATTTCAAAAATAAAAATCAAGCTTTTTTTCTAAAATCATTTATTTTTTGGCCTATTTCTTCTTCTGATAAACCTTTTGTAAGAATCAATTCATCAAAATTTTTTTGTATTTCAAATTTTATTTGAAAAAAATATCTAAAATCAGGATTTTCTGTTTCTATATCCTGCATTGATTTCAATTTTTTAGCTAATTCTTCTAAACCACTTAATAATTGTCTTTCCATAAATCTTTTAAAATTTAAAAATTAATTTCTTGGAGAAATACTCTCTATAGCTCAAACAAGTATATCTTCAACTTTCCAAAAAGTAGAGCATTTTTGCACATAAGCCAATAAATATCAATTCAAAGCAAAATACTCTTTCTCAAAAATATCTTTTAAAACATATTTTGCTTGTTCTCAAAGATTTTTTTGTTTCATATAAATGTCAAATCTTTCTCTAAACTGAGCTAAAATGTGTTTTGAAAATTCATAATTTATTTTTCGATTTTTATTGATATTATAAGTCAAAATATATCCAAAAAAATCATCAGTAAATTTTGAAAAAATACTCAAAGCCTCTTCAAATGATGAATCATTTCAGATTTTTTCTAAAAATTCATTATTTAAATCAGCTTTTAAATCATCAGTAAATTTATCAGCAATATGCAAAATATGAACTTGATCGTCTTCTAAATTATACATTTCTATTTATTAAAATTATTATTTTTAAAACCATTTCAAGCTTTGAAAAATTCATTTTCTGCTTGAGCTTTTTTGCTAAATGCTAGTTTTATAGCTGAAGTAACAATGCTAAGTATTTTTTCAACTCTTGTAGGAGTTTCTATCAAAGGAAGATAAAGCTTGAAATACTCTTCTAAATAATTTTTTCACTCATCTATAGCTTCATATAAATATTGTTTTCCTTTTTCTCAAAGTTTGATTTTTTCTAAATCTTTTTTGGAATTATCTTCAAATTCTTCCAAAATAGCTTCAACTCAATCTTTATCTATTTCTCTTCTTGTAGACATATTATAAAGATTAAGATAATATAAAATATTATTATCCACCATTAAAATACCTTTAGAATAATCACTATCTAATTTTTCTTCAACAGATAGTTTATAAATTAGGTCAATAGAGCTTTTAAAAATTTTTTTCTTTTCTACCATTTCATTTCTTTTCTTTTCTAAAAGCTTTATTTGTTCTGTTTTATCCATTTTTTTCAGTATTTTTTAAGTTATAAAATTAAGTATCTGATCCTATAGGAACAATTATTGATGCGACTTGTTTTTCATTTAGTTTTGGGTAAATATAGCCAAATAAATAATATTTTAATAAATTTATCTCAGAATTATAAATTTGAAGAATAATTCTTTCATTTTGTGCTGATAATGGGAAGTTTTCTAAGCCCAATTTTAATAATTTTCTCATCTCATCCACAACATCTTGAACATATTCTTCAAATGTATGTAGAGTAAACTCACTTTCTGTACAAATCATACAATCACACAAAAAATTACTAAGGTTGAAAAAGATTTTCAATGCATTATTGTATGTTTTATCTGTTTTTAAATTTTTAATTGATTCATAAATATTGGTAACAGCTTCTGTTTCCTCAAAATTATTAAATATTTTTTCTATGTTTTGTATGTCTGAAGAAAGTTCTTTTAGTCTATCTGTGATGAAAGACTTTACAAAACTATCTTTTCTCA
Organism: Candidatus Gracilibacteria bacterium HOT-871; assembly: GCA_002761215.1. GTDB lineage: Bacteria > Patescibacteriota > Gracilibacteria > BD1-5 > UBA6164 > GN02-872. The sequence continues at coordinate 385,456 of CP017714.1, forward strand.
AAAAATCTAAATTATTTCAGCTTAATTGCCTGTTTTTATCTATATTTTCACTCATTTTTCAACATTTTTAAAATTATAAAATTTATTTTATCTCAAATCATAAATCCTTTAATTGATGCTTTTCCAAATCAGAAACTTTTTCAAAAATATCTTTTTCAGGAAAATATCTTTCCAAAATTCTTGAATCATATTTTGCTTCAGATTTATCATAGTTTACCTCTTTTCTGAAACAATTTTTATCCAAACAATAATCTAGTTTTGAAATTCATTCTGGCATTACATAATCATCTTTTTTCAGATATCATTTCAAAATAGCTTCTTCAACTATTTGATGCCAAATATAGCCAGCTCCAGTTATTCCTGTAACTCATCTCATAGAAGAATTATCTGTGTTTCAAACCCAAACCAAAAGTAAAAAGTTTTTATTGTAAGAAATAACAACATTATCTTTAAAATTTGAAGAGGTTCAGGTTTTTACAGCTTGAGACAAAGAAGTGTTCAAAATAGAGTTAACTCAAAAACTTATATCTCTGTTATCAGGATTTTGAAGAATCTTATAAAGCAAAAACTTATCTTTATCAAGCTTTCTTTCAACTTTTTCAGGTTTTTCTACAAAAGAAAAGTTTAACTCCCTATCTGTTCTATTTTCAAAATCTGGAATCAAATTTATATAGCTTACAGCAAGATTTTTCAAAGTCAAGCTAGGATTTCATAAAACTAAACTATAACCATAAAATTGATAATCATTTTCTAAAAACTTTATTCAATTTTCTTTATAATAACTAAAAATTTCATTAAGTCAAATTTCTTTTGCAAGTCTGACAGTAGCATTGTTCAAACTGTTTCAAAGAGCCTTTTGAAATCTTACAAGTCAGTATTCTTTCAAAGAATAATTTTCTGAAAAATAAGTTTTCCCTTCCTCAAAAGAATCATACTCACTTTTCAAATCTATTAAAAAATTATTTGCAAATGCTCCCTTTTGTAAAGCTAATAAATACAAAAATGGCTTCATAGTGCTTCCAGGCTGTCTCAAAGCTTCCAAAATATCAACTTGTCAATCTACAGTTTTGTTAGCAAAATCACGACTTCAAAGATAAACTAAAACTTCCATAGTTTCTGGATTTATAGCCAAAACTGCCCCATTTGTAACATTTTTTCATTGTAGTGAATTTAGAGTTTTATTCAAAGTATTTTTTGTAAATTTTTGTAGGTTTGCATCAATAGAAGTTTTTCCTATACAATCCACTTTTTTCCCTTCACAAAAATATTTTGTCACAAAAGGAAACCTGTCAATACTTTCCTTTTTATTTAGCTTTGTAATCTTGTTTTCAAAAGAAAAATCAAGCCTTTTTTTAATTCTTTCAAAAATATTTACAAAATTTTTATCTTTTATAGATTTTACTCATGGTTTTCTCACCAAAGTCAGTAAAATAGTGATTTCTTCATCTGTTAATTGATTTAAATCTTGCTTTCAAAAATAAGTCTCTATTGCTCACTGTATTCAGTAAATATTGTTTCAGAAATATATATTTTCTAAATAAGCTTTCAAAATATCATCTTTTGAATAAAAAATAGAAAAGAAAAATGCTAAATTGGCTTCTTTTAGCTTTTGTAAGTATCACCTTCTATCTTTATAAAAATATTTATTTTTCAGAAATTGTTCTGTGATTGTACTTCATCAAGAAACTACTTCTGCAGCTCATATATTTGAGCTTAAAGCTCTTAGTTTAGCAAAAATATCAACTCAAAAATGAGAATAAAAGTTTTTATCTTCTATCAAAAGTAAACTTTTTACAAATTTAGAATTTAAATCTAGATTTCAAGTTTTTTTATATCAAAATTCATTTGGTTTATCTGCTATAGTTTCTCCATTTCTATCAGTAAAAAAAATGATTCATGGAGATTTTGAATCATCAAAAAAAATAACTTTATAAAAACACCAAAACTCAAATAAAGCCAAAAAAACAAAAATTCAGAAAAATAATTTTTTGTAAAAACCTTTTTTCATAAATATTATTTTAAGAAATTTGTTTAAATTATATTGATTTTTTAGGAAAAACAATATTGACAATAAAAAAAATATAATTATAACTATACAAAACTTTACAATTAAGTATTTTTATTTATGAATAAAGATAGGTTTATAAAGCTGAAAGAATTAGTTGATATGGGTAATATACAAGGCTTAACTAAAGAACTAAATCATTGAACAACAAAAGATATCTGAAAAGAAAATTTAGAGAATTATATAAAAAAATTTATAGAAGACCTAAGCCTAAATGACATAGAAAGTATCTATGAAAAGCTAAGAGAAGTTTGATGATTGAAAATAAATAGAAAAGAAACTATAATAAAAAATTTTTAAAAGCAATAAATTGAATAGATTTGGATTTAGTAGTAGAAAAATCGATTTGATTATCATGAGCAGATATAGAAGAAATAGTAAGAATAATAGCAGAAGAAAAGGCTATGCAAGAAATAGACACTTGAAAAATAAGCCACATAACTGAAAAAGATTTTTTTGATGCAATAGAGAAAATAAAAAAATGAACAAAAACAAAAAATCCTATATGATTTACAAACCAAAAAAGTTAGAAAAATATTTTCTAACTTTTTTTAAGTTATAATTTTTTTACTTAACTTGTAAAATTTTATAACTAGAATTTGCATTTCTATCTGGATTATAAAGCTCTTTTATAATAGCTGGTGGAGCTATAAATGTTCAAGTAAATCATGGTTGGAAGTAGTATTCAAATACTAACTCTTTATCATCAGTATAAGTTGAAGCTTGTATTAGATTTGCATTTTTTTGAACATTGTACCAAGCCCAATTGTTATCAGTTTTCAAATTTGAAGAAACAGTTAAAAACTTAGAATTCATAACTTTCATAGTTGAAGCTAAATAATCTTGCAAAATCAATTGATTTCTTATATCTGGATTTTCAGATTTAATAGTTATCTTAACTTTATAAGTTTTTGATTTTTCAAAATTGTTTGTTTCTATTTTTTTGAAAATACCATTACAATCAGCAAGTTTAGGATTATCCTGACAAGCAAGGATTTTATTTTCATCCAAGATTTCAAATATTTCTTTTGTCAGAGTTATTCAGTGAGCAAATTCTTTTACTTTTGTCTTATCTTTTGGATATTGTTTTAGTGAAAGAGTCACATAAGTTAGGCTATTTGATTTTGACAAAGCCTTCAAATGCAAGCTATCTCAATTTAAAATATCACTCAGTTTGTATTCATATTTCAAAACTGGAACATCTTTTGATAATTGTTTATAACCTCTCTCTCAGTGGCTTCAAATAGAGAATCCAAAGCTAGCAGAGTTTTCCTTATAAGTTTTATCCAAGTATTTTGCAAATGCTTCTAAAACTCTATATTTTGTTTCATTTGAAAAATAATGATTTGTCCAGTCTTGTTCATAAAGCTCAGAAACATATTTTTCAGCAACTGGTAAATATTTTTCATCTCATAAATCAAAAATCATAGAAACCAATTTAGCTTTTTCTAGATATCTATCCCAAGAATAGAAATCTTTTCTATCAACTCTATTTTCAAAAGATTCTATTATATAATCTATATTTTTATTTATTTGCTCAGTGTTTTTTTCTTTTTCTAAAACAAGTCAGTAAGTATAGTCTATAAGAGCATTTCTATTTAAATAATTAGGATCAAAGTTTATTCCTGGATTTTTTCCAGCTTTTTTCAAAGTATAGTAAATATTTGCATTTTTAGAATGCTTGTATAAAGGATCTGAATCTGTTATGTTTTGCTTATAAATATTTTCTAAATAGTTAAGAGCTGATTCTAGAGTCTTTTCATCTATTTTTATACCAATTTCTTTTGCATTTAAAAATGTTCTTGCAAAGAAATTTGTCAAATACTCATCTGATTCCCAACCTTTATAATAAATAGTTCATCAATCTGAATTTTGGTAAGATACTAAATCACCAAGTGCAAATGCTATTTCAGAGTTTGACTCTTTTTCATCAAAATAATTTTTTAGATATTTTGTAAATTTTTTCAAAGTAATATTTTTATCCAAAATTCACACAAGATAATCTGAATCATAAAAATAATTAGAAAAATCTTTTTTTGTATCTTTTAAAATATTTTCTATTCAAATAATTCTATTATTTGCAAATGTAAGCTCTACTTTTGTCTTTTCAGGATCTGTATTTTCAGGAATTTTGAAATCTAAGTCAACTGGATTTTTTTCATCTAAAGTAGCAAACTTCAAATGATTTGTAATCAAAGTTGGATTTTGAATTATTTCTATTTGTTTTTCCATCTTATCACTTAGCTCAGGAGTTTCTCAAACTGCAGAAATAGAGTATTTCAAAGTTTCATTTGTAGAAGAATTTATAAAAATTTTCCAAGAAACATATTTTGACTCACTAGATTTCAAAGTAATAGTTTTTACATTGTCTTTTGGTTGATATTTATCTGACACAAAAGTAACTTTTAAGTTTAAGTCTTTTGAAGAATTATTTCAAATCATAGCTCAAACCTCAGAATCATCACCATTTCTGAAAATTATTGGTGTTTTATCCTCAACTACAACAGATTTTTTTACTTCTATAAATTTTTCTTTATATCCAAATAAATTATTTTTTGAGTTTGATAAAGCCATTACTCTAAAACTTGTCAAATTATCTGGAAGTGTAAATTTAACAGTTGCATTTCATTTTCAATCTGTTACAACATTTCAGAAATAAGCAGTATTTTTAAAAATATTTCTAGTAGAAACTGCAGAGTCTCATCACTTCAAATCAGTAAGACCACTTCCTCAAACTACTCATTTTCTTGAAAAATAATAATTTCTAAGCATAGCTATATTTGTCATAGCTGTTTGGATTGAGAAAGGATATTTTTCATAAATAAATTCTAAAGTGTTTGGGTTTATATTTCACATCAAACTAATCAAAGAATCATCAACAACTATCAAAGTAACTTCAGAACTTATAGGCTTTCCATAAATATCTTTTGTATTCAAATTTACAGTTACCTCATCTCTTGGAGAATAGATTTCTTTATCAGTTGTAAGCTCTATTTCAGCTTTTTTATCTGTCTTATCAACAACTATTTCAGAATATCAAACTTTGTATTGAGGAAGCTCAGATTCTAAATCTATCATAAATACTGAAATATAAGTGTTTGGAGAAAAGCTTTCATCAACTAAAAATTCTTTTGTAAATATATTTCCTTCAACATCTACAATTTCACTTTCTTTTACATTTTCCCTTTCTTTTGTGATAAGAATCTTTGATTTTGAAACAGGAAGTCTTACAAATATCTTTGCTGTTTCTCAGTATTTGTACGTTACTTTATCAGACAAAACTACAAGTTTATTGTCATCCAAATCAGGATTTGAAATAGTAGCTTTTGGAAAATATGAAACAATGCTCAAGTATTTTTTTCAACCAGATATCAAAGTATTTAAATCAAAAGTTGAGTTATAAGTATCTATTTTGCTAGAAAGACACTCATAATCATCTCCAAATTTTCAATTATTTAAAATACAAGATTTAGTTTTATCTTCATAATTTAAAACTAGATTTTGATTTTTTTCAAATTTATCAAATACACTTTGAATATCTTGAAGAGAAAGCTTCATTGGGTCATCTATTTTTAGATATTTTGCAAGCACAGTCTTGTTTAGTGGACCATATTCAAAAATATATTCTCAAGTTTTATTTACACTGTAATCAAGGCTTAATTTTCCATCTTTATCAACTGAAAAATTTTTATCATTTACAAAGAAAATATTTTCCAAAATTTCTTTTTTACTAACTATATTTCTTTCAAATCAGTTTGAATCAGTGACTTTTTTGTTTAAATATTCTTTTCTTTTAACTACAAAAATATAATTATTATTGTAATTTGAAGTCCATTTTCCTTTTTGTAATCATCAAGTTATTTGGAAATTTTCTCATTTTTTTACAAAAGAATTTTTTGCTTCAAAATGAAGTCAAAGTGACGGATTGTAAAGTTTGTATGAATCAGGAAGTTTTGCTAAAACAGAGTTTGAAGAAGTGATTTCTTCTCATCACTCATCTGCAACAGAAACTTCAACTATGTATTTGTAATCATTATAATCAGAAGAAAAATCTATGTTTATGTCAAAATTTGCTTTTCAACTTTCTGAAAGTTTTCAAGTTCAAGAAGTATAAAGTTCCTTATTTCCTCACCAAAAACATCAGTAAAAACAATCATTCCAGAAACTGTCTTCATAATAGTCTTGTCTAAAGACTTTGTACTTAAATTCTTTGTTTGAAACAGGAAGTCAATTATAGTATTTTGATGAAACAGAAGCTTCTATTGCAAATTTTCACAAATAATTTTTCACTCAAAAATGTTCAGGATCATCTTGAGATTTTTCTATTTTTACAAATTCTCAATCAAGTCAAATAGTTTGAAGTGAGATTTCACTTTTTAGTTTTGGCTTTTGAAATACTTCTACATTGAATGAAGTTCATCAAACATATGAATTATCTAAAGTTGCTTCTAAATAATATTCTCAGTTTGGAGCATCTTTTGGAATAGTTAATTTATCAGTAAAACTTCAGAATTCATTCAAAGTTAACTCTTTTTCAAAGATAGTTTCTTGAGGTGAGTTTATTTTCACTTTAAGCTTTCTTCACTCAGGGATTGACAAATCAACTGCTTTTCTGAAAACACCTCTAAAATTCAGTTCTTCTCCTGGTAAATAAAGTATCCTATCAGTATAAAGGTGTCCATTTAAAGATTCTGAATTACCTCAACCTAAAAGACTAAATTTTTCATCTTCATTTCAATAATATGTACTATATCAGAAATTCCAAGGTTCTATTCATCAATTCCAAGTTGAAGTCAGATAAGAAATATGTTTTTCTCACTGAGATTTTATAAAAAATGTTTTATAATTTCCTTCTCAAAGTCAATTATTTTCATCAGTTCTATCAAAAATATATTCTTTATACTCTTTGTACTCGGTTGGCAGTTTTTCTACAATATTTACTTTCAAAATTCATTTTTCATCAGTTTTTCAAAGAGAAAATCATTTTGAAAATACTGTTCAATCAGTAGTAAAGTTAAAACTTGTCTTTCAAGGCTCTTTTGAAACATCTTCTGTATAATCATTTAGATACATTAATATTTCTTGATTAGCAAGGGGATTTCCAGTTTCTAAATCATTTACAAAGAAAAATCATTCTCCATCTTTTGAAATTTTCATCAAAATATTTGAATCTGCTTTTCAAAAGAAAATAGGACTATTTAGCTTAGAATTAAATTCTAAATCTTCTTTATTTACAAAACTTACAAAAAATAATCACTTTTTATCTTTCAAAAATTGGTCAAACTCAAAACTATATTTATTTAAAGAATTATTTTCCTTTTTGCTTAAATCTAGGTCTTTTACTTCACAATTTTCACTAAATTTTTCTAAATTTTCAGTAAAATATTTTTTTGCTGAAGCCTTGTCTTTTGTACTTTCAAAAACCTCTATTTTAGCATAATCTTGCTCTGAAATAGGACAAATTTTTACTTTTGTAGTAGTTTTTTCAGAACCAAAATCCAAAATTTCAAATTTTGGTAAATGTTTGCTTGTATAAAGAGTTACAGGATTTACAGTTCTCATTCAAAAATATTTATTTGAAGGAGTTTTAAATTTAAAACTGTAAAGTTCATGATTATCAAGAGCTGAAACATATTTTATTTCATAATCAGTTTCTGGCTTTAAATCAAGATTTACTCAGATTTGATCTGAAGTTATAATGATATCTTCATCTTTAACCTCAACTCATTCAGGAAAAACAAAAAGTTGTCTAAACAAATCTTTAAATTCTTTTTGATATTTTTCATAATTTTCATTTTCAGGCTCTAATCTAGCAATTTCCCTATAAAAAGGATAAGTATTTGTTATAAGAAGCCTAGTTTTGAAATTATTATATACATTGAAATAAGAAGAAATATTTAAAATCGGATTAAAAAACTTAGAAGCACACTCTTTTTTCTTTTTATCCAAATTTTGAAGAAATGTAAAGTTTTTAGCTATAGAATCATTTGTATTAGCTAAAATATCATCACAATTTTCCTTATTTAATTCCACAGCTTCTAAGTCATAAGCTGTTTTACAATAGTTTAAAGAAACTCAAAAATCATTTTTATTGAAATATTTATTATCTGCGAAATTAGCCTGATTTATATTGAAGATAAACTTACACTCATCCAAAGTTTTTAGTTTCTTTGATGAAATCTCGTTTAAATCATGTACAGATTTTTTTAAATAAAAATCATATGAAAAAAATGCTCAAACTCCCAACAAAATCAACAAAAGTAAAATCATTAAAAAAACTTTCAAATTTTTCATAATAAATTTTATTAAAAGTTTAAAATACAAAAATATTTTAATACTTTTATTTTTTTTTTCAATAGAAAATTTTTTCTTATGTTAAAAACTTTTTTTATTTTAATTCTTGGTTGTTTTGATATTATTCCCATGAAAAATAGGAATTAATAAAAATGTCTTTCTTTTTAATTTTTTGGAAATGAATAATTTTTTTAGAAAAATTTTTAGAAAAATGAAAAGCAATTTAATTTATTCCTGTCTACGCAGGAATGACAGAAGAAAAAGGAATGACACAGTCGTTCCCTACAAAGAATAACAAAAATTATAAATTTTTAATAATTTTTATTTTTAATAGAAATGTAGGGAATGATTACATCATTCCAAAATATTTAAGATTAAAAACAATAAAAATATCTTCCTTGTTAATAAAAAAGGAATGAAATAATCATTCCTTTTAAAATAATATTATTTTAAATATTGACTTGCAAATTTGTTTGTCAAAGCTATAAATTCACCCATATTTTCCAATTCTCATCATTCTATAAGTACAGCTTGATAATAAGAATATTTTATAGCATCAGCTAATTTATCAGATTTCACATCTTTTTCAAATTCTGTTTTCATTATAGAAACAAGTTTATTTTCAGGATTTAATTCAAAAATTCTTTTTTGAGCTGGCACTTCTTGTCCCATAGCTCTCATCATTTTCTCAAGTTGTGGATCTATTCAATTTTTTGGAGTCTTTAAAGCTCACAAATTTTCTCCTAAATTATTATTTAAAACAACTTCTTCTATTTTATCCTCTCAAATAATATTTTTTATAAAATCTGAAAGTGATTTAAAATCTTGTTTTTGCTTTTGCTCTTCTTGTTTTTGTTCTTCTGTTTTTTCTTCTAATTCTATATCTGAGGCAGTTATTGAAACCAACTTTGTTCCTTTATATTCATCCAAAGCTGTTACCCAAAAACTATCAATTGCATCAGTCAAAATCAAAACATCAACTCAAGCTTTTTTAAACTGAGAAAGAAATGGACTAATTCTTGCTTCAGATTCAGACTTAGCAATTATATAATAAATTTTTTTTACTTCTTTTGTTTCCTCTTTGTGTTCATGACAATGAGAGTGAGTTTTTTCCTCTTCTTCAGAACATTCATGACAACAATGATGTCAGTGTTCATCATGATCACACTTTACTTTTTCAGTTTTTGTTGGAGCCTTTTGTAAATATTCTTCCAAAGTTATATATTTATTTTCAGAATATGATTTAAAAAGCGAAATAGAGGCTATATCTTCCTTTAATTCAAAATCATAATAAATTCACTCTTTCAAAACTTTTCAATAATTTCTCCAAAATACTTCATAGTCTTCCCTCTTATTTTTAAGAATTTTTCAAAACTCTGAAATCACTTTTTTTGTTAGAGATTTTTTAATTCTATCCAAAGTAGAGTTTGATTGAAGCATCTCACGACTGATGTTTAAAGGTAAATCATTTGTTTCAATAACTCCAGAAATAAACCTCAAATAAATAGGTAAAAGTTCTTTACTATGCTCTAAAATAAGCACATTTTGAACATAAAGTTTTGGTCAAAAATCTAAATTTGGATCAGTTAGATTTTGATACATATTTTGATCTTTTGGAGAAAAAAGTATTGATTTATAGCTAACCAATCAATCTACAGCTGTTTGCAAACTAAAAAGTGGATTATTCCAATCAAAAGAAACACTTTGATAAAGTGATTTATATTCTTCCTCTGTTACATCTTTTTTGTCTTTTTTCCAAAGTGGCTTTGTTTCATTTACTTGCTCAAAATCCATCTCTTTTGGTTCCTTTTGCTTTTCCTCTTCAGTTCTTGGATCATAAGCTTTCATCATAATTGGTGTAGAAACATAATTGCTGTATTTTTTCACCAATTCTCTGATTTTCCACTCTTCAAGTAATTCTTTATTTGCCTCATTTACAAACAAAGTAATTTTTGTTCATCTTTTTATTCTGTCTGAATTCTCAACTTCATAACCAGTTTTTCAGTCAGAAATCCATTTGTGAGCTTTTGAATCAAGTCCAGATTTACTTTCAACTTCTACTTTATCAGCAATCATAAATGCAGAATAAAATCCAACTCAAAATTGTCAGATAAGGTTATGTTCTTTGTTTTCCTTTGCTTTTTCTAGTTTTTCTAAAAATTCTTTTGTTCCAGATTTTGCAATTGTTCAAAGATTTGAAATCATTTCTTGCTTTGTCATTCAAATACCATTATCTTCAATAGTTATAGTATTTTTCTTATCATCAACTTCTATAAATATTTTGAAATCAGAATCATCTCACAAAAAATTTACATCAGTTAGAGATTTAAGTCTAGCCTTATCTATCGCATCTGAAGAATTTGAAATCAATTCTCTTAAAAATATCTCTTTATTTGAATAAATAGAGTGAGTCAAAAGCTCCAAAACCCTTCAAGTTTCAGCTTCAAAATTATAATTTGTCATATGTTTTTATTAAATTTTAAAATCTTTTTATTTATCACTTAAAAATATTAAGTGCTAGAAATTATATTTATTTTTCAACTTTTGTAAATATTTTCCTCTTGACTTTTATTTTTTATATTTTTAAAATAATTTTTAACAAAAATTTGACAAATAAATGTTTTTGCCTACAATTCCCTTGCTCAGGAGCAATCCTGCATGCAAATAATTCCCCTTCAAAACCAAAAAAGGTATAAAAAATGTCAGAAATCGAAATTGATCCAGATGAAGTTCTTGTACATCATTTTGAAACAATAATAAGCTACTTCAACAAAACTGATAATTATCAGTATCTTTTAGACCTTGTAAAAGAGCTAAAAGAGAAGATGACATCTCTAAATAGAGCTTTTAGAATCAGGACAGAAGGATTAGATACAAAAGATCCTTCGTTTCTTGAAATCCTAGAAGACCACTTTAGAAAAATATCAATTTTGGAAGATAAATTAAAAAAAGAAATATTAGGATTAAGAAAAAAATAATTTATAAAACCAGAGCTTAATGCTCTGGTTTTTTCTTGTTTTTAGTTTTGTAATTTTTGTCCTTGACTTTTTTATATTTTTATTTAAAATAGTATCTGAGGTGATTTTGCCTCGAAAAAATGGAGTAATAAAATGAGTGAAAAAACTTCAACAAAAACAAAAAAGTCTGTTAAAACAACAGAAGAAATTTTCATTAACTTCTTGGAAACTTTTCAAAAAGCAGATAAAGAAGAAAGAGATATGATTTTACAAAACTTACTTCAAGGTAAAAACCCTGAGGAAATAAAAAACATAACAAAAGCTTTAAAAACATTAAGAAAAGCTTTAAAGGAGAAAAGATGTGAAATCCAAGATAATGAAAAACTATAAGTTATATAACCAGAGCCTAATGCTCTGGTTTTTTCTTGTTTTTAGTTTTGTAATTCTCATCCTTGACTTTTTTATATTTTTATTTAAAATAATATTTGAGGTAAATTCGCCTCGCAAGAAATGGAGAACTGAAATGAAAATGAATCTTGAACAACTGAAAGCAAAAATAGAATCTTTGTTTAACAAAAAATTAAACAGAGATGATGTTGAGCTACAAAAACTCTTTAGCCTACTAACAAAAGATTTTCCTGGCAAAGAGGCTGCAATAGCCGACTTGCTAAGAAAAATCAGAAAAGAAGAAAAGGAAAAGATCTTGGATGAACTACATCTTTTCTTCAGAGCTATTGAGTAGTTTGAGTAATTTCAAGCCGACCAATATGGTTGGCTTTTTCTTGTTTTTAATTTTTCTTCTTGACTTTTTAATATTTTTATTTAAAATAATATATGAGGTGATTTTGCCTCGAAAAAAATTGGAGAGAATTTATGTCTAATTCTAAGTCTTTATTTTTAGAGTTAATATCAATCCTAAGAATTAGGGCTGAAAACTTTAATCTAGCAACTCAAAGGTTGTTAGATAAAAAATTAGAGAATTTAAGAAGTAGGTTATTAAGTGAAGAACATCCAGTTGACAAAGTTCAAGATTTTATCAATAAAATAAAATCAGCAAGAAATGCAGAAGATCTCTTAAAAATTATTGAAGATTTTTTTAAAGAATTGGAATAGATATATTGAGCCAACAATTTGTTGGCTCTTTTTTCTTGCTTTAAAAATTGCTTTACAAATATCATTTTTTATTTATAATCTAAATAATCAAGTTTGCTACTTGGTTAAAGTAGGAAGAGAATTATGCTGCTTTATATGGATGGTTTGATTAACTTAATTCTAAAAGTAAATAAAGAATTGAGCTATGAAATGATAGAGAAAGATGCCTTAGTGGTTTATAATTACTTTGGTATTGATTATCTACCAATAGATTGTATTCAAGTGGATGTATCAGTAATTTTGAATGAACATAATTACTATTTACATCCTATTGAAGTAAAGCTTGCTCTAAAAAAGCTAAAAAAATGAATGGAACCATATTTTTTAGATGAAGAGTAAGTTTAAAAAGCAGAAAATAATATTTTCTGCTTTTTGTTTTTTCAATTTTTTCTATTGACAAAAATTAATTTTATGTATAGTCTTTCCTGTCAGAAGTTCTGACTTAAGGTGAAAAAGTGTTAATTTTTTTGTAATTTTTCCCTAAAAAAGGAGACTTATATGTCACTTGATTTGGATGAATTAGTTGATTTAGCTTATGAGGAAGGAAAAACTCCTCCCAAAGAAGTAATAAGAGGAAAAGCTATTCTTATTTTCATGAGAAATAGAAATTGGGATGAAAGGTTAGAAGATGTAGTTCTTCCAGAGAGAATTTTTGATATACATGTTGACAATAGTGAAGAGGATAAAAAATATTCTCCTCAAGAGCTAGAGAATTTAATGTTTTTGAGAAAATTACTGGAACACTATATGGAATATCTATATAATTCAGGTCACTATGACAGATAAAGGAGAATAATCTTAAAAAGACTGGTTTTAAAAAATCAGTCTTTTTTCTTGACTTTTAAAAATTTTGTATAAACTATACTTTTTATAGTTACTTTATAAAATATATGAAAAATATTATAGAAATAAAAGACCTTACAAAAAATTATTGAAAAAATGAGGTCTTAAAGTGAGTAAATCTAGAAATAGAAGATTGAGATTTTTTTGCTTTACTTTGATACAACTGAGCAGGAAAATCTACAACTATCAAAATTCTCACAAACCTAGCCTCAAAAACTTGAGGAAAAATATTTATAAATGGATTAGATATAGACAAAGACTTTTCTGAAGCTAGAAAATATATCTGAGTTGTGCCTCAAGAATTCAATTTCGATGTGTTTTCAAAAGTAGAAGATGTTTGTACTCTTCAGGCTGGATATTATTGAGTAGATAGAAAAGCAGCTCTAGAAAGAACAGAAAAATATTTAAAAAAGCTTGATTTGTGGGAAAAAAGAGATTCTAGAGTAAAACAATTATCAGGAGGAATGAAAAGAAGACTGATGATAGCAAGAGCTTTGATTCATGAACCAAAAATATTGATTTTAGATGAACCTACAGCCTGAGTTGATGTTGAATTAAGGCAAACTATGTGGGAATTTATAAAAGAAATCAACAAAAACTGAACTACAATTATTTTAACAACACATTATTTAGAGGAAGTAGAGGAACTTTGTAAAAATATGGCTATTTTATCAGGATGAAAAATAATTGAACAAGCAAAGGTAAAAGATATAATAGCAAAACTAGATGAGCAAACTTATATTTTAGATTTAGAAGAAAACTTTTCTGGTGTTTCTAAAGACTTCAAAGAAAAATATTTTTTAAAAGAAATAGATGAAAAAAATATAGAAATCACTGTAAAAAATACTGTAAATTTAAATGAATTGTTTGAATTATTGGACAAAGAAAACATAAAAGTGAAATCTATAAGAGAGAAACAAAACAGAGTTGAAGCTCTATTTATGAAATATTTAAAAAAATAATTTTTATAATTTAAATTTCTAAAAATGACTGATTTATACACACTTATCAGAAAAGAAACTATTAGGTTTTTGAGAGTTTGGAGACAAACTATAATTCCTCCTGTCATCACTATTGCTCTATATTTACTGATATTTTGAAAATTTTTGTGAGATAGAATCCAAATGATTGAGTGAGTTGATTATATAAACTTTATTTTCCCAGGACTTTTGATGATGTCAGTGATTATGGCAAGTTATAGCAACACAAGTTCATCATTTTTTTGAGCAAAATTTGCTTGAAATATAGAAGAGCTGTTTGTCTCTCCAATAAGTGAAATAAAAATACTTATTTGATTTGTTTTATCAGCTATTTTGAGGTGAATAATAGTTTGATGATTGGTAACAGTAACTGGAATGTTTATGGCAGATATATCAATTTATAATTATTTTTACACATTTGTATTTTTATTTTTAAGTTCAACTCTTTTTGCTTTGATATGACTTTTTAACTGAGTTTTTGCTAGAAATTTTGATGATATAACAATCATTCCAAATTTTGTAATCACTCCCTTGGTTTACCTTGGTTGAGTATTTTATTCTATATCTATTTTGCCTGATTTTTGGCAAGTTGTTTCAAAATTTAACCCAATCCTTTATATGGTAAATGGTATCAGATTTGGTTTTATTTGAAAAAGTGATATCCATGTAGAACTAGCTATTTGAATACTAATACTATTTATAATCCTAGTTTGATTTATAAACCTTAGACTACTTAAAAAAGGAACTTGAGTAAAAAGTTAGAAAAAAATTAATTAAGGAAGACATTTTTATTAATTTTCCCTCTCTTTCTGTCATTCCTCTAGAATTCAGAAATCAATCAAATTATTTTTTTCTTTTTCAATAAAAAAGATGAATGTTTAAAACATTCATCTTTTTATTTTACTTTATCCTTGTACTTCCCTCTTCATCTGTATTCTAAAATAATTGGTGTTCCAAAAAATCAGAAATTATCCCTAATTCTATTTTCTAAATATCTTTTGTAAGAAAAGTGAAAATGATCAGGATTATTTACTGTAAAAACAAATTTTGGTGGATTTACATCAACTTGAGAACCATAGTATATTTTTGGATTATGAGATTTTTTATTTCAAGTTGGTGGATGTTTCAAAATAACTTGCTCCAAAAAATTATTTATAACTGAAGTTTTTACTCTTTTAAATCTTTCTAGTTTAATATTTTTTGCATTTTCAAGTATTTCATCAACTCTTTTTTTATCAACTGCTGAAGTAAATACAACAGAAACCCAAGGTAAAAATTCTATTTTTGATTTTAAATACTCTATGTATCTATTCATCATTTTTTCCTTATCAACTCCAGGTTTTGCTAGTACTTTATCCCATTTATTTACAACAATTACAAGTCATTTATTTTCTTCCAAAACTGTAGAAATAATTGATAAATCTTGGCTTACTATTCAATCATATCAATCAATAACAACAGCTATAACATCAGCTCTTTTTATAGCTCTCTCTGTCCTCATCACTGACCAATCTTCCACATTTCTAACTCAGACTTTTGAAAGTCTTCTAATTCCAGCAGTATCAATCAAAACAAAATTTGTATCATCAAATAGAAATTTTGTATCAATAGAGTCTCTCGTAGTTCAAGCCATATCTTTTACCATCACTCTATTTTCTCAGACTATTGCATTTATAAGACTAGATTTTCAAACATTTGGTCTTCAAACCATTGCAAGTTTTACATAACTATCATCAATCTCTTCATGTTTATAGTTCAATCATTTTTCTGCTAAATATTTTGCTACAAAAGCTTTTATTTCTCTAATACCATTATTATGCAGAACTGAAGCTGTAAAAAATTCTAATGGTTTTCAAAATCAAGCATTGCTAAAAGCCTCCATTCTCATATTTTCATTGTCAGCTTTATTTGCAACTATAATATAATTTTTTACATTCATTTCTCTGATAATTTTTAAAACTTCTTCATCAAGTTCTGTAATTCTATCATATTCTATAAGCCAAATCAGCAAATCACTTTCTTTGATTGCTGTTTTTGTTCTTGTAGCAATATCTTTTGAAATTTCGTTTGTTTTTTCGACCAAATCTAAACCTCCAGAATCTGATAAAACATAAGTCAAGTCATTATCTTTATCATGATACTCAAACTCTGAAATATCTCTAGTTGTTCATTCTTCATTGTGAACTATTGCTATTTTATGTCAAGTGTACATATTGAAAAAACTTGATTTTCAGACATTTGGTCTTCAAATTATTGTTACTTTTCAAAGCATTTTTTAGGGAAAATTATTATCTAAAAAAATCCTAGAAAAAATTCATCTTCTCTAGGAAAAATTTTTTATATTTTACAAGTTTTTTTTATTTTTTCAAGTAAAAAAAATATTTCTCTAAAATCTCCCTTTCTTCTTCAAATAAATATATCAAACAACCATAAATACAATTGAAATAATCAATATCCAATAAACAGCTATTTTATCGTGAACAAAAGGTAGATTATCAACATTCATTCAGTAAAAACTTGTTATCAAAGTCAAAGGAAGCATAAATGCTGAAAACAAAGTCAAAAACTTGATTATAGAGTTTGTCTTGATATCTAGCATAGTTTTAAAAGTATCCTCTATAGAATCAATATATTCTTGCAAAATATTTATTTCAGTCAAAATTTGATCAAGTTTATCTTCCAAATCTTCAAAATACACTTCCATTTCTCACTCATACATCTTATTTATAACATATTCTAGTTGCTTAAACATCATAACTTGAGGTTTAAACATATTTTTTATCAAAATAATATTTCTCTTTTTCATCATTATTTCCCTAACAAGTCCATAATCATCACTTTCAAAAACCTTTTGTTCCAAAATCCTCATATCTTTTGTGTTTAGCCTTGTAACTCTAAACATTTTTTCAAGCATATATTGTATTATTTCATACAAAATATAACCTGTTGTGATTTTTATTTCATCATCATCTTCTCTCAATTCTTCAAGATTTTGTTGATTTTTATAATAATCAAAAATTTTGTCAATTTTATTTCCATGAAAATCTCTAAAAGTTATCAAAAAGTCCTTTCAAAGAAAAATATTGTATTCATTTAATTCATAAATTTTTCTGATTGTATTGTATTTTGGAAAATGAAAAACCAAAAAAGAATAATTTTCATAAGTATCAATTCTAGCTTTTTGATTTCATTCTAATGAAGCTTCAATATCTAGTTCATGTACATCATAAGATTCTAAAATTTTTACAATCTCATCTTTGTTTAAATCTACAGCATCAATCCATTTTAGATTTCAAATATTTAATTCTCTAAGCATAATCAAATTTTCTAGAAAATAAACCAAAGGCCATTATATAAAAAATTTGAGAAAAAGCAAAAAAAGCAAAAAATTTTATAGAAAAAATCTGAAGAAAATTTCTCCAGATTTTTTTATTATTTCAAAAAAGTGATAATTAATTTTCATCTTCTTCTTTTACTTGAATATGAAGTTCATCTAGTTGTTCTACATCAATCAAAGCAGGAGCATTCATCATCAAATCTTGTGCTTTTCAAGATTTTGGGAAAGCATAAACTTCTCTGATATTGTCTTCATCTTTCAAAATCATCATAAATCTATCCATTCATATAGCAAAACCTCCATGTGGTGGAACTCAGTATTGAAAAGCTTCATACATAGCTCCAAATTTTACTTTTACTTCTTCTTCTGTTCTTCAAACCATTTCAAAAGCTTTTACCAAACTTTCTACATCATGATTTCTGATAGAACCTGAAAGGATTTCATAACCATTACAAGCTAAATCATATTGAACAGACATTATTTCAAATTTGTTTGGATTATCAAATGCTGAAATTCATCATTTTGGCATTGAAAATGGATTATGACCAAAGTCTATTTTTCCAGTGATGTCACTTTCTTCAAAAAATGGAAAATCTGTAATCCAAGAAAAAGCAAGTAAATTTTCTGGAATCAGTCATTCTATAATTGAAGCCAAGTGAATTCTAAATTTTCACATATAAGACAAAACAGTATCTTTTTCTCCAGCTCAGAAAAATACAACATCTCCGACTTTTAAGCCAACTCTATCAATTATTTCTTGCAAATCACTTTCAGTAAAAAATTTGTTTAATGGTCATTTTAATCAGTCTTCTTTCATTTGAAAATATCCTAAACCTTTTGCTCCAAATTGTTTAACATAATTTTCAAAATTTTTCATTTGAGTTTTTGAAAAAATATTGTCTCAATTTTCTACTTTTATAGCTTTGATTCTATTTGCTTTAGCATCTTTTGCTATTTCTGAAAATATTTCATTTGTGCTTCTAGCAAAAATATCCAAAACATCAACAAGTTTCATATCATATCTCAAATCTGGCTTATCTGAACCATAATTTTCCATTGCTTCAAGATAACTCATAGAGAAAAATTTATTTTCCAAAATAGTTTTTGAAGGAGACAAATCTTTAACAGCATCAAAAATATAATCTTCAACTACTTTGAAAATATCTTGTTGTTCGACAAAACTCATTTCACAATCTATTTGATAAAACTCACAAGCATGTCTATCAGCTCTAGGGTCCTCATCTCTAAAACAAGGAGCTATTTGAAAATATTTATCTATTCAACCAACCATCAAAAGTTGTTTGTATTGTTGAGGAGCTTGAGGCAAAGCATAAAATTTACCTGGATGAAGCCTTGATGGAATCAAAAAATCTCTAGCTCACTCAGGGCTTGAAACTGTAAAAAGAGGAGTTTGTACATCCAAAAAATCATGATTTGTAAACCAATTTCTAGTGTAAGTTATAAATTTACTTCTAAATTTTACATTTTCCAAAGCTTGTGGTCTTCTCAAATCAATATATCTATGTTTGTATCTGATTTCTTCATTTGCTAGCTCTCAGTGTCCATCTATTTCAAAAGGAGGAGTTTTTGATTTTGCTAAAAGTTCCACTTTTGAGATAATTATTTCTATTTCTCAAGTATCCATTGAAGGGTTGTTTTGACCTTCTGGTCTTTGTCTAACCTTTCCTGTAGCTTTTATAACATATTCACTTCTAAAAGAGTCTGCCACTTCCCAAGCAGATTTATCATACTCTGGATCAAAAACTATTTGAGTTAGTCAGTATCTATCTCTCAAATCTATAAAAATAATTCCTCAGTGATCTCTTCTATTGCTTACCCATCAAGCCAAAATAACTTCTTCTCAAATATTTTTTGAAGTTAAATCGTTACAAGTGTGTGTTCTATGCATAACTTTTTTTGTTAAAAATTAAAATTTTTAAATATTTTTATTTTTTCTTTCTATTTTATCAAGAGTTTTTCAATTCTCAGTTTTCCAATCAGTCCAACCATTTGACTTATTTCAAATAATTACAGAAGAAGCTGTTGATGGAGAAGAAAAAAGATAATCTTGTAAAAAAATTATTTTTTCATTTTCTTGTTTTAAAATATTTTCTGAAAATAATTTTTGCTGAATATTTTTTAAAGCTGAAATTGCATATTCTTTAATTTCAAAACTTCAAATACTTCATTTCAAAACCAAAAATCAAGCATCAGTATAGTATCAAACTCAAAAATTTCAATTTCTTTTACAAAAATATTTTTCTTTTTTATCTTCCTCCTGAATTTTTTCTTTAAAAATAGAAACTCCCAAAGATGAAATCAAAATTTTTATATCTTCTATATTTTCTTCTAAACTTGAAATTTGTTCTTCTTTTGCAAGTCAATTATTTCAAGATTTAGAATTTTTTATAGTATAATTTCAAAGATTTTTTGCTTCTTCTATTAAATTTTTTTCCAAAAAATTTATATCAGATTCATTCCAACTTCAATCTGTTGTAGTAAAAATAACAAGAGAATTCCAATAATCTTTTGTAGAATCATTATGATGCTGCTTTATTCTTTCAAATAAATTTGTTGCTTGTCAAATATAAACAAGATTTTTATCTTCTTCATCTTTTCAAATTAAAAAATAAATTCAACTTCTTAAAAATTCTTCCCTATCTTTTATTTTTTCTATATCTTTTCTAGAAACAAAAAATCAAAGAGTTAATCTATTATTTAAATAAATTTTCCTAAATCAAGTTGGGTTTCAATCAATCAAAAAAGTTGTTATTGTCCTTGACTTTTGCATATTTTTTATAAAAAAATAAAAAAACACGAAAATTTTTCTTTTTAAAAACTATTTATTACTAAAAATTTTTTTTTAGAAATATATTTTTTAAATTTTTTTGAAAAATATCTCGTGCTTTCGGTTCATTATTTTTAAATGAAAGGTGCCACCAAAAAAGCTGATTCTCAATTTTTATTTTTTTATACAGAGATTTCTCGACTCTGTAGGGGTCTACTAAAAATTAATTTTTCTTCCCTCAGCTTGCAGTTGTCTTCTGCTCAAACGCTTTAGTTTTATTTTATATTTTTTTTAGAAAAGTCAAGATTTTTTCTATAGTTTTGAAATATTTTTCTAAAAAATTTTATTATTAAAAAATATTTTTCAACTTTAGCAAGAGATAGTTTTTGACGATGAACTTTTATTGTGTTAAAATTTTATTGTTATTAAATTTTAATTTTTAAAAAAGGAAAAAATGAGTAGTTTATTTTACCAAATATTTAATAAAAATATAGAACTTAAAGAAGATGTCATAAAAGATTTCTTGGTTGATGTTGAAAAATTGTTTAAAAAGTTTCAAGAAGACTGAGATATAGACAACTTAAGAGTTTTGAAAAACAAAATTGAACACTTACTTGAGTCAAAACCAAAAAAACTTACAAAAGATGCAAAAAGAGAGTATAAGCTAATTGATGACTTTTTGGACAGAATTAATGATTTCTTAAGTATAAAAGAAAAACAATTAAAAGCTGAACAAAAAGCAAAAATAGTTGATGTTGTAAAAGAAGTAGAATCAACTTACAAAAAATGTGCTGATATTCCAGAAGAAAGGCAAAAAAAATACAAAAAAGTTTGTGTTAAAAAGTCAAAAATAAAATACGAAAAAGAAATAATTGAATTACAACTTGAACTTTTAAAACTACAAAACCATATAAAAGAAACAGGACAAAAATTATTAATTATTTTTGAATGAAGAGATGCAGCTGGTAAATGAGGAACAATCAAAAGATTTAGAGAATATCTAAATCCTAGATGAGCCAGAGTTGTAGCTTTGGAAAAACCAAACGAAATAGAAAGAACTCAATGGTATTTTCAAAGATATATAACTCACTTGCCTGCTGGTTGAGAAATGGTATTTTTTGATAGAAGTTGGTACAACAGAGCTGGGGTAGAACCAGTTATGTGATTTGTTTCAAAAAAATCTTATGAAGATTTCTTAAAAGATGTTCCAAATTTTGAAAAAATGCTTGTAAAATCTGGAATAAAAATCGTAAAATTTTATTTTTCAGTGAGTAAAGAAGAACAAGCTGCTAGATTTGAATCAAGACAATTCAATCCTTTAAAACAATACAAACTTTCCCCTATCGACCAATACTCTCAACAACTTTGGGAAAAATATACTATAGCAGAATATCACAATTTTAAAAATACAAGCCATAAATCTGCTCCATGGATTCTGATAAACAGTGATGACAAGAAAAAAGCTAGGTTAAATGCTATAAAATATGTTTTGAATCAATATGATTATCCAGAAAAAATAGATAAAGAAAAATTAAAACTAGATAAAGATATCATTTATGATGCTGAACAAAAAGTAAAAGATTTAGAAAAAGTTGTTGATAAAAATGAAGATTTATTTGATTAAAAACAAAGAAAATCCAAAACAAATTTGTTTTGGATTTTTTTACCAATCTTTTTTATTTTTGTCAAATCAGTCACTAAAATTAAAGAAGTCTGAAAAAAATTTATCTCTTGATTCTTTATAATTTTTATCATAATAATTAGAAAAATTTTTTTGGGTATTTTCTAGTTCTTGTTCATATTTTTCTAATTCTTGCTTTTGGCTAGCTGTCAGCTCTTCTCTAACTTCTTTTCAACCTTTTTTCTCTCAATCTTGAGAATCTTTATTCTCCTCTGAGTTTTGTCAATCTTTTTCTTCAGTACTTCAACTTTGGCTTTGGTTTGAGTTTTCTTCTGTTGTTCAACTTTGATTTGAGTTTTGTTGATTTTGGTTTCAATTTTCTTGGTTTTGTGAAGAATTATTTTGCTCAGTTTTATCTTGCTTTTGCTCTTCTTGTTTTTCTAGTTCTTTCAACTTATCTTCTACAAACTCCTTATTTTTTTCAACTTTTTCATCTTTTTTTATTTCTAAAGCAGTTTTATAATTTTCTATTGATTTTTGCCAGTTTTGCTTTTTTTCTTGCACATCTCAATGCTTTTCACCAATTCTATAATAAGTATTTCAAAGTGAAGAATTTACTAAAAAATTTAGATTATTTTTTTGAGTATTTTTTATACTTTCAAAAATATTTTTTGCTTTATCAAAATCTCACTTTTTGTAGTACAATGCTCAAAGATTATTTTTTCAAAAATCATTTCAAGCATCAAGAAAATACTTTTCTGCTAATTCTAAATTTCCATTTTTAAAAACATTTTCTCAATTATAATTTGAAAAGTAAGAGAAAAAACTAGAAATATTTAAAATTATAAAAAGCAAAAATATAAAAATTATAAAAAATTTATTTGACATATTTTTTTTCATCTAAAATATAAAAAACTAAAAATAAAGTAAAAAACAAAAAGCTAATAAAAGCCAAAATCCTAGAAAAACTTTTTGCAAATTCAGCTGAGTTTTGCATAAAAATATTTTTTTCTAGAGAATTTAAATCATTTTCTATTTTTTCCAAATCTTGTATTTGCTCCATTTTTAAATATTTTCAACTAGTTATTTCTGCCAATTTTTGTAGATTTTTTTCATTTAGTTTTGCTATTACATCAGTTCAATTATATTTTTGAAAAGTAAAATCTCAAAACACATCTTGCCCTAAAATTATTTTTCATCAGTTTTCACTTCCAACTCAAATTATAAAATATTTAGAATTTTTACTTATTAAATCTTTTATTTTAGGTGAAATTTTATCTTCATCCTCTCCTCCATCAGAAAACAAAATAACAGCTTTTTGCTTGTCATCTGAAACCAAAAGTCTATTTTCAGCAAGTTTTATAGCTTCACTAAAAGAACTTCACTGATTTTCAAAATTTTTATAATCAGCATTTTTTAAAAATGTCAAAAACAAATTTAAATCTGTTGTCAAAGGCAAACTAGACTTTGCATCTCAAGCAAATATGATAAGTCAGTATCTATTATCTTGATGGTTTAAAACAAAGTCTGAGATAGCTTTTTTTGCAAACTGAAGCCTCATATAGTTTCAATTATTTCATTTTATATCTGCAACATTCATAGATTTACTCACATCAAGCACAAAAACAACATCAATTCACGATTTTTCCATTTGATCTTCTGAAAAATATTTTATTCAAAAAATAGATAGAAAAATACTTAAAAAAGACAAAAACAAAAATAAATATTTCAAAGAAAAAATACTTTTATTTCTAAAAAATAAAAACAGTAAAAAGCCTGTAATAAGCAGAAAAATTATAATTGTATAAATATTTAAATTAAAAACTTGCATTTTTGTATTTTTATTTTATAATTTAGAAAATTTATTATTTTTAAAAGAAAAAATATGAATAAAATCAAAACTGATTTAGATATAAATAACTTAGATGAAGAATCTCAAGAAATCAGACTTAAAAAGTTGAGAAAAGAACATAGACAGATAGTAAGACAAATACTAAAAGATGAGGACATATGTAAAACTACACCTTATTGTGATGATCCTAGATTTAATAAAGTAAAAACTAATTAAAAAATTTGCTTTCTAAAATATTTATCTATAATAGTGAAAAATTTTATTTACTAATTTATAATATTATGGCAAGAGAAAATAGTGATTGGTTTACAAAAAGTGAGTTTATTATGGCAGCAGAAGATGAGAAAAGACAAGAAAATTTGGATTGAATTTGAAGGTTAATACAAGAAAGAATAGATGATTATAGTATGGAAATAATAGTTAAAGAAGCTCAAAAAACTTACAAAGATATGGCTAATGACATAGTCGAAAATCAAAACAAATAGGAAAGAAAGATTATTTTAATCTTTCTTTTTTATTTCAAAAAAGCTAAGCATAAGCAAGAAAATCAAAAAGGCTAGTAGATAAGCAAAACTATCATAAATATCTTTATAAATCTTTTTTGTTTCTGTTTCTATATCAGTTTTTTCAAGTCATTCTAATTCATTAAAAATATTTTCAAAAGATTTATTGTCAAGAGCTCTAAAAAACTTTCAAGAAGTGATTTTTGAGATTTCTTGTAAAGATGTATCATTTAAAGGTGCAATTGGATATTTTTCTGAACCAAATCAATAATCCACATTTACATAAGTTTCTTTATCTCATCAGATTCAAATTGTGTAAATTTTTATAGAATCATCTCTAGCTGAAATTGAGGCTATTTTTGGGTCAACTCAAACATTGGCTTCCCCATCAGTAAGTAGTAAAATCACTTTTTGCCTTTGTTTATCATCAAACATATTTTTTGCCATCAAAATAGCATCTCAGATAGCAGTTCAAGAAAGCGCTTGTTGGTTGATAGTTGAACTTTTTATATTTTTTATAGTTTCAGTAAGAACATTGTAATCAAAAGTCAAAGGAATTCAAATAAAAGGTTTTCAAGAAAAAACTACAAGTCCAACTCTATTTGTTTTTTGTTTTGAAATAAAATCTTGCAGTATTTTTTTTGCTGCTTCTAGCCTTGTTGGAGATAAATCTACAGCATTCATACTTTCTGAAATATCAAAAGCCAAAACTATATCAATTCATGATTTTTTTTGTTTTTCAGAAATATTTTCTTTGTTTGGATTAGCCAAAATTAAAGAAAAAGTAACAAAAATACAAATTATTAAAAATATTCTAAAATAAAATAAAAATGAATTTTTTCTAAAAATATTTTCTAAATCTTCAAATGCTCAGAAAATAGGCTTTTGTTTCCTTATTTTATACAAAAAATATAAAAATATAAACAAAAATATAAAAAACAAAAAAAAGTATGGTTCCAAAAAATGTATATCAAATATTTTCATAAATCAAAACTTTAATTTTCAAGATTATTTAGGGAAAATATATTTTCTACTTCATTAAA
Organism: Candidatus Gracilibacteria bacterium HOT-871; assembly: GCA_002761215.1. GTDB lineage: Bacteria > Patescibacteriota > Gracilibacteria > BD1-5 > UBA6164 > GN02-872. The sequence goes on from CP017714.1 coordinate 410,891, forward strand.
AATTTTTTCTTTTTCTGTTTCTAAAACATCTTTTTTAGAATATTTTAAAAAATATATTTTTTCAAAAATTTGCTTTAAATTATTTTCTAATTTTAAATTTTTTATTTCTTTAAAAGTCATTTTTGAAATATTTTTATTTCAACTTTTTTCCTCTAAAAATAAAGTAAAAAGATGTAAAATATTTTCTAAGAAAAATTCATTTTTTTCTATTTTTTGCAATTCTGATAAAAAGTCTTTTTTCTCTATTTTTTCCTCAAAAACTACTTCTATTTCTTTTTTTCTATTTTTTAAGAAAATATAAACAAAATACAAAAAAATTAAAAATATTATTACAAAAAAAGACCAGAAATTAAAAAAATTTCCATAATCAAACATATCAAATTCATAAATATCTTCCATAACTAAATTTTACTAAAATAATGATAAAGCTCTTTAAAAACGTCTTTTTCTGTATCTAAAAAAATATATCAAATATTGTTTTTCTTTAAAATATTTTCAAAATTTTTTATTTTTTGTTTTCTTAAAAGGTTAAATTTTTCTATCTTTTTTGAATTTTGACTTATTTCTAGAAATTTTGTTCAGGAATTTAGAGAAATTTCATTTCAAAAATCATTTAAATTATTTTCCAAAACATCAAAGATATTGACATAAATTATTTCATTTCCTAAGCTTAAAATACTCAAGTTTTTATCATTTTCATCAAAAATATAATCACTCAAAATAAAAATCAAATTATCTTTTATATTTAACTTTTTTAGTTTTTCAAGTTGTATTTTCAATCTATTTTTCTCTATTTTTCAAGTATTTTCTATATTTTCTAAAATTTTTATAGTTTTAAAAATATTTCAAAAATCCTTTTTGTAAGGCAATTTTATGTCATTTATTCAATCAAAAAGAAAAACTCAAAAATTATCAGAATTTTTATAAGAACTAAAAGCCAAAGCATAAAAAACTTCTTCTAGTAAATCCTTTTTTGACTTTTGAGATGAGCCAAAAAGCATCGAAGAATTTGTATCAATCAAAAAAAGAACATTTAATTCTTTTTCTTCTTCAAAAATCTTTGAATAAATCTTTTGAGCCTTTGATGAAGCTTTCCAATCAATATTTTTAACAGGTTCTCAAAAAACATATTCTCTATGTTCAAAGAAATTTATTCAATTTCAACAAAACCTACTTTTGTATAAGCCAAAAAGTAGGTTTCATATTGATTTTGTAAGTTTAAAATCTATTAATTTTATTTTTTTTGTTACTTGCATATTTTTTTATTTTAGTCAGGGGGAAAATGATTATTTTTTACTTTATATTTTAACTTTATACTTTTATTTATTTTTTAACTTTTTTAACTTTTTTAACTTTATTCAACTTTTATTTATTTTTTAACTTTTTTAACTTTTTTAACTTTATTCAACTTTTATTTATTTTTTAACTTTTTTAACTTTTTTAACTTTATTCAACTTTTATTTATTTTTTAACTTTATATTTTTACTTATTATGAAAAGAGTTTTCCCCCTGCAAGTTTTAAGATATTTTTATTTTTGAAATTATTTTCTCAATTAAAAAATATTCATCTATTTCATCAGCAATAGCTTCATAACTCAAAACAAGTCTATGAGCCAAAGTAGATATTGCCAATTTTTTTATATCTTCTGGAATTACAAAGCTTCTTTCCTCCATAAAAGCAAGAGCCTTAGCTGAAGATAAAAGTGAAAGTCCTCATCTAGGAGAAACTCAAAAACTTATATATTTTTTATATTTTTCAAGTCAATATTTTTCTGGATTTCTAGTTGCATCAACTATTCTTGAAACATAATCAAAAATAGCATCTGAAACAAAAATATTTTTTACTAAACCTTGTAGTTGAAAAATATCACTTTTACTCAAAATCTTTTTAATTTCAACTTTTTGTCAAGAAATAATATTTTTATAAACTTCTTTTTCCTCTTCAAAACTAGGATAATCAACTTTTACTTTCAAAGCAAATCTATCAAGTTGAGCTTCTGGAAGCTTATAAGTTCCTGATTGTTCAATAGGATTTTGAGTTGCTAAAACTAAAAATGGTTCTTCTAAAACAAAAGTTTCTTTTCATATTGTAATAGATTTCTCAGCCATAGCTTCCAGTAAAGCAGACTGAACCTTTGATGGAGCTCTATTTATCTCATCTGCTAAAACAAAATTACTAAAAATTGGTCATTTTTTTATATCAAAATTGGAAGTTTTTACATTAAAAATCTCAGTTCAAATCAAATCACTCGGAAGCAAATCAGGAGTAAATTGTACTCTACTAAAGCCTAAATCTAGACACTTACTCACAGTTGAAATAGTGAGAGTTTTTGCAAGCCCAGGCAGTCATTCAAGTAAAATGTGTCCTCATCACAAAAGACAAATAATTATAGAATCAACTAAATCTTTCTGTCAAACTATTTTTTGTGAAATTTCGTTTTTCAGCTCAGAAATCTTTTTTGAAGCTTCTAAAACTTCTATCTCTAGATTTTGCATTTTTTAAAATAATAAAATATTAACTTTTCAATTCTTCTCTCAAACTAGAAAGAATAAGAGAATTTTCAGAAATCAAATTTAGGTATTTTTCATCAAATCATTCATTATATTTTTCAAGTAAATTTTTATGATATTTTTTTCTTTTTTTGATTTCAGTTTTCAATTCTTTTTTTGTTATAACTACCTTTTTTGTTGATGAATTAGCATTTTCACTTAATTCTTTTAACAAAACTTTATCTCAAGAATCAATAGTTTTAGAACTATTTGCTGAACCAACTGGAACATTCTGAAGTGCTGTAAAAAGTATAAACAGCATCACAAATATTTTTTTTCTCATAGAATATATTTTTAAAAATTATTTTTTATTTAGAAAAGATTTAACTTTTTCTAAAATCTCTGTTTTATCAAGTTCTAAGTTAGAATATTTAGATTTATTTAGTAAAGCATTTATTTCTTCTAAATCTTTATTATTTGAAAAATCTATTTCTTTAAAAATATCTGAAATATCTTTATCTTTAAATTTTAAATTAAATCTCAAAGAAATCTCTTTTTTCAATATTTTTTCGATTTTTTCTATAAATTTTTCGTCTTCTACATCAGGCAATTCAACTATTTCTTCTTCTATATTTTCTTGTTCTTGCTTATTTTCTAAATCTTTATTTAATTCTTTTTCTCATCATTTTCTTGATAAATACGCTTTCATTATAATAATTATAATTAAGAAAAGAGTTAAAAATGCTAAAATAATTATAAAATATATTTTGTTATCAAGAGTATTATCTGTTTTTGTAAGTTTTTCAGAATATTGTTTTTGAAAATTTTCTTCTGAAGCTAATCTTTTTTGTTCGTTTTTATCCTCAAGTTTTGGTTTTATTTTTGACTTAGAAACATTTATTTTTAAGGAATTTGTTTCTTTTTTCTCAGTTCAATTATCCAAAACTACAGGTCAAAGACTAAAACTTCAAGCTTTTTTAGGTTCCAAAGTAAGAACTAGGCTGGTTATAGCTTCCCTTTGCTCTTCAAATTTTCCATCAACCACTTTTGATTGAGAAATAATTTTACTTGACTGAGAGCTTCAAATTACATCAAAATTTTCTATTCCATTTATCTTCGATATTTCTACTTTTCAAAGTTCTTCTAAATTTTTTAGATTTACTTCAAGTCTAAGAGTCTCTCAAACTTCCAATTCTTCTTTGTCTGATGAAATCTGAGCCTCGTAAGAAAAAACAACATTACTGAAAAATAAAAATAATCATAAAAAACAACTTAATTTTCTCATCTTTTTGCTCTTAAAATTATTTTATAAATGTATTATAATTATAAATCGTAAAGAAACTGTCAAGAAAAAGATTTTTTTTTGTTAATTTTTTGAAAAATCTAATTTTTTGTTTAAAATAAGACAAAATTTATTTATTAAAAATAATAAAATTATGAAAGTGCTTTTAGTAGAAGATGATTCTATAATCTGACAAAATATTTGTGAATATTTAGAAGAAAATAGCTTTATGGTGACTTTAAAAGATAATTGAGAAGATTGATTAAAAGAAGCAATCAAAAATAAATATGATATTTTTATTTTTGATGTTATGCTTCCTAAAAAAGACTGATTTCAAATGGCAAAAGAGATAAGAGAAGCTGAGGTTAAAACACCAATTATTTTTTTGACAGCAAAAGAAGATTTAGAAAGTAAAGAAAGATGATTCAATGTATGATGAGATGATTATTTAACAAAACCTTTTAAGCTAAAAGAGTTGATTTTGAGAATGAGAAGTATTCTCAAAAGAATCAATCAAACAGAGGTTTTAGATAAAATAACAGCTTGAGATATAACTCTTGATTTAAGCTTAAAAGAGGTAAAAAGATGAGATAAAATTATAAATCTGACTCCAAAAGAATTTATGATTTTAGAATATTTGATGAAAAATAAAGAAAAAGCTATTCCCAAAAAAGAGATTTTAGAGTACATTTGGTGAATAAATAACGATATTTGGTCTGATGTAATCAGAGCTCATATGCTAACTCTTAGAAAAAAACTAAATGAAGGATTTGATGATGACCCAATAAAAACAGTCAGATGAATCGGTTTTAAATTTGTAAATTAAAATATATTTTATGAAAAAAAAGTTTTGAATAAAAACTAGAGTTTTCCTTTGATTTGGTCTTTTTATCATTTTTATAATAAATGTTTTTTTGTATTTTTTGTATTTATGATTTGAAAATTCTTTTATTGCAGGAGTTAAATCAAATATCCAAAAAAATTATGAAACCATGAAAATTATTGTTGATAAGCATAAAAAAGATTGATATCTTGTAAATATTCCAAACCAAGAACTAGAAGACATAAAAAATTTATGATTTTTTATATATTTTTGAAAAAATGATGAAGAAGTTTTTAAAAATTATAAGCTATGATACTACACTTATTGAGAAAATCTAGTTTTTAGATGAGACCACAATTGATACAATATTTTGATTTGAAAAAATATCTGAGACTTTTTTTCTTACAAATCAAGAGTTCTAGAAATAATGATTTTGACAGATTTTATTTGAATATTTATCATAATAATGATGATTTATTTCATAACAAATAGACTTCTTAGACCTCTTATAGAGCTTTCAAAATACATTTCAAATTATGATATAGAAAAAAACAAAGAATTAATAAAAAACAATTTTTGAGATTCAGAAATATGAATGATTACAGAATCTATAAATAAATTAATTTGTAAATCAAAAAATATTTTAGAAGAACAAAAAAGATTTATCCAAGATTCTAGTCATGAGTTAAAAACTCCTTTAATGCAAATAGACACAAATATTGAACTTTTAGAAGAAAGAATTGATGACCCAAAAATTTTAGAAAAATTAAAAAATATCAAAAATTCAAGTGAAAATATAAATCACATCGTTTCAAACCTAAGCTTTATTTTGAGATGAGAAAGCAAAATAAACACAAAAGAAAAAATAGAAATGTGAGTTTATCTAGAAAATCTAGCAAAAAATTTCAAACAAATTGCAAAAGAAAAAAATATAGAAATAAAAGTGATAAAAAAAGCAAATCTAGAAATAGAAAACAATACTTACTTTTTGGATAGGCTTTTTTGAAATTTGATACAAAACTCTATTTTTTACAATAATTGAAACTGAAAAATAATTATTGAAATACTTGAGAATAAAGTGATTTTAAAAGATAACTGAATTTGAATAAAAAAAGAAGAACTAGAAAAAATATTTTGTAGATTTTATAGAAACTCTGATTCAGGAATCTATAACAAATGAGGAAACTGACTATGACTTACAATAGTAAAAAAAATCTGTGATGATTTTTCTTGGAAAATAAAAGTAGATTCAGAAATCTGAGTTTGAAGCACTTTTGAGATAACTTTTAAATAACAAAAGCTCTCAAAAGTTTTTTTTTTTTCAAAAAATTGATTTCACATATTTTTCAGATATACTTCAAAAAATTTATCTTTAAAAAATAAAAAAATGACTTTACTTATCTATCTGATTTCATTTTTAGAATGATTTACAACTTTATCAATTGAAATAATTGCAATTAGAAGATTCACCCCCATAATTTGAACAAATTCTATTTCTACATCAATTATTTTATGAGTGATTTTACTAGCCTTGTCTTATTGATACTATATTTGAGGGAAAAATACACAAAAAATGGAAGAAAAAACTTTGTTAAAAAAATTAGTTTTCAATGTAGTTTTGGCTTCTATATTTTATTTATGCATCACTTTTATTTTTGATAAATATATTTTAGAATTTTTGATAAACAACATAAACAGCTATTTCTGGGCAATACTTCTGAGTTCTTTTATTTTATTTTTTGTACCTGTGTTTTTTGCTTCACAAACAATTCCTCTGCTTTCTGAAATATTGAAATGAAAAAACACTTGAGAAAAAATCTGAAAACTTTTATTTTTTTCAACAATTGGTTCTTTTTTAGGTTCAGTTCTGACTTCTTCAGTTCTTTTCCCTATTTTAGGAGTGTATAAATCTGCTGTTTTAGATTCTTTGATTTTGGCTCTGATTTGAGTGATTTTGGCTTTTTATAGTTTTAAAAAATTTAAAGAAATATATTTTACAGGATATATAAGCTGTATAATGCTGATTTTAAGTATTTCTATTATTTTAACAGAAGATTTTACAGAAAAATATACGATTTATAAAACAGCTAATTCTTACCATGATATAGAGATTTTTGAGTCAAATTGAAAAAGAATTTTTTCTCTAAATTGATGACTTTCTTCATGAATTGATATAAACACAAAAGATAGTTTTTTCTTTTACATAGAGGAAATCAAAAAAAATATTTTACAAAATAAATCTGAAAATAAAAAAATTTTAGTGATTTGAGCTGCTGGTTTTACACTTCCTGCTGAACTTTCCAAAGAAGAAAATATTTCATCAATTGATGTTGTAGATGTGGATTCTAGCCTAAAAGATTTGTCTGAAAAATATTTTTTAAAAGAAAATTTAAGCAAAAAAATAAATTTTATAGTTGAACCTTCTAGATATTTTTTAAATCAAGCAATAAAAAATAACAAGTTTTATGATGAAATAGTGATAGATATCTATGTTTGAAAAAGTTTAGCTCCTCAAACTCTAACTGAAGAATTTTTTAAAAATATAAAAAAAGTTTGAAAAAATATTTATATAAACATCATAACTGACAGAAAACTAGAAACAGATTTCAGTAAAAATTTGTTTAATACTATGCAAAAAAGCTTTTGACAACTTTATTACAAAGTAGAAGAATATGGCAATTCAGATAAAAATTATATTACAAATTTTATCATGACAAACAATGAATTATCTAACTATAAAAAATACGAGTTTGACAGCAACTTTTGAGTTTACAAAGATGATAAAAACAGCATAGAACTAGACATTTTTAAAAGAGGGTTATAAAAAATAAAAAAAGAAGCAATTACTTACTTCTTTTTTTTGTTTCTCCATCATCATCTAGAATTTCATCTCCTTGAACCAAAATCTCAGTCTTTTTTTGCTTTTGCTTTCACAACAACAGGCTTTCTTTTATCTAGATTTTTAAAAACTTGTAAAATTATTTCAGCTTCATACTCTGGAACATTTATATATGAAAAATCATTAAAAATCTCTATCTTTCCAGCATTTTTCATAGGAATGTCACACTCAGTTCAGATAAAGTTTAAAAGGCTTCCAGGACTCACAATTCCACTTCTTCTTCATCTTGCAACAAAAAGTCTTATTTCTGAACTTGAAGAATCTTGGCTTCTAGATTCTCTTGTGTCTTGCTTTATTTCAGTATAGTTTTCGGCCATCAATTGATTTCAGTAAAATTTCTTTATCAAAGCTGAAATCAAAACTTCAGGACTATCCTCTATTTGAAGCAATTCTTTAGATAAATCCATATAATCTTTCCCTTTGCTTTCTTCTATCAAATTTTTAATATTTTCTATCAAATTTACTTTTTTTGCTTCTATGACTTCAGAAATCGTAGGCAAAAACTCTCTTTTTATTTTTGCTTTTATTACATTTTCAAAGAAAAATATTTTTCTTTTCTCTGAAGGAGAAACAAAAGTTATAGCAGTTCAGCTCTTTCCTGCCCTACCTGTTCTTCAGATTCTATGTGTGTAAGTTTCAGGATTTTCAGGCAAACTATAGTTTATAACATGAGTTATGTCATTTACATCTATTCATCTTGCAGCAACGTCTGTAGCAACCAAGATATTTATTTTTTTAGATTTAAAACGAGACAAAATCTTTTCTCTCATTTTTTGCTCTATGTCTCAGTGAATTCACTCAGCTAAGTATCCAGCTCACATAAGTCTAGAAGCTAGTTCATCAACATCTAGTTTTGTTTTACAAAAAATTATTGAATAAAAGTTTTCTTGAATTTCTATGATTCTAGTCAGTGCTTCAAACTTTTGTTCTCTTCTAACTTCATAGTATTTTTGCTCAATATTGTTATTTGTCAAGTTTTGTGATTTTACAGATATCAAATCATAATCTTGCATATAATTTTTTACGATATCCATAATAGATTTAGGCATAGTTGCAGAAAAAAGCAAAGTTTTTTTATTTTTTGGAGTAGATCTCATAATTTCCTCTATTTCCTCCCTAAAACCTATGTTTAACATTTCATCAGCTTCATCTAAAACAAAATACTCAAGATCTTCTAAATGAAGCCTTCACTTATTCAAATGATCAATAACTCTTCCAGGAGTTCAAATAATCAAGTGAGGCTTATTTTTTAGCTCTCTTATCTCATCTCTGATAGGATTTCATCCATATAAAAGCAAACTAGACATTTTATTATCTGGAGAAAATGAAGCTATTTCATCACTAACCTGAATAGCAAGCTCACGAGTAGGACAAAGAATTATAGCTTTTGTAGCTCTTTGTTTTGTATTTATAAGCTGAAGTAATGGAATTCAAAAAGAAGCTGTTTTTCAAGTTCCAGTTTGAGCTTGCCCTATGATGTCTTTATCTCAAGTCAAAAAAACTGGAATAACTTGTTCTTGAATTGGAGAAGGATTTTGATATCCTTTTTTCTCTATAGATTCAAGAATATCTTCTCTAATTCCTAAATCTCTAAATGTTTTTTTCATCTATTTTTTATATAAATTATAAATTTTGGATAATAAGTTCAAAGTCTAATTTAAGGACAAATCTATATTTTCCAAAACTTATAACTTATTAACTGGCAAATTATATATTTTTATTTAAATATTTCAAATTATTATTTGACTTTTTGAAAATTTTAAGGATTTTTAAAAAAACTTTTGCTTTATTTTCAATAAAATATATAATACAAACAGAGATTTAGTTTTTTGTTAGATTTTGTCCTTCATTTTTTCAGGCTCATAAATTTTAATATTCAATTAGTCTCAGTATTTTATTATATTATTTTTCATTTATGGAAAGCAATAAGTTGTTTGTTGGAAATATTTCTTGGAATCTTGATTGGAAACAATTAAAAGATATCTTTGGAGAATATGGTGAAGTAGCTTTTACTAGAGTAGTTACTGATAAAGAAACTAAAAGATCAAAAGGTTTTGGTTTTGTAGAATTTGTAAATGCTGAAGATGCTGTAAAAGCTAAAGAAGCTCTAGATGGAGCTGAAGTTGATGGAAGAGAAATCAGAGTTGACTTTGCTACTGAAAAACCAAGAGATTAAAAAAATAAAAAACTTATTTTTGTAGGAGTGAATTTGTCATTCCTATTTTTTATAATAATAAAAAAAATCTGAAAAAATTTTCAGATTTTTTTATTTTTTTGAAAGTGTTTCATTTACAAAACTTTGTACAGCAGGAACTAGTTTTTTAACTCAGTTATTTCTAGCAACACTTCCAGGTCTTTGGTTTACACTTTCCAAGAAAAGCCTTGAACTACCACGTCCTGCAAGTTTATAATTTTTTGGAATATCTAAAACTCTTTCAACTTTTCTGTATTCAATCGTATTATTTGCTTCATCATGGAAAACATAAAATCTTCCTTTATAATCACCAAGAGAAATATTTTTCATATTTGCATCTTTATAATTATCAAGAGTTTCTGCATCATACTCAACAAAATTTTGTTTTTCAATAATTTCATCCAAAATTCTAGCTAATTCATTAAGATTACTGATTTCTGGAAAACCTGTTTTAAGAAATTTTTCAGCTTGTTTCATTTCATCGGCTTTGTCTGGATTTTTTTGATAATTTTCTATTTTTTGTTTCCAAGAATTGATAGAATTTTGAACATCTCTTAAAAATATAGGGTCAAGTTTACGAAGCCCAAGTGCATAGTTTCAATCAACATCTTTCAACAAAAAAGGACTTTCTTCAGCTTGCTCTCTTTCTACTTCTTCAAAAAGATTTTCTCAAATATTTCTTCCTGCTACACTTGTGTATTGAAGTGCATCAGCAGAACCACCATCTCTAAGTGTAAGTAAAACATGATCACGAGTGCTTCAATCAGACTTTTTTGCAGCAAAAAGCTCTATAACTCCACCTGAAAGCAAAATAGGATTTTTTATTTCTACTTCTTTTCCATGCAATACAGAAACATTTCCTTTACGTAGGTCATTTATATTTAAAATATTTACATCAGGATTTTGTTCAAGTCATTTGATATTTTCAAGTTGATTTGGATACAAACAAAGTGCATTTTTTACAAGTGAAAGAGAAATATTCTCAGTATCTTCACCATCCAGAGAATACACTCCATAAATAATATCTGGATTAAGATTTAAAAGATTTTCACGTTGTGTTTCAACAGAAATATTTTCTGGAATAAATTCATTGATTTTATTCATAATAAACAGTTTTAAAAATTAAAGTAATATTAATTATACAAAAAAAAAAACGCTTGTCAACTTTTTTTGATAAAAAAATCAAAAATAATCCATAGAATTATAAAATAAATCCTTTTGTAGAGCATATTATAAAAATTTTACTTTATTCCAACAAAACAAAATGCTAAAAAAGTTATAGAGAAGACAAAAAAAGAAAAACTAAAAATTATAATTTTGTCTCTTATTTTATGTGCAATTATGACAATCATAGCATTTATATTTATTTATAATACTTGATTGTTAATGCTAAAAAATAAGGTCTATACCTATTCATGGTTCAACTAATGATTTCATACAGATAAGTATAGCTACAGCTATAACCTTAGCTTTTACAATCTTTTACTGATTTGTCTGATTTATTTTGATGAATTGTTTCAAAAAAGATGATTGATTTTATATAAATATTTTATTAAGTCCTTTATGATCACTTGTTTTATTGAAACAAAGTATATTTACATTTTTATTTTTTTCAGCTATAGTATGAGACTGGGGAGAAACAACTATAAAAACTTTTGCTTTTATTACAAATTATTTTATTTTTATTAAAATTATATTTGTAATTTGGTGAACTCTTTTGGTAATAGATTTATTGAAAGAAAAACTAGAAAGATGGGCAAGTGCGATTATTTATTGTGTGGCATTTAATATCATATATTTTGGAGTAAATTATTTAGTACAAATGTATTTTATCTAAAAAATATTTATCATTGTTTTATTGTAAGGAACGACCGTGTCGTTCCTATTTTTATTGTTTTCCAGATATAGAAATTAAAAAAATATTATTATTTCTCAGTTTTTTTGTTTTATAAAAATTTTTATGATAAAATAGAAAAGTAAAACAAATTTTTACTTTTTTTATTTTTTAAAAAATATTTTATGAAAGATATTTTGAAATTTTACTTTTATCCTTCTAAAGCCAATATTGAAAATATTTTTAACAAAACAAAAGAACAAAAAAAGTTTTTAAGTATAGCAATGTTATTATTAATTATTGCTTTTGTTGTTTCTTGATATATATTAGTATATAATATTCCTGATTGAAAATTCACACTAGAACTTATGTGAAAACCATTCTGAATTTGATGAAGTTATGTGTTATATCAATTAATTATTCTTGAGTTAGTAATAATTATGATAGTATGATTTACAGCAAATTATGGAATGAAAAGAATGAAAAAAGAAGATTGATTTTATATATATATGATAGTTTATATGTTACAAAAATTTTTTTTCTTTTTTAATGCTTTACTTTTGTATATGTCTTTTTCATATCCAGGTGCTGCTAATACTAATGAAACTTGAATTATCACAGCAATGATCTTAGATGCTAAAGGTTATATTTACCTTTGGTCTATCTTTTTATCGTTAGTTTTAATTCAAAGTAAATTAGTAGATTGGTGATATGTTATAAGATTTTTATTAGGAACAATGATACTATGATGATTAATGTTATGATTAATGTTTTTAAGTCTGTGATTTATTCTAAATACATACATTTTTTCAAAAGAAGATTATTCAGCTAGTATTGAAAATACAGATAGAAGATTAAAGGAAAGTGTTGAAAATTCAAAAAGAAGATTAAAAGAAAGTTTAGAAGAAGAATCAAGTTCTTGAAGTGTAGAAAACAAAACAAAATCTAGTTCCCTATTTAATAATTCTGAAAATGCAGAAAAATTAAGTACTAAATTTGACTATGAAGATCCTTTTTCAAATTATGAGAACAAAACAAAAACTGAATCAGAGAGTAGTTTTTCAAATAATTTAGATTCTAAAGAAAAAACTGTAACTGAAAACAATTCTTGAACTACAGAAGATGAAGAAAAAGCAAAAAGAGCCGAGAGAATAAGGGAGATTTTAAAGAAAAAAAGAGAGGAAAAAATGCAAGAAAAGCAAAATACAGAAAATTAAAAAAAGACCTAAAAAGGTCTTTTTTTGTAGGGAACGACTGCGTCGTTCCTATTTTTTCTAATTTTTTTTCTTTCCAAAAGCTCTTTTTAAAACTACTCAAAATGTCTTAAAAATTATTTTGAAATCAAGTGTCATTGACCAGTTTTCTATGTAAAATATGTCAAACTCAGCTTCTTTTTCAAAATCATTTAATTCCCTACCATTTACTTGAGCCATTCAAGTTATTCATGGTTTTATAGTAAAAAGCCTCTTTTGATCAATAGAATATTTTTCAACTTCCCTTGGTTGATGAGGTCTTGGTCAGACAAGACTCATATTTCATATTATCAAATTAAAAAACTGTGGAAGCTCATCTATAGAATATTTTTCTATAAAATTTCAAATTTTTGTTTTTCTAGGATCATCTTTTATTTTATAAAGTGGTCACTTTCTAGTAGAATTTTTTTTGATCAGTTGCTCTTCATATTCAAAAGCTTTATCATCAGAAGATACGTTTTTGTAAGCATCTTTTGTACAAAACTCCCACTTCATGTACCTAAACTTGTATAAATTAAATATTTTTCATCATTGTCAAATTCTTTTGTTTTTGTAAATAACTGGTCACTTTGGATCCTCTATTTTGATTAAAATCGCAACTATCAAAAAAATTGGAGAAAAAATTATAACTCAAAAAAGCCCAGCAAAAAAATCAAAAATTCTTTTAAAAATCTTTGACCAACTGTTTAAAGGAGTATTTTTTATCTCTATAACAGGCAAGTTATTTATCAAAGACAAAGTTGTATTTGTTTTTGTAACATCAAAAGAGTTTGTTATGTATTTATAACTAACTCAAAAAATACGAGTCAATTCCCAGAGATTTTTTAAATCTTTTTTTCAAAAATCGCTATCTATATACAAAATCTCATCAATTTCTCCTTTTTCAAAAATAACTTGTAAATCATCTAGATTTCAAATATATTTTATATTTTTTTCGATTCATTTAACTTCTCAATCATTTACATATCAAACTATTTCATAATCTCAAGAATTAGAAATATTTTTTACTATTTTTTTGATTTCAGAATATTTTTTATTATTTACCAAAATAATTTTTTTCTTGCTTAAAATTCACTTCCCTATCAAGAAAAATTCTAAATTATTTAAAAAAATTCTTTCTAAAATAACCAAAAAAGTTCAAATCAAAAATGCAACTCAAGAAATAAGCCTCGGAATCTCAGTTTCATAAACTATTCCATTTCAAGCATAGACAAAAAATGAAAAAAATATGAACCAATAAATAGAATATCAAAAAATAAGAGCAAATTCTCAAGCTTTTGAAGAACTTTTTCTCATAGAGTAAAGTCAATGCATAGCAAAAATCAAAACAAACAAAAATGCTCAAAAAAGTGCAAACCAAAATAAAGCATCTGTTGTAATAGTTTTAGCTGGTCTAAGCAAAAAATTGTCTATAAGTCTGATTTCTCTGGCTAAAAAAAATGTTCAAAATATTATCAAAAAATCAAGAGGAAGCCTTATTGCTCAGAGAAAAATATCATGTTTTTTCATTTTTTAAGAATTGTATTAAAATTATCGTTTTGCCTATAAAATTGATGATTTTCAAAGATTATAATTTTTTTTGAAAAAATTTCAAATTTTTACTTTTTTTTGCATTTTTTTATCAAATCAGTAAAATCAAAAAAATTATATTTTCTAAAAAATTTTTAAAATGTTTGAAATTTTGAAAAATATTTTTTCTGATATGATTTTACCATACAGAAGCTTCTTTTCTTGGCTTAGAGTAAAATTATTAACATTTATTTTATGATTACTTTTATGAGTATTTTTTGCTTTACCATTTTTGCTTTTTGCCTTATTTTATGCATGGAATTACCAAATAGATTTTAAATGGGAGTTTGGGCAAAGTTGAATTTTAAATTTATCACTTATAATAATTTACACAGCCATGATTTTGTGATATTTTTATAATTTTATGGTTTTAGGAAAATATTATTTAGAGCTTAAAGAAAATTGAAAAAAAGAAAAGTTTAGGATTTTGAAAAATTTTTTTAAAAGAAAAACAATTCAAAGATTTATGCTTTTAAACATAATTTTCTGAATTTTTGCTTTGACTTTAGCATTTTTATGAATATTAATTTTAAATTTAATAAAAGATTTTTATTGATTTGAAACTTCTGTTATATTGGCTTCAAGTTCAGTATTTAGTGCATTTTCTATAATTTTAGTTTCTTTTGCTCTAATTGCATTTTATGTATTTTATAGAGTTATGTTTTCTTATGCTTTTGTTTTAGATGAGGAAGTTTGAGCAATAAAAAGTATAAAAAAATCATTTAAACACACTTCTGGTTTTATGAAGCTGATCTCTTCACTAGTAATATTTTTGATTTTTGCAACAATTTACCTTCCATTTTACAATATAGAGAGAAATTTTGAAAAAGAGAGCTGAAATGTTCAATCATATTTGATAATGTTAAAAAATTGAGTTCCTGAAAAGTATGAAAACTTGTTTTCAGCACTAAAACTAAGATACAATTGAAAAACTGAAGAAGAACTTTTAAAACATAAAAAAAATCTAGATTATGTTTTGTATGCAATAATGATTTTGTATTTCATACTATTTTTCTGAATGTGAACTATGCTTTATATAAGCATTTATAACAATATAATTAAAAAATAAAAAATGATAAAAGTTTTGATATTTTGAGATGTTTATTGAAGGATTTGAAGAGCTTGATTAAAAAAAGAATTAGAAAATCTGGAAAAAAAATATTCTCCTGATTTTAAAATAGTAAATATTGACAATATTTCCTACTGAAAATGACCTATTGAAAAACATATAATTGAGTTTGGAAATCTATGATTTGATGCATTAACAACATGAAATCACTATTTTGATAATTTATGAAAAATAAAAGATTACATAGCCAGCTGAAAATCAAAAATCATAAGATGTGCAAACTATGAATGAGACTTGGTTTGAGATGGCTACAAAGTCATAGAAAAAAACTGAAAAAAGCTACTTGTGATTCACTTGCTTTGAAGGACTTTTATGTGAATAAGTGTAAAAAATCCTTTCAGGACTTGTGATGAAATTTTAGAAAAATATAAAAATGAAAATTTTGATGGAATAATCATAGATTTTCATAAAGAAGCTACTTCTGAATGATATTGACTTTTACATTATTTAGATTGAAAAGTGAGTTTTATTTTTTGAACTCACACTCATGTCCAAACAAATGATGATATAATTTTCCCAAAATGAACTTGATTTTTAAGCGATATTGGGATGAATTGACCTCTTTATTCTGTGATTTGAGCCGAGTTTGAAAGTGTAAAATCAGTTTTTTTGAATTGATACAGAGACAGGCCTCAAGAGCAATGTTTAGACAAAAACTACATAGTTTCTGGAGTATATTTAGAAATCTGAGAAAATTGAAAATGTGAAAAAATAGAGAAAATAAAAATAAAATGAGAGCTTTAAAAAAATTTCTCTTTAAAAATATTTTTATTTTTTCACAAAATATATATAATTTCCTAAAAAATATTTGCCTTAAAAAATTTTTAAATGAAAAAAAGATTTTTACTTTTTATAATTTTTATCATATTTTTGGTATCACTAACAACTTTGATACTTATTTTAAACTATGTTGACCCTTATGAATACAAACTTATAGGATTATCAAGTCTTATTTTTTCTTATATATTGACTATTTCCTGCTTTTTTACTATATTTTTTTATTTTCTAAAAAAAATATATTATAGAGGAAATGTCTATATCTATCACGTTTTATCAAGTTTCAGACAATGATTTTTAGTCGCAATTTTTACTTCTAGTTTGATTTATTTTTACAATCAATGAGTATCAGTTTGGCTTGCCTGAGCCATACTTTTTGTAATTTTGTTCTTACTAGAGATGTTTGTAGAAAATTATGAAAACTAACACTTTTTAAATCCTAAAAACAAAAAAATTGAAAAAAATTATTTGCATTTTTTTGATATTTATATTAAGTTTGAATTATTATTCAAATGTTTTTTCTAGTTCTAGTTGAGAGGCATTAGATAATTTTACAAAAAAACAATATGAATTACTTTTTGAATCAAATTTATCAAATATTTCTTGAGAATATTGAGACATTTTTGATATTTCAAAAAAGAAAGATACATTTAACAACATTGCTGATTCTATCAAAAAATCTAGAGAATCAGTAGAAAATGATAATGAAATAATTTTAAGTAAAATCACAAATTTAGAAGAATCAAAAAAAGAAATAGAAGAAGATATAAAAAATGTCTTAAAAAAGATTCAAGATTTGAGTTTAGCTTCAGCACAGTTAAAAACAGATATTGAGCTAAATGAAAAAAAGATAGAATTATTGAAGCAAAAAATAGAAGAAAATAAAAAAATTTTGCTAGAATACCTAGAGTATATGTATAAAAAAGGAAATACAGCCTATGATTGAATCCAAATTGACAATTTAAAAAGTATAATTTTAAATGATGAAGATATTTCAAGTGTGATAAATGATTTGTATTTCAATGGATTGATTCAGATTGCTGGGAAAAACTTGATAGATAAACATATGAAATTTATATGAGAATTGTATGTTCAAAAAGTAGATTTAGAAAATAAAAAAATAGAATACGTATGAATCAGAAAACAATTGATAATAGAACAAAAAAATCTAAAAGACAAAAGAGAATTTCAAGAAAAGCTTTTAAAAATATCTAAAAATAGACAACAAGAATATGAAAAGATAATAGCAGAAAAACTAAAAACAGAAAATAAATTAAGAGAAATAACAGCTGAACAAGAGAAAAAAATACAAGAAATAAGAGATAAAATACTAAAAGAAAACTGATGTAGTTTTGTTGATTTTTCAAAAGAATCAAAAGAAAAATCAGAATTAGAAAAAAATGATAAAAAGTGTTTTAATCTAAATAAAATTATTTATCTAGAGCAACAATTAAACAATAGCAAAGATGATACAAAAAAGAATCCTATGTCATGGCCTGTAAATCCAGAAAGATGAATTTCAGCATATTTTAAAGATCCTTGATATAGAAAAGTTCTATGAGCAGATCACAATGCTATAGATATCAGAACTCCTCAATGAACTGATTTAAAAGCTCCTATGGAAGGTTATGTGATTTACATAAATCCTCCAACAACTCAAGATTATTCATTTTTAGCTTTGAAACATCCAAATTGATATACAACAGTTTACTGACACTTAAGTGAAATAGATGTAAGCCTGTACCAATATGTAGAAAAATGACAAGTGATTTGAAAAACAGGTTGAGAAAAATGAACAAACTGAGCTTGATTTCTAAGTACAGGGCCTCATGTTCACTTTGAAGTATTTAAAAATAAAGAATACATAGATCCTCTTGATGTTTTAGATATGTCTTACCTAAAGTATACTTCCCTTCCTTTAACTCCAGCAAAATATAAGTTAAAATATTTAATGGATTTCAAAGAAAGAAGATGATTTGAATATAATCCACCAAGTACAGAGTGAAAAATATTTAAATTAGTTTGAGATACTGAAATAGAAAGACAAAAGTATCTGATTTCAAAATATGCAGCTTGAAGCTTCAATAACCGGCAACTATGGGTAGACCAATCACTTCTTTGAAATATAGATCCTTCAGTAACAATGTGTATTTGACTTGCAGAATCATGATTATGAAGAAACTTGACAACAGGATTCAATGTTTGAAATGTATGAAATAATGACAGATGAGATAGAGTAGCATTTTGAAATGCAACAGAATGAATCTATGCAATAGTAAAAACACTAAATAACAGATTCTTTACTTGAATAAACAGAATAGATATGCTTTCTGGAGCATGAAGAATAGCTTCATGATTACCAAGTTGTAAAGAAAAACCTTTCTGTTATGCTACAGATCCAAGATACTGGCATCCAAATGTAATAACTTGTCTTTCTCACTTAAAATGAAGAATTGTAGAAGATGATTATAACTTCAGGCTAGTAAAATAGCAAAAAATTAGAAAAAAATACTTTTTTAATAAAAAAGTATTTTTTTTGTTCTATTTATCATATTTCAGCTATATAAAGCCAATAATTAAAATTATTTTGAAAAATATTTGAAAAAGAAAATTATATTTAAAAACAATAGTTTTAGCTTGTCAATGCAAAATTATTGCAATGAGAAAAATGTTATTGTACAATTATATTAGATATTTGATTTGGAATATTTTCTAGAGGTTTTCTAAATTAAAATATTTATATTATCTTTTTATAAAGATTTCTAAAAGAAATAACAGTAAAAAATAATATTTTTATATTTTTAAGTTAAATAATGAGTAAATTTAAAGTTTGACTATTGATATACATCATCATCGGAGCTATAAATTTAAATATTTCATATGCTGATAACGATGTAAGTGATATGAAAATAGCAAAAACTGAAAAAGTTACTGAAATTAGCAAATAAAAATATTTCACCTTTTTCATAAAATAAGTTCGAAAAACTCGAACTTATTTTTTATTTTTTTAAAATTTTTAACAAAAACAAAAAGAAAAAAATATTTGATTTTTATAGAAAAAACTATATAATTTTTATAGTTATTTTTTATCTATATAATCAATATTTTCTATATGATAACTTTTGACAAAATTGTAAAAAAACTGTTAAAAAAAAGTTGAAATGTAATGTTAAAAAGTGATATTTTTGAAATAATTGATCCAGAACAAAAAAAGTCTTATCAGTCAAAAATTGATAAAACAATTTATTCATTAAAAGCAAAATGACACATTATTCCTATAAAATCATGAATTTACATTATTCCAAGCCAAGAAGACAAAAATTTAAACAAAATAGATTTAATTGAAAAATACTATTTAAAATTGTTAAAAAGATATATTTTAGAAAATTGTTGAACAAATTATTATATTTCTTGAAACAAGGCTCTTGAGATACATGATAAAAATTTTTCAATCCCAGAGAAAATATTTATCACAACAAAGGAAACAAACAAAAAAATCATTATTTGAAATTATCAAATAATTTTTAAAACAATCACTGGAAAGAAAAATGAAAAAAATACAAATCTTTTTTCTAAATTTAAAGATTTTTCAGAAGTAAAAGAAATAGAAGACATAAAATTCAAAGTTTCAAACTTAGAATTATCACTTGTAGAAAGCTGTGTTTTGTCAGATATAAATGAACCTTTAAATATTAAGTTAATAAACAAAATTCTTAAAAAATATAAAAATAATTTTGGTATAGAAATATTTTATAAAATCTGAGAATACAAATACATAATGAGTTTTAACCGATTAAAAGAGCTTTCAAAAAAAATAGATGAGTGACTTTATACTGTATTTCTTGATATAGTGAAAAAAAACTGATGACTGTTTATTTGAGAATGACTCAGAGGTTTTTAAATCTTGCATAAAAATAAAAAATATAGAAAAAATACTTGAAGAGCAAAGAGGTAAAGTATATTTCAATAATGATTTTTTCAAATAAAAAAAAACTAGAATTTAAAAATTCTAGTTTTTTAAGCTTTTTTTCTTCATTTTAAAAATAAGAATAATCCAGCAAAAAACAATGAAACTAAAAGTATTATAAGTAATTCTGGTCAAGTTTTAATTTTTGTAGGGTCTGAAAGTAATCATTCGTACTCTCAATCCTCATCTTGTCCATTTGCTCTAACATAAAAATCTTCATATTTTACTTTATCTCACTCTATGATAACTTCAAAACTTGGATCTTTTACTGTTACAATAAAATCAAGTCATCCAGAAGGATTTTTCTTGTAAATATTATAACTTTTAGCTTTTTCTAGTCTATCCCAAGTCAAAATTGATTTTGTTTTCAACTCTACAAGTTTCAATCAAGTGATTTTTAAAGGATCTCTTTCTCTAGACTTAGTTTTTGTTGGTTCTGGAGTAGTAGGCTCTTCTGTTTTTCAAGTAGAAACTTCTTCTTTTTTCTCTTCTTTAAGAGGAGCATTTAACTCTTTTACTTTTAAAGTTGCAACTCATAATTCATTTAATTTATGTCACATATCATTTACAAGATTCACATCAACTTTATAATTTCAAGCTTTTTTAGGTGCAAAACTATTTCACTTATAAATTCACTCTCAATCTTCTTTCAGATTTATAACTGAGTCATTTATAACTACAGAAACTTCTTTCAATCAAGTAGAAGAAATCAATTCTATAGCATAAGCTCACTCTGTGAAAACTTCTTCTGGAATAAGTTTCAAGCTTTTTATAGATAACCCATTTGATTCAACTTTTACTTTTATTTCTTTAGTTTCTCAAATAACAGTACCCTTAGCATCCATTACTTGAGCTTTAAAAGTATTTTCTCAATCTTTTAGTTTATCAACTTCTTTTTCAAATATTCATTCATTATTTGAAGTAAGATCAAAATTTTCAGTTCAGTTAACTGTAAGCTTTACTTTATGATTTTTTACAGTAGAACCTGAAACTTTTACTTTTGCTTCTCAAATAGTTAATCAGTCTTCTGGAGATATAAATGATATTTCTGAAGTTCAGGTAGTTCAGGCATCTGATATAGTAGCTTCATCTTTACCAAAAATCTTCTCATTTTCAAAGTCAAAAATATTTATCTCTTGTTTTCAAGCTTTTGTAAACTTAACTCAGTTCTCAAACTTTACAACTCATTGGTCAGAGTCTTTAAAAGTATATGTTGAGTCTTTCAAAATTATAGGCATTGAAGCATCAGGATTTGATTGAGAAAATATCAAAACCGTTCATTTATAGTCTGTAACTACAGCATTATTTTTATCCACAGCTTTAATAGTTAAGTCCAAAGCTTCTCAAACTTTTACACTTTTTGGAGAAAGTTCTACTTCAAAATGATCAACAGCTGTAGCAGCAAATGCAGATCAAACAGCCACAAATACTGAAGCAAATATTCCAGCCAAAGCTTTCAAAAACCTATTTTTCATAACAATTAGATTATAAAATGTTAAAAACTTGTTAATATTTTAATAATTTTTCACTTTTTTTAAAATATAAATCAAAAAAATTGCTTTACTTTTATAAAAATTATATTTTAATATAAAAACTATTTTCTTCCTCAATTATATTTGAAATAAAACTTTGATAATAAACTATTTTACTAAGTAATATATTTTTATGATTATCATCCAGTTCTGAAAGCAAATCATCTATAATCAAAATAGGTTTTCTTCAAGTTTTTTTCTCTATAAAAATTCATTCTAATAGCTTTAAATAGATGATAACACTTTTTATTTCTCATCTTGAAGCAAATTTTGAAAGAGAAACTCAATCAAGTTTTATATCAAAATCATCAATATGTGGTCAAATAGGGGTTTTTCATAAAATTATATCTCTATCAAGATTTTTTGTTAAATAATTTTTTATATCTTCTCAAACTGTTTTTTCAGAAATCTTTGACAAATATTCAAATCTTATTTCTGATATAGTTACAGAAAAATAACTTTTTATATTTTCTATAGAAATAGCTAAAAAATTAATAAATTTGAATCTGTAATCATAAATTTTTTTAGAAATATTTATAAATTTGTCATCCCAAAATTTTATATCATCTTTACTAGCCTTTTTTTCAGAAATCGCTTTCAAAAAACTATTTCTAGATTTTAAGATTTTTTTATATTCTTTAAGTAAAGATTCATAATCCACATAACAACTTTTTAAAGCCTCATCAAAAAAGTCTCTTCTTAAGCTAGGTGAAAGATACATCATATTCATAACAATTGGTGAAAAAATCACAGAATTTGGAATTATTTCTAAAAATTTTTTTCTTGTGATTTTTTTATTATTTAACAAAAAATTTTTCTTTTTATCCTTTTTTGAATAATAAAATCAAATCTTTTGTTTTTCAGAATCCTCTATTTCTATAAAAAAATAATCTTCTCAAAACTTGACTAAATCATCAAAAGAAAGCTTCAAAATAGAATTATTTGACAAAATAGCCAAAGCTTCCAAAATATTTGTTTTTCAGTTTCAGTTTGGTCAAACTATAAAATTTTTTAGTTCAAAATTATTTATATTTTTTTCAGAAAAATTGCGAAAATTTACCAATTTTAAACTTTTTATCATAATTATTTCATTATGTTTGAAATAGCAATTTGGTTAGCAACTACCTTTTGTTTTGAGCAAGCCAAAAGTTCTTGTGGAGTGACACTTTTTACTTTTTCTTCATCATCTCTGAGAATATTTTCAGATTCAACTACTGAAACAGTTTGAGGAACTCATGTTGTATCAACTTCATTTAAAAGCTCAACATATTTCAAAATTCAATTTAAATCATCAACTAGTTTTGGCTCTGTTGTCTCTATTTTAGAAAGATTTTTAGACAATTTTTTAATTTGCTCTTGTGTTAAATCCATTTATTTGTATATTATATGTTAAAATATTTTATATATAATAATTTTTATTTTTAAAAAATCAAGAAATATGAATACAAACAACCAAACAAAAAAGGATTCTCCTGATAAAAGACAACAAACTGAGACTAGATATTATTCTGCAAAAGTAAATTTTATACTTGTTTCATTAGTTTTTTTTGGTATTTTATATATGATGTGAGCTTGAATCTGAAAACAATACTTGTGAAATATTTTTTCACCAGTTTATATATTACTTATTCTTAGCCTAAATTTATTTATATTTTTTTGAACTCAAAAAATATTTTTTGAAAAAAAGATAATTTCATATATAATAAGTGCAATATTTTTAGCATTATCAATAGTTTTTATTTTACCTATAATTTTATAAATATGAAAAAGATATTTATTATATTTTTTAGTTTACTGGCTCTGAGTTCATGTTTTTTTAATTCAAATAAAGATTGATTAACAAGCTATGATTCTGACAAATTTTCTATGAGAATACCAAATAATTGGGAAATAATTCAAAATAAAGATGGAATTTTGCCAAAACCTAGAAGTGGAAGCATAGAATTAGCTGTAACAGCAAAAGAAGAAAAAAATGGTTTTTCTAATAATTTGCTTGTTTTATCAGAAGATTTAAAAGTTGAGATTTCTCCTTGAGAATATGTCGATTCTACAAGTATAAATGCTGAAAAAAATTATTTTGAATATAGTAAAATAGAAACTAAAGATATAACTTTTGCTGACTGAAAAAAATCAAAAGTAAATATTTTTGAAGCAAGATACAATAATCAAACTCCAAAACTAAAGTTTTTACAAACAGCAGATATTTGTGAAAAAAATAAAGCGTATTACCTAACCTTAGCCATTCCTAAAAATATAACAGACACGACAAAATACGAATACATGCTTTCAACTTTTAGTTGCAAAAAATAATTTTTTTAAAAAACATAGAGATAATTTGATAAATATAAAATATTATAGTAAAATTATTATGATTTATTTATTAAACATAATTAATTTATTATGAAAAAAATATTTATTATATTATCTCTTTTTTGTTTAGTTTTCTCTTGTGCTAAAAAAGAACCTGAACAAAATACAAATTTAAATTCTGCTTGAGAAATAAAAGTAGAGAAACAAAGAGAATATTTATCACTAGATGATGAATTGTTTTTAAAAGCCTGACAACCAGGAAAAGTTATAGAAAATTTATCTGAAAAAATAAATTCTCAAAAAGCTGAGCTAAATGATTATTTGACTTATGTTGCAGCTCTAACTTCTCAGTGAGTAGATAAAGAAATCACAAACAAAGATTTAGAAGAATCTTTAAAAATCTTGGATGAACAATTATTAAAATATCCAAATAATTCTGAATTATACAGACTGAGATGACTTGCTTATGATTTAAAGTGAGAAACAGAAGAAGCTAAAAAATCTTATGAAAAAGCTTTAGAATTAAATCAAAATGACAGTTATATTTTCAGTAACCTGTGAGCTTTGTTTAGAAAAACTTGAGATTTAGAAAAAGCCAAAGAAAATATAGAAAAATCTCTAAAACTAGATGAAAAAAACCATCAAGCTTTGGTAAGCTCTGCAATCATAAATCTATGAGAGAAAAAATACGATGAAGCTATAAAATCTCTTGATAAAATAATAGAAAACTATATAAACAATGAAATACTTATAAATGCAAACATATTAAAAGCAAAAGTATATGAAGAACAAGAAAAATATAACGAAGCAGACAAAAGTTTCTTAGCTGCGATTTGATTATGAGAAAAAGCTGAAAGTTATGAAGACTATTGAATTTTTAATTATAATGTTGCTTCAAAAAAACTGGAAAAAAATGATGAATTAGTTGCTGGAAATTATCTAAATTATTCTAAAGACTTACTTTTAAAAGCTTTAGAATTAAACCCAGAATCTACATATACAAACCTATATTTATGACTTGTTTATCATGATTTGTGATATATAAATCAAGAAACAGATTATTCTGAAGAAGCTGAAAAATATTATAAAAAAGCTTCAGAACTATTAGAAAAAGATGAAAGTATAACAAATGAAAAAAAGGAAGAAATCAAAAAAGATATAGAAGAAAATCTTAATTCTTTAACTTTATAAAAATGGAAAGAAAAATAAAAAAAATATTTACAATAATATTTATATGATTATTTGTAGCAGGAAATTCAATTGTTTTGGCTGAAGAAAATCATCAAAATAATAATTCAAAGAAAGAAGAAACAAAATTATTAGCAAAATGAGGAAATTGAGGGAAAGGATGAAACTGATGAAACTGATGAAATGGGGGAAATTGAGGAAACTGATGAAATTGATGAAAATGAGGAAACTGAGGAAACTGAGGAAATGGATGAAATTGAGGGAAAGGATGAAACTGATGAAAGTGAGGAAACTGATGATCAAATAACAATTGAAAAGGAGCTTGAAATTCAAATTCAAATTCAAACTGAAAATGAAATGGAAAATGAACAGGTAGTGCAAATAATTCAAAGTGACCTTGAAGTAAATGAAGCCCAGCAAATTGAAGAGCAAGTTGAGAGGGGTTTACTAACTGAAGATCAAGAGTTGGTAGTCACCAAGAAGCAGCATATGATAAATTTTGAAAACATGTATGAGCTTGAATGTGAACTTATGATAAATTTTGAACAGCAATAACAGAAAAATGAGATTGAGGAGGTTGATGATTATGAGGAGGATGATGAAAAAAATTACCTGGTCAATGATGAAAAGGATGATGAAAATGAAAGTGAAGTTGAAACAAAGGTTGAACTTCAGGTAAAGATCAAAACTTAAATACAGAAGAAGAGGAAGAAGAATACACTCCACCACCAGAAGTGTGGACATATTCATGAAGTTGATGTTCATCATATTTAGATCATTGGGATCTTAAGTGGTCTTCTTGTGCTATAAACTCAGATTGGTCAGGTTATAGTGATCCAACAGTTTCATGTAAACAAGATTCTATAGAAACCCCTATATATCGTAGTTGTTGATACTGGGAAACTTCAAATTATTGAGGTAAAAGGTGTGTTACTTCAGGTTGTCGTCCTGATGAAAAAAAACCAAATAGACCTCCAAAATATTATAACATAGGTTTAGATTATATTTGAAACAATTGTAGTTCTGCTTATGCTGATGCTGTAAGCTCTTGTGCTTTTAGTTTTCAATTAGTTTGATCTCCAGCTGAGTGATTATCTGGATTTAGTTGATTAGCTCTTAGAAATTTTACATACAGCTGAGGTCACATAAATCAATTAAATCAATCTTGAGAATCTGGTGTAAGTATTTCAAACACAAGTATAGGATGATATTCTGCATCTGCAAGTGCAACTTCTGTAGTTCCTTTCAGTGATAGTGGAACTCTTAGCTTTGACATAAGATGAAAAAGTGGTTTTTCAAGAGTTTGATATAATTCTATTGGTCTGACATTTATAAAACCAGCTGTTATGTCAGCTCTTACAATACATGCTGTATGACAAGAAAGTAAAAATCCTGAAGTTGGTAGAGACCAAAAATATAATATCTGATTAGAATCTCTATGAAATCTAAATCATGTAAATAGTTGATATTTATGATTAGAAAGTAAACATATAAGTATAGCAGACCCACATCAAGCTATATTTCAAAATATTAATAAAAATAATCTAAACTTTACAGTTCCAAACACAACTCTTGTAAATGCATTTAACCAAACTCTTGATGTAAAAATAGAATCAAAAGATAAAATATTGTCAGCTATTGCTGTAAAAGTCTTGGATATGCCTATTTCTTATATAATAAAATGAAAAAGAGTTCACTATATAGTAGAGTGAAAAAAGATAAACTGAGACTCAGCAATGCTTATAAAATGATGTGAAAAGAGAACTTTGTGAGTAAAAATCATATGAACTTGAAAACATCAATGAAAATGAGAAAAAACTTGACAAGATGCTGATTTTGTAAATTTGGATCAAGAAGAAGTTAGAAAAAATATTCATAAAAATGCAAATGATTTGATAAGAAATAGAGATGAAAACACTGGTAAAAAAGTAAATCAAGTTTATTTTAATAATAAAACTACAATTTATTCTAATATTTCTAATGATTTAGCTGATTGAGATACTGTTATAATAAAAAATTGAAATTTTATAATAGATCAAAATATAGATAAACAAATAGGTATAATTGTTCTAAAAGATGGATACAATGTATCTCCAGAAACTCCAGACTGAGGTAACATTTTGATAACAAAAGATGTAACAAACATAAAAGCTTACATTTACTCTGACTGAGCAATAATGAGTAAAGATGTAAATTGAAAAAATTATAAAGATGAAGAATTAGCAACTCCATTGACAATAAACTGAAGTATATTTTCAAGAAATACTATTTGATGAGCTGTTGCCTGAATCTGAGATCATAAATATTTACTTCCTTGAGGAAAAAAGACAAGTGACTTTAAACTTGCTGAAAAATATGATCTAAACTATCTTAGAAAAGCTAAGTTATGTTGAGAGCAAGATTTCTCTTTAAAATTAAATTATGAATCTGGAATACAAACAAAACCTCCAAAATGATTCACTATAGAATAGAAAATAAAAATGTTTTGAATAAAATTTCAAAACATTTTTATTTTTGTAAAAAAATTTGTAATTATACAAATTTTTTATATAATTAGCCAAGATTTGGTTTTGGTGCCATGGCCGAGTGGTTAGGCAGAGGTCTGCAACACCTTGTACACCAGTTCGAACCTGGTTGGCACCTCCATTTAAAAAATATTTTAAGAAATCTAGGAATTTAAAATTCTTAGATTTTTATTTTTCAAAAATTTATAGACTTTTTTAAAAAAATTTATAAAATTATTACTGTTTTAGTATTATTTTATTTTTTTAAATTAGAAAATATGGAACAAAAAAAAGGAAATCTGACATACTTTTTTGGCTAGACTTGAGAAAAAAAGGCTTAGTCCAGGTGGTGTTGAAGCTACAAATTAGTTGATTGAAAAAGCAAATTTTTCAGAAAATACAAATGTTTTGGAAGTTGCCTGCAATATGTGTACAACTTCTATAGAATTAGCTCAAAAATACAAATGTAAAATCACTTGAATAGATTTAGATATGAAAGCTTTAGAAAAAGCAAAAACAAATATTTTAAATGCTGGAGTAGAAGATTTTATAACTCTTCAACAATGAAATGCTTTAAAATTGCCATTTGAAGATAATAGTTTTGATATAGTGATAAATGAGGTAATGCTTACTATGCTTCCACTTGAATCAAAGAAAAAAGCATTGTCTGAATATTTCAGAGTTTTAAAACCAGGAGGAAGACTTATAACTCATGATGTTTGATACACTGAAAAAAATCTTGATGATATTTTACAAAAACTTAGAGAAACTATAAATGTAGCTGTTACTCCCCTACATATAGATGATTGGGAAAATATTTTAAAAGAAGCTGGATTTTCAAAAATAGAAAGAAAATACTGAAAAATGTCACTTATGTCACTGATTTGAATAATAAGAGATGAATGATTTTTCTGAGCTCTAAAAATAATCAGAAATGGAATGAAAAAAGAAAATAGAGAGATGTTTAAAAATATGAAAACTTTTTTCAACAAAACTTGAAAAGATTTGAAATATGTAGCTTTCTGTTCTACAAAAGAAAAATAATTTTTTTATTTGACAATAATAATAGTAATAATTTTATAATTATAAATACCACTTTTGCTGTTTGTAAACAATTTTTTAGTAAAGGAGGTTCATATGCTATATGATGGCTATGACTTCATATAGAAGTCAAAAAGAGCTAGCAAAGGCTAGCTCTTTTTCTTTTTTTAAGTTTTCTCTTGACTTTTTATTAAATAATTTTATAATTTGAATTGTAATCTGAGTAAAAGGAGAATTCTATGCAAAAATCCAAAGTATACCAAGAAGCATTTCAAAACGCTATAACTCTTGGTTATAACAAAGGAAAGCAAGATTACAAACAAAAGAAGCCTTATAAAGCAGTAATAGAAAATATAATTATTCCTTCATCAGTAATAGATAAGGAAGATTATAAAGCTGGCTTTGCTGCTGGTTTCAGATATGGTTATAATCGTGGTTTTTATGATCATTATGATGATCATTATAACTAAATCTAAAAATTAAAGCTAACTTTTAAAAGTTAGCTTTTTGTTTCTCAAAAAAATTTTCTTGACTTAAAATAAAATACATTTATAATTTAAAAGATGATTTTAAAAAATCATCAATTTCATTTTTTAAAGCAAAAGGAGTAAAACTAATGAGATCTTTTTATTTTTTAAAAGGCTACAATCATGCTTTTAATACAACCCTTGAAATTGAAAAAAACAAACCTTTTCAAAAGAAAAGTAAATCAAAGTATATAAACTTTGATTTAAAAATAATCTTTATTCCTGAAAAACAATGGAAAGATTATTTACTTGGAATTTGGGAAGGTTATCAAAAGGCAAGTAAAAAGTCTAGAATTGAGAAAAGAGAAAAAAAGAGAGATTATCATTATAGAGTAGGCTGGTGAAAACTAGCCTTTTTCTTTTTAAAAAATTTTCCTTGACTTTTAGTTAAATATATTTAAAATCAAAATCCCTTCCCTATATTTTGGAGACAAAATGAACAGTATAGTTACAGAAAGCTTTGAAAAAGGTTTTCTTCTTGCTTTAAAAAACATAATCCTTGAAATTGAAAAAAATATACCTCTTGAGGTAAGGTTTGAAGATAAAGTAGAGGAATACAAAAAAGGATTAATAGATGGCTATAATTCAGGAAAAGACTTTTTGGAAAAGCTTTATTTTATAGTAAATTCAAGAAGTCAAAAGCAAGATTTGTTTTACTAAAAGGAGAAATTTGAAAAAAGCTAGCATTAGAGCTAGCTTTTTTTCTTTATCTCTATTTCTCTTTGCTTGGGATTATCTGTTTTTTTTAAAATTATTTCCAAATCTGGAGAATAATATTTTTCTATCAAATCAGGCCATTCTATCAAAATAACTCAAGAATTGTTATCAAGAATTTCTTCTCATCAAATAGCAAAAAACTCATCATAATTCTCCAAACGATAAAGATCAAAATGATAGTTTTGTCAATATTTGTTATAATAAGTGTAGGTTGGAGACCTGATTTCCTCATCAATATGCAAAATATTATTAAAAATATGTTTTGCAAGAGTTGTCTTCCCTGCAGCCAAATCACCTCTCAAAAAAATTATTGAAGGCTTATTTATTTCTATTTCTAGCTTAGAGATATCTTTTAGAAAATATTTTTTTTTCATGTAAATCAAAAAAGTAGTAAAAAATTTGCTTTAATATCAAAAATAATTTATAATAAATACATATTAATTTTATAAATTATTAGTTCACATGGAAACACTTATAAAAATAAACAAATCTGAAGAAAAAGGAATTTTAATTTTTGAATTTTCTTGAGAATTGGATGAAACAAATGCAGATAAAACATTTAAAAGCATTTATGAACAAATCTGAGAATTTGAAAATAAAAAAATTCTTTTAAAACTAACAGGATTAAAATACATAAATTCTAAATCTATTTGATATATAGCAGATATTTTTTCAAATATAGAAGAAAAAGAAAGCCAAATGTATATTTCAAATTGTACAGAGTGAGTAAAAGATATTTTAGAACTTGTTTGAATCACTCAAATAATTCCAACTGTAGATGATGCCTCAGAAGCTATAAAAGCTATGTCTTAAAAAAATATTATAAAATCTCTAAAAATTTTAGAGATTTTTTTATTTTTCCAAAAAATTTTTTAGATTTTTTTCAAATTGTTCCAAAGAAAACTCTTTTGCTCTAGCTTCACAATCCTCTTTCATAGCTAAACATAGCTCTGGAGTGAGAAAATTTACAGCATCAATTATATCATCAACTTCAGCTCAAGCTTTTATCAAAACTCAAGTTTTTTTATCAATTATAGTTTCCTTAAGTCCTCCCTCATTTACTCATAAAACAGGCTTCCCTGCTGCCATACTTTCCACAGGGCTCATTCAAAAATCTTCATCAATTGGAATATATATTGTAGCTATACAATTCCCTACATAATCAGTAAAACCTATATTTCAAGGCAAAGTTTTAAATTCTATGTTTTCACATCACTTTGCCAATTCAAATATTTTTTCTCTTTGGGGATCATTTTCTCAATAAATCACAACTAATTTTTTTTCTGGCAATTTTTTAAAAGCTTCTATCACTTTATCAACTCTTTTAGCATCAGCAAGCCTAGCAAATGACAAATAATAATCTTTTTGAGCTAAAAATCTAAATTCTTTTAAATCTACTGGAGGATAAAGAATTTGGCTATCTACTCATAAAAATTTTTTTATTCTTTTCTGTGTATTTATAGAGTTTGTCAAAATCAAATCCATTTTTGAAATATCTCTTTCATACATTTTTCTAAAAATATAAGAAACAAGCAAAAATGCAGGCTTCAACAAAAATGGAACTTTTTTTAGATAGATATTTTTCAAATCATAAAGATATCTTGGTGGAGTATGACAATAATAGACTTTTTTTGTATTTTTTCAGCAATTTCTAACAGCACTTATAGAATCCCCTGAAAAAATAACATTTTCATAATTTTTTAAAAATTTTGTTTTGAATAAAAAAGCAAATTTCAGCTTAAAATGCCTAAATCATTTTTTAAAAACTTCATCTGTTAAAGAAATCATTTCTCACTTAAATCATTCTTTTCTCAAATCAAAGCTTCATTTACTAAAAAACCCTGAAGCCAAATCTGCATCCAAAGCTTTAGCCATCATTAAAATCAGCCTTTCTCAGCCTCATTTATACAAAAATGTATCATGTAAAATTATATTTTTTTTCATTTTAAAGTATTTTAAAACTATATTTTTTTCTTCATTTCAAAAATTTTATTCAAAGCCTCTATTGGTGTCAAATTATTTACATCAATATTTTTCAGAATATTTTCCACTTCACTTTCTTTTTCTATATATTCAATCTTTGGTTCATCAGCAAAAAGTTGTGTTGCAAAGGGCTTGTTGTGCTTTTGTTCAAGATTTTTTAACATCTCTCTTGCCTCCTTCAAAGTACTTTCTCAAATACCTGCAATACGAGCTACTTCTAGCCCAAAAGACTTTTTTATTCAACCTGAAATAACTTTTCTAAGAAAAACTAGATTTTCATCATTTTCTCAAACTGCAACTGAAAAATTTTTTGCTCATTTCAAAATTTTTGATTCATCTATAAGTTCATGATAGTGTGTTGCAAACAAAGTTTTTGCTTTTATATGATCATGATTTTCTCTCAAAATAGCCCATGCCAAACTCATACCATCATAAGTGCTCGTTCCTCTTCAAACTTCATCAATTATCACAAAACTATGACTTGTAGAATTATTTAAAATATTTGCAACTTCCTGCATTTCAACCATAAAAGTTGATTGTCACAAAAACAAATTATCACTTGCTCATACTCTAGAAAATATTTTATCAGTTAGAGGAATTTTTGCAAATTTTGCTGGAACAAAACTTCAAATATGAGCCATCAAAATAATCAAAGCATTTTGCCTCAAAAATGTAGATTTTCATCACATATTTGGTCAAGTAATAATATGAACAAAGTGATTTTTATCTAAAAATAAATCATTACTTATAAAATCTGAAATTCATTTTTCTATAACAGGATGCCTTCAAGCGACTATTTCCAAATCATAGCTTGAAGTAATCTCTGGTTTTGTATAATTATTATCATAAGCTACTTGGCTCAGAGTAGAGAGAAAGTCTATATTTGTTGTTGTATCTGAAATATTTTTTATATCTGAAAAATTTTCCAAAATTTCAGCTCTTATTTCTAAAAATAATTCATATTCTCTGCTTGCTTTGCTATTTTGAGCCTCAAGAAATCTTTGTTCAAATTCTTTTAATTCCAGAGTTACATATCTAGAAGCTCAAACTAAAGATTGCTTAAAAATAAAATAATCTGGAATCTTATCAACTTGACTTTTAGGTATTTCTATAAAGTATCATGAGATTCAAGTGTATTTTATTTTTAGGTTTGAAATATTGTTTTCAGAAGATATTTTTGCTTGATAATCAGCAAGCCAAGTATTTGCGTTTTCTATAGTTTGCCTGTATTCATCAACTTTTTTATCATATCAATCTTTTATTATTTCCCCAGCTGTAAGCGTATCAGATGGGTCATCTTTTATAGATTTTTCAAGTAAATCAATTATTTTTAAAATATTTTCCAAAGACTTAGAGTAAAAAAATTAAACTAAAATTTATTTTAGCTATAAAGTATTATTTGTAAAGAAAATTTACATTTTTATTTATATTTTTTCTTGAAAATTTCAAATAAATCAATATTCTTTAGGAAGATAATTTTTTTAGAAAAAAAATAAAAAATTTATGATAAAAGTAAGTAAAAATGATTCTATTATAGATGTAATCATAAAAATAAAGAATTGTAAAGATAAAGACATAAGTCTAGAATTCCCTTTTTGACACCCGATTTTGCATAACTACACTTCCTTAAAAATCCTAAAAACAAAAGCTGGGAAAAAAGAATTAATTATTTTTACAAATGATAAAACCTCAAAAAGGATTTGAAAAAAGCTTTGAATAAAGTACAATCTTATAACAAAGCCTGATGTTCCTGAAAGTGAATATAGTTTTTGAGAATATTTTTTATACACAATAAAAAATTATTTCAATGAATTTAAAAGTTTTATCACAAACAAAGCGAGAGAAAATTCTTTTGCAAAATATCAAAAAATATATTCAAACTGAAAAATATGATTTTTTTCAATTTTTTTGCTTTTATCTGTTTTTCTTTTAGTTTTTATTTTCTATTTTGCTGTAAATAAAACCTATATTCACATAACTCCTGAAATAGAAATCAGACCAAAATGAAAAAATTTTGTTTTTGAAAAAATGTGAGATGATGATTTATCAATTGAAACAAATATTATAAAGCTAAAGGAAATACAAAAAACAATCAGCTTATCAACAAAAATTTTAACAAGCTGAATAGATGAAAAAGAAAGTGGTAAAGCAACTTGAAAAGTAAAAATTCAAAATTGAACAGAAAGTGATATATATCTAATAAAAAATTCTAGACTTGTTACAAAAGATTGAATTGTTTTTCTTTTGGATAATGAAATAAGAATTCCAGCTTGAACTAAGGATGCTGACTGAAAAATAACTCCTTGAGAAATAGAAACAAATGTGACAGCTAGACTTGATGATATAAACTGAAAAGTAATTTGAGAAAAGTGAAATATAAAATCAGAAGAAATACTGACATTTCCTTGATTAAAAGAAAATAGTGATAAAATCTATGCAAAAGCAATTGCAGATTTTGCCTGAGGAAAATCAAGCTCTAAAAAAATATTATCAAAAAATGATTTAGAAAATGCCCAAAAAATACTTAGATGAAAGCTTGAATCTGCATGACTTGACGAAATAAAAAAAGAATTAGCAGCTGAAAATAAAACAAATAATGTAAAATATGAAGTGCTTTGAGCAAATTGAATGATAAAATATTCTGACTTTCAATATTCTTGAATAGAAAATTTAAAAGAGTGAGACCAAATAGAAGAATTTGACATATCTTGAACAATAAAAATCACAGCTTATGCTTTCAACAAAGAAGTAGTTATGAATAAACTTAGAAATATAATCAAAGAATGATTACTGACGAATGTAGAAAGTATTTTAGATATTGATGAAAATAGTTTTTCTATTGTAAATGAAATCTGGAGAGAAGAAAATCCTTTTAGAATAAAGGCTACAGCACAAGTGAATGTTTCTTATATCCAAAACTTCTTGAGTGATAAAAATAATTATGTAGAAAAACTAAAATATCAAATTGCTTGACTTCCTGTTGATGAAGCTGAAAAATTACTTATAAATACAGGAAAAATCAGTAATGTTGACATAGAAGTAACTCCATTTTTCATAAAAAATATTTCAAAAATAGTTGATAACATAAGATTTGAAATAAAGTAAAAAGAACTTAAAATTTTAAGTTCTTTTTTGCTGTTTCATATCAAATTTCAACAAATTTATCTACTTTTGAAAAATTAAAAAACTCCAGTTTTCAAAAATCAAAATGAAGAACTTGCTTATTTCAACTTGCTATTTCAATAGATTTTGCTTCATTTTGATACATTAAATTTACAATTGTTCTATACAAAATTTGATAATTTAAATTTAAAAAAAATTTTGGAAGTTGTATTCATAAAACCTTTCTTTTTGTACTTAATGGACCACTTGGCAATTTTATAGCACTAACTCAAATTTTATTTTCTAAAGAAAGTTCATCAATTGGTAAATTGTCAACTACAAGACCATCAACATAAACATCTTTTCAAATTTTATATGGTTTAAAAACTCAAGGAATGCTTATACTAGCCCTGAGTGCATCAACAATACTTCAACTTTCAAAGACTTTTTTTTCTCAAGTTTCTAGGTTGGTAGCAATTATTTTTAGTTTTATTTTTAGCTCTTCTATTTTTAAATCTCAGAAATAATATTTTATTTTTTTCTTAACTTTATCTCATTTTACAGATCAATAAATGAAATCAAAATCAAATAATTTCATATAATTTATTTCCTTTGCTATTTTTTTTATTTCTTTTGAATTTTTTCACATAGCACAAAGAGCTCAAATCAAAGCTCACATAGAAGTTCAAGTTATTTCTCAAATTTCTATATTTTTTTCTTCTAAATATTTCAAAACTCAAATATGTACAAATCATCTAGCAGAACCTCATCATAAAGCCAATCAATATTTTTTTTTCATTAGGTAAAATTAATTTTAATTTGTTAATTATAACTTTATAAAAATTTTATGCAAGAAAAAATTGATTTTTACTAAAAAATAGTTAAACTTAAAAGTCAATATTTTTTAATTTTAAAAAAATGAATGATTATTTAACAAGAACTATAGCTCATTATGTAGAAGAGTGAGAACTAGATAGTGATCAAGCTGATGAAGCAGAAGAGAGACTAAGATCTAGAGATGATTTAGATGATGCAATAGATAATGAAGATTTTGATAAAGCTCAAAAAATAATAGAAAATGTGATAAATCAAGTAACAGAAGAAACCAAAAAAATTCTAAAAAAGTAATACAAAGTGTTACTTTTTATTTTTTTACAAAAAGCTTGATTTATTAGAAAATAATATATAATATCTGTCAAATATTTTTTTAATCTGAACAAAATGGGAAAAAACATAGGTAATCTAATTTCAATACAAACAAGTAAATTAATAAGAGATTGAGAAATGACTTTAGGTGAAGCAAGTATTATAGACAGAACATTACAAGAAGACCAAAATTTTAAAGATGAATTATCAAGTAGATCTACAGCAGAAGCTATAGAGATTATAAGAACTAAAATAGCTGAGTTATTAACATCAATAAGAGAGAAATAAATAGATTTATATAAATTGATACTAAGTATAATTTAGAGTATTTTTCATCAAAAAACTCTTGACTTTTAATAAAAAATAGATTATAATATAATTTATTATAAATTAATTTTATAAAAAATGAATACAATTTCTAATAACCCAAATCAAGTAAAAGATAATCTAAATCTAAAAGATTTTTTAACTAAAATAAGAGTGATTTTGCTAAAATTAGGGGTAATAAGACAAGAAGATAATTATAGTTTTTCAGAATTTTTTAGAGACTTAGAAAAAAAAGATGGTCCTCATATCCAAAAATTATTAGAGGAATGAAGAAAAGAAGAGGCTGAAAAATATGTAATAAGTAAAGTAGAAGATTGGTATTTTTCAAGAGAACAAGGGATAAATAAAAAAGTAAAAGATGTAATTAAAAATGTACAAGAGGTAATAGAATCTTAAAAATAAAAAAAATAGTATTTTTAAAAATACTATTTTTTTGTTTATCAAATGGCACCCCCACTAGGAGTCGAACCTAGGACGCAGGATTTGGAGTCCTGAATTATAGCCGTTTAACTATGGAGGTAAATAGAAACTTGAAAAAGTTTCTATAAAATTATATACTATATCTCTTGAAAGAAACAATATTTCCTTCTCAAATAAAATTCTTAACTTTTACACTTGGATCCATTACAAATTCTTGCTCAAGTAAAGAGATTTCTGATTTTAATTTTCAGATTTTTCCTTCAATGATTTTTAATAAAACATCATCTGTTTTATTTCACATTTTTGGATCATTTTTCATGATTTCTAATTGAATTGATTTTTCTCTTTCTATTGTATCATTTGGAATTTCATCTGGAGACAAATATTCTGGAGAAGCAGCAGTAACATGCATAGCAACTTGCTTAGCTTTTTCAGCATCTGTACCAGCTTTAGCAACAATAAGTGCAGCCAATTTTGAGTTTGAGTGAACATATGAAGCAACAAGGTCTCCTTCAATTATCTCATAATTTGAAATTTGTAGATTTTCTCACATTTCCAAAGCATAGTTTTTATTGATGAACTCTTGAGCATCAGATTTTGAATCAGCTCAGTGTTCTTTCAAAAATTCTACTACTTTATCAAGCATAGCTTTAAATTTATCTGAATTTGCTAAAAAGTCAGTTTCACAAGAAACAGAAACTACATAAGCTTTATTTCATTCAACAGCTATTTTTATACCACCCTCAAAAGTTTCTCTATCAGCTTTTTTAGCAGCTTTAGACAAACCTTTTTTTCTAAGTACTTCAATAGCAGCATCCATATCTCAATCAGCTTCTTCCAAAGCCTTTTTACATTCCATCATACCAATTCAAGTAATTTCTCTCAATTTTTTTATTTGTTCAGATGTAATAGCCATAAATATTAAAATTAAATACTAAAATAATTATTTTTTATTAAAAAATGCTTTATCTATAAAAGAAATCTCTATATCTTCTCAAATATAAGATTTATAACCAAAAAGTACTGATGCTCAAATATAAACCATAAATAAGACAAAAGCTACTACTTTACCAAAGATTATTGCAGGCAACAAAAATAATCAAAGTAAAATCCATGAGTAAATAATACTTTTTTTCAATCTCTCTGGTTTATTTTTCTCTATAAAATGTACAGCTATAGAAAAAAATGGTATAAAACAAAGCATATTCTTAACATTGTCAC
The DNA here is from genome assembly GCA_002761215.1 of Candidatus Gracilibacteria bacterium HOT-871. Lineage (GTDB taxonomy): Bacteria > Patescibacteriota > Gracilibacteria > BD1-5 > UBA6164 > GN02-872. Next base: position 449,126 of record CP017714.1, read on the forward strand.
TTCTTCTTTTTTCTTCCATCTTTAAAATTAATAAGGAATAATATTTTTTTACTATTCCTTATTTTATTCAATTATTTAAAATTTCAAAATATTTTTTTATTTTTCTTCTTCCTTTTTTACAGCTTTTTTAACTGTAGGTTTTTTAGCTGTAGCAGGTTTTTCAGAAGTTATTTTCTTTACTTTTGTAGAATTATCACTAGTTTTAGCTCATTTTACTAAAGCTGAAGAAAGTTCTTCCATCAAAAATTCAACTGATTTTACAGAATTTGTATTTGCAGGAATACAATTATCAATAAATGTATCATCTCAATTTGTATTCAAAATAGCAAATGTTTTTAAATTCAAAGAATTTGCTTCTTTCAAAGCTTGTTTTTCATAAACTCCATCAACAACAAAAACTACATCTGGAATTTTTTTCATATCTTTTACTCAACTATAAGCTTTGTCCAATTTTTCAAGTTCTAGTAATTTAGCAGCTTTTTCTTTTTTTGTCAAAATATCAAAAGCCCCTGTCTCAGAATCTTTTAATAATCTTAAATAAGTGTTTATTCTTCTTTTAATAGTATTGAAATTTGTTAATAATCCAGGAACCCATTTATCAGAAACATAATAATTTCCTGACTCACTAGCTATTTTAGCAATAGCATCTTTAGCTTGAAGTTTAGTACCTACAAAAAGTATTTTTTTTCAAGAAGTAGTCAAAGCTTTTAACTCTTCTTTTACTTCATCTAATTTTCTTGAAGTTTCAACTAAATTAATAACATGAATACCATTTACTGAACCATAAATATATGGTCTCATTTTAGCATTCCAAAAGTTTGTTTTATTACCAATATGTAACAAATTTTCAAACATACTATTTAAAACTTTTTTTTCCATTTTTTCCTTTAAATTAAATTATAAGCAAGGTCAAATTTATAAAAATATATAAATCAAGGAACCTTTAACAAAATATTTTTGTGTTTTGCAACTTCCCAAAAATATTTAAATTTTTAAAAAATATAAAATTATTCAGCTTTAGCTTCTTCTACAACTTTTTCTTCTTTTTTTGCAGATTTAGTTTTAGGCTTTTTTTCAGATTCAACTTCTACTTCATCTTTTACTTCTTCTTTAGGAGCTTCTTGCAAAGCTTTTAAAGAAAGACCAATTCTTTTCTTTTCAGGTTCAAAGTTGATAATTTTAGCTTGAACTTCCTCACCAACTCTGATATGATCTCTGATATCTTTAACAACTCAGTGAGAAATTTCAGATAAGTGAATCAATCCTTGAATTCCACCTTCCAAATCCATAAATGCACCAAATTTTGATATTCTTGAAATTGGAGCAGTAATTGTGTCATTCAATTTGTATTTTTTAGCAAGAGTTTCCCAAGGATTTTCTTTCAATCTTTTAATAGAAAGTGAAATTTTATCAGAGTCAAGACCGATAACTTTTACTTTTACTTTCATACCAACTTTTGCAAATTTAGCAGGATTTGTAACATGTCCCCAATCAATCTCAGAAACATGAACTAAACCTTCTAATCCATCAAAAGTTACAAACAAACCATAAGATAAAATACCTGAAATAACTCATTCTATAATATCTCATTCTTTTAGTGTAGACAAAGCTTTTTCTCTGTTTTCTTCAATAGCAGCTTTTTCAGAGAAAATAATCTTTTTACCATACTCATCAACATTTATAACTCTAACTTTAAATGGTTGTCCAACTAAGCTATCAAGATGAGCAAGAATCTTATCTGGATCAGCTCATTCAACTCTTGGGTAGTGTAGTGGAGTTAATTGTGAAACAGGTATAAATCATTTTAATCCATCAATATCAACCAAAAGACCTCATTTATTTGCTTCAGTAGGTCTAACAGTAATGATTTCACTACTGTCATGATATTTTGTCAGATTAGTAAGATTTTTGATTTGGTTAGCTCTTTTTAGAGATAAAATCAAAAGACCTCTTTCAACAGAATCACCTAAAACCATAACTTCAATTCATTGACCAGGTTTTAGCTCAGATAAATCAACAGTGTTACCAACTTCTTTTGATACAACTAATCCTGTAAATTGATTATTAACATTTACTAAAATATTTTTTTTCTCAATTTTTACAATTGTACCAGAAATAACATCTCCTTGTTTTGGATATTTTATCTCAGGAGAAGCATTAAATAATTCTTCAAACAGATTTAAATCTTTATTTGTCATAAAGAATCATGGGTTAAAAAATAAAATACAATAAGAACTTAGTCCTTATTTTTCATTATTTAAAAATATTTTTCTAAATAACAAAAAACACAAACTAAGTTTTTCCAAATATACATTTTTTTTGCTTTTTATGGGGAGTCTGAAGGGGTTCGAACCCTCGACCTCCAGAGTCACAATCTGGCATTCTAACCAACTGAACTACAGACTCCATAAATTTAAGCTCTTGAATTATATAAAAAATAGCCAATTTGTCAAAAGAAAAATTTACTTATTTTTTTATTTAAAAATAAAAATATGATAAAATATTTTTAGTAGTATTAAAGCAAAAACTATGGAAAAAGTAAATCTAGAGTACATTTCAATAATTTGACATGAGATGAGAACTCCTCTAACCTCTATCAGATGATACTTATCAATGATTTTAGAGTGAGATATGTGAGATATTTCTCCTGAAGCTAGAAAAGCATTAAATCATTGTTATGATAGCTCTGTAAGGCTTATAAAGCTTGTAAATGATGTATTAGTACTTTCAAAAATAGAAAATTGAAAAATGAAATATTATCCAAGTAAAATAGAAATTACAGAATTTTTAAAATCTGTTTATAACGATATTTTTATAGAAGCTGAAGAGAAAAAAATAGATGTAAAAATAGAAATAGATAAAAATCTAAAGCAAAAAAATATTTTTTATGATGAAAATAGATTAAAACAAGTTTTTATAAACCTTATTTCAAATGCTTTAAAATTTACAGATTTATGAGGTGAAGTGATTATAAAAGCAAGTTTAAAATGAAATAATGTAATTTTTGAAATAATTGATAATTGAGTTGGTATTGCAAAAGAAGAATTGGAAAAGATTTTTGAAAAATTTTCTCAAGCATCTTGTGATTTACAACGACTAAATAGCTGCTGACTAGGGATTTGACTTGCTTTAGTAAAAAATATTTTAAAAGATTTTAAAAGTCAAATAAATGTAAAATCAGAAGTTTGAAAATGAAGCAATTTCTACTTTGAATTAAATTTAGCATAAAAAATTAATATTTTAAAAAATAAAAACAAAATTATGGAAAAAATAAAAGTTCTAATCATTGAAGATGATATGATTCTTAGTGATATGTACACTAAAAAACTAGAAAAAGAAGGTTTTGAAGTAAAACAAGCAAAAGACGGATTGGAAGGGTTAATTATTCTTGAAAATTTCAGTCCTGATGTTATTTTACTTGACATTATGATGCCATCAATGGATGGATTTGAAACTCTAAAAGCAATAAAACATCAAACTTCTTCTCTTTCAAAAATTTTTATGTTTACAAATGTTGTAGATAAGCAAAAAATAGAGGAAGCAATGGAAAATTGAGCTGATAACTATATAATCAAAGCTGAAACAAATCCTAGTGATTTAGCTGAAAAAATAATGCAAACAGTTTCTGAAAAAAAGGATGAAACAGAAATTCATTATATAAAACCTGGATTAAATATTTTTAAAATGAAAAATCCATATATAGAGTGAGCTCCAGATATAGAAATCAGTGTAAATATCAAAATTTAAAAAAAGCTAGAAAATTTCTAACTTTTTTATTTTTTTAACAAATTTACAAAAGCTTCACTTGGGAGGCTAACTTTTCAGAATTGTTTCATCTTTTTCTTTCACTTTTTTTGTTTTTCCAAAAGTTTTCTCTTTCTAGAAACATCTCAACCATAAAGTTTTGCTGTAACATCTTTTCTAAGAGCAGATAAGTCTTCCCTAGCTACAACTTTACTTCAAACAGCAGCTTGGATTTTTATGGCAAAAAGAGCTCTTGGAATAACTTCTTTTAGTTTAGCACAAACTTTTCATCAAACATAAGCAGCTTGGCTTCTATGACAGATAAAACTCAAAGCATCCACTTTTTCATCAGCTATCAAAATATCAAGTTTAACCATATCATCTTCATTGTACCTGACAAACTCATAGTTTAGTGAAGCATATCAGCTAGAAAGAGATTTAATTTCATCATAAAAATCTCAAATCAGCTCATTCATTGGAAGCTCATAGCTAAGCATAACTCTATCACTATCTATAAAGTGTTGATTTAAAAATCTACCCCTTCTATCTTGAGAAAGTTGCATCAAAGATCAGATGTAAGAACTTGGAGTTATAAGTTCAACCTTTGCTATTGGTTCTTCTATAGTTAAATATTTTTCTCTAGCTGGTAGGTCTTCAGGATTTGAAATATAGATATAAGTATAAGTTTTTCATCATTCTTCAAATATTTCTGGTTCAAATCTAGAATATTCAGAACTTTTATCTCAATAAAATTTTATTCTGTAAGTCACTTGAGGAGATGTCATAATCACATCCATATCAAACTCACGAAAAAGCCTTTCTTTAACAATATCTAAATGCAAAAGTCCCAAAAATCCACACCTATAACCATGTCAAAGAGCAGGAGAAACAGTAGGCTCTATACTAAGAGCTGAATCATTTAAAATCAATTTTTCTATAGAATCTTTTAGTTGTGGATATTCTGAGCTATCCATTGGGAAAATTCATGCAAAAATAAATGGTTTTGCCTCTCAAAAACCAGAAATTGGTATGGCATTTTCAGGTCTTTGCTTTGGTCATTCTTTGTTTTCAGGTTTCCAAAGAGTATCTCAAACTTTGGCATCTTTTATGTCTTTTAATCAAGTTACAACATATCAAACAGAACCATTTTCTATCTTTTTATCAGAAATATACATTGGTTTAAAAAAACCTACATCAAGAGCTTCTATTTTCTTTCAAGAATGCAAAAAATGCAAAGTATCTCATTTTTTTATTTCTCATGAAAATACCTTTACATAAGAAACAACTCATCTGTAAGGATCATATTGGCTATCAAAAACTAATGCTTTTAATTCTTGATTTACAACATCAATTCAATTATTTTTAAATGTTTTTGGAGCTTTTATTCTAATAATAACTTCATCTAAAATAGTTTCAACATTTTCTCAAGTTTTAGCTGAAATTGGAATAATTTCACTTTCTTCACATCAAAGTAAACCAACTATTTCTTCAGTTACTTTTGGAACATCAGCAGCAGGAAGATCTATTTTATTGATTATAGGAATGATGTCTAAATCATTTTCTATAGCCATATAAACATTACTCAAAGTTTGTGCTTCAATTCCTTGAGTAGCATCAACAATAAGCAAAGCTCACTCAACAGAAGCAAGAGACCTTGAAACCTCATATTGGAAATCAACATGTCCTGGAGTATCAATAATATTCATCTCATAACCTTTCCAATTCATACGAACTGGTTGCAATTTTATAGTAATCCCTCTTTCTTGCTCAAGTTCCATAGTATCAAGCATTTGTCAGTGCTTCATATCTCTTTTATCAATAGTTCAGGTGATTTCAAGAAGTCTGTCAGCAAGAGTTGACTTTCAGTGATCTATATGCGCAATAATACAAAAATTTCTAATATTTTCTAAATTCATTTTATTAATTAATATTTATTTTAGAGAAAATTTTATAGAAAAATAAAAAAAAGTAAAGAAATAAAATAAAACATAAATTAAAAATATTTTTTATAAAAAGTCAATAGATTATTTGACAAATATTATTATTTATTTTATAATAAAAATATAAATGCTTTAAAATATTATAAATTAGGGAAAAAATGAGAACTACAATTGAGAAAAATCTATGACAAAATTCTTTATCAAAAATAATTGAGAGAATAGATACAGATGTTTTTGATAAAAAAATTTGGATTTGAGAAAAAATGTGGAAAATCGCAGAAGTAACTTATTCTTACACTTCAAAAGATAAAAAAACATGAAAAAATATTTTTATAAATAACAAAGAAATAGATTTAAATTACACTTTGTTTTGCGAAATTTGAGGCTTAAATTTAGAAAATTTTGAAGAATTATCTGACAATGAAAAAATAGAAAAAATCTTAAAATCAGTAAAAATTTTAAATAAAAAGATTTCAGAAAAAAGAAAAAAAATTTTGGAAATATTAAGTAATTTAGAGCAACTTGAAGCCGAAGACAAACAAGAAAAATTTAAAATCAAAATCATAAAAGAATCTCTAGAAGAAAAAATAAATTTAATTGATTATTGTACAAATTGAATTCTTTATGAACTAGAAAAAGCCTGAGTTATGCAAGTTTCAAATGAAAAGTCTGAAGAAATTGATAAAAAACAAAAAAACTTAGATAAAATTCTTTTTTGATGAGAAGTAAAGGAAAATCAAGAAGAAATAAACCTTTGTTATAATAATCTTTTAGAAATATTTCAAACAAATATTGAAAATTTTTCTGAAAGTGAAAAAGCATTTTTTGAAGAAATTTTAGAAAAAATTTGAAATTTAAGTACAAAAAATCAAGAGAAAAGCCTTAAAAAAGCAGAAAGAAATGATTATTTAGAAGAATTTTCAAACATAAGTTTTGATACTGAGAAATACATTTCTCTATTTAATTTTCTAGCAGAAATAAATCAAATTCCTCATAAAGCAGTCAAAAATGAAGAAGCTTGAAGTATTTCAGATGGACCAAAAACAGTAGAATTTCCTAAAAAATATAAAAACTTTAAGTTTCCAAGATTTGCAAAACTAAATCATCATGAATTTGAAACTCATAGTATCACTGATTTCAATAATTCTCTAGTTATGGGAAACCTAAGATGAGCAAAAAGTATTGAAAAAGATGAAGGACTGGCTATTTTTATGGAAAATATTTTACAATATGGAACTTCTATAACAAAAAAAGATGAAGCTTCAGGAAAAATTATTTTTGATATAGAAAAATTTAATTTTCCTAAAACAATAGTTTTTACTCTTGTTTGAGAGATTTTAAATAGTAAAGAATTTTTCAAATTTTTAGAATTATTAGAAAAAAATTGATTAATAATTGGTCCTACAAAAGATAGATTTTTAAGACAAAAAAGGTCAAACAAAGCTTGAGTTCAACACAAAGACACAAGTTATGCAAGATGACTTTTCAAAATAGTTTCTGAAATAAATGATTTTATAATCTCAGATTGAAAAAAATGAACAAATTTCTATGATTTTTTTGCTTGAAAATGCTCTATAGAAGATTCTAAAGAATTTGCTTTACTTCATAAAAATGGATTCAATAAACCACAATTTACATCAGATTTAATGATTTTTATATTAAAAAACCAAAATCCAACTGAAGAAAATTTTTATGATTTCTTACAAAAAAAATATCCTTTTATAAATTTTAGTGAAGAAAAAATTAGAGCGATAAGACACAGTACAATAAAAAACAACAGTTTTAATGAAAATGTTTCTAAAATAAAAAAATATTTAGAAGAAAAATAAAAATTAAATAATAATTTTTATTTTTTTTATTTATAAAAAAAAGAAGATAAAATTATCTTCTTTCTCATCATAAAATCTCTTTTAATGTTCAGAAAAATCATTTTTTATTTTTCTTTCTTTCTTCTATTAGCTCTTCCTTAGATTTTATTATCAAAAGTTTTTTATATTTTCACTTTATATAATCAAAATCTTTTGTAATTTGTTCTAAGTCTAAACTTAAAAGCTTTATAGTTCACATTTTTGTAAATCAATCCTTTGTCAATCAAGTTTCCTTTCAAACAAAAGATTTATCAAAATTTGTAGCAACAACAGTTGGTCTTTTTTTTATTGCTTCAAATATTTTTTCATCAATTCAGATAAGTTTTCACCTTTTTGATGCGCAAATATTGAAAACAATATTATTTTGTTTCAATTCTCAAGGATGTATATTTGGATCCAAAAGCATTTCAAAAAGATTCATATCATAAGCTTCTTTAAACAAATCAACTCTTCCTCAACCAAATCTACCATTTAACTCAATTGTTTTTAGTTTTCACTTTGAAGTTAGTTTAAATTCGTGATGAACAAAAGTATTTTTTATTTTACAAGCTTTTACTGTATCTTTTATAAATTTTTCCAATCAGCTTCATTCCAAATCATCTTCTACTTTTTTTGAGGCAACTCTAGCTACAACACAATAATCATTAAATCAAAAATCAATTCAAAGAATCTCTTGAGCTGGTTTTGAAAAAATAACTTTTCAAGTTGGAGTTACAAAATAATCTAAAGTGTAAAGATTTCAATCAATAAACTCTTCTACAATAATTTCTTTATTTTCAAGTCCTCTAGCTTTTAGTCTATCATGAAACTCTTTATAATTTTCAATATATTTAAAAAAATCAGATTTTTTATCTATTTTTCAAACACCTGAAGATTGTACTCAGTTGACTGGTTTCATAATAAATGGATAACCAATCTCTTTTTCTATATAATTTATATCTAGTTTATCAGGTTCTCATTTTACGAATTTAATCCCAAGTTCAGGATTATTTTCTTGTAAAAGTTTTCTTTGTATAGATTTATCTCTGAAAATATCTGGATAATCAGAAACAACAAGTCCAAGCTCTTGTCTTAGATAATTTGCTGTTTTTATCATCAATTCCACTGCTGTATACACAAAAAGTATTTCAAACTTTTCGTCTTCTTCTTTTATTTTTTCAAGTAAATCCTGCTTATTTGCATAATTTACAGTATAAACTCAGTATTTTTCTAGCTTTTCAATTATATTTAAATAATCAATTTTTTCTCATTTATAGAAGATGATTGTATTTATTCAATATTTATCATACAATTCTTCCATCGCATCAATATCAGCTTTAAATGCTCAAGAATTCATTCTATTTTTCGACATTATGTGAACAATAGCTTTAGTTTTCATTGTTTTATCATTTAATGCTAAAATTCTTTTTTTCAAAAAGAGTAAAAATTATAAGTATAAAATCAAAAAATTCAAGTTTTTTAGGTTAAATTTTTGTTAAAATCTAAAATTAAATCGCACCAATTAGAGATACTTAAGTCTTCTGGTCTTATATTTTCATCTATATTTTTTTGCTTAAAAATATTTTTTACAAAATCCTTATCAAAGCCAGCTTTAGAAAGATTATTTATAAGCTTCTTTCTTGGCTCTACAAAAGCTTTTTTTATAAAATCAAAAAATATTTTATCATCCAAAAAATCAAAATCATTATGTCTCTCAAATAAAATAACTGAAGATTCTACTTTTGGAGAAGGAAAAAAGTTTTGTTTTCATACAAAAATAATTTCTCTAGCTGTACACTTTTTGGCTACAAATAGAGATAAAACACTGCTTTTAACTTTTCAATTTTTTTCTTGTCACAAAATAATTTTATCTCAAACATCTTTTTGCATCAAAATCAACATTTTTTCAGGAGATTTTTCTAAATCATACAAAAAATGCCTTAAAATAGGTGAAGTTATATAATATGGAATATTTGCAATTACAAAATAATCTTCTTTAAATTCAGGAAAATATTTTAAAATATCTATATTTTTTATACAAATTTTCTCAGAATTTTTAAAATCTCAAGAATTTATCCTATTTTGAAGAATTTCTATCATTTCCCTATCAAGTTCTATCAAAGTCAGTTTTGAAGGTTTTTTTTCCAAAAGTTTTTCTGTTAAAGCTCCATATCAAGGTCAAACTTCTATAATATTTTTATCTTTTATTTCAAAAGTGTCTGCTATACTTTGCAAAATATCATCATTTACCAAAAAATTTTGTCAAAGAGATTTTTTTGCCTTTATTGTGTATTTTTTTATCAAATCTAAAGTCATTTTTTTATCTAGAATTTAAAGTATGCTTTGTTTTTGAAGTCCATTTTTTATTTAACCTTTCAATATAAGCCTGATTAACTCTCATAGCTTCCAAAACATCTCAAAAGTTTTCTCTTTGATTTTGAATATATTCTTTTTGTTGATCTCTTGTTACTTGCTGTCTATTTAGTAAAAGTCAGTTATAAGCTATCTCTAAAAAAATATCTGTCTTTACTTTAGCAAGCAAATAACAGCTTCAAGGTCATCTATTTCAAGAAATAAAATTTATAGCTCACAAAATAGAAACAGCTTGCTGACTTGCTTTTTCTGCATAAGCACTATTTTTTGTACATTCTGCTGTTTCTTCATAAGACTTAGTACAAGCTTCAGTATATCTTTTTTTGAACTCATCTTTTTTCAAAAAAATATGTTCTATACCCTCAAAATAGGTACCTTGCCTTTGTTTTCAAAAATAATAACTTTTTGATTCAAATAAGTCTTTCAAATATTGATCCATTTCTTTATCAATTGACTTAAAATTTTCATGAGTTGCTATTTGAAAAATCCTTGCCTCATCAGAATCTTGAATACAAGGAAAATCTTTAAAGTCTCTCAAACTTCATCAAACTCAAATATATTTTAGATTATCCTTTCCTGTAAAACTCTTCAAAGCTGCATCACACTTACTGATTTGAGATGTATATTTACAATCAGCAAAAGTAGAGTTTATAGGGAAAGAAAATATAATCAAAAAAGCAAAAATAAAATTTCTTATTTTCATAAATTATTTTTTATTTCTGTTAAAAATTTTTAAAATAAAAAGTGTAGTTTTTCAAAAAAACTTGTTTATTCTAGAAAAAAATCAACTCGATTTTTGTTTTATGTCTTTTGTAACTTCTTTTCATTTTTTTGTTTGAGAAAGTCAAACCATAGAGGCTACAGCTGTTCAAATAATAACTCAAGTTACTATTTTATCTATTTTTCAGGCAGACTTTTTTACTCTTTTTTTACCAAACATATTTTTAAAAATTATAATCTATCTATTTTTATATTGTGACTTGAAAAATGTAGTTTCGGAATCCTTATGATAAGCAAATTATTTTCCATTCAAGCTGAAATCATTTCAAAATTTAGGTTTTCTGGAAGAATTATTTTTCTGCTAAATTTTCACCAATAGCACTCTTTATTTTTCACAGTAACATCTTCATCATAAATCTCAGGTTTTTTTCTAAATCAAGAAATAGTCAAAACTTGATTAAAAAATGACAAATCTATATCTTTAAGCTCTATTCAGGCAACTGGAGCCAAAATAATCATTTCATTTCAATTATCTAAAATATCAAGAGCTATTTGTCAGACATTTTCCTCTACTTCTAGCACATCTTCATATTCTTCATCATCATAAATTTCATCATAATTTTCCTCATCTGAAACTCTAAAAAACTTTTTCAACATAAAAATAGTCTTAAAAAATATTTTGCTAATTATATGTTTTTTTTGTAAATTTTCAAGAAAAATGATAAAATTGTAATGTTAACCTAAAAATAAAGTAAAAAAATGGATTTTTCAAAGATAAAATTTTTTACAATTTCAGACAAATGATTAAAAATAAGCTCAAAAGAAAAAATAAATTTTTTGGAGCAATTTTCAAATTTGATAAATTCAGGGATACCAATCCTAAATTCTCTAAAAATCATAATGTACCAAACTAAAAATAAAAAACTAAAAATTCTTTTAGAAAAAATGATTTCCAGTATAAACAAAGGAGACAGTTTAAAAGAAAGTTTTGCTCATTTTCCAAAAATATTTTGATATTTTGATTTATCAATAATAGAAATGTGAGAAGTAACCTGAAAACTTGGAGATTCTATAGAAACGATAAAACAAAAAGAGGAAAAAGAAAAAGAACTCAGAACAAAAATAATCTGAGCTTTGATTTATCCGATAGTAATCATTTCCCTATCAATAATTATGATTTGAGTTTTTATGGTTTATGTTATTCCAAAAATTCAAAAAATGTATGCAGATTCAAAAGTAAATTTACCTGAATTAACACAAAATGTAATAAAATTATCAGATTTTACACAAAAAAATATTGATAAAATAATTATCTGAATTATTATTTTTATAATTTTAGTTTATATTTTCAAAACCCACAAAAAAACAAAAATTTATTGGGACAATTTTATTCTTAGAATCCCTATTTTTTGAAGTTTAATAAAGAAAAAAATACTTGCAATGTTTGCTTCAAGTCTTTGAATTTTATTAAAAAATTGAGTAATGATTAACAAGTCACTTTCTATAAGCTCTAGAACTCTAGAAAATGATTATTATGAAAAAAAATTAACAGAAATGAATTCAAGGGTTTCAAAATGAATACAATTAAGTGAACTTATGTGAATAAATGAAATACAAAGCTGAAAAGAAAATTTTTTATTTCCAATTGAATTAGCTTCAGTTGTGAAAATATGAGAGGAAACCTGAAATCTAGCTGAATTATTAATAAAAATAAGCAAAAAACAAAACAAAGAAATAGATAATGTTGTAAAAAATATTCAAACAGCAATAGAACCTCTTGTCATAATTATAATTTGAGTTATAGTTTGAACTCTTATTATGGCTATAATGCTACCTTTCTTCAATATGGTAAATGTAATATAAAAAGTAGAAAATTTGTTTTCTACTTTTTTTTAAAGAATTATAAATATTTTGAAACAGCTTCCTCTAGTTCAGATTTTTGTTTTACTCAAACCATTGTTTCAACTGGTTGTCAATCCTTGAAAACTATCAAAGTAGGAATAGACATAACTCTAAAAGATGCTGCTAACTCTGGAGATTGGTCAACATTTACTTTTCAAACTTTCATAGTGTCTCCTTGATTTTCAGCAAAATCATCCAAAATAGGAAGCATTTGTTGACAAGGTCCACACCATTCAGCCCAAAAATCAACTAAAGTAACACCTTCTTTTATAGTTTCATTAAAATTATCATTATTTAAAATCAATACCATATTTGTTTATTATAAAATTAAAAATTATCATTTTGAGTGCAACCTCAAACTAGAAATACATTATATATTTTTTTTTGAAAAAGTCAAATTTTTACACTATACTTTTTATAGCAATTTTGAAAATATTTTTTTAAAAATTCAAATAGCAAGATTTTGTTCAATAAAAAATGGTGAAGTACAAACTGTTACAAAATCAGATTTTTCAAAAGCATCTAAAATAACTTTTTCTTTCAAATCATAGTCAATAAAATCAAGTTCTGGTTCAAAAAAATCTAAATCTATGTTTAAAATTATTCAATTATAATTTTTTTTCAAATCATCTTTTTGAGCTATATAATCCTCTAAATTTTGAGTATTTCTAATTTGTAAAATATCTCAAACCAAACCTTGTTTTTGGGCTGGAATAATATAATCTCAAACATTTAAAACAAAATTTGTAAATTCAAAAACTTTTTGTAAATCAAGAGAATCTAAAGTTGAAATATTTTTAAAATTATCTCTAGTATCAGCATGCTCATCAATATGGATAAGTAAATTATCATTTCAAATAATTCACTTTTTACGAGCCTCATACCAAAAATAAAAAGCATGATTATGATTATCAAAAAGAATAACTTCTTTTCCCTTTATATTAAATCTATAAAAATTTTTCAAACCATAATTTGTTGATAATTTGCTATCAAAATCAAAGTCTTCAAAAGCTATTTTTTCAAAATCATCTTGCAATTTTATTTCTTCAAAATCTTTTGCATCAATCAAACTTGGAACAAATAATTTTTTGTTTTGCCTTTTTTCAAAGGAAAATTCATTATTTCAAACAGGAGTTTCTATGTAAAATCATTTTTTATACATTATTTTTCTTTATTTTTAAAAAATTTTTATTATTATATGAAAATATTTACAAAAAAGAAAAAATTATGGAAAAATTAAGCAAAAAGAAAAAAGAAATAATCAGAAAAAAGCTAAAAATAATGTGAGATGAGTTACAAAAAATAATTCCAGATGCAAAAACTGAACTTTACTACAACAATGATTTTCAGCTTTTAGTTGCGATTATAATGTCAGCTCAATCAACAGACAAGCAAGTAAATAAAGTAAATAAAAAGTTTTTTGAGAAATTGATAGAGCCAAAAGACTGAGTTGAAATGTGAGTAACAAAAATAAAAAAATACATAAATTCCATTTCTTTTTTCAATAACAAAGCTGAAAATATTTATAAAACTTGTTGAATGCTTGTTGAAAATAAAAATACAATTCCTGAAGATGTTGATGATTTACAAAAATTACCTTGAGTTTGAATAAAAACTGCAAAAGTCTTTTTATCTGTAACTAAAGAAGCTCCTTACCTATGAGTAGATACTCATGTTCATAGAATTTTAAATAGATTTTGAATTGTAAAAACAAAAACTCCACTTGAAACAGACAAAGTGATTTCATCTATAGAAATGGATTTAAATTATAAAAATCTTCACAATACTTTAGTTCTGTTTTGAAGATATTATTCAAAAGCTTGAGATGATGATTTTTCAAAAAGCAAAGATCCTGAATTTTGTAAAAATTTAAAAAATATATTAGATAAGGTAAAATAAAAATCTTGAAAAACTTTATTTTTCAAGATTTTTATTGTTTTAAATTGTATTTTCAAATTTTTTCATCTGACATAACTTTTCTATCATTGAAAGTCACAACTCTTTTTTTCAGTTTATTTACAATATTTGCATCATGAGTTGCCATAATTATCGTCTTTCATTCAGAGTTTAAATCTAGAAAAATATCCATTATTTCCTTTGAAGTGTCAGGATCAAGATTTCCAGTTGGCTCATCTCAAATAATAATATCTGGATCATTTACTAAAGCACGAGCGATAGCAACTCTTTGTTTTTCTCAACCTGAAAGTTCATAAACAAATTTATCTTTTTTTATCAAAAGTCAGACTTTTTCTAAAGCTTCAGGAACTTTTTTTCTAATTATATCATCTTTGTAACCACAAACTTCCATTGCAAAAGCTACATTTTCATAGACTTTTTTTGATTCTAAAAGTTTATAATCTTGAAAAATAACTCAAATACTTCTTCTATAATTTAAAAGCATATCTTCCCTAAAAAGCTTGTATAAAGCTACATTATTATCTAAAATAACATCTCATCTTTCAGGCTTAAAATCTCAGATAATCGCTCTAATAAGGCTAGTTTTCCCACTTCAAGAATATCAAATAAAAAAAACAAATTCTCCTGGTTTTATTTCTATATCAATATCTTCTAAAATTATTTTATTTCTAAAAGACAAAGTCAAATGATCAATTTTCATAATTTTCCCTTTTTTAAAAATATTTTTTATTATTTTAATTATTTTTTAAAATTTGTAAACAAAAAGATTTTGAAATATTTCAAAATCTTTTAAATAATAGTTTTTACATCTGCATACATTTCATTTTCTATTTCTTCAATAAATTTTAAATAAAGTTTTGGAGTAATCATCTCTTTTGAGTACAAATCATCAACTATTTTTTCTTCAAGTTTTAATAAGGATTTATTTACAAGTCTTGATTCTAATGCATTTATTGTAGCTCTATGAGTTTTAAAAATTTCAGTTTTTTTGTTTTCTGCATTTTTGTTAAATGTTGTATAAAGCTCTATAATTTCATCAAAATATTTATTATTAAATCAAAAATCTATTTCCTTTAAATTTTTTAATTCTTTTATAACCTTTCTTGTGATTATAACTCTAGATCTGTTTCTGATATAACAATCAACATAATTTGACTTTTTTAAATAAGATTTTACTAAAAATCTTGTAAAAATATCATAATCAAGTTTTGCTCAAGATATTTTTCTTAATTGTTCTTTTCATTGTTCAAGTCTCTCTATTTGCTTTTCTATTCTTCTTAAAATATATTTAAAACTTCTTTCATCTATTTCATTATAATAAAATAATTCTTTTAAATATTGTTTTTCTATTCATAAAGAATGAAGAGAAATAACTTTTTTTACTAAATCCTCATGAGTAGAATCCTCTTTTAGTAAAGATTTCATTTCTTTTGTAGATTCATGAAGTCTAGCAGAATATCTATCTTTTAGCTCATCATATTCAACAAAAGTAAGATATCATTTATCATAAGATGAATTTAATTTTTGCAAAATTTTTAAACTTGCCAGTATTTTTCCTTCTTCATATTCAAATTTTTCAAGTTTATTTAGTTTGTCAACACCAAAAAATTTCATAACAAAAGGAGTTGTAACAGCTTTTACAAATAATGTAAAACATATACAAGAAATAGTTATTAAAAGCAAGAAATCTTTTATAGAGTAAGGCAAACTCCATCAAACTATTGATAAGTCATCAGGGATGAGTAAAACCATTATCAAAGCCAAAGCTCATCTCAAACTTCACCAAGAAAGTAGATGCATCCAAGAAGCAGGTATTCTCTCTTCAAGTCAGCTTTTATTTAAAGAAAATATTGGTAAATAAACTGAAATAGCTCTAGCAATCATAACTACAATTATAACCACTGTTATAGGTAAAACAAAATCAGAAAAATTTAAATTTATTTTTGACATCCAAAGTCAAAGTAAAATAAAAATCAAAGAATTTGAAATAAAAGCAAAGAATTCCCAAAATTTTTGCATATGAGCTTCTACTTTTGGTGTGATTTTGTATCTTCAATAATTTCAAATAACAAGTGAAGCAACAACAGTAGATATAACTCAAGAAATAGGTAAAAAGTGAAAAAAGTGAGTTATAAGTTCAGATAAAATAAAAGTAAAATGAGCTAAAAGCATTGTTAAAACTATTTCTACTTCTTCATTATTTGTTACTTTTCATATAACTTGACTAAAAATAAATCAAGTTAAAAATCAAAAAATCATTCAACCAAAAACCATTGATGCAAATTTCCATACTCAACTTGCAAATGTTGTAGAATCAAAACTTCATCAAGAAATAATTATTCATAAAATTACTGTAAATAATGCTACAGCAGTTCCATCATTAAATAAACTTTCTCATTCAAAAATAATTGTAAGTCTTCTTGGAGCTCAAAGTTTTTTGAAAATAGATAAAACAGCAACAGGATCAGTTGCAGATATAAGAGATCAAAAAAGTAAACAAGCTAAAAATGGTATTTCAAGTCACAAAATTGGGAAAATCCAGAATAATAAAAATGCTATAACAAATGATGAAATCAAAAGTCAGACAACAGATAAAATACTTATAGACTTCCAATTTGAAATTAATTGCTTGTATTTTATGTTATAGGCTGATTCAAAAAGTAAAATAGGCAAAAATATATAAAAAAGCACATCTGGAGTTAAAACAAAATCATCCAAAAATGCAAAAAATGGCAAATTTGAAACAGGAATAAGCAATATTCAAACTATAACAAGTAAAACAGTATATGGGAAATTTATTTTTTTACTTAAAATATAAGAAAATCAAGAAAAAACAAGTAAACTCAAAACAGATAAAGTTTGTGACAAAAAACTGGCCTCTTGCATATAAAAATATTAAAAAATTAAAAACTTTTTTAGAGACATCAGATTTTAACTTTTTTTAAAAATTACGCAATTTTTTTAAGAAATTTCTTGTAAATAAAATAAAAAAATATCATATAAATCACAAAAAATATTCATCAATAAAGCACAAAATCTATATAAAGTCAGTATTTATAAACTCAAATAAATGAAAAATTTTTTAAAATATAAGTTCAGAAGAAATAAATAATTGTTGAAAAAATTATATTTGAAAGTAAAAAATTATAAGAAAAGTTAAATTTTACCAATTTTTTTGTTCAAAAATATCAAAGTATAAAAAGCAATATTTGTGATAAAAGTGTAACAAATCAAGCTCACATAAAGCTATATTTTGGGATAAGTAAAATATTTCCAACAAAATTAAAAATTGTCACAATAATATTTATTTTCAAAAGTTTATTTTGATTTTCTGAAGCTACAAAAAGGTAAATAAATACAAGTGAAATAAAATAAAATAAAATCACAGCAAAAACAACCAAAAAAGCATCACTTGAACTGTAAGGCAAAACATTTAGGTAATCATCATTTGCAATAATTTTTATAATATAATCTCTAAACATTATTCATAAAATAAAAACCATTGATGAAAACATAAACAAAACTTTAAAAGAAATATCTGTCAATTTTGTCAATGTTTTTTCATCTTTTTTCTTGAAAGCTTCAGTAATTGATGGAAGCATCGAAGTCATATAAAATCATCAAATAACCATTATAACTTCAACTATTTTCATAGGTAAACTATAAAGAGAAATATTTCTATCAGCTATAGTTTGCTCTTCCATTATAGACAAAATCATTATATCCATTTTGAAATAAACAACTGATAGAAAAAGAGCTATACCATAAGGAACAGATATTTTAAAAATATGTTTTATATAGTCAAAATCCCAAGCAAATCAAAACTTAACTATTTTTCTAGCATAAAAATAATTCAAAATAGTATTAATAAAAACTGAAATAACTCAGACTATCATTATATAGATAAAAGGAGAAAAATAATCAGAATTTTCAATAAATTGTTTTGGATAAAAAACATAAGCAACCAATGCTGTTCAAAATAAGTTAACAAGCTTTCATAAAATCAAAGTGAAAGCAGAATATTCAACTTTCATATTTGCCTGCATCAAAGCAAGAATAGAAGAATTTAAAAGTTGCAAAATAGTAAAAATAGAAGCAATAAAAATAGAAATAAGAGCCAAGATAGAATTATATCAAGGAAGGAAAAAAGCAATTGCTACAGCCAAAATCAAAATAAAAATTCATAAAATAAGCCTCAAACTCATAACATTTCAAACTATGCTAGAAGACTTTTCTTTATTATTTGTGATTTCTCTGATTGTAATAGCATAAAGTCATAAATCAGCTAAAAAAACAAATATTCAAACATAATTATAAACTTTTGAATAAAGTCAATAAAGCTCAACTGTTAAATAATTTGTCAAAACTGAAATCAAAAAAATAGCTATTATAGCTGTTCCTGCCTTTGAAATTATTTGAGAAATGGTATTACTTGCCACTTTTTTAAACATAAATCTAGAAAAATAATTTTTTAAACAAATGGTATAATAATCTATTTTTTTTCTTTGTAAATAAGAAATATTTTTTTTTCTTTACAAAACCAATCTTAAAAATAAAATATAAAAAGTTGGTTTAATTTTTTAATTTAGAAAATGAAAAAAATTGGTTTAATTTTGATTGTATTAGCTCTAGTTTTATGAGCAAGTTGGTTTGTATTTGATAAATTAAAGACAAATAGTGATGTAGAAGAGATAATTTCAAGCAGTTGAATCTCTGAAGAAGATAAAAAAAGTTTAAAAGAAGATTTGCAAGAAAATACTATAGATAAGCAAAAAGTTGATAATAAAATAGAAGCATTGAAGAAAAAAATAAAATTAAAATGATTGATTTCAAAAGCAGACATGTATTTTGATGAAAATGAATATATGATTGCTTTGGTAGAATACCAAAAAATACTAAAAGACTTGCCAAATGATGAGGAAATAAATGTAAAAACCTGAGATATATATTACAAAATTCACAAATACAAAAAAGCAAATGAACATTATCAAAAAGTAAAAAATTCTAGATTTTTAGATAAAGACAAAGCTATTTTTAGCCTTATAAATGATTATTGAGTAAATAAAGAAAATATAGAAAAAATAAAATCACAAATAGAAGAATTTAAACTTTCTGATGAAAAAAATTTTTATTACATAAATTCTATAACTTGTATCGTTGATTATTCGCTTTGTAGAGACAAATTTCAAAAATATTTTGAAAAAAATAAAAAATTTGAAACAGAAGAAATGAAAGTGATGTACGAAGCTTTTGAAAACTTTAAAAACTTTAAAAATGATGATTTGTATTATAAAGCTGCCTTTGTAACTGGAGCATTTTATCAAAATTGATTCTATTATGTAGCTTTAAAAACTGCAGAATGAATATTATCTCAAAAAAGTAATTATAAGCCAATAATGAAAGTTGCAGCAAAAAGTGCTTATGAGATATGAGATTATATTTCAGCAAAAAAATATTTAACTGAAGTAAAAAATATAGACAAAGATGACCCTGAAATAAGTTATTTTTTGGCTAGAGTTTATGAAAAACTAAATGATAAAATTTTAGCATTGGTAAATTATAAAAAAGCTCTAACAGATTGATACAAAGACCAACTTGACATAAAAAGAAGAATAATATTTTTATTCTATGAAAAAAATGATACAAAAAAAATGTTACAAGCTTTTGACGAGCTTTTAGCTACAAAATCAAAAGATTTAAATCTTCAAGATTACAGTTTGGCTATTTATTACAATATTTTAAATGATGATTTAGACAAGGCTACAAAGTATTCAAGAGAATGAATTATAAAATTTAGAGATTCAGAAATATTTTACTGATACCTTTCTTGGATAATTTTACAAAAAGAAAATATAACTCAAGCTGATTTAAATCTTGTAAAAATAAATCTAGACAGAGCTATGAAAATAAATGATAAAAGTCCTATGATACTTATGGTTAGTGGTATGTATGAACTAAAAAGAAAAAATTATGATAAAGCTATTTCAGATCTAAAATTAGCTCACTGACTTGATAAAAGTTGAGAATATAAAGATGTAATAAATACTTGGCTTGAAAATGTAAATAATGAAAAAAATAATGAAAATTCTATAAACTAAAAAATTATGATTGAAAATAAAAAATTTGAAGAAAAAAATACTTTTGAGCTACTTCAAAAACTAAGCAATGAGATTTTTCAGAAATTTTGAATTGATATCCAAAAAGCTCAATTTCTAATAAAAACTGAAAGTATAAATTCTCTTGAAAATCTAAAAAAAGAATTAAAAGCTGAAAATAAATTTCTAGAAAATGATAAAATTGAAGAATTATTTTTAAAATTAAAAGAATTTAAAAATATTTTAGAATCAGCATCAAAAAATGAGATAACAAAGCTAAAATATGAAGTAGAAGAACAAATAGACATAGATAATTTTCAAAATAGTTTAGAATGAAAAAATATCCTTCCTAGAAAACTTGTAAAAATAGCTAGAAATCCAGAAAAACCTCATGAACATTTGCTTTGAGCAAGCCTTGGATTAGCCAATTCTGTAGTTGCTGTATGAAGTGCAATCATAAATACTTGAATATGAATTTTGAAATCTCCTTATGATTTATATTTACTTGCAAGCTGAAAATGAGAGCTTGAAAATGCAAAAAAAATCTAGTACTTAAACACTAGATTTTTTTATTTTAAAATTTTTGTTTAATCAAGTCTTCAAATTCAACAAATTCCAAATCAAGAAAATGATTTTTATTTTCAAATTCTATAAAATTTGATTTTGGAAAAATATTTTTAAATTCCAAAAAATCAGAAAATGAAACGACAAAATCATCTTTACTATGCAAGAAATAAGTTTTTGAAGAATATTTTTCTTCAAAATTTTTAAAGTTAGATTTTATTTCAAAACTTCAATTAATTTCTTCTTCAGAGTCATTTAAAGCAGGAGCAAGTAAAAAAATATTTTTTGGAAGATAAGAAAAACTATTCTCATTTAAATATTTTATTAAAAAAGTTCATCAAAGACTGTGTCAAACAAGACAAAAATTTTCTTTTAAAAAAGGAAATATTTTTGAAAACATTATTTTCCAAGCTCCATAATCAGCAAAATATTTATTTGGCATTGGAATCTTGATAAACTCATAATCACTTCAAAGCTTATCAGCGAAAAAATCAGTCCATTTTTTTCTTTCTTGCTCGTAAGGATTATATTCAATCTTCTCTACATAATCAGCAAAAGAAAGATAATTTTCTTTTGCTATTCATCCTCAAATAAAAATTATTTGCTTTTTCATAATTTATTTTTAAAAAATTATATTTACTCTCTCCAAATTGGAGCAACTGTTGAAGGAATCAAATGTCAATCAGAGTTCTTTGGAAAAACTGCTCAACTATTTTTATCATCTAAATCATAAAGTTTTCAATCAGCTGGAATCACTGTAAGATATCAAAATTTAGAGCTTGTAGCTGAAACATAAGATCAATCAGGATAATTATGATCACTCCAAGCATATCATCAAGTAGCTTTGCTTGTAAAAGCAATATATTTTCAATCAGGTGAAAAAGTAGGCAATCTTTCACCTTCTCAAGATATTCAATCTATAGTTTTGCTCTTTGTTATCTGCTTCATATCACTTCAATCAATATTTGAAAGCCAAAGATGCTCATCTTTAACATAAACTACTTTTTTTCAGTCAGGACTGACTGAAACATAACTAGCCCCTGAAATATCCAAAACTTTTGGAGCAGATTTATATCAATCTGAAGGACTAGATTTATAAAGTCAAGTTCAAATTTTGAAATAAACCGAATTATCCAAAGTCCAAGTCGGTGTTCAATATTTCAAAAAACTAACTCATTTAACTTCCCATTGGCTAACTTCTTTTCAAGTTTTTGTATCTATAATAGTCATTGGCAAATCAGAAAAATGCTGAGCTTCCAAAGCTAAATATTTCTCATCTGGAGATATTCTTGCAGTTAGATAGCTTATATCTCACCATTCATAAATTCCATCAATTATATTTTTTCCATCTTCATCTAAATCTTTTTTCTTGAAAGAATCTTCTATTTTACGAAGAACATATCTTCTCTCATCAAAATTGAAAGTTCACTTTACATCCATAGTCAAAAGAATCTTTTTATTATCCCAAGAAATATCAAAATTATCATACAATCAGGAAGCAGAAACAGAAGTCCATTTCTTTTCAATAAATTCTTGTTTATCCAAATCATAATATCAAACATCTCAAGCAAATCCCACATAAATATTTCAAGTTGATCAAAAAGAAGATCAGCAAGATGAAATAAACAGCAAAAGTATAAAAATACAAAAAAGTTTTTTCATAATAAAAATTTTATAAAATATTTTTTAAAAATTAGTTTTTAAATGATTTTGCATAAGCCATTTTTTATTTTCTTTATAGCTTCAAATTCCAATTTGATCACTATAATTTTGAACTAAATCCCAAAAAGCTTTACTATGATTCATCTCACTTAAATGAGCTAATTCGTGAACAATAACATAGTCAATTGATTTTTTAGGAGCTAAAATCAATCTAAAAGAAAAACTTATATTTTTTTTTGAATTACAGCTTCCCCATCTAGATGAGGCTGAAGTTATTTTCAGCTTATTAAAGCTTAGATTCAATAATTCACAAATTTCAGAAATTTTCTTTGAAATGTATTTTTTGGCTTCTTTTTTATAAAATTTGATAAATAATTCTCTCAAAATCTCTGGATTTTTTGTGTTTGTAAAAAATTTTTTAGAATCAAAAATCAAAACATTTTTATCATTTTTAGCTTCTAATTCACATAAATCAAACTCTTCTCAAAAAAATAAAAATTTTTCTCATATTTCAAATTTTTGAGAATTTTCCTCAAATAAATTTTGTTTTTCAGAAATCCAAGCTTTATGTTTTTCTAAAAAATCCAAAATTATTTTTTGGCTTACTTTTTTGGGAACTTTTACCAGTAATTCTCATCATTTTCAAATCCTAATGCTTAAAGTTTTTCTTTTTTCTCTAATTATTTTCATCTTGTTCAAAAATTATTTTTACTGAATTTATCACATTTTTAAATCTATCAGCTTGAAGCAATATTCATCAAAAAAATCTAGTTACAACAACAACTATATTCACAAAATCAGCTCTTTGAATCTCACGTAAAATACACATTCCAGCTCAAATTTCTCAATCATCATTCTTTCCTTCAAGCAAACTTCCATTTTCCTGTTTTATTCTGTATGCAAAGCTGTTATGAGTTGCTTTTTTAAAATATTTATCAGATTTTAAAAGTTTTATAAAATCATCTACTTCCTGCTTATTTTCCACATAATTATAAACAACTGTATATTTACTTTTTCTGTCAATAATCACATCTTTCAAAACTTTTCTCTTCAACTTTGGTGTCTTTCAAGAGAAATCTAAACTCAAATTATTCATAAATTTTTATTTAAAAATTTTTTTAAACTTTAATAATTTTTTCAAAAAAGTAAAAAGTTTAGTGAGTAAAAAAACTTTTTATTATAAATTTTCTTCTTTAAATACTCTAAATTCTCAGGTTTTTAAATCTTTTTCAAAATTATATCTTTTTCAATTTGAAACTCAAATAAGATATTGATACTCTCTTCAAGGAACTATTTTTGTGTTAACAAAGCCTTTTATATTTGTCAATTTTATAATTCAAACTTCCTCAACATAAAATTTTTGTCAATCATATTCTAAATTATTTCACACTAAATCTAAAGAAATGTCAATATTTACTTTTTTTGCTTCCAATTCACTATAAACTGTAATTATTCAATCATCTTCCCTTATAAAAAATACTTTTCAATCAACTTCTGTAAAATATTCATCAAGAAATCATCAGTCATATTCATAGCGTAATTGTCACTTTATGTAAATATTTTTTCACTTAAATTCTGTTTGTTTTCAAACTGAAAATTGGCTTGGAAATTCTATAAAAATTCATTGTTCTCAAACTTTTGTCAATTCTCCTCATCAAAATTCCAAAATAGAATTGCAGTATGGACAAGACACAACTTTTGCATATTTTTCATCAAAAGCGATAGGTCTTCAACAATTTGGACATTGCATAAATTACTTTTTAGATGATAAAATTTTTAATTGTCAAGAATCTTCCAAAATAAAAACTCTAGTTTTTGTGAATCAAAGAGCAAATTTGTAAGAATTATATTTTTCTAAATCTATTTCTGTAAAAAATTTTCATTCACTTTTTCATTTGCAAAATACTCATTGGAAAGGTCAAAATTCCCCTACTGTTTCATCAGAAGAAAGAAAAAATCAGTCTTTAGTTTTTTTTGTATAAAACATTTTTAAATTCAAAAAAATTGTAAAATAATTTGATAAAATAATGAAATTCTGTTCTCTAGGCTTTGTAAAGCAGACTCTAACTCTACTTTTTTTGTTTTTGAGCTTTCTATTATAAGCTCAGCTGTGGCTTCATACTCAGCTTTGGAATCAAGATTTTGAAGCTCTGAAATATTTTGATTTGTTTTTTCTAAAAGTGTAAAAATATTGAAATAAACTCAAGAAAGCAAGAAAAAAATGTATTCTATTTTTTCTTTCATTTCTATTTTTTTAGAGTTTGTAAGCAAAGTATTGCTTTCAAGTTCACTTTTTATCTGAAAAATATCTTTATCAATATTTTCTAAATCCTTAAAAAAATTTTGGTCTTTATAAAAAGGTTTTCAAAAAGAAAATATATGATTTTTTGTGAAATCATTATCTGAAAAATATTTTTTACCAAATTTTCAGTTTGAAAATATGATTAAATCCTCATCATACTCAGGAATACTTAAAGAAAAACCAGATAAAATATTTGTTTTGAAATCTTTTATTTCTAGATTTTCAAAATTTTTTTCAAGCTCCCCAAGCTCATTTTCAGTAATAAAATTTATAGAAATTTTATCAAAAATCCTTTGTGGAACAAAAATTTCAAGCATTTTTAAAAAATTAATTTTTAATTTTAAATAATTATAAGAAAAAATACAAAAAAACAAAATTATAAAATCTCTTGACTTTAGAAATTATTTTGATAAAATATACTTCCCTTGCAGTTCCGCAATGGGTTAACTTGAGAAATAGGAGAATCAGAATGGGAACTCATAGTGATGAACCCCGAGCACACAAACCTGCAATAATCCCTACTCAAAAAGAGCTTGAAAAAGCAAAAAAAATAGAGGAGGAAAAAGCAAGAAAACGTGAAGAAGCTAGGAGGTAGAATTAAAGCCACACTTTTTAGTGTGGCTCTTTTTTATAAATTATATTTTTTGTATCACTCTCAGTAATATTCTATGATTCTAGGGCTTGCAAGAGTGTTTTCAGTCAAGTTTTCTGTTTGTTCTAGATAATTTTCATCAAAATAACTACATCACATTTTTGGACATAAAACTTCTGCTGAAATATCTATATTTTTTCCAGAAACTACAAATCACCAGTCTCAAAAGCTTGGTAAATATTTATGATAAGCAAGAGCATTTCAGAAAACTCAAGAAATAGTTTTTTCTATAGAAAACAAAACTTTGTTTGAAAAAAAAGAATTTGAAGCCTGAGTTACAAAAATTCAGTTTTGTTTTAGAGTTCAAAAAATTCAGATATAAAATTCTTTTGAGTACAGTTTTGCTGTCGCAGTATCTCTAGGATCAGGGAAATCAGCTATTATGAAATCATATTTTTTATCAGTTTTTCAGATAAAAGAAAAAGCATCTTCTGAAATTATCTCAACTTTTGGATTATTTAGGGAAGATTTATTCAAAGCTACAAGATTTGGTTCAGTTTTTGCTATTTCTACAACTTTTGGATCCAAATCAACCAATGTTATTTTTGAAATATTTTTATAATTTAGTAAATTTCTAGTTGCAAGTCAGTCTCCTCATCATAAAACTAAAACTGAGATATTTTCTCTATTTTTTAAAAAATTCATAGGCCAATCAACCAAGGCTGTATGATACATATTTTCATCTAAACTCAAAAATTGCAAATTCCCATTTAAATACATACGAAAATCATCTCATCTTTTAGTTAAAACTATTTCTTGATATGGACTTGTAAAAGTGCTCAAAATAGGCTCTTTATAATAATATTGTAAATAAATATTTTCTAATTTTGAGTTTAATAAAAAAATCGTTAATAAATACAAAAAAGCCATAAAACTAGCAAAAAAGTATTTTTTAAAAGGAATTTTTAAATCAAATTTTTTTAAGTAAAAAAGATAAGAAACTCAAACAAAAAGATTGATTGTTCAGATAAAAATAGAAATATTATAAAGTCACAAAATAGGAAGCAAAATAAGTGGAAAAATAAGACTAGCAACAAGCCCTCAAATATAATCAAAAGTAAAAATATCACTAACAATTGAGCTTGATTTTAGTTTTAAATTTTTGTAAATAGTTGCAATAAGAGGAATTTCCATTCAAACAAAAGTTCAAATACAAAGAGTTATCAAAAAATAGATTAATTGAAAAAGTCACAGATAAGCTGAAAAATAGATATAAGAAAATTTCATAAGTATCACACTGCTAGCTCAAACTATACTTAAAATCAATTCTATCACAAAAAAATTTTTCAAAGCATTTTTTTCTAAAAATCTTGAAAAATAAGCTCAAATTCACATTCAACTCATAAAAAACCCGATAACAAAAGAAAATTGTTGCACACTATTTCAAATCAAATAACTTGAAAGAGTTCAAATTAATAGTTCATACAAAATTCAACAAATAGCTATTATAGAAACAAAAAAAAGCATCATAATCCAAAAATTTAATTATAATTTTTATAATTTTAATTATTTTTCAGTAATTGTAAAAATTTAAAAAATATTTAACAAAATTTGAAAAAAATGTAAAAACTTTGATAAAAAAATGATAAAAAATCTGAAAGAAAATTACTTTCAGATTTTTTTTAAAAATTATTTAAAATTTCCTTTTTCTTCGCTTCATAATCATCAGAAGAAATAAGACCTTTATCAAACAAATCTTTTAATTTTAAAAGTTTTTCTTCACTTGACTCAGAAGTTGAAGAATTTTTATTTTGCATATTTTCAGTCATTTTCATTCACATTGCCATTCAAATTCCAGCTCACATTGCATCTCATCAAGTTCATGAATTTCAAGCCGCTTGCTTCATAATTTCAAGATTTTCCAAATCTTTATAATTATTCATAGCATTACTATCAATATTTGAGGCTGCATTTATAGCTCAAATATCAGCCTTTTTTGAAGTAATTTTATCTATAAAATTTTCTGTTTTATCTGTGAAATTTATGTCTTCTATCCTAAAATCTACAAGTTCAAGTCACAATTTTTCAAAATCTGTTTTTGTAGCATCAC
The DNA here is from genome assembly GCA_002761215.1 of Candidatus Gracilibacteria bacterium HOT-871. Classification (GTDB taxonomy): domain Bacteria; phylum Patescibacteriota; class Gracilibacteria; order BD1-5; family UBA6164; genus GN02-872. The sequence goes on from CP017714.1 coordinate 476,894, forward strand.
GTAAAGTTTCAGCTATTTCTAGAGTTTTACTATCTATTTCATTATAAGAAATCTTTTTTGAAGCAAAAATTGAAGCTATATTTCAAACTATTCTGTCTGTTATCAGCATTCTTATATCATCAACTAAAACTTGATTTCTATTTCACAAATAATTTGTCCAAAAATTTTCTAAGTCAATAATTTTAAAAGAAAAATTTCCAAAAGCACGAAGTTCAACAGGAAAATCATAAGTTGGATCTATGTAAGTCACACTATTTGGAGTTCACCATTTTTGATTTGTGATTTCATGTATTTTTAGGAAAAAAACAGAAGCTTTTTCATGGCTTTCAAATCCACTTAAAATATTTTTTAAGCTTGTGATAAATGGTGTATTTTCAGTTTCCAAAGACCATTTTCAGCTTTTTGTTTCAACTGCTTCTATCTTTCAATTTTTTATAAAAATAGCTGCAAGCCCAGGATCAACAATCAGACTAGAATTATTTTTTATTTCATCAAACTCATGTTCCCATTTCCAAGCCAATAAGTCAGGATTTGGATTTTCCCATCTGATAACATCTCTTTTTTGACTACCAAAACTAAATATTCACATAATTTTTTAAAGTTAATTATTAATTTAAAAATATTTTAAAAAATACTAAACAATTGAAGCTGCAATTATGATAGCAATAGCTATAAATAGGCAACCAAACATAACTCAAAGAGCAACATTTTCATCTTCAATAATTTCTTTTTTGATAGAAAAACTTGTAAATTTTTCAGCTAAAACTATAAATAAAAACATTATCAAAATACCAATTATTGAATAAACAACTGTTCAGATAGGTCATTTTAAAAATTCATTTATTTCGTGCATAAATTTAAAAATTAAAATATAAATTTGAGACTATAAAAGCTTTATAATCTCTTTTTAGATTTTAATTATTTTCAACCAGAAGAACCTCATCACCAAGAAGACCTTCCTGATGACGATGAAGAGCTAGAATAATTTCTACAATCTCAATTACAAGTTGAATATTCTGAAGTTATATAATTTGGATTTTTTAGGCTCATAGTTTTTAAATCTATTTGCTTTGAAATAGGAGTATATGAATAATATTGCCAAATCAAAATTCAAACAACAAGATAAAAACAAAAAATCAAAACAAGCCATTTAATCATAAAACATTATTTTATTTGATAAATTTTTTGTGAAAATATTTTTTCAATTTCTTCTGACACAAGTCATTTTTCTTTTATTTTCTGAATTATGGCTTTGTCTTCTGCACTTATAACTGAAAATTTCAATCACTCTATTTTTGAATAATTTGTTCTAACTCAACCATAGTCATACTTTGTAGTTCATTTTTCTGTTACTGTTTTCATACTTTCATCTTGAAACTTTATTTCAAATTTTTTTCAATCAGAAATATTTTGTAAAGCAATTTCTGTTTTTTTATCAAAAATAAATGGAAGAATAAAAAATCAAAAAGATAAAGTGATTATCGGTCAAATAAAGAAAAAACTAATTAAATAAGTAACAAAAGTATTTGAAAAAACTCTTCAAACATAAACAAATCTATAAATAGCATAAAAAAGAAGAAATACAACTATTACGACCCATACTTGCCAAATAGAAGAAAAAATAAAAATTAGAAATACAGCAGTCCAGAAAAAATCCCAAAAATTTCAAAAATTTATATTATCAACACTTCATTTTCAAAATAAAGGTAAATTTTGCTTTTTTTGAAATATTTTGCAAGCACTAGACTCAGAAACACTTTCTGTAAAATAAATTCAAGCTTCTGATTGTCTTCAGGCTTTTTCTTTTTCCAAAACATAATCTTTTCATCAAAAAGAAAATTCTAAAAGAGTTACTTTTTCTCAAACTGTAAAGACTTTTGAGTTTTCTCAATAAAGTGATTTGGCTTCTACAAGATTTTTTTCAGAGATAGAAGTACCTTTTCAATTTATAAATAAGTAATCTCAGTTAAGCTCTATCTGAAAATTTGGAGTGATTTTATAGGAAAATTCATATTCATATTTTTTATATCAATCATCCAAAAAATATCATTCTGAAAAATATAGATATGAATTATCATTTCAAAGTAAAATCCATTCTAAGTAATTTAAAGATCAAGAATAACTTTTCTCTTGCCAAATTCAAGTATAATTTACACATCAAGTAACTCTGTATGTTTTTTTATTGTAAGTGATTTTATCTCAAATTTTTATTCAAATAACAGACTCAGCAGACTTTTTTTGAAGTGTAAAATTTGTATTACAATAAGGACATTTTAAAAAAAGGTTTTCATAATTATTTTCTCTAATTTTAGTTTTTTGCTCCTCATTTAGAGCCGAAAGAGAAATAGATGATTCACAGTGAGGACATTTTAAATTTTTTCATTTTACAGTAGTTATTTTTCAAACATTTGAAGCTTTATTTAGGTAAGGCTTAATCAACTCTTCATATTTTTTAGCATAAACATTTTGCGGATCAGTTGCTAAAATAAGTTGAACAGCCTGCATAGCCTCAGTATATTTTTTCTCTTCATAAAGCTTATAAACTTGATTTAATTTTTCTGAATTTTCCATTTTTACTGAAAAATAAAAAATATTTTTTCAAATTATAATTATTTTCTAAAATTTTTCAATAGATTTTAAAGCAAATAAAAAAATAATCTCTAAAAAGAAATTATTTTTAAAAAATAATATTTTCATTATCCTCTTCTTCTCAGCTTCAAAGCTCTAAAAGTTCAGCTCCAGGTAAGGCTTGTCACATCAGGCTTTCCAGCTCTCAGTACATTCAAGTTATTGCAAAAGTAGCTCTTTCTAAGTCTTTTTCTCTCTTTTTCCAGTTTTTTTCCATAAGCCTTCTTTCTGTATCTATTCAAGCTTTCAAACTTGAAAACACTTCAACCATCATATTTATTTTACTACTAAATTCTTGACTAGAAAGGTATTTATACAAAAGTTCCATTTTTAAATCTTTTCCTTCAAGTGATTTTTCAACTTTTGAAATAGAAAGAATTTTATCTCTAAGCAAAGTGGCTACTGCAACTGCAAACTCTGGCGAAGAAACCATAATTCATTCATAAAATCAAAAATTTTTTATTTCTTTTGGAAGAATATTTGTAACCAAAACAGAAACATTTCAAGCAACCTTTAAGCTATCTTCTTTTAATTTCATCACCCAAGATTCTGACCAAGATTTTGTGTTTTTACTTTCCCAAACAATAACTCAAGTAATTTGTCAAAAATTATTTTTTACAGATTGCAATAAATCTGCTCATTTAACTCCAGTAGGTACATCGTCTATAGAATCAATAGGAAAAGCTTGTTTTAAAGCCTCTTTCAAATCATTTTCTGAAATATCTCATTGAATTTGTTGGCTTCATTGTTCTGCCTTTCTTTGAGCATCATCCAACGATTTTTTTAATTGTTCTTGTTGCTTTTGATATTCTAATTCTTTTTTTCTAAATTCTTCTTGTTTTATAGCTATTTTTTCATCAAGCATCTTTTGATAATTTTCCTTCATCTTATCCTCAAGAGAATTTTCTATTTTTTTTCTTTCTTCAAAAATTTTTTTCTCCATTTCTAGCTCAAAGTTTTTCTCTTTTTCTTCTATTTCTCTTTGTTTTTTTAGGAATTCTAACTCTCTTTTTTTTGCCTCAGTTTTTTCATTTTCTGCTTTTTTAAGCTGGTCTTGCATATCTTTTAACTCAAGTTCTACTTTTTTTCTTTCTTCTAAAGCCTTTTTTTCAGCAAACTCTTGTGCTTTTTTTCTCCACTCAGATTTTTCATTTTCCAGATTTTTTTCAAATTCTTCTCTTTGCTTTTCTTGCTCAGCTTTTAGTTTTTGTTCTTGTTCTTTTAGTTTTTGAAAATATTTTTCATCTGCAAGCTTATCTAAATCAATTTGTGTTTTACAATTGGGACAAATTATATGTTGACTCATAACTTTTTTTTAACAAATATTTATCACATTTTAAAAATTTTGTGAAAAAAGTAAAAATTTTCTTTAAAAAAAGAGAATTTGAAATTCCCTTTTTTAGTCTTTCATAACTTGTTTTATATCATCATAGCTAAAACCTTTTGCAAAAAGTTTTTGAAAAATTTTTTGCTTATCAAGTCATTTTTGCTTTATTTTTTCATATTCTTTTAAAATATTTTCAAACTCTCCATCTTTAAAAATATCTTCCAAAATTCACTCTATAAGCTCTTTGTCCTGCTTTCTTTCTAAAAATTTTCTTCTGATATAATTTTTTGATTTTCAATTTTGTTTCAAAGCCAAAATTTGATTTCTAAGCTTCGATTCTGAAAGTAAGGAATTATTTTCAAAATCAAATTCTTTCTCAAGTATTTCCAAAACTAATTCTTTTTCAAACTTTTTTTGAAACATTTTTGACTTTATATAAGAAACATTTTTATTTTTTTCAACATAATTTTTTATTTTTGCTCTTGCAACTTCCTCTTCAGAAATAATAGAAGCCATTTTTTGATTCAAAATTTCATCAACAGTTTCCTGTCAAATTCATCAATAAATTTTTGCTTTTTCAGAATTTGGTCAAAATTTTTCAAAAAGTTTGTTTTCTAAAGCCTTTTTTGAAGGATAATATTTTAAATAATACCAAATGGCATAATCAACTATTTTTTGACTAACTTCCATAATTAAAGTTTAATTTTATTCATCAATTTTATAATAAAAATATTCAATTTTTCAAAAAAAGAAATCTTTTTTATTATTTTAAAAGTAAAAAATGCCCAAAATATTCACAAACAAGCTCACATTAAAATATCAAATGGCCAGTGAACACAAACCATTATCCTAGAAAGATTCATCGCTACTACAAAAGGAAAAAAAGCCAAAGCGGTTTTTTTATAACCAGCCAAGTAAAGTGCAGTTAAAAAAGAAAAAGAAACAACAGCATGATCAGAAGGAAAAGAAGCATCAGGAATATGTTTAATAATAGTGCTTCAATCAATAGGACAGCTTCATTCTGGTCTATCAGTATGAAAAAATTGTTGGATTAGTAGATTTCAAGCAATAGCAAAAACTACAGAATAAAAAATATAAAGTAAATCACTTTTTTTATCATCATTTTTTGTTTTATAAGTCCAAAATAACCAAGCTCCAACTAAAAACAATGGCAAAAAAAATATCGGTCCATCAGAAAATATATGAGAAAAATTTTTCCAAAAATCATTTTCTAAAAATGAATTTATATAAATTAAAATTTCCTTATTTAACTCATTCATAATTCAAAAATTTAATTATAATTTCTGATAATTTTAATTATTTTTTTAAAAATAACAAAATAAATTTTACTTTTTTTAAAATATGATATAATAATCTATAATTACTTAATTTAAAAAAGAAAATGAAGTATAAAAATATCAAATGAAGTAAAGATTTTTTACCAGAGTACCATAAATATTTAACTTTTTTAAAAAAGGTTTATAGACATGAATTCAGAAAAAATGGTTTCAAAAGAATCAGCACCCCAATGATAGAAACTAAAGATTTTATAGAAAAAACTTGAGCCATAAAAAATAGTATTATAGACAATGTAGACATTGATATTAGACAAAAACCATATATTTGAATAATTAAAGTATATTTAAACTACAATCTTTCAGAAGAAATCCAACCAATTTATTTTTACTTTATGGAAAGTTTTCTGAAAAAAATATGAGATGATATAGAGGAAAAAATACTTATTTGAACAGAAATAATTTGAGAAGATGATCCTATTTTAGATGCCATACAAATATATATAAACTATAAAGTGCTAAATGATATCTGACTTTCTGATAAATTTGTCATAAAAATAAATTCTATTTGAATAGAAAAAGAAAAAAATAAGTTTAAAGAAGAATTGATAAATTTTTATGATAATAAAAGAAATATTTTAACAAAACAATCAGAAAAACTTATAGATATAAACCCTCTTTTGATATTGCAATCAAATGATGAAGATGAAAAAATTCTAAATCAAAATGCACCAAAAGTTGCTCAAAAATTTCTAAAAAAAGACAGTAAACTACATTATCAAAAATTTAAAGAATATTTAGAATTACTTAAAATCCCTTTTATAGAGGACAATAATTTAGTTTCTGAGGATCAAAATCATGTAAAAACTATCTGGAGTTTTGAAGATTTAAATTGAGAAATAATAACAAATTGATACAGACATAACTCTGTTACAAAAAATATTTGAGAAATAAAAGAAATACCAGCAACTGGTTTTTGGACTGATACAGAAAAAGTTATTGAGATGCTGATGCAATCAAATTTAGAATTAAAAAACAAAGACAAAATAGACTTATTTTTTGTTCAACTTTGAGATGAAGCAAAAAAAGTAGTTTTGCCTATTTCTATAAAAGCTAGAGAAGCTTGAATAAATACAGTAATCTCACTATGAACTCCCTCCATGAAAGAACAAATGTTAAAAGCTCAGAAATCTGAAGCAAAATTTGTAGTTATGGTTTGAGTGATGGAAGCTAAAAATGGTGTTTTTCAAGTTAGAAATCAAGTAAACTGAAGCCAATGTGAAGTAAAAAAAGATGAACTTATAGATTATATAATTTGAAAAATCTGAAAAGAAAATCTAGATTTTTATTCTCCTATTGACGATTTAACAAATAAAAGGGCTTAAAAAAAGCCTTTTTTTATTGTGAGTTAAAACAGATTGCATTATATTTTCACAAAAACAACTAAAAAAGGAATGATTTATCATTCCTTACAGTGAAATTTAACAAATAATTTTTACTCTAAAATAATATCTATAACCTTCAACATCAGATTTTTATGTCCCATCCAAGTGTCTTCACTTAAATCAAAAACCAAGTTCACAGATTTTTTACTTTTTTTAATTTCTTCATAAAATTCTCACATAAAAAAAGCAAATATTTTAAATCTGTATTTTGTTATAAATCTCAAATGATCCCTTCAGTTTCATAAAAATTCTAGTTTTTCATAATCTAAATTTTTTATCATAAAAACAGGTTTTTCATTTCAGAGTCAAAAAGGCTTGTATTTATTCATCTTATTTAAAAGAGAAAAACCTAAATCATCTAAACTTACAACTTTGTCAACAATTATTTCCTTTTTATAATTCAAAAAATCTAAAGAATTTACTTCTTTTAAGATATTTGTTTTAAATTCTGCAAATTTTTCTTTTGTTATAGTAAAACCAGCAGCCTGCTTATGTCATCAAAAAGCTATAAAATAATCTTTATATTTTGTCAAAATATCTACAATTGAGAAATAATCAGGACTTCTACAACTTGCAACAAGTTTGTCTCACTCATCTTTTAAAACTATTGAGGGTTTATAAAACTGTTCAGTAAGCCTTCAAGCAACTATTCAAATAATTCAATGCTCTATTGCTGGAGAAACATAAAAAATAATATTATTTTCTGTATTTACTTTATTTAAAGCGTCTGTCACAAATTCTTTTGTGAAATATTTTCTTTTTTCATTTAGTTTTTCTATTTCAGAAATAGTTTTATCAACAGAATCTCAGTTATTTAAAATCAAATTTACAGCTTTATAAGGAGTATCCATTCTTCAAGCAGCATTTAGTCTTGGTCAAATCAGAAATCAAAAAATATCTGCATCCAAATCATCATTTATCTTTTCTTGAATAAGTTTTTTAATTCATTGACTTCTGCTATTTTTTATTTGTTTTAATCATTCTTGAACTATTATTCTATTTTCTCAAGTAAGCCTCATACAATCTGCAACAGTTCAAATAGCAGCTATATCAATTGTAGATTTTAAATATCTTTCTGCTTCATCTTTATCCATAAAATGATAAACCAAAGCCTGAACTAGTTTGAAAGCAACTCAAGCTCAGGCTAGATGTTTATACATATAATTACAATCATCTCTTTTGGGATTTATAACAGCAATAGCATCTTCAGAAATAATATCAGGAACAGCATGATGATCTGTTATTATAACATCTATTCAAAGATTTTTTGCATGACTTATTACATCTAAATCTTTGGTTCAGCAATCGACTGTAACAACCAAATCAACTGATAAAGAAACCATTTCGTCTATGAAATATTTTTTTAATCAATATCAATCTTTAATTCTGTGAGGAAGCCTATAACTTGCATCAAGTCATATTTTTTTGAAAAAATGCATTAAAATAGATGTAGACGTAACTCAGTCTACATCATAATCTCAAAAAATCATAACTCTCTCCCCTTTTTGGTAAGCAAGTTTGATTCTTTCAACAGCTTTGTCCATATCTTTGAGCATATATGGATCATGTAAATCTTCAAATCAGCCATTTATTATAAATTCTCCATTTTCAAATCTTTTTTCTAAAATATCTTCTATACTTAAAGAAATACTTTCTGGATCATATTTTATAATATTTTTTTTCAAACTAAGTTGTTCAATCATTCTCTAACAAAAATTTTTTTTATAATAAAAATTCATCTTTTTGGTCTACATTAAGCCCCATACATTGACCACAACAACAAAATTGACCAGCTTCAGGATCATGAGTCATAGAAACAACACTTTCATCTACTGTTCAAGAATTGTTAGTAGTTCCAGAATTTGTTTTTTGCTCTACATTTCATCATTTATTACAAGATGCAACAAAAGCTAACATAATTAAAAACAATACTTTTTTCATAGAAAAATTTTATTAAAATTTAAAATAACTCAAGTATTATATTCAAAAATATTTATTTGCAAAAAATTTATTTTTGATTTTTAAAAATTTTTGTGTATCATATACTAGATATGCCCTCATAGCTCAGTGGAAGAGCACAAGGCCGCGGACCTTGGTTTGCGTGGGTTCGATTCCTGCTGAGGGTACCATAAATTTTTACAAAAAACATAGCTAAAATTGGCTATGTTTTTATTTTTATGATAAAATTTACAAAGTATTTATTTATTTTTTAAACTTTATGAACATAAAAAAATATTTAGAGAAAAAGCAAATTCCCTACACTCAAGAAATAGATGATTTTGTTAAGAATGAATTTAAAAAAGGAGCAATAAATAAAGAAATTATTTTAAGATTATATAGTATTATCACTTGAAATAAGGTAGAATTTGATAAATGATATATTAGTAATAAGATGAATCCAACAAATAAAATAAATATTATAAATTATAAAAATAACTTTTCAGAAATAGAATGATATGAAGACCATTATTATGTAAAATGACACAAAACTTACGTACTAGTCAATAATTATTATTTTTCAATAAGTTTTTTCAAAAAAATTAGATTATGAGAGTTTGATGCAATTAAAAGTAAAGCACCTGGGAGTAAAATAAATGTCTTTATATCAATAATAGTTTCTATTTTCTTATTATGATTTATGTGATATCTTATTTTTTTCTGATGACTAAAACAAAAAGATATTTTAGGTGTATTAACATTTTTAACAATTCCAACAATTGTAGCATATTTCTTACAGTTTATTTAATTAAAAAATGATTTGATAAAAGTCTAACAAATTTTGAAAAATATTTTGTAGTTAATAATGAAAATGATTATTTAGAAGAAAAAGAATTAAAATGAAATTTTCATAAAATAATTTTTGATTTCTATAAGAATACAGGTTGGATTTTAGAGTTTATTAGCTTAAATAAAGATATGTATTGAAAAAATATAATTAATTTAAAATTAAATCTAACAGAAGTTTTTAATGATATCTGAAACAATAAATCTTATTTTTTCCTTAAAATTCTCCTAGAAATTGATAAAATGACAAAAAAAATAAATGATAATTTTTAGAGAAAAACAAAAAACTAGAAAATTAAAAATTTTCTAGTTTTTTTCACTTTCATCATAAACAATTATAGCTCTTGCATCATTTAATTCCCATTTTCTCATCCATTCTGCTGTTGGATAAATATGTCTTCCTGTTTGAGTATCCCAAATAATTATTTTTTCAGGATTTTCTATATTTCATATATATCACAAAAGTATGAAATTGTGTGATTGTTTTGGTGCATATATTTCTTTTCAATCATCAGTATGCCAAGTTACTCTTCTTTCTTGATTGAAAGAATAACAGAAATTTTTTTGAGCAAGTCAATTTTTTGATTCCTCAGTTGTGATTTTTCTATCCATTGTTCAGTCTTCATATTTTTGATCTGTACAATAATCTCACCGAATTTGAACAAAATTTCAATTATTTAATTCTTTCAACATATGAGTCAAAGCTTCTTTTGGATTTTTCAATCATAAATTATTTTCAAATTTATTATAAAGAGCTGTTTTTACTCAATATTCTTTATAAACCTCAGACATAGGTTTTTCATAAATTGCAAATCAAGTCAAATTATATTGATGGCCATCCATCTCTCAAACAAATCCATTGTCTGGATCTCACCAGTAAAGCTTTCAATTTGAGCTATAAGAAGGTTTTCCATAAGTTTTTTCTTTTTTCATTTTGTCAAGAATTGTCTTTTCTTTTACATCACTTTTCAAAATAGTCGACAATATGTCAGCTGTAGCAGCAGCTTCACAAGAAAGATTTCTTTCTTGAATATGAAGTTTAGCAAGCTTGTTTGTCAAATCAAGCTCTAAAGGATAATCTTTTTTTTCTTGTACAGCTTGCTCTTTTGGAGTCTCAGTTGATTCCTCTTTTTTATCATTTTTAGAATCTTGTTCTACTTTTTGAGATTCCTCAGATTTTTGCTTTTCTAGCTTTTCTTGTTCTTCTTTTTGTTTAGACTCTTCCTCAGCTTTTTTTTGTTCTTGTTCCAATTTTTTATTTTCCTCAAATCTTTCTTTTTCTTCTGAAAATGTTTGTTTCAAATTTGAAATAGAATCTTTTAAATCTTCATCTGTAATTTTTTCAGTATCTATTTGTTGAAGTATATTATTTACTTTATCAAGCTCATCAGAATTAAATTGTGTCAAAAGTTTTGCTTTTTTTGAGTCATTATTATCAAAAGAAAACAAACTATAAGGAATCAAAATCAATAAAACTAAAATTATAAGTGAAGGAATTATATAAAATATCGATTTAAATTTCATAATTTTGTTTATAAATATATTTATTTAGCATTTTATCATAAAAAATCATTGTATGCAATTTTTTTCACAAAACTAAAATTAAGACTTCTAAAAGCCTTAATTTATCTCAAAGTTCAAATTAGGTGAGAGCAATTATAATAGTTTTTGAGATTTGTCAAAAGATTTTATAACAAAAGCTTTTTTAAAAATTTCTATTTTTTTATTTGACAAATAAATATTTTTTGCTAAAATCATATTTCTAAATTTGATACTCAATATCACTTAATAAAAAATATGATAGAAAAGTTTTATAAAAAATTGAAAAGTTTGACTGATTTAAAACCAAAAGATGAGGTTAACAATGTATTTTCAGAACTTTGCAAATACGTAGTTGAAAATGACAAAAAACTAAAAGTAAATAAAAAAATTTTAGAAATAAATGAAATCTGTTCAAAAGCAGAATTTGAAATGGAAAAATTTTATTCAGAAAAAATCTCAACTAGCCAAAATCCAAACCAAGAATTAAAAAATTTTATTTACTACAAAAATTATGAAAAACTTACAAAATTAGAATTTTTAAATGTAAGCTTTTTTGAAGAAAATATAAAAGAAGTTTTATTTGTTGGTTGAGGTCCTCTTCCCTTAACTGCAATAATTTTGGCAACAAATTTTCAAGTAAATTGTAAAATTGTAGATTATTCCAAAGAAGCTATAGATTTAGCAGAAAAATTGGTAAAAAGCCTAAATTTAAAAGAAAAAATAAGCTTTGTAGAAAAAGATATTTTAGAATACAAAGATGAAAAAAATTATGACTTAGTTTATGTTGCAAGTCTAGTTTTTGGAAATGATTTTCAAGATGAAATTTTAAAAAATATTTCAAATCTAAATTTCAAAAAGCTTTTAACTAGAACAAGCCATGGAACAAGAAAATTATTATACAAAAAAATAAAAACAAAAAATCTAAAAAAATATTTCAAAAAAGAGCTAATAGTTCACCCAAAAAACGAAATAATTAATTCATTTATAATTTTAAGTAAAAAAGAAAATGTTTAAACCAATGCAAGAATTAACAATAGAAAAAGGAGTAGAAACAGAAAAAGCAAAATCAAAAGTTTATTTATTTTTAGGAGCACTTGGTTCAGGGAAAACAACTCTGATAAATAATTTAAGCCAAAATTTTCCTGAAAATACACTAGTTATAATAAATGATGTCTGAAGTATAAACATAGATGTCAGTCGTATAAATTGACTAGACACAATTCCTTTACAAAATTGATGTATTTGCTGTGATGACACAAATTCTCTAGAAGATGTTTTGAAAAAAATAAAAGAAGATGAGAGACAATGAACTATTAGAAATATCATTATAGAGCCATCTGGTATAGCTGGTTGAACAAATATAAAAAAAATATTAAATAGAAATTGATTTGAAACAAAAACTATAACTCTAGTTGATGAAAATCACTTTGAGCAAAGAACAGATTTAGAAAAAAGAGTAAATGAAAATCAAGTTAAAGTGGCTGATATTATTTGAAAAACTTGGAATAATTGAGAAAATACAGAGAGTGTAGAAAATTGGATTAAAGATATAGCTCCTTGAATAGAGATTGTTGATATTCCAACATGAGATGATAAAGAAAAATTTAGATGATTATGGGAAAAACTTTCAGAACCAACAAAAGAAAATATTTCAAATACAAGAAAAACTGTTTTCAAAATTCTTGATAACACACACACTCACAATACACTAAGTACACATAGTTATGAAACTGATATTTCAAAATTTAAACTTGAAGAAATCATAAATATATTGTGAGATAATTTAATCAGAGCAAAGTGAGTTTTGGCTTGAGGACAAGAGTTTGATTATGTTCACTGAAGCTTAAATTTTTGAGAATTTACAGATAAATCTGGTCACTTCAACCTTATAACTAGCACAGATTTTGATGAAAATATTTTATGACTAAATTTAAAAGAAAAAAATATGGAAACAAACAATTATAATCTTTCTGAAATGTTGGATTTTTCTAAATCTGAAGAAAAAATAAATATACTTTTAAGGCAATATAATGAACGGAATGAAATGAATTTTGAATTAGAAAATCTAAATAATTCTTTAAAAAATGCAAAAACAGAGCAAGAGAGACAAGATATTTCAGAAAAAATAACAAAACTGAAGTTCACTCAAGACAAGCTTTGAGATGATATGAAGTATGATAATCCTTACATCTGGGTAGAATACAAAATTCAAGCTTATGCATGATGAGCTGGGGAAATAAAAACTATAAATGATTTCAGAACTCACTGTAACAAACCAGATTATATTTGTGGGAAAAGACTTGATTTTTTAAATAAATATCTAAAAGAAAAATATGATTTAGACATAATGGATGATAACAGTGTTGATTGAAACGAATATCTTTCAGAATTTTTAGAAAATTGAATTATAAAAGAATTATCTCAAAACAAAGAATTTATGGAAAAGTGGCTTTCTTATGAGTATTTTATGAGAGGTGATGAAGTTGCCAAATGGAAAAATTATGTAAAAAATTAAAAAAAATCTAAGTTTTAAAAACTTAGATTTTTTTATTCTGCGTGAGGATCTGCTTTTAATTCAAGTCTAGATTCTTTATTTGTCTCAGAACAAGTAAAAAACTCAGCTCAAGGCTTATCACTATAATCCACTTTATAAAATTCATAACTATATTTACACAAAGTTCCATTTATAGTCCAACCTTCTCTTGGATCTTCTCAAGCTTTTTCAGAAATCAATTTTTTTACTTCTTTTTCTAAAGATTCTTCAGAAAAATCTTTTAAATCATAAAGCATAGATTGATAACCTATTTGGATAGTTTTCAAATCAGCCAATCTTTCTCAATCTCTAGCTTTTGCTAAAGAATTATTTTGTGCATCATTTATCTTAAACCAAAAATAAAGTGCTCATAAACTAACAATCAAAAGCCCAATAATGATTCAAAGAATTATTTTTTTTGTAGTAGTCATAAAATATTTTTTTATTAAATTAAAATATTATTTATCTGGCTCTACTGCTTTTTCAATTTTTTTTCAATTTCCAGTTTCACTACAAGTAAAAAGCTTTATTCAAGGATTTGTTTTTCATCTCACTTCAAAAAATTCATAGCTATATTTACACAAAGTTCCATTTATAGTTTCTCACTGTCTTGGGTCTTTTAGCTTTTCTTCAGCCAAAACTTTTTCAATAGTTTGTGTTGCAGTTTCTGCTGATTTATCTTTAACTGATTCAAATTTTGTTAAAAAACTTGCTGCAATATTTTCAAGATGCTGAATCCTATCAGTGTCTCTTAAAAGCATAGAATTGTATTCCATATCTCTTTTAATATGAAACCAAGAATTTAATAATGTTAAGCAACAAACTAATAATACAATAGATATTCAAATAATAGTTTTAGTTGAAGTTTTCATATTTTTTAAATTAAAAAATATAAGAGATATTGGCATTATAATGACTTTTAAAGCAAAAGAAAATATTTTTTTGACAAATTACTTGAATATTTTAAAAAATCAGTTATTATTTAGAAAAATATTTTAAATCTCTAAAAAATGAAAAAAGAAAAAAAGACTACAATAGCTCTAACTTGAGGAGCTACATGAGGACATATTTTTCCTTTATTATCAGCTTATAACTTTTTAAAAGAAGACGAAAATCTAGACTTTGTTTGGGTCTGAGAAGAAGAATGATTAGAGTTTGATATAGCAATGGAAAACAATATCAAATTTCTAGATATTCCAGCTTGAAAACTAAGAAGATATTTTGACTGGAGAAACTTTTTTGAGCCTCTAAAAAACTTAACTTGAATATTTTTTGGAATATATTTTATCTTAAGATACAGAATAAAAGTAATTTTTTCAAAAGGTTGATACGTAGCTCTTCCTCTTTGTATTGCAGGTTTTTTACTTAGAAGAAAAATTTATATCCACGAATCTGACACTGTTTCAGGGCTAGCAAATAGAATAATTTGAAAAATGGCAACAAAAGTATTTTATACTTTTCCAAACGAAAAAACTGAAGATATAAATAACCAAAAACATATTTTTACAGGACAAATTTTAAATCCAGAAATTTTGACTGGAATCAGAAATATAAAAGTTGAAGAAAATATGTTTTTAAATGTTATAGTTATAGCTTGAAGTCAAGGTTCTACTCGTATTTTTGAAAATGTTTTAAAAGTCATTCCTAAACTAGATTTTGTAGATTTCACAGTTATTTTATGAGAAAAAAATACACATTTTAAAAAAAGTTTTGAAAAATATGACAATGTAAGAACTTTTGATTTTATTTCTCAAAAAGATTTATGAAAAATATTAAAACAAACAGATATAGCTATAACTAGGGCTTGAGCAACTACTCTTTGGGAATTAGCAATGTTTTGAATTCATTCACTAATTATACCTTTGACAGAAAGTGCTTGAAATCACCAAATGGCAAATGCAGAATTTTTCCACAATAAATTTTGAAGTGATATTTTAGATGAAAACAATAATTTAGAGAAAAATATTTTAGAAAAGCTGACAAAATACAAAAATCTAAGAAAAGCTTGATTAAATTTAAACGATTTTTTCCGTCCTTTAGAAATAATTGAATCTGAAATTTTATGAAAAAATATTGATTATAAAAAAGAAAAAATAGAGCAATTTGAAAAAGATATGGCTGAAATAAACAGAGCTGATGCACTAGAAAAATTGAAAAAATTAGAAAATGAAAGATTAGCTAGAAATAAAGAAACAAGTAAAAAAATTGAACAAGAAAATACTGAAAAAGAAAAACAAGAAAATGAATTCAAAATTGAAGAAATTTCTCAAGCAAAAACAAATTTTCAAACTTTCAGCATTAGATAGACTAAAAAAGAGTAAAAAAAATTTTTAAAGAGAATTTTTACTCTTTTTTTTTGACCAAAATAAAAATATATGTTATCATTTTTTTGTAAGAAAAATTTAATTTTATAAACAAGGGAAATGAGAACAAATGATGCAAACTTAAACAAAAGTTTGAAAAAATTTAAAGCAATAAGCTTATCTGAATTAAATGCCAAAGCTAGCTTTTTAAAAAGAATTGATAGAAAATATTTACTAACTTATAACCAATTTTTAGAAATTTTATCTGACTTAAAAAATGATTTCAAAGTTTTGGAAATATGAAAAAGAAAAGTATTTACATATGATAATGTTTATATGGATACTGAAGACTATTTATTTTACAAACAACACCAAAACAAACTAAAATCTAGAACAAAAGTTAGAACTAGATATTATGTAGATTCAAACTTAGCTTTCTTTGAATTTAAACAAAAAGTAAATGGAGTAACTTCAAAATTTAGATATGAATTCCCTTCAGAAGAACATGGTTTTATGACAAAGTGAAAGAAAAGATTTTTTGACTGAGTTTGGCAAAGCATTTACAATGGAAAAATAAAAACTCCATCAATATCTCCTGCAATCAAAACAAATTACAAAAGAATAACTATGGTTAGCTTAAATTGAGATGAAAGATTAACAATTGATTTCAATGTAAAAGCTCTAGATTTGAGAAAAAGTAAGGCAGATATAGTTGATTTAAAAAATCTGATAATCATCGAAAGTAAATCTTTGAAAAAAGAAAGTATGATTTCAAAATTAATGGCTGAAAAAGCTATTCCTGAAGCAAGCTGATGTAGTAAATATTCTCTTTGAGTTATTTATTCTGGACTTGCTGAAAAATATGATACTTTTGCTGAGACAATGGACAAAATCAAAGAAATTAGAATGGAAACTGTAAAAAACATAAAAAGAGAAACAAAACTAAAAAACCTTGCAAAAAAAGAAGTTTCTGTAGTTCAAAAAGAAAATATCTTAGTAAAATAAAAAAATATTATATTAATTTTAAGGAATGGTTAAACCATTCCTTTTTTTGTCTTTTGAAAATATTTTAAATTTTTTAGAAGATATAATTTTTTTGAAATTTACTTTATTAGCTTTTTTGTAAAAACAAAAAAAATTTAATCAAAATTGATTAAATTTTTTATTTTATATAAAGATATTCTTTATTGTAATACTTATAAAGTTTTCTAGAACCAAACTTTTTTACTGTATGATTATCAAATCATAAAACTGAAATAAAGTATTTTATTTCTTCTTTTGATTTGGCTTCTATTTCAATCAAAGTTGGTATTTCATCATATTTATCAATATCAAATTCTACTTCTCAAAGTTTATATGAAATTCTAAATTTTTTCTTTTCTCTTATTTTTCTCATTCAATACTTTTCCAAAACAGAAGAAAAGCTTTCTACATCTGTGATTTCATACTCTGCTTCATCTGCAATTTTTATTCATTTTTCAGCTCACTCTGACTTTTGATTTCTTTTTCTTTTGATTGTATACAAGTGTAAATCTCACTTTTTTCTAACTCTAAAAAGCCTTTTATTTTGCTCCATTTTTTGGTTTTCTCATTCTTCAAAATCATAATAAATATCATGAATATATCACTCAAAAGTCTTTTTTGCTCACAATTTTTCTAATATTTGAATAGTTTTTTCTTGATCAATATCAAGAATTTTGATTTCTTTTTCAAGCATAATTTTATTTTGTTAAAAATTAACAACTTGTATATTATAAATATTTTTTATAAAAAGTCAAGATTATTATTTTAAAAAAATAACTGAAAGTTTAACTTTCAGTTTTTTCTTTATTTTCTGCTCCAACTTTTTTCAAAAGTTCAGCTTCTTTTTGCTTTTTTAGTTCTTCTAATTCTTTTAATTCAGCTTCAGAAAGAATTCTTTTTAGTCAAATCTTTCATTTTGCAAGGTCTATTTCTACTATTTCAAAATCAACTTTATCTCAAATATTTAAAATATCTTCTACTTTTGCAACTCTTTTGTAGCTAAGTTTTGAAATATGAATCATTCAAGTTTTTCATTTGAAAGCTACTATTGCTCCTACTCAATCAATTATTTTTTCTACAATTCAAGTTCATTTAAATCAAACTTCAGGTTCCCAAATGATTTCTTTGATTTTTTCTATTACAATTTCAGCATTTTCTTGGCTATCAGCTGTGATTGTAGTTACACCATCATCAGCAATTGATATTCTCAAATTATAATCTTTTTCCATTTTTTGAACATTTTCTCAACCTCTTCAAATAACAGCAGAGATTTTATCAACAGGAATAGATATTTTTAAAATAAGTGGAGCATAAGGAGAAAGACTCTCTGCAACTTTTGGTTGAACTTTTAGCATTTCTTCAAGAATATAATCTATAGCTCACTTTGATTGAGCAAAAGTATTTTCAAAAACTTCTAGCTTTAATCACTTTATTTTTACATCCAATTGCATTGCAGTAATTCAATTTTTTGTTCTTCAAACTTTGAAGTCCATATCTCAAAGGAAATCCTCTTGAGCTTGAATATCTGAAAGAATTTTATAATTTCAAGTTTCTTCATCATAAATCATTCACATAGCAACTCAAGCAACTGGAGCTTTTATTGGAACTCAAGCATTCATCAAACTCATAGTAGAACCACAAATAGAAGCCATAGAACTAGAACCATTACAAGTCATTATTTCTGAAACTACTCTGATTGTATAAGGAAATTCTTCTAAACTAGGCAAAACTGCAACCAATGCCTTTTCAGCTAAAGCTCAGTGTCAAATTTCTCTTCTTCAAACTCACCTAAGCATTCTGACTTCTCAAACTGAGTAAGGAGGAAAATTATAGTGATGCATATAAATTTTTTCAGTTTCTGGCATCATTCCATCCAAAACTTGAGTATCATCAGGTCCTCAAAGAGTTGTTACAGAAAGCGCTTGAGTCAATCCTCTTCTAAACAAAGCTGAACCATGAGTTCTTGGTAATAAAGAAACTTCTCAACTAACAGTTCTAACTTCGTCAAGTTTTCTTCAATCAAGCCTTCTTTCATTTTGTAAAATATTTTTTCTCATCACTTCCTTCACTCTTTTGTAAACAAATTCTCAAATAGAATTTTCATCTAAATATTTTTCTTGATTCTCATCTTCAAAATTATATCAAACTCAAAGTAAATATTCTTTTGTCAAATCAGTCAAATTATCAAGTTCTTTTTGAAATTCTTTTTTTCCTTTGTCATACAAAACTTCAAGCTTTTCTTCTGTTAAAAATTCTTTTATTTCTGAGTAAATATCTGCATTTGGAAGGTTATAAACAACTTTTGGCTCAGGAATTCAATATTTATCTTTATATAAAGACAAGTAATCTTTTTCGGCTTCAATTATTTTTTTAATAATTTCGTGAGATTTTGCAAGAGCATCAAGCATTTGTTTGTCAGAAGCTTCTTTAGCTGCAGCTTCAACCATAGTAATAGCATCTGAAGTACCAGCTGTAAGCAAATTTAAAATTGAAGATTTTTCTTCTTCCACACTAGGATTAAAAATATATTTTCAATCAGCCATCAAAGCCAATCTACAAGCTCAAACTGGTCATTCAAATGGAGTTCAAGCCATCATCAAAGTTAAACTAGCTCAAACTATTCACCAAAAACCTAATTCTCTTTCTCAAGAAGCACTTAAAACAGTAACTATTACTTGAGTATCGTTTACTATTCCTTTTGGAAACATCGGTCTGATTGGCCTATCTATAAGCCTTGCTGACAAAGTAGCATCATCTGTTGGTCTTCCCTCTCTTTTTTGAAATTTATTTCCTCAAATTTTTCCTGTTGCATAATATTTTTCCTGAAAATCAACAACTAAAGGGAAAAAATCAGCTTTTTCATTTAATCAATCTTGTTTAAATCAAGCAGTTACAAATAAAATATTATCATTTTCATCACTAATTGTCACAGCTCAATCAATCAAAAGTCAAATTTTTCAACTTTCAAAAGTGATTTTTTGTCACTCAATTTCATAAGTTTTTTTAAGAGGCTCAAGCAAAGGAGCATTTTTATCAGAAATTCAAATCATAAAATTTTTCTTTAAAGAAATAAAATTTTGATAACTAAACTATAAGTTTTAAGTTGGAAAATATTTTACAACCTAACTACTTATAGTCAAATCATCAGAAATCATTATATCAATTTTTCAAAAAAAACAAAAAATATTTCAAAATAAAAAAAGAGAAAAAATAATTATAAAATTTCTCTTTTTTAAAAAATTATTTGCTAAATTTTTTCTTGATTTCTTCAATAATTTTGTGTTTTTCATCTTTACTTGAAATAGAACTTCAAGGAAAAGTTGCAACTTCTCACTTCTCTGATAAAAATATAGAAATAGGTCTTGTTTGCTCAAACTTTGATAAAATAATATTCATAATAACAACTAATGGCACAGACAAAAGCATACCAATAATTCACCATAAATATCACCAAAAACTCAAAGCAATGATAATCACAAGAGGGCTTAGATTTAGTTTATTTCCCATCATCTTAGGTTCTATAACATTTCAAACAATCATTTGTATAGTAGTCAACAAAACTACCATAAAAATACTTGTATAAATAGTAAACTCAGGCTGTACAAAAGACAAAAGTGAAGGAAACATTACAGCAATTATAGAACCTATATTTGGAATAAAGTTCAAAATAAAAACAAGTAAAGCCCAAAACAAGGCAAAATTTAGTCAAAATGAAATCATTATTATATAGCTCAAAATAGCAGTCATAAGAGAAACAACTATTTTTATAAAAAAGTATCATTTGACATCATTTTCTATTTTATGCAAAACTTCCAAAACATCTTTTCTCTTATCAGGATTTGAAACCATAAGTTCTATTTTTCTTCAAAAATATTTAGCTTCAAGAAGTATAAAAATTGTATAAAACAAAATAGCTCATATATTTGAAGACAAAGAAGTAAGTGTAGCAAAAATAGAATTAAAAATATCTTGTAATCTTATATTTGACATAAATTCAGTAACTTGATTTCTATTGATTCAAAGTGAATCAAACAAATTTTTTGCTAATGAAACTATCTTTTCTTGGTATGATGGAGCCAAAATTATAAGTTCATTTATATTTCAGTAAATTATATTTCAAATAAAATAAAAAACTAAAATATAAGTGATAACTGACAAAGTCATAGCTAAAAATGAAGGAATTCTATATTTTTCATAAAATTTTGATAATCAAAGTATAGCAAAAGCAAAAAGTATAGAAATTATAAACGGAACTATAAGTGATTGTCATATGTACAATATGTAAAATAAAGCAAAAACTAAAAATATAATAAGTGAAAAATTTACAATTGTAAGGTTATTTTTGTTTTCTTCTTTTTTAAACATTTTTTTAAAATTTTAAAATATAAATTTTAGTTTAGGCAATTTTTTAAAATCTTTTCTAATTCAGAAATTCCAAGCTTTGTTTTACTAGAAATAGGCAAAATTTCTTGTCAAAAAAATTTTTGTTTTGCATAATTTTCAGATTTTTTTAGTTCAGATTTAGAAAGTCTGTCTGATTTAGAAAGCACAATCAAAACAGGAAGTTCCAAATCTAAAATATATTGATACATTTCAAAATCAGAATCCTGAGGTCAAAGCCTAGAATCAATCAACATAACAACTTTTTTGATAGAATTTTTTCTCTCTTCCAAATACCAAGAAATCAGTCAATCAAGCTCTTCTCTCAACTCCTTTCATAGCTTTGCAAAACCATAACCAGGCAAATCTGTAAAATAATATTTATTTTCTACAAGAAACAAGTTTGCCAATCTAGTTTTTCAAGGTTTACTTGAAGTTTTCACTAAATCTTTTTTTTGAAAAATAGTGTTTAAAAGGCTAGATTTTCACATATTTGACCTTCAAACAAAAACTATTTCTTTTTTGTCATCAAAATATATTTCATCACTTTTTAATCAAATTGATTTATAAAATTTTACATCTGCTAGCTTCATTTTCTATCATTTTTTTGTTAAATATTTAAATATATGTTATAATAAACAAAATTTTAAAAATTACAACAAATTTTGAAAATGGAAGAAAATAAAGTTATAAAAAATAATGCTGTAACAGCCTACTTACTGTTTTTGATTTCAGTGATGTTTTTATTTGCAAAATCAGAGCCAAACCTAAATAATGAATTTGTCAGAAAACATACAAAATCTGCATTATTAATACATTTACTCATAATTATAAATATCTTAGTTTTCAAAACTTATTGATTACTTTGATCAATATTTATAATGTGATATTCTTTAAATTCAATTGTTTTTAGCTCTATCTTGGCTATACTTTTTTTGATGCTTATTTTTTGAGCTTACAGGGCAAGTAAATGAGAATATTTCAATATTTGAAGTATATTTTCAGCAAAATCAAGTAAAAAATTATTAAATGTAGATAATGATTGAAATTTTTGAGAAAAAGACAAATTGACTTTTGTTTTGGCTTATATTCCCTTCGTAGGGCAAATATTTGCTTCAAAATATAGTAAAAATGAAAATATAAAAGAAATCCTTAAATTAAACACTTTTGTAGCATTTTTATCTTGTTTATTATTTATAAATTTTTATAATAATTTAAATCAAGTTTTTATACTAATTTATGCTATATTTGTAGCTTTTGTATGAGTAAATCTTTTTTGAAAATCTGACCTTATTGTTATAAATTTACCAAAATACTTTAGTTTTTCTGAACTTTTAAAGCTTTTTAAAGTAATTTGTAAATATATGAAAAATTATATTTCTGGAAATTTTAAAGAGTTCAAAATTTTAGAACAAGAACAAGAAAATATTCAAAAACAAGATGAAATAGATACTTACAACAAAACAAAAGATTTACCAGAGCTAAAATGACCTAAAAAAATTATTTATTTTCCAATTATAAATTTATTTTTTATATTTTTTAAAGAAAATCAATATCAAATTCACATCAGAAATGCTTTAACAATAAGTTTTTTAATGATTATCACAATAATTTTAATTGTATTTTGAATCATTTGAAAAAATACTTTGATATTGTTTTTATTCCCTATTTGTTACTGAATCTGAAATTTAGGAAAAATCTATTATAAAATACCTCTTATTTATGATATTTATCTTATGTTTAATGGATTTATAAGTTTTTTCAAAAGAAGTAAAAAAACTATTTCTGAGAAAAGAAAAGAAGTAAAAGAGGCTAATTTCAAAATAGAAACTAAGGCTTCAGAAGAGGAAAATACAGAAAAACACACAGAAACAAGAAATATTCAAAAAATTAAAAAAGACAAAAAAATAAAACAAGAAGAAAATCTAGAAGAAATAAGTACAGAAGTAGAAGATAAAATAGAAGAAAAATCAGAAATAGAAAAATAACTTGATAAATAATATATTTTATTTATACTATAACAGTCATTCAAAAACAAAGGAGTAAAAAAATGACAACAAAAATAACAGCTCAAAAACCTAACGGGAAACAAGCTGAAATACTAATTCAAAGTAATTGTATATATCTAAATCATTCTGATACTGGCTTTAGGCTAGGGAATGATGGTTATATATATTCAAAACACGGCACATTAGTCCAAAAAGACCAGGATGTGCGAAAGCTATTAATATTATATGGTATGATAAAATGAAGATTGAAAACCAACTCAAAAGAGTTGGTTTTTTTCTTTTGAAAAAGTTAGTTTTTTTCTTATAATTGTAAAAATAATATTTTAAAAAATTTATGGAAACTTTATTTTACATATTTTTATTTATCTTTTGAACACTTTTTGGAAGTTTTGCTTCTGTCTTGATTTATCGTCTAAAGTCAGGTGAAAAGTGAATATTTTTATGAAGAAGCCATTGTAAAACCTGCAACAGAACTTTGTCAGCTTTGGAACTCATTCCTATATTTTCCTGGTTATTCTCTCTTTGAAAATGCAGAGGATGTAAGCAAAAAATCTCTATTATCTATCCTCTACTTGAAGTCTCAACTTGATTAGTTTTTATGTTTGTTTGAGTATTTTTAGTAGATTTTGAAAAAATATTTTTATTAAATGCATTGGAAATTTGAAAATTATTTTTCTGGATTTTTGTTTCATTTATCACGATTTTGTATATTTTTTATGACTTACTTTTTACAGAAATCCATGAGTGAATAATGGCAGTTTGAATTTTTACAGCTTTTACTTGATTATTTTTAAATAATTTTTGGAAAGTAAATGCATTAGTTTTAGGAAAACAAAATTTAGCTTTTATTGAAATATTCTCAAGCCTAGCATTATGAATGCTTATTTTATGATTTTTATATATAATAATGCTAAAATGATTAAAAGAAATCTATGATGCTTGAATTTTGATTTTTATTTGATTTTTACTTTTTTTCTACAAAACAACTTTTCCAGAAACTAACTTTTCAGAAAATGCTATTTTAAGCTGAATAATATGAGCCTATGCTATATTTATATTTTTCTTTTTACAGATAGTTTTATCTGGAGGAAGAGCTTTATGATGAGGAGATTTAAGAATATGAATAATGATTTGACTAATTTTAGGAATAAATTATAGTTTTATATGAATATTTTTATGATATCTAGTCGGAAGTGTGATTGGAATCTGAATACTCATAAAATCTAAAAAAAGTTGAAAATCTACAGAGGTTCCTTTCTGACCATTTTTATGAACAGGATTTTTTCTAACAATTTTCTTTTCTACAAGCATATTAGAAATTATAAGAAATTATTTTTTTCTATTGTAAAGACATTTTGATTTACATATTTGATATTTTTTGATAAAATATACAGCAATAAAAAATAAATATAAAAAAATGGAAAACAAAAAAACAATTGAAGCAATAGTTGATTTTATAGTTACAGCTGAAAAATCAATAAAAAATGCTAAAAAATTATTAAAAGATTTAGCTGATAGTAATGATGTTGATCTAAAATCTGAAGTTGATTTAAGCACAAAATGACTTGAAACTTACACAAATCAAGAATCAAAAATAATTGAGTGAGTTTTTACTGGAGCTGAAATGCTTTGAAGTGATTGAAACAAATACCCAGTTCCTGCAAACTATGCTTCAAAATCAAAAATGGTTCAATGAGATAGATTAAAGCTAACAATTGATAAAAAAGGTAAAATGATGTACAAACAAATCGCACCAATAGAAAGAGAAATAAAAACTTGATTAGTTGTAAAAGAAAAAGACAAATACCAAGTTATAGCAGATGGGAAAACATATGATTTGCTTACTGCTGCTGTTACACATTTCAAAGCAAATATTTGAGATAAGATAAGTATCATAGTTCCAGCCTGAAAAACTGCAACTTTTGCTGCAATTGAAGCTGTTATTTAAATCTATTTAAGGAAATAACAATTATTTCCTTTTATTTTTTTTAGTCAAAATAATGGTTTCCTCAACTCTCTTAACAACAGCATTTGCTGATGTTGTGGGTATAAATGAATGTATAATCACCTTAAAAATGGATGATCATACAGAAGAGAGTATGAAATTAGATTCTAATACTTGTGGTAAAGTATTAAATTTAGTAAATGAGGAGAAAAAACAAGAAGGTTGAACTAAAGGCCACAGGATGTGGCCCTTTTTTTATTTTAATTATTAGATTATTATTTTCCATTTTTTCAAAAAAAAAAAAATCATAAAAAAACTTTACTTTTAAAATTTTTATTTTATAATACCATTACTTTAGAGATAATACTGTCTTTGAAGTATTTTTTTAAGCAGAAAGGAGCAATCAAATGAAAAATTTTGGCTTTGGCTTGTTAATTTTTTTGGCCTGCATCACCTCAAGGGTTGATGCAAAAAAGATATCATCAACTGATTTTGAGGTTGACACCTATGGGCTATGCCAAGCCCCAAGCAAAAGAACAGAGGAGCAAGAAAAGCTCTTTAAAATGTGCAGAAATGCATATGATGAGATGATCAAGGAACATTACAATTGCAAAGCAAACTCATCAACAAAAGACGAGTTTGCTATCTGCATAAAAAATGCAGATAGAAAGTTAAAAGACTTTCTAATAATCATCAAATAACAACAAAAAACACCACAAATTGTGGTGTTTTTCTTTATGCTAGATTTACAAATTCTGTATTATCAGCTGAATACTCTCACTTTAGTTTGAAGCTTGAAACTTCCTCTATATTTTGGCCAAGAGTTTGAAGAAATATAGACTTCCCTTCTCAGTAAGGAATCACAACTCTAGCTTCTATATTTTCAAAAATCTTTACAGCCTTTTTTGTTCAATAAATAATCAAAACATCTACATCACCAAAAAAAGAGAGTATTTCTTCTTTCAGTTCAAAATCATCAGTCAAAACAAACAAAATATGATTTCAATCCACAGAAAAACTATAAAATAAATTATCAAAGTATTCTTTTACTTCCAGTAAAATACCTGATTTTTCGTATTCTCAAGGATAGGAAACATCTAAATCATCTATTTTTAATTGTTTTTTTGCCTCATCAAAATAAATAATACTTTTAGAGTTTGATTCTATCTCTAAAATATTATTTTTATTTCTAATCTCCATTTTAAAAAAATTATATTTTAAATATTTTTATATAAAAAATGTCTTATTTTTTCAGATAATAGTTTGTATATCAAACATAACTTTGATATTTTTTATATCATCAAGAGAAAACCAAGTATAACCAACAAATCTCTCTTCTTTTTGGACTTGAGGCTCTTTATCTCAACTATACTTAACTAAAAATAAATAAACATCTTTATCTATGACTGGATTTGTCTCCAGATATCAGGCAGTAAATGTATAGTTTAACTTCGTTATAAATTTTATAACTTCTAAATCTTTTATGTCAAGACCAGCCTCTTCAGAGATTTCCCTAATCGCTGTGTCTTTTGCTACTTCCCCATCTTCTATATGTCATTTTGGAATAACATAAATCTCTTGATTCTTCGAATTTAACCATTTCAAAAGCAAAACTTCTATTTTATCTCAAGATTTTCTATAAACTATTCAACCTGAACTCTTTTCGTATTTTTTTACCATTTTTGAGTTCTAATCAATCTAAACTTTTATAAATATAAATAAAAAAACAAATTTTTCAAGTCTTTTTAGAAAAAAACTTTATTCAAATTTTTGCATAAAAAAAATATATATAGTAAAATTGATATGTAGGCAAAATAACTACAAAAAAATAAAAACAAAAATAAAAAATAAACAAAAACAAAATGGAAAATAAAGATTTTGATATTCTTTTAGAGTTGGAAAAAGAAGAAATGATTTCTACTCTGGAAGAAAAACAAGAAACAAAAGAAATACAAAACACATATATTTACCAAACAATAGTTGCAAAACCTGAAGAAAAACCAAAAGTAAAAGCTGAGTTTTCATTTAAAAAATGAAGTATTTTTGCTTTGAAATACACTTTTACTAGTCTTTTAATTTTTGCTGTTCTAATAGTTTGAACAAACTATAAAGCTTACCTAAACATAGCTAAAGGTATGCTTATGGAAGAAACTATTCAAAAAGAATCAAAATGAATTCTTAACTCTGTAGAAGCATCAAACATAAAAGAAAAAGTAGTTACAAAAAAGGTTAAAGATGATGAAGAAAAAAAAGAAGAAGAAAAAACTATTTCTACTTCTATAAAAAAATATAAAAAAGAGTTAGATGAAAAAAATATTTCTCTAAATATAGAAATAACTCCTTATGAAAATAGAATTATAATTCCAAAAATAGGAAAAAATATTCCTTTAGTAGATGTAAAAAATAGAAAAGTAGATTCAGAACATGAACTAGAAGATATTTTTATGAAAGAATTAGAAAACTGAGTTGTTAGATACCCAGGAAGTGCTATACCTTGAGAAAAATGAAATACTTTTGTGTTTGGTCACTCTTCAAATTTTCCTTGGATTAATGGTGATTATAATGAAGTATTTTCAAATCTAAATTTTTTAGAAAAATGAGATGAAATAATTATTTATTACTGACAAAAAAAATTTAGATACATAATAAATGAAAAAAGAGTTATAAGTGCTGGAGATGTTTCTATTTTAAAAAGAGACAACAGCAAAAAAGAATTATCTGTTATGACTTGTTGGCCTATTTGAACTGCAGCTCAAAGACTTGTAGTTATAGGTGAACTTGTTGAAGAAAATTAAAAAATAAAAATAATTAAATATGTTTTGATTTCATTATGAATACATAAAATCTCAAGAAATATTTGATAATATAGTAAAAATTTATAATTACTGAATTATTGAATATTCTGTTTTAATAGGTTGAATATTGCTAATAATTTCAATGATATTTTTCATAGTTCCTGCTATAAAATCATATCTTAGAAAAAGTGAATTAAAAAAAGAAAAAGCAAAGAAAAAGCAAATGATTAATAGGATTGTACTACAAAAAAATTTAGAAGATTTAGTTATGAGAGAGGTAAATGAAAAAAGATAGTTTTTGAAACTATCTTTTATTTTTTATCAAAACAAATAATATATTCTTCATGAGAAGAATCACGACAAGCAAGAGGTTTATAAGTTTTCATACTTTTAAATCTTTTTTTTATTTCCTGAACTAAGTCATTGAAATCTTCTCATTTAAAAACTTTTAAAAGCATATTTCATCATTTTTTCAGAAATCTATCACTAAACTCACAAATAGCTATATTTAGCTCTAAAGAAGCATACTGATCCACATCAAACCTACCAGTTGTATTTGGAGCGATGTCACTTGTAATCAAATCAAAAGTATCTTCTCCATTTATTTCAATAATTTTTTGACTCAAAGTATCGTACTCAAAAATAGAACATTGTATAGTTTTTACGTTTGGATAGGAAAAAGGCTTTACCTCCTTTATATCAACTCATATAATTGGTTTTTCTTTGACTATACTTCTTATAGCCTGTAGAAAACTTCACGGAGCACAACCTATATCAATTACAGAAAATTCAGGTTTTATTAAATCAAACCTTTCTTGAATTTCAAGCAATTTATAAACACTTCTAGCTCTAAATCAAGCCTTTTGTGCTTTTATTGCATATTCATCACGTGCTACAAAAGTTCCTCTTTGAACCTTTTTCTTCCTATGGAATCAGACTTTTATTGGTCAATTTTGTTTTGTGGAATTTCTATTTTTTTTCATTCTTTGTTTTTTCTTTATAAAATTCAGCAAAAGTAAGATTATTTTCTCTTAAATAAGTAGCAAGTTCAACTCATAAATATCTCCAGTGCCAAGGTTCAATTTCATATCAATCAACATCACGTCATTTCTGATAAGTGTTATGGAAACCAAATTTATGAGCATTTTCATTTAACCAAGAAAAATATTTTTTTAATTTTACGTTTGAATACCAATTATCCTTACTTGAAGCTGACCATAAATCTACAACAAGCCCTGTCTGATGCTCAGAAAAACCAGGATTTGCGCAAAGATTATCTGGACATCATCATTTTTTTATTCAAACTTGATAATCATAGCTCCTGTAAGCACTTACAACATTTATTTTCTCTCAAGTTTCTTGTTCAAATTTTTTTCACATTTCTTCAAGAGCATCTTTAGCTTCCTTTCTCAAAACTTGATTTCATCATTTAGAATCATAAATCACATTTGAAGAAATTCTTTCTAAACTTTGAGGAATATATTTCTTATTATTAAAACCATTTTCAGGATTTAAAAATTTTTGTAAAGAATCATCAGTTTCAAAATCCATATTTTCAAAAGAATTATTTCTTTGTAAAATTTGTTCATCTTTTTGCTTTGTTAACAATTGTGTCAAAATAATATTTTTTTCTCTTTCTTTTTTTAAATCTAGCTCCAGTCTTGAAATGAGTGATTCAAACACAGCATTTGTATGAATAATTCATGAATAATATCAAGCTGATGCTGAAAACACTGCAGTTAAAGCTCAAATAGCAGCTGTATAAATTATTTTTTTCTCCATTTTTCTCCATTTTTTAAATTATAAATCTATCTCAAATCTAGTTTCCTTATTTTTTAAAATATTTTCAACAACTTCAAAAACACTTTCTAAACTTGTGATTTTTTCCTTATCTGTAGGAATAAAAACCGAAGAATTTTTATGAAAATCAGTTTCTAAAATTTTTGGATTTATTATAAATATTTTTTTGTCTTTTAATTCGTTTTTTAAAGCTCAAGCAAAACCTCTAAGTCAAAATTTTGAAGCTTGATAGACTGAAGCATTTTTCATAAATTTTTTTCAAATAATGCTTCAAATAAAAACAATTTTTGCTTTTTGCTCCAAAAAAGGTAGAATTTTTTGCAAAAACAAAATCGGTGATAATAAATTTAAATTTATAATATTTTTATAAGTTTGTTCTCCTCAATCTTCAAATCTTCAAAAATATCAAATTCACGAATTAAAAACAATCATTTCAAATTTTTTTTCACCAATTTTTCACAAGATTTTATCAAATTGTTCAAAGTTTGTTAAATCAAAGTTTATTTCTTCAAAAATATTTAAATCAGTTTTTGTTCTAGAAATTCAAAAAATATTATAATTCAAATTTAACTTTTCAGCTAAAAATCGTCAAAGTCAGCAAGAAGTTCACGTTATCAAAATATTTTTTTTCATAAATCAAAACTAGGTTTTAAGTACTTAAATTATATAAATTTTTTAAAATTTTGAAAGAAAAAATTAAAAATTGTTTTAAATATATTAATAAATAATAAAATTATATTATCAAATCAAAATATAAAATTGAACTTGACTTAATAAAATAAATAAATATAACTATATATAGTATATAAAGTATTATAAAAAATAATTTAAACTATATTCATAATCTATTATAAGGACAAATATATTAAATTTGTAATTAAATTATATTTTAAAAAATAACTATAAGATTTTCTTTTATTTCTTAACCCCAAAAAAATATATATATAAATATTTTATAAGTTAATTTATTAAAGTATTCTTTTAATTAATATTATTATCTTTATAATTTTTTAAAACTATGAAACATAATAGAGTTTTAATTAATATTTTAGGAATAGTTATTTTGCTAAGTAGTAATGTAGCTTTGGCTCTGGACTTTCCTTGTAATTCAAATGAAGAATTATATAGAACAAGAGCAAAAATAAATTGAGTTCGAATCTATGAATGCTGATTCAATAACTGAGATAGAAGACTTAGTATAAATAAAGATATAGAGTTTGAAAAAGAATTTGGATTTAATAGTAATGACAGAAACAGAACAAACACTACTTTTTATAATTGTCACTCACTAGCATATAATAGTTCAAGATATTGGATAAATTATCCAAATAATATATTTAAAAAATTTGTTGATAACAATGCAATTACAAGTATTGAAAATGCAAAAAGGTGAGATAGATGAATCACTTTATCTGAAAGCCCAGACTGAAAAATAAAAATATGATCAAGAAAGTATAACATAACTCACAGCTTTATGTTTCTCCATGATTACTATTGAGACACAACAAAAATCAAATCAAAATATTGAAGAATGTGAGAATATGAACATGAACTATATAATATCAAGAAAGTTTATTGAGAAAATTGAAATGCTAAATTTTTAGTGTTAAAATATAATGGTGAGAACTTTTCATACTATAGAATCTGAAATGATATAAAAGCTAATGATGAAAATTTAAGTGAAATAATTAATAATAGTGAATTTAATAAAGAAGTATCTAATGCAGAAAGTATTAATAATTTAGAATTATTAAATAACACAGCAAAATCAGATAAAGAATTGATAAATGACATAGAACTTTCTGACATTATATGAGTATTTGCATCATCAACAAATGATTTAAATGAACAAAAGAAGTTAATCCAAAACAATCCTAAAATAAAGGAATTATTAAATAGAAAAGAAAATAAAAAAGAAATAGTCAATTTAATTAATAATAAGCTAAAATTAGTTAATTATGATGAAAGAGAACCTTGGGAAATATTATTAAATATAGTAAAAATGAATTAGAATAAAAACCATTCTATATTTATTAATTATTATTTAAAAAATTATGAAAAAAATATTTATAAGTTTCTTATTGCTATTTATGTTAACAAATAATATTTTAGCTTATGAATTACCAAAAGATTTAGAAAAATCAAGTATTTGAAAAATAGCAGATAATTTAGAAAAAGCTGAAGAACAAGATATATGAGTTGTTTTAAAAGAAGATAAAAACTGAGATTTAAAAATTTGAAGCAAGAATTACAAATTAGTTTGAAGATTTAGATTTATAGGTGATTTTAGCTGAGATAAAACAAAAATTTGGAATTATATAAATTTTTTGAACAATAAAAGCTATGAAATAAAAACTTTATGAGAATTAAAAAAAATCTTAATTTGAGAAAAAAATTTATATTTTCTTAAAATCAGATATGATTTAAAATGACTTCCTTTTAAAACAATTGTAAATTCAATCTGAAATTTAGATTTTACAAGAATATGGCTATCTTCATCAACAGATTTGAAAAGTTATGAATATTATTTAGTTTGAAACAAAAAAATGAAATATTTAATTGAAAGTGTGACGGAAAATCCTGAAATAATTGATTTAGTCAAGAAAAGAATGAAAAGAAGTGAAGAATGGGAAATATTTTTAAAAATACTTGAAAGCAAAATAAAAAAGAAAGACTTGTGGTAACAAGTCTTTCTTTAAAATATTTATTTATCTAAACAAAAAATACATCTTTTGTCAAATTCTTTAAACATCGTATAAATTTTGCTTCTAAAAACTTTAGATTCCCTGTAAAAATCATCATTCTCAAGCTCTAACATATATAAAATACCTAAATCTGGATATTTTTGAAGCATTTTGTTATAATCTTTTTTTGTATACAAAAGTCACGAAGCAAAACTAGAATAAATTTTTGAAATATCAATTTTTTCTTTTATATAAGCTATAAATTCACTATAAACTTCTTCCCAATTCTTTACTGGTAAAATTGGCAAAAACCTAAGTCAAACTTTAAATCATTTTTCAAGTAAAATATTTATTGCTTCAATTCTTTTTTCTAAACTAGAAGCTCATTTCTCATATTTTTTAACTAAAATCTCAGGATTTAGAGAAAAAGAAATTTCAGTATTTTTGGGAATAAACCATAAATTCAAAAAAGGCCTTACATTTGATGATTTTGTTCTTATTTCCATCATCACATCATCTCAAAATTTTTCAAAAAAAGGAACAAAATTTTCTATAAAGTTACTCAAATTATCTATTCAAACTATATCTGAATAATCTCAAGAATAAAACCAAT
This sequence comes from Candidatus Gracilibacteria bacterium HOT-871, assembly GCA_002761215.1. Classification (GTDB taxonomy): domain Bacteria; phylum Patescibacteriota; class Gracilibacteria; order BD1-5; family UBA6164; genus GN02-872. Next base: position 510,000 of record CP017714.1, read on the forward strand.
GTACAGAATCTGGAAGCTCTTTTCTCAACTCAGATATTTTCTCTTCTATTTCATTTTTTATATCATCATAATTTATAAATAAAACAATATTATCATTTTTAAAAGCTCATTTCAAGTAGCAATAAGAGCAATCAAAAACACAATTTAATCAAGTTTTGAAAAAGTAAGAAGATTCTGAGTGTCAGTATCAGCACGGTGCCCGACTCACAGATTTAGAATTCAGTTTTGCTATAATCAAAGCTTTTTTGGTATCCAGATTTTTATAATTTTTATCAAAAATATTTTTATAATTATCAATAAAAATAACTTTTGCATTTTTATATTTTTCTAGAATTTTTTTAGTTTGAGAATAATCTTTTGCTTGTTTCTCTATATAAATCAACATTTTTCTATTTTTTAAAATATTTTTTGAAATTATATGAAAAAATGAAATTTTTCAAAAACTAAATTTGATTTTTTTAAAGTTTTGAGTTTAATAAAATTTACTAAATTTTAACAAAAAAATTATGAAAAAATTATTAGTTTTGCCAGTTTTGAGCTTTTTACATTTAACTCAGTAAATGCAAATTTCAATTTATATGATTGAAATCCAGAAAATTTAAAAAATTTTCAATCAAAATTTGATTGAACACCAAATAAAGTAGATAACGTAATTTATACTTACAATTTTAATGAAAAAAATTTTAAGATTTTAAATAGTGAGATAACTATAAGTTACTGACCAGGAAGCCCAGAGTTAGTTTATAAAAACGAAATTTTTGATAAAAATGATAAAAAACTATCAAAAGAATTAAAAAGCTGAAAAAGAAACTTAGAAATAAAATATGAATTTGTGAAAAAAGAAGGAAAATATTTTTATAGACCTTTTGTAGAGCTAGATTTAGACTTAAGCAAAGAATCAAAAAATGATGATTTTGTTGAATTAAAATTTTCCTATGAAAGATTCAATTATTGAGCTTACTAAAACCAAAAAAAGAATGCTAAAGCATTCTTTTTTATTTTATTTTTTCTTCTATCCTCATCAATTCATTGTATTTAGCTATTCTATCAGTTCTAGAAAGTGAACCAGTTTTTATAAATCCAGTATTTTTGGCTACAACCAAGTGTGCAATAAAAGTATCCTCTGTTTCACCACTCCTATGAGAAATAATTGATTTGAAACCAGCTTTTGTAGCCATATTAATCGCATCAATAGTTTCAGAAACTGTTCAAATTTGATTTAATTTTATCAAAATAGCATTTCAAAGTCATTTTTCTATTCACATCGCAAGTCTTTCGATATTTGTAACAAATAAATCATCTCAAACAAGCATCACTCTGCTACCTAAAGCTTCTGTAAGCATTTTCCATCCATCAAAATCATCTTCAGCCATTCAATCTTCAATAGAAATAATCGGATATTTTTCACAAAGATTTTTATAAAAATCTACAAGTTCAGCTGAACTAAGAATTTTTCATTCTCACTCTAAATTATATTTTCAATCTTTAAAAAACTCAGAAGAAGCTACATCTAAAGCAAGTTTGATTTGCTCAGTTGTATAACCAGCTTTTTGGATAGCCTCAATTATAACAGCTAAAGCTTCCTCATTTGAAGCTAAATTTGGAGCATAACCACCTTCATCACCAACAGAAGTTGCTAATCATCTAGCTTTTAAAATATTTTTCAAATTATGAAATACTTCTGCTCACATTCTAACAGCTTCCTTTAGAGATTTTGCTCAAACTGGAACAATCATAAATTCTTGAATATCAACATTGTTATCAGCATGGCTTCCTCAATTCAAAATATTCATCATAGGAACAGGAAGAACTTTCCCTTCCCCTTTACCTAAATATTCAAAAATTTGTTTGTTCTCAGAATTTGAACAAGCAACAACAAATGCCATAGAAACTCATAAAATAGCGTTTGCTCAAAGATTGCTCTTGTTTTTTGTTCAGTCAAGTTTTAATAAAGCCTCATCAAGTTCTCTATAATCAGAAAAATTTTTTCAAACAATTGCATTTTTAATTGTTGTATTTACATTTTCAACAGCTTTTAAAACTCATTTTCATAAATATCTAGATTTATCTCAGTCTCTCAATTCCAAAGCTTCGTGAACTCAAGTAGAAGCTCAACTTGGAACTATTGCTCTTCAAAAACCATTTTCCAAAGTTATTTCAACTTCAACTGTAGGATTTCCTCTAGAATCCAAAACTTCTCTAGCATAAACATTTTTTACAGTATACATTTTTTTAAAAAATTATAATAAATAAAATACTTGCAAATTATATATTTTTTTTTTATTTTGTAAAAATAATTTATAAATAAAATTTAACTTAAAAATTTTTTCAATACAATATTAAAATATGGGTTGTAAGTAGAACCTATTAAAAACTAAAATCTACTTTAATCTAATTTAAAGAAGTCTTATATGGCACGTAAAGGAAAAGGTTCTGAGCGTGAAAACCGTGGAACTTGGTGCTCCTAAAAAAATGAATAAAATCACAATCAATCTAATTCAGGAAGAAATTCTGGAGGAAGAGAAAATGGTGGTAAAAAGGGCTAATTAAAACTAAATAAAATTATAAAGTAGCAAAAATATTGCTACTTTTTTTACAAATTTACATAAAATTATGCTAAAATTTTTTGATATTTATCTAAAAACAAACAAAGCTTGCAAGCTAAAAGACATTCATGAAATAGAACATAAAATTTTTCTAATACCTGACTTAGCCAACATATATGATGATAGACATTCAATAACAAATTGAATGAGTTATAGTATAGGAATACGTTTTTCAATTATAACTAAAAATAAAAATTCTTTAGAAAAATTTAAAAATTTTTTTCAAAATATAAACAAATATGATTTACTAGAATGGTCAAAAGAAGAAAAGTCAAGATTTGAAGCCGAAGAAAAAGAATGGGAAATAAGACAAAGACAATACTTTTGAAGTTTTGCAACAAAATGTTTTGAAGAAGAATTTGATAAAATAAATAATATAAAAAATTTAGAAATAAAAAAAAATCTTTTAAAAGAAAATTTTCTTTTAAAAATAAATTCTTGTGAAAATCATAAATTAAATATCTTAAAAGAAATTAAAGAAAGTAATTTCCTTTTTCCAAATATAAATAAAAATTTTTTTTGGGAGGAAAACTGAAATATGATTGCAATAATTTTACCAACTTTTAAAAAAGATTATAAAAATTTTATTTTTTCTCAGAATGGATAAAAAAAATATTAGAAGAAAATTTAGTATTTAAGTGAAAAATTTATGATTTAGATTTTTTTAATGTTTATGAAAATGAATATATTTTATGAATTACCCATTTTTATTCTCCTGAAAACATAAAAACTGATTTCTTAAAAAATATTTTTTTTACAAAAACCTACAAAAAAAGATTTTGACTATATAAAAGAAACTCTAACTTTTGAACTAGAAAAACAAAAATTCTATTTTGATCAAGAAGCAAATGTAGTTATGTGATTTTCTATAAATGATGAGAAAAAATTTATAAGAAATACTTCTTTTAAAAATTTTATTTCAAATTATGATTTTTTTTTAAATTCCATAAATTTTATAAAAAAACAAAATAAAAATTCTTAAGATTTTTTCTTAAGAATTTTTATTCTAGGATTTTTTTAAAATTTCTTGACAAAAAATAAATTTACATTATCATTAATAATGATATATTTAATCTGGATCAATAATTAACCAAACAAAAGGAGGTTTTTATGCAAATTCTGCAAAATCCAAGATATATAGAAAAAGCTGAAATATTAATTGGTAGTCTATCAAATGCACTACTTGCAAGACGTACAAAACAAATAAGTAATTACTATCAAAGGGCTAGTAAAGACTTTATATACATCTTCAAAGAAAATTATTTTGGCGAAAGTTTCATATACATAGATAATGAGGAACAATGCATAATACGTGCTGTTAGATGTTTTTTATTTTCAAAAAATGAAACTACTATACAAAGTTTAATATATATTTTTAAAATATATCTACTTTTAAATAATCCCCACAAAGTAACAACAGAAAGTAATGAAATTTTTAACAAATTAATTGCTGCAAGAAATGATTTTTTGGAGAAATAAATATATCAACATAAAGTCTGGAATGTTTATTCTAGACTTTTTTATGATTTTATAATTTATTATAATTAAAAAAGAGGTATTATAAAAAAGAAAGCTAATTGACTTTCTTTTTTATTTTTAAAAACTTATTTCAAAAGACTCTCAACCATATCACTAGCCTTATCTAGTCCCATAATCTCCAGAACTGTAGGAGCTACATTAGAAAGTCCGCCATTTGGTTTAGTTTTTACGACTTCACCATCTTTTATGTACCAAAAAGGCACTTCGTTTGTTGTGTGTGATGTACAAGGATCTTGTGGTGTTCACATAACTTCACAATTTCCGTGATCAGCAGTGATAAGCAAATCTATATCATTTTCTGCACAATAATCAATAGTTTTTCAAATAATTTCATCTAGCTTTTCAATTGAAGTAGAAGTACAAACCAAACATCAAGTATGCCCTACCATATCACCATTTGCGTAATTTACAACTGTAAAATCAAAATCTTTCGCATTTTTTTCATACTCAGCAAAAATCTCATCTGCAGACATTTCAGGATCCATATCATAAGTTGCTACTTTATGAGAAGCAACAAGTATATCTTTTTCTCAAGGATAAACAATTTGAGCTCATCAATTAAAAAATTTTGTTACATGAGCAAACTTTTCTGTTTCAGCTATGTGAAGCTGTGAAAGTCATTTTTCAGAAATGATTTCTCAAAGTGTATTTTCTACCTTTTGCTTTTTTATAAAATATTTTCAAGCAAACTCATTGTAATATTTTGTCATTGTATAGATATTTTCACTTCAGAAATCTTTCTCAATTATTTTTGTAAGTTGAGTTGCTCTATCACTTCTATAATTGTAGTGTAAAAATACGTCTCCACTTTCAAAAGCCTTTCCTGATACAAAATAAATAGGTTCTATAAATTCATCAAAAACTTTGTCAGAATAACTTTGCTTTAAGTAAGTAATTGGATCTTTGTCTGATTTTTCTATTTTTCCCAAAATTGCATCATAAGATTTTTGAATTCTTTCCCAATTATTATCCCTATCCATAGCAAAATATCTACCAGAAATACTTGAAATTTTTACATTTTTTTTATCTGAAATAAAGTCAATCAATTCTTGTAAATAATTTACAGATTCTGTTCTAGGGCTATCTCTTCAATCAGTAAAAAGATGTAAATAAACGTTTATTTCAGATGGAATTATTTTTAAAAGTCAGTATAAATGTGGTTGATAAGAATGAACTCAAGGTGTTCCTAAAAGGCCAGCTATATGCAAAGATTTTCAAGATTTTCTCAAGTAATCAACCATTTCTGTAAATTCTGGTAATTTTTCAAATTCACCATTATCTAGTAAATCATTTATTTCCAAAATATTTTGTTTAACGATTTTTCCAGCTCAAATAGTCAAATGTCAAACTTCAGAACCTCACATAAAGCCATCAACTATTCATACATCCCTTCATGATGCCTTTAATCTAGTATATCAAGGAAAAGCAAAAAGTTTTGAAAAGTTTGGTCTATTTTCAGCTTGAGTAATAGAATTCTCCTCTGGTGTAGCTTCATTTATACCAAATCAATCCAAAATTATTAAACTAACTTTTTTCACTATAATATTTTTTAAAAAATAATTTTTGCGGTTAGTATTTTATTTATTTTTTTATCTTTGTAAAGCTAAAATTAGTTCAAAAAAAATTTAAATTTGACTTTTTCCAAAAATCATTATAATTTTCAGAAATTTTTTAACAAAAAAATAGCAAAAATGAATAATAGAATTTATTTTATTTTCTGGTTTCTGTTTATCCTTGAACTGATGCTTCAAAGGCTGTTTTTTGTGTATAAAATTTTTAATGAAAAATTAAAGTAAAAAATTAAAAAAGTTATATGTAGTAAATATTCTTTGAAGTTTTGTCAAAGGATATTTTTTATTTTTTAATTTTTGTAATTATGAACGAAATTGACAGTGAGGATAAATATCCTCTTATAACTTACCCTTGAATAACAGTAGAAAACATACCTTGAACAAAAAGTATTTATGAAATAGTTTTTAATTGTTGAGGATTATCTGTTACTATAAATGCACTTTCTGAAGAAAAAACAAGAAATGATGCAACAAAATATTTGATATACCTTTTTGAAAAAATAAGAGAAAAAAGCGAACAAATAATTATAATAACAGATTGAAATATTATAAATAATACAAAACAATTAATAGAAAATATTTTAAAAAATATTTTTTGAAAAGGAAATTATGCTCTGATTTGAACAAAAGTTATTTTAAGAGAAAAAAATTCTATTTCCTGATTAAATGTAAACAGGACTTGATTTGAAAGTGAAAAACTTCTTTTAGAAACAATTAGGCAAATGCCAAACGCAACTGTTTTATCAAGCGTTCCTATGTCAGACCCAAGAATAACTGATATAAATTTTGAATTGGAAAAAGAAAACTTAAAAAGTACAACAGCTGGAAAAACTCTACAACTTTTGGACTTAAATTCAAAAAAATCAAACCAATTAGAGATAGCCTGAGAAAAAATGTGATATATTTGAATTGCAAATAACAAAGAAGAGTTGGAAAATATTTTTAATCAAAACCCAGGAAAAGTTTTAGTAATAAAAGATGATGATTGAGCAGCTTGATGAACAACAGTAAATTTCGTTCAAAATGATTTGAAAAGAAAAAACTTGCTAAATAGCTCTGAACTTAAATATCCTCAATTAGTTTTTAACTTCATTGAGCCAACAAAAATAATTTGAGCTGACTGAAGGCTTCATGTTACACAATTCAGACCTTGGTTAGACAGAAATGAATTCTTAGGATGAGCTTTTAAATTTGCAAGAGATGCAATTCCAACTTTTACAGAAAACTGAGCTTGAAAAAGTGATTCAGCAAAAATGAATAAATGATTAAATTCTTCTTCTTGACAAACTCATTCAATTATTTTAAATCAATATTGAGACCCTATTGTTTGATATTTTTCAGATAACAAATGAAAATATGATATTTTAGATTGAGAAAAAACAGCAGAAGTATTGTCAAAGCACTATTTTGAAAACTGAAAAAAAGTAAGTTGAAATGAAATTATAATTTTATGTAGTATTGTTTTTGATGAAGTTAAAAAAATTCAAGAAAAAGTAAATCAAAACCTATGAACTTTAAAAATAAATTATTAACTTTAAATTATGCACAATCTAACAATTTTAGAAAAAATTTGAAATACTCAAAAACAAAATTTTGACTTGCTTATTTACGTTCCACACCACTCTATTGACAAAGATTTTATAAAAAAAGTTAGAGAAACAAGCAAAATTTCTCTTGATTATGTTTCTGATGATTTACTTTACAAATATATGTATCACGAAGCTGATACTTGAGTTGTTGAAGTTTTAGAATCAATGAAAAAATATTTAGAAAAATCTGAATTTTCAATTTGAATTTTAAAAGTAGAAATTCCTAGAGGTTTCTGTGATTTAAACAGACCTTTAGAACTTGCAATTCCTGAAGTTTTTAGAGACAAAAGTTGGGATGAGATTTATTTAAAAGCAGAAAAAGAAATAGAAAATGTTATTCAAAAAAGTGATTTTGTTTTCCATTTTCACTCTATGAATGGTTTTAATCCAGTTGAAAAATCAATTTTTAACGAAAATGCAAACTCAGATTTTTTCAAAAATCACATCGAGAAAGTTTATAGTGGAAGCAAAAGAGAATGTACAATATTGACAGAAAATGTAAATTGAGAATATTTAACCGAAAAAAAATTTGATAAAATTTTTAAAGAAAAGTTTGCTGAAAATAATCTAGTTTTAGAAGAAAACACAGCTTACAGGCTTGTTGATCACTTTCCTTGTACAAACATAATCAGAAAACATAAATCAGGATTTTTTGAAATCACAAAAACAGCAATAGCAACTGAAAAAACAAAAAATAATTTTGATACAAATAAAATAATTTTTGATGAAAAAAAAGTAGAAATTTATTGAAAAGTTTTATCAGAAATACTTTTAAAATACTTAAAAACAAAAAATAACTAAACTTTTAAAAATTTAGTTATTTTTTTAAATTTGAGTAAATTTATCTAAAAAATTTTCTAGATTTTTTAAAAACTTTTCTTTTTGTAAACTTTTATTTTCCTCAAAATAACTTTCAAAATTATCTGAAACAAGAGCTTTATATTTAAAAAATAATTTCTTAAAAATTTCTTTTTGCGAAAAAGTAAAATTTATTTCAGAAAAATATTTATCAAAATCTTGTTTCTCTGGAATCTTTTCTAAATATTTTAAAATTTCTTCAAAAAGTTTTTTATAATCAATTTTCTCCCTTAAATATCTTGAAGCAAGAGAAAAATTAAAGTTTTTTGTATCTGTTCAAATTTTGTCAACAGGAACTTTAAAAATAGCTCTAGAAAGAGAGAAACTATTACAAACTAACTCAAAACCAAAACTTTCCATATCAACGAATTGCTCTTCTCAAAGTATTTCTGAATCAAAAACAACTTTTTCACTACAGAAAATACTTTCAAAATCTCAAAAATTTATTAAGTGCGGAACTAAAAGTTCTTTTTTATTTGAAAAATTAAAAATTCGAATAACTTGAAAAAAGTCTTTATAGTCAGATTTATATCAACAAGTTCAAATATTTAGAACAAAATCAAAATCTCAGTTTTGCTCCAAAAACCTCGTCAAATTCAAAATCATATTATAATTCCCCATTCAAGTTGATAAATATGAAACTTTTAAATTTGGAATTTTCAACTTTTTTATTTCAGATTTTATAACGTTTAATTCTTGACTTAGTGCAGTTACTAGTAGAATCTTTTTTACTCTTGACATTTTTATTATAAGTAGTATAATATAAATATTAAACATTATATTTATATTTTTAAAATTTTCAAAAATTATGAATAATTTAGAAAAAAATAATCTTAATGAAAAAAATAGTGAAATAGACAAGGTTTTTGATGAGAAATTTAATAGATTAGTAGGTTTTGTCTACATTTACAGTGAAAACTGATACAACGAAACTCTTTTTAAAGACTATTTATGACTCGATTTAGAAAATTATAAACTTTGAGAAGATTTAGTTTTTGATGCAAAAGAAAAGCTAAAATTAAAAATCTCTGAACTAGAAAGATTTATAAAAAAAGTAGAAAGTGATGAAATAAAACTATATGAAACAAAAAATTATTATTTGAAAAGTTTTTATGATAATTTAGAACTTATTAGAAATTATAGTTATATAATTGAAATAGAAGCTCAAAAAATAAAAACTTTAAATTATAGAATTCCAAAAGAAAAACTAGAAAATTATTTTAAAAAAATGGATAATTTTGACAAAAAAATATTTTGAGACAAATTATCTGAAAACGCAAACTATTATGAAAAAATTATAAATGATTTAGATGATCTTATAAAAGAAAAACAAGATAGTCTTTCTGAAGAAGAATCAATTTTTATAAAATGAATTTTAAATCAATTAAAACAAAATTATTCTAAAAAAGAGGTTAAAAATTTAGGTATTTTACAAGAAAATGAAGAATTAATTTATGATTCTTTAAAAGATTTTGATAAAAATATTTTAAAAAAAGAAATAGAAAGAGATGACTATATAGAAATTTTTAAACTAGTAGCTGAGATTTTATGAATAAAACTAGAAATTGAGTTAAATGAAAAAGTTTGAAATATAAATGCAACTATAAACAAAGAAAATGAAAATAAATTAAGAATACCAACAAAAGAAAATTATAATAAATTGACTGTGGAAAGAATTATAAATCTACTTTCTCACGAAATAGAAACTCATATGATTACAAGAGAAAATAATCAAACCTTAGTTTGAAGTATGAAACCAGCTTGATACACAATAAAAGAAGAATGAATAGCTACAACCTTTTGAAATTTATCAGCTTGAAAAAATATAAAAGAAAAAGTTTGATTAAATACTTACAGTGTACTTATTTGTGAAATTTATGATTGAGAAACATTTAAAAAAGCTTATGAAATTTTAAAAAAACTTACAGATTCAAAAACTGACTCTGAAAGTAAATTTTGGAGATACAAAAGATGAAGAGATTTTAACTTACCATGAGTAAATCCAAAAGAAAAATCTTATTTTATCTGAGAAACTGAAGTAAAAGAAAGAATTAGAAAAAGAGAAAATGTTATAAAATTATTTCTTTGAAAAAATAATTTTAATTTAGAAGATGAAATTAGTAAATTAGCTGGAATAGAAAATAATTTCTCTTTTTCAAATTTAAAAGAAAAAAATATAGTTTTACCGATGATGATATGAGAAATAATCAAATACAAACTTCTGACAAAAAACCAAAAAAATAAATCAATTCTTTGATTTTTTAAATATTTCAACGAGAAATACTGAGAAATCCTAGAAGCTCAGTGAGTAAATTATAGAAATTTCATCAGAGATTATGATTTAAAAGCGATTCAAGAAGAAAACAGAGAAAAAGTAAACAAAATCTTACAAATTATAGAAAAATAAATTTTGAAATTTTTTAAAAAAAATTATAATAAGATTACTTAATTTGTAATCTTATTTTTTTATGGAAATACAAAACATACCTGAAAATTTTTACAGATATAAACAAATGCCTATCTGGACAGAAGAAACTATTCCTGAAATGGTTTTGACTATGCACAATACAAAAGTTTGAGTTTGGTGAAAAGCAAGTATTTTAGAATGAGCCTTAAAATATACTGCTTTCAAAGATCCAAGATGAGAAGTAGAATATGAATTAGTTATAAATGCCTGAGAATTTGGAACTTCATCCCCTCAAAAATGGCATAAAGTTGAGCCAATTTGAAAATTAAAAATGATTTTAGAATTTTTTGAAGAAAAACCAAAAGCAGTTCAAGAATTAGAAGAAGAGTTCAAAAAAGCCTTTCCTGACAAATCTCCTCACTATGAAGTAGAATATTTATCTTCAATAGTAGAAAACAGAGAGTCAAAAAAAGCTCTTGATTTATGAAGTGGAGGTGGAAGAAATAGTTTATTTTTAGCAAAAGCTTGATTTGATGTGACTTCTTGGGATCAAAATCTAGACTGACTTGCTGAAACTGAAAGTCTAGCAAGATCTGAAAACCTAAAATTAACAACAAAAAGAGTTGATTTAAATGAAACTTTGGTTGACCAAAACTATGATGTAATTATTTCAACTGTAGTTTTACAATTTCTAGAAAAAGAATCAGCAAAAAAATTGTTAAAATCAGCTACAGAAAAAACAAATATTTGATGATATAATTTGATAATTGTGCCTGTTGATGCAGAAGATATGAAGTGTCCTATTGATTTTCCAAATCTTATGACTTATGAAGAATATCTAGATTTTTACAAAGATTGGGAAATAGTTCATGCTGACGATATGGTTTGACAATTCCACAGAACTGATGAAAATGGTCACAGAATCAGAGCCAGATTTGCAACAATAATTGCTAAAAAAATAAAATAATTTCAAAATTTTTAGCTTAATAAAAAGATTTAGAAAAGATTTCTAAATCTTTTTTTATTTTTTCTTGACAAAAAAATTTTTTAAGTATATTTTTTCATACTTTTTAAAAGTATACTTTTTCATACATAATAAAAATGAATAAAAATTCACAAAACCTAAAAATTTATTGAGTTACTTTAGTTTGAGCAAAGTGACAAATAATTCTCCCTGCTGAGTGTAGAAAAGATTTTGAAATAAATGTTTGAGATATATTTTACATATGAACATTTAAAGAAGTGGCATTTGTAATGAGTAATGAAAAGATTTGCTCTGAAGAAAATATTTGGAAATTTAAAGAATTCATAGAAAATAAGGAACAAATCAAAGTTTGAACAAAATTTCAATTTGTAATCCCAAAACAAATAAGAGAATTGCTAGAAATAAAAACATGAAATTCTATAATTGTTGTTTGAGAAAGCTGACACTGACTTGGTTTTGTAAAAAATGACAAAATAGATTTCCTATTAGAATACATAAAAGAAAGTTTTAAAATTTAAAAAATAACAATGAAAAAAGTACTAAGTTTAATGTTGCTTTTAACAATCCTTACTTCTTGTTGAAAAGAAGCAATTGATGAAATTCCTGAAGTAAAAGCTGAAAAAACAACTTATCAAGTTTGAACAAAAGAAGACAATTTTTTAAATATTTACTGAAATATAGTAAACAGCACTTCAAAAATCATAAATCCAAATATTTCTTGAAAAATAACTTTTTTGAGTTGTGAACCATGAAAAAAAGTTTGACCACAAACCTTGATTACATCTATTTCTCCAAACGAAGACTGACAAGCCTTTCAAAATAGCTCTATTCAAGCAAATTCTATAATTGACCAAATCAAAAAGTTAAATGAAATCAAGCAAGTTACAATTGATACTTTTGAGGTTCAAAAAAAGCAAATCAATCTACAAAGAGAAGAATTAGCAAACTCTAGAGCAAATATTTCTGAAAATATTTGAAATGATAGTGCTTGAATCCAAAATCAATTAAAAATTCTTAATGATTCAATAGATCTTTTGAAAAAAAACCAAGCTGAAGCAGAAACTGAAATAGAAAATCAAACAAAAACTTTGAAAAAAAATATTTATAATTCACTTATAAAAGCTTCAAAAAGAATAGATGAAACTTTTTGAATTACAGATAAAAATATAAATTTTAGTTCAAATTATGAAATCTATCTTTGAGCAGGAAATAATATTTGAAAAAGTGAAGTAAAAAATTCTTGAAAAACTTTTATCGAATTTGTTGATAAACTAGATGAAAATCTAAAAGATTTAAGTGAAGAAGATATTTTAAAAAAACTACAAGAATTTTCAAAACTTTTTAAAACAGCTTCAGATGTGATAAAAGAGTCAATGGCCTCAGATGTGTATCTTCCTCAAGCTAAAATTGATTGATTGTTTACAGAGTTTCTGTCTTACAGTGATGGATTTATCACTTTGGAAAATAACTATGATAAGCTTATAAACAGTAGACAAACAACAAAAACAAATTTTGATATGAAATTAAAAGAATTGGAGTCAAAAAAATCAACTCTAAATTCAGAAGAATCAAACTTAAAAAATAAAGAAAATTCTGTAAATATTTCTGAAAAAAATATTGATGAGCAATTATCAAGCATAGAAGAGACAAAAAAAGCTAAATTAAAAGAAATTGATTTACAAATTCTTTCAGCTGAGCAAAATCTAAAATCTGTATGAATAAATCTAAAATCAGAAAATCTTTATGCAGAAACTAGTTGAATTATAAAACAAAAATTACAAAAAGCTGAGTGAGCTCAAGTGCAAGTTTGAACTCCTATTTGTGAAATAATTCCAGATAAAAACTCTTTAAAACTTGAGATTTATTCTCCAGAAAGATTAAAAGTTGGAGATAAATTTAATTATTACAAAGATTCTAAACAAATTTGAAGTTGAGAAATAATAGCAGAATATCCTGAAAAAACAGCTCAAACTCAAAATTATATTTATGAATGAAAAATAAATTTTTGAGAATTAAAACAAGGAGAATATTTGGATATAAAAGTTTTGAGAAAAGCTACAGAAAACGAAATCTGGGTTGATTTGAAATATGTTTTTCCAAAACTGGATTGATATTATGTAAAAAAAGTAGTTGATTGAAAAGCCACAAATCAAAAAGTAGAAACTTGAAATATGAATAATTGAAAAATACAAATTACTTCCGGTTTAGCTAACTGAGATTTATTGGAAGAATAAATTAATTTTATAAAAAATTAAAATGTTAGAAAATTTAGTAAAAAATAAAATTGCCTTTTGGATAATGATTATTTTTATAGGATTTTGAGCCGGAATTTATAGTTTTTTAAATATTCCAAAAGAAGATTCTCCAGCTATGGACATACCTATGTTTGTTGTAAATACAATAAATCCTTGAGCTGATCCAGAAGCAATAGAAAGCCAAATAACAAATAAATTAGAAGATGAATTTAAAAGTATTTCTTGAATAAAAAAAATAGAATCCGTTTCAAATCCAAATGTTTCAACTGTAATTGTTAGTTTTAATGATAACAAAAGTATTGCTGATGCAAAACTAGATTTAGATTCTGCTGTTTGAAAAACAAGCTTGCCTTCCTGAGCTTCAAATCCAATTATAAAACAAATAAGTCCTGATGATGTAGCTGCTTATTCTTTTTCAATTGCTTGAAATTATGTAGCAAAAAATATTTATGAAAAGTCAAAAACTTTAGAAGATGAGATAAAAAAAATAGAGTGAATTTCTGAAATAATAGTGACTTGAAAGCCAGAAAAAAAGATAAATATTTTTCTAGATGAGAAAAAAATAAATGAATTTTGACTTGATATAAAAAATATTCAAAAACTTTTATCAAATATTTTTATAAAGCAGCCTATCTGAAAAAAAGATATTTGAGGGAATCTGTACAACTATGAAATTACAACATTTGAAAGTGATTTAGATAAATTTTTAGAACAATTAAAACAAACAGATTTACTTTCTTATAATTCTCAAAGCATAAAATTAAAAGATGTAGCAAATATATATTTTGAGGAAGTATCAAATACAGAAAAATCATTTATTATAAAAAATAATGATGATTTAAATTCTATTTCTTTTGATGTTAAAATAGCTCCAGGAAAGGATGTAGAAAGTATAATTAAACAAATTTCTAAAAAAATTGAAAATTTCAAAAAGAAAAATCCTGAATTAAAAATATTTGAAACATTTTCAAAACTAACTCAGATAAATGATGTTTTTGATACATTTGTGTCAAATTTTCGGCAAAGTTGACTGATTATTTTATTTATTTTAGTTTTATTTGTAGGTTTTAGAATATCATTTTGAGTAACAATTGCCTTTCCTTTGGTGTATTTCTTGACATTTATCTGTTTGATGTTTATGTGATACACTTTTAACAATATAGTCTCATTTGCCCTTGTTTTAAGCCTTTGAATAATGGTTGACAATTTGATAGTTATTTCAGAATGAATTGCAAATGAATTAAAAAGTGATAAAAACATAGATTTTTGGCAAGCTCTAAGCAATACTTTTAAAAATTATTCTTTCAGTATAGTTGCATGAACTCTAACAACAATTGCGATGTTTGTGCCAATACTTTTTATGCTTAGTTGAACCATTTGAAAATATATTGCTCCAATGAGCACAACTATCATAATAACACTTACTGCATCTATTTTTACAGCATTTTTCTTGCTTCCAGTTATTTTGAAAAAAACTTTATCAAGCAAATGATGAACTAAAGTTCCCTATTTTTGAAGAAAACTTGAAAAAGTTTCAGAAATGCTTTGAAGTTTCTCAAAAATTTTTATAAAATCTAAAAAAAGAGCTTTTGCAACAGTTGTGCTGTTTTGGGTATTTTTTTCAATAAGTATTTGAGCAATTTGAGCTGGATTTATAAAACAAGACTTTTTGCCTCCAAGTGACCAAGACAACATCTGGATAAATATAAAATTTCCAAGTTGATTTTCTAGTGAAAAAACTCAAGAACAAACTTCAAAAATTTTAAAAGATGTAAAATGATTTTTAGATGAAAAATATCCAAATTATGTAGATTTTTATTATGTAAATATTTGAAATGTTTATTCTACAAATGCTGTTTGATGAGCTTCAAACATCACTGCAGACAGTCAAAGTTATATAAATCTAAAATTGATTTCTTGAGATGATAGAAATACAAAATCTTATAAAATATCTGAAAATCTGCAAAGTTTTATAAACAAAAATATAAAAAATAAATATCCTTCTATAAAAAATATTTACACAGTTTCATGAATGAGTCTTGGTTGATGAAAAGATATTTGATTTTCTATAGTTTGAGACAATTTAAAAGAAATAGCAAATTATATAGAAAAAATAAAACCAGAAATAGAAAAGATTAATGGAATTTACAATTTAACTACAAACCTAGAATTTACAAACTGAAAAATAAAATATTTCTTAGATGCAAATAAAATACAAAAAAATCAAGCTTCTTTAGAAAGTTTCTTGTTACTTTTTGCTTCAATAAAAAACTCAGATTATTTTCCAAACTGAATTCCTCTAAAAAAATTTACAGAATTTTGAAAAGATGATGTAACAATGACTCTTTTCACGAATTACAAAGGAAATATAGAAGATTTAAAAGTATGAGAAAACTTTATTTCTCAGATTTCAAAAGAAAAAGATTTGGAAACTGAACTAAAAAACATTCAACATCTGGACACAAAATTACAAATTTCTCTAGAAGCAGATAAAAGCTCTGATATCGCACTTTGAGCAATCACAACAAAAATTGATGAAATAATAAAAGAAAATCCTCTTCCTGAAAACCTAAGTTTCAAATACAATTCAAATATTTCTGACCAAAAAAAATCTACTTGAGATTTATGAGCTGCTCTTTGAGTATGAGTTTTACTGATGTTTTTGATTTTAGTTTGGCAATTTAATTCTATTTGAATAAGTTTGATAGTTTTGACTTCAACTCTACTTTCTGTTATCTGAATTGTGGCATTTTTATGGATGTTTGGACTTTCGTTTAGCTTCCCTGCCCAACTTTGAATATTTTGAGTAATATGAGTTTGAGTAAACAATGCTATTTTATTTACAGATTTGTTTAACACAAAAAAACAAAAAGATTTAAAAAAAGATTTGTCTGATACTATAACTCAAAGATTTCCAGCGATATTTTTAACAACATTTACAACTATAGCTTGACTTGTAACTTTGGCAATAAAAGATGAACTTTGGTGAAGCCTAGCAATAGCTTTTATGTGATGACTTGCTGTCAATGTTTTTATAACTTTGATTTATTTACCTGCATTTTTCTTACTTGTAACAAAACCAAAAGACAAAAACTAAAAATTTTTGTCTTTTTTTTAGTAGATTTTTGACTAAAAAAATTTTTTATAATATAATTTTATAAATATTTATTTGTTAAAAATATTAAAAAGATTATGATGAAAAAATTTTTTGGTGCAGGTATAGTTCTTGCTTTGCTTTGGTGATTTTATCAAAGTAAAAATTTTTGAATTATATCAGGGTGAATAGCCTTGTTTTTATTTTGAATGATTTTCTTAGGACAATGATTTAGAGAATTGACTGGAGGTTGATTTGAAAAAGTTTTAAAAAAATTTACAAATAGAATCTGGAAAAGTATGACTTTGTGAGCTGTTTGAGCAATGGTTATGCAAAGTAGCTCCCTTGTAACAATTATTGCAATATCATTTTTAAGTGCAGATTTGATTCCTCTTGCCCAAGGTATAGCTATCTCTCTTGGTTCAAATATCTGAACTACATCTTGAGCTTGGCTTATGGCAAACCTTTGAGGAAAAACTATTTCTATTTCTTCTTTTGCCATGCCAATCATAGTTTTTGGTTTATTATTTTTGATACAAAAAGGGAAAAACATAAAATGAGTTTGAAATATTTTACTTTGAATATGAATAATTTTTATCTGAGTTCAATACATACAAGATTGATTTTCAGTTATGAAAGAAAGTATGGATTTGATGGCATATTCTCTAGAATGATTTAGATGAATTTTAGTTTTTACACTTATCTGAATAACTTTAACTGTGCTTTTACAATCAAGCCACGCAAGTATTTTGCTTATAATGTCAGCTTTGTGGGCAAATCAAGTTACTTTTGAAAATGCTCTAGCTCTTACAATCTGAGCAAATATCTGAACAACATTTTCTTGAATACTTGGTTCTATAAATTCAAATGTTAATTGAAAAAGGCTTGCTATAGCAGATGTCCTTTCAAAAGTTTTGACTTGAATAATTTTTACATTATTTATTTACCAAATAATTCCTATTGTTGAATTAATTGCTAGTTATTTAAATTTTGCCTCTGAAGATGCCTTTAAAATAGCTATTTTCCATACATTATTTAATATTTTGTGAGTCGCAATAATATTACCTTTCTATTCATCATTTGTAAAAATGATTGAAAGATTGCTTCCAGAAAAAAATGTGATTCAAGAAAAATCTGAAGTTTCTACAAATATTTACCTAAATGGAGCTTCAAAAGAACTTGCTGTTACAGCACTTGTTGCTCTTTTAAAAGAAACAAGACATATGTATGATAACTCTATTTTTGTGATTTTAAAAGCATTTTGACTGACAAAAGAAGATATAGCTTGAGAAATAAACCATGAAGAAATTGACAGAAGAATCAAAGTTTATGAATGAGATATTGATAAGCTTTATTGAGAGAAAATAAAATTACTTTTTGGAGAAATAATGGATTATACTTCAGAAACAATTAGTCTAAATGATGAAAAATATTATCCTGAGTTTGCTAGAATCAGAAGAGCAAATACAGATATAGTAGAAACTGTGAAAACTCTAAAACATATGCAAAGAAATCTGATAAGATTCATAAACTCAAACAATGAAGAAATCCAAAAACAATACAAAAAAATAATTTTTGACATAGTTTATGTTTTAAAAAATATTCAAGCTTTGAGTGAATCTGAGTCAAACGAAGAAAAGATGAGAATTATCGGAAGAACTGAGAAATATTTATATGAAAATGATTTGATAAGCAACTGAGAAGTTGACAAACTTATTAGAAATAAATTGATTACAAATCAAATGGCTACTTCTCTGATAAAAGATACAAATTATAAAGATGATATTTGTAAAAAACTTTTGACTTCAGCTGAGATGGTGTTTAACAAAGAAATTTTTAATGAAGATATAGTTGAGAAAAAAATTAAAAAATGAATTTTTAGCCTTGTTTCAAGTAAAAAGAAAAGAATTGAAAAATTAAAAAGACAAAAATACAATTTAAAAGCAAAACTTGACAAAGAAAAAAATAGACAAAAAAAGGCTGATTTAAAAAAAGAATTAGATGAAATCCAATTTATAATTGAAAAATACGCAGATTAATCTAGAAAAATAGAAAATACTTATTTTCTATTTTTTTATTTTTGAAATTTTCTAAATCAAACTTAAAAATACTTTCAAACAAATTGACTAAAAAGATTATTTATATATAATATTTTTAGTTGATAATTTAATTTTTAGATTATGGAAATAGAATTGGACATAAAAAAAATTCTTAAAAAAAATAAAAAAAAAGTTACTTCTGAAAGAATAGATATTTTTGATTATGTTGTTAAAAAACATATTTTTGATTCAAATGAATTGCTAAACAAATTCCCTGAAATATGAAGAGCATCTATTTTCAGGACTATAAATTTGTTTTTGGAAATATGAATTATCAGAAAAGTAAAATCTTGAAAAAGTGGTGATTCTTATGAATTAGTGAGATGAGAGCACTCTCATGAACATATGGAATGCTGAAAATGCTGAGAAATAATTAGTTTTGAAAGTGATAAAATTTATCAAGAAATAAACCAAAAAGCTGAAGCTTTATGATTTAAAATAGAAGAAAAATTTTTAAATATTTCTGGTAAATGCAAAAAATGTAGCAAAAAATAGTTTTAAAAACTATTTTTTTATTGACTTTTTAAAAAATTATTTTATAATTTTAAAAATTTATCTTTAAAAAAAACTCGTGTCAAAAATTTTAAAACCACATATGTTAGATGAAAACTGGCATCCTAAAGATGCAAGTTTTTATTTTAGTAGAGAATCCACAAGAAATACTGTTGAAAGTATAATTAGTAGAGAAAAAAGACAAGATATAAAACAAGATAAAGAAAATAAAAGTTTTTCTCAAAAACACAAAAAACTATCCCCAAAATCTCCTACAAAAATTATTTTCCAAAAATTTTCCAAAGAAAGTTTTGACTGAAGAAAACTTGATTTAAACGAATTTAATTTTTATATTTTCTTATTTTGTGAAAAAGATGATTTAGATAATTTTTCAGATTATCTAGAAATTTTTTTTAGTGAATTTGAAAAATATTTGCTTGAAAGCAAAGACAAATTTGAAAATTTTGAAATCATAAGCCTTTTTGAAAATCTAGGTAAAGTTCAAAAATACATTCCAACAAAATTTTACAAAACTCTTTCTAAAATATTTATAGAAAAATCTGAAAATATTTATGGAGCTTGAAGCTTGGATTTAATTTTAAACTTTTTAAATAATTCTCCTGAAGTTGTAGATGAAATTGTTATCAGGTTTATTGCAAAAAATTTTTTTCAAATAGAATATTTAGAGTGAATAGGATTTTTAAATATAATTAATTATTTGCTAAAATCAAGAGATGTCTACAAAATAGTATTTTTAAATGAAATAATTGATTTAGATCAAAAGAAAAAATTAAAAGCGAACCAAAAAACTTTTTCTTGAGTAATGTGATTATTAGAAAGATTGGATTCATACAATATTCCAAGCAAAACTCTAAATTGATTATTTAAAATAATAGAAAATATAGAACCTGAAATAACTTGAGAAAGTGCTGCAAAAATCTTATTATGATTAAGCAAAGTAGAAAAATACAGAATACCAGAAGAGATTTTTGAAATCATTTTTACAAAGCTAGAAGAAAATATTTTAGATTTTAAAGATGCAGAATTTGTAAAAATGATTTTTTCAGCTAAAAATATGCCTTGATTAAATTCAAACAAAAGATTTATAAAAATATTTTTTAATGCTCTAGAAAACAATTATTCTTCTATAAATATTTTAACAGCAAAAAATATTTTGATTTTTTTCAAATATTTACCAAAAAATCTAATAATTTCTGAAAATATAGAAAATAATTTATTTGAAATCATAGAAAAAACAGATATTGAAGCCTTTATAGAACAAGAAAAAATCAATTATCAAAATATGATTATTAAAGGAAAATCTCATAGTAAAGCAGAATTAGAAAAAGAATTAAAAAATCTGTATTTATTTTACAAAAGAAAAATGTCTGAAAACCTAATTAATCAATTTTCAGGCAAAAATGTAAATAATGAAGAAAAAATACTAGCTGTAAGTTAGTATTTTTTTGTTGGTTAAAAACAAAGTTTCCAAAAAATATATTCAAATCCACTTTTAATAAATATCAAAAAATTGTAGTGCTTAACAATTGGCACGATTCGTTCGACATTTTTGCTCAATTCCGCGACAGGTGAAGTAATGCGAGAATGGCGAAATGTACGTGCAAAAGGGCATGCAGAAAGGGTTTTAGCGTAAATAACGGATTTATTAAAAAACTAGCTGGAAGGCTAGTTTTTTATTTTACTAATCATTTAATTTCTTTTGATAATTCTAAAACCTCCTTGACTAAAGGTGCAAGCTGTAAGTCATTAGCCTTTCATCATTTGTATCTCAGTGGATCTTGCAATAACTCATTCAATGTTCTTGTAATATATATCTGATAACCACTATTTGTCTTATCTTCAATTTTTAATAACTCTTCAGAAAATCAAATAATAGATTTAACTAAAACAAGTTTGTATGCATAATCCTCAATAATATTTTTTTGTCTAACATATTGTTGTGCTGAAAAAATAGCAGCTCCAACCAAAAGAGTAATTATAGCAAAGCGTCAAATGAATCCAAATATTGTTAATTCTTGAAATAATGCATATATACCAAAACCTATACCAAGTCATAAAAAAATAATTGCAACAAATAGCCACCACCCCAAGGTGTTTTGTTTAGCATCATCATACTGTGCTTGAATAGCAGCACTGATTCATTCAGTAGTTTTATAATGTAATGCCTTTTTAGCATCATTGATCAATTTTTCAGCCTCCTCCATTTTTAAATCTTGTTGTTCCTTGAATTCTTTCAATTGTCTCACAAAATCATCTGTTTTTAGTTGTTGATTATCTAATTCCTTTGTTCGTGTATCAATTTTATCAAAAAAATCATCAAAATTATCTTTTTTTCATTGCATATCTTCCAAAATTTCACTAGCATTTTGAGTTGTATTTTGAATATCATTCACGTAACTACTTAAATCTCCATACTTATCTTGCAAGTCCTGCATTTTATTAGCTAATTCTTCTTTTTTATCTACATCTTCCTTTATATGGTTAAAAATTTCTTTAATTACTACAGCTTGCTTCTGAAGTTCTAGTAATTCATCTTTAAACTCTGAAACATACTCTTTCCTGGTTAAAACTAAACCATCATATTGCCTGATTATTGTTTTTAAACGATCAGTATAAATAATTATATCATTCGCATAAGTAACTCATCTTGGCATGTATGAGATTAGGTTGCTAAGATTATTTAGTATATCTGTTCTCTCTGATTCGGTAGTAATGGTTAGAAATAAGTTATGTGATTTAGTTAAAAACCTCAATATTCGCATCACATATTCAAAAGATTTGATAAACTCCTCAAAAGTAGTATCAGAATAAAAAATATCAACACTATCATAATTCTGTTTACTTTGTACCACAAATCTGTTAAAAATTTTCTCTAACTCTGTAACTCTAAGGGAAATTTCTTTGATGGTTGTTTTCATCTTATTGTAAAATTAAAAAATAATATTATTGTATAAAAAACTATTTATTATTAATTAAATATAACCTACACCCCTCTCATTCCCAAACTAATCTTTCCTCCTTCTATCTTCAAAACCTTTACTTTCACATCTTGACCTACTTCCAAAACTTCATTTGGATCTTTGATAAACCTGTCAGTGATTTGAGAAATATGCACCAAACCATCATTTTTCAAACCAATATCCACAAAAGCACCAAATGCTACCACATTTTTCACAATTCCCTCCACAACATCTCACTCTTTGATTTCAGTAGCATCTTTGGCAATTCAAGCTTTTTTGTGAGTAGAAATTGTTCTTTTTTCAATCCCAGCATTTTTATAAGAATCCAAAATAAATTCAAGTGTTCAAATATTGACATCATCATACAATTTTTTCAATTTTTCAATATTTTCATCAAAAAATTCTTGCAAATTTTTCCCAGCAAATTCAGCAATTACAAATTTTGCCAAATCATATTGTTCAGGATGGATATCAGTATTATCAAGTTTTTCCTCACTTTCAGGAATTCTTAAAAAACCAATAGCTTGTTCATAAGTTTTGGCTGTCATTTGCTTTTTCAGATCAATACGAGACTTGTAAGGACGATTATTAAAAATTTTTTTGGCAAGCCTTTTATCAATCCCAGAAATATAATTTAAAACGTAACTTGAAGCTGAGTTTACATTGATTCAGATTTCATTCACCACATCTTCAACCACATTTCCAAGTTGCTCTTCTAGTTTTTTTGCTGGCACATCATGTTGATAAAGCCCCACTCCAATCGATCCAACTGGCACTTTTACAAGTTCAGAAAGTGGATCTATAAACCTTCTTCAAAGAGAAATAGTTCCCCTGTCCAAGCTATCCAAATCAGGAAATTCTTCTTGTGCGATTTTGCTGGCACTGTACACTGAAGCCCCACTTTCATTCACGATAAAAATATCTTTTTTTGTGATTTCTTGCAAAAGTTCAATCGTTTCTTTGCTTCCAGTTCAGTTTCAAACAATTATCACATCAGGAGAATATTTTTTCAAAAATTTTTCTAAAATGTCTTTTGCCAAATCTTTTTTGTGCAAATAAATTTTTGTAAAATCTTGCGGATTTCAGAGATTATCCAAAAATGCAATTTTGCATCCTGCTGCATATCCAGGGTCAATTGCCAAAATATTTTTTCCATATTCAGGTTTTGTCATCAAAAGTTTTTCCAAATTTGTTTGAAAAGTTTTAATTGCATCATCTTCTCAAGTTTCTGACAAATTGGCTCTGATTTCATTTTCTACTGAAGAAAAAAGTGCTTCATATCATTTTTCAAATCAGGCTAAAAGTTGCTCTGCAAAAGGATATTTTGTTTTCAAAATTCTTGCATAATGAAATGCAATTCCTTCAAAAGTTTTTTCTGTTTTTTCTATTTTAATATTCAAAATACCCAAGTTTTCCCCACGATTTAAAGCTAAAACTTGATATGGTTTCAAGTATGAAATTTTGGCTGTAAATTCGTTATAAATTTCAAATTTTGGGATTTGCTCATGATCTTTTTCATTCAATTTTTCCAAAGATTTTTCAGTTTTGTATTTTGATGATATTTCTCAATATTTATTCAAAGTTTCAATCAAATCAGCTCTCAAATCAGCATTTGCAGAGATTTCTGCTCAGATTATTTCAGCACTTCACTCAATAATTTCCTCAAAAGAAAAATTTTCCAGCAAATTTTTTAGGATTTCATCATTTTCAGAAATATTTTTATTTTTCTTGATTTCATCAGCCACAACTTGAAATCCATTTTCAATCGCAATCATAGCTTTTGTTTTTTTCTTTGATTTGTATGGCTTGTAAATATCTTCCACTTCTTTCAAAGTTTTTGCTTTGAGAATATTTTCTTTTAGCTCATCAGTGAGCTTTCCTTGCTCAAAAATACCATTTAATGCCGTTTTTTTGGCTTCATACAGATTTTCAATTCTTGTTTTTTCTTTCAAAATTTCTCTGATTTGTTCTTCATCCAGATTTCCTGTTTTTTCCTTTCTATAACGAGCAATAAAAGGCACAGTTGCTCATTCGGATACAAATTCTAAAACTGTAGAAATTTGATTTTCTGTTAAGTTTAAAATATTTGAAATCTCTGAAAAATAATTTGGTTCAGAAATCAATTCAATTGTTTCCACTTCAGTAGATTTTTCTATTTCAGTCATATTTTTATTTTTTATAAATTAAAATTTTAAGTGATTATAATAATTTTAAAAATAAAGACAAAGTTTATTTTTTCAAAAATTTTTTGTATTTTTTAAATAATACTGTAAAATGTACTTACATTTATAAATTAAATTTTTTAGATTATGACAGCACAAGTAAAAACAGAAGAAAAACAACAAGACACAAAGCAAAAAGTAGCTTTGACTAATTCAGAACAAGCTGAAGTAGAACAAGTTTTTGCTGAAGCAAAGGATTTCAGAACTGTTTGAGAAAGAATTACAGCTCCGATTGACTCTATTATTTCAGAAACTACAAAAATAATTGACAAAGATCCGATTATGGATGTTAGTAATGAACTAGCTCAAATGAATGGTCAAGTTCAATCTGTTTATAAAGAAATAATTGACAATGACTGAGTTTTGATGAAAACTATGAAAGCCATTCCTTTGATTTGAAATATTGCAAAAAGTATTGATGCAAAGATGGATGAAGCTAGATTCAATATGAAAGACATAAGCTGAAAAATAGAAGTTATATTTTCTGGATTTGATCAATCTTACAATTCTATAAATACTTCAATTGATATGCAAAAAAAATTTCTTGATGGAATAGAGCAAAACCTATGAAAAATAGTTACTTACAAAGAATTTATTGACTGAAAAATAGTAGAATTTAATCAAAGATTAGAGCAAACTACAGATGAAAATGAAAAAGAAAAGTTAAATCTATTTATCAGAAATGTAGAATATTTCAGAAGCAATCTTGTTGTTTTGATTTGAAATCTAGATATGGCTAAAAAAAGACTATTAATCAGGCTTGACTCTGCAAATAAGCTTTCTCTTGCTATGAACTCTAGTAGACCAATATTTAAAACTTTGCTTTCTACAGCTATAATTGAGACTTCAAGTCAAAAAGCAATTGATGCCTCTATGAAAGCTATGCAAACTATGGGTGAGACTATTGATAAAATGAGTACTTCTTTGACAGACAAAGCCATAGAGTCAAGTAAAAGGTCAGAAGAAATGACAAGCAAACCAGTTTTATCTACTTCTGTATTTATTGAAAATGTTACAAAACTAAAAAATCATTTTGATGAAATAGAAACTTATAGAGAACAAGTAAAAGTAGAAGCTAAAAAAGAACAAGAATTATTTGAAGAAGCAAAAGAAAATTTAAAAAATATAAAAACTCTAAATAAACAAGATTATTCAGAATTAGAAAAAGAGATTAATCAAAATTAGTTATGAAAGTAAGAACAAGAGATTTTGATTTTGAGAATAAAATAGATCAAAAAGCTGAGTGAAGATACTTCAAAATTCCAGAAGAAGTACAAAAAGAAGTAGATGAAAGATGATTTTTTGTTTACCAATGGATAGATGATAAAGAAGTAAAAAAAAGTATAGAATTAGATTTTTTAAGTAAAATGCTTTGGCTATGACCATTATGATTAACCATCATGGTCATTTTAGCATTTAGTGGACTCATATCAACAACTATTTGGTTTTTAGTTGTCTTTTCAGCTTTACTTATAATTTATTTATTGTTTTTATCTATTTTTAGAGCAATTCGTGCTTCAAAAATAAGCTTTTTAGTTATCACAAATAATTACTATTCTATAAATCAAAAAGTCTGAGAAATAACTGATTGAAAAATATTTTTAGATAAAGAAACTCTAAATTTAAGTGATGTTTTTGAAGAAGATTTATTTTGAGAAAATTTACTAGATTACAAGAAAAAAGAATTAAAAAGTAAATATTCTCTTTGAATAGATAAATTTTTAGGAAGTGATGATGATTTTTGATTTTGATGATTCAGAAGCTCTTCAAAGGAATCTTGACAAGCAATAATTATATTAATAATTTGTCTTGTCGCTTTTGTATTGACAATGACATTTATTTATTTCTTTTGAATATTTTTAGTTCTACTTTTTGGTACTTTTACAGCTTATTTAAACAAACATTATTTGATTTGGAAAGGTCACTTGGTTATACTTTTAAATGAATATTTTAAAGATTTAGAAAAAAATTCTAAAAAGATAAAGGATTTAGAAGAATTTTTAAAGAAAAATCTAAAAGAAGCTTCACAAAACAACTGGCAAGATTGACTTTTGACAAAAATAAATTCTCAAATAACAGATGTAAATAAAAATATAAAACTTGCAATGAAAACAAATTTAGAATTGATAGATTTGCTAAAAAATTCTGAATATGACAAAATTTTTGATTATTGACGTTATAACTCTTGGCTTAAAAATCGTATTATTTCTCCAATAAAATGAATAATTGAAATGCTTCAAGAAAATATTTTTAGGATAAGCCAGGAAATAAAAAATTCTGAAGAAACTATGCAAAATGCAAGTGATGAAAAACTAAAACAAAACATAAAAGTAGCAAAATCTAGACTAGAAATGAGGAAAAAAGAAATAGAAAAACACATAATAATTATGAAATCATATTTAGAAAAATTAGAAAAATAAATTTATAAAATAAAATATTTAAAAAATGGCATGATTTGATGATTTTTTTCAAAATATTTCTCAAAATACAAGAAAATCAAGTTCTTTTAATTTAGATGATTTTGAAAAAGAATTAAAAAAAATGGATGAAAATATCAAGCAAGCTTCAGATTTAAACGATTTTTTAAAAAATAGTTTTGATACTCCAGAAGCTAGGCAAGCTTGAGAAAATCTAAAAATCGAAGAAAAAAAAGCTAAAAATTCTACAGATGAAGAAAAAAAACCAACCATTGAAATCAGATATCCAAAAAACAAAGATTCAAAAACCTATGGTTTTGCTTGAGTTGCTGGAATGGCTGATTTAAAAGAAGAACTAAAAGAAAATTTCATAAAACCATTGAAATTTAAATTTCTAGTTCAAAATATGGAAAAACAAGAAAACAAAGATGAAAAAAGCTTAGAATTATACAAAACTTTACAAGAAGCTTTTGAAAAATTTAAAGTAGGAATCCCAACTTGAATGCTTTTTTACGGGCCTCCTTGAACTTGAAAAACATTTTTAACAAAAAAATTGGCTGAAGAACTAGATGCAGGAATGATTGAAAAATCTGTTTGAGAATTTGGTTCTAGCTATATTCATGAAACTTCAAAAAATATAAAAAATTTTTTTACAGAAGCAAAAAAAGCTAGTGAAAGCTGACCAATAATATTATTTTTAGATGAAATAGATTCTTTAGTTTCAAAAAGAACTAGTCTAGTTGACTCAAACAAAGCTGAAGAAGTCTCACAATTTTTACAAGAATTTAATGCTTTGGAAGAAGCTCCAAATTTGATAGTAATTGCAGCCACAAATAGACCAGATCACTTGGATTCAGCTATTTTGAGATCTGGTAGACTTGATAAAAAAATCTATATCTGACCACCAGATTTTGAAGCAAGAAAAGAATTATTTCAAATATATATAGAAAAAACTGAAAGACCAAACAAAGATATAGATTTCTCAAAACTAGCAGAATTAACAGAAAATTTCGTAGCAGCTGATATAGAGCATATTTGTGATGAAGCAGCAAGACAAGCAAGTAAAAATATTTTAGAGCTTGTAAATAAAGTTGATACAAATCTTGATTTGAAAGAAGTGAAAAAAACTATAAAAAATAGTGTCATCACAATGGAAATAATGGAAAAAGAGATTTCAGAAACCACTTCTTCCCTTCAATATGTTGATATGTCAGTTTATAATGAGTGGCTTGAAAAAAGTAAAAACTAAAAAAGTTAGAATTTTAAAATTCTAACTTTTTCTATTGAAAATTTTGTTCAAAAGTTCATTCATCAACAGCTCAAGTGTTGTTTTCATCCAAAATTCAAGTATTGTTTTCCCAGAAAATATCTTGTTTAAGAGTTTCTTTGACATCCTCTATTTCATCATCTTTTACTATTTTTATTTTTTCTCAGAGAAACTTTGGCTTTGCCTTGATTATTTCAGTTTCAAAAAATGCCTTGACTCTTGCCAATATTTCTCTGTAATAGTTATACCTAACTCAAGCATAATTTCTCAAATCAGTTTGAACTCAGTATGCTTTTATACCAAGCTTATCAGCTATATAAAGAGCTCTTCTCAAGTGAAAATTTTGTGTAAAAAGCACCAATTCATCTGCTTTAAAAATATCTTTTGCTCTATAAAGTGAATCATAAGTATCAAATCATGCAAAATCTTCATAAATATCTTCTTTTTTAACTCAATGATTTATTAAATATTTTTTCATAATAAAAGGCTCATTGTAGTCAACAGATGAATTATCTCAAGAAACAATTATTTTATTTATTTTTCCAGATTTATAAGCCTCAGCAGCTACATCAAGCCTATCTTGTAAAATAAGTGATGGTTTTCATCATCTAACAGAAGCTCCAAAAACAAGTCAAACTTCCTTGTTTCAAAGTCAATCAACACTTGAAAAATAATTTTCTTTTGAAAAACTTAAAACATAATAATTTATCAAAAATACAGCAAAACACAGAAAAAATAACAGCAAAGTCAAGTAAAAAAGTATTCTTTTTAAGATTTTCTTCATCAAAACAGTTTAATAATATTTGATTATAATAATATGCATTTTTTTAAAATTTTCAACTTTTTAGTTTTGAAAATAAATACTTTTATGATATAATTTTAAAAATATTTATTTTACTGAATAAAAAAAGGAAAAAATGGAATACAGTAAGGATCTCAAGCAGAAACTTTGAGATGACAAAATAAAAGAGAAAAAATCAAACAAGCTAGATTTAAAAAAGAAATAACTAGAGAAGAAAAAATAAATGAAATAAAATCAGAAATAGCCAAAAGATGATTTTATGCCTACAATATCATGGAAAACATAAAAAAACAAGATGAAGACGAAAAAGTAGAAGAAAGACATAAAACTTTGAAAAAATTAATTAGAAAAGAAAGATTTGATAAGTTTTTTGGCTTATTTAAAATGTTTGTTTTAGTAACATTTACACTTTTAACTGTAACTGCACCTTTTGTAATTCTATTTTTTCCAAGAGACATTTCTGAAGAATATAAGTTTGCTATAATACTGACACTATGAATTATTCTTTTATTTTGCACATACAAAGTATTGTTAAGTTTTCTTTATGTAGTAGATAGAGATGTAAATAATGTTAATTTTTTGAGAAATACTTTTTGATTTAGCAATCCAGAAGTTTCAATTCTTTCAAATGTAACTATAATTTGAGAAAAAGTTATAAAAATACAAAATTGAGATATTTCCTGACAAGAACTAATTTTAAGCACACTTTATGTAACTTCAAAATCTGAAATAGTAGAAAATCTCATTTCTGAGAATCAAAAAAGTGATTCAAGTCAAATCAAACTACTTCAAAAAAGGCTTGAAATCAATAAAAATATACTAGAAAAGAAAATTTCTGAACTGGATTCAGAGATTAAAAAACTAGAAAGTTAAAACTTTCTAGTTTTTTTCATACCTTCTAAACCAAGTCAACTGCCTTTTTGCATAATTTCGATTATTTTTTTGAACAAGAGCTATGCATTCATCCAAAGTCATATTTCATTCCAAAAAATCAACAATTTCTTTATATCAAATCGTTTTCATTCAAAAATCATTTTTATTGTATTTTTTCAGTAAATCTTGAACTTCCTCAAGAAGTCAAGTTTCAAACATTATTTTTATTCTTTTATCTATTTTTTCATAAAGTTTAGCTCTATTTCAGTCATAAGGAGTTACAAAAAATATTTCATATTTTAATGTTTTTTCTTCCCTAAAGTCAGTTTTACTCTTCCCTGTCAGCATCTTGACTTCCAAAGCACGAATCACATAACGATAATTGTTTGGATGAAGCTCTGAAGCATATTCAGGATCAAGTTCTTGCAATTTTTTCCAAATAAACTCATTTCAATACTTTTCACGTTCAAACTCAAGATCTTGCCTAATTCTAGCATCAGCTGGAACTTTTGGGATTTTGAAATCATAAATTAAACTATCTATATATAATCCTGTTCCTCCGCACAAAATAGGTATTTTTCACTTTTTAAAAATATTTTCTAAAATTTTTTCAGCCTCAACTTTGAACTCTCAAACTGAGTATTCTCTATCAGGCTCTATAATATCAATCATATGGTGAATAATTCATTGTTTTTCGTTTTCTGTAACCTTTCCTGTTCAAATATCTAAATATTTAAAAATTTGCCTGCTATCAGTTGAAATTATTTCAGAATTTATACTTTTTGCTATTTTTATTGCCAAATCTGTTTTTCAGCAAGCTGTAGGTCAGTATACAACAATTATCTTTTGTTTTTCAGTTTTTTTCTCTAAAAACTCTTTAAATTTTGATTCATCAAACATTTTTTATTTAGTTTAAAAATATTTTTCTACAATTTTAAAAAATAAATATTTTTTTTCAAGTATTTCTTTGGTTCAAATTCAATATTTACACAGAAAATAATATTTTTTTGAAAAAAACTTTTGACATATTTAAGTTTTTTAATAATATGTGTCTCACAAATAGATTTTTTATGTTTAGGCCACTGTAGCTCAGCTGGTAGAGCGCTCGCCTTGTAAGCGAATGGTCATCGGTTCAAATCCGATCAGTGGCTCCATTTTTTATAAAAAGTTGTGAAAGGTTTTTTCTTTCTATTTTTTTTATTAATGGGCAGATTCCAGAGCGGTCAAATGGGGGGGACTGTAAATCCCTTGTCTACGACTTCGGGGGTTCGAATCCCTCTCTGCCCACCATTTTTAAAATGAAACTATTTTTAGTGTTAAAATTTAGATTTTAGTATTTCTCTGGTGAAAATATTTAAAGAAAAAGTAACAAATAAAGAGAAAGCTAAAATTTTCTCTTTTTATTTTTAGCCCAGGTGATGGAATTGGTAGACATGCTGGTCTTAGAAACCAGTGCTTAAACGCGTGGGGGTTCGAGTCCCCCCTTGGGCACCATTTTGCAAAGGAAAAAAGAATTGTGAAAACAGTTCTTTTTTTGATAAAAATTTTATTGATATAAATGCTTAAAACAGTATAATACTTCTAATAAAATCTAAATTTAAAAAATGAATTTTACCTCTCACTTTGTGTGAATTTCACTGAAAGTAGAACTGTTTGAAAATATTTTTGAAAAAATTAAAAATATTTTTTGAAAAAATCTTCAGAAAATTATAGAATTGCAAAGTATGGATTCTTTACATATAACACTTTATTATTTACCTAAAAAACTAAAAAATAGTGATTTTCAGAAAATAGAAAAAATTATTTCTGAAATAGATATTGACTTTTGAAAAATAAATGTTAAAGAATTAAATTATTTTTGAAAAAATATTGCTTATTTAAGTTTTGAAAATACTGAGCAATTAGATAAAATTAACAATATTTTTAAAAATAATTTTCCAAAATATAATAAAATTATTGACAATTCTTATAATAATTTTATAGCTCATACAACTATTTTTAAGATAAAAAATTATAAAAAATTTTTAGAACATAAAGCCAAAGTCGAAAAAACATTTTCTGAAGAAATTTCAAAATTAACAAAAGAAAATATTTTTTGAAATATTCATATTTATGCAGTAAGTTCAAATACTTCACCTGAGTTTCAAAAAATTATAAATTAATTTAAAAATTCTAAATATTTTTACAAAACAAAATCTTGACTTTCAAAAATTTCAGTTATAATAAGCTAGCATTTAAAAAAATATTTTTTATGCAATCCAAATATATTTTATATTTTTGTTTCGTATCAAGCGAACAAATTAAGCTTAAAAAAAATGAAAAAAGGTATACACCCAGAATCAAAAGAGATTCTTGTAGTAGATAGAAGTGCTGATTTTGTTTTAAAAGTATTCTCTACTGCTAAAACAACTGACACTTATGAATATGAAGGGAAAGAATATCCTTGTATATTTGTTGAAACTTCATCTGCTTCTCACCCATACTACACTGGTGAGCAAAAAATTCTTAAAACAGGTGCTGTTGACAAATTCTACGCTAGAATGAAAAAAGCTGAAGAATTGAAATCAAAAAAATAAAAAAACTTGAGAGTTGTTCTCAAGTTTTTTTATTTATCAAAACAATTCATTATTATCAAAATAACAAGTAGGACCTCAAAATGAAGCAGGTGTATATAATCAAGAATTTAATTTTTCATTTATTTTTCCAACTATTTCATTCATTCTATAATTCTTATAATTTTTTACATAAAATGCTATATCTCAATTCATATTAGGTTGTCAGTCAGATGAACTAAAAAGTAACCATCAAGTTGGATCTATACCTCATCATCCAATATAACATTGTGTTGTTCTTGGTAATGCTGAAACATATATAGGAATATTTATAGTATTTTTATCTTTTCAATCATTTAATTCTAAATCAAAACTATAAGTTCATTCTTCAGAAATACTTCAAGAAATATTTTTTCAATTTATAGTTACTCAGTTAGGTAAATTTTTTGAAGAAATAGTTATTTCATCACCATCTGCATCTTCTAGTTCGGCTGTAACAAGAAATTTAATTTCTGAATAAATTGTATTATCTCAAGTAAAGCTTTTTACAAAAGGAAGATTATTTGAAATATTAGTTGTTTTTGAAGTAATTTCTTTATTTTTTACAATTAAGGAAGGAGTAAAATTTGTTTTTGAATATTTTTGTCAATCTTCTAATATAGCTTCTATTTTATAAAATCTTCAATCTTCACTTAAAAAATATTTATAATTCTCTTTTGTTAAAGGATCAATTGGTAAATAAGTCAAATCCTTAGATGACTTAGAATAACTTTCTTTTCAGTAAATTCATTGTTTCCATAAAATTCAATTCATTTCAACTTTTTCTAAAGATGAATCATCTGGAATTGCTAGACTTCATCAATTTAGAAGCAAATAATCCATAGTATCAGAAATATTTGTTAAATCAGAAATTCTAGTTGCATCTCTAGCTTTTGAAACATAAAAGCTGTATCAAACATATGAAGAAACAACTAAAATACTAATTATAGCTAAAACAATAACAATCTCTATCAAAGTAAAAGCATTTTTATCTTTTTGACTAATTTTTAAAAGTATAAATTATAAATAAAAAAGTAAGTCAAAATATTTTAACACAAATAAAATATTTTTTCAAAAAATTTGACTTTTTATTTTTTTGTATATAATTGAAGTACTTTCTATGTCAAAGACAGTAAGCAAAAAAGTAAGACTTACCAAGATAATAGAGGAAAAGTTTATTTTTCGATTTTTTAATAAAAACTAATCCTTTTTATCTTTGTTTTTGATATTTTAAAAATAGAGGTAAAGAGGATTTTTTGATAGAAAGTGTAAATTTATATTTTAATTGAATAAAAAAATGGCTGTTTCAAAACAAAAAAAAGCTGAGATTTTGAGTTCACTTGTTGAACAAGTTAAAAATGCAAAATCTATCTGATTTGCTTCTACAAAAGGAGTTACTGTTGCTGAATTTGCAGATTTAAGAAAAAAATTGAGAGAAGTAGGAGCTAGCTATACTTTAGCTAAAAAAACTTTGATAGTAAAAGCTGTAAAAGAAGCTTTAGATTTAGATTTAAATTTAGCTGATTTAGAAGGGCAAATTGGTATGGTTTGTTCAAATGATGATGCAATTGCAGGTTTATCAAAAGTAAATGATTTTATTAAAGCAACAGAAAAAGAACAAAAAATGACTTGGTCTATTTCTATTTTTGAAGGAAAACTTCAAGACAAAGCTGAAACAAAAGTTATTGCTTCTATGCCTTCAAGAGAAACATTACTTTCAAGACTTGTTGGTTCTATGAAATCACCTATTTCTTCACTTGCAAGATTCTTTGATGCTGCTGCTAAAGATATTGAAGCAAAAGGAAAAACTAAAGTTGGTGAGCTAGAATGAAAAAAAGAAGAAAAAGCTACAGAAGCTGAAACTCCAGCTGAATAATTTGATATTTTGCTTGCTAGTTCTCTATTTTTAGAGAATTAGTAGCTAGTTATTAAATTGGCTAGAACATTGTAGAGTTTGATTTCAGTATCTATTTACTGAAATCTAATAGATATTGAAAATAATTTCTACAATGAAAATTTTAATATTTTATTTTATAATTTTTTGGAAAATGGCTGAATTAACAAAAAATGCACAACAAATTATGGACTTAGTTAAAGAATTAACTATAGTTGAATTAAATGACCTAGTTACTGCTATGGAAGAAGAATTTGGTGTTTCTGCTGCTGCTCCAGTTATGATAGCTGGTGGATGAGCTGCTGCTGGTGGTGATGAAGAAAAAACTAGCTTTGATGTTGAATTAACAAATGCTGGTGCTTCAAAAATCGCTGTAATCAAAGTTATCAGAGAAATCACTGGTCTTGGATTAAAAGAAGCTAAAGATTTAGCTGACAATGGTGGTAAACTAAAAGAAGGTGTTTCAAAAGATGAAGCTGAAGATATTAAAACAAAATTAACTGAAGCTGGTGCTACTGTTGAAGTTAAATAATTTCAAAAAACTCTACAAAATTTGTAGAGTTTTTTGTTTTTTAAAATATTTCATTTCTGAGATTTGTAAATTTTTTGTAAAAAATTTGATTTTTATTTAAAAATTCGTAAAATCTGTAAGCAAAAATTTTAATATTAATTTAAAAAAAATGAAATATCTAGTTTCTATACTTGCTATAGCTATGTTGGCTTCTTGTGGTGCTAAAAACACTGATACTACAAAAACTACAACAAACACATCTACAAACAATGAAATCAACCAAGAAATAAAAAGTATGTCTTGAACTACAAACTCAGGAAGCACAAGCACTTGAACTACAAGTGATTCAAAAGTATCAAAACTTGATGCTAGTTACAAAAATCCTAGAGGAAAAGAGATAAAAGTAACTGTAAATTATGAATTAGAAAATGGAAAACTAAAAAATGTATCTATTGATTCAAGTGAAGATTACAATGATTTCAAAGCTAAAGCTACTAAAGAACTTGAAGGAAAAACTTTACAAGAAGCTTCAAAATTATATGTTTCTGGTGCTTCTTTAGCATCAGATGGTGTAAAAAAAGCATTCAAAGCTCAAATTTAGTTTTTGGAAAAAAAGTTTCTTTTTTAAAAAAGAAACTTTTTTATTTAGTGTTTCTATAAAAATTATGAAAAAATACAAAAAAGAACTTTTGTGAACTATTTTGGAAATAGCTATTTTTGATGATTTTGTAGATGATAATGACTTAGAAAATATTTTTAAATTAATAAAAGATTTTGAAGAAAAATACTCTAGATTCAAAGTTTGAAACTACCTTTGGAGTCTAAACAAACAAAAAAAAGCAAAAATAGATGATGATTTTAAAGCTATTTTAAATATTGCTCAAAAAGCAAATGAGTTATCAAAAGGTCATTTTGACATAACTATTCTCCCCTTTTTGGAAAATATCTG
Organism: Candidatus Gracilibacteria bacterium HOT-871; assembly: GCA_002761215.1. Classification (GTDB taxonomy): domain Bacteria; phylum Patescibacteriota; class Gracilibacteria; order BD1-5; family UBA6164; genus GN02-872. The sequence continues at coordinate 546,002 of CP017714.1, forward strand.
ATACTGAATTTCTAATGAAAAACTAGAAGAAAAAGTGTGAATGGAAAATATTTTTATAGAAAATGATGAAATAATTTTAAAAAATGATGTTTCTATAGAAATTTGATGAATTTGAAAAGGATATATGGTTGATGTTATTTTTAATAATTTAAAAGAAAAATATAAAAATTTTGTGATAAATTTTGGCTGAGACATAAGAATCTTATGAGAAAAAAGAGAGTTTTTGCTAGAAGATCCTTTAGATGAAAATAAATTTATTTGAAAAATAAAAATAGAAAATCTAGCACTAGCTAGTTCTGGCTCAAATAAAAGAAAAACTAAAAAATGACATCATTTGATAGATGCAAAAACTTGAAAATCCAAAAATGATATTATTTGAGTTTATGTAACTCATAAATTAGCTAGTTTTGCAGATACATTTGCAACAACTTTATTTGTCAGTCCTATAAATATTTCTCTAGAAATACTAGAAAATTTTTCTTGATTAGAAGCTATGATAATCACAAAAAGCTGAGAAATTTACAAAAGTAAAAATTTTAATTTTATAAACCAATTTTAATGATAAAATCTGTAAAAGTCCTGGATTGATGCATAAGTTGTAGAAACTGTGAAAATGTTTGTCCCAAAATATTTAAAGTAAATCCTACTTCAAAAGTAATTTCAACTGAATTTGCTGGAAATGAAACAGAGATACTGATGGCAGAGGCTATGTGTCCAGTACAAGTTATAAAAGTTGAAAAAAAAGAATGACTGACTTTATCTTTCAAAAAATCAAATCTTTTATCAAAGAAATATTTAACTTCTGACATAATAGAGCTTATTTTAGAAAAACCTAAAAATTTTTCTTACAAACCTTGACAATACATTTCTATAATGTTTGAAGATTGGAAAGGAAAGTTTTCAAGACAATATTCAATAGCAGAAGTTACAGATAAGGCTTTTTCATTGACAATCAGATTATGATACAAATGAAGATGAGCAACTCAAATAAAAAAAATGAAAGTCTGAAAAAAAATAAACTTTTTATGACCATTATGAGCTTTCTATTTACAAGATAATAAAAAGGAAAAATACTTTATTTCCACAGGAACATGACTTGCCCCTTTTATTGCAATGTGAGAAAATTGTGATAAAAATGTTAAAAAGCATTTCATAGTCTGAGCTAGAAAAAAAGAAGATTTATATTATCAAGAAAAAATAGAAAATTATCCGAACTCTACCACTCACTATTTCCTTTCTCAAGAAGAGGCTGAGTGATGCGAAAAGTGAAGAGTTACAGATTATTTAAAAAATATTCCTAAAGAAAATTCTGAAATCTATATTTGTGGAAATCCAGAAATGGTTAAATCAGTTCTAGACTACACAAAAGCAAATTGATATGATGAAAAAGCTGTGTTTTCAGAAGATTTCACAGTTTCTGGAAAATATGAACCACTTTGGAAAGAGATTTTTATAAATTGAAATATTCCTTTTGTAAAGGAAATATCTTGGTGAATTATAATTTTTTCATTTTTGTTTTCAGCTTACTTTTTGTATATGAATTTTGCTGGAAGTATTTTTGAAAATTTCTTATTTTTCTGAACTCTTGCTTGATTTTTGCTAAATTTATCTTGGTTTTGTGCTGCTTTTGTAATGCTTATAAGACCGATTTCTGACATATTTCCAAAAAATAATTTTTTAAGAAAACTAAAAAATTTTAGAAAACCTTTCTGAATTTTGTCATCAATGCTAATTCTTGTTTATTTTACAAGAGATTGGTTTATAGACCCTGAACAAATGATTTCATATTTTACAACTCCTTGAAGATGGAATAATTTAACAGCTCTAATAGCTAGAACAAGCGAATTAACAGCAGTTGTGTTACTTTTAACTTCAAATGTATTTTCACAAAAAACTTTAGGAAAAAATTGGAAAAGAATACAATATTTGTCTTATGCGTACTTTATCAGTTGATGATTAAATGCGATTTTAAATATGTGAGAAGCAACAATTTGATGATATTTACAATACCATTTCATACTGACTTTGTGGATAATACTGCTAATACTTGCGTTTATTCAAAATAGAAAAAATAAAAAATAAAAAAGATAGAAAATTTAAAATTTTCTATCTTTTTTTAAAATTTTATCAAAAATTTAGTTCCATTTCAAAGTTCACTTCAAACTTTTACTTTCCAATTATAAACTTCAGCTATTTTTTGAACTAGAGAAAGTCAAATTCCAAATCATGAAGTATTTCTAGATTTGTCACTTTTAAAAAATCTATCAAAAATTTTTGGTAAATCATCATCTGAAATTCAAATTCAATTATCATTTATTGTAAGCCAAGAATTCTCAAAAGAAATATTTATTTCTCAGTTTTGTTTGTTGTATTTTATTGCATTTCAAATAATATTTGAAAGGAAAATATATAAATAATCTCTATTTGCCATTATAAAAATATTTTTCTTAATATTTTTGTTAATTTTTATATTTTTTTCTTGAATTTTTTCTGAAAAACTTTTCAAAATTTCCTCTACAATATCATTTAAATCTACTTTTTCAACATTTCTAAAACTTCAAATATCACTCAAATTTATAAGTGACTGAAGTAAAGAATTTAGCTTCAAAATCTCTGTTTTTAGCTCCAAAATCATTTCTTCATCATAAGTTTTCATATCAAGCAAAAGCTGAATATTTGAGTCAATAACAGAAATAGGAGTTTTTAGCTCATGACCAGCATTGTGTATAAAATTTTTCATATCAGAAATATTTTCCTCAACAGGTTTAAACACCCTATTTACAAAAGAAAATCATATAAAGTAAAAAACAGCAGAAGAAAGAAAATTTAAAAACAAAAATCATAAAATATCTCTCAAAAAAGTTGAAAAATTATAATGCATTTCCTTTATAAACATAAAATCTCAGGCAGATTTGACTATATAATTTCAGAAAAAATAATATTTTGTTTCATCTTTCATTTTTGAAATTTTTTCAAAAAGCTCTTCAGAAACATCAAATCTAATATCTGAAGAAACAACATTTTTTTGAACATCAAACAAAATATAGTTTATATTTCTGTCAAATTTTAACTTTTTTTCAGATTTCCCACTCCGATTTTCATTTTTATCATATTGTTTCCAATTTTTAGGAATATTAGGCTTTGCTAAAATATCATCTTTATCTATTTCAGAATTCAAAACAGAATTTACAAACATTTTAAAAGAAGACAAATCATTTTCTTTTTCTGAAATGTATTTGTAAATAAAATACGAAAATCATAAAATTGTAGCAATAGAAAAAACCATTATTGTAAAAACAATGGTTAACCTTTTTTTTGTTCTTTTTAACTCTTTTTGCTCCATAATTTAATTCTTTTTTAAATATTTTTTAAATTTTTAAGGAATCAAAAATCAAAAACCTTTTACAGTTTCTATTACTTCTTTTCAAAGTTTCTTCCTCAAATAGCCAACATAAACATCAATTGTCTTGCTAAAAACAAAATCATTCCCTGATTCTCACCAAACAACTTCATATATTTCTTCCCTACTTAGAGCCTTTGTTCTATTTTGTGCTAAAAATTTCAAAAGTTCAAACTCCAATTTTGAAAGAGAAATATTTTCTCCATTTTGCTTTACTTCATGACTTTTTAGATTTATTTCAATATCTGAAAAACAAATCATTGTATTACTTTGATTTTGCATCCTTCTCCTGTAAATAGCATTTATTCTAGCCAAAAGTTCAGAATATTCAAATGGTTTTACCAAATAGTCATCTGCTCAAATATCAAGCCCTGTCACAATATCTTCATTTGTTCACCTAGAAGTTAGCATAATAATTGACACTTCTTTACCTCTATCTCGAATAGTTTTACAAACTTCAAGTCAATCTTTTCTTGGCAAATTTATATCCAAAATAATCACATCATAATGTTTTGTAAGTGCTTTATAAAGTCAATCTTCTCAATCTAAGCTAGCTTCTGTAAATATTTCTCTACTTGACAAATATCTAACTATATTTCTAGATAATATTTCATTATCTTCAACAACCAAAACTTTCATAATTTAATTGTAAAAATATATTTTATTTATTATAATAAAAAAATTATAATTAGCTAATTTAAGAAAAATTTAAGAAAAAATCTCTCTAAAAAGAGAGATTTTTTTATTTTTGAGAATTTGTTTTAGACTTCATTTCAGCTTTTTTTGCTTGAAAATCATCATATACTTTTTGTTCGCCTGCTGTCAAAGCTTCTCATTTTTCCTTCTTTGATTTTATTGTTCTATACTTTTCAAATTCAGCTTTTTGCTCTGCTGTCATCACCTTTCAATGTCATTTTCCATGTTTTCTTCATTTTACAGAGTTTAGTAAATTTTGTTCTTCTGTTGTCAATGTTTCTCACTTTGATTGTTTTTCCCTCAGAGCTTTTATTTTTTCCTTTTTTGCTTTAAATTCATCATAAATTTTTTGTTCATCTGCTGTCAAAGTTTGACCAGAACTTAATTTATTTTTTATAGTTCTAAATTTTTCAAATTTAGCCTTTTGTTCTGCTGTCAAAGTTCATCTGTTTTCTACTTTTGTAGAATTTTCAGTAGTATTAGCATAAGTGTATCAAATTCAAGCTAAAAGTACAGTAAAAGCAACAGTTCAAGAAATAATTTTTCTATTCATAGGCAATTTTATTTTAAAAAATAATATAAAATTTAAAATCTAAAAAATATTTTTCTAGATTTTTAAATATTTTTTCACGATAAAATTCGTGATTCTTAATTAAGAAGTGTAAGAAAATTTTTTGAATTTAAAAAACTAACTTTAAAAAATAAATCTAAAAAATCTATCTTACAAATTTATTATAGCAATCTTTAATTAAGAACTAAGTAAGAAAAATTTTTAAAATTAGATATGATTAATTATTAAAAAATAAGTCCAAAAAATTTATCTTACAAATTTATTATAACAATTTAAAATTAAGAATTGAGTAAGAAAAAAATCCAAAAATTTTTGGATTTTTATTCAAAATGCAAAGCATCAATAGGCTTAAGCCTAGCAGCTTTATAAGCAGGCATAAGACCAAATGAAAGTCACATTGTAACTGAAACAGCAATTGCAATAAATAAAATATTTGTATTTATTATACACTTAAATCAAAGGTCTGGAGGAGAAAAATTATTAATCACCCGAGCCAAACCATAAGACAATCAAATAGCAATCAAAGAACCAATTAATGTCAAAATTATAGCTTCAATCAAAAATTGATACATTATATTGAAATTTGTAGCTCAAATAGCTTTTCTGATTCAAATTTCTCTAGTTCTTTCTGTAACAGACACCAACATTATATTCATAATACCAATTCATCACACAACAAGAGATATAGCTCAGATTCAAACTAAGAAATATGTAAATGATTTTGACATATCTGAAATTTGTTTCATCATATCCTTGTTTGTGCTTAGACGAAACTTTACATCAGAATAATTATCAAGCCCTGACCTTTTTAGTAAAAAATATCACAAATCTTTTTTTAAACTATCAACATTTTCATCTTTATCAGCAAAAACCATAAATCTAGATATCTCTGTTTTTCAAAAATATTTTTTTGCAGTTGTATTAGGAATAAAAATTCATTCATCAAAATCATAACCTTTTTCTTCTAACACACCTGAAACAGAAAATATTTCTCATCAAATAGACAATTTTTTTCAAATAGGATTCTCTGTTCAAAATACCTTTCTAACTAATTTATATCAAATTATAGCGACTTTTCTTTCTTCATCATAATCATCTTGTCAAAAATAAGTTCATAACATAATTTTTCCTTTTTTTATAGAGAAAAAATTTTTAGGAATTACTTTTAAAGCTCATCCTATGTCTTTAGCTTTATAAATAGCTCTAGGATTTGAACTCAAATTATATTCTAATAATAGTTTTTGAGCATGAGGAACTTTTTCTAGTATTTCACTTGTTATTTCCTCAGTAAAAATATTTTTTCAAAGAGAACTTTTTGGTTTTCAATCCTGATTTGGTCATTCATTGGTATCAATATTTACAACATTACTACTATCAGCAAAATAGCTAAGCATTTGTTGTTTTGTTCATTCTCAAATAGCAAGCATTATAACAAAAGATGAAATTCAGATTATTATTCACAAAGTTGACAAAAATGATCTTAGTTTATTTCATCTTATAGCAAGAAATGCCTGTTTTATAAATAAAAGTAAATTCATCTTTTAAAAAATTAAGTTTTATGAATAACATTTCAATCTCTAACTATAATTGTTCTTTTTGTTCTATCAGCAATTTCTGGTTCATGAGTGATAACAATTATAGTTTTTCATTCATTATTTAATTCATCAAATAAATCCATAACTTCTTGAGAAGTTTTTGTATCCAAAGCTCAAGTTGGTTCGTCAGCTAAAATTATTTTTGGTTTTATAACTATAGCTCTTGCAATAGCAACTCTTTGCTTTTGTCAACCTGAGAGTTCATTTGGCATATTTTTTTCTTTTCACTCAAGTCAAACTTTTTTTATAGCTTCCATAGATCTTCTTGTTGCTTCTTTATGAGGAATTCATTGATACAAAAGAGGAAGTTTAACTTGTTCCAAAACATTTATTCTAGGGATTAAAGAATAATTTTGAAAAACAAATCAAATATTTTCTCTTCTGATTTTTCATCTTTTTGATTCCCTCAAATTATCAACTCTTGTTCAATTTATGTAATATTCTCAAGAATCTGAATTATCCAACATTCAAATAATATTCATTAAAGTTGATTTTCAAGAACCAGAAGGTCACATTATGGCAACATATTCTCATTCATTAATCTCTAAATCTATTCAATTTAGAACAACAAATGATTGATTTCAGGCTTTATATGATTTTTTTATACCTTTTAATTTCAACATAAAAAATTTTTTTAATTCTAATTTCTAATTATATTACATTCAACCTTGGAACATTCATCCATTTCATCAGTTTAAATCTTCTTCTTTTATTTTTGATGCATCATAATCCAATTCTAGAATCTTGTCTCACTCTTTCAATCAGCTCAAAACTTGATAATATCAATTGTAATTAGCTCAAACTTCTATATATTTTTTTACTTTCTTTCAGTTTTCTATAGCTGTTACATATTTTCTTCAATCATCTTCACTATTTACAGATGAGAATGGAACATAAAGTCATTCTGGAGCTGATTCTGTTTTTATTTTTACAGTAGCTTGCATTCAAGTGAATAAGTTCAAATTTCCATAATCTCAAAGTAAAACTTTTGCAGAAAATTTAGACAATCAGCTTTTTTCATCTGTAGAAGGAGTTGTATCTATTTCAGCTACTTTTCAATCTAAAACTTTGTCAGGATAAGTTTCTAAAGTAACTTTAGCAGGCATATCTTTTTTAACTTTTATGATATCTGTTTGATTGATATTTACCAAAACTTCAATAGTTTTTGGATCAACAATAGAAATTGATTGCTCAGAATTTTCAGTAATTCTATCTCAAACTTTATAATCCATTTTTGTTATAACTCAATCAAATGGAGCTTGAATTATAAAATTTTCAAGTCATTTTCTAGCATTTTCTAGATTTAGTTCAGCTTGTTTTACAACTTCTTCAGCAGATAAATATTCATCATTTTTTCAAATATTTTTTAACTTTTCTATTTCTTCTTGATTTTTTTTCAAAGCCAGTTTATCTTTTTCTATAGCAAGTTCTGCTTGTTTGTATTCATCATCTTGACCTTTTTTGAATTTCTCAAGTTCTACTGCTTTTTGTTCAAGCCCTAGTTTTAAATTATTTAAAGCCAAAACCATATTTTTTTGAGTAGCATTTGTAGTGTTTGAAGTAAAATCTTTTTCATTAGCAAATTTATTGATTTCTGATTCAGCAGTCTCTAAAGCAAGCCTTGCTTTTTCAAGCTCATTTTCTAAATCTTTTTTGATTTTTTCAGCACTATCAAAATTTTTTAATTCATCTATTGTTGTAGTTATAGATGTTCTCATAGTACCTGCTCTTGCTTGGAAACCATTAAATTTAGCACTTTCTTCTGAAATATTAAATAATTTTGAATCTTCTGGTTGGAAAGAATCTGCAAAACCTCTTTCTGTGTAAACCAAAGCTTGGTATATATGTTCATAAAATTCTTTTGCTTCTTCCAAAGTTTTTATTATATTTTTTGCATCATCTTTGGAAGAAACATTTTTAAATGCATCTTTAAATTTTTTAAATTCTTCATTTGCTTTATTGTAGTGTTCCTTTATTTTTGATATGTTTGATGTATTTTTTAAAGAAAAATATTTTTCATTAGTAGAAAATTTTCAAGAAACTAGTTGATCCATATCTGTTAAAACTCTTTCAAAATCCCTAACATCTTTTTCCAAATCATAGTAAGTATTTGAAAGTTTTGTTTCATATTCATTTATTTTTTTATCTAGTTTTGATTGAAAATTATTTTTAAATTCTTCATAATCTCTTTTTTGCTTTTCATAAGTATTATTTTTATCAGCCAAAGAAGTTCAACTATTTTTTTGGTCAAATTTAGAAATAGCCAAATCTTTTTTTAACTTAGCCTCTTCAATAATATAATTATTTCTAGCAGTTTCTAACTCTATTTCCTTTGTTTTTAGCTCATTTACTTGTTTTTGTTTCAAAAAAACTAGATCTTTTTGTTTTTGATCTATATTAGTTTGCAAAGTTTTTCCCTCAAGCATAGCATCTTTTAGTTTTGAATCTTTTAAATCATCAACTGTTTTTGCCAAAGCTCTTTTTGCTTTATCAAGATCAATAACAGCTTTATCAATATCTGATTGAGCTTTTGAAGAGTCAACAGAAACAATTGTGTCTCATTTTTTTACAGAATCTCAGACATTGAACCTTACTTCAGTGATTCTTCAAACTGTGTTAAATTTTAATTTTTGTTCATTTCTGATTTTTGTTGTTCAAGTAAGCTCTATCTCTGTATCAAAAGTTTTCTTTTCAACTGTAGTTTCTAAAGTTCAAAATTGATTAGTACCTCAATTTTGGCTATTATTTCAAGTACCAAAAAGGCTATCATAATTTTGATAAACATAGTAACCTCAAGCTACCAAAATAATAATTAGAAAAAATATAATAAAATATTTTTTTGGAATCTTTCTCATAAATTTATTTTTTAAAAAATAATCTTTAAATTATAATAAAATATTAGTTCAAATCTAGTTGAAATTTAAACTTTTTTCAGCAAAATTTTTTTCAACTTTAAAAAATATTTTTAAAAAGAACATTGTTCAAATTCTCAAGATTTATCACATTTTTGCACATTTCCACTTTTCTTTACATATGCATCTTCTATAAAATCTCGAATTTTTCTCTCTAAATAAGAAATAAATAAACTGTTCTTCTCAAAACTATTATTTAAATAAAAAGATTTTTTTCAAATATATTTTTCTATTTTTTGAGAAACCTCTTGAATTTTTAAAATATTTTCTTTAAAAAAATATTCTCAAGCAAAGCTATTTTCAGCTCAAAATACAAAAAATATACAAACTAAAAAAATAATCTTTCTCATAAAAAATTAAAAAAAAGAGGATAAAAATTTTAAGGCTTGCAAACACTATAACAATTTTTTTTAAAAAAAGTGACAAAATTGTTTTTGAAAATTTTAAAAAAGCAATATACTAAAAAATATTTTCTAATTTACAAAAAATGAGTGAATCGTTAAATTTTAGCAACTGGAAGAAAAAATTTTTTCTGATATGGACAGGACAAGCTTTTTCTATTATAAGTAGTTCTGCTGTTTCATTTGCCTTAACAACTTGGCTTACTTTAGAATACAAATCTGAAGCTGTTTTATTGAATTCTGCACTAGCTTGGTTACTTCCAAGTGCAATTTTATCTCCAATTGCAGGAGTATATGTTGATCGTTGGAATAAAAAATGGACTATGATTATTTCTGATAGTTTAGTTGCTATTTTTACTGTTATAATGGCCTTTTTCTTGATGCAGTGATGAGATCAACTTATAGCAATTTACATACTTATGGCTCTTCGTTCTACTGCAAGTGCATTTCATGCTCCATCAATGCAAGCTTCAGCTCCACTTCTCGCTCCAACAAGTGAGCTGATGAGAGTAGCAAGTGTAGAACAAATGATTCAGTGAGTTTCTACAATTGCATGACCAGCACTTGGTGGTGCTTTGGTTGCATTTTTACCAATTAGTCAAATTTTATTTCTTGATGTAGTTTGAGCTATAATTGCAGTGACATTTTTAGCTTTTGTAAAATTTCCAAAAGAGCAAAAACAAAAATCTGATGCTGGAATCAAACAAGTTTTTACTGAAATGAAAGAAGGATGGTATTCTTTAAAGGAAAATCGTGGAATTTTTTGGCTTTTTGTTTATGGTTCAATCTCTCCATTTTTTACAATGCCTGTTGTTATTTTGCTTTCACTTATCATACAAAAACACTTTGGTGGAGCAGAACTTGAAATCTCAATTGCAAATATAGCTTTTTCAATTGGTATGATTTTAGGAAGTTTAGTTTTATATATAAGAAACTTTAAAACTCACAAAGCCTACATTGAGATGTGGTCGTATGGAGTTTATGCAATACTTTTTATTGTGATGTGATTATTCCCCTCAAGTTTTTTCTGGCCATTTAGTGTTTTATTAGCTATAATATGAATAACTTCAGCAATAACACAATCTGCATCAATGGCTCTTATGCAAGAGAAAATTCCTCAAGAAAAGCTTGGTCGTGTGCTATCACTTTATATGTGAATAGCAATGATTCCATCAATTATTTGACTTTTTGCAGCAAAAGACTTGATGCCTATTTTTGGTGATATAATGAATCTAGTAATATTTTCAGGAATTGGATATTTAGTGATAACAATCCTTATTGTGTCAAATAAACACATCAACGAAATGATAAAAAATGACCACAAAAAATCAGAATAATATCTGATTTTTTTTATTTTTGAATTTTATAAATAAATGCTGGTGGAAAATTTATAAGTTCAAAAGAAATCTTACTTTTTATTCAAAAAATATTTTCTATAGCTTTTTTATCTGTCAAAAAATATTGATACTGTAAAAATAAGCCATTTTCTTTTAATATTTTTTTAGAATTTGAGATAATTGATTTAAGTAAATCTTTTGGTAAGCTTCAAAAAGGTAAAGTTGAAACTACAACATCCACTTTTTTTTCACTAACATAATCAAAAACTTTTTCTGCAGAGTCATTTATATAAATAAGCCTAGAATCATTTATTTCTTCAACATATTTATTGCATCTTTCGTCTATTTCAAAAACATAAAGTTTAGAATTTTTTGACATTTTTTTCAAAATTTGTTTTACAAAAACAGCTTTTCAGCTTCAATACTGAACTATAACTAAATCTTTTGAAAAATCTATATTTCAAATCATTTTTTTTATAAGAAATTTTGAACTATGTCAAACCATTCATTTTGTTTTAAAATTTTTTATTATTTTTTTTATCATAAAAAATATTTTAAATTTTAAAGTTTTATGATTATATATTAAAAATCCAAAAATTCAAAATATTTTCAATAATCACAAAAAAGTGATATAATATTTCAAAATATAATTAAAAAATATTTATGTACTGCTTAAAACAAATTCATATTCAAAATTTTAGAAATATAGAATATCAAACTATCTATCTTTGAGAAAGAAAAAGTGTTTTTGTTGGTAAAAACTGAAGTTGAAAAACAATTATTTTAAAAGCAATTGAAAAACTTATAAATTCAAAAAGAATAAAAAGAAAAGATTTTAAAGATTTAGAAAAAAAATTAATTTTAGAGGCAATTGTTATTTACAAACAAGAAGAAATAAAAATAAGAATTGAAGCAAAATTTGACTCTGATGAAATCACAACAGTTGATAATTTTTCTGATGAAAAGCAAAAAGAATTTCTTAAAAAAGTGAATCTAATCTTTATTCCAGCCGATAGAAAGATAAATAAAGAAAATAAAGAAGACTGATACATAAAATTGATTGATTTGATTTTAAAAACAAAAGAGCTAAAAAATGATAAATTAGTTTCAAAAGCAAGAGAAAAATTATCAAATCTAAAATCTAGAGATTGAGCAACAAAAACAACAATTTTGATTTCACTTTTGAGACTTTATTTGTTTTCAATACAAAATTTTAAAAGTGATGATTTTACAATATTTCTGATAGATCAGCCTGAAAATTTTTTGCATCCACACGCAACAAAAATGATTGATGAAATTTTACAGTCAATTTGAGAACAAGAAAACACAAAAGTTTGTTATGCAACTCATTCAACAGAGTTGGTTTCTAGCTTCAAAAAAGGAAAATATGAAATAGATGATATTATTTTTGTAAAAAATGAAAACAAAAAAACAATTACAAAAAGAATTGATAACAAAAACTGAAAATACAACAAAATAATGATAAGTTTGATTTTCAAAAATGCTTCTATTTTCTTTTCAGATTGAGTAATTTTGGTAGAATGAGAAACTGAAAAAATTAGTATTCCAAACATCTTTGAAAATACAGATTTTTCAAAATACTGTGATTTGAAGTGCAAAGCCTTGACTTCATATGAAAAACAAAATTATTTTAATCTAAATTTTAAAAATATTAGTGTAATTGATGTTTGATGAAAGTGAGCACTTTATGAATGGTTTTTGTTTTCATCAGAGCTTTTTTGAAAAGAAAATGTAGTTGCAATAATTGATCGTGATGAAAATTTTCAAATTGATAGAGAAATGATTATAAAATCTATAAAACAAGTTTATAGAGTAGACAAAATCTATGAAAATGACTTCAAAAAATACAATTGGGTAGTTTTAGATTGAGAATTTGAAAATTATTATAAAATAGAGGTTATAAGAGATTTTTTGATGGAAACTTTAAGAAAAAGATGAGAAAAGTATTGAGAAAAATTTGATAACAAAAAATTTCAACAATCAATTGATAAACTAAACATAAACTTAGAAAGATTGAAGTACAGCAAAAAAATATCTGTAACTTATGAAAGTATTTTTAGTTCATATTTCAGAAAATATTCAAAACCAACAATTGCTTTCAACTTGTCAACTTGGCTTTGTAAACACAACTGATATGATGAATCTTTATTAAAAATATTTTCACAGATAATTGAAAAACTTGATAATCAAAAAAACTAGAAATAAATTTTCTAGTTTTTTCATTTAAAAGTTTCTTTTATTTTATCAAAAAATCATTTATCTAAAATATTTAATTTTTCTAAAATTCTGTCTGTTTCAGATTTTTGTTTTAACAAATCCCTTTCACTTTCTGATTTAAATTTTTCAAAAAGTTCTCTTTGTTCTTGAGTAAATTCATCAAGATTTCCTTTATAATCTTTTATAAATTCACGAATTTCGTCTTCTCTAACATCATAAAGTTTTGTTTTTAATTCAAAAATTTCCTCTTCTAGTCTATTAATTGACCTATTTTTTAAAGCTAATTTTATATCAAAAAATATAAATACCAAAATAGTATATAAAATCCAAAAAATAGAACTGTAAAGCAGTGCTGGAGCATTAAAATCAGCCAAACCAAAAATATTTATAGTGTTACTAGTATTTAGCATATCTAGGTTAAATACAACCAAAGCCATATAAGCAACAACAGGAATAAGCATCAAAATTTTCATAAGAAATCTGTTAAAAAATATTTAGGTAAATTTTAAGAATTTTAGAATTTTTGTCAAAGTTTTTTATTTTTTATTTTACAATAATGCTCTGCCCTTGTTAGCAATATATAAACAATAATTCAAGATAAAACTAAACTTAAAGCCAAAATTAAATCAAATCAAAAATAAATTAAAATTGCTGGTATTGTCAAAAGTCAAATTCAGATAAAAATAGTGTAAATTTGATATTTATTTTTTTGTATCAGTATGATTCTCATCAAAGAATTCACTAAAAAATATATTCCAACAAAACTACATAAAACACAAATTGCAAAAAATACTGTAACAGAATGCTCTCATCAAGAATTTAAATAATAATTTTTAGCTCAATCAGCAACAAGCTCTAAACTTATTCAAATTCAAGCTATTGATGCAAAAAGAAAATAATGTCAATATCAAAAAGCCATAATTTTCAAACTTCAACGAACTTTATCCAAAATATTTCCCCAAGAAAATTGAAAAGAAGCCCACCAAATAGCAAAAACTATAGCTGTAGCAAAAAATCAAACTCAAAAAGCAACAAAAAGACCATTTTCTAATCAAGTCAAAGCTATAATGGTTTTAGAAACTCACCAAAGTCATTCTCAAAGAATTATTATCAAAAGTAAAGAATATCTTTCTGCAATATGATGAGAATGCCAAGGAGATGATTTACTTGTCCTTTCTGCATAAATAGGGACAGCAAGTTCTCAAAAAATAAGTAAAATAGTCAAAATTATGTTAATTATTCAAGTTTCTGGCAAAAAGAAAAATTTTATAATCCAAAGAATTTGTAAAAATCATAGTCAATATGCATATTTCATACAGACTTCCCTGTTTTCAGGGCTAAATTTTGCAGCTCTTACCCATTGAATAATCATAACAATTCTCATAATCACAAGTCAAAGCATTCAAACAGCCCATTGAGGATTTTCAGAAAATACAGAAGAAATTCCTGAAGTAAAAATTAAAAGTCAAAAAATTTGCACAAAAGTCAAAATTTTAAACATAGAATCATCAGGATCATAAGCCAAAGAAAACCAACTATAGTTCATCCAACTCCACCAAATAGAAAAAAATGTTTGTAAAAACATCAAAATTCCAGATAAAATATGTCACTCTACAAGACTATGATGCAAACCTCAAGCCAAAGCTGACATTGCAATAACATAGACTAAATCAAAAAATAATTCCAAAGGAGAAGAAACACGATGTTCTTGCTTGTGACTAGGTTTTTGTATTTCTTTGTTTTCAGAATATTTTTTTAAATTTTTCTTTTTTTTCTTATGCTTCATTAAAAAATATTTTTTTTAGAAAATAAAAAAAACTATATTCATAAGTGCTAAAAAATCAAGAAAAATTACCAATTTAATTTATCTAAATATAGCTTTATTTTGTATAAATGAAATATATGTGATATTATTTATACAAAGCTAAAAAATTATTCAAAAAAATAAAAATATGGAAAATTTTAAAAATAATAAAATTGAAATTAATTACAATAAAAACATAAATTCCCAGATAAAAGAACTAGAAAAAATATAATTACCTGAAGATTTTACAAGAGATACTTAAACTATCTAGAGATGAAGCATTATTAATTTTTACTTATACTGATAATACTATTTATGAAAATTTAAATAAATTTTTGAGATGAGGTAAAAATACATTAGCTAATTTAACACCTAACAATATTAAAGCAAGCAAAAGTTTAATACAAAAACTAGAGATAGCAATAAAAAAAATGCCTGATATGAATTGAACACTTGTTTATAGATGAGATAATTGGGATTGATGGATAAATTCAAATAATAAAAGTGTTGAGTTAAAAGCATTTACTTCTGTATCAAATAATATAGATGACACCTTTATATCAAGAGAGAAAAATATGTTAATAATTATTGAAGGGAAAAAATGAAAAGTGAAGGATATTACAAAACTATCTATTATTCCAAATTTTTGAGAATACTTTAAGTATATTAAGAATACTACTAATGAGTGAGTTATATTACCTAATTCAGAAGTAATAATAACAAATGAGAAAGCAAAATCTTATAAATGAATTGAAATTATTGAAATTCAATCTAAGCAAACCAAATAACATTTGTTTTTTTTATAAAAAACAAGTACAATAAAAAAATAATAATTAATTTTCAGTTATATGAGTGAAATTTTAGATTTACAAATAAAGAAGTTAGAAGAAAAAGAAAAAATATATATAAATAGTTCTTCTGAAAAAGATAAACAAGATTATTGGAATCAAATATTTTGTGAAAATTGGTGGCATTCTGAAAGTGAAATATTTCCAATTAATCTTTCAGAGTTTAAAAAACAAAATTTTTATTTAGAAAAAGACTTTGAAAAATTCATTCCCTGAATTATATTAGCATTAGAAGAAATTGGCTTTAGTTGAGATATTAAAGATATCTTTATTTTTGATAAAGAAACCAAAGTATATTTAGATAATGAATCAGAAAAGATTAATAAAATTATAAACTTAAACAATAATATAGAATGAATAGGACTAAATAGTGAAGAATTAGCAGAAAAAGTTTGAGACTTATTTTATGATAGTTTAGCTTGATTTTTATTAACATTGTCAAATAAAGTCAAAGAAAAATATTCAGAAGCCTGAAAATATCTTAAAGATGCATCTAGTAAAATAAATAATGCATGGAATATTTGTTCTAATTATGTTTGAGAGTGATTTTCTAACCCAAAACATTCTAATATAATAAAACAGTGAGAATCAAATGAAAATATAATAAATAAGATTATTAATTTTAATCATACTTTATTAAAAAAATTTTTATTAGATTTATCTAATAAAATTTTCAGAGACTGAGATAGTGATAGCAAAAGAGGAAGGGAAAAATTGTCTTTAGAATTATTTGAAGCATCAAAAAATATAGAACTTGCTGGGAAGTCATTATAACTTTAAAAAATAACCTTTATAAAGGTTATTTTTTAATAACAAAAAAAAGTAGATATAAATACCTACTTTTTCTCTTATTTATCAAGCTTTTCAAGTATGAAAAGTTTCTAATCAAAAAATGGTGGACAGATAAGAAAAATTTCGAACACATTTTTTGATTCATTTAAAAAAACCCTATTAGATTCGCTAAAGGACTTATTGCATTTTATATTACTGAGATGTGATGAAAAGAAATAATTTCAAATAGATTAACTTTAGAGCAAAAAGAAGCTTATTGAATTAAATTATAAATTAAGTATACAAGCTAAAACTAATATTATTTTATATAAGCTAACTATAATTGAACAATGATATTATAGTTAGCTTATATAAATAGTAAAATAGTGTCTGATTTTTCTTTTTATTTTTATTTAAAAAGCTTAAAAGTGTCTGATTTTTGAAATTTATAATAGTAATTATACTATTAAATTTAGACTTATTACATATTGTAAAGTTATTTTATTTGAAATACCTTAAAAGTGTAAGGTTTTTACTTTACACTTTTAGAAACACCCAAAAGTGTCGCATTTGGCATCATTTTTTCATAAAAAAACTAAAAAGTAAGGCATTTTAGATAAAGTAATAAAAAAGTAATTTTGTATTGTTTAGAAAAACTATAAAGTGTAAAGTTTTTTTTCATAGAAAAACTCAAAAGTGTTGCATTTTCTTGCTGCACTTTTGGAAAATAAAAATATTTTAAAGTAAATTGATATTTTAAAGAAAATAATTATAATAATAGTAATTGTAAGGTTTATATGTTTAATAAAATTATAAATGGATTCATCATTTAGCTCAGATAGTAATGAGTTTTTATCTATTTTTAAAGAAATTGATAATATAGAATTAGACTCAAATTGAGAAAAATCATTAAAAGTATTTATGCTTCAAATAGATTCAAAAGACTTTGATTATTTAAGTTTAAAAGAAAAACTATTAAACCCTATTCTTTGATATTCATTATCAAGAAAAACCCTTAGTGAACAAAAGACAGTATCAGTATCAACAGTTAAAAAAGCTATATCTAAAATAAGAGATTATCTTTCAAATACTTGAGAATTATGAGAATATTTACTTTATTGTTTTCTTGAAAGCGATTTACAAGCCCCTAAAATATTAAGTAAACTAGAACTTAAAACATCTCCTAACGATTATGTAAAATGAGCTGATGGAGTTCATTATAAAAAAATATGAGATGATTATGTTTTATTATTCTGAGAATCAAAAACAATTATAGAATTAAAAAAATGAATAGATAGTGCATTACTATCTATATATGATTTTAAAAAATTGAATCAAAAGAAATAAAGAATGAGTAGAAACAGATAGAGACACTTCAAAATTTTGAATTTGATATGAAAAAGCTTTAATTTCAGATAATTTATGAAAAGAAACTTTTTCTGAAGAGGAAGAAAAATTTTTTAAATCTTTAATTTACCCTTCAAGAAATAATAATTGTAATGTAAATACTGGTTTTGCAATTTTCATTTGATTTGAGATTGATATAAGTAAATTTCAAGGTTTATCAAATAAAGATTTTTCAAATAAAATAGAAGAAGTATTAAAAGAAAAAATAAATAAAAAGAAAGATTATATATTAGAAGAAATTGGTCAAAAAGACTTACAATGACATAACCTTTATTTTTATTTTTTACCATTTTCAAGATTAAATGAAACTCGTAAAGAAATTACAAAACATATAACAAATTAAAATATGATAAAAGATTGGTCTAAACAAGTCATAGAAGATGAATATTTTTTAGAAATTTTTAAAAAAGCTGAAGAATATTCAATAAGTAAACTATTTTCAAATAATAACATTGTATTTACTGAAAAAGAATACAATGATTTATTTCGTTTTGCAGATATTTTATCTTTTTCTGACAATTCTGAATATAAAAATATATCATTGAAGATAATTTCATTACTATATGAAATGCAAGAATTTTATGAGGATTTTAAAGTTTATTCTGTATCAATTTTAACAAGATTATGAAATTTTCCATCAATAAAGTTTATTGATAATGAATGAACTATAGAAAAAGAGATTCCATTTGATATTTTTATAAGTAAAAAAATTAAAGAAGAAAATCAAATTTCTCCATTTTGAGATAAGGTATTTACTGATTCTCAATATAAAATATATAAAGAGTTATTAAATCATAATAATTTTAGTTTTTCTTGACCAACATCACTTTGAAAATCATTTTTAATTGAATCTTATATTTTTAAATTAGCTGATGAAAAAAAAGAAAATATTGTTCTTATTGTTCCAACAAGAGCTTTAATAAATCAAGTATCTAATAAATTGAAAACAGAATTTAAAGATAAATTAGAAAAATATAAAATTCTAACTCACCCCATAGTGCCAGATTTACTATATAGCAAAGAAAACAATTTTATTTTCATATTTACACCAGAAAGATTCATAAAATATCTATGAAATAAAAATAACCCTAAAATTTCTTATTTATTTGTTGATGAAGCACATAAGGTAATATCGGAAAATGATTCTCGTTCTCCTTTGTACTATCATGCACTTTATCAAGCACAAAAAAAATGAATAAACTTATTTTTTGCATCTCCAAATTTGCCAAATCCAGATATATTTTTAAAAGTATTTTGAGCTAGTCCAGAAGATAATTTAACAGTTACTGAAACAACAGTAACTCAAAATAGATATTTTATAGACTTAATACAAAGAAGTATTACCTATTATTCAGATTTATGAAATGAATATAATATTGAAAATAATAGTATATTTCTAAAAAGTACATTTGAAATAATTCGTGATTTATGAAATAATACTAAAAATATAATTTATTGTAATACAGTTCAAAATACAATAAATTATTCATTGAAATTTTCAGAACTTTTAAATGAAGTTTCAGATGAAGAAAAACTAAATCAAATAAATAAACTTATAGATTTAATAAAAAAAGAATTACACGAATATTATTATTTAATTCCTTGCTTAAAAAAGTGAATTTGATTTCATTTTTGAGCAATTCCACAAAGAATTAGAAATATGATAGAACAATTATTTCAAGATAAATCTATAAGTTATATTTTTACAACTTCAACATTATTAGAATGAATAAATCTTCCAGCAAAAAATATTTTTATTTTAAACAATAAAATTTGATGAAAAAAATTTAAAAGTATAGATTTTTGGAATTTAGCTTGAAGAGCTTGAAGATTAACAAAAGAATTATCTTGAAATATAATATGTATTAGAGAAGATATAAATGAATGGGTTAAAGATTATAATAGTAAAGAAGTAGATCATGATATTGTAAAAAATAAAGAGATTGAAAAAATAGAATCTCAAATTTTAGAATGAAAAGGAAATTTTTATAAAAATATTAACAACTCAATTTCTTGAGAAAATTTTATAAAAAAAAATTTTACTGCTACTGAAAAAGAAATATGGGACCATTATTGAAATATATTACTATATCATCACAAAAAATGATTTGATAGTAATTTAGTATGAAATTACAATAAAAAATTAAAAGATAATTGAAATCTAGAAAAAATAGCAAAAGATGTTTTAGTTCCAGATGATTTACTTCTTATTTCTTCAAATATTAAAATTAAGTATCAAAATAATATTTACAAAGATAATGAAGAAGTATATACACCATTGCCAAAAGAAATAAACTATGAAAACTGTAAAACCTTATTAACAATGTTATATAAAAAATATAACTTTAAAGAAGAAGAAAGTCATTGAAGAAATCCAATGTTCTCAAATGAAGAATTTAAAAACTGAAAAAAAATCGAATATTATGCAGTAATTATGGAACAATGGCTAAATTCAGCATCTCTAAAAAAAATTATATCTAGCACTATTAAATATAAACAAGAGAAAGATTGATTTATTTATATTAACCGAGTATTTGAAAGTTTTGATAAAAATAATCCTATTCATATAAATCAAATTATAAATGATTTAATGAATGATATTGACTATGTATTAAGATATAAGCTAGAAAAATATTTTAATAATTATTACCTTATTTTAGTTGAAAAATTATGAGAAGAAAATGCAGGACATAATTGGGCTGAATTTTTGGAGTATTGAACCAGCAATAAAAAGTTAATTGAATTACAAAATTTATGAATAGATAGACACTTAGCCAAATTTATATTGGAAAATTTTAATGGGTATTTAGAATATGATAATTTTGAAAAAATCATAAATTTTGATTATAAATGAATTCTAGAGACAATGAATGAAGAGACTATTGAGTATGAAGAATTTCAAAATTTTATAAATAGCTTTATTGATTAGTTTTTAGCTTAAATAAGCCAAAAAACATTTTGCTTTTAAGATAAAATAAGTATAATAAAATTACTTATTTATCTCTTAACAAAGCCAAAATGAAAGTAATATATAGTATTTGACACTCTACGAGAACTATTCAAGAATTTTTATTTGAATTAAATTCAGTAGAATTTGCTTATTTAATTGATGTTCGTTCATCTCCCTATTCTCGTTTTGTTCCTCAATATAATAAAAATAGACTTCAAGAATTATTTTGAAGTAAATATATTTTTATGTGAGAAAGTTTATGAGGTTTAGACGATGAGATTTCTTATGAAAAATTTATGTTTTGAGTTGATAAATTAACAGCTCTTGCAAAAGACTATACAGTAGTCTTTTTTTGTTCGGAAAAAGATTATAAAAAATGTCATAGATTTTATAAGATAACACCAGAATTAGAAATAAGATGATTTAAGGTTATTCATTTATAGAAATGCTATTTTTAGCAACTACAAGAGCTTGATTTATTAAAATATATCAAGCTTTTTTCTTTACTTTTTTTATTTTATAAGTAAGATAACTTTGCCAAACAAACAATTATTATGTTAAAAAGATTAAACCTTTTGATGGTAGGAATGGGTAATTATCCACATTATCTATTCCTTATTAAAAGGTTTATAATGGTTATTTGTTTGGCGACTACTTTACTTGAAAAGAAAGCTAAAAACTTAAGATGCCTTGAAAAAGAAACTTGAATAAGTTATCAAGCTTTATGGAGTATGAAAAATGGTAAAACAAAAGCAATAAATTTTGATACTATTTGAAAACTGTTAGAAGCTTTTAAATGTAAGCCAAACGACTTATTTATTATAATTAAAGATAAAAAATAAATTATGGAAAATACAAATACTTCTCTTTTAAATCTACAAGAAAAATTAAAAGAAATTTTTGAAATAAATAACTCTGACCTTGATTTTGGTATTTATAGAATTATGAAATTTCGTGAAAAAGAAATTAAAAATTTTATAGATATTGAATTACCAAAAACAATAAATTCTAAATTTAAAAGTTTAGAATCATCATCAAAAAATATTTTTGATAAAGTATCAGAATTTGAAGAAGCTAGTGAAAATGATTCATTAGTTGAGCTTTATAATTCTTGAAATACTACAGAAATAGAAAGTGCTTCAAAGTATAATCCAAAATTCAAAGAATATGTAAGTAATAAAAACAGCTTAAAAGATTCAAAAAAAACAAGTATTGAAAGTGATGATATTTATAATTGGTTAAATGCCTTTTTTACTTCTTATTATGATAAATGAGATTTTTTCAAAACAAGAAAACAAAAATGAACTTACAAATTTGAATGATGAGATGTTGGTTTTACTTGGGCTACAGAATGACAATATTACATAAAATCTTGAAAACATTTCAATATTTATAGTTTTTATTCAAATGATGAGAAAAAAACTAAAATCACTTTTGAATTATTAGAAACAAAAGAAGCTTTAAATAACAATAAAGATAAATGTAAGCTTATTTTTTGAGGAACTAAAGAAATTATAGATGAAGAAACTTGAGATATACTTGAAAGCTTTACAAATATTCAAATAAAAGAAAACGAAATTGTATTATTTTTTGAATACAAAGAGTGAGAAAATAAAAATAATACTGAAAATATTTTAGAAGTGTTTTCTAAATCACCTTTTGCTATTTTAACAAAATATTTAAGTGATAAAAAGACAGAAAAAACAAAAGTTTTAGATTATCATTTAACTAGGTTTGAAGCTGAAAGTAAAAGAGATTTTTTCATACATAAAGATTTAAAATGATTTTTAAATACAGAATTAGAAGATTTTATAAATAGTGTTATTTCTGAAAAACAATCAGCTATTTTATGAAATGTATGACTTGCTACAGAAATACTTAAAAAACTTCAAGTTATGAGAGAAGTAAGTATTACTATTATAGATTTTATTTCTGGAGTTGAAGAATATCAAAAAGCTATATTTGAAAAGAAAAAATTTGTTGTAGAAAGTGAATATTGTATGACTCTTGATAAAGTTTCTCGTGATTTTTATGATGAGATTTTAAAAAATAAAGAGCAAATACAAGAATGGAAAAATCTATGATTTATAGATGAAAAAACAAAACTTGATAAAGCTTATCTTGAAGCAAACCAAACTCTTGTACTTGATACGAAGTTCTTCCCTAATCTAAAATCAAAAATACTTGCATCTTTTGAAAATCTTGATGAAGAAACAAACGGGCTTCTTATAAACTCTGAAAACTTTCAAGCTCTTAATTTGATGTTAGAAAAATACAGATGAAAAGTTAAATGTATTTATATTGACCCTCCTTATAATACTTGAGATGATTGATTTCCATATAAAGATAGTTTTAAACATTCAAGTTGGTTATCAATGATAGAAGATAGATTATTATTAGCAAGAGAACTATTAACTGATGACTGAGTAATTTTTGTAAGTATTTGAGAAGATGAAAATTATAATTTAGAAAAGATATTAAAAAACATTTTTTGAGAACAAAATTATATTTCTAATGTTTCAAGAGTGCAAAAAGCTTGAGGTAGAAAATGAACTTATTTTTCTCCAAGTATTGATTATGTTTATGTGTTATCAAAAAATATTAGTTGCTTAGAAGGTTTTGATGAAGGTGTAGATATTTCATTATACCCTTTAACAGAAACAGAATGAATTTATAAATGAGAAAAGTACAGAGATGACCAAGCTTTTTATTTATCTTCATTAGATTCTTTAAGATGATGTACAAATCAAAGATACTATATTAAATGTCCTGATTGAAGTTTTGTTATTCCACCTTGAAATGTCTTTCCAGAAAAAGTTATTGATGCAGAAAAAGTTTTACCTAAAACAAGTAATGATAAAGTATGGAGATGGAAATTTCAAAGTTATTTGTACAATAAAGAAATGTTGGTTTTTAAAAAAAGTAATAATTCTCCTTTATTAGATGAAAACTGAAATCAGGCAAAATATAATGTATATGTAAAAAGTTATATGCATTTAAGAGAGAAAGACTGAACTGTTCCTAGAAATTTTATTACAGATATTCAAAATAGAAAATGAACATCAACATTAGATAAATTATGAATTTCTTTTGCATATCCTAAACCAGTTGAACTTATTTCTTATTTATTAAAAATTATTAGAATTAAAAAAGATGATATTATTTTAGATTTTTTCTCTGGTTCTTGAACTACTCAACATGCAGTAACAGAATTAAATTGAATTGATAACTGAAATAGAAAATATATCTGAGTTGAAATGTGAGAATATTTTGAAGAAATATTAAAGCCTAGAATTAAAAAAGTTACATATTCAAATAATTGGAAAAAATGAAAACCTCTTGATAATGTTTGAACAAGTCAAATTTTCAAATATCAAAAACTAGAACAATATGAAGATTCTTTAAACAACTTGCAAGAACCTCAAAAAATAGAAAATCAAGGTTTTTTGAATACTGAACTAAATAAAATAGTTTATGAATTAAAAAACAATGAAGCAAGTAGTATAAGCATACTAAATGATGATAGTTTTATTAGAACTCCTTTTGCTCAAAGTATGAAAATATGAGAGGATGATTTTAAAAAAGTAAATTTTGTAGATACTTTTAATTATCTTTTATGAATACATGTAGAAAAATACTTGATAAGTGAAGATAATAAACAAGTAATTATTAGCTGAAATAAAGAATTAAGTAATTGAAAAATTCAAAGATATTTTATTGTTTGGTTTGATAATAAAGATAATGTAAATTCTCGTTTTGAAAAAGTAGTAAATGATTATAAAAATCTTATTGAAAAAGCAGATTTTATATATTGTAATCATCAAATTGCAAATAAAGAATATGCTACAAAAGACATCTACCCAGAATTTTATGAACTTACTTTCAAATCTAGTAAATAATTAAGACAAAATGGCTAAAAAAATTAAAGAAAATTTTGATTTACATAAAAATAAGATTCTATTTGATTTTATTTTTAATGAATATTTTTTATCAAATAGTGTAAAAAATTTAAACTCTCTAAAAATACTTCTAGAAAATGAAGATAATGTTTTTGATTATAAAAATACAAAAATTCAAAAATTAGAAACTTATAAACAAAACATCAAAGAGTATTTTGATGAAATAAACTTTTGACAAACTGATAGTATAACACCTACATATTATCAGTTTTTAGCCATTCTTTTTACTGAAATATACTTAGATGAATATTTTAATAATAAAGAAAGTTTTGTATGAAAAATCATAAATTTTACTATTACAAATAAACAAAGTTATCTAAATTTTAGAGATTTAGAAGATAGTAAAATAAAATTTTATATAGAAAAATGGAATTTCAATAAACTTGTTTATTGGATGGCTACTTGAAGTTGAAAAACTATTGTTATGGCTATAAATTTATTGCAATATGTTCGTTACAATGAAAATGTAGAAAATATTATAGTTATAACTCCAGATGAAAACATAACAAAGCAACATAGAGAAGAATTTTGAAAATTTAATATACTTTCAAGAAGACTTCAATTTAGAGAAATCACAAAATTAAAAAGAGAATGATATAGCAAAAAAACTAAAAATGATGAATGAACTTTTGATGCAATTACTGAATTTTGATATTCTAAAAACTTGATACTTGTTGATGAATGACATAAATCAATAAATGACTGAATACAAAAAGCTATAAGAGATAATATTGGACTTTCAAAAGATAGTTTTACTTTTGAATATTCTGCAACTTTCGGACAAGCTGTAAATAAATCAAAAACTACTAATACAAAAGTATTTTTAGATGAAGAAGAAAGAAAAGAAGCACCAAAAATACTTTCAACTCAAGATGAATATAGTGTATCTGTTATTTTTGATTATTCTTTTAAATATTTTACTGGAGATCTTTATGGAAAAGATGTAGTTATTGATAATACAAAAGAAAAAACAAAAACTGAAATGCTATATCATACTATAAAGCTTATGTTATCTTATGTAAATCAAGCTTTATATTACAAAGACAAGAAAAAAGAATTAAGTGATTATAATTTAGAAAATCCTTTAATTACTATTTTTGGACAAAAAGTAAATATACAAAGCAAAGTTTGAAAAAATGATTGAGATGAAGTAAATCCGTCAGAAGTGCTAGATTTTTTACATACTATGTGAGATATTTTAACTTTTAATAATGATGTTGAAGAAATCATTAAAAATATTGTTTCTAACGATGATAAAATTAAAATAACACTCAATTACCTAAAGCAAGTTTCTAAATGAGATATAAACAAAATAATAGGTTTTATTAAAGAGTTTGTATATTTACTAAATGAGAACGAAAAAGAAAACTTAAATAAGATTTTAGTTTATGATATAAAAAATTGAAATAATGAACTTTGACTAAAAGTTTGAAGTAAATATTTTGGTTTAATTTATGTTTGAACTCCCAAAAATATTGTAGATAATATCAAAAATGATAATGTTGTTTATAAGCCCGAATGAGATATTGCTTCTACTTCATTATATAAAAAAATAAATAATTGAGAGTTATCAATGATAATTTGAAGTAAAAGATTTACAACTTGATGGAATAATTACAGAGTTTCTACAATGTGATTATTAAATGTTTGAATTTGAGAATGAAGTACAATTATTCAAATACTTTGAAGATGAGTAAGATTAAAATGACTTGATTATAAATTAAAAAGAGAAGATTCTTGAGAAATTCTAAAAAATATACAATCATTAAATATTATCTGATTAAATAGTAATTATTTAGATAATTTTATTGAAAATATAAATGAAGAATGAGAATGAAAAGAAGAATATGAAGAAATAACAATAAAAAGTAAAAAACAAATAAAAGATACTTCAAAACTTAAAGTTTTTACAAAGAAAAAAGATTATAATTTTAAAGATGAAAAAATAATTATTTGAGATACATATTCTGTTTTTAATAATTGAAATATCACAAATTTAAAAAAATATGAAGACTGAACTAAAAATAATTATAAAATTGAATTTAATTCAAGTATTGTTATAGACAAAAGAAGACTTATTCAAATAGAAGAAAATTCAAAAATTATCTATAAGCCAGAACATGAAATATTATTAAAAATATTAGATAATGAAGAAATTCTAAATTTTGATATTTTAAACAAAATAAATATTTTTAATTCTCTTGCTAGATACTGTGAAAAATTTTCTAATGTTGTTTTTGACTATACAATTAAAAATATTTTTGAATTTTATAAAAATATATCTGATAGTTTCAAAGTATACTTAAACAAAGAAAAAATTGATGAAAATTGATATTTTATAATAAATAATTTTGAAGATATTTCATATTATGAAAAACTTATAATTGAAATCTGACAAAAATATATTGATAAATATGTTTGATATGTTAAATCATCTATTGAGTGATTTAACCAAGAATTAAAAGATTTTGATGAGATTGAATGATTTATACCAGGATATACAATCAAAATTAAAAAAGATGAAAAAGATGATATTGAAAAAATACTTGATGAATATTTAAATAAAAATATCTTAGAGAGTGAATGAAATAGTATTTTAGCTAATTCTCATTTGCATATAATTGATTTTGAAAGGCATATTTATAAACCATTATTTGAAGATAAATGAGTTATTGAAATTTCCCCTATTTGATTAAATGAATGAGAAAAAAGTTTTATAAATGATTTAAAAAATTATGTTGTAGATAATTGATTAGAAACTAATGAAATTTATTTACTTAGAAATCTTCCAAAAACTTGAATTTGAGTATTTTTAAGAGAATGATGATTTTACCCAGACTTTCTTTTATGGATTTATGATACAAAAAAAGATATTCAATATTTAACATTTATTGACCCAAAAGGATTAAGACAAGAATGAGTTACAAGTGCTAAAATAAACTTTTATAAAGATATAAAAATATTAGAAGAATTGTTTAAATGAAAAAATATTATTTTAAATAGTTTTATAGTAAGTAAAAGCTCTTTTGATTGAATTTCAAAACAATATTGATGAGAAACTAATAGAAAAGATTTTAAAAAAGAATTACTTGGTAAAAATATAGTTTTTCAAGAAGATTCAAACTATATTGAAAGTATTTTTAATAAAATACTAGAAAAATAAGTAAAAAATCATTATAATAACATTGCTCTTATCATATATAAGAGATTCTTACAGAAGTAGAAATAGTCGCTTTGAAATACAAGTAGAACTTCTACGAAATGTAGAAATATGGTACAAAGTACTAACGAGTCAATTTTGAAAAGCTTTATATGAATTATCTAAAGTTTTTCTAGAAATTGATGAAGAAATTGAAGAAGAAGATGAATAATTTTCTTCTTCTTTTTTATTGTATTTCCGTATAAGGGCTTGTGTTGAATATGCAAATAGAGAAAAATTAAAAATAAAAGAAAAACCAAAAGATTTTTCTATGTTTGAAAGTGAAGAAGAAATTGATAAAGAAAATAAAGAACCAGATATATTAAATAACAGAATTTTTAAAGACACAAGACATCTTTTTATAGTAAAAGAAGAAAAAACTTGAAAAATTCCTTGAGCTAGAGAAAAATGGAAAAATATTATCAAACTAGTAAAAAAAGGGCAAATAAATTGAATAATTAGTTATTCCCCAGATAGACAAGCAAGAAATATGCTAGAAGGTTGAGAACTTATTAATTTAGTAGATAAAAATAAATTACCAGAAAATAAAGAAAAATGACTTACTATACTAGATTTAAAATATACAAATTTTCATTTTCAAGATAATGCAGCTTGAAAAATGATGTTATGAACTTGGTTTGTTTTCTCAAAACAATATAGTGATAAATTAGCAGAAGATATAGCTAGATGAAATCAAAATAAAGTTAAATCGTGAAAATGAATTTGAATTTATAAACACGGTTATTTTATAAATGAGCAATGATACCATGAACCAGATGAAAGAAACTTCCCTTTAATCAAGGAAGCTTTTATGATGAAATTAGATTGAGAACCAGAATTAAATATTTTAGAGTTTTTAAATGCTAATTGATATGCTAGATATTATAAAAAAACAAAAGAGTTTAGATCTATGAATAAGACTTCTTTAAATAATATGTTTAAAGATGAATTTTATATTATAAAGCAATTATAACAGAAGAACAATATCAAATTTTACAAGATAGATATTATAATAATCCTAAAGTAGCTAATAAAAGTGTAACTAAAGATGAACATGATGATATAAAGGTTTATAGTACTGATTTTATATTAACAGAAGATTGATATTGAATGACTTTTAATATTCCAAACAAATTAAGACATAGAAAAAAAATAGAAAAAGAAGCTCAAAAATGAATCCATTTAGAACTAAAAGATGTAATTAATCCTAATCAAATAATTTATGAGTGTAAAAAAAAAGAAAGTAAATATTATTTAACTAGAATAACTCAAGAAGATATTGATAAAGAATTTTTAAATGCTTTATCACATTTTAAAGTTTGAGAAAAAGAATTTAATGAATATGTAAGTTTTACCAACACCGAATTAGATAAAATAAATCTTACGACTAAAGAGAAAATCTCAAGAAAAAACCTTGAAATATCAAGAGTACAAAATCAAAGAAACAAATTTATTAAAGATAATATGAAATTCAAAAAAGAGTGATTAGAGTGAGAGATATATCAAAAAGAAGTTGATAGTTATAATTGAAAAATTCAATTTTTAAGAAAAGAAATAGAAGCATTAGATGAATGAGAAAGAAATCAAATACTAGAATTAGAAATCTTTATAAATGTGCTTAATAATGCAAAAAACTATTATAAAAAATGAAATTATGTTCAAAAGGGTAAAATTGTATCAATATTGTTTTCGAACATACTTTTAAACAACAAAAAAAGGCTTCAATTACAGGTAAAACCTGGTCTTGAAACCTTATTCAATCCTATTTGGTGGGTCATCCGGGATTCGAACCCAGGACCTTCTCCTTAAAAGGGAGCTGCTCTACCTGCTGAGCTAATAACCCAAAAAATCTGCTTACTTTTCCTCAAAGCCACTGTATTCTATTAATTTTTTTTTATTTTGCAAATTTTTTTTTGACTTTTTTTATTTTATATTATTTTTCTTTTTGGAATCAATTTTTCTCAATCATAAGAAACTACATTTGTTATATTTTTAGAATCAAAAACAAAAATATCTTTTCCTGCATCAAGATAAAACTTTCAATAAACTGAAAGTCAATTATTTATTTTTTCTAAAAAAGATTTTTCCAAACTTATAAAATTTTTGTCTTGAAATATTTCTTTTAAATTTAAAAAAATCTTTTCATCAAAATTTTCCAGATTTTGAGCTAAAGATAAGTCAAGTTTTCAAATTTTTATCCTTCTAAGAAAAGTGACATAAGCTCCACTTCAAATTATTTTTCAAAGATCATTTGCTATTGAACGAATATAAGTTCCAGCTGAAACAGTTGCTAAAATCTTGGCTCTTGGATAACAAAAGTCTAAAAGTTTTATTTCAAAAATAGTACATTTTCTAGATTTCAACTCAAATTCTTCCCCATTTTTTACTCTTTCTAAAGCTTTTTTTCAATTTATTTTTAGAGCTGAGTATTTAGGTGGAGTTTGAGATATTTCTCAAAAAAAATTCTCTTGTAAAATATTTTCTAATTTTTGTCTTGAAATATTTTTCTTATAAAAATCTTTTTCTTCTTCTGTTAAGTAAGCCACTTCTGTTCACAAATCAAAAGAATCAGAAGTTCAGTCAAAACATACATCAAATTCATAAGTTTTTTTATCTTTTTCAAAATAAGGAATAAGTTTTGTATAATTTCAAGTTGCAACTAAAAGCCCTCCTGTAGCAAGAGGGTCTAGTGTTCAAGTATGTCATATTTTCTTGATATTTAGTTTTTTTCTCATAAATCTTATGACATCAAAACTAGTCATACCAAGAGGCTTATCTATCAAATAAAAAGCATTCATTTTAGTTCAGTTCTGGATAATTATGAGTTGATTCAGATTTAAAGAATTTTGGAGAAGTCTCTATTCAAAGCCCTGGATTTATAAATCTCATTTTTGAGAAATTAAAATATCATAAATCCAAAAAAATCCTTCAAAGCATATCTTCTTTCTTTACAAATTCATCTCTTAATGAACAGTTTGAAAAACATTCTCTACTATCAGTAGAATGGTTTCTATTATCTCAAATTACAAAATATTGATCATCTTTCAATTCATAAATTCTAGTTCAGCTGTCTGGTCAAACAAAAGTCCTTCATTTATTTTCTTCATTTAAATAAGTTTCCTCAAGTTTTATAAAATCAGGCTTCCCTTTTGGTTGAACATAAACTTCTCATCATTCTATTTTTAGATTATCTCCAGGAATTCAAATAATTCTTTTTAGAAAATATTCTTTATTTTCATTTACATGAGGTTTAAAAACAATTACATCTCATCTATGAGGATTTCTAAAAGAATAAGTCAATCTATCAACAAGTATAAATTCTTTATCATAATATGAAGAATACATAGATTGTCAGCTAATTTGAAAAGGCATAGCTATAAAAATTCTTATAAACAAAACTATTGCAACTATTATCAATAAATCCTTCAAAAAAAGAACTGGCTCTGAGTTTAGAATTCTTCTAAAAGTACTTTTTCTATTTCTTCTACTTACATACTCTTTTTTTTCTTCAGGCACAACTTTTTCAATATTATTTTCTTCTGAAAAATTTTTATTTTCTTCCATTAAAACTTTTTAAAAAATATGATTTTCTAAATTATATATAATTTTTTAAAAAATCAAAAAAAAGTGCAATTTAGCACTTTTTTTATTTATCAGAGTCTGATTTTAGCCAATCTGGAATTTTCATTCAGTCATCCCAAAGTTCATCATCAGACGATTTTTCTTCTGAAGAATTATTTTCGGTATTTTCTTCTTTTGTTCAAGATTTTTTTGTTTGCTTTTTCTCTGTCTTTTTTGTTGTTGTTTTCTTTTTTCTTGAAGTTGTTTTTTTCTTTTCAGGCACTTCTTCTGTTGTTCAAAGTGACTCAAAAGATGCAAAATCATCTGTTTTTATTTCTGTTGGCTCTGTAGTAGTTTCTGATTTAGTTTCCTCTTTTTTATCCTTTGCTTTTTGAACTTCATCTGAAAATGTTCATTTTAACCAATCTGGAATATTGTCTTCTTTTTTATTTTCTTCCTCATCAAAATCTATTTTTGTAAATTCATCTAGCTCTTCTTTAGTTTCAAGTTTTGGTTCTTCTTCCAATTGAATATTTTCTAAAATATCTTCTGAATCAGTTTTTTCTAATTTTTCTTTACTTTTATCTGATTTAGCAGATTTTTTTCCTGTATTTTTTGTTTTTTCAATATTTTCAACTGGTTCAATATTTTCAGAAATTTGCGCTTCTTGAGAATTTTCTAATTGCTCTGAAACTTGATTTTCTGTAGAATCAGGATTTTCTTCAACTGTTGGTTTTAGCCAATCTGGGATAGAATCATCAACTACAGGTTCATTTGGTTGAATAATTTCAGGTTCAGCTTCCACTTTTGGCACTTCAGATTCTTGAGTAAATTCATCTTTAAAGTCATTTTGCTTTTGTTCTGTATTTGCTCAAAGTAGCCATTCTGGCACATCAGGTGTATTTTCAGTAGATTGATTTTCAGCTAAATTTTGCTCATTTTCAGCAAATTCATCTACAACAGGTTGTTGTGTTTCTTCTTGTTGAGTACTTGTTTTCAACCAATCTGGAACAGAATCATCTACTTTTTGTTCTTCAGGTTCTTCAGCAAATTCATATACAGGAGCTAAATCCACATTTTCTTGTAAATTATTTGGTTCTTCAGTCATATTTCACTTTAACCACTCTGGAACATCTCAAGAATCAACTATTTGATTATCTTGTTTTATCTCTTCAGGTTCATCTTCTTTAGGTTTCACTTCCTCTGTTTTTTCTAAATCTGCTTCATCAAAACTTGATTTTAACCAATCTGGAGCTGTTTGAGCAGGTTCTTTAGATATTTTTTTAATGTTGTTCATATCATCTGAAAGTGGATCAAAAGAATTTTCTTCTTTCTTTTCCTCATCTATATCAGACAAAACATCATTTGAAGAGTCATTAACTTTTTCAGAAACATAATCTGTAAAGCTTTGTTCTCCCCTACTTCAACTAAGTTTATAACGCAAACCATAAATTATAAATCATAGTATAAATAGAACGAAAACACCTCAAATTGTCCATAAAAAGTATACCCAAATTTTTCAGAAGAATCAATCTCAAGTATTTATACGATTATCATCAGTTGGAGGAACTTCTCCAGGTTCTGGAGCTTTATCCTTGTTTACAAGTTTAGAAAGCAAAGCTTTGAAATCCTTTTTTTGCTCAACTGTCATAGAACCATCATTTGATATAGCCTCAAGAATTTCTTTTCAAAGAGCTTTATTTTCATCTAAATTTGTATTATCAGAGATTAATTGTAGTTTAGAAACCAAAATATCACGACAAGTTTGTTTTTTAGTTTCTGCTTCTTTTGAAAGCTCTTCACTACAAGCTATATCTTTTGGAATTAAGTTTTTCAAAGCATTAAATATTCTTGCATTATCTGTTTTATTTTCTTGTGATTCTACAAGCAAACTTGAAAGTAAATTTGTTATTTCACTTCAATTTTTAATATTTAATTCTTCTATAAATTTAGTAAATTCCATTATGACATTTGTTTTTTCTCTGTCATCATTCCACTCTTCTTTAAGCCTTTGTAGGTAAGTTAATCATTTTAGCCTATTTTCAGCATCTAGTTTTAAAATTTCATCTTTTATTTTATCAAAAGTAGCTTTCAAAGATTCTGAAACTCACTCAAGTTTGATTTCATCTGTAGATATTTGTTCGTCTTTTACATATTGTTTTTCAATAGTCAAATCCTTTGTTTCTATTACTTTATTATCTCAGTCTTTTAAAAATATTCTAATTTTTTGAATTTTTTGGTTATTTAATTCAATTCTTACAGGTCATCAAGTTGTATATGAAGGGTCTTTTTTGTTGTCTTCATCATCATCTTTTCATCAATTTAAATCTGAATCATTTTCTATGTTATAATCAACTCCATAAGCCTTTACAGTTGGTAAACTTGTTTTTAAGAATAATTCCAAACTTGTTGGTTCTTCTTTTAAAATTATTTTATCATCAGTTATTGTTTGATTTGAAAATATTGTCAAAGGAGCTTTTCTTGTAGAAATCATTTTTCAGAAATCTCTAACTACTTTTTTAGAAATCTCTTTTACATTTGTTCATTCAACCAGTTTCAATTTTACTAAATGGATTGCTTTACCATCAGTATAAGTATAAGTAAATGAATCCTTTTTCTCAAGTATTTGTCCATCTCACATATCCCAAACTCTTCTGTCAGTTGATCATGAAGATTTATCAAAAAATACAAAATCATTTCAAATTGAAACATAATCAAATTCTGGTTTTAAAATATTTGAAACATTTATAGTTATGCTTTTTGTATTTGAAAATCATTTATTTTTAACTTTTACTTTTACTCTATGTTCTCATGATTTTACAAATGTATGATTTACAACATTTTTAGTTGTTTCTAAATCATAAAATCCATCTCAATCAAAATCCCAAGAATATTTTACTTCATCATTTAGATTTTGTCATAAAATAT
Source organism: Candidatus Gracilibacteria bacterium HOT-871 (assembly GCA_002761215.1). GTDB lineage: Bacteria > Patescibacteriota > Gracilibacteria > BD1-5 > UBA6164 > GN02-872. Next base: position 580,579 of record CP017714.1, read on the forward strand.
TTGTAACAGTAGTTGTAAATATAACTTCATCTCAAGCTTTTACTGAAGTATTATCTGCAGAGATTCCAACTATTGGAGTATTTATATTATCTCAAGTCAAAGTCACATAATATTTTGAAGAAGTAAGCTCTTCTGAACTAGTTCTTTCTTCATTATTATCTTTTAAAACTACTACAAAATAATATGTTCAAGTTATTTTTGGCAATACAAATGTTGTTGAAGGAGTTTTTGTTGCTCTAAAATCTTGAGGTTCTGAGCTAACATCTGTGTAATAATACCACAAATATGATTGTACAACTCAGTCTCTATCTGTTGCTCAAAGAGCTCTAACATCAACCACAACTGGATCAGTTTCTAAGTCTTTTGCTTGAACATCTAGTCAAGTCAGTTCTGGTTTTAAATTTTGAACTTTTAAATATGTCTCAGCACTTGCCTCTTTTCAAGTTTTTTGACTTTTTACTGTTAATTTTATAGGAATACATCAGATATCATCAAATTTTCTAGATAATTCTTGAGAGGTATAAAACTTATCTCCTATTTTCCAAGAATAATCTAATCCATTTGAATCTCAAGTAACATCTATACTATCAGCTCAAGATAGATTTACATTATCTACTTTATTTATGATATAAGCTCCTTTTCAATTACATACTCACTCTTCATATCAATAATTTCCTTCAACTGTATTTCACTTTACAGAAATATTTGCATATGGTTGGTCAGAATCTCAAACATAAATCACTTTTTCAAAACTGTTTTTTCCATCACCATCATCTCTAACTGAAAGTTTTACTGTATATATTCAAGCTTTTTCATATTTATGATTGATAGTATCTTCTTTTCCTCAAACTATAGTTCAATCTCAAAAATCCCATTCAAAAAATTTTGCTTTAGAAGAATCTGCTACAAATTTCATATTTCATCAAACTTGACTAACTCTAGGGAAAGCAAAGAAATCAACTGATAAATTAGACAAAATATTTACTTTTGCATTTTTTTGAGAAGATAAATCATCTGGATCTATTACTTCCAAAACAACAGAGTGTTCTCAAATATTTGTAAATGTGTAATAACCATTTGAACCATTGAAGTTTGGATTTTCAAGCTCAACTCTTTCTCCATCTATAATCCAATTATATTCTAATTTTCAATCATCTGAAAAATCTAAATCATAAGAACCAGATGCATCTAAAAATACTGTATTTGGTTTATTTGAATTAGGAATTGTGAATGTAAACATAGCTACTGGAGGTCTAGAGTTTATATGAATTATTTTTGTATCATAATCTTTTTCTCAAGATGGTGAAGTAACAGCAAGTTTTACATTATATCTTCATTTTTCATTAAAAGTATAAGTAAGAGTTGATAAATTTTTACTAAATACTACTTTATCATTTTTCAAATCAACTATTTCCCAAAAATAAGTCAAATTCTCATTTTTTGAAAATGAATTTGCAGTAAAAGTAAATTTATCTCATAAAAATCATTCTAAAGAGCTTGCATTTATTGTAGCAATAGGATTTCTAACTATAACTGTAAATTTTCTTTCTATTGTTTTTCAAGTATTTGTTTTTAATCTCAAAGTTACTGGAAAATCTCATTCTGTAGCATAAACTACTCTTTCCATCTTTGGTGGAGTACTATATTTTTTTATAACTCAGTTTCAAAATTCCCATTCTGTTGCTATAAATTTTGTTCCAGAATTTGGGATAGAACTTGTAGCATCAAACATCAGACCATAAACAGCTTCTTCTGGAGTAAATTTCAATTCATCACTTGAATCCAAAGACTTGCTGTTTACTTTCAAAATCAAAGATGCAACTTTTTCTTTTACTGAAATATCTACTTTTTTAGAAAATGGTATTACATCTATATTTCTATTTGCATTTCTGTGATTTGAAGTAACATCCAAAAATATTGAATAATTCCCTTCCTCTCTAAATGTATAATTTAAATAATTATTACTTCAAATATTTTTTCTTTTACCTCACTTATCCAAAATCCACCAAGTGTAGTTATAAGGATACAATTGGCTTCAGGTTGGATCAATCACATTTCATCTCAAAGTCACTGTCAAAGGTGCATTTCAACTTTCTGGATAAACTTCTATTTCTCAATTAACTTCTTGTATTTTTGTCTCATTTAAAAAATCATTTATAGCTTTAGAAATAGCATCAAAATTTGCAACATTTTTTGGATCTTTAAGTCCTCTTTCTATAGCTGTTTGAAGATGTGTGTAATAATTTTTATTCACTAAATCTTCTGGAAGATAATTCAATCATTGTTTTGCATAATTTAAAATTCTTCCAGCTATATAAGTGTCTATTTGTGCATCAACTTGGTGTCTATTTCTCAGAGACAAAAAAGAATCAGTTATTTTGTAACAATATTCTTTGAATGTATTGTAATCAGAAGGTCACAAAACAGTACAGTCCCTTGCTGCTCTAACATTTGTAAATGTAGAAAAGAAACCTAAAATTAATAAAAATAATGTTAATCAAATTTTTCTAAACATATTTTTGTATTTAAAAAATATCTAGGAAAATATTAACACATAAAAAAATCTATGGCAAAAATCTAAATACTATTTTTTGAAAAATCACTTGACTTTTTAAAAATTTATTTTATTTAAAATATTTTTCTAAAAACATAAATTTTTATTTGGATTTTTTTGAAATTGACATATAATAAAAAATATTAATTTAATTATTTAACTTTATAATTATGGACTTAAATAAAGTACAATTAATCTGAAGAGTTACTCAAGATATAGAGCTAAAACAAACTCCAAACTGACAAAATGTAACTAGTTTTTCTCTTGCAACAAATAGAAATTATACTGATGCAAGTTGAGTGAGACAAGATCAAACTGAGTTCCATTCTATAGTTTTATGGGGAAAATTGGCTGAAATTGCTGGACAATATTTAACAAAATGAAGACAAGTTTATATCGAATGAAGGCTTCAAACTAGAAATTGGGAAGCTCAAGACTGAACAAAAAGATACAAAACTGAAATTGTTTGAGAAAATCTTATAATGCTTTGAAATAAATCAGACAATGTCTCTTATGAACAAGGAAGCAGTAGTGAAAATTATTCAAATGAAACTCCTGCTGTGAAAAAAACTACTCCAAAAGTAGAAGAAGAGATTTCTATTGAAGATATTCCATTTTAATGAAAAAATACTGTCAATTGACAGTATTTTTTATTTGCTAATATTTTCTTTTAAAAATGAAATTCTGATTTCAGAGTAAATATAATTATAAATAAGGAAATTTTTGTATCATTGGTCTGAGATTTTTCCTGTTTTCATCTTTTCTTCAGTAAGTTTAAAATATTTTTTAAATAAGTCAAAAATTTCTTCTTTTTGCTTTTTTGTGTATTTTTTCTCATTAAATTGATTGATTACTTTTGAGTATTTTCCCACATCAGATGGATTTAGTTTTAGATTCAAGTATTTTTTAGGAATGCTATCTACATTCCAAAGAGAAAAATCAATGTATTCAGTTTGTAAAAATTTTGCAATTTCTCAAATATTTCCAAAAATTTTTACTCAATCAATATAAAGTCAACCTTTTTTCAAATCATCATCTGAAACTTTATAAAATCATTTAAAAAATCCAAGTGAAGTTATATTATGATTTCAATAAGTTGAAATATTGCTTCTAGGAATCAACTCTAGTGTTTCATCTTTTTGTAAATCAGATAAAATATCCAAAACTTTTTTTCAGTTTAGATAAACTTTTGTATGCTTTTTTCAATCCTTTTTTCAGATTATCAAAGCAGAATAATATTCATCTTTTCAAGTTGCTTTATCTACATTTATATGCTTATAATCCTTATCCAAAATAGACAAATCAAAAAGAATATCATCTTTTGTATCACAAAATTTTTGATTGATATAAAAATTATCACTTTTCACTAAATCATTTGAAAAGCTGTAATTCAAGCATTTTTGAGTTCAAAAATCATCTGCAAAAACACTTGAAAAACTGAAAAACAAAGCAAAAACCAAGCTTCAAAGTATAGTTTTTTTCATAAAGTTTTAGTTAAATTATAATGCTTAATTTATAATCTTTTTCTCAAAAAAATCAATATATTTTCACACTTTTAAAAAAATTTAACTCAAAAAATACTGCCTTTAAAGACAGTATTTTTTATCTTTTCTTTGAAACATTATCATCTTTTAAAGATTTTATTTTTAATTCAGTGTAAATATAGTTAATAATAAGAAAATTTCTAAATCATTGGTCTGTGATTTTTCATGTTTTCATCTTTTCCTCACTAAGTTTAGAATATTCTTTAATTCTGTTAAAAATCTCTTCTTTTTTCTCTTTTGTATATTTCCTTTCATTAAATTGAGTTATCACTTTTGAATATTTTGCAATATCAGCTGGACTTAGTTTTACATTTTTATATTTTTCAGGAATATTTTCTTCATTCCAGTTTAAGTAATCTATATATTCATTTTGTAAAAAATTTTCTACTTGTCAGATATTTCCAAAAACTTTTACTCAATCAATATAAAGTCATCATTTTGCTAAATCATTACTTGAAAGTTGAGAAAGTCATTCATAGTATCAAAGTGTAGTTATAGAGTGATTTCCATAAGTTGAAATACTATTTCTAGGTGTTAACTCAGAAGTCTCATGTTTTTGAGAATCAGACAAAATATCTAATACTTTTTTTCAGTTTAGATAGATTTTTGTATGTTTTTTTCAATCTTTTTTTCAAACTATTACTGCTGTATAATACTCCTCTTTTCCTGTTGCATCATTTATATATGTGTATTTATAGTTTTTATCAAGAATATCTACACTATAAATAAATTCATCTTTTGCTTCACAAAATTTTTGATTTAAGTAGAAATTATCACTTTTAACTGAGTCTTTCGGATAAGTATAATCAGAACATTTTTGAGTTCATAAATCATTTGCAAAAACACTTGAAAAACCGAAAAATAAAGCAAAAGCTAAGCTTCAAAATATAATTTTTTTCATAAAGTTTTAGTTAATTTTAAGAAAGGAGGAGGAACATAAAATTCCTCCTTTTATTTAATAACACTTATTTCACAACATAGTATGAATAAGCATTACCTCTGTCTCCATCCCCTGCTTTATGACGAACTCCAAACTTAATTGCGTGCATAGTCATATAACCAACAGTACCTGTAGGATGGTGAGGATCCCAATTTTGATCAAGAATCCACATAGCTCCATCTCGGGAACCAATATAAATACCTGTATGGGCAGTTGGTTTGCCTTTATAGTTGTTACCAACAAAAGTAGCCACTACTGTGCCTACAGGAATATAACCATCCCCTACTCGGGTAGAAGGCCTCCAAACATTTGTAGTGTCACCAAAGTTAGCCATAGCTTTAACAAAGCTAACACATTGACCATTATAGTCACCCAGCCTATTAACCTGAATAAAACCTCCTTTGTTAACAACACCTGTACGGTTCAATTTTTTCAAAGCTACAGTTTTACTGTTATAGTAAAAACGAGCAATAGAATAACCACCATAAGATTGGGTCTTTGCATCAGAGGAATTAAGTGAGTTGATGACAGCCATAGCTTGGGGAGTTGCCTTCTTGTCAGCATAAGCTGAACTCGAATACAACAGGACCAAAAGCATTGGGAACAGAATTTTTTTCATAAGATGTTACTCCACAAAAAAAAATTTAAGGACAATTTACCTACATTAAGCACTATTATTAAAAATAGACTAAAATGCAAGTGATATCCATTATAATAATAATAATAATAATAGCAACTTTTTTTTATATTTTCCAAAAATTTGAAAAAAAATATTTTTTTGCTATAATCCAAAGGTTGAAAATAATTTTTAAAATTTAATAAAAAAAGTAAAATAATGGATTTTTATGAAATACTATGAGTTGAAAAAACAGCATCAACTGAAGAAATAAAAAAAGCCTACAGAAAACTAGCTATGCAGTACCATCCTGATAGAAACAAGTGAGATAAACAAGCAGAAGAAAAATTTAAAGAGATAAATGAAGCTTACTCTATACTTTCAGATAGTCAAAAAAGACAACAATATGATACCTATGGAAAAGCTTGAGTTTGAGGAAATCCTTTTGGAGGAGGATTTGGATGATGAGTTGATGTAGATTTATGAGATATTTTTGAATCATTTTTTGGTGGAGGATTTGGATGAAGAACAAGACAACAAAGAACAGAATTTGTTTGAGAAGATATAGAAGTAAGGCTAAATATAGACTTGAAAACAAGTATTTTTTGATGAAAAGAAACTATAAAATTTAACAGAAGAGAAACTTGTAAAACTTGTCACTGAGAAGGAGGAAGTTGAAAAAAAACCTGTCCAAAGTGTGATTGAAAATGAGTTTACACAAAAACTAGTCAAAGTATTTTTTGAATAATAAGCCAAACTGTCACTTGTGATGAGTGTGGAGGAAGCTGAGAAGTTTTTGAAAAAGTCTGTGAAGATTGTCACTGACAAAAAAGAATTTTACAAAAAGCAGAATACAAACTAGAAATCCCTGCTGGAATTGATAACTGAATGATTATAAAAATAGAAGGAGAATGAAACGCTTGAGTTTGAACAAAAGTAAGTTGAGATTTGTTGGTTCAGTTTGTGGTAAAAACTGAAGAAAAATGACTAAAAAGAGACTGAGTAGATTTACATTTTTCTACAGAAATAGAAATAGTAGAAGCTGTACTTTGAGCCTCAAAAGAAATATCAATTCCAATTATTTGAAAAAGAAAAATAGAAATAAAAGCCTGAACAGAACACTGAAGTATTTTAAAAATCCACTGAGACTGAGTAAAATACATAGATAGTGATAAAAAGTGAGATTTACTAATTTCTATTTCTATAAAAATACCAAAAAAATTAAGCAAAAAAGAAAGATGACTTTTTGAAGAAATAGCAAAAGAAAGATGAGTTCAAGTCAATTCTGCTGGATTTTTTGAAAAAATATTTGGATAAAAATTCTTAGAAAATTTTCTAAGAATTTTTTGTTTATTAAATTTTTACTGTCATATTTTTAGAAAATATTTATAATAAAGAAAATATTTTTTAAATTTAAAAAAAAATGAAAAAAGAAAAAATTATTTCAACTGTGATCTTTGTCGTAATATTTGTTTTATTTGCCATATTTTTTTCAAAAGATTATTTAGATTTCCAAGAAAATTTATTTAAAAAATCAGAGCAAGAACAGCTAGTATTAAAAGAAGCTGAAGAATTTAATGTTTCAAAAATAGAAAATCTAGAAAATGCAGATTTAAAAATAGCTCCTGATGAAAAAATTTTAAGTAATTTTGTTGAAAAGCTTGATAAAGCTGAAAAAAATATTTACATAGAAGTTTATATGTTAACAGAAAAAAGAATCACAGAAAGCCTAAAAAAAGCGAGAAATAGATGAGTCGATGTAAAAGTGCTTTTAGAAAAAAGCCCTTACAAAACAGAAAATATAAATAACAAGGTTTTTGAAGAATTAAAAGATGCTTGAGTGAATGTCGCTTGGTCAAATGAAAAAAATTATTATCTAAATCATTCAAAATTTTTTGTAATTGATGATTTGCTTATTGCATCAACTTGAAACCTAACTTACTCTACTTTTACAGTAAATAGGGATTTTTTCTTTTATAGTTCTGATACAAAATTGTTACAAACTGTAAAAAATATTTTTGAAAATGATTTCAAATGAAAAAAAGTTGATTTTTACCATAATAATCTGATTATGTCGCCAAATTATTCAAGAGTAAAATTAGAAAAATATTTACAATCAGCAACAAAAAATATAAAAATTTATATTCAATATCTAAAAGATGAAAAAATAAACAATTCCCTACTTGCTCTCAAAAAAGAAAAAAACATAGATATAGAAATAATAATTGACAAAAAAAATCTAGAAGATGAATCAGTTGAGATTTTAAAAAATGCCTGAATAAAAATAAAATGATTTGACTGAAAAACTATGCATTCAAAAGCTATTTTAATAGATGAAAAATATTTATTTATAGGAAGTATAAACTTTTCTGAGTTTTCTATTGATAAAAACAGAGAATTTTGAGTATTTTTAAAAGAAGAAAATTTAATAAAAAATTTCTTAGAAATATTTGAAAAAGACTTTTGAAATTAGTCAACTTTTTGACAAAAAAAAAAAAATATGATAAATTTTATGGAGTATTAATTTTAAATTCTTAATTGCCATATGAAAAAGATTTTCTCCATATTTTTTAGTTCAATTTTGATACTTATTCTCATATATGGAACTTTTATAATAAAAGCTTGAAAAGGCTATGAAGCTCCTATTTTTGATAAAATACAGCTTTGAGATAGCTCTTTTGACATCGAAGACTGAAAAATAGTTTCAAAAGATGAACAAGCCACAAGAGTAAATTATTTAAATAATTCAGATAGAATTTTGACCTACAATTGAGGTTTTGAGATAAAAGAAGAATGAGATAATTCAAAAGTGAACTTAAAAAAAGGTTTTTTTCTTGTTAGTATAAATTCTCTAGATAAAAAATATATTTTTAATTCTGAAGGATTTAATATAGAAGTAAACCAACCATCAACTTTTTTTATTGATAATAGAAATGAAAGAACAAATATTTTTTCAATAGATAGTGTCTTAAAAATAAATTTTTTAAATATTACAGATGGAGAAAATGTAAATACAGCCTATCTTTACCCAAATCAATATGTGTTTTTTAATCCAAGTAAAAACTTTCTGATAAAAAATGCTGACCTGTTGAGGATTAGTCAATTGATTTCACTTTGATATTTCAGTGAAAATATCATAAAATCTGGAAAAATAAATGGAACTTTCAAAAAAATATTTTTAGACAAAAACCAAGAAGATGCAAAGAATCAAGAAAAATTATTTTTATATATTTATCTAGATGATTTGAAAAAATCAAAAGAAATAGATAATTTTTTAAAGAAAAATTTTTATTCTATTGCCTGAGAAGACATAGTTGTAAGATACAGTTTTTTAGTTTTAAATAATGAAAAAAAATCTATTTATCTAAAAAATATAATTTTAAAAGAATTACAAGAATTATTACAAAAGCAATGAGATGATTTAAAAAATGTTTCAGAATCAATAATTCAAGATTTAGAAAAATTGAAAAACCTAAACCAAGAGCATCATAGAGAGATGTTGGAAATAATTGATTTTTTCTCTTGAAGTATAAACTCTACAAAAAGATGAAATATTGATTTAATGGCATCTTTTTACAAAATAATAAATTGAGAAAAAGAAATTTTTGATAAAAATGAAGAATTAGAAATAAATGCAGATTTTTATAAATACAATTTTTTATGAAATGAAAGTATTTACTCTGAAATTAAGAATTTCATCGAAAAAAAAGCTAAATCAAAAATGGATGAAAAAGAATTAAATTATTTTATATTTTTCTTAAATAAATTAATAATATCAAATCTTTTGGTAGATGAAACAGATTTTGAATGAGTTATAAATATTTTTAAAAATTATTCAAAAGTTTGAATAAAGTATTATTCTGCTGAAAAAGAAGAAAATCAAGTTCTAAAAAACAAAATTATTGAAACTGGAATAGTAAACTTTGATAATATAATAACAAGAATTTTGATAAAATTAGAAAAAGATTTTTTCAAGAGAAATGCAGATTGATTACTAGAACAAAATAAGTGAAAAACTCTAAACAAAGCTCTTATGAGCCAATTAAGCTCTGATATGACAAATGTTTATAATTTTTACACAGAAAAACAAAGTTCTCTAAATAATTCAGAAGTAAAGTCAAGTTATAGCAAAAATTGGGAAAAATTTGGAGAATTAAGAGAAGCTTTGGTAGACTATGAAAAATACCTTATAAACTATGATTCAAAAGTAAAAGATTTGACAAGTAAGGAAAAAAACAATGAAGAAAAAACAGAATTAAGTGTAGAAAATGCTAAAAAATATCTTTCAAAATTTAGTTACATAAACTACAATGATGCAAAAATAGAAGTTATGTGAGAAAAATTTTGTGAAGCACCTGATAAAGCTATTTTTAGGAGAATAAAGAAAAATCCAACTTGTTATGAAATTTCAGATATGGAAGTTTGAAATACTACAAAAATAAGTTTCCTACTTTATCCAAACCAATTTCATACAATTTCAAATATCTCTATTTGAGGAGACAAAAATATAAACAGATGATCTTATAGGCTAGACAAAGAAGAAGAAACTTACAAATCAATGTGAAACTGAGAAACTGACTGAAAATTGTATTTTTGAAATTTCTTTGTAAATGTAGTTGTTTGAGGAAATTCAAGCCAAAGTGAAGTAAAAATTTATGAAAATAAAAACCAAAATAATGAAAGCTCTATAATAAGAACTCTAAAAAATACTACTTTGCTTTGAAAAGACTGAACTCTAACAAAACTAATTCCTATTTTAAATGTAAAATATTGAGACATAAGCATCACAGAAGCAAATGATTGAAAAGAATATGAAATAAAAATCTCAAATGCAGATATGAAAGTAGAAAAAGGTGACAAAACTTATTTGTGAAAATTTAGCTCAAACTATAGATATAAATCTTGAAAAATAAATTCTTTTTTCAATCCTGAAATAAATGTTTTAGATGAATCTGGAACAGATATTTTGTACTGAAATCCTATTAAAATTTCTGGATTTATAGAGTTGAGTAAATTTAACTCAGTTGTGCAAAAGATGTTTGCAAATATGGAGGACATAGCTAAAATAGTAAAACTATTATTAGAAAAAGATAATTCAGGAACTAAAATAAATATGATTTATTTTAACTGAATAGACGAATTTGATATAAGCTCAAAAAACATAAAAATTATTACAAAATGAGATGAAATAGAAGATATAATAATTTCTTGAAAAAAAATATTGGAAAAAAATGAGAAATTGAATAAAATAGAGGAACTTTTAAAATAATTTATAATTTTTAAAAAAATATGAGCCAAAAATGAGCAAAAATTGTTGCTGTATTTGCACTTATTGCTATAACTATTTCTATAGTTTGAACAGCTGTTTTATATATAGTTTGATCTAAACAAGCTGAAAGAGAACAAGAGCTTGAAAAAGAAAGATTGAGACAATACATAGAACAAAATATTTCTTGAAACACAAAAACTTCAACTTGAACAACATCTACTTGAAATACAATCCAAACCTCAACTTGAAGCACAAATTCTTGAAATACTGCAGAAAGCTCTACTACAAAGACAAACTAAAAAATACTAGAAAAAACTAGTATTTTTTTGCTTTTTTCTTAAACATATGATTTAATATAAATAATATATTTATAAATCTAAGTTTAGCTAGGATGATTAAAAGTTTTGTAAAATATTATTACTATTTCTTTGATAAAAAAGTAAAAAATGGTACTTTGGTTGTATTTTTGGTTACAGCTATAATCCTTGCAATAGGATTTTTATCAAAACATGAGCAAATTTTAAGTCACTTAAAAACAACATTAATTGACAAAATTTTTTAAAAAATATTTTTATAAAAATTTTAGCTCAAAATCAACAAAATCGATTTCTGCTTTTTCAAGTTTTTCTATTAAATTATTTTTTAAATCATCTTGCAAAAGAATCAATTCTGAATTCAGAATTGGCTTATTTGTCTTGATAATTATATTTTTCTCAGAAATTTTTATAGAAACAAGAAATTCTGAAATATCTATATCTTTTTCCTTTTGAAACATCTCTATTAAGCTATTCCAAACAGAAGTTTTTATAAAAAGCTTCTTTTTTTCTTCTGTAAAATAAAGTTTCATAATTACTTTTTAAAATAAAATCACAAATTCTCACTTCAATTTGCTAGGATTTTCTTCAAAATAAAGCAAAATTTCAGAAATACTTCATCTCAAAAATTCTTCAAATTTTTTAGTCAATTCACGAGCAACAACTATGTTATGGTCTGTTCAAAAATATTCTCAAAGCTCTGTCAAAGTTTTTAAAATCCTATGAACACTTTCATAAATCACAATAGTTTCTGAAAGCTTTGATTCCCTCCTTTCAAGCAATATTTTAAACAAAGTTTGTCTTCCCTTTTTAATCGGCAAAAATCATAAATACAAAAAATGATTCATTTGCATTCCAGATCACATAAGAGCTGTAGTAAAAGCTGTAACTCAAGGAATTGGAACAACTTCTATATTTTGCAAAATGGCTTCTTTTATGAGAATATAGCCAGGATCTGAAATACCAGGAGTTCCTGCATCTGAAATCAAAGCAACTTTTTTTCAGTTTTGTAAATAATCCATAATTTTATCTATTTTTGTTACTCAAGAATGGCTATGAAAAGATAAAAGCGGTTTTTTAATTCAATAGTGATTCAACAAAACAGAACTTGTTCTTGTATCTTCACAAGCTATCAAATCTACTTCTTTTAATGTATTTATAGCTCTTAAAGTAATATCTTCTAGATTTCAAATCGGTGTAGCAACTATATAAAGCATTTTTTAGTTTTAAAAATATTTCAAAAATTATACAAAAACTTGATTAATTTTCAAGAAAAATAAAAAAAGAAGCAATTTTCTGCTTCTATAAAGGAGAATCATAAATCTGAAACAATTTATAAAAAAGACAATTTTTATTTTCTAAATCTCACAAAAAATACTTTCTCGTAGCAACTACATCTTCAAAATCTACTTTTCAGATATGTCTTTTTGCTCAAAATGTCTCCAAATCAACTATTTTTTCATAAATCTCTAAAAATTCTGGCTCCAAAATTATTTTTTTTATATAAGAATATTTTTCTAAAAACTCTTTAAAAATCTCTGAGTAAAATCACAATTTTGCATCCTTAGAAATATTTTTTAACAAAGAAAAAAGTCTTCAAAAACCCAAAATATGACCTTTTGATATTGTCAAATACAAGCTCTTTTCTAAAGCATCATTTTCTAAGTCTGGAAAAATCTTTTTTGAATGAAAATATTTTCTAAAAGGTTTTGTAATATGCTCTTCTACAAGTAAATCAAAGCTTTTTTGATAAGATGTGATAATTCAAAGTCAGTCTAGATTTTTATTATTTCTAAGTGTAAAAAATAAAATTTCTGATGAGATCACATATTCTAAGACATCTTTTGAAGCATACATAAAGATCTCTTCTCACAAAAAATCCATAGTTTTATGATAAATTATTTCCTCTATGTTTTCTGAAAAAAAGTTATCTTTTTTTGTTTTTGTTTCAGAATTAGCTTTTGAGATATTTATAGATTTTATATTTGCAAGTATTTCCCTTTTTATCCACTTCTGAGCAACTTTTAGTTTTTGCTTCAAAATTTGATTTTCTCTTTCTAAATTATTCATAAAAATATTTTTATTTTTTATTTATTATAACACTTTTGTGTTTTAAAAACAAAAAAAGATACAGGATAATCGAAGTGAAAGGAGAAAACTCCGTATCAATCCTGTATCTACTATTATTGTACTACACTTTTATACTTTTTGCAAATTTTTTTTAGACTTTTTTTATTTTTTTTAATTTTTATCTACATCTATACGGTTTATAGCTGTATGGCATAGAAGAAGCTCAATAAAACATATTTGCACAAGTTCAGTTTATATTCCAGTTACTTATATTTTGTCTAAAGCTTGAAGCTCATTTAAACATTTCATTATAATCTGCAGGGTTTCCTGTTTTTGATATATTCCAGTTTGCAATAGGTTGATTAAACTTTGTTGCTCACTCAAACATATTAAACATACGTTCTATATTTCATGCGTTTCTAAAGTTTAATGGAGAATTAAATGATCTAGCTAAATAAAACATATGTTCAGTATTTCCTACTCTATTAAGATCCCAATTTAGTGGCTTATCAAACTTTTCAGCTTTAGCAAACATATATCACATATAGTCTCAACTACTAGTATTCCAGTTTGTAACATTTCAATTAAAATTCTTTGCTCAGTAAAACATATGTCAAAAATTACCTACTTTACTCACATCCCACTTATCTAAATCTTGATTAAAACTTTCAGCATTATAAAACATAGATCATATTCCTAATGCCTCAGACATATCCCAATCATTTAAGGGAGAATTAAACTTTTTAGCTCAATTAAACATATAGTAAAACAATTGTACTTTTGATACATTAAAATGATTTATATTTTGATTGAAAGCTTTTGCATGACTAAACATAGATTCTAGTGATATAAGACTATCTGTCCTCCAATTATCAAGTGGCTTATCAAATTTATCAGTATTTCAAAACATCCAGTTCATATCCATAACATTTGAAACGTCCCAAGATCATATATATTGATTAAAATTACGAGCTCAGTTAAATACATTTAACATACTTTCAACTTTTGAAACATTCCAATTTCATATTTCTCAGTTAAAATTTTCTGCTTTAAAAAATATAGCACTCATAGATTCTAAACTATCTGTTTTCCATTTTTCAAGCCCTTTTCATTCAAATTTGCTAGCTAGTGAAAACATAGAACTCATATCTTTAACTTTTGAGACATCCCAACTAGATAAATCTCAGTTGAAATTTGAAGCTTCAAAAAACATTGCATCCATGTTTGTAACTCTAGAAGTATCAAAATCATTTGGTAGTTTTACAAGTTTTGTAGCTCATTTAAAAGCATAAGATAAGTCATCTATAGCTAATCACTCCCATTTCCTCACTTCCTTTAGCTTTGGAGAAGACACAGCAACACTTCAATATCATGTAAAGTATCAATCTATCTTTATTTCATAGTTTCAAGACCTCTTATACTTACAAGAAACTATTCAAGTTGTTGTTTCAGGACAACTACTAGCTCATCCATCTCACCAGTTTATATTTTTTATATTTACGCTTCATTTTATAGGAAGAGTTATAGTCTCTCCTGCTGTAACTCACTCATAGTACAAAACTACATTTCATGGTATTTTTATACAGTTTCATGATTCCTCTCTATATCAAGTAGCACACTTAACTGTTAATTCAGTTTGTAATTCTTTTTTTGTTCCATTTGGAAAAACAAAAACTATAGTTTCGTTTCTAGTTCATACTCTATCTGTTCTAGGTATAGATTTCCAATTGTACTTTGTACCATTAGTTAAGTCATTTAGGTTTGCTACACTTTTTGTTATATCTACAACATCTCATTTTTTTACTGTTTGAGATTTAGTTTGAGGCTCTACATAGTTTTCTGGAGGGATTTCTTCATCTTTCACTATCTTTGTTTGATCTCTATAGTTAGTTTTAATAAAATCTTGCTCAGTTGATAACCTAGCTTTCAGTTTGTAAAAACTTTTATCTTTACTTACTAAGTAAGTATATCAAGTTCAAGTATGAGGATTTACAGGTAAAGATGAAATAGATCAAACTCTTTTCATATTTTCCTTTCAAAATATACCTTGTTCCCACTGTATAGAATCCTCTGTAATAGTTTCTGAGCTGAGTTCATCAGGAGAGATAAGTTCCTTTCAATAACTCAGATTCATATTAATAGCTCTTGAGATGACATCTAAATCTTCTATAATTTTAGAATCTCTACCTGTAGCCACATAATTACTATAGTTTATAAAACCTAGTACTGCTAAAACTGAAATAATCAACAATACAACTACTAGTTCAACTAATGTAAATGCCTTTTTACTGATTTTCATATAAATTTTTAAATTTTAAAAATAGATTTTTAACATTGTCCATCAAAACATCTTTGTTGGCATTCAGGATTTCTAGGTCTCTTATTCAAAGGAAAAATTCTTCCAGGTTTTTCAAAATGATTTACAAAAGACTTAAAACAACTACCATTAACTTTCCAGCTTGATAAATCTTGATTAAAACCATTAGCAGAATCAAACATATGGTTAATTGTAGCAACTCTTGAAACATCCCATTTTCATATTGGTTGGTCAAAAACTTTTGCCCAACTAAACATTGATTCCATACTAACAACCTTTGATATATTCCAGTTGCTTATATCTCGATTAAATACTTTAGTTCAAGCAAACATTCATTTCATACTTTCTACCTTACTTACATTCCATTTAGATATGTCTCAGTTAAATTTATCAGTTGAAGCAAACATTTCATTTGTATATTGAACATTTGAAACATCCCATTTTGATATATCTCAGTTAAAATTTGAAGCTCAAGCAAACATATATGACATATATTTTACATTTGAAACATCCCAATCATTTAAGCTTTTATCAAAGTTAGTAGCTCATCTAAACATATAGCTCATGTTAGTTACTTTTTTTGTTTTACTTCACCACTGATTTATATCTTGGTTAAAATTTCTAGCATTTGAAAACATATAACTCATATCTCTTACATTACTAACATCCCATTGTCATATAGGGCTATTAAAGTTTGAATTTTCAAACATTCCTCTCATATTTTCTACTCTACTTACATCCCAAGTAGTTAACCTATTCCATGAATAGAAATTATTTACTCAAGAAAACATATATTCCATATTTTTTACTCTTGAAGTTTCAGTATTTCAAACTCAAGGGAGAAAGCTAACAGCGGATAAATTAACTGCTCAATAAAATGCATAAGAGAAGTCTTCCATAGATATATTATTATAAAAAGTAGCTGATTTAAGTTTATCTATAGAAGAAGTTCATTTTTTTCAAAGTCATGTCATAATTCATTTAACCTGAATTGAGTAATTTCCTTTAGAAGCATTTTTATATGTGCAACTTACAGATCACTTTGTTGTTGTAGGACAATTATTTATTCAATCATCTCACCAATTTATTTCTACTACATTTGTTTTTCATTTAAAAGGAATTTCAATAGTATCTCAATCTTTTATTCAAGAATAATAAAATGTTATATTTCCAGGAGAAACACATGTATTTCAATAATAAATTCTCCAAGTTCAACAATCTTTTTTCTTTTCAGGTTCTTTTTTCTCTTCCTCTTTAGCCAAGATACTTGTATCCAAGTTTGATTTTGAATAAACTTCTCCATTGCTCAAAGTTCACTCAATTATAAAAAATTTTTTATCTTTACTAACTAGATAAGTGTATTTATTTCAGTCAAAAGGACTAACTGGAAGAGTTAGTAAATTTGTAAACTTAGTATAATTTCTTTCTCAAAAGTTTCATTGTTCCCATTTTCTATTTTCTCTCTCAACCTCTGTGATAGCACCATCTGGAGCATATAAATCTATTTTATTATTTATAATTTCAGCTCATATAACATCTGATATAATAGTTATATCTTGCATCAAAACAGTATCTTTTGCCGACCTGCTATATGATGAATAAGTTATATAAGATACAATAGATAATAATCAAATTATTGTAAGTACAACTATTACTTCTATTAAAGTAAAAGCTTTATAAAAAGATCTTTTCATATAATGCAATTAATTTTATTTTTTATTAATATATTTTAACATTTATAAATTATTTTTGCAATTTTTATAGAATAAATATTGATTTTATTTCAATTTATTTTAAAATTCTGAAAATAAATATTTTTTAAAAAATATAAAAAATGATTCTAGTAAATCTACTTCAAGACCAAAGTTCTCAAAACAAATACATTTCTAACACTTTGATAAAAGAATTAAATGAAACTCTGAAAAAATGAAAAAAAGCAATAATTTATATAAATAAAAAATGAGAATATTCGTCTCTAATTTGTGAAAACTGTAAAAAAATATTTAAATGCAAAAACTGTGATTCTTCACTAAATATTCACTGAGAATCAATGATTTGCCATATTTGTTGATATAGTGAAAAATTAAAACAAAAATGTGATAATTGTGGCTCAGAAAAACTTTTGAAAGTTTGAGTTTGAACAGAACAAATAGAAAAAGCTTTAAAAAATATTTTTCCAAAAAAATATATTTTTAGGTTTGATACAGAAAGTGTAAAAAATAAAACTTTAAAAATAAATTCTTTGGAAACCTTATCCAAAGCTGAAATTATAATCTGAACAAAAATGCTTACAACAGGTTTTGATTTTGATGCAATAGGTTTAGTTACTGTGATTTTAATCGAGCAAGAGCTACAAATAGCCAAATATAACAGTGAAGAAAAGCTTTATACAAATATAAAACAGCTACTTTGAAGATGAGAAAGAAAGTGAGAAAAAACAAATTTTATAATTCAAAGTTTCATACCAGAAAATGATACTATAAAAATGATTTGTGAAGATAATTATAAAAATTTTTTTATAAAATCTCTAAAAGAAAGGAAACTTTTCAACTATCCTCCATTTTGTGAATATGCTATTTTAGAATACAGAAATGAAAATAAACAAAAAGCTCTTGATTATTCAAAAAATCTGAAAAACAAACTTGATAATTTAAATACAGATAAAAAAATAGAAATTATTTTTGTAGAAAACTCATTTAAAAAATTTAACAAATTTCACTATAAAATAATTTTAAAATGACAAAATTTAAGATATTTTTTAAAAAATATAAAAACAGAAATTTTTAATAATTGAAACTTAAGCCTTATTTTTGAATAATAAACTTGAAAAAATAAATATTTTTATTAAAATTTAAATTGTTTATTTTATAATAAAGAAATTATGAATTTATACCATGATATTCCTCTTGGAAATGAGGATTTTTCTGAAATAAATGCTATTTTAGAAATACCAAAATGAAGTAGAGTAAAATACGAATTTGATCATAAAACAGGTACTCTATGGGTTGACAGAGTTGGAAAAACTCCTATTGATTACACTTTTAACTACTGAGATTTGCCACAAACTTGGAATGAAGGAGACAATGATCCTTTGGATGTTATAATTCTTTGTTCTCAATCAATTGCTCCTGGAGTTGTAGTTCCTTTGAGAGTTGTTGGAGGATTGAAAATGATTGACTCAGGTGAAGATGATTATAAAATTTTAGCTGTAGCTGATGACAAATATTATTCTGATGTAAATGATATTTCAGATGTAAATAAAAAAGAGCTAGAAGACATAGAATACTATATGCTTCACTACAAAGACCTTCACTGAAAAAAAATAGAACTAAATGGTTGGGATGACAAAGCCACTGCTCAAAAAATCTTAGCAAAATGTCATGAAGACTACAAGAAAAAATTTTGAAAATAAAAAGTCTTGGTTTTTAAACCAAGACTTTTTATTTATTCATACTTCTAATCATCCATAAATCTTTTTCATAATCTTCAACAAAACCTGAAAGTAAACTTTCTGTTCAGACATCTCCATTTTCAGAAGCTAAATCAATTATTTTTTTCATCAAATCTAAAATAGCCAATTTATCTTCTGCCAAATTATCAAACATATCAGATTCTGAAACTTCAAGTTTATCTTCTTCTTTTATGATAGATAATTCTAAATACTCTTTAAAAGTTCATTTTGTGTATGCTCAAAGAATTCTAATCCTTTCAGCTATCTCATCAATTCTTTCAAATGAAGCATTGTAAAGTTCTTCAAAAAATTTATGCATTCATTTAAATCTTTTAGATTCTACATTCCGATGATATTTTCTAGTTTTTAGGTTTGAAACATTTTCAGAAGCTAGCAAAATTTCTAGCTTAGAAATAATTTTATCCTTTTTTTCTATTTGTAAATCAAACTTTGACATAATCATTAAAAATTATTTTGTAAATTATTTTTTGAAATGAAATAAAATTGTCATTTCTCTATTTTTTTAAATTAGAAATCAACTAAATTACTTTAAATTTTTCAAACAAAAAAAGTGAATCAAATCACTTTTTTGCAATTATTTAATTAATTTAAAAGATTTAATTATAGTATCCAATTGAGCATTTGCTGAATCTTGAACTATACCTTTTGTTATGATATAAGCCAATTTTTTATCATTTTCAAAAATATATTGTTCAAGTTTCATGCTCAAATTAGTTTTATCATTTGTAAGTTCATAAGAAACTTTAAATCATTTTAACCCATTTATTTCAACTGGTTCTTTTTTTAAATCTTTTGGTTTAAATTGATTTTGGATACCTTCAACACTTAGATTAAAGTATTTTTCTAAAGAATCAATTTTAGGATCAACTCAATAATTTTCGCTTAAAATTGAAACAGATGAACCTGTTTTTGTATCTGCAACTGCAATTTCTGGTTGAGCAAATCATCCTGTTCCTTCTTTAACTTGTAGGTTATCAGTTTTCTTGAAAGATAACTCATAACCTTTTTCAGTATTTTTATAACTTACTTGTCCATCTTTTTCTGTAAGGTAAGAAGTAGCTGGAGTAGTTTTGTTTAAATCAACTGTAGTTCCTGTAGAAGTTTTAGTATCACTAGCTGTACCAGTTCCTGTAGTTCCTTTAGATAAATCTACAGTATTACCAGTATTTGTAGTAGTTTTTTCTGTAGTTGTTCCAGTAGTAGTTGTTGTTCAAGTGTTAGTTTTTGTTTTATTTTCATCAACTTTTGTACCACAACTAGCTAAAATTAAAGTAGATAATAATGCTACAGCAAAATATTTTTTCATATTGTTAAAATTAGTAAATAAATCTTTACATGCATAAAGTATAGTTTTAAAATAATAAAAATCAAATTTATTATCAAAAATAAAGCTAGACAATTATTTTTTTTAATTTATAATTTTTAACAAAATCTTTTTATTATGAGTAATTTGGGTAAATATTTTTTAAACTATTTTAGACATTTTTTGACTTAAAAAATTTAGCTTTTTTATCAAAAAATTACATAATTTCAAAAATATCTTCTTTTTCAAATCTAACTTTTTTTCTTTTTAAGTTTGTATCATTTTCACTTCTATAGCCTATTGGTAACAATATAACAGAAGCAAATCATTTATCTCTAAGACTTAAAATAGCATCAACTTTTTCATTATCAAAACCTCAGACAGGACAAGAATCTATTTTTTTATCAGCCAAAAAAGCCAAAACGTTTCAAAGAGATAAGTAAACTTGATTTTCAGAAAAAATTTGTAAATATTCTCTAGGAGTAGAATCAACAAATCAAAGCAATGTTTGTTCATAACCACTTAGATCATATCTAGAGATTCAATTTAACTCTGCTGAACGATCTAAATATTTGTCTACTAAGTTTTTATCAACATTTAAATTTTTTGCAAAAACAAGCAAATATGAATTTTCTCAAACTTGTTTTTGATTCCATGCTGCTCCCATAATTTGTTTTTTCAAATCTTCATCTTCAATTACAAAAAGTTTCCAAGGTTGAAGTCAAAAGCCAGAAGCTGAAAGTCTAAAAACCTCTATTATTTCATCTAAATCCCCTCTACTAACTTTTTTTGAAGTATCAAATTCCTTTGTTGCGTACCTCCAATTCAAATTTTCTATAAATTTATTCATTTTCTTTTGTTAAAAAATAATATTTCTATATTCTAATGTTTTTCTCTCTTTTATCAAATTCTTTACAATTTTTTTACAAAAATATCTGACTATTTTTCAAATTCTACATAATTCACTTTTATTCTATCTTCTCTAAAAATAGCTTCAAATTCAGTTATTTCTTTTATATTAAATTTATCAGTTTCATTTTCATAATCATAAGATTTAAGAATAATCTTCCAAAGTCAAACTTTTTCAAATAAATCCAAAGTTGTGTCAAAATACTCTTTATGATCAGTTTTAAAAATTAGTTTTCAACCATTTTTTGTTTTAGCATACAAATCTTTTATAAATTTTTCAGAAAATAATCTATGTTTTTTTTGACTTTCTTTATTTCCCCAAGGATCAGGGAAAAATACATAAGTTTTTTCAATTTCTTCATCTGATAGAAATTTATCAATATTTTGTCATTTTGTCTTAAGTAAAACAAATTTATTTGAATTTCAAAAAGTTTGTAATTTTTCTAAAGTCTTTTTCTCTGTCATAAATAGCCTTTTATACTTTAATTCAAGTCATATAAAATTTTTATTTTCAATTCTAGCTATTTCATTTGAAAAAAAATTTCAAAGTCCAGTTCATATTTCTAAATAAATACCATTTTTATTTCAAAAATATTTATCCCAATTTCCTGCCGTTTCAAATATTTTTTCTTCATTGATTAAAATATTTTCTGATTTTAAAACTTTGTCTATATAAGGATTAGTTTGCCTTCTCTTTTCTGAAATTTTTTCCTCAAAAATCAGTCAGTATTTCTCTGACTTTTTCATAAAACCATTTGTTTTTTGATTATCCATAAATTAAATTTCTAAATTTTTATAATGAGTCAATTTATAGCTATTTTTTTGCTTTAAAATAGTTATTACTTCAAAAAATATTTTTTCAAAATCAAGTTTGTTTTGTAAAACATAAAATTCTATTGTTTTCTTAAATTTTTTTAATTTTTGCTTTGTTATAGAATCTTCTGGAGTTCAAAATTTTATATTTTCTCTATATTTTACTTCAAAAAAATAAAAAAATCCTTCTTTTTCAGCTATAATATCAATTTCTCAAAATCTTCAGAATTTAAAGTTTGTGTCACAAATTTCAAATCACTTTGATTTTAAATATTTTATAGCAATAAGCTCTCAATTATCACCTTTTTGTTTTGTTGTTTGCATTTTTTAAAAATATTTATCAATAATTTTTTTTACATTTTCAAAAACTTCTTCTACTGATTTATTTGCATCAATTAGGTAAATATTTCTTTTATCTTTCAGCTTTTCATAAGTTTCTAAATACTTTTCTCTAACTTTTTTCAAAAATTCTAAATTTTCAAAAAATTCTTTTTTTCATCATCTAGATTTAAGCCTTTGCTCTATATTTTCAATAGAAACATCAAAAATAAAAGTCAAATCAGGTATCAAAATATTTTCATAATTATGTGCTTTGTAAATATCTTCAAAACTTACTCATTGAGCTCATTGATAAGCAAAAGTAGAATAATCAAAACGACTTGATAAAATAGTTGAATGTTTCAATATTTCTTTTCTGATTTGTGTTTGTTCTTCCCTATCTTTAGCAAAAAGAGCTAAAGCCTCTTCTCCTGAAGAAAATCAATTTAAAGCAAGTTTTTCTAAAATCATTTTTCAAGCAACAGTATTTTTTGTAGGCTCTTTAGTAAGCCAAATCTGAATATTTTTATCTTTTTGCCTCAAATAAGACAAAACTTTTTCAAGTTGTGTATCTTTTCAACTTCAATCAACTCATTCAAAAACTATAAACATAAATTTATCATAAAAAATATTTTTCTGATTATATAAAAAAACACAATCATAGTCAATTTTTATTTATGATAAATTTTTAAAATCTTTTGAAAAAATACTTTTTCTAGTTAAAATATTTTTATAATATTTTTTAAAAAATGCATTATGGAATATGAAATTTTATGAAAGCCAAGCTATTCTTGCTTGCATTGTAAATTGTCTGCTTGAGAAAAAATAAAAGTAGAGCCTGGTTCTATGGTTGCAATGGATCCTACTGCTGAAATAGTATGAAAAATGGAATGATGACTTCTTTGAGCACTTTGAAGAACATTTTTGACTTGAGAATCATTTTTTGTAACTGATATAAAGGCAAATAAAGATAATAGTGATATTTACCTTGCTCCTCGCTCAGTTTGAGATATAGAAAAAATAGAGATTTCAGAAGGAAAAGAATGGATTGTTCAATGAGGTTGATTTCTAGCTTCTACTTCAGAAATCCAAACTAATACAAAATTTGAATGATTTAGATGATTTATGTCTTGAGAATGACTTTTTATGATAAAAGTCAGCTGAAATGGTACTTGTTGGGTATCTAGTTTTTGAGCTATTTTAGAATATGAACTTGACTGAACTGAAAATTTTATAGTTGATAATGCGCATATTGTAGCTTTTGAAAGCAGTTTAAATTATACAGTTAAAAATTCTTGAAATGGATTTTTCTCAGCAGTAAAAAATGGAGAATGACTTGTTTGTGAATTCTCAGGAAAAGGAAAAATATATTTCCAAACTAGAAATGTTTGAAGTTTTGTTCAAGAATTGAATCCTTTCTTATCAAATAGAAATGCATCGCAATGAAATGATTGATTATTTTGATGAATACTTTGAGGCTAAAAAAAATTCCAAAGTTTGGAATTTTTTTTGTAAATATTTTTTAGAAAATAGAAGCTTATACTTATCTATTACAGATTAATATCTTTACATAAAAAATCAAACTCTTTTCAACTTTACTTTAAATATTTTTTAGTTAAAATATAAAAATAATCTTTAAAAAATAAAAATAATCTTTAAAAAAATATGTGAATAGTTGAAGAACTAGAATCAGCTATAGATATGGTAGACTTGGTGTGAAGATACACAAAACTAAAAAAATCTTGAGCAAACTATAAAGCACTTTGTCCTTTCCCTTGACATAGTGAAAAAACTCCTAGTTTTATGGTCTCTCCAACAAAACAAATAGCTTATTGTTTTGGTTGCCACAAATGAGGTTGAGCTGTAAAATTTATAATGGACATAGAAAATTGTAGTTTTAGAGAAGCAATTGAAATATTGTCAAGTTTGACTTGAATAAAAGTAAATTGAAATTTTTGAAATGACAATTTTAAAGAGAAAAAAAATCTGTATTCTCTTTATAAAGATGCAACAAATTATTACAAAAATGCCTTAAAAAATTATCCAGAAGTAAAAAAATATTTGTATGACAGAGACTTAAATGAAGAAATAATTAACAATTTCAACATTTGATATTCAGATAGTTGAATAGAACTTTTTTCTTATCTAAAAAGTAAATGATATGAAGATGAACAAATCTCTGAAAGTCAAATATTTTTAGACATAAAATCAAAAAAAGATAAATTTATCTGAAGAGTGATTTTCCCAATTCAAAATAGTAGAGGTGATTTTGTGGCATTTGCTTGAAGAATATTAGATAAATGAGAGCCAAAATATCTAAATTCTCCTGCTTCAAAAATTTATGATAAAAGTAATATTTTATACAATATTTTTAATGCAAGACAAGCAATAACAAAGGAAGATTTTGTTATAATTTGTGAATGATATATGGATGTTATAGCATTAAATAGAGGATGAATTTTGAATTGTGTAGCAGTTTCTGGAACAGCTCTGACAGAAAAACATCTCACTTTGGTAAAAAGGCTTACAAAAAAAGTCTTTTTATGCTTTGACTGAGATAGTGCCTGACAAAAAGCTACAAAACTCAGTTTAGAAAAAATGAAAAATGAGTGATTTGAAGTAAGAATTATTTCTCTTCCCAATTGAAAAGATCCTGATGAAATAATCTCATCTTGAAAAGATTTTAAAGAATTTATAAAAAATGCATTAACTCCAATCTGATATTTCATAAAAAAATCAAAATTTAATACTGAAAGTTTAGAAGACAAAAAAATACTTTTAACAGAGGCTTTAGAATTGATAAAATCGTACTCTGACTGAATTGAAAAAGACTTTTATTTAAAAGAATTGTCAAAATTATTGGAAATAAAAGAATCTATAGTTTATGACAGATTCAACAAAATAAAATTTTCATACAAAAAATCTGATGAAGATGCAAATTTAAAAGCAAAAAATAATATTTCTTCAAAAGAAATGATTATAGCTTATTGTCTAATTGATGAGTCAAATCTGGAATTTTTCAAGCAAAAAATAATTTTTGAAGAATATTTACCAAAAGATTTAAAAGAGATTTTTGAAAATTGAATAGAAAAAATAAATAATTTTCCTCTAGAAAAAAAAGAAAAAATCAGATGAATTTCTCTAAAAATAGAAGATTCTGAAAATTATAAAAATTCTTTAAACAAAGCTGAAGATTTAGAAAAAATAATGAATTGACTAAACAGAGAGATTTTTAAACAAACTGAAGAAGCTTTAAAACAAAAAATAAATTCTTGAGATAATGATGCTCTTTTAGAGTATACAAAACTGATAAATAAGGCAAAAAAATCTTGAATAAAATAATTTTTTATTTTTTTATTTGGAATTTCAAAAGAAATCAATATAATAAGCAAAGTTAAAGAAATAATCTTTATAAAAATATCTTGAAAAAACCAAATTAAATAACACTTTTTTGCTCCTTCTATAAGTAAAAATGAAGGAATTTTTTGTGTTATTAAACATTTTTTACAAATAATAATTTAAAAAAAATGGCTAAAAAAGAAAATAAAAAATTAACTAAAAAAACTGAACAAATAGAGGAAATATCTCTAGATGATTTAGATTTATCATTTTGACAAGAAACAAAAAAAATAATTGAAAAAAGTAAAAAAGAAGAAAAGCCAAAAAAAGAACACACTTACAGAGAGTTTGATGAATTTGATGAGTTAGATAGAGTCAGTGAATTTGATGAATTTGATGAGTTTGAAGATGATATGTTTGAAGAAAATGAAGAACCAACTGATGAGGATTTAGAAGAACTTGAATTGGAAGAATTAGATGATGATATAGACTCTCTTGACCACATTTCTTTTACAGAAGATTGAGAAGAAATAGCCTTTGCTTTACAAAAAGAAAGATGATTATCAAAACTTCCAAAAGACAGAAGTGAAGATAAAAGAAGAGTTTGAAAAGGTATTCAAAAATTTATAGACACAGAAGTCCCAGAAAAAATGCTTGAATGAATGCCAGAAAGAATTCAAGAATTGATGAAAAAGTGAAAAATAAACTGAGCTGTTACTCAAGATGAAATCATGACAGCAATTCCAAATATGGAAGAAGATATTGATTTGCTTGATGATATTTACTCTAGATTTATTCAACTAAATATAGACATAGTTGACAATATGGACAAAGAAAATTTGTTCAAATCTGAGAGAAAAAATGATAAAAAAGAAAAAACAAATATTTCCCTGTCTGAGATAAGTGATGACTCTATAAGAATGTATCTAAACGAAATATGAAGAGTTGAACTTTTAAGTTCAGATGAAGAAATAGAAATTTGAAAACAAATCAGAGCTTGAAGTATGGAAGCAAGAAAAAAGCTTGCTGCTGCAAACTTGAGGCTTGTAGTTTCTATTGCAAAAAAATATATGTGAAGATGACTTTCTTTGCTTGATCTAATTCAAGAATGAAATGTTTGATTATTTAGAGCTGTAGACAAATTTGACCCTGATAAATGATTTAAATTTTCAACTTATGCAACTTGGTGGATTAGACAATGAGTTACTAGAGCCATAGCTGACCAAGCAAGAACTATAAGAGTGCCTGTTCATATGATTGAAACTATAAACAAATTCACTCACACTTACAGAAGACTTACTCAAGAGTTGACTAGAGAGCCTTTAATGGAAGAATTAGCAACAGAAATGGATATGGACATCAGAAAAGTAAGACAGATTATGAGAATATCTCAAGATATACTTTCTCTTGACAGTCCAGTTTGAAGTGAAGAAGATACAAGTTTGTGAGATTTTATAGAAGATGACAAAAATCCAACTCCAGATTCTCAAACAAATATGAATTTACTAAAAGACAATCTATATGAAATGCTTGATTTCCTTACTCCAAGAGAAAGAAAAATAATTATTATGAGATTTGGATTAGATGGTTGAGATATACATACTTTAGAGGAAGTATGAAAAGAATTTTGAGTAACAAGAGAAAGAATTAGGCAAATAGAAGCAAAAACTCTAGAAAAGCTTAGAGAACATCCAAACGCAGATAAAATAAGATTTTTCTAACAAAAAAATTCTACAAAATTGTAGAATTTTTTTTATTTTTTCAATTGGAAAAATGGAATATTTTTGTATTGGATAAGAGGATTATATTCTATAATCAAAGTATAAGCTTTATCTTTATAATCTGGATCTGTAGGAGAAATATTTTCATATCATCTTCTTAAGTTATACAAATCATATTTTTGTGCTTCATCAACACTACATTCAGTTTTTACATAATATGGACAAATAGCTTTTCAATCTTTGAAATTTACAGAACCTCAAATTGTATTATTTGAAAATATTGAACCAAAAATGTAAAGTTGGTTTTTTAATAATTCATAAGTTCAACCATTTCAAGGAGAAAGTATTTTTCAGTCATGATAAGAAACAAGTGAATTATCAGCATACATTATTGCATCTATTTCAAAAACACTTGGATCTACAAAAATATTTCATCATTTTTCCTCTGTATCTCTAACTGCAATTATTGATAAAACATCTTGCTTTTTATTATTTGCAATTATATTTTTCTTGATGTATGCATTTCATCAATAAACAACTATATTTTTAACTCAAGAATATTTGTCTGTCAAACTTATTTCAACATTTTTTCAATTTAAATTTGAGAAATAAATTGTATCTCAAACAACCTTTCATTGTGAATGATTTATATCAAACTTAACAAGTTTAGGATCAGTTGTTATATCTGGAAATTTAATTCATCTAATTCAGTCAGTTACTCTCTTTCTAACATTTTTTTGTAATTCAGCCTTTTCTAAATCTCACAAAACTGAAATATTTTTATTTGTATCACCAGAAACAACCTCTGTATAATACAAACTATGTGTATTTCAAATAATTTTTATATTTCTTTGGAAAGTGTTGTCTTTATCAATTTGTTTTCAAACATATCTGTCCATTCACAATACAAATGAACTATAAACAGTTTCTTTTCATTCTATATTACTTTTTATATGAGTAGCAAAATATGTTTTGTCTTCTTTTTTACTCAAAGTTCCTTTTTGATGCAAACTTGTAAAAATATCTGCTGTATCTGCTGTAAATTTTGTCAAATTTGTGATCAAAGGCTTTTTTCAGGAAATGATAGGCAACCAATTATTTGACTTATCTCTATTATAATTTAAAACTAAATTTTTATGAGCCTTGTGTTTATCTCAAGGAGTGGTTTCATCTATATATCAATATTCTAAATATATATTTCATTTTAAAATTCATGGTTCGTTTGTTTTCATATGAATTTTTGAATCTTGTCTTCCTCAAACAACAAGTCATTTTTCAATCAAACTTCAAGTTAAATCTGTATAAAACTTCGGTCTATATTGCAGTTCTTGAGCTGGAATCAATGATTTTACTCAACTTCAAGCTGAATCATAAACTGTTATAGGAGTCAAAAGTTTTATAATTCAATCAACAAACTGTCTTCCATCCTTTGCATTTTTATCATAAGTTGGAGAATAAGGTTTGAAAGAAATTCAATATTTTGAAGTATTTGCACTAGAAGGAGCAATAAACTCTGATTTCCAATTTTTATTTTCTCAGATTTCTAGCATTGTGTAATTTCAAGGTGTTTTATTATAAAACTTAGTTGCATAAATTCAACTTTCTCCAGACCTTTTATATTGATCTAAATACAAATCATTTGTAAAATTTGTTTGAAAAGTCAAAGCTCTCAATTGACCTCAGCTAGATTTTTGAGCTGGAACTATTTCATTTCAATATTTATCTTTCAAATCAAAAGTGTAGGCCTTTTCTTTACCATCAGCCACATCTGAATCTGGCTTTTTTATATCTAAATTAGCTATGTTATTTGCGTAGATGTTATAAGTGACATCAAAAACAGGTCTATTTGTAGAATCACTCAAACAATTTCAAGCTCTATCACAAAGATCTACTATTCTATAAGAATATGACCTAAAATTGAAATCTTTATTTCTAAATCTATCAACATCTGTAAAATCAAACCTTTCAGTATATGAATCATATCAAGAACCATGAATTATAGCAGGACTTCACCTTTTAAAACTTCCATCAGGTAATTGAGCTTCTGTTACAATCTTAGCTATTTTAGCAGAATTGTGAGCATCATCTTTCTTTATTTGAAAATTTATATTATAAACATCTGCTTTTAAATAAGAAGAATAGGCAATAATTGAAGAGAGACCTCCCTTCTCACCTCAACCGACAATCCCAGCTGTTATATCCAAAACTCTTGGTGGAGTATCATCATATTTCTCACAAGTAATAGAAGTCACTTCTTTTCAAAAGCTTGGATCAACTATTCTATCTCATAGTTTACATGCAGTTATATCTCATCAAACAGGAACTTTATAAAGATTTCCAGAGTAAGTATGAGTTGTACAGTTTGCACTTCAACTATCAGCTAATCAAATAGCAGCCTCATCAGGAACTCAAAAATGTTTTTGTCTATGGCTAAAAGAAGTACCACACTCTTTAGCTCAAGAAGTCGCAGACCACTCAACAGAGGCTTTTCAAGAATCTGCGTTTACAAGTAAAATACTGGAAAAAAATAATAATAAAATAAAGACAATTCTTCTCATAAAATAAATTACAATATAAATATTAAAAATTTTACCATAATTAGCTTTAAAACACAAAAATTTAAATATTAAATTCCTTTGATTATTGCATATTTTATTTTTTAAAATATAATTTAGGTAAATTAAGTTCTAAAAAATATTTTTTATGAGAGAATTGCTATTCTCAGTTTTTGTGATTGTGTTCTGATTTATAAATTATAAAATAATAATTTCAGATTTAAAATACAAAAAAATTCCAAACAAAAATTTGTTACAATTGTTAATTCTAATTCCCTTTTGGTATCTATACCTATATTTTTTCCCTTTTTGAGAAATAAATATTTTAAATTTTTTATTGCAAATATTTGTAAGTTTTTTAGTCAGTTTTTTACTTTTCAATTTTTGAATTTGGAAAGCTTGAGATGCAAAGTATTTACTTGTTTTGAGCTTATTTACACCATATATTTGAATAATTCCCTTTGTTTGAAATCTTTGAATTTTTACTATTTTTTATTTATTTTTATTTTTTATTTGGTTTTTTATTTGAAGAAGTATTTTTTATAAATGATATTTTAAAAGCCTTGTTTCCAGTATTAAATTGGATTTAAAAAATAGATGGAGAATTTATAAAAATCAAAAATGATGAAAAAGTTTTTTTATTATTTTTAAATGGATTATTGTGTTTTTAATAATTTTTGTGTCTATAAGGCTTTTTAGAATTTACTTATTTTTAGGAGTTTTTAAAAATTTTTTATGAAATACCAGTTTTTTAAATATTTTTGAAAAATACCATTTTTATCTAGTTTTTTTATGAATTTTTAGCATTATTTCAATAATTTATTTATGAAAAAAACTTATAAATTATTTAAAAATAACTTTTGCAAATAATTTAAAAATAAATTTAAGCATTGTTTGAAATATTTTTCTTTGAATTTTATTTGTATTTCTAGTTTCATTTATAGTTTTTGAATTCCAAAAAAGTCCTGAAGAAATAAGCAAATATTTAGTAAAAATTTTTACACTTTACATAGTAATTTATATATTTGTAAAAATTATTTTTTATTGATATAAAACAAGTTTTATATGAAATGAGAAAAAAACTATTTTACTAAAAGATTTGAAAGAATCTGACTATTTAGACATACAATGTCTTGATAAAATATTTTATTTTAGAAATGAAAAATGAGAAGAATGATTCAAAGAACTTTATAATAAAGCAATAATTTGAAATAATTTTGATATAAAAAATCTAAAAATTTTAATTAGAATTTCAAATAATTATGATAAAAGAATTAGAAAATTAGAGAAAGAAAGATTAATAAATTCAGTAACAGTTATAAAAACTTTTTCTTTTGCCCCTTATATTTTACTTGGATTTATAGTTACATTTATATTTTGAAACAAAATTATAATATTTTTCTTGATTAAAATTATTGAATTTTTGGGAAATTAAAAAGACATTTCAA
The DNA here is from genome assembly GCA_002761215.1 of Candidatus Gracilibacteria bacterium HOT-871. Taxonomy (GTDB): domain Bacteria; phylum Patescibacteriota; class Gracilibacteria; order BD1-5; family UBA6164; genus GN02-872. The sequence goes on from CP017714.1 coordinate 612,081, forward strand.
ACAAAATGTCTTTATTTTTGAAAGTTTTGAATTACCAATTTTTTAAAAATCTTTTGTTTTTGAAAATCTGCTTTATAATCATTAAATTCAAGAGAATTATCATTACAAATTCACTTTGTAGAAATATCCAAAACATTTCTTTTTCAATCAAAACTTATAATTTTTATATTTTTATAAAAACTAGATTTTTTAATTTTTATAAATTCTCTTTGTAATCTAACAAAATCAGGTTTTTGCCAATTATATTTGAATCAAAAAATCATTTCTAAATTTATATATTTGAATCAAAGTTCAGAAATAAATTTTAAATTTTTTGATAATTTTTCTATTTCATTATTTGAAAATGCTGTTAAAATAAGTACTTTCTTTCTATCTTCTAAATCTAAATATTTATCAAATTTAGAAAAAAGTAATTTTGATGAATTGTCTCTCATAGCATTATTATCATCAAAATCTCAATTTAAAGAAATATGGATTTCAAAATTATTTTCTTTTAAAAAATCATATTTTTCTTGATTTATAAGCAAAAAATTTGTAGCGATTTTAAAAAAAATTTTTTGATTTTTTTCTGTAAATCTTTTTTTAGAATATTTTACAATTTCTTTTAAAAGTTCAAATTGCAAAAGTGGTTCTCAACCAAAAAATGAAATAGTTTTTTTATCTCAAGTTTTAAGGGAAAAATAATCAATTATATTTTTTGCAACTAAAAAATCAAGTTTGTCATTTTTGAAATCTACATAACAATATGAACAACGAATATTACATTGAGAAGTCAAATTAAAACGAATTTCATCTATTTTTTCAGTTAAAAAATTTAGCTTTCATTGTAAAAGATTTATTTCTTTATAAAATTTGAGAAAAGTTTGATTTAGATTTTTGTATTGAATAATTCTTTTTTCTAAATCTACATTTAAAGTCAAAGTGTCTAAATACCATCAAATCGGGCAAACATAAAACCATTTATCAGAATCATTTTCATAATCAATTGTTTTTTCTAGTTTTTGGAAAATTTTTAAAACATTATTTTCTTTGAAAAAATCAAGACTCTTAAAACGATTACAAGGCTTTTTTTGTCACTGTTTTGAAACAATATTTTTTGAACACCATTTTACAAGTTTCACTAAAGAATCTGTTGATGGTCAAGTAAACTTAACTTTTGGATATTTTTTATAAATTTCTAAAAATTTTTGCAGTTCTTTTCCCAATTTTTTTAAGTTTTTCTCATTCCAGTTTCAATAAACCTCAGGAGTAAGAATATAATGGGTAAATCACTTCTCTACTAAAAAAGAAACAATTTTATAAGGGTAATCGATCTTTGATTCTTCAAAAATAAATCAAAATCAAAGAATTTCATTTGCAAACAAAAATTTTGTAACTTTTGGCAAAAGTTTTTTTATAGATTTAAAATGCATAGAAATCATTACTTCAACTCCATTTTTTACACAAAAAAGAAGTTTTTTAGAGTCAAGTAAAAGTCCATTTGTAACAATTGTAAATTTTTTATTTTTTCATTTTAAAATTTCTATGATTTTTACTATTTCTGTCCATTTTATCAACGGTTCTCAGCCAAAAAACTTGATATGATCATAATCTAGTAAATTTATTCTTTCAGAAAATTCTTCATAATTAAAACTGTTTTCATTTTTTTTCAAATCAACATAGCAATATTCACAGTTTAGATTACAAAGCTTGGTTATGTATAAATCAAGTGTTTTCATTTAAAATAAAATTTTTACGAATATTATTAAAATCTTTCCATTCTCCTATTTCAACTAAATACTTTTTATGGTTTTCATGATAACGACTACAATTAGACTTTTTTGGACAAATATCACAAATCTTATCAGAATATCTATTTCAATAAAATTCTGGCAAATATTCTCACTTATTTATTTTTATAAAATCTGATACAAGACAATAAGGAAGCTTTTCCAATTGAATAGTGATATTTTTTTCTTGTAAAAATGGAAGTAGCTTTTCATACAAAAAATACTTAGTTTCATTTATAGATAACATAATATCTTTTATATTTCAAAAATTTAGATCAGAGACTACCATTCAGGAAATCTTTATAAAAGCATTTGGAGAAAGTTTTTTTAAAAAACTAATTGTTGGAATAATTTTTTCAACATTTCATTTTGTTAAAACAGTGTTTATAATAGTTAATTGTTTCAAATCTGATAAATTTTTTATTGCATCACAAACTTTATCAAAAGAACCTGAAATTCTTGTAATATTTTCAAAATATTGCTTATCAAGAGAATGAAAGGAAACTCGAAAACAATCTATTTTTCAAGCTACTTGACAAGCAAAATTCTTATTTCATAATAAAAAAGCATTTGTTGCAACATTTACATATTCTATTCAAAAACGTTTTTTCATTAATCAAAAAAAATCAACCAATTTTAAAAAATTTTTATCAATTGTTGGTTCTCAACCAAAAAGATCAACAGAATTAATTTTGCTTTTTAGTTTTGTAATAAATAAAAAAGTCTCAACAATATCTTCATATGAAAATCTATGTCTCTTTTTTAAAACATTATGAGTTTCACAAAAACCACAACGATAATTACAATCAGGAAAATTTACAACAAATTCTCCTGTATAATCTATCCAATCAAAAAAACTATATCAAATCTTTTTATTTTCAAAATATTTCTCAAAATCTTCTAAAGAAATCTTTTTGTTTTCAAAAGCATCTTTTAAAAGTGAAAATCATAATTTTTCCTCTCAAAAAAGTGGTTGATAAATTATAGTTTCATAACTTTTAGTTGAAAAATCTACAAAAAAATTGTATTTATTTCACTGAAAAATATAAAAATACTCCGAATCTTGAGTTATTTGTAAGTGAAAAATTCTTTCAAAAATGTAAAGTAAAGCAAGTCATTTCATCTAAAAATAAATATGAAATATTGTATCAATATATTTTTTAAAATTTAAATATTTTTTTGATTTTTCTAAAATAAATTCTGCTATTTTATCATCAAAATTTGAAATATAAGATTTTAAAAAAGGATAAAATTCTCAAGAATTAAAATCTTTTAATTTTTGCATATCAGAAAAATATTCATCAATAAATTTTTTGTTTCAAATATTTTCAAAATTTTTAAAATTATTTCAAGTTTTTATATTTTCAATAATTACATTTTTTCTTTGTTCATCAGACAAATGAGTAAAAAATCATGAAAACAAAACATCTCCTGATGGATGAATCTCTGTTAAATATGAAACTGGAGAAGAAAACTTTCAAAGGTTTTTATTTAGTTTTTCAATTATTGTCCAATTTAAATTATTCAAAAAAATAAAATTTCAAGTTTTAATTGAATTTAATAAATATTTTAAAATAAACTTATATTCTTTTTTAAAAATAATAAAATCTTGTTGTCTCCAAGCTTCTTTTTCAATAATAAATTCAATATTTATATGATTAAGTTCAATCTGCTCAACTATAAACTTAAAATAATAAAAAAAATCTGAGATATTTTTATTGCGTATAACAAGTCAAACTCATATTTGCTCTCTTTTATAACCAAGATTTTGTAAATTCTTTATATTATTTGTTGTGATTTCAAAAGCATTTTTTGTAGTTTTTTCTTTAAAAATTCTATGTTGGTTGTGAACAGATTCTATTCAACCAATACTTATTGAAAGAAAAATATTGTTTTTCAAAATCCAATCTAAAGTTTTTTTAGAAATAAGTGTAAAGTTAGAGCAAATAACTAAACGAATCTCAAAAGAATAATCTTTTTTTCTTTTTTGAATATAATTAACAATTTCTTTTATAAGAGAAAAATTTAAGAAAGGTTCTCAACCAAAAAAATATACAAATTTTTCTCTTCAAACTGAAGGTGTTCAAAAAATATATTTTTCTAGAGCCACTTTTGCTGTTTCAAAATCCATATAGTCATGTGAATTTTTTATCATACAATATCCACAAGCCATATTACACTCAGTAGTCACAAATAATTTTATTTTCTGAATAGTAAACATCTTAGAAATAATAATAAAGTCTCTGATTTCAAATTTGAAAATTATAAAAATCTTTACCTAGTTCAAGTTCTTTTTTAAAATATGGGCAATAAACTGTAACTGTTTGATATGCATAGATCTCCCCACAATAATCATAGAAATCTAAATATGAATCTAAAAAATTAATAAATTCATAATTAACATTTTTTCAAATAAAGGATATTGGAATATCTTTAGGATTAACTAAAATTATTTTTGGTACAATTCAATAATTTAATATTTCTAGAATATGTTCTCTTGTATTTAATCATAAATTTGGTTCAAAAAGAGACATATTTCTTGGATATAGCAATTTTTGAAAGAATTCTCTTTGTCAAGTAGCTAAATAATGTCCTGCTCATATAGTTTCAATTCACTCAGAAACTAGAAAATCAAATAATTCTCAGAATATATCCTCTGGATTTCAGGTTGAGGGTATTGTAAGAAGGGGCATTCATAATTCTTTAGCTTGTTTCTTTATAAAATCTAAATTATAAGGCCAAGTTAAGGAAATTTTCTCATCAGGATCAGTTAATGTAAATAAATATTTAACCTCCATTCAAAGATCTTTAGCTTTACAAAAAACATAACAAGAATCCTTTCAACCACTCCAAGAAATAGCTATTTTTTTTCATTTTTCAGGTATAAATTTATTTTCAGGTCAGTTATATTTTCAAGTAAAACGTTTAGCATCAGCTCTAGCATAAGAAATACGTTTAAAAATCTCTTCTTTATTCATAGTTTTTTTTTAAAATTTGAAAAAATATATATTATTACAATGTAAAAAAGTTCAAATAATTTTTTTTATATTATCTATAATTCTAGTTGATGATCATAAAATCAATTTTGTTTGCGTTTTAAATAACTATCTTTAAGCAAAAACCATGTTTTTATTAATTTCTTTTGACTTCAAATTTCACAAATATATGCTTCCAAAAAATTTAAATTTCACAAATAAAAATCTATTTCTTTTAATATTTCCTTCCTTTTTTTACTCTTTAAAAAAAATTCTAATAAATAAAATTTTTCTTTAGTATCAAAATTCTCTCCTGACCAAGAAATATACTCAATCCAATAATCCTTTAGTTCCAAACTTGAGAATTTTTCTAAATAAGATTTAATTTTTAAATCTTTTAACTTTCAAAGCTGTTTTTTTGCTTCATTTTGAAAATATTTAGAAGTAATTTCATAAAAATAAAGTTTTTTCTCATATATTTTAGAATCCTTAAATCCTAAAAAAAAACTTCAAAGAGGTTTTAAATTATCATAAATTTGCTCTTCATAAAAATACTTTTCTACTCTAGAAATAGCATTTAAATAAAAATTTATATTTATACTATCATATTCAGGTCTTATTCATCATAGTATTCAATAATAGCAAACAACTTCTTTTGTAAGCAAAGAAATTCAATGGTACTGATCAATTCACCTTGAGAATTTTTCACTTAGAAAGTTAGAAATAAATATTTCTGTTTCATATAAGGCTTTAAAAGAAAATAATTTTCAAAATAATTTTATTTCAAGTAAAGTTCTAGATTTTGATTTATAAGAAAATCATTCTATATCTCATAGAAGTAAAACTATATCAATAACTTTTCAGTCAAAATCAGTAATAATTTGAAGCTCTTGTAAAAAAATAATACCCAAAATTTTTTCAATTTGAGTAATTTTAGGTTTTATTTCTAAGTATAAATTAGGGATATTTTCAAAATAATCTTCATAATTGTTATACATATTTATTTCTTATAAGTATCTTGACATAAACGAGAAAAAACTACTGATTTTATTTCAGAACAATATTGTTTTTCTAAACTAGATGCCATATAGTAACTTGAGTATTTACATTTATTCTTCATTCAAATATTATTTTTCAAATACATATCACAAAAAGATATCTTTTCATCTATACTTTTACCAGAAAGTGAAAGAAAAAGAAAATCTAATTCTCAATCATGAAATAATTCTCAATCATAATATCATTTAGTTTTATATGATTCTATGGCTTCATTAGCTATAGGTTTTACCTCTTCTAAAGTAAAGTATCATTTTTCCTTTGATTGATAAGAAAGAAATTTAGTTAATAAATCTATATTCTTTTCTTTAAAAGCTAAAAGCATTATCAAATCTTTTCAATAAATTTTTTGAAATTCTTTAAAATCTTCATAAGAATTAACTTTAGAAAATTGTTTTAATAAAAGGTTTTTATAATTAAATTCTTCGTTTATTTTTGGTATAAGTATTTCAAAAGAAATTTGTGAATTTATAGCTTCATCTAAAGAATATAAATCTTTCAAATCTTTTATAATATCATTTGAAAAGTCATTATCTGGAGTATAATAAATATTATAAGAAAGGGGGTCTTTACTTATTTTTTTATTAAATAAATAAAAATTTACTGCTAAGCTTATAAATAGAAGTAAAACTATAGAAAATAAAAGTTTATTTTTCATTTCAAAAAATTAAAAATATATTATTAACACCATCATCAACTAGAATGGCTAGAATGACTAGCATGACTAATTGATCCATCAAGTTTGATTTCAACTTTTGGATTACTACTAACATGACCATTAACAACTCCACTAATATGTTTTGCTACAACCTCTACATTACAAGTTCAGTATGCTGTTGTAGTTTGTCACCAAGTTCCACCACTATAGCTAATACTAGCAGATTTAGACTGTTTTGTATCTGCATCAACAACTTCTGCACTAGCTAGTAAAACCGCTCAAGCACTAATACCTAATGCATCTTTTTTTGTTATTTCTCAGCTTTCATCAGCTAAAAAGTTCGCAATCTTTTTTTTCAACTTTGGAAACAATTTTTTCTTTTTTTCTGCCATGTTTTTTATAGTAAAAAATTAATATATTATTTTCAAATCCAAGAAAGTATTATTTTTTTATCTTCTGGATTTCTTAGTTTTTCAAATATATAATCCAAGATTCATATTTGAAGCTTCATTTTTTCATCTAAAAGCAAACTTTGATAAACACTTCAAGTTGTTTTAAAATTATGAATTACATCAACTCAGATATAAGGTTTATAAACATGATCATTATAACCAGGTAAACCATCCAAAGTAGAAGCTTGAATAACAGTTTTAGTTACAGAATTATTTATTATTTCTTCATAAGTTTTTTGAGGATTATCAGAAACTTTAGTTAAATAAAAATCATCTATTCACATTCTTCAAAGCATTCTTCATTCATCTGAAGTATAAATTTTTCAATCATACATATAAGCAACACAACCAATTACTAAACCAGATGGACTTCTTATATCCATAAAAGCAGGATCTACTTCATTAAAAATTTTCATTAAATAAACAGAAGTTATACTTTCTCTAAAATATTTTCAAGATTTATTTATTTCTATAATATAATCCAAAGATTTTTTATAAAAATCTAACCAATCCTGTGTTTTGTAAGCCAGATTTTTCAAATTTGCCTCAGCAAATCAATATGGATTTAACCACCTCAAAAATATTGAATCAAGTCCTAAAGAAATATATGTATCTATAATTTTCTTATATTTAGGGAGAGTTTCTTTTGTAACAGTAAGTAAAGCTCCTATTTTTCACATTCACCTTTTTTGTTTCTCTTCATCAACTCTTCTCATCCAGTAGGTTACCTTTTGAAAACTATTATCTTCAAGCCAAATCCTGTTTCAATTATGAGTAATTTCATCTCAATCCAAACTTGTACAAATATCAACTCAATTATCAAGTAACCAATTTAATTTATCTTCTGTCATCAAAGTTAAGTTTGAAACTAAAACAAAATTAACTTCTTTTTTAAAATGAGTAGCTTTTAATTTTGCATAACTAACAACAAATTGAATAATAGGATAATTTACTAAGGCTTCTCATCATTGAAATTCAATTGAAAAACTTTGAGAATTTGTGAAAAATATAGTGTCAACAACCTTTCTTGCAATATCTTCTGTCATATCCATATCCTTTGCTGACATTGGTGCAACAGCTGCATGACAATATTTACATTTATGATTACATCTAAGAGTTGGGATTACAGCATGCAAAGTTGGTCACATCCCTACAAAATGATTTTTCAAAGCTAAACTTCAAGTCATTTTAGTTTCATAATCATCTGTTTTTATAAATCCATTTTTTTTCAAATCATAAAATTTCTCTAATTCTTCAACATTTCAAGAAATAAATTTTTCAAATTCTTTGCTTGATAAAAATTCATATTTACCTACATCATTTGTGATTAAATAGGTATCTTTATCAAATTTTTTAAATCTAAAAAATCATATTTTTGAAGTGTCAGCATTTTTTATTTTTTCTAAATCTAACATTTTAAAAGAAATTATTGATTAAATAATCAAATATAATAATTCATCAATTCATTAAAAATTTCTTCTATTTCTTCCTCAGTATCTCAAGAAATTATTAAATTATTTTCCTCTAAAAATATTTTTGTAACTTCTTCAAAATCTATAATTGCTTTTTTTAAAATATCTTTGTCATAAATCTCTTTTTCTATTTTAAAAATTTTTTCCATAATTTTTCTAAAAATATTTAAATATTATTTATTGAAATTTTTTTTTGCCTTTTTTATAGCATCTAAATTTACTGAAAGCTTTGGTTTCATATCCTTTGCTTCTTCTTCTATTTCTGCCAAAATTTTCTCAATTTCAGATTCATCTATTTTTAGATCAGGATCATTTTCTATTTCTGCTAAAATCTCATCAATATCTTTGTCAAAATTTATATCTGAATTTTGAGTGTCTAAAGTTACAAAATTTTCATAATCAAGAGGTCAATTTATAGCTTTTTGAACAATTGTTTCACGAATAATTTTATTGTCTTTTTCAAGTTTATCTCTAAGGTAAGTTTCCAAAATCACATCTGAAAAATTTTCTATAATTTTTTCTAAATCTTCTTTATTTTCTTCTCTTTTTGTTAATTGAAGAATTATATTTTTGTTTTCATCAAATTTAAAGAAAAAATATCCTCTATCTAAAAAATTAAAAGCAGATTTTAAAATGATTTCTTTTGGGAAAATATTTGTATCAATAAGTAATTCTAGTTTATTTCAAGTGATAGATTTATTTAAAAAATTTTGCATAAATAAAAGTAATTTATTAAATATTTTCAATTGGGATTATAGCTAAAAAATTATAAAATACAAAATTAATTTTATAAAAAAAATAAAGAAATTCGTTAAACGAATTTCTTTATTTTAAGTTATGAAGTTTTAATTGAGCTACAGATCTCAAAAGCAAATCTTCAGCTTCAATATATTGTTCCATATCAACTTTTTCTTGAGAATTTTTATATTTTTCCATCAATTCAATAGCTCTTTGTCTAGCTTTTTCAGCCTCTTCAACATCAATTTGTTCCATATCAACAAGCATATCTGTCATAATTTTTGTTCAATCATCACTAACTTCAACAATTCATTTTCAAATTGCAAAATCTTCTTCTACTTTATCTTTAGAATCATTTAAATATATTACAGAAATATTTGAAGGAACAACACTTGTAAGCAAAGGAGAATGATTTTCTAAAATAGTCATTTCTCAGACAGAGCTCATAAAAGTAACAGAAACAACACTATCTGAAGTAAAACTTCCTCAAGAAAATGAAAAAATTTTTAATTTCATGGTAAACAAAATTTAAGTATTATTCTTTACTTTTTGCAGCTTCATAGGCTCTTACAACATCATCAATTCCAGCTTTATACATAAAATAATTTTCTGGAATATAATCTAGTTCTCAATTTATAATTTTTCTAAAACCAGAAACTGTATCTGAAAGTTTTGTATAAACTCAAGGAGTTCAAGTAAATTGTTCAGCTACAAAAAATGGTTGTGAAAAGAATTTTTGGATTTTTCTAGCTCTTGATACAGTCAATTTATCTTCATCAGATAATTCATCCATACCCAAAATAGCAATAATATCTTGCAATTCTTTATATTTTTGTAATGTTTGTTGTACAGCTCTTGCAACATCATAGTGCTCATCTCCTACAACTTCAGCAGATAATACTGTAGAAGTAGAATCAAGTGGATCTACTGCAGGATAAATACCAAGTTCAGCAATAGATCTGTTCAATACTATTGTAGAGTCAAGATGGGCAAAAGTAGTAGCTGGAGCAGGGTCTGTAAGGTCATCAGCAGGAACATAAACAGCTTGTACAGAAGTAATAGAACCATCTCTTGTAGAAGTAATTCTTTCTTGTAAAGCACCCATATCAGTAGCCAAAGTTGGTTGATATCATACAGCTGAAGGTATTCTACCTAAAAGAGCAGAAATTTCTGAACCAGCTTGTGTAAACCTAAATATGTTATCTATAAACAACAACACATCTTTTTTTTCTCTATCTCTGAAATGTTCAGCCATAGTCAAACCTGTCAAAGCAACTCTAGCTCTTGGTCCTGGAGCTTCATTCATTTGTCCAAAAACCATGGCAGTTTTATCTATAACTCAAGAGTCTCTCATCTCATGGAAAAGATCATTTCATTCTCTTGTTCTCTCTCAAACTCAAGCAACAACAGAATATCATCCATGCTCTGAAGCTATGTTGTGAATAAGTTCTTGCATGATAACTGTTTTACCAACTCATGCTCAACCAAATAAACCTACTTTACCTCATTTAAGCATTGGAGCTATAAGATCAACTACTTTTATTCAAGTTTCAAAAATTTCAGCTTTTGTAGTCAAATCACTAAATTTTGGAGCTTCTCTATGTATAGGATCATAATTTTTTGCTAAAGGAGCCTCTCTATTATCAATAGGATCTCATAAAACATTAAACATTCTTCCTAAAACAACATCTCAAACAGGAACTTTTATAGGGCTTTCTGTAGCTTCTACTTCAAGTCCTCTTTTTAATCATTCTACAGGATTCATAGCAATAGTTCTAACTACTCAGTCTCAAAGTTGTTGTTGAACTTCTAGTACAATTTTTTCAGAAGTTCATTTAACATTTAGAGCTTCATAAATAGAAGGAACATAGTCTCCATCAAATTTAACATCAATTACGACTCAAACTATTTTAATTATTTTTCAAGTTTTCATTTAAAAAATAGTTATAATTTAAATTTTTTTATAATGTAATTACTTTTTAATTTTCATCCATAGCTATATTACTAAGTCTATCAGCTTCTTTGTTTTTTTCTCTTTCTATCCAATTAAAAGATATTTTCAAAGAATTATCTGAGATCAGTTTTAAAATATCTTGATTCAGAGTCTTTAGCTCATCTTTTTTTATTTTCCAATTTCAAGAAAGTTGATTTATCACAAGATTTGAATCCATAAATAAATCTAACTCAGTAGCTCATAGTTCTATAGCTCTTTTTATACCATAAAATGCTCAAAGATATTCTGCTTCATTATTTGTTTTTATTCATAAACTTTTATATCTTTTTTCCAAAGATTTTCAAAATTCATCTGTAATAAATACTCATAATCATGCACTTCCAGGGTTTCACCTAGAACCTCAATCTGTATAAACTTTTAGTTTCATTATTTTTTTGATTTAAAAAGTGAAAGATAGAAAAAACTTCTAAAAATCAATGTAAAAATCAAAATAAACAAGCAAGAAAATATTGCTACTTTTGTATGAATAATATCTCAACTACCAGGAACATCTTTTTCTAAAAAATAAGTTAAATAAGCTCCATACAAAAAATCTCAGATAATTATAGAAATAAATCCATAAAAAGCATATAGCAACACATTTATCAAAAGTTTTATAAGAAAAAATATTTTTGACATTTTATAAAAATTTTATTTTTAAAATATTTTATCCTTTCATTGATTCAACACCAGCTGTTATCTCAGAAACTTCTGTTGTAATAGCAGCTTGTCTAGCTTTGTTATATTTTGTTGTAAGTGTTTTTGCTATCCTATTTGAATTATCTTTTGCACTTTTCATCGCAACCATTCTAGAAGAATGCTCTGATGCTTTTGCATTTAATAATGTATCATAAAACATCATATCCAAAATCATAGGAATCACTCATTTCATAAGTTCTTTTGGATTTGGTTCTACATCATATTCAGCATGTCATCACATAGATTCAAGCTCTTTTTGCAAACTATCATCATATCACAAAATATCATATAAATATTGTTTAATTTCCTCTGATTCAATTGGTAAGAAAATTTCAGAAACAGCTATTTGTTTAATAGTATTTACATAATAATTATAAAAAATTACAACTTTATTATATTTTCCTGAAAGATATTCTTCAACTATTAAATTAGATATTTTTTTTGTAAAAATAGGTCAAATATTATCAGTAAACTTTTCTGTAAAGTCAGCTATCAAATTATTTCAAGTTTTTGCAATAAATTGAGCAGCTTTTCTTCAGATAGAAATATAATCTATATTTTCTCAAGTTTCCTTTACATAAGCGCTTACTCTTTTCATAACATTTACATTATAACCTCAACAAAGTCATTTATTTGAAGTTATAACAATTCACAAAGTCTTTCATTTTTTGCTTTCATTTTTAGAAAAAAGTGGATATTTTGCTAGATAATCCTCTACTCTTAAAAATATTTTTAACATTTCAAGAACAAATCATCTTTTTTCCAAAGCAAGATCTTGAGCTTTTTTCATCTTTACTGTTGAAATCAACTCCATAGCCTTAGTGATTTTTCAAGTATTTTTTATTGAACCTATTTTTCTTTTTATCTCTTTAGCATTTGCCATAATAAATATTTTTTTAAAATATAGATAAATAAGAAAATTTTTACTTATACATTTCAAGAATCTTTTCAATCAATGAAATTAATTTCTTTTCAGATGTTTCACTTAAAACTTTTTCTATTGAAATTGACTCTAAAATAGTTTTCTCATCTTCTAGTGAATTATATAAATCATTTTCAAATTTTTTGATTTTATCAACTTCAAGCTTATCCAAATATCATTTTGAACCTGCATAAATAACACAAATTTGTTTTTCAACAGAAACTGGAGAATAAACTCATTGTTTCAATAATTCCATCATTCTAACTCATCTATCCAAACTAGCTTTTGTTTCAGCATCTAAATCTGAAGAAAATTGTGAAAATGCAGCTAATTCTCTATATTGAGCTAAGTCTAGTTTTAAAGTTCAAGCTACCTTTTTCATAGCTTTTATTTGAGCAGAACCTCAAACTCTTGAAACTGATAATCATACATTTATAGCTGGTTTTTGACCAGAGTTAAACAAATCTGATTCAAGGAAAATTTGTCAGTCTGTAATTGATATTACATTTGTAGGAATATAAGCTGAAACATCTCAACCTTGTGTTTCAATAACTGGCAAAGCAGTCATAGAACCAGCTCATAATTCATCATTTAATTTTGAAGCTCTTTCCAAAAGTCTTGAGTGAAGGTAAAATACATCTCAAGGATAAGCTTCTCTTCAAGGTGGTCTTCTAAGTAACAAAGACATTTCTCTATAAGCATTAGCTTGTTTTGTCAAGTCATCATAAACAATCAAAGAGTGTCATTTGTTAAACATAAAATACTCAGCCATAGCACAACCTGAATATGGTGCTAAATATTGCATAGCAGCTGGATCTGAAGCTCAAGCTGAAACTACAATAGTATATTCCATTGCTCATCTTTTTCTTAATTCTTCAACAATTCTAGCAATTTTTCATTCTTTTTGCCCAATAGCAACATAAACACAAATTACTCAATTTCACTTTTGATTCAAAATAGCATCTATTGCAACTTGAGTTTTACCTGTTTGTCTATCTCAAATAATCAATTCTCTTTGTCATCTTCAAATCGGAACCAAAGCATCTATAGCTTTGATACCAGTTTCAAGTGGTTCATGAACAGATTTTCTTGACATAACTCAAGTAGCAACTCTTTCAACAGGATAATGTTCTTTTGCATTTAAATCACCAAGTCAATCAATAGGATTACCTAGTGGATCTACAACTCTACCTATTAATTCTCTTCAAACTGGAACTTCAAGAATTTTTCCAGTAGAGTAAGCTTTTTCTCATTCTTTAATTGATATAAATCAAGAAAGAATAACAACTCAAACAAAGTGTTCTTCCAAGTTCAAAGCTATACCTCTAGCTCCTGATTCAAAATCAATTATTTCATTATAAGAAACTTCTCATAAACCAGAAACTTTTGCTATACCATCTCATAAGTAGAAAACTTCTCATACATTTCAAACATTTGGATTGATTTCAACAGAATCAATTCTAGCTTCTACTTGTTTAATAATTTTATTTAGTAAGTCTTTTGACATAAAAAATATATTTAAATTTTAAATACTTTAATAAATTATTCTTTAGAAAGATTTCTTTCTATTTTTAAATAACTTAGATCTACAACTTTATCATCAGCATAAACTCTTATTCATCACAAAATATCATTATTTTCTCTAAAAATCACTTCACTTTCTTCAACATCTAAGTTAAAAATGTTTTTAAAAACTTTTTTAGATTCATTAAAAGCTAACTCTTTTGATACAGCAGGAAAATACTCAACAAGCAAAGTTTTTTCTCCATTTTTTAGTGAATTAAAAACTTTTAGAGATCTACCTCAAAGTTGTTCTTTTAAGTCTCTGTACAATTTTACTTCTTTTAACAAATCTTTTAATTCAGATAAACTCAAATTATCTATATTTATAGTTTCCATAAAAGATTTTATTTAACTAATAAATCGTATTCTTTTTCCATAAAATCTTTATTTGCAGTTTCTTTATTAAAGATTTTAGAATTTAATCTTAATGATAAATCAAGAATTTTTGATTTCATATTATTTTCCATATCAAGTTTGTCCTTTTCTATTTGATTTCTAGCATTTTCTAACAAATATTCAGATTCTTTTTCAGCTCTCTCAATAATTTTATTAGAATTTTGTCTAGATAATTCTTCAGCTCTAGATTCAATCTCAGAAGCCTTTGTTCTAGCTTCATCAACTATAATTTGAGCTTCAGCTCTAGCAGCCTCCATTCTTTCTTTTGCTATATTTTCAGCATCAGCAGAGGCTTTCATATTTTTTCTTCTTTCTTCTATTATTGAAACAATTTTTTCTCACAAAAAATATTTGAAAATAAAAAATATTATTCAAAAATTTATTAATTGTGCAATAATAGCTCAAACACTTATATTGTCCATATTTTATTTTAAAATTATAAATATTAGTGAGATTTTGCTACTTTCATAAAAATAGCTATAAGTAATGGGAAAACCAAAGCTTGTATCAAAGCAACCAACATTCATTGGAAATGAATTACTATTGGTCAAATAATTGGAAAATCTACTCAAATAAGATTTGAAGTCAATCCAGCTAATCAAACTACAAGCATAGCTAAAAGTAATCCTCCAGAAGTCATATTTCAGAATAACCTAAAAGCAAGAGATATAATTTTAGCTATATGTCAAACAATTTCTAATAATCATAAGAAAACAGAAATAATTATGTCTAGTATTTTTACAACTAAAAATAAAGGAATATCTATCCATTTTGATTTTTTACCAAACTCATATGGAACATAATTTTTTCAAAAAATTGGAAAATATTCATAAATTCCTTTAGGTATTCAAAGAGACTTAAATTGAACAAATATCACAAGAAATACTCAAACCAAAGCCATTGCAATATTGAAGTTTATGTCTGTTGTTGGCACCTGCAATATATTATGTTCAAAAAAGTGTGTAAATTCTCTTATTTTAGAACCTCATATTGGAGATATAATCTCAACTATAACTCACAAAAAGTTTGAAGTCAATATTATAAAAAACACAGAAGTAACATAAACTTTTATCCATCTGTCTTCTTCTTTTCATAAAATATCTTCAAAAAATTCATAAACTGTTTCAAAAATAAATTCAAAAAACAGTACAAATCCAGAATTTCTAAAATATTTAAATCATAAGATAACTAGTATAAAGAAAAGAATAACTACAAGTTCTCCATAAAAAACAGAAGATGAATAAAATTTTAAAATATCTGTAAATAAACTATTATCCATAGATAATTTTTTTAAAAATAAACTTTAAAATATTATTTGCTTAGTATTTGCATAGAAACTATAAGTCAATAAATAGCAAGTACTTCTACCAAAGCAACAAACAAAATCATAAAACTTAAATATCTAGCTTTATATTCAGGATTTCTAGCTATTGCATTAAATGCTCAAGAAATCAAGTGACCTAAAGCAAGTCAAGCTCATAGTGTAGATAATCAAATAGATAATCATACTCAAAGTGCAGCAATAGAATGTAGGTTAGATGAAATTATTTGATATGATATTATCAATCAATAAATAGCTCATGATTCAACTAATGCAATTCATAAAACAGTTACTGTAACTAAAAATGTTCAAAGTTCTGGTCTTTTAGACATTATCATAAGAGATTTTCCTCAAACAAATGATTCTCAAATAGCAACTCATAATCATGCTAATCATATAGACAATCATACTCAAATTGCTCAAAGTTCCATATTTGAAGCTCAGATTAAGTTAAATGCTAACATAAGACCAAATATAGCAATAGATTCAATAAGAGCTATATAAAGAACCATAAATGTAATAATTTTTGTTCCAGGAGCATCTTTAATAGACATAGCAGACATTGCCTTTGTACATATATTTCAAGCTCAAATTCAGAATCATAATGCAGCTAGTCAAATAGACAAACCTGATCATAATCAGTTTAATCAAATTTGAGGATCTGCACTTGTTATTTGAAATGCTACAACCAATCAGTAAATAGCAGCTGATTCTACCAATGCCATTCATAAAATAGTAGTTGGAATCATAGCTTTTCAGCTTACCCAAGGTAATCAAAGTTTAGAAAGAGATTCTCAAATAAGTCTTCATCCTCAAAGAGCAACTCAAACTGCAGCTAATCAAACAGCAAGTGAAGCTCAAATAGCTAAAATTCATTTTTCAGCTGGTAAAGTCATTATGTTCAATGAAACTATCAAACCATAAATAACACAAGACTCTATCAATGCTATTCAAAGAATTGAAAAAGGAATAATTAATTTATTATCTCTCAATCAATGTTCTCAAATACCATCCATAGCTTTTTTAACCAAAATTCATTCTCAAATAGAAACTCAAATTCAAGAAAGTCAAATAGCTAAACCTACTCAAGCTGAAACCAAAGCTCAAATTTCTTTGTTTCACAATATTTGAAAAGCTATAATCAGACCAAAAATAGCACAAGATTCAACAAGAGCTATAAACAAAATCATAAATGACATGATAGCATTTCTTTCTTCAGGTCTTTTATTTATAGCTGTAGATGCTCATTCAACTATAGTTCACTCTCAGTAACCTACTCAAAATCAAGTCAATCAAATAGCCAAACCTACTCAAACAGAAGCAAGTGGATTTGTAAATTCTGCTGATAATAGTTGGAATGAAACTACTAATCAGTAAATAGCTGAAGACTCAACAAGAGCTACTCATAATATTGACAATGTCAAAAAAAATGGAGTCATCTTAGGATTTTTCCCCATAATATTCATAATCCTATAAAGAAAAATACCTTGTCATAAAGCAACTCACAACGCAGCTAGTCACATTCATAGACCAGCTCAAATAGCAAGAGAATCCATAATTCCTTTTTTACTTTTAAAAATTAAAAATTAATATTAATTTAATATCGGCCAATATCAGTTTGGGATTATATTAAAAAAAAAATTAAAATCAAGTTATTTTTTACTTATTTTAAAGCAAAATAGATACTAAATAACTAAGAAAAACCTATGATTTTATTTATTTTTAGAAAAAAAGCAATAAAAAATTATTTTTTTTAGTAGAAGTTAATATTTTTTTAAATTTTCACTTGATTTTTGAATTTTAATAGTTAAATTTATATTGTTTAAAAATTTAGAACTTCAAAAAATGAAAGATAGAAATATTTGGTTAGAAAAGATGAAAGACAAGGAAAGTATTTGAATAGAAGATTGTCCATTTTGTAAAGACGAAGAAGAAACTTTGATAAAAAAATTTAAGTATTGGAAACTGATAAAAAATCTATATCCATACAATTGAATAAATAAACATTTACTTTTAATTCCCTACAGACATATAGAACATACAAAATTTTTGAACAATAAAGAATTAAGTGAATTACCTGAAATATATGAATTTATAGAAAAATTTTTCAAGTGAATGAATTATTTTTCATTTATAAGAGAAACAAATTGATGAAAAAGTGTAAAACATATACACTATCACTTTTTACCTGGAATTCTTTTTTCAAACTCAGTAGAATGAATTCTAAAACAACAACATGAACTTTTAAAAGAAAATCAAAAAATATAAAATGAAAGATTTAGATATATCAAAAATATTTGGTTCCAAGTGTAGAGCCAAAATCCTAGAAAGATTTTTTTTAGAAAATTCATCTTGAAGATGAAAACTTTTTCATATGAGATGACTTTCTAGAGACATAGATGAACAAATAAATTCTGTAAAAAGAGAGCTTGATAGCCTAAGTGAACTCTGAATTTTAAAAAGTAAAACAGAATTAAAAAAGAAATATTTTTATGTAAATCCAAATTTTGAATTGATAGATGAATTTACAAATATTTTTATAAAACTGTACAATCCAATAGAAAAATTAAAAGAGTTTTTTAAAAATGAAATCTGAGTGGAACTTGTACTACTAAGACCTTCTATTGAAACAAAATTTATCCAAAAAAAAGAAAATAAAAATATTCAAAGACAATCTTGATTAGATATTTTTATAATTTGAGATTTTGATAGAACAAAGCTATCAAGTTTTCTAGATGATGTTTATTATTGAAGAAGAGTTATTTTTACAGCAATTTCTGTAGAAGATTTCTTTAATAGATTGGAATACAATGACAAGCTTGTAAAAGGATTATTAACAGAAAAGTGAAATATTTATATAAAAGATAATATGAAAGTGAAAGAAAAACTATGAATGAGCTAGTTTTTCTTTTTTTTGACTTTTTCTTATAAAATGGTAAAATATATAAATATTATAAATTTTTAAAGATATTTATGGATAACAATATTAATGAAGGTAAGGAGAATAAAAACAATAGTGTCAACACAAGTAAAAATTCTGTAAGCAATTCTGTGAAAGAACTTAAAAAAAAAGTAGAAGAAGTTTTTAATGAAAATCTTGAACCAAAAGATATTATTAAGAAAACTATAAAAAATGAGTTTAAAAATTTACTATCAAAAAAAGAATATTCATTTTTTGATAGTTATATAGAGGAAGAAGATAAATTTGAACAAAAATTTGAAAAATATTTTCCTATGCATGAAGATATATTTTTTAGTGCTCTGAATAAAGAAATAGAAATTGCTAAAAATGATACTCAAGAAAGCATAGAAAATAAAAAAATTACTGGAAAAGAAAAAGAAAAAATATTTGAAAAATCAGTAAAAAATGCTATAAAAAATGTAATAAAAAAATATTGTTACATAATTTTTATATTTTCTGAAAAAGTTATATTAACAGATCTAAAAAAATTTTTAGAAATGGATTTGAATAATATAGCTGAAATTCATAAAGCAACTAACGAAAATATAAAAGATTTAGAAAAATTTGAAGATGAAGTGAATAAATCAATAATGTTAGAGTTAATAGAAGAAAAAGAATATAACTTTAAAGAATTAGCACCAAACTGATTTAAAACTTCTAAAAGACAAGAAAAATTAATTATAGAATTATTAGAAGCAAAAAAAGAATTAAAAGAGTTAGAAACTAATAAAAAAAATAAAAATACTGATGAATTTGATAATGATATAGAAGAATTAAAAAATTATATAGAATCAATAAATTTAGCTTATGACAAGATTTCTGAGTCACATAATGAAAAAATAATAAAAAATATTTTAAATAAAGAATCTAAAGAAACTAGACAACTGATAAATTGAAAATTTTTTGCTTCAATGTATAGGCAAATTCATAGAGAGTCAATGGAAGAATCAACTAAAAACTATTTTGAAAATCTAGAAAATGAATGAGCAAAAACTGCAAAAAAAATAGAAAATGCATATAAAAAGTCTTTCCAAAAATTATTTTATATGTTTGAAACTTGGTTTGAATCTTGATTCAAAAAAGATGAAAATCTAGAAATTATAAAAACAATTTCAAAAAAAATATTTAATTTAGTTGTATTTTTAAAACAAAAAGATATTGCTTTTAAAAATCTTAGTTGAGAAAAAATAGATGAATATTTTATAGAAGAATTTGTAAGAAAATTTTGAAAAAATATAAACAATAAAGCTCAATTGGCTGTATTTCAAGGTTTTTTAAAATATACATTTAAAGTATGAACTGAAAAAAATGAAGAAATATTTTTTGAAGATCTGAAATCTTACCAAGAATCTATAGAATCATCAAAATACATAGAAAAACCTAGTAACTTTATAGAAAATCCTGATGTAAAAAGTATTGATTTCAAAAATTGGGAAAAAGTTCCTGAAGAAATAAAATACAAACATGTATTTTCTGAAGTGCTAGCTGATTGAAACTGAAAAATAAAATTTGCAGATTTTTTGATGTTTAATGAAACTGAATCTGAAGAGTTTAAAAAATTATTTGAAATATTTAAAGAATATTATGCTGTAGATGGAAAATGAAAAGAACTAAGTTTAGAGGAAAAAGAGGAAAAGAAAGAAATTATGGAAAATCAAAAAAACAGTGTTAAAAATTTAGAATGAAAAACTGTAGAAGAATTTATAAAAAATGATGTAAACAATTTAAATTTTTTGATAGCATGGTGGAGATTTATACTAAAAACAAGAACTTTAGAAAACAAATGAGTAAAATTTGATGAGCTTACAAACAAAGAGCTTTTACAAAAATTTAAAGGCATCAAAGAAATAGAATATTGAGTAATAGAAAAAATATCTAGTTCTTTATTTGATGGTGACTGATTATCTAAAAATATTATTTTTAACCCTTCTTGGAGAATAAAAAATACATCAGCAAGAACTATAGGATTACAATGTTCAGCTCTAATAAAATGATTAGAAAAATGATTTATAAATTTAAAAAAAGAAAATATAAAAACAAAAAATGAAGAAGAAAAAGATGAAATAAAAATAATTTCAAGTTTAGCAAATTTATATATTCCTAAATGAATAAGCTCTGAAAAATTACCAAACTCTAAAGTAAGGGAAAAAATAGAAAAATACATAAACTCTTGAATAAACCTATGTAATGAAATACTGAAAAAAGAAGATATTCAAAAATATAGAGAAAACAATAATTCTACAGAAAATTGAGAAGAATTTGAGCTAAAGAAAAACTATCTAACTTTACTTGAAGAAGAATACAAAATTTTGCCAAAAAACCAAACAAATTATGACATAGAAAATTTAGTAGAAATACAAAAACTAGTAAAAGTCTTGGAATTCATAAGAGGTAGAATAGAAACTTTAGACAAAATGTTAGATATATGAAATAATGATAGAAAAGAACTCATAGAAAGTGAAGAAGTAAAAGATTTAATAGGAAAATTAAATGAAAAAAGTAATAAAAAAGCTGAAGAAACTAATATCTTAAAAATTATACCAAATGCAATAAAGAATATAATAGAAAAATTAAGCCAAGATGGTGGTGCCAGTGAAGTATTTTGACCAGAAAAAACATTTGATAGAGCATTTAAAAAGCTGATTGCAGATTATGGTTGAAATTATAATGAAATTTGAGACTTAACTAGACTTAGAATTATATCAAGTGGAATAGATGATTTGATTTACAATGTTGTAGCTTTTATAAGATTTTCAGAACAATATGATGAAATAACTCATGTATCAATTGTTGACAAAATTTGAGAACCTTTGTCACTACCAAAAGAAAACTCAGGTTATAGAGACACAAAACTCCTTTTAAAATTAAAAAGTGGAAATACAGTAGAAGCTCAATTCCAAATAGAAGAAATGTATAAAGTAAAAGATAAATGAATAAATCTAATGCCTAGAGAAACATTTTGAGAAATATTAAATAAAGATTTGGGAAAAGCACTAAATACTGAAATTAAAATTGGATTAAAAAAGGAAGAAGAAGAAATCACAAGAAATGCTATCATAGAAAAAATGAAAAGTGAACAAATGACATTTACAAAAGATGAAGTATTTAGACTATTGGAATTTGCAAATGCAAGAAGCATGAAATTACCTAAAAAAGAGATTATTTTAAGTCTTATGTGAGAAGATGATGATTGAATAGAATGGGAAGATTGTAAAAAAATTCTCAAACTTCAAGAAATCAAAACAGACCATACTTACTGAATAATAAGAAATCTTCCAAAAGAATTAAATAGTGTATCCAAAAAACTAACAAGACTTGAAAGAGTTATGGCAGATGTAGCCTGGTCAAAAATAGTTTTAGATTATTTAAAAAGTAAAAATGTAAAACTAAAACCAAACTAAAAAAGAGTTCAAATGAACTCTTTTTTATATTTTCACAATTCAGATTTTATGTTCAAATTTTTTATACTTTATCCTATAATAAGCTAAAATTCCTATCATTGCAGCATTATCCATACAATAAATATTTTTTTTAGGATAGATAAAATTTATATTATTTTTCTTTGAAAGTTTGTCTATTTCAAGACGTAATTTACTATTTGCACTTACTCAACCTGCAAGCATAACAGTTTTTAAATTATTTTGCAAGGCTGTATCTATAAGTTTCCAAGACAAAACTTCTGTTATAGCATTTTCAAATTCAAAACTAAGTTCCATTTTATCATCTTCTGTCAGTAAAATATCATTTTTCAAAGATTTTTTATTTAATTCTTCAAAAAAAATATTTCAAAAATCATTTTGTAAAATATTTTTATTTTTTTCTATTCTGATTTCTACTTCCCTTTTAACTGCTGATTTCAATCAAGAAAATGAAAAATTATGTTCCCTTTTTACAAGCCAAACTCTTGGAAAAATATTTTTCTGAACTAAATTTTCTCACATTTTTTCTTGCCATTTTTGAGATAATTGGGAAATAATCGGTCAGCCTGGATATCAAAGTCACATCATTTTTGCAGCTTTATCAAAAGCTTCTCATCCAGCATCATCTCAACTAAAACCAACTCTTTGCATTTCCCACATAGATTTCATCACATAGATTTCATTATGTCATCAAGAAACAGTCAAACAAGCCAAAGGAAAAGTTATTTCATCTTCTTTTCTATCCAAAAAATTTGAAAAAATATGTGCTTCTATGTGATTTATAGGTAAAATAGGTATTTTCAAAGTTTGAGAAATACTTGAAGCAACTGTTGTTCAAGTCATCAAAGATGGCAAAAGTCAAGGACTTACTGTAACAGCTATGTAATCAATATCTTTTAAATCAAGTCAAGTTTGAGTTAAAACATTTTGTAAAACATCAAAAATAGAATTTGCATGCTCTCTAGCAGCAACTTCTGGAACAACTCATCAAGTTTCATTATGAATTTTTATTTGTGATTTTGTAGCCATTGCAAGTAATTTTTCATTTTCAAAAATAGCAACTGAAGTATCATCACAACTTGTCTCAAAAGCCAAAATTTTCATCTAATTTATTATTTTATTATTTAACTTTTTAATTATAAATATTTTTTTTCAAAAGTAAAAAAATAAGAGATTTTAAAAATCTCTTATTTTCTTTCAAATGCATTTATAACCTCATATTTTAAGTAATCAAGTAAATATGTAGCTTCTTTATTTTTTACTTTATAGTAAAGGTTATCAATAGCTTCAACTACTTTTTGGCTTTTTTCAACTTTTTTAACAAAATCTTTTTCAGATGAGAAAAATTTTTCTAAAGCAGAACTTGCCTTTTCTTGGTATTTAACAGGTAAATTTTTTAAAGCTGCAGAATAATTTGCTTTTAGTTGATCTGTCATTTTTAATCAATTGAAAGCTATACATTTGTAAGCTGGATTTTGTTTTCAAATTGTTCAAATTAAAGTTGTAGCTTCAAATTTACCATTTCTCACCAGAATAGTGTTTACTCAATCATGAGCTGTTGAACAAATCTTTCCATATTTTTCTAAAAATTCTTTTTCAGAAGATATTGGAGCTGGAAATTCTATATCAAATTTCTTTTTCTCAGTTTTTTTACATTCTCAATCATAAGCTATTTTTGTATCTCAAGCATCACATTTATTTCCATAAGTCACTCAGTCTGCTCCACAAACTGGCATATACTCAGTTGTACAAATTTTGTCTGTTTTTTTGATTTCACAAACTCATTCATGAGCTATTTTTACATTTCAAGCCATACATTTGTTTGAGTAAGTTTTTCCATCAACTCAACAAACTGGAGCATATTCTTCTGTACAAGATTTTGCAAGAGCACTATTGGTTCCTACAAATCAAAGGCTAGCAACAAAAATTGCTAATAATAACATTGTTTTTTTCATAATCTATAAAATTATAAATGTAAAATATGTAATTTTTGTACTTACAAAAGCTATAACAATTTTCCTAAAAAAAAGTGACAAAAATAATCTTTACAAATAAAAAATTATATTTTTAATTTAATCAATATCTTTCCATAAATGCTCTATTTTCAACTTCTCTTCCCATAAAATCAAAAAACAATTCCAAAGCATCTTTTCTAGTTCATTGTCAAATTATTGTAGAAAATAATTTTTTTCAAGTTTCTGGAGAAAACATTCACATTTCCTTTATTTTAGCAAATACATCTGCCTCTAAAATTTCAGCCCACATGTAAGAATAATATCAAGCAGCATAACCTCCACCAAAAATATGGCTAAAACTTGTATACATTTTATAATCTTTTTCTCTTTTATGAAGTCAATATTTGTTTACAATTTCTAAAATATTTTTATCTAGTTCTTCAATATTTTCAGCAATTTTTGAGCTATACAAAGTCATATCTAAAAGAGCAAATTCATTTTGTCTAGCAACGAAATTTCCAGTCATAAATGTCTTTAATTTTTCAAGCTTTTCAATCAAATCATCTGGAAAATATTCTCAAGTTTCAAAATGTTTTCACAAAAGTTTTAAACTATCTTTTGAGCTAACCCAATTTTCCATTAATTGGCTAGGAAGCTCTACAAAATCCCATTCAACATTAAATCCAGAAAGACTTGAATACTTACTTTCTGAAAGCATTTCGTGAATAGCATGCCCAAACTCATGGAATAAAGTTTCTACATCTCACATATAAAGTGTTGTTTTTCAGTTTTCAACCTTTAAGAAATTACAAACATTTAAAACAACAGGAACTTTTTCTGTTGGTAAATATTGTTTAGATCTGATACTATCAGCCCAAGCTCAAGGTCTTTTCCCTTTTCTGTAAAATGCATCCAAAAAATAATAAGAAATCAACTTTTTGTTTTTCCAAACTTCATAAACTCTAACATCTGGGTGATAGCTTTCTATTTTTAATTCTTTTATTTCAATAGAATAAAATTTTTCAACAAATTTAAACAAATAATTTAAAACATTCTCAAATTCAAAATATTGTTTTACAATTTGTTCATCAACATCATATTTTTTTTCCTTTAATTTCCTAGAAAAATAAGCAAAATCATAAGTTTCTAGATTTTCTAAACCAAAATATTTTTTTAGTTCTTCAATTTCAGTTTTTGCCTTTGTTTTTGCTTTTTGTGAAATTCAAATTATCAAATCAAATATTTGTTCTGGACTTTCAGCCATTTTTGAATTTAGAGATAATTCTGCATAATTTTTAAATCATAAAATTTTTGCTTTTTGATCTTTTAATTTTAGCATTTCAAGCACAACTCATCTGTTATCATATTTTCAAGATGAAGCAACTGTATAACTTGCTTTTTCAAAATCTTTTCTTACATTTCTATCTGTACAATATTTCATAATTGCTGAAACAGAAGTTGGGTCAAAATCAAAAAGATATCATTCTTTTGCCTCTCAAAACTTTTGTTTGTAAGCATTTTTAGTCAAATCTAGTACATCTTTTGGCAAATCTTTTATGATTTCAAAATTTTCAATCACATATTCAAATTCTTTTTTTGCATCAACTATATTGTTTCAAAACTTTTCAGAAAGTTCTCAAAGTTTTTTATTTAATTCTTTAATTTTTTCTTGTTTTTCCTCTGGTAAATTAATTCATCTATCTTTATAAGACTTTATAGCCAAAAATAAAATTCTTTTTTGCTCAAAATCAAGTTCTAAATTATCATTTAAGTAAACAATTTTTTCAAAATATGGCTTACTATAAGCAACTTCATTTCAAAAATCTTGAAGTTTTGGCATAAAGTCTTCAATAATTTTTCTAATTTTTTCATTTGATTCAACATTTTCAAAATGATTTAAAATAGACCAAAAATAATCAAGCAAACTTTCATTTTCTAAATCATCAAAAACTAAGTCTTTATTTTCTTTATTTAAAAATTCTAAAAATTCTTTTTTTTCTTTTTCTAAAAGCTCATTTAATACTTCCAAAGCATTGTCTAGGACTTCTTCACTACAAAAAAATTTCAAATCTGGAAATCATTTTTCTCCAAGTTTCTCTATTATTTTTTCCTTTATTGTCATAAAACTTTATTTAAAAAATATTATTCTACTATTAAAAAATTTTTATAATTTTTCTTTATAAAATCAAAATCCTTTTCAAATTCTTCTCTATTTTTATTTTTTATTTTCAAGCTAGAATTTGAAGAAAATCAGTCTTTTGCTAATCAAGTCATTTTTCAAATTTTCCAAGCAATTTTTCTAAGGTTTAGAAATGATTTCATTTCTCTAAATTTTGTTTCTAATTCTTTGTTATAAGATTTCAAAATTCATTTTTTCTCAGAATAAAAAACAAAAGTGGCAAAATAAAAATCTGTTTTAAATTTTATTTCTTTTTTGGTATCTATCAAATCAAACAAATTAAAATCATAAACTTCCTGATTTAGTTCAAGCCTATAACCTCAAATTCTTCAATTTAATTCAATTGTTTTGAGTTCTCATTTTGAATTGATTTTAAAATCATGATGAACAAAAGTATTTTTTATTCAAAAAGTTTTTATATGTTTTCTTACAAAATCATTGATTTTTTGCTTATCTATCTGTTGTTCAAAATATTTTTCTGAAATTCTAACATAGTTTGAAAAATCATCAATTCATAAATCCTTTATTCAATCAACTTTTACAAGTGGAGTTCAAAAAAAATCTCAATTTGAATTCACAAAATAGGTAAATGTAAACATTTCTCAATCTATAAACTCCTCCAAAATAAATTTATTTTTTTCATATCATCTATCTTTTAAACTTTTTTTCAAATTTTTATAATTTTTTTTGTATTTCAAAAAATCTTCAAAATCCTTTAAAAATGCAACTCCTGAGCTTTGAGCAGATGAAGTTGGTTTTATCATACAAGGAAAATCTATAATTATTTTTTCATTTTTTTCTAAATCAATTTCCTGAAATCTTACAGTTGTTTCTGGAAATTTTTCAAATAAATATTTTCTTTGCAAATCCTTGTTTCTAAAAATTTCAAATTTTTCAGTAAAAGCAAATCAAAGCTCTTTTTTAAGAATATTTACTTCTAAAATCAACTTTTCATCAAAAGTATTTATATAAAAAATTTTTTGTTTTCAAATCTCAAAAAGCTGTCTTTTCAAATCTTCAAAATCTTTATATTTTCTGATTTCATAGCCTTTTTCTTTTACTTCTTTCTTTTCTCAGATTTGACAAAAAACAATAGTTTTTATATTTTTCCTTTTAAATAAATCTTCAAAACAATGCTGACGATAGCCAAAAAAAACATATTCTCAAACTACATTTATCAAGTATTTTTCCATAAAATAAATTTTTCTTAAAAAAATATTTGCTTATTATATTTTTTTTATAATTTTGACAAAGTTTTTTTAAAATTTTATTTTTGATTTTTGAAATTTTTCCTTTAAAATTTAGAAAAATAGATTTAAATAAATTTTTATGAAAAAAATAATTTCGTTTTTAGTGGTATTTTTTGTAAGTCAAAAACTTGCCTTTAGTTTAAATGAAAATGATTTTAAAGAATTCTGTGAAAGTGTAAACACAAGGCATATTCCTATAGTTAATTTTTGTATTTTAACAATATATTCAGACAATGAAAATAAATCTGAAGAATACAAACGAATATTTTTTAATCCAAATCAATATTGCAGATTTATATCAAATAATTGGTGAACTTTTCGGTCTTACATAAGAAAAGATTGCGTTGGTCAAGATTTCATTTTTTGAGACAGAGAAACTTATTCTAGACTAAATTTTTATGAAAAAAATTATTATTCAGATAAAGATTTTGAAGATATTTCAGTTTCTGAAGATTTACAAAAAAAATTAGCAATATTCTACGAAAGTTTTAAGCAAAAAACAAAAGATTTTTCACCAGCCAAAACAGAAAATTTAGCAAAAAAAGTTATTGAAAAAATAGAAAAATTTAGAAAAATTTCAAAAAGAGAAGTTAGAAATGCTCTACTTTTACTACGATATGAATTAGAAAATCTTTATAGAGAGCAAAAATACCAATGTTACTGAAAAATTTGTGAACAAAATAAACAACGGAATTTTTATTATGATAAATGAGATTACAAAGAAAAAAATAAAAAAGTTTTTAAATTTGAAAATGATACTGAAGTTTTGCTAAAATATTGAAGAAATTCAACTTTTGGATGCTATGATGGAAAAACCATTTTAAAGAAAAATTGAAAAGAAAAAATTTTGATTGATGATTCTGTATTTTATAAAGAAAATAGAGCTTTATGTTCTGTAAATGCTCAAATCGCAAATGATGAAAACATAAGACTTTTTGTTTGTTATGAAGACTGAGCTGGAAGCTGAGAATGTGGAACAATGATTTTTAATTTCAATGTAAAAAGTGAAAAAATGACTTTTGAATGATTTTATTATTATTCACCAGAAAATCCCTTTACAGTAAGAGAATATCTCTTATATGATGATAATTCAGGTTTAAGTGAAATTCAGATTTCAGATTTAAAAAAAGAAAAAAAAGAAGATCCTCAAAGATATAAACAAAGCAAAATTTATTTCAGAGACCTTGAACAATCTTTCAAAACAATTAAAAAATATTTTAAAGAAAAATACTGAATAGATAACATAAAATTTAATGAAGAAAAAGTTATTGAATTTTTAAAAAATAATTAAATCTTATGAAAAAAATAATTTCGTTTTTAGTGATATTTTTTGTAAGTGTAAACTTCGTTTCAACTGAATACAAACCAGAAAACTGAAGTTTAAATTTGATAAAAAAATATAATTTTGATTCGAAAAATTTAGAAAAATGATTAACAAGAAAAGAATTTGTAGAAACTTTAGAAAAATGGTTTATCGATTACAAAGGCTCAAAATGAATAAAAATAAATTATAATGAAATAAAAAATTTTGATGAAAAATATTTCAAAGACATAAATAAAAATAGTAAATTTTATAAAATTCTAGTTTATTTTACTGAAATTTGAGCTTTTTCTAAAAAAGAATATTTTTATCCAAATAATATTTTAAGCCAAAAAGATTTTTTCATAGTTATGAAGAACTTATGAATCTTTGACTCTCTACAAAATTGTAAAAATTTAAAAATCTGCGAAAAAGAAGCAACTCAAAAAAATATTTTTAATAAGTGAGTTTACTTCAAATATGTTTCAAAAATTTTAAATAAAGATTTGAGAAAGTCTTTCCATATAGCAAAAGATTATTTAGATATTGGCTATAAACCTAGTTTAAAAGCAGATTTTCCTTTTCCCTTGACAAAGCAAACATTGAATTGATGTTATGGATTTTCTATAAAAAATATTTTAAAATTTCAAAAAAATATTTCTATAAATGTAGAAAAAACTGAAAAATCAATTTGAAAAATACCATCAGAACTTCGGACAGATGATATGAAAAATAATTTTGATAAATATATAAAAATCAATAAAAATAATTTTTATGATATTGACACTTTAATAAATTCTTTACAAACTTGAGAACCTGTTGCAATAACTTACAAATTAAAATATTTTTCAAATAAAGAAAAAAAAGAAAGAATTGTGAATCACATCGTTGCAGCTTATAGTTTTGATGAAAAATGAGTCTGGGTTGCAGAAACAGTTTCAAACACAAGAAAAAGAATTCCTTGGGAAGAAATTTTTGATAAAAATGGAAAAACAAAAGTAAATAGAATGTTTAAATTTTATTCAGATTAAAAATATTTTTATAAATGTTTGTAAGGGGAGCTTAAAAGCCTTCCCTTTTTTTTCTCTTATCAAAAGGAAAAAATAATTTTTCAAAAAGTTTTTTAAAATTACCTTGCATTACAAAGTTTTTTGAATATAATATTATTGTTTTATTTTATAAATAACAAATTTATGACTGAAAATACAAAAAATGCAATAGTTTTAAAAAATTTACAAAAAAGCTATGGCCAAAATACCGTTCTTGATAAAATACAACTTGAAATTCCAGAAAACTCTATTTTTTGACTTCTCTGACCAAATGGAGCTGGAAAATCAACTATTTTAAAAATCATTTCAAAAATAATAAAAAAAGATGATTGAGATGTAATATTTTTCTGAAAAAGTATGGAACAAAATGATCTGGAAGATATCTGAGTTCTGATAAATGAACCCGTTTTGTACGAAAGCAACACTTGATATCAAAACATCAAAATTTTCGCACTTCTGTCTGGGAAAAAAGTAAATGCTGATGAGCTTCTTGATCTTGTTTGACTTGAGAAAAAAGCTAGAAAAAGAAAAGTCTGAACTTATTCTCTTGGAATGAAGCAAAGACTTGCAGTTGCAGTTGCTCTTGTTTGAAATCCAAAACTTATTATTTTGGATGAACCATTAAACTGAATCGATATTGAGTGAGTTATTGAATTTAGAGATATTTTGAAAAAAATTCAAGCAAAATGAGTGACTATAATCCTTTCAAGTCACATTTTATCTGAAGTTCAAAAAACTTGTGAATTTATTTGAGTTATCCACTGAGGAAAAGTGAAATTTAACGGTAAAAAAGAAGATTTTCTAAAAGACAGTACAGATATGGAAGAAAGTTATTTAAAAATCATTCATTAATTTATTTTCTAATTTTTTTAAAATGTTAAATATTATAAAAGCTGAATTTATAAAGCTTAAAAAAATAAAAAGTTTAAATATTGCCTTTTGGTTCATTCTTCTGAGCTCAACAGCTGTAATGGCTTTGATTTTTTGAGGAATAGCATCTCAATGAGTAGTCTCAGGTTTTTTCGCAAATGCTTTTCATATGGAAGATATGATGAAAGTATTTCTTGGATGACTTTTTGTCTACATTTTCTGTTTTTCGTTTATAACTGATTCACTTGTTTTTGTAGATAAAGGAAAATGGTGACTTTTGTATTCAAAAAATATTCGTGCAAAATATTTTTGGGCAAAATATTTCTGGGTTTGTATAATTTGTTTCATAACACTTTTTGTATGAATTATATGAGCTTTAAGTATAACTTATTTCATTTATTCTGATATCACTTTTGCTGGTTATTTAGACGCACTTTTACAATTTTTAAATATTTTTTTGATATTTTTTGTTACAATTTTACCTATTTTGCTTGTTTTTACTTTTATGGCAGTTTTTGGGATTCGTGCAATTATTCTTGGTGCTGCAATATTTTTTATGCTTTTGTTTTTTATGTTTTGAGTTCAAAGTAATAATTGAATAATTTGACAAACTTATAGAATATTGCAAAATTATACAATTTTATGAAGTCACACAGAAGTAATTATGAATGCTTTTAATCCTGATTACAGCACAATAAAGAGAGAAATACCTGAATCTGTTTATAAACTTCCAGAAGAGCAAATTTGGTGAACAAACAAAGAATATAAAGATTTGATTTTGAGAAAAAATAAATGAATTTCTGAAAAATCATATTATGTTTCTTATCCAAATGCTTTACAAATGTGGATTGATTCTTTTTCTCCAGCAAAAAATGAATTTTGGGTTTGGCTGATAACAATGCTTTTATTCTCAACAATTGCAACAGTTTATATGCAAAAAAGACAAATTAAAAATTAAAAAAATATTGATTTTAGACAAAAAAAAAGTATTCTTAAAAATAATTTGAGAATACTTTTTTAAAAAATTTTTATGAATATAAATATTGAAGCTTCTTGGTTAGAGATCCTAAAAGATGAATTTGAAAAAGATTATATGAAAGAAATAAAAAGTTTTTTAGTTAAAGAAATAGAAAATTGAAAAACAATTTATCCTCATCCAAAAAATATTTTCAAAGCATTTGACAAAACTCCTTTTGATAAAGTAAAAGTTGTGATTTTAGGTCAAGACCCTTACCATTGACCAAATCAAGCTCAAGGTTTTTGTTTTTCAGTTGAAAAATGACAAAAACTTCCTCCAAGCTTGAAAAATATTTATAAAGAATTGGAAACAAGTCTTTGAATTTCACCTTCAAATAGCTGAGATTTAACAGCTTGGACTGAAAAATGAGTTTTTTTATTAAATGCTATTCTGACAGTTGAAGCTGGAAAACCAGCAAGTCATAGCCAAATTGGTTGGGAAAAATTTACAGATTCTGTGATAAAAACTATTTCTGATAAAAAAGAAAATATTGTCTTTTTGCTTTGGGGAGCCTTTGCTCAAAGTAAAGAATATTTGATTGATAAAAATAAACACTTTATTTTAAAAACAAGTCATCCTTCACCATTTTCAGCAAATAGATGATTTTTATGAAGTAATTGCTTCAAAGAGACAAATGAAATCTTAGAAAAAATCTGAAAAGAAAAAATAGATTGGAAGCTTGATGAATAAATAGTTTTTGAAAAATTATTTTATTTCTTGACAAAAATCATAAAAATTTTAATATCTGTCAGTTAGTTTCAAAAGAAAAATATTTTATAAATTATGAATAAAAATTTAGCATTAAAAATAATAATTATTTTGTTTGTAATCGGAATTGTCACTAGCTTGACAATGTATTTTTCGTGATTTAAATTTGAAGATTTTTTAGAAGAACACAATTTTTGAATGTGAGTAAAAATATCATTTTTATTGTTATTTTTCACATTTCGTAACTATTTTTTTATTCCTTCCACAATTGTCATATTGCTTGCTTGATTTATTTTACAAGATTTTTGGCCTACCTTAATAGTCAGTGAAATTTGAGTTTGAATCTGACTTTTGCAAACATATTTTGTAGGAAAGACATTTGAATGACATTTTGAAAACACAAATAAATTTAGAGTTATAAAATCTTATATGAAAAAAATCAAAGAAAATTGATTCAAAGTGATTTTCTTTGGTTCACTTATCCCTGTACTCCCAGTTGATTTGATTTATTATGCTGCTGCACTTTCAAAATATGATATTAGAAAATTTTTTTTAGCAGGGATTATGTGAGAAACTCCTCTCATCATTTTGTACTGTTATATGTGAGCAGAAGCTGAAAAATACTTTGCATATATAATTTGAATTTTTACTATTTTGTGAACTCTGTACGCTTTTTACCTTTTATACAAACACAAAGACTAAACTTAGTCTTTTTTTGTTTTTAAAAAATTTTTATTTGTACAAAAAAATAATGTTTCTTTTTTGAAACATTATTTTATATAATATATTTTTCATCTATTTTTCAGTCAGAAACTTCAATTCAATCATTTCTCAATCTTTCAATTTTTTCTGAAACTCATTTTTCAGTATTGTATCAAGAAAGATTTCAATTATGAGCTACAACCTTGTAACAGGGATATTTATCAGGAAATTTGTTGTGTTTCATATACATTGCAACAGCTCTTGGATGAATTCCAAAAATCTTTGCAATATTTTTATAAGTTGTAACTTTCCCTTTTGGAATTGTTTGTAAATACTCTAAAACCTCTTGTTTTTTAGACATAAAAAATATTTTTTATTATTTAAAATCACAATCATTTTCGTGATCGTTTACCACTCAAATAGCCTGTAAATAAGAATAAATAGTTGTTGGTCAAACAAAACTCATCCCTCTTTTTTTCAAATCTGAACTTATTTTTTCAGAAAGTTCACTTTTAGTTGGGACATCTTTATAATCAGTCAAATCATTATTTATAATTTCTCAATCAGTCCAAGACCAAATATAATTTGAAAAACTTCAAAATTCTTTTTGGATTTTTTGAAAAACTTTTGCATTTTGTATAACTGATTTGATTTTCAGCTTATTTCTCACAATTCAAGGATTTTCTAAAAGTTCTTGAAAATATTTTTCATCTATATTTATTATTTTTTCTAAATCATAAGAAAAAAATGCTTTTCTAAAACTTTCTCTCTTTGCTAAAATAGTTTCCCAAGAAAGTCCTGATTGAGCTCACTCTAAAATAAGCATCTCAAAAAGTTTTGTATCATCAAAAACACTCTTTCACCATTCTTTGTTGTGATAATCTACATATTTTTGATTGTTTAGTTTTACCCAACCACAAAGTTTCATAATATTTTTTTCATAATAAAAATATTAAATAATAAGTGTCTAAATTTTAATTATTTTTAGAGAAAAATCAAAAAAATTAAAACATTTTTTTTAAAAGAATTTGATTTTTGAAATATTTTTTATAAAATTACAACTTCGCAAAAAATATTTTTAATAAAAAAATAAAAAAATGTCTAAAAAAAATAAAACAAACAATATGGACTTAGCCTTAAATGGTTCAATCATAAAATGACTTTTTATACTGTCTGTTCCTATTTTGATAGGAAATTTGCTACAAAGTTCTTACAATTTTGTTGATGCTTATTGGATTTGAACTTTATCAAAAGAAGCTGTAGCATCTATATCTGCCAGCTTTCCAATAATATTTTTCATAATATCACTTTGAACAGGTTTTTCTATGGCTTGAACTATACTAGTAGCACAATTTGCTTGAGCCAAAAACCAAGAAACGGTAAATAAAACAGCCTCTCAAACACTTGCTATAGATATTTTCCTAGCTATTTTACTTTGAACAATTTGATATTTTACTAGTGAATGGATCTTATGAATTATGTGAGTTGAAAAGGAAGTTATTTGATTAGCTTTGCCTTATATGAAAATAACTTTTGTTTGACTTGTCTTTTCTTTTGTGTTTTCTATGTTTCAATCAATAATGAGATGAGTTTGAGAGGTAAAGCTACCAATGTATATCATTTGATGAACAGTTTTGTTGAATTTTGTTGTTGATCCAGCCTTGATTTTAGGTTTTTGACCAATTCCAGCTTTTGGTGTGGCTTGAGCAGCAATTGCAACAGTTATAGCACAAGCTATTTCAGCAACTATTTGAATTTATATTATGTGCAAATGAAATCATTGAGTAAAAATTAGAATTAAAGATATGATTCCAAATGTATCATTTTTGAAAAAAATATTTGTTCTTTGATTGCCTTCATCAATAGAAATGTCAATACGTTCATTTGGTTTTGTTTTAATGGTAAATTTAATTACTTCTTTTGGAACTGTAGCATTGGCTTGATTCTGAGCAGGTTGAAATATTTTCCAATTTATAATGATTCCAGCAATGTGATTTTCAATTGCAACTTCAACAATGGTTTGAATGAATCTTTGAGCAAAAAATCTAAAAAGAGCTTCGGATATAGCAAAAACTAGTTCAATTATAACATTTATAGCTTTAGAAATAGTTTGAATTTTTACATTTTTCTTTACTCCAGAATTAATAACACTTTTTGTAAAAGATTCTGAAACTATAGCTGTTTGAGTTGATATGATTAAAATATCTGCATTTACATTTGGTATTATGTGAATACAATTTTCTTTAGTTTGAGTTTTTAGAGCTGCTTGAAATACAACTTTAGCTATGAATTTATGAATAATTTCTCAATTCTTGATACAATTCCCTGCTGCTTACCTTTTAGCAAATAATTTTAAAATGTGAGTAGACTGAATCTGGTGGTCATATGCAATTACAAATATATCAATGATGCTTATTTGTATAGCAATTTTTATAAGATGAAAATGGAAAGAAAAAAATATAACAGATGATGATATAAATGATAAAAACATAATTGAAGAAACAGTTATAGCTGAATGAAAGCAATAAAAAAATTACCAAAAATTTTTGGTAATTTTTTTAATTATCTAAACTTGAAAAGTAATCCTTTCTCAGTATTTCCATGCAAACTGTATCAAAATATTTATCTCAATCAAAATGCTCCTCTTTTGCTCTTCAATACTCTTTAAATCAACATTTTTCATAAACTCTTATTGCTCTAGAATTTGTTTCTAAAGCTTCAAGTTTTATTTTATGTAAACCTAAAACTTCAAATCAATATTTTAACATAAGAGATATTGTTTCAGTTCAAAATCATTTATTTTGCTCTTGTTTATCTCAAAGTAAAACTCAAAGTACAGCATTATTATTTTTTTCTGAA
Source organism: Candidatus Gracilibacteria bacterium HOT-871 (assembly GCA_002761215.1). Lineage (GTDB taxonomy): Bacteria > Patescibacteriota > Gracilibacteria > BD1-5 > UBA6164 > GN02-872. Next base: position 648,366 of record CP017714.1, read on the forward strand.
ATATCAAAAAGTGAAATACTTCAAATAATTTTTTTACTTTCCAAAATCATTATTGAAAGCATTTTTTTATCATTTCTATTTTTTAAATTGTCATAATATTCATACTCAGCTTCTAAAGAAGCCAATCTTCATCTTTGATTTAAAAATATTTGATTTTCTATATCATTTATAAATTTATACCAAAGTACAGAATCTTCCCTTTCTGGTACAACAAGAGCAACTTTTTCTCATTTTAAAACAATAATTCTTTCCATTTTTTTAAAATTAAAATATAATTTTTTTTTAATAATCAAGACTTGATTTGATCCATTTTTCTAACTCTTCATTGTCCTCTAAAATACTTTCATCTACCTTAAAATAAGGTAAAAATACAGTTTTTCAGTTTCTTGTATATTGCATTTGATTTTCTTTGTCATCATCTTTATTAAAAGGATTTGTTCTAAAATAAAGTCAGTCATCTTTATAGTAAGCAAACATTTTTTTATTTTTAAAAATTCAGTATCAATTAAACATTTTTCTGATTGAATAATTCGTATTTCATCATAAAATATCCTCATAAAAATATTCTAAAAATCAAGGTAATTCTTTTTTCATAAAATAATTTTTTTAGTATTAAAATGCTACTTTTAAGACTTCTTCAGTTTTCAAACTATAACTTACTCAAAGATATTCTATTTCATAAACTTGAGACAAAATCATAGAGTGAAGCCTCATAGCAATGCAAAAATCAATTTTTTTATTTTTATAAATATCATAAACCTCTTGCAGATTTTGCTTAATTTCAACTCAATCTTTCACAAATTTTTTCAAAAATTCAAAATCATTTGCTTTTATGTCTGTTTTGTGAAAACTATGAGGAAGAAGTACAACTTTTGCTCATTTTTTTTGCAAAAAAGTTATTATTTCCCTGACTTTTCATTCTTCAAGCCTCTCAGAAATATTTGATTTTGGTTCTAGATAACCACTTCTAAGAGAAACTCAAACTATTTTTTGATAAAAATCAAATTCCTCCAAGTCTTTGTAAGAAAAATCAAAAGACTTCACTTTTTTTACACAAAAATCTTTTTTGAAATACCTTACTCCATCATCATAAAAAACAGGATCAATTGAAACTTTTGCTTTTACTCATATTTTTTCTAAAATATTTTGAGAATTTTTATCTCTAACAGCAAGTTTATAGTATTTTTTAAATATTTTTTTGAGCTTTTTAAGATTTTTTTCTTCTCTTATGTCAATTCAAAGCCTAAAAAAATATATTTTTTTTCTGAAAAATCTAAAAATTTTTGTCCTAAAAATCCATAAATCAAGAGGATTTCTAGTACTTTGATTTTCTTTGTCAAAAATAATTCATCCTCATCAAACAACTATATAATCAGACTTTCTAACAGTATTTAAAAGTGAAAAAAAGTTAAAAATATTTCTAAAAATATTTTTTTTATCTTTTATTCAAATAGGAAAATATTCTTTGTATTTGACATTTTTATCAGTAAAAAAAATATCTGTTTTGTCATAAGTAAAAACAAAAAATTTAGTTTTCTCTCCAAATTCATGCTTGAGTAAATTTATTTCATTTTTTAAAATTAATTCATCTCAAAGATTTTGGCTTCAAATTGCTGCGAAAATAGATATTTTTTTTGCTGTCATTTTTATTTCAGATAAATATTATTTTTTAGAATTTTAAACAATTTTACATTTTTTGCAAAGATTTTCTTGACAAATATTTTCAAAAGTATATAATACTATGCATTACATAGTAATTTTTAATTTATGGAGAATAAAATCCAAGCTCAGATGAGGAAATGAATACTAGATTTCCTAGTTCTAGGTATTCTTAACAAAGGTGAAACCTATGGTGCTGAGATCATAGAAATTTTAAAAAATAGTGACTTGATTGTTGTAGAATGAACAGTCTATCCTCTACTCTCTAGGCTTAAAAAAGAGGAAATGATAAGTTACAACTGGGTAGAATCAGAAAGTGGACACCCAAGAAAATATTTTAAATTGACAAAAAAGTGAGAGGATGCTTGTAAACTAATGGAAGAAAGTTGGACAGAAATAAAAAATACTGTCAAAAAAATTTTGAATAAATAATATTTTAACTTTTAACTTTAAAAAATATGAAAACTTTAGATAAAAAACTACAAAAAATAGTAGACAAATACAAAAAAAATCTAAAAGATTTTATAGAAAAAAACAAACTTGATTTAGAGGCATTTTCTGATATAGAAGAGAGAATCAGTGAAAAAATTGCCAATTTAAAAGAATTAAGTGAAACAAATATAAAAAATATTTTAACTGAAATATGAACTCCAGAGGAGATTTTTGCAGAAGAAGTAAACATAGAACCAGAACCAAAATGATTTTGGGCAAAACTAAAGAAAAAATCTGAAAGTATAATATTTTTATGAACTTGTTATGAACTTTGACAAAAAACTGGAATTTCAGCAAATGTTTATAGAATATTTTTTCTATTTTTAATATTTATTTGAGCAATAAGTTGAACTTCAGAAATAATATGAATATCTATGTTTTGATATTTTATTTGATTTTTGGTACTTAGAACTTGAATTTTTAAATTATTCTTTTCTTTGATTTTAGGAGCAATATTTTTTATGCTTTTAATTCCTTCAGTTGTATTATTTGGAGCCTATATTTCAAATTTTCACATAGAAAATATTTATCCATTTATGGAAGTAAGCTTTTTATTCCCTATTGGAATGGCTATTTGAATATTTTCACTTTTAGTTTTGTGAGTTTTTTTCATACATTTTGCATTTTCAAGAAAAACTCTTTGAATAAAAATATTTTTAACTTGAACAATAAGCTTTGTAATAGCAATAACTATTTGAATAGCTGTTTTAAGTGATTTATACCAAAAATATTTACCAGTTTTAAATCAAAAAGAAACTTTTGATTTTAGTTTTGAAACAAAAGATATAAAATCTGTAGATTTTGTAAAGTGACACTATAAAGACATCATAGAATCAACTTCTAAAGCATTTTATATAAAACCTATAACAAAAGCTATGACAAAAACAAATTCTATAAAAATGTCTCCTGATGACAAAATTCATGTAAAAATTACAAAAAATATTTATGGTTCAAAAGAAATAGTTGACAAAGTAAAAAATTATATTAAAAATATAAATGCAAAAATAGAAAATTGATTATTTTTAGTTGATTTAGATATAGATACTGAAAATAAATATCCTGCATTTATGATAGCTTTAGAAATCGAAGAAATACAAATTCCCCAAAAAATATTTTTCAATAGTTTTTATTATACAATAGATTTTGAAAAATTTAGTTTAAAAAATCTTTCAAATGCAAAAGATATGGAAAATTTTAAAGATGTGATAGCTAAATATTGTGAAAAATATTATTTTGAAAACTGAGAAATTTTCTGTGAAGAAGAAAATGCAAAAAAAATTTTAGAAAATTACTTGAAATCTGGAAGCAAGTGGAAAAAACATGATGAAGTTATAAGTGAAATTTGTGAATGAGAAATAAATTCAGAATTGTGTCAAAATAAACTATTTTTAAGAAATTTTGAAAAATCACTTGAAAACAATATGACAAAAAAAGTACAATTTGAATTTGATTGAAAAAATTATAAAGCAACAATAAATACTTGAAAAACAGAAGCAACAAGTTCTTGAACACAAGAAAGCTGAGAAAACAAAACTGAACAAAAATAGATTATTACAAAATATAAAAATTTTGTCAAAAAAAGAGAGAAAAATTAATTTTTCTCTCTTTTTACTATAACTTCTTTATTTTCTCATAAATCAACTAAAATTTCATCTCAATCTTTTATATCTCAAGCTATCAGCTTATTTGAAATATTATTTAAAATATATTTTGTAACAGCTCTTTTTAGAGGTCTTGCTCAAAAATCTCTATCATATCAAATATTTCCAAGAAAATCCTTTATTTTTCATGAAAATTTTACAGAAATATTTTTTGATTTTAGCTTTTGTGTTATTTCAAGAAGTAAATTTTCAATAATTCATAAAATAACCTCTTTCCCTAGCGGATGAAACAAAATAATTTCATCAAGTCTATTTAAAAACTCAGGTCTGAAATGCTCTCTCAAATCTTCTTGTAGAGAATTTAATATTTCTTCATAATCTTTTCCCTCTTTTGTCATATCTTGAATCTTGTAACTTCAAATATTACTTGTCAAAATAATTATTGTATTTTTGAAGTTCACAATTCTTCATTTTCAGTCAGTAAGCCTTCAGTCATCCAATATTTGTAATAAAATATTGAAAACATCTTTATGAGCTTTTTCTACTTCATCAAATAAAATTACACTATAAGGTTTCCTTCTAACAGCTTCTGTTAGTTGTCATCATTCTTCATATCAAATATATCAAGGAGGAGCTCAAACTAGACGAGAAACAGCATGCTTTTCCATATATTCACTCATATCAATTCTGATCATATTTTTTTCATCATCAAAAAGTGCTTTAGCAAGGGCTTTGGCTGTTTGTGTTTTTCAAACTCAAGTTGGTCACAAAAACAAAAAACTTCAGATTGGTCTTGATTCATCATTTAATCAAGCTCTAGCTCTTCTAATAGTGTTTGCTACACTATCAACAGCTTCTTTTTGTCAAATAACTTCTTTTTCTAAAATATTTTCCAAATTTAAAAGTTTTTGTTTTTCTGATTCTATTAGCTTTGAAGCTGGAATTCAAGTCCATTTTGCAATTATTTTTGCTATATCATTTTTTTCAACTTTATTTTTTAAGAAATTTTTTCCTGTGGCTTCTATTTCTTTCATCTTTTTTTCATTTTCAGAAATATTTTTTTCTAGTTCAGGAATTTCTCAATATCTAATTCTTGCTACTTCTCATAGATTTCACTCTCTTTCAGCTAAGCTTGCTTTTACTTTTAATGAATCAATTTTTTCTCTACTGTCTTTTATTTTTGTTAAAATTTCTTTTTCAAATCTCCAAGATTTTTCTATTTCATCAGATTTTTTTTGCTTTTCAGAAATATTTTTTTCTAAAATTTCTAATTCTTCTTTTGAGATTTTTTCTGCTTTTTTTGCTTCAAGTTCTATTTTCAAAGTTCTAATTTCTTTTTCAATTTTATCTAGTTCTACAGGTTTTGATATAGAGTCAAGTTTGACTGAACTCATAGCTTCATCTATCAAATCAATAGCTTTGTCTGGCAATTTTCTATCACTTATGTATTTTATAGATAAATCAACTGCTGTTTCTATAGCACTATCTGTAATTTTGATTCAATGATGAGCTTCATATTTATCTTTTATTCATCTCAAAATAGCCAAAGTATCACTTCTATTTGGTTCATCAACAAATACTGAAGCAAATCTTCTTTCCAAAGCAGGATCTTTTTCTATGTATTTTCTGTATTCATTTATAGTTGTAGCTCAGATAAGATGAAGTTCTCATCTAGCTAAGCTTGGCTTTAGTAAGTTTCAAGCATCATTTTGTCACTCTGCATTTCAAGCTCAGACAATTGTATGTATTTCATCAATAAATAAAATAATATTTCCTTCAGATTTTTCTACTTCTTTTATAACTGATTTAAATCTTTCCTCAAATTCTCCTTTAAACATAGCTCAAGCAAGCAAAGCTCACATGTCAAGAGAAATTATCTTTTTTCAGATTAGATTATCTGGAATGTTATTTTCAGCAATTTTTTTTGCTATTCACTCAATAATAGCAGTTTTTCAAACTCCAGGTTCTCAAATCAGAACTGGATTATTTTTTGTTCTTCTTGATAATATTTGAATAGCTCTTCTTATTTCCTCTTCTCTTCAAATAACAGGATCTATTTTTCAAGATTTTGCTTTTTCCACCAAATCAATTCAATATTTTTTTAATGCATCTTTTGATCTTTCTTGTAATTGCTCTAAATCCATAATTTCAAAAAATTAAGAATTAAAATTTACTAGAATTCTAAAAAAACTAGCACCTGTATATTATATATGCTAATTAATTTTTGTCAAATAAAAATATTATTTTTTATTTCATAAATTTTTTGTGAACTTCTTTTAATTTTTGATTTGTAACATGTGTGTAAACCTGAGTTGTTGTAATGCTTGCATGTCAAAGCATTTCTTGAATAGATCTTAAATCTGCTCATTTTGAAAGCAAAGTAGTAGCAAAACTATGCCTCAAAGTATGAGCTGAAATATCTTTTAAAATAATAGCTTGCTTTGCATATTTTTTTATCATTGTAGTGATAAAAAACCTAGAAAGTCTCATATTTTCATCAGTGAGAATATCAATATTTTCAGCTTTTGTATTATGCCTTATAAATAGAGGTTTTAAATGGTCATTTCTTTTTTGTAAATATTTTTTTATTGATTCAGCAGAATCATCAGTTAAATAAACAACTCTTAGTTTTCTTCATTTTCATCTTACAGCAAATTCTTTTCTTTCTAAATCAATATTTTCAATATTTAAATTTGTTAGCTCAGAAATTCTCAGCCCAGTTGAATAAATACATTTCATAATAGCAAGATCACGAAGTCCTGTAATTGTTCAAGTATCTGGGCAATTAAAAAGCCTATCAAGTTCTTCTTCAGTCAAAAACTCAACTCTTCTATCTTCATGTTTGATTAAGTCTATTTTTCATGGAGCAAGGCTATCTAATCATCTTTTTCATAAAAATTTTAAAAAGCTTCTCATCGTGATCATATAAGCATTTGCTGTTTTTACAGATATTTTCTTTTTTCACCTGTAAAGAGAAGCTCTAAAATCCTCAAATATTTCTAAATTTAGCTTTTCTACATTTGTATTTTCTAAGCCTTTCTCTTTTAAATATTCTTCAAATTTTTTTAGGTGTCTATCATATTGTTCAACTGTTTTTTGAGAATTATTTTTTATTGATTCTAAATATTCCAAAAATTTTGTATGGGCTTCTTTTATATTCATCTTGCTTTCTTAAAAATATTATGTTAAGTATTATATTTGAAAAATATTTTTTTCAAAAAAATTTGTAAAATGTAAAAAAATTATTATAATTCTTTTGCTAAATTTGAAGGGTAATTAGCTCAGTTGGCGAGAGCATCTGCCTTACAAGCAGGGGGTCGGGGGTTCAAGTCCCTCATTACCCACCATTAATACTAATTAGAAGGTGTTAGTGAACTTTATTAATAGTTCATTAACATCTTTTTTTGTTATTTCAAGAGTAAGGACACTGTGAACCTACCGCCTAGCATTGCAGAGTGGTGATTGGACTTGAATATCAAGAAAAAAAATAGCAGAAGAAAAAAGAAAAATATATAAAGTCAAATTTAGCCCTTATTTTATAACGAAATAAGGGCTTTTTTAATTTTAAAAGAGAAAAATTTTTTAGAGCAGGATTTAAAAAGTTTAGATTTTGAAACAAAAATAAAATATAAAAAATATTTTTAAGGTTTAGAATAAATTTGACATTATAAAAAATAAAAATAGGATATCAATTGAAAATTATTTTTATGAAAAAGATTATAATTATGAGTTTTGTGTGATATTACAAATGAGGATATATTTTTTCTAGAAATCAACAATATTATAGAACATATTATAAAATTCAAAATCCTATTTATTATACTTTTTATTAAAAATATGTCAAAAATCGATGAATTTGGTCAAAAAATGAATATTTTTGAAAAAAGAACACAAAATAAAAAATATCTTGCAAAAAAGAAAAGATATAATGAAAAACAAAATCAAAAAGATTTTGAGGAAAATGAAATTATTTTTTCAGAAAGTACCAATCAAGATATATGACAAATTGCTGAAATACAACAAAATATTTCAGGAAAAGTTTTTTATGTTCTTTTTAATTGAGAAATTTTTCAGAAAAATCTGAAAAATAAAAATATTGCAAATGGAATTACCATTTGAGATTTTGTAGAATTTCAAGATGATGTCATCACAAATATTCTCCAAAGAAAGAATTTACTTGCTCGTTATAAATGAGATTCTGACAGATTTTCACTTCACAAAAGGATTTTACAACCAATTGCTGCAAATCTGGATCTCATTGTCATTGTGGCTTCAGCCATAAATCCAAAATTTCAGCCATGATTTATAGAACGATATATTATTTTGGCAGAATCATGCAATATTCCAACAATTATTTGCATTAGTAAAAGCGATTTGCAAATGATAAAGGATCCTCTGCTACAATATTATACTGAACAATTAGGGATTCCTATTGTCTACACTTCATCAGAAACAGGACAATGAATAGAGCAATTAAAGGAAAAAATTTTTTGAAAAAATGTTGTTTTTGTAGGAAAAAGCTGAGTAGGAAAGTCTTCACTAATTAACACAATTTTACAAAATAATGTTATAAAAACATTGTCTGTAAGCGAAAAATGATGACAATGAAGACATACAACAACTTCATCAAAAATGCATATTTGGGATGAAAATTCTTATATTATTGACACTCCTTGAATTCGTTCACTTGATTTTTTAGAATTTTCAAGAGAAGAATTATCTTGATATTTTACTGATTTTTCTGATTTCACATCATGATGTCAATTTACAGACTGTTCACATACACACGAAAAAATATGTGGAATTAAAGAAGCTGTAAAACTATGACAAATTCCAAAAGAAAGATACAATACTTATATAAGGCTTTTTAAAGAAATAATATAAAAATATATTATTGATAATTATATTTATTTCTATAATAACCATAGGTTCCAATGGAGCAGAAAAAAAATGACTCCTGTTAATTACAGAAATCATTTAATTCTAAATTTATAGTCTTTTTTATTTATTCTACTTTCTTGGGGACAGTTCATTAAAAACTAGCTTTTTTGTTTAAATTTAATATAACATTTTATGAAAACTATTTTTGAAAAAATTTTTGAAGAGATTTGTAATGATCCAGAAAATAAGGAATTCAAAGAAAAGGGTTATGAACCTGTTTACACAGCTTGAGCAAAAGTAAAAATAGTAATTGTAGGTCAGGCTCCTGGACGCAAAGCTCAAGAAACGAAAAAACCTTGGAATGATGTAAGTTGAGAAACTTTGAGAAAATGGCTGTGAATTACAGATGAACAATTTTATGATCCAGATCTTATTTCTCTTATGCCTATGGACTTTTATTATCCATGAAAAGGAAGCCACTGAGATTTGCCTCCAAGGAAATGATTTGCTGAAAAATGGCATCCTATTTTGCTTAAGAATATGCCAGAAGTAGAGCTTTTTATTTTGATTTGAGCTTATTCTCAAAAATATTATTTAGCTAAAAATATAAAGTCAAATCTTACAGAAACTGTGCACTCTTATGAAGAATATTTACCAAAATATTTTCCAATTGTGCATCCAAGTCCTTTAAATTTTCGTTGGAGGAGCAAAAATCTTTGGTTTGAAGATGAAGTAATTCCAGAACTTCAAAAATTAGTTCAAAAAATTATTGAGGAAAATAAAAATTAAAAAAAAGAGAATTTTTTATAAATTCTCTTTTTTTTGTTAACCTTTTTTAATTTCTTTCATTTTTAAAACTTCATGTTTTCTAGTTTTTGGATTGTACTTTCTAAGTTCTGGACCTTTTTTACCAGCTTCAAAATTCTTTTTTTGAATATTTGTAACATGAACTAGGTTTCCAGTTTCAGTTGAATAGTATCCAACATAAGTTCTTTTACCTTTTGCCATCTTTAGCTAAAAATTATTAAATAAAAATTATTTTTTCTTGTGCAAGAAAATTACTGACAGATTATATTTAAAAAATGTCAAAACACAAATTTTTTTTAAACTTTCATTATATCTGCTTCTTTTTGTTTGAAATGTTCTTCTATTTTTTTGTTTGCATCATCTATCAATTTTTGTAATTGAGTTTCATAATCTTTTCTGATATCTTCTGAGATTTCCTTATTGTCTTCAGCTTTTTTTATATCTTTTAAGCTTTCTTGTCTAGCATTTCTTACTGAAACTTTTGCATCTTCAGCCATATTTTTAGCAACTTTTGCTATTTCTTTTCTTCTTTCTTCTGTAAGTGGAGGCACTTTTATAATTACAGAATCAGCCATAGTTTGTGGATTTAATCAAAGTCAGCTTTCTGTTATAGCTTTTGCTATTGGGTGAATCACATTTCTATCCCAAGGTTTGATTGATAAAGTTTGAGAATCCAAATTTGAAACTGAAGCCATATTTTGAATTGGTTGCATTGTTCCGTATTGTTCCACTAAAATTCACTCAATCATCACAGGATTTGCTCTTCAAAGTTGCAATTTTGCATATTCTAAATCCAAATGCTTAATTGCTTTTTCTATTCATTGTTTTGCTTTTTCTAACATAAATTTTTATTATTTTTTAAATTTTAATTAATTCTAAAAATATTTCTAAAAAAATCAAGAAAATTTTTAGTTTATAGTTTCTTTTTCAGTAATAAAGTATTGATTTTTTGCTCATTTAAATCTAGATTTTCACAATCAAAATTTTTATAATATTTCACTATAATATTTAAAAAATTTCCATCTTTTGAGACTTCTAGGCTTTTAATTGGTACTTCTAACATTGTGTCAAAATTTTCATCAAAATTTATAAAATCTCAAGGATTTTGCATATCAAACTCTACAAAATCGCTTGTAGAATTTATTTTGTAAGGATATTTTAGATTATTTTTTACTTGCTTTAATTCCCTTAGGTCATTAAAAAATATTTTTGTTTTTTCTTCAAATTCTTTTGTGTATTTAGAGCTTCCCTCATCAAATTTTTCAAGACTTAATTCTACAAAAAATCTTCATTTTCAAAAATTTCAACTAAATTTTGGAAGATCTGGAAAACTCATAATTCAAGCATAAAAATATTCTATTTGAAAAAATTTTTCTACACTTTTTTTATTTCATTTTGAATCAGTTTTTTCCTCTATTTCCATCAGATAAAAAATATTTTTCTCTGAGTCAAAAAATAAAATCTTTTTTGCAGAAATCAATTCTTTTTTCAAAGTTAGATTTTTTATAAAATTTTTTTTATTTTCATCAAAAATCTCTTTTTTATTAGGACCTGCTTGATCTGAGTATGTGTAAAGGTAAAAATATTTTTTTATTTTTAAAACCTGAAATTCTTTTTTTTCTTTGTAAGAATCATACTTTGTTTGGTCTATTTCTTCAATCTTTTGATTTCAGTTATCATCCAAATAACTTATTTGAAAAACAGTTTTTTCATCTAGTTCAACTTTATCTAACTCAGATTTTTTTACTTTTTCTAAGATTTTGTTTTCATCATTTTCTTCTATTTCAAAGGCTGAATAATCCTCATCTTCTCAGATTTCTTTTATGTAGGTAAATTTTATTCTATTAAATTTTCTTCAACTTGTTTTAAATTGCTTGTTGTAGTTTGGAATTTCATTTTTTATAGAATATTTAAGTATTTCTCAATTTCAAGAGTTTGCTATATAAAAATCATCTCAGTCAAAAAATAATCAATTTGGTTCTTTTAATCAAGCTTCCTCTCAAATAAAATCATATATTTTTCAATTTTTCTTTTTCACTAAAATCCTATTGTTTAAAGTATCTGATAAAAATATTTTTCAATCTTTTTCTATGATTCAAGTTGGTCAGTTTAGAGAAACTTGTTCTCAAATCTCTCAGTTCAATTTTTGTTTTCAATAAAAATCTGTTCAAATTATTTTTTTTCAGTTTTCAAAAACACTATTTTCTTTTTGGCTTGTTTTTAGGTTTCCTTCTACTATTTCCAATCATCAAGGAATAAAATTTTTCAAAAAAATATGTTTTGTTTCAGCTCAATTTTCACAAAAATCAGTTTTTTGTTTTGTTCAAATAAATGAAAATCAACCATCATTAAATTCTGTTTTTCTTTTGAAAATAACTCAGTTTTGAATAATTTCACTTGATTTTTCTATATTATCAAGATTTTTTTTAGCTTCTGTAAAAAAATTATTTATAGAAATATTATTTCAAATATTTTTTTCTTGTAAAAACAAATTTGAAATTCCAGAACTTGTAAAAATTCAAATAGAAAGCATCAATAACATTGAAATAGAAACTCAAACAATCAATTCTATAAGAGTGATAGCTTTTTTATTTTTCATTTTTTTAATTTCAAATTTTTAAAATCCATTTGTCAACTATGTATTTTGCATTTACATTGTTTTGATTTATAGCATTTATATCTTGTAATATTTCATCTAAAAATTCAACAAAAATCAAATTATTTTTTATAAAAATGATTAAATTTTCTAGAAAATCTATAAAATTTTGTTTTTCAAGTTTTGCTTTGAAAAAGTAAGTTAAAATTTCAGAATCATTATTTTCTACATAATTTTTAATCAAATCTTGATAAAAAAAATCAGTTTTATCTTTTTGTTTTCAAGAAAAGTTTACTGTTTGTACTCTTGATAAAATAGTATCTAAAATCCCTGACTCACTTTTTGCTGACAAAAAAATAATATTTTGCTTTCCTGGTTCTTCAAAAAATTTTAACAAGCTATTTGAAGCCTGTAAAGTCATATTTGTAATATTTTGTATAAAAAATATTTGTACTTTGTAAGGTGTGCTTTTATTTGCATTTTCAACAAAGTTTTTAACTTCAGAAATCTTTTTATTTTCTCAAGAATTTTCTAAAGTATACAAAAAAACTTTTGGAATTTTATAAAATTCAAAGATTTCATAAGAAAGACTTTTTATTTTTTCATTTAAAATTTCTATATTTTTATCTATAAACAAAAAAGGAGACAATTCCTCCCCTTTTCAGATTTTTTCAACAATATTCTTAAAAACTTGTTCCATTTTTTTTAATTTTTTAATCAAGAATCATTTAAACTATCTGAAATTCATTTTAAAACATCTTCAAGTTCATTTTCTATATTTTTATCAATAGATTTATCATCTTTTGTCTTATCTGTTTTTTTTGTGTCTATAGTCATATCTTTTTCTCAAGAATGACTTTCATCTTTATTAACTGAACCAGTATTAGTTTTGCTTTCTGTTCAAGAATTTGTAGTTTTTTCTGTTTTTCAAGAGTTTGTTTCAGTTGTAGTTTTTCAAGAATTTGTATCTATTGTCTTTCAAGAATTTACTTCACTTTTAGTATTTGTATTATTTGTATTGTCTTTTTTGTCAAAACAAGAAGTTAACCCCAAAACACTAACTAACATCAAAACAGCAATTATTTTTTTCATAAAATTTTATTAATAAATTAAGTAAAATGTATTTTAATAAAAAAATTAAAAAAATCAAAAAATTTTGAAAATAATATTTTTTCTTTAAAATAAAAGATGAAAAATATTTTCTAAAAAAGAAAATTATGATAAATAAAGTAAATTCTATTGCTGTAAACTGATTAACTTCAGATTTAATAGAAGTTGAAGTTGACATAAATCAATGATTACCAAGTTTTACAATTGTTGGTCTTCCTGACCAATGAGTTCAGGAAAGTAAGGAAAGACTGAGATCTGCTTTGAAATCAAGTTGATCAAAACTTCCATCTTCTAGAATTACTGTAAACCTAGCTCCAGCTGACATTAGAAAATCTTGACCAAGTTTTGATTTTCCCATTGCAATCGGTATTTTGGATGCAGAATTTGATTTTGATAAAACTTTGCTTGAAAAAAGTATTTTTATTTGAGAATTATCTTTAAATTGAGATTTAAGGAAAATAAGTAGTGTTTTACCAGCAACAATTTGAGCAAAAGAAAAGGGTTTTAAAAATATTTTTGTTCCAGTTTCAAATTCTCTAGAAGCTTCAGTAATTCCTTGAATAAATGTCATTGCAGTAGAAAATTTATCTGAAGCAATACAAATGTTACTTTGAAGAAAAGAGCTAAAAATAACTGAAAAACTAGATTTGTCTACAAAGATTTCTGAAACATTAGAAAATAAATATGATTTCAAATATGTTTTATGACAAAATTTTGCAAAAAGAGCTTTGGAAATAGCAGCAAGTGGTTGACATAATATAATTATGAATTGACCTCCTTGAAGCTGAAAAACTATGCTTTCAAAAGCATTTTCAACTATTTTGCCAGATCTTACAGTTGATGAGGCAATTGAAATTTCAAAAATTTATAGTATTTCTGGACTTTTAGATACAGATAATCCTCTCATAACAAAAAGGCCTTTTAGAACTGTTCATCATACTGCAAGTTCTGTGTCTATAATTGGTTGATGAAGAAATGCAAAACCTTGAGAAATATCTCTAGCTCACAAATGAGTTTTATTTTTAGATGAGATTTTAGAATTTCAAAAATCTGTTTTGGAAGTTCTTAGACAACCACTTGAAGATTGACAAATAACTGTAAATAGAGTAAATGCAAGCTTTACTTATCCAGCAAAGTTTATTTTAGTTGGAGCTATGAATCCTTGTCCTTGTGGATATTTAACCGATCCTGACAAAGATTGTATTTGTAGTCCTAGACAAGTCCAAAATTATCAGTCTAGGCTATCTGGTCCTCTTATTGATAGAGTTGATATTTTTATAGAAGTTCCAAAAGTAAAAACAGAAAATTTCACTATTTGAGAAAAATATGAAAACTCAGAGACCTCAAAAGATATTAAAAATAGAGTTGAAAAAGCTCGTAAAATTCAACTTAAAAGATTTGCTTGAACAAAAATAACATTTAATTCTGAAATGTCAACAAAAGAGATAAACAAATATTGTCAACTAGATTCTGAAACTGAAAATATTCTAAAACAAGCTGTTACAATGATGAATTTGTCAGCCAGAAGTTATTATAGAATACTAAAACTTGCCAGAACAATTGCAGATTTATCTTCTGAAGAAAATATCAAAAAAGAGCATATTTTAGAAGCTCTTAGTTTTAGAAAAAAAGAAGAATCTTAGAAATTAAAAATCAAAGATAAATTTTTAATGAATTAACAATTCCACAAATAGATTGAATTTTAAAGCAATTAAACAATGATGGAAAAATATATTTTGATAAAGATAATAATCTTTGGAATAAATTTTAGATGTGATTTATATGTGATTTTTTCACGTATAAAACAATAAAAAATATTTTAAAATAGATGAAAAATTAAAAATTTTAGATGTGTCTTGTATGTGAAATTTGTACGTGACTTGAAGTATTTTAATAATGTATGTAATAAATTGTATATAAAAAATTTTTATGTAAATAAATTTATAATGAAAGGAATTATTAATCTAAACTTGACAGATTTATATAAATTTATAAAATAATACTGTCTTTTTATAAAGATGAGTGATTTCTGAAATATTGAAGTCTAAGACTAGCCTATTATAGGAAGGAGCTTTTTTTATGGCACATGGTTATCCTGATGGTAAATATCGTGGTGGTAAAAAAAATCGTGAGAAAAAGAATGATGGTCCAGGCAAAAATGCCCAACATGGTGATGGTGGTCAACATTCACAACGTCATAAGTCTAGTGGTAGTAAACAGGGAGGTAAGGGAAACTAATTTATCTTAAAACTTTGTTTATTAGATTTATTAAAAGAGAGAGGAATTCTTTTCCTCTCTTTATTTTTTATTAGAAAATATGAAATTATTTATAAAAATATCTTTTTACAAAAATTCTAAATATTTAGCACATTTATTGGAACATACAATGTGAAGTTATAAAAATTATTTTGAGATTTCAGAAATAGATTTTTATACTTTCAATGATTATATTTTACTTGATTTCCCAAATTATTTGGATATAGAAAAAATAAAAAATATTGTTTTTAAAAAGCCAGATAGAAGCCAAATAGAATATGAAAAACAGATTTTAAAAGATGAATTTTTACAAACAAACATAAAATTAAAAATAGAGCATAAAATTTGAAAAATTCTTTTTTGAAGTGATTTTAACACTATAAAAAACTCACAAGTTTCTTATAAAGAAATAATAAATTATCATAAAAAATATTTTAACAAAGAGAATATTTTAATTACTGATGATGAATATAATATTTTTGAAGATAATATTTTTTCTAAATATTTTGAGAAAAATATAACTTTTTCTGAAGATTATTTTTCTTTTAAAGTTGATAATTTTCCTTGTTTTTTATTTGTGAAAAAGATCGAAAATTATCTTGATTATTATTTATTTTTCTTTTTAGAGTTTTTTTATGAAAACTTGTTTTCCTATGAGATTAGATTTAAAGAGTGATTTTATTATTATGATCATTTTGCTTTTTCTTCAAGAATTTATAATGTAAATATCTTTTGTATAACTTGTGAATTTTTAGATTTTGATGAAATTTTTTTTGAAAAATCAAAGGAAAGATTTTTGGAGATAATTGAAAAATGATATTGAAGGAAATGAAAAGTAATTTGTAAGATGATTTACTGAGAAGATATTAATTTTAAAGAAATTAAAAATTTTATAAAAAATTTAAAAAGTGATTATTTTAAAAAACTAAAAAATAGATTTTAGCTTATAAAAGCTCAAGAAATTTAAAAATATAAAAAAAGGCTTAGAATTAAGCCTTTTTAGTTTGCAGGAATTAATGGCATTTCTGAACCAATAAAATCTTTTTTTCAGATGTTAAATCAATGATTTCTCAAGATATTATAAGCAGTAATTAAGTGAAACATAAAATTTGGTAAAGCCCAATTATAGTAAAAGTCTAAACCAACCATTTTTAATCAAGGAGCCCAAAATGGATAAAGTTCTGCTGTTTCTAAGTATTTAAAATCATCATCTTTTGCTTGCTCTATGTAAGAAATAGCCTTTTTTATAGCTGAGATATTTTCATCTAAAGTTTTCAAATCAGAAATATTTACTCAAATGATTTTTGAAACAGCTTCCATTGCTTCTTGAGAATTTTTATTACTTGAAACATTAATTCAAGACTTTTTTGTGAAAAGTTCTATTGTTTCTATTGCTATTTTTATAGAAAGTGATATTTGCAAAGAAAGTGGAAACATATCATCAGCAAGCTTCATACCTAAAACCTCAGCATCTGAAATATTTTTCTCTTTTGCCTGAGTTTTTACTGTTTCAAGTAATTCTGCTAGTGCATTTAATCTATTTTTTGAAATCCTTAAAAAATCCATAATTTGTATTTTAAAATAATAAAATTACTATATATTTTATAGTAGATATATTATAATAATTTAAAAATATTTATCAAATTCTTTACAAAATTTTTACAAAATGTAAAAAATATTTTTAAATAAAATTGTTAAATTTTTTATAAATGACTTTATTTAACTTTTTAGATACCTGATTTAGATTAAATAATTTTTATAAATTTCTATTGTAAAGTGAAAAGTGTGCAAAACATAAAGTTTTGATTAGGATTGATACTCTCCTGTTACCTATGTCTTTTTATTTTTCAAAATATTTTTGAACAACTTGAACTAAAATGTAAGAAAAAATATTTGACAAAATTTCAAAAAGTATATTATGTTCAATAAGTATATAATTATATAAATCAAATATACCTAAAATTATTAAATAATTTAATTTGATAATATTTTAATTTTAAATATAATAAAAATGAAATTAAAAGCTAAAATTTTAAAACTAGAAAAGAAAAAATTTATAGTTGAAAACTTAGAAATAAATTGAATTAACCTTTTTTCTATAATGCTAATAATTATAACACTATTATTAGTAGTTTGAGCAATAAAAATTTTAAACACTAATATTTTCAAGTAATAATCTAAAAAGTACAAGTTTTTTAATTATAATATCAAAATTATATTATAATTAGTAAATTTCTACTTTTGTAGATGGTATATTTGGCACACTGTGTTATTTTAACAAAGCCAAATAAAAAAGTTTTATTAATCTAATAAATAAAACATTGCAAAAATATTTTTTTGAATATAATATAAGAAAATGTTCTTTAACATAGTCTGTTTTAAACAAAAGTGTAAGTTATGCTGTTATGTTTAATAAAAAAAAAAATGTAAACCTTAGTCTTAATTTTTTTGATTACCTTATAATAAGCTGAAAGTCATAAACTTAGTTTTTAAGTTTATTTGTATCTTTTAGCTTATTATAAATAAAAGTACTGTTTAAACATAATATCTAATTTCTACTTTTGTAGATCAGTTGGTCTATGACTGATAGGAAATCGTTTAAACATAATATCTAATTTCTACTTTTGTAGATTAAAAATAAAGTATTTTATTTCAAAAAGTTTAAACATAATATCTAATTTCTACTTTTGTAGATGAAATTTTAACACTTTCCTTTTTTGAGTTTAAACATAATATCTAATTTCTACTTTTGTAGATATCTATCATTTGGTCGCTGTCAATTCCGTTTAAACATAATATCTAATTTCTACTTTTGTAGATAAAATGGAAAAAATATTATGAAGACCGTTTAAACATAATATCTAATTTCTACTTTTGTAGATAAAGCCCAGCACACAAGTACTGAAAAGTTTAAACATAATATCTAATTTCTACTTTTGTAGATTTTCGGCTAATTCTTCTTTTGTGATTTTTTCGTTTAAACATAATATCTAATTTCTACTTAATAGTAAAATGAATATTTAAAAAGAGAGAAAATTCTTTGATTTTCCCTCTTTTTATTTTTCAAAAAAATATTGAAAAAATATTTTTTTAAATATAATTATGAATCAATTTAAAACTTATATCAAAATATGATAAAAAAACTAATAATTTTTGTGTTTTCTGTGTATTTTATTTTAGTAAATATTGTTTATTGAACAGAAGATACTAGCATAAGCCAAAAAGAAATTTTTCAAAAAGTGTGAGTTAGGTTAAATAAAAATGTAGAAACTTACCTACCAGATGCCTCAAACTTTGATTTAGCTTGAAGTAAAGAAATAGATTTCTCATTTTGGGCAAAAAAACTTGATAAATGAGAGGATTTAAAAGGAACTTTCATAGTAATTCCTTCTCAATGAGTAGTTATGCCTTTATTAAATTTATCAGCAGATGATAATATTTTTAAGGAATATATGGATTGAAAAGACAAAAAATTAAATGACAAAATGTGAAATGGAGCATTATTAATTCCTGTTTTTTGAGAAAAACCATTTTGAAAAAATTGAAATAAGCTTATTGGAGGGCATTCTTCTTATTTTAAATCTAGAAATTGAAAATACAAAACACATTTTCAAAAAATCATATGACTAAAAGGTAATGATTTGATTTATGTTTATAAATATGATGAAAAAGCCAAAATATATGATTTGTATAAATATAAAGTAAATAGTAGTTACAATTTAAACAGCAATAGAATTGAGTTAGTAAATGATGAAAGAAAAGATATTATAACTTTATTTACTTGTACTCCTATTTGATGAGTAAGCTGAAGATGGATTGTAGAAGCTGAAAGAATATAAAAAAAGAACCATAAGGTTCTTTTTATTTTGTAAAAATTTTAACAAAAGGTAAAGATTTTAGATAATTTTTAGCTATTTCTTCAATTGTCAAATCATCAAAATCTACTCAAGTTTTTGGAAGTCTGATTTCTTTTATTTCAGGTTCTTTTGGTGTAACACCTGGAATATCAATAGTTGGAGGAACTATTTTATCCACTGTTGGAGGAATTATTTCTACTTCAGTAGATGGAAATTTAGGTACTTCTGTAATATTGTTATCTATTGGCATTGGAGGAATAATATTTGTATTTTCCTCTTTTTTGTAAATTATAGTAATAATTATATCATTTTTAGTAAAATTTCACTTTACTTTAGAAATATCTTCTTCCAAAACTTTTCCTATTTTATAATCTCCTATTGTAGTTTTAATATCATAAACTACATTGTAAGGATTTCAAACTAATCATTTCTTTACAAAATCATCTGAAATTTTTTCTCTTTTTTGATTTACAAATTTTAAAATAACTTTTCAATCTTGTTCTTTTAACTCTGGATCTCAACTTTTTGGCTCAACTGGTGTATTTATAACTGGATCATTTGGAATTTTAACTCTTGGGTCATTTGGGACAAAAGGTTTTGTAGGCCCTCAACTAATAATAGGAGCAGATTTTTTAGCAAAATACAAAACTAAATCTAAATTATTTTCCAATATTCAAGAAAATTGTCCTTCATGTTTTTTCAAATCATATCCTTCAACTTTTGTTTCTAAATAGTTTGAATAATTATATTCTCTTCATAATTTTGATGTTTTTTCTACTTTTTGTACTATATTTTGATTTGTTTGAGCATCTTTAAAATAAATAGAAATAATTCATTGTTTTCTTTTATAATTCAAAGAAATATTTCTTTCATCAAAATCAACAATTCAACTAAGCACTCATTCAACATTAGAAAAATCATAATATTTTATTTCTTTTTTCTTATTATTTAAATCATAATTTTCTCAATATTTGTAATTAAAAACTTCTTTTGGTTGGATTTCTGCTCAATTTTCATCTTTATAAGAAATAATAACTTTTCAATCTTTTTTCACATAATACAATTTCACTGTATTTTCTCAATCTTTTATAACTTCAGTTTCAAGAGTTCATAAATCTTTTGAATCAAATCTATAATTTTTAAATTCTTTTTGTTCAATTGTAAAATTATCTCAAACTTTTCATTTAACAGTAGTAGAATCCAATTTTTGATTTGTTTCTTTATCAATATAATCAATAATTACAGTTCAATCTTTTACAGCTTTAGTATAATAAAGATTTATTTTTTTGTTGTCTTCTTTTACTTTTCATTTTAAAGCTTCTGCTCAAGAATCATATAAATAATCATTTATTTCATCTTTTTTAAGTTCTGAATAATCATAATCTTCTCAATATTTTAAAGAAATTTCTTTAGAATCATCTATTTTTTCATTTGTATTTTTATCCAAATAATTAATTTCAATATTTCAAACTTTTCTTCTATAAAAAAGTTCATACATATCTCCTTCTCATTTTATTTTATGACCTTCTACAAAAACATAATTTTCAATTTCTCTAGGTTTTTCTAATTCATCTTCATCCAGGCCTTGTTCTAAATTTTCATCATCTATAATTTCATAAGTATCTGCATCAAAATAAAAAACTTGATACATTCTAGCCACAACTTTAAAATTTTTTGAATTTGAAGTAGATAAAACAGTATTGTCAGATTCTTGAATTGCTCAAGAAATAGGAAAAACAGTTTTTTCTCACTTTGTAATTCAGTAAAATTCCAAAATTACATCACAATAATTATGAGAAGCATCTACTTCTAAATCAATTGAAAAATTATTTCAGTATTCTTCTTGGGCTATATAATTAATTTCTCAGAATTTTTTAAAAGCTTCTTCATCTTCTTCATTTTCAAAAGTTCTACTAAAAGTTACTTTAGTTCAAGGAGTTTTACATATATTAAGGGGCTCTGAAGAATCTATATTAGAATACCATAAACTTTCTGAGTGTTTTCAAACTAATCATCTGTCCAACTTTGTTTCAAAATGATATTTTTGAGTAGAATTATCACCATCTTTTTTGTAAATTCTGTAAATTGCATATACTTTTTCTCTTGTATCATTTCTAGTAGCATAATTTTGATTTTCTACTCAAACGATCTCTATACGAGGTTCTGTTGATCATTCTGCATTTACTTTGTTTTTCATTACAGAAACAGTATTTGCAATAAAAATAGAAAATAAAAAAACTCAAAAAAATAAAGTAAAAAAAGATGTTACTTTAAAAAATATTCACTTGGGGTCCATAAAAAATAATTAATAAATAAAAGTAAATTTTTTTACAAAACAATTATAGAATATTTTAATTTTAAATGCAAAAAAATATGAAGATATTTTTTATTTTTTCCTTTGACATAAGTGAAAAATAAGTTATGATTTAGCAATAATTAAATAATTTAAAGTATATGAACATAAAACTATAAAATCTATTTGAAAAATATAAACAAAATCCTAATTTTTGATTTTCAGAGGAAATAATTTCTATAAACCAAAGGTGAACAACAAATGAGACAATACTAAATTTAGCTATTATTTTGCAAAACAAAGAAGATGTTATAATGCTTCTAGAAAATGGAGCTGAAATAAATGCAAAAGGTGAAGATGGATTCACTGCAATACAAAATGCTTGTTTTAACTGAAATATAGAAATAATAAAAATACTTTTAGACCAATGAGCAAATCCCTTTTTAAGAAATGATTTAGGATATGATGCTTTTTATTATACTAGTGAAGAAAATCATAATAAAAACAAAGCAAAAAAAATTACTGAATTATTAAAAGAATTTTACTAAAAAATAATCTTTTATAAAAAAACTAGAAATTAAAATTTCTAGTTTTTTTATGTTCTAAATTTATTTTTTTCTATAAATTCATCAACTTGTTTTTCAAGTTCTGCTGAAATTATTTCATTTGAAGAAACAAGAGCAACATCTTCATCTTCATCAAAAGCTTCTATCATTTTTTTGAATTTCAAAGCATTATCAAAATCTGTTATTTCTACATCATTATCAGGAATAAAATCAAGCTTTGTTTCTATAAAATCAATTCCTTTTTCTTCCAAATATTTTTCAACATCATTAAAATCATCAACTGAAGTTGTTATTTTTATATAATCTTCTTCTTTTTGAATATCTTCAGCATTTGTTTCAAAAACTAATTCTTCTATTTTTTCATAATCATATTTATTTGGATCAATAAAAATAACTCATTTCCTATGAAACATCCAAGAAACAACTCCACTTTCTCACAAATTTCAACCATATTTTGTAAAAATATGTCTAATACTTGACACTGTTCTATTTTTATTGTCTGTTAGAGTTGAAACCATCATTGCAACTCAACCTGGTGCATATCACTCATAAATTATTTCTTGAATTGCAGCAGCAGTTTTGTCTTCTCAAGTTCATTTTTTTATAGCTCTTTCAATATTGTCATTTGGAACTCACTCTTTTTTTGCTTTATGAATTGCAGCAAACAAAGCAGGATTATCATCAGGATTTCATCATTTTGTAGCAGCAACAGCAATCAGTTTTGCATGAAGTGAAAAAACTTTACCTTTCACTTGATTTACAGCATCTTTTCTAGCCTGAACAACTGGACCTCTTCACATAATTTTTTCTTAATTTTTAAAATATTGGCTAATTATAAATAAAAAAATTTTTTCTTCAAGATTTTTTATAAACTAAATTTTTCAATCATTTTTCTAAACCAAAGTTTTTCTCAAAAAAGATAAGTCAAATCATAATGTGTTCTTTCAAGAGAAATTCCTCTATCAATAAATTTTTCATCAATTTTTTTAGAGTTTACAACTTCTTCTAAAATAGCCAATTTTTCGTTATAATTTCTTCATCTAGTTGGAAATTTCACAGTTTCTATATTTTTAAATTTTGAGAAAAATAAATAAGTGTAGAGGTTTAAATTATCACTTCTTGCATAAAATTTTGCTAATTCTTCAGCTTTTAGTTTTGCATTTCAACCAATTTTTTTTGTTTTTTCAGTTAAATATTTCATTCAAGATTTGACAGATTTCTCTAATTCAAATTGAAGTTCAAGCAATTCTTTTGAAAAATTTTCTTCTAAATTATCAAAAGAATTTAAATATTTTAATCATTTTAAAAATGAAAAAATATTTTTATTGTGTTCTGAATTTATAGGCTTCAAAGCATCAAAATACAAATTAACTCTAGATTTTGAAATTTTGTAAATAAAAACTAGTTCTTTTTCTAGATTTTGTTTTTCTTCTGGGAAAATCTCTATATTTGTCAAAATATTTTCTATTCTTTCAAAAATATTTTCATAAAAATCATTTAACATTTCTATTTTTTGTTCATTTGAAAGATTTTTATCTAAAATAATTTTCTTAAAATTTGGCTTAAATCTCTTTTTAACAATCAAATCATTTACAACAACTGTACAAATATCTCTTTCTCAGTATTTATGCTCTGCAAAGCAAAGTCAATTATTATAACGACAAAAATCTCATTCTCAAAAAACTTCAAATTTTGTGTTTGGAAAGCTAGAAACCAAAGTTTCTATTTCTTTTAAAGTTATTTCACGACTTAAAATTATTTTATTTATTTTATAATTTTCTAAAAAAAATTTTATACTTTCTGTGTTGTATAAAGCCATTATTGTAGAAATATTTATTTTTCAGGAATAATTTATTTCTTTTAAATATTCTAAAATTCAAATATTTCAGCAAATAATTCAATCAATTCAAATTTGTTGAAATTCATCAACCATCTGTTTAATCAGCTCAAAAACTTCATCTGTATAATACCGTGCATTCAAGTTTATAAAAAGCTCTAATTTGTGTTTATGAACTTCAAAAACTATTTGTTTCAAAGTTTCAAAATCAGTTATTTGCTCATGTTCAGAAAATCTACCATTTGGGCTAACTTCAAAACCAAATTTCTCATGCCAGTAAGGAGGATTATAACCAGTAAAAAACTCAGTTGCTCAGCCATCAACCAAGTTTTGTATGTATTTTTCAACATCTTTTGCGTTTTTTCATTTTGCTGAAAATCAAAGTCAAACTATTTTTTTAAACATTTATTTTTCTAAAAAAATTATTTTTTATTATTTTAAAAATATTTTTATAAAAAGCAAAAAATCTTGAAATTTTAAATGAAAAAATATATTTTCTTGTAGTCAATTTGTTTTTAATTTTTTGATTGATTATTGAAATAAAAAAAATATCATAGAAGTCTAGATATTTTCAATAAAATTTTTTCAAATGAAGATAATTAAAGCAGTTCTTTTTGTAATTTTTTTACTTATTTTTAGTCTTAGTTTAGGATTAAATTGATATTTTATATATGAAAAATATTTTAGAGATGATTTGATTAAAAAAGAATTAATAGAAAAAGTGAGTCAAACTTGATCAACAGAAATTTTAAATGAATTAAATGATTCAATTTCTACTCAAAAAGAAAAAAGTAGTTCTTGAGAATTGGTGACAAATTCTGGAAAAATAGAAGTAAACTCAGGGAAAACAGAGGAAAATAATTCTGGAAAACTTGAAGAAAAAGAAAGTAATTCTGGAAAAATACAACAAAATTCTGGAAAATTAGAAGAAAAACTAGACAACAAGGAAAAAGGAGGAAATAATGAAGAAAAAGAGCAAAAACCTGAAAGAGACCTATGATAAGCAAAAAAACTTCCAAAATTGGAAGTTTTTTTGAAAAGAATTAAATGAAAAGAATTAAAAATAAACTTTTGCATTTAATTCTCTGTATTTTGCTCTAATTATAGCAGATTCTCTGATTTTTTTCTTTTTTACTTTTCTAGTAGCATATCTTTCAGATCTGATTTTATTTGCTATTCTTGACTGGAAAAAAAGTTTTTTATAGCGAAGAATCATCTTTTCATTAGTTTCGCCTTCGTGTTTTACAGCGTAGATCACGACTTATTCTATCCCCTCTAAAGATATTATAATATAAAAATTAGTGCAAAATTATTTTATTTATAAAATTTTATTTGTCAAAAAAAAATAAATTTGTAAAATATACAAAACATTTAAAAAATAAAAAATCATAAAAAATGAACAAAGACAGATTAAAAAAACTAGAAGCAACTTCTCACAAAGTTTTAAGTGATATTATTTTTGAAGAGACAAGTGAAATCTGAACAGATTTTTGACTTATAACTATCACTGAAATAGAAATAAGTCCTGATTTATCTTACTTAGATGTTTGGGTTAGTGCTTTTAAAAATGAAGATATTTTAGCAAAAACTTTAGCGAAAAAAAATCATATAATTCAGTCAAGATACAACAAAACTATAAATATTAGAAAACTTCCAAAAATAAGATACAGATATGACAACAAAGGAAAAATCTGACAAACAATTTGTGAAACAATAAATGAAATTACTAAATAAAATATTTTTAAAAAATGAGTAAAATAAAAGATTTCTTTAGTAATTTTTTTAGAAAAAGAAAAAGAGGAAAGGTTTTAAATACAAAAAATTCAAACAAAGTTTTACTTGATTTGAAAAAAAAGAAAAAAACTTTCAAAAAAAGAAATGTTTTAAGTGTAAAAATAAACCTAACTAAACCTCTAAAATTTTTCAAAAAAAATTATATTCCCTATTACTTGATATTTTGACTATTTTTGATAGTTTGAATAGCATTTGTAATACTTTGACCTATTTTTAGAGTTGAAACTATAAATATTATAAAAAAAGATTGAATTACAAATATAAATATTGCATATAAAGCAGTTGAAGATTTCAGATGAACTTCTATTTTTAATATTGATAAACAAAAAGTACTAGACAGACTAAAAGATTATCAAGAAAATATAAAAGATATAAGTTTAAATATAGATTTTCCTAAAACTATAAGTATTACTATAGAATCATACAAAGAAAAGTTCAATGTAACTATAAATAAAAAAAGCTATACTTTACTAGAAAATGGTTCACTAATTCCAACTATAAATCCATCAAATGAATTAAAAAATCTAGAAATTATTAAAAATATTGAGAAAACAAAGATTCTGGATTATAAAGCCATTTTTGATATGGAATACATAAAAAAAATAGAAGAAATAGAAAAAAAAGTAAAAGAAAATATTTCTTGAATTGATATAAAAAGTATAAAATATTATGAAAAAGAAAGAGAATTTCACATAATAGTAAATAACTTTACAAGACTTATTTTTTCACTTGATAATAATATTAGTGTTGATGAACAAATAAAAAGTTTAGCTGTGATGGATAGAGAAAAATCTCAAATCTCAAATAATGATAAAGTTTATGTTGATTTAAGAATAAATTGAAAAGTATTTTTTTGTTCAATTGTTGGTGATAAAAACAAACAAAAAGAAAATCAATGTAATGAAAATATAAAATACATTTATGGAGAGACATAAAAAAACAGACCAATTAAAATTGGTCTGTTTTTGGATATATTTCCTTTTTTACTCAAACTATAAGTCATCAATTTTTAGAATTTTTAAAATAAAGCCTATCTACTATTTGAACTGTAATTAAAAATAATCATCTTCATCTGATAGAATCATGTTTTGAATATCATCTTTTCAATTTATGAGCTCTTAATTCTTCCATATCAATAGCTTTTTTTGCGTCTTTTCACTTTCAATTATCCTCAACTTCTAAATTAAAATCTACTTTTTGTCCATTTCTTTTTATCATAAGTCTTAAAATATTTATCCCATTTACATCACTTCCATGTTCTATTGCATTGTTATTTAATTCATCTGATACTAAAATTATTCTTGCTATCAATTTTTCAGAAAATCAAAAAACTCTTCATATTATTTCTATGAAGTCTCTCAAATCCTTTGTAAGAGTAAAGTCTGATTTGTAGTAAAATTCTACATTCAAACTATCTCCATCAAGTAAAGAATCAACGATTTTTGTTTTATCGTCATCCTTTGAAAGATTATTTAGATAAATTTTTTCCATGTTTGGTAAAAATAATATTTTTATAACTAATATTATTTTAACATATTTATTGAAAAAAATAAAAAAAATCACATATTTTTTAAAAAATATGTGATTTTTTTTAAAATTATCTAATAGATTCTTTAAATGTTTTACCAGCTCTGAACACAGGTGATTTCATTGCAGGGATTTTAATAGCTTTTCTAGTTTGTGGATTTACACCATTTCTAGCAGCTCTGTGAGATACTTTAAATGCACCAAAACCAGTAATATTAACTTCTCCACCTTTATTTAATTCAGAAGTGATAACTTCTATCATAGATGCTAATGCTTTAGAAACAGCATCTTGACTTAAACCAGCTTCAGAAGCTACAGCTTTAATAAAATCTTGTTTTTTCATATTGTTATATGTTATAAATATAAAACAGTTGTATTTTAGCTATTTTAAAACTAAATGCAAATCTTTTTTCAAAAAAAACCATAGATTTTTCAAAAAACTTATTTATAATTTAACTTTATAAAAAATATTTACTTTATTTTTAGCTATAAATAGAGGTTTTTGTTTTTTAATCTAATTTGTCAAATTTTCGTAAAGATTTATATTTTTCCCCTATTTTTGAGGAATTTTTTATTAATTTACTGTTGTATTTTCAAGATTTCAATTTGTATTTTCTTCAGCTCAATTATTTAGATTATTTTTACTACTATCTTTATTATCATCTCAGTTTCCAACATCTGGGCTAAAAATAGAATATTTAGATTTTGAAGTTATATCTGAAAGATTTATTTTTGTATCTATATTTGTTCTATGTGTAGCAGATTCTCAGTTTGAGGTAATTGTTAGCATTGGTTTTGTAAATTCTCATGAAGAAGTAACTTTATATTTTATTGGTTCTTTTGAGGCATTATATAATTGTAAATAATTTTTTTCAGATTCACTTAAAAAACTATTTATTTTTATAGGTTTTATAACAAATCATTCTTTTTCCTCTTCTGTAAGCTTATCTTTAAGTCTTTCAGCTCTTTTAGATTTTCAATGTATCTTTTCATTAACTGTATCTGTTCATTTTATTTCTCAAGAATTTGATATTCATGAATCTTCTCAAATTATATTCCAAACTAAATTGGATTTGTCTCACTGAATAACTGTTAAATCAATATCTTCTACTTTTTTCTCAGTAGTTTTGTTTTCTTGTTCTTCAGATCAATTAGAATTATCATTTGGATCTATAATAAAAAGTGGCATCATATGATATTCTCAAGCTCAGATTTCTCATTCATATTCTGTAACTTTTCAATCATTTTTAAATGAAATTTTTATATCTCTTGCTGTATTTTTTCAAGGATTTAATAAATCTGAAGTCTCTAAATCTTTTGTAGTTCAATATCAAGCTTCTTTTAAATCAAGCAAAGATAACTCTTGTGCTCATTCTGCTCAAGAGTAAGTTCTGACATAATTTCAAAGAGTTCTATTGTCATTTAATTCATTCATTATAAGCCTAAAAACTCAACTAGTTAAAACAATCATAAATCAAATTATGATTATTATAACTATTATAGAATATCATTTTTTATTGTTTTGAAGATTCTTCCTCATTTTTTTGTTTGTTTAAAGTATTATAAGTTCTCTCTGAGAGAGTTGTTTGTAAATTAAAAATATTTTTTTCAACTAAAGATGATCTAACTCAAGCTTTTGCGGATGGTTGAAGTTCTAAAGAAATAGTAACTTTTTTTATTCAATCATTTGTAACTATAAAATTTGCTTTTCTAACTGTAACAAGGCTATTTGTAAGTGGGCTTGGTTTTTTATCTCAAATTTCTGCTTTAGTCAGGTAGCATTCTGTACCTATTTTTTCACATTCTGATTTATTTGAATCACTCACAGCAAGTAAATTTCATGAATCATCTTTTTTAGAAATAGTATAGATATGACTTCAAGTACAGAAAATAAATCATTTTTTTAATTCATTTTTGTCTTTCTCTGGCAAACTTGTACAACTATCACTACTAGAAATAGAGTCTGATACTCAAGATATACCATTTTTTGTAATATCTTCAGATATTTCCATAACTATATTTTTTACATTTTCATGCATAGCTCTGTCTATTTCAGAGTTATAAGTTGTTTCTGAACTGATTATGTAAACACTCATAACTGAAATCATAACAATAGAAAATATTGTTACAGCAACTATTATTTCTACAAGAGTAAATCACTTTTTATTCTTTGTAATCATATTTTTCTAATAAATTTTATAATTTGTAAAAATTGTACTAACTTCAAATTCATTATATTTTTTAGAATACCAAACCATTTTTGATGTAACTTTTAAAGCATTTGATGGTTCGTATCATTCTACTTTTGAAACTTCCAAAAATTTATAAATTTTTAATTCTTTCTTTTTGTTTGTCATTCCTTCACAATAATCATAAAGCCCTTCTTCATCCAGACAAACTTGATATTCTTTTAAAGAATTAGAATCATTTGTATCAAATTTTTGTCATTCTTTGACTTTTACAGGAAAGCCTGTTCAAGAAAAATCATTTGAAATTTTGTAAGTTTTTCATTCTTCAAAAACTATACATTTTCAATCATTGTCACATCAAGAATTATTAGGATCTATAATATTAAAAGTTTGAATTTTTGAAAAATTTACATCTCTTATATTTCTAAATAATTCTAATTGTTCTCTTGCTAAATTTACTCAAATAATATAATTTTTATTGTAATTATTTATATTTAAAGTTGAGCTAATAATTGAATAAACTCAGGCTATTCAAAATAAAAATATAACAATTCAAACAAGTATTTCTATGATAGAAAATGCTTTTTTATTTTTTTTAATCATAAATTATTTATAATCAACTATATTTGTTTTTAAATAATATTTTATTTCCTTTTGTAAAAAACTTGTTGTAGCTTTTTTATAAGTAAATTTTATTTTTACAGTATCATCATTTTTTCCATTTTCTGTAATATCTATTTTACTTCAAGAAGCATCAAATCAATAAACTTTTACTTTTCAAGTTACAGATTCATAAAACAGTAGTAAACTACTATAATCCCTTTCTCAAACTGAAAATCAAGTCATTGTCACTCAATCTTGTATTTGCCTTTCTGTGTCAGGCTCTTTTGAAGGGAAAACTATTTCTGAATCTGAAATATTGTAATCATAATAATAAAAATTTATTTTTGAATCTTTTGTTTCCTCTGAAGTTAGGAAAACTCAAACAGATTTATTTTTAAATTCTTGCTTTGAATCATCAGAATTATTTTTTCATTTTACTCAAGATATAGCCATATTTTTAGCTTCATAAAGGCTTTGTGCAACTTCTCTTGTTGCCAACTTTACTTTTGCTCTATTTTGATATAGATTATAAGGAGCATAAGAAAACATCATAACAATAACCAAAATAGATATAGAAACTATTAATTCTATAAGTGTAAATGCTTTTTTATCTCTCATAAATATATTTTTCATTTAAAAATATTTTATTAATTATAATAAAAAAACCTAAAAATAGTAATTTATTTTTAGATTTTTCCTTAAGATATAGTATCTGTTACTTTTATAATAGCACTGAAAATACCAAAAACAAACCATAAAACAAATATTCAAGCAAAAAGTATAGCTATAGGTTCTATCCATTTTGTCAGATTTGCAAGTGAATAATCTACTTCTTTTTCATATTGTCTATTTAATTTTTTTGAAATTTCCTCTAGATTTGCAGTTCTTTCTCAAACAGAAAGCATTTGCAAATAATCTGAAGGAAAATAATTTTTTTCTAAATCAACTTCTTCCATAGATTTCACAATTCAGTTTCAAAGTGAAACTTTTTCTTTTATTTGTTCAAATAATCTTTCATAAGTTACACTATTTGTAGCCTTTCAAGTCAAATCCAAAGATTTCACTATACTAACTCAACTTCAAACAAGATTTCAAAGAGTTGAAGCTATATTTGCCAAAATATAATTTTTATAAACTTTTCAAATAAGTGGAGTTCATAAAATCATTTTTTCCAAAGCAAATTTTCAACTATTTGTTCAATTGAAATAAAACATTATTCCAAAAATAACAGTGATAATCACAAGAAAAATCAAAGGATAATTATTTATCACAAAGTCTGATGAAGCTATAAGTGTTTGAGTTGCAATTGGCAATTCTGTTCCTGAATCTTGGAAAAGTGGTTTTATAGCAGGAACTACATAAGTCATAACTATTGCTATAGCCAAGAAAATAAATAAAAATATAA
The DNA here is from genome assembly GCA_002761215.1 of Candidatus Gracilibacteria bacterium HOT-871. Lineage (GTDB taxonomy): Bacteria > Patescibacteriota > Gracilibacteria > BD1-5 > UBA6164 > GN02-872. The sequence goes on from CP017714.1 coordinate 679,839, forward strand.
TTATAGGATAAGTAAGTGAACCTTTTATTTTTTTTCTCAAATCATAAATTTTTTTCAAATCATCACTTAATTTCATCAAAGCTAATGATAATTGTCAAGTTGCCTCTCAAGATTCAACAATAAATACTTCTGAACTATTAAATACAGAAGGAATTTTTCTCATAGCTCTTGAAAAAGAATCTCAAGAATTTATGTATGTAATAAGCTCTGATATTTTTTGTCTAAAAAATGTACTTGAAATTTTTGAGTTTACAGATTCTAAACTTTCTGTAATTCAGACTCAACCATCAAGCATTACTGAAATATATTCAAAGAAATTGTATTTATCAACAAGTCAAACTTTTTTTGATAAAATTATTTCTCTGTTTAAATTTTTATTATTTTTTTCCATAATTATTATTTATAAAAAACTTTTAAAGGGATTGTTACAGAAAAACCTGAATTTTGTCAATCTGAAGAATTAATATTATTTGGATCATAAGTCAAACTTGTGATGAAAAATTTGTATTCATCATTTTTATTCAACATTTTTAAAACATTTTTCAACATAAATTCTGTTGGAACTTGCAAAGTTAATTGAATATTTGATTCTAAAAATTGCATATTATTAATTTGAGCTGAAGTTATAGACAAATCTTTTATTGTAATAATAGAATTTTTATTTTTATTTAGCTCTTCTATTTTAGAATAAATAAAATTAACTAATTCATTTTCTTTCAATCATTTTGTATATTTTTCAAATTCTGAAGAATCATTTTTTAATTCTTCATCTATTTTTTTAAGTTTGTTGTACTCTTCTTCAAGAGATTTTTCTTTGCTTATCAAACTTTCTTTTTCAGATTGAATATTTGTAAATTTAGTAATTTGAGGCATCATTCAAAGAACGACTACAAAAGCTCAAATCAATATTAAACCTAAAGATTTCAATGTAGAATTATTCATTTTATATATTTTTATCATTTAAATTAGTTTTTGTTTCTTGTTTTTGTTCTGTTGTTGTTCAAGAAGAACTTTTTTGAGAATTAGTATTTTCTGTAGATTCTTCAGTTTTAGCTTTTTTTGGATCTTTTACTTTTAAAGTTATAGCAAATTTTATTTCATTCATTCACTCAAAAGTGTTTATAAATTTTAAGTCAAATAAAGCATTTTCATCTTCTCTATATCATTTAATAAACTCAGCTACTTTTTTATAAGCTGGAGTTTCAGATGATTTAAGATCTATTTTTCTAGCTTCAACTTCAGTTTTTAACTCTCAATCACGCATAGAAAATCAAGTAAATGATAATTTATATTTTCTAGAAATATCTGTTAAGTGATCCATATAAGCAACTATATCACTATTTCTTTCAAGTTTTTCTAACTCTCATTTATAATTTTTTAATAATTGAGCCACTTTTATGTTTTTATTTTTATTAAGTCAGTCAATAGAAGTTTGAAGTGTTTGTGTTTTTTGTGTCAAATCTTCATTTTCTAGTCAAAAATAATAATTAGCTCAAAATAACAGTGCTGTTATTGCAGTCACAAGAATTAAAAAAATTATAGCCCAAATTGAGACTTTTCACCTGTGATTGTTTTCTAATAATAGATTTTCATCCATATTTTTATTTTTATTTAATAAAGTATAGATTAATTTTACCACATTTATAAAAAAATTGTCAAAAAAAAAGAATTGACTTTTCATAAAAATCAATTCTTTTAAAAAAATTTTTTAAACTATCTAGTTTTTATAAATATTCATATAATAAAGCTTGATATTGGATAAGCAGCAAATATAACTACCATTCAAATAACACAGTTGATAATAATTTTTTTAGCATTTTCAACTTTATCATCATTTCAAGCAGATGTTAAGATAATAGCTCAAGCCCAGATTATAATTATAACTGTAATTAAAAACAAAAATCCTAAAACATATATAATTATATCTTGAATATAATCAGCAGCTGTTCAGTCTGATTTAATTCAGTCTATTTTTCATTTTGACTCTTCTATTCACTTGTCTAAGCTACAATCTCATGGATTTGGACAATATGGAATTTTAGTATCAGTTCTGATAATATTATTGTTTCATCAAACATTTATTTGTGAAGCCTGAGTATCAGATACAAATGATGAAATCAATAAAAATATTGCTAAAATTCAAAAAATTATTTTTCTCATAATAATCTTTAATTTATAAATAATATAATTCCATTATACAATAAAAAGTTGTAAAATACAAAAAAATTAATAAAATATTTTGGTTAGAATAATTTTTATTTCATAATTTTTTAAAAATTTATGAGTATGAGACTAAAGAAAAAAGATTTTTATAGTATATTATTTTTCTGACTTCTGTTTTGATATACATTTTACTTAAGCTGAATCAGTACTGTCTTAGAATCTATTTTAGGTTTGATAATTTTACTGATAGCTTTTTATGTAATATATTTTTTAATAAAAAAAATATTTAGAAGTAAAAATATAACTTGATTTTGACCATTTTCTAGTATTTACTGTTTTTGTGTATCTATAATTTTTAGTATTTGTATAGCTATAGTATGATGATTTAGCTATTATTATAATGAAATTTCTCCTGCCTATATGCCTCAATACACTCTTACAAACTGAGACAAAACAGTAGTTTTTCAATCAATGGCTCACATTTGATGAAAATGATTTTACAATTATGTAGCTGAGGACCTTAAAAAACACAAAGATGAATGATATCTGCACTTTTTTGAGTGAGTAAGACCTGGAACAAAAGAAAATATGGAAGAGTTTAACAAAGCACTTTGAATGAATTTTGATAAAGATATTTATACAAATATGTCAAAGCTTTACTGAGTTACTTTTCAAGATTATAATGCTATAATTTGAAGTCAAATTATAAATCCTACATCAGATGTCAATATTGATATAAGTGTTGATGATATAATGAATGAGTACAAGAAACTAAAAACTCCTGCTACAACAGAATGAGATATTCTTGACTACTGAGAAACTATGAAAAACCTAGTAGATAGACTAAATCAAAGAGAGTTAAATTTGGTAACTTATATAAATAGAGCTGTTTTAAATCTGCTACTTTGAAATAGAGACATAATGATGAAAATGTGAAAAATCTGAAATGATGAAATCTGGCAAGTTATAATTTGAAAAAGAAATGAAGTTGTAGCCAATGCTATAATTAATGGAAAAACAGTAAAAAAATATTATGTAACTTACTGACTTCTTCACTTTGATTGAATATTTGAATTGTTAAAGAAAAATGATCCAAACTGGAAAATAACAAAAACTACTTATCATAAATTGATTGAAGATTAAAAAAATAAGAAATGACTATCATTTCTTATTTTTTTTATAAACTTAATTTTTATTTATTCTTTATAAAATATTGAACTTACATACAAATATCCTCAAATAAAATACAAAAATAAAACTAAATTTATTCAAAAAGTCATAGAAATATCAAAAAATAAATGCAAAAAAATACTAGCAAATAATCATAATGAAAATATTTTAAAATAAGGAAAAACTAAACTTTTATTTTTATAAGAAATATAGGCTTTTGAAAAATAAAAAGCAACCACAGAACTACACAAAACATGAACTATTACAGAAAAAAATGATCTAAAAAGATAGATTTTCACAAGCTCAAAATTAAGTCAAAATTGTTCATAAAAACTATAAAGATACAAAATATTTTCTATAAAAGCAAATCAAAGTGCTACAAAAATAGCATTTTGAACTCAATCTTTTTCTGAATTTATAGAAAAAATACTTGATTGTAAAAAATTGAAATGCTTTGAAACTTCCTCAACAAAAGCAACAACCAAATAATAAAAAATTATTAATCTAAATGTATCAAAAATTATTTCTCAAAAAGTTGTAGAATTTTCTATTTTGAAGTCAAAATAAGATAAAACAAAATTTAAACCAAAAATCAAAAATGATAAAATAAAAACAAAAATCAAAAAGAATAAAAAGTTTTTTAGATACATTCCTAAAATATCTTTTCTTTTTAAAAGTAAAAAACCAAATAAAAAGCTAAAAATAACTATTAAAAATACAAAAAGTGAGAGTGAAAAGCCAAATTCTAAACTGGAAAAAAAATCTCAAATCTGACTTACAAAATAAAAAATATTTAAATATTTTGACTCAAAAAAATCTATTATTTTTCACATATAAAGAATTGGAAACACTGACAAAATTCCACCAAAAATACCAACCAAAAATCTTTTTTTATTAAGTGGATTTTGATCAATATAAGCAAAACTATAAGCCCAAATCAAAATCGGAAAAAATGAAATCAAAGCCAAAGTAAGCAAAAACAATATATTCATAACAAAATTTATTTGTAAATACAAAACTGATTTTAATATTTTTAAACAAAATATCAAATAAAAACTTGTAAATTGATTTACTTTTCAAAGAAATGACAATAGCAACATCTCCTCTTGTCATTCCTGCCTTTATAGGAATCAATTGAAATATTTTACCTTTTTAAAAATACAAAAAAGTGAATTTTTAAAAAATTCACTTTTTTATCTGTAAATCTTGTATTTTCCAAATTTTATGTATTCTTCTTGATTTTTTGCTGTTTTATTTAAATAAATAGATGAAGCAATTATATTTACTCAAACAAAAATAAAAAATCATCAAATCAAAAACACTAAAATCGCAGGAAAAAGAATTATTATAATTCAAAACGCAATTAATGATGTTCAAAGTATTTTCATAATATAAACAATTAGTAAACTAAAATTTTATAAAAAATATTTTTTAAGAATTTTCTTCTTCTGTTATATCTGCTCAAAGATTTTTCAGTTTTTCAACAAAATTTTCATAACCTCTGTAAATATACTCTACATTTGTCACTTTTGTCTCTCACTCAGCTATAAGTCCAGCAATAATCATAGCCATTCCTGCCCTTAAATCCCAAGAAGTCACTGTAGTTCATTTCAGCTTATTTGGTCAGAAAATAATTGCTTCATGTGGATTCAAAATAGCAATTTTAGCAGTCATTTTCTCAAGCTCAACTAAAAAATTTAATCTTCATTCAAAAAGTACTTCATGTATCCTACTTGTTCAAAAAGCTTGACTTTGCAAAATAGCAAATGGAGATTGTAAATCAGTTGGAAATCCAGGAAAAATATTTGTTTGAAAACTAACAGGTTTGAGATTTTCGGCTCTGTAAACTCTCAAAGTATCATCTCAAAGATCTTCAACTACAACTCAAGCATCTTTCAATTTCTCTATAAAAGTGTACAAATCTTCTATTCTGGCATCTTTTATATCTAAATATTTTTCTGAAACCAAAGCCGCTATAACCATATAAGTTCAAGCTTCTATGTAATCTGAAACTATATCAAATTCTAAATTTGAAGCTAGTTTTTCAACTCAAGTTATAATTATTTCATGATTATACCTGATATCTATATTTGCTCAAGCTTCTCTCATAAAACTAATTAAATTCATAACATGTGGCTCTATTGCAGAATTTTTTATAGTTGTTTTTCCATTTCTCAAAACATTTGCAACAATCAAATTTTCTGTAGAACTAACTCAAAATCAAGCATTTAAAATTTTGTCTCCAGATTGAGTTTCTCAGTTCAACTTTATATTGTCTCAATCAAGCTCATAGTCATATCAAATAGCTTTTAATCAATTTAAGTGTGCATCAATCGGTCTTTTTCAAATCTTACAACCACCAGGAAAAGGAATATTTATACTTTTAAAAAAATAAAGAAGTGGTGAAAGTAAAAATATAGATGACCTAATTTTTTTTATTTTCTCAAAATTTAAATTGTCATTATTTAAATTTGTAGCATCTAAAAATAAAGTATTTTCTTCCCAAGAATACACAACTCATATATTTTCTAAAATGTCTAAAAATGTTTTTACATCTCCGATTTTTGGAACATTGTTTAGTTTTACCTTTCCTGCCAAGAGTAAACTGGCTCAAATTATTGGAAGAGCAGCATTTTTTGAACCAGAGACTTTTACTACTCCTGATAATTTATTATTTCCTTTTATAATCAGCATAATTTATTTTTTAAAAATATTATTTAACAATATTATATAAACAATTTGAAAAAATAAAAGTTTTTATTATAATCATTTCAAATAAAAATTAGTACTTAATTTTTTAAAAAATGTTTGACATAAGTGTAATTGATGTTGATAACCAAAAAGACAATATAATAATAAAAAAATCTGTAAATTTAGACAAAAATTTAGATTGTTTCTTGATGATAAGTTCTTCTGATAAAAATTTAGCTGAAAATCTGCTAAATATAGCTTTGGAAAGTATTATTGACAAAATAAGCAAGGAAGAAACTTACAATGATTTTTGAATTGCTCTAGAAAATATAAACTCTTTTTTAAAAAACTGGAGAAGTAGCTGAGAACAAGAAGATGACGAAGTAGATATGTCTATATCTGTTTTAAATGAAAATAACTTGATGTTTTCAAATATCTGAAGATCAACAGTTTATTTGATAAACAAAGACTCTGAAATCATTGAATTAACAGAAAGAAACGAAAACAAAAAATCTTTTCTTTTTATCTCAAACTGAATCTTGGCAAATTGAGAAATCATAATCAGTTCTACAGTAAATATTTTAAAATATTTGTCAAAAAGTGACATAATGGACTGAATGATTTTATCAAATGATATAGAAATATTTAACAAAAATATAAAAAATATTTTGCAGTCAGAGATAATGGAAAGAAACTGTATAATTTCATCTTTGAAATACAAAAATGAATTTATAGTTGAAGAAAATCCTAAAATAAATGCTGTAAAAGACTTTGCAATAAAAATTCTTGATACAAATTTTTCAAAAAAGATGATTTGATGAGTTTTGATTATTAAAGACAAAATCTCAAATCAAAATAAATTTGTGAAAAATACTATATTTTTTGTTCTTATAGCAGGGTTAATCTTACTTTTATTTTTCCTAGTTTCTGGTATCTGGTGACAAATGACAAAAACAACTGAAAAAGAGGTTGCAAAAGATCAAATTTTAGAATTACAAAACATCATTTCTGAAGCTACTTCAAATATTTCAAATCCTTGAATATTTAATAGAAATATCCAAAAAGCTGAAGATTTGATAAAAACCCTTGATGAAAAGAAATTGTATACTTTGGACTTAGAAACAGCTAAAAAAGATATAAATATTTTGAAAAAACAATTTAATAAAATAGAAATATTTAATGCTGGTCAAGACAATTTAGTTTATGCTGAGGCTTCAGAATCAAATGTAAAAGTCTTAAAAGATACTGGAAAAACCTATATAGTTACAAAAAAATGAATCATCTGACCAATAGTCTCAAATGTAAAACCAAAAACTTATATTTTCAATTCTCTATCAGATAATGAAGAATTTGTAGATGGTGGAATTTTAGGCCAAGATGTTTATTTAGTAACAAATACCTCAAAAGTTGTAAAATTTAACAGAAACTGAAACTTTAGCTTTGCAAATGTCTCTTGACAACAATCTTGGGAAACAATAAAAAGTGTTTGAAGCTATTCTTCTAGCTTGTACACTCTTTCAAATGAAAACCAAATCCACAAACATCCTGTTATTTCTACTTGATTTGGAAGAGGAAATACTTATTTAAAAGAAGAAGATAGAAAAAATCTTTGAAATGTTATATGAATGGCAATTGATGGATGATTCTACTTAGTTAAATCAGACTTAAGTGTAGTAAAATTCTTTAGTAATCCTTATAGATTAGAATCTCTAACAGTAAGTAAAATTCCTGAAAATTATAATCTAGAAGAATGAAAAAGATTTGAAGTAAAAGCCTGAATAAAACTAAACTATGTTTATATGCTTCTAAATGATAAAATATTTGTTTTCAAGCCAAACACAACAGATTTCAAAAGTACTAGAAACTTAACTTATGTATGACAAATAGAATGATGAAATGAAAAAATAATAGATTTCAATGTTGATAGTGACTGAGAAATAACAGTTTTGAATAGTAAATGATTATATAGATTGAAATTTGAAGTTAGTGATGATAAGCTAATTCTGAGGTAAAAAAACTATTTTATAACTAAAAAAAATCATTTTTCAAACATTTTACAAAAAAAGTTTGCAAATTTCTATTTTTTAGATAGAATTTGCAGGCTTTTTATATTAATATATTATAATTTTCAATAAATAGATATTATGAAAGATTTAGTTTTAAATGCTCAAACAAGAAGTGGAGAAGAAAAATTAAGTGAAGTCAGAGCATCAAAGATGGTTCCAGGAGTTGTCTATGGAAAAAATAAAGACAATATTTCAATAAAAATAGATAATTCTGATTTAATTAAAACTTATAGAATAGCTTGAGAATCAAGTATTATTGCCCTTAATGTAGATGGTAAAAAAATCGAAGTTTTAGTTCATGAATATCAAAAAAATCCTGTAACTTGAGATTTTTTACATATAGACTTTTATGCTATTAACAAAGCTGAAAAAGTTACTACAAACATACCTCTTCACTTTGTTTGAAATTCTGATGCTGCTAGAGATGGGGCTCTTATAGAAGAATACTTAAAAGAAATAGAAGTAAAAACTCTTCCAAAAAACTTAGTAAGCTTCTTTGAAGTAGATATTTCAAAGCTTGAAAAAGCTTGAGATATAATTAGAGTTTCTGATTTAGATCTAGACCCAGAGAAATATGAAATCACAAACAATCCTGAAGATGTAATAGTTCTTGCTTCAGAACCTAGAGCTGTAGAAGAAGAGGAACCAGTAGCAACTGAAGAGTGAGCAGAAGCTGAAACAGCTGAAGCAACAGAAGAGGAAAAATAATTATGTTAATTGAAAAAGAAGTATGAAAAATACTTCTTTTTGCTGGATATATAAAATTAATTAAAAAATATGAAAGTAAAAATTTACTGACAATGAGATGAATCACAAGAATTATTAAATAAAGTAAATAATTCTTTGGAAGACTTATGACTTTCTGATTTTATGGAAGTAGAAGTAACTTTGGATGAAAACCTAAAAAACGAATTATCAATTTCTAAAGAACCTGCTTTAATCATAGAAGAAGAAGCCATAGACTTCAAAGACACTATTTTTGAATGAATAATTCCAAGTGATGAAGAAATAAAATCTATGTTTATAAGCATCATCTGATGATGAGATGAGTGAGGTTCATGATGTAGTTCTGGTTGATGTGGAACTTGTGCTACTTGATGTGGTTAACAAAAAAGTGTATGATTAAAATCATACACTTTTTTATGTGATTTTTTTTGGAATGATACAATCATTCCCTACATTTTTTTCCCTTTGTCATTCCTGCGAAGGCAGGAATCATTAAAAATTTATTTTACCTTTTTAAAAATAAAAAAAGTTAGGATAAATCCTAACTTTTTTATTATCTAGCTACTTTTGTAGCTTTTACATATTCTTCAATAAATGTTGAAGTAAGAGGAGCTGGTTTTCTAAATACAGAAGAACCATAGCTTACTACTGTTCAAACATCTAATTGTCAATCTTTATTAACTTTCATATAAGTTCTCTTTGCAGTTAAATCAGAGATATCACCATAAAGTGAACCATTTATAACTAATTGTACAGATGTTGAATCACCTATTCAATTAATATATCCTCACTCTCTTCCGTTTGGAATAGCAATGTATGTTCAGTTAATTTGATTAACTTTATCTCAAATAAGAATATTTCATCATTTTACTACAAATGCTATATTGTAAGGAATTTTTTCAACATTTTCTTTAATTGTTAAATCTCCTCATTCAATTATATAAGTTGTAGGTTCTTTTATTTTTTGGAATTCTTCTTTATTTAAAGAATTTATTTCTAGTCATTTACCTCTTATGATATAAGCTCAAGTTATTCAGTTATATTTTTTAAATTCACTTAAAGCTGTTATCTTTTCTCAAGTATTTTTAATATTTGGATCATAGTTGATCAATCTATTATCATAAGTATCTTTCTTGACTACATCTTCACCAAGAGTTTTTGTAGCATAAGAACTCAAGAATTCTGTAATAGCTAATCAAACAAAGTTGTTATTATTATCAGCTTTTACACGATTAACATCACCTTGTTCTCTACTTGTTACTTTAGCAGTATCAGAAATATTTCACTTATTTTTATTAGAAACATAACTTACTCAACCTCAAGTTGTAGATATAGATGATTTAGCAACTCTGGCTTTAAATTTATCTTGAGATGAAAGATAATATGTATTTTCATATGTTTTTCATGATTGAGTTTTAATAGTTGTAACTATTATATTGTCTTCATGGTTTCAAGTAAAGCCTTTAATACTTTTTACATCATCTTTTGAAAGATTCATTCTAAGTTCACCTCCATTTCTTCTTAAAACTTGTCCAAAATGTTGACAAATCATACCATTATTTCAAACTTTTATAGATTTTCAAGATTTAAATTTAGTTGAATTTACAGTGATACAAATATCTTCAACATAAATCTCTGAATTTTTATTTGTATTTCTAACATATGGTTGATCTCAATATGCTAAATATGGGTTCATTCAAACTCATATAACATTTATAGATCTTGGTCAGAAATCAAATGCCATTTCTCCTGGATCTGTTTTATCAAGCACATTACATTTATCTGTACACCAAGATTTACCATTATCAGGTCATAAGTCACAGATTTCCATTTGTCAATCATCATTTGGTCTTTGAACTATTCAGTCTCAACAATAATTTTTTGGTTTTCTTTTACATTCTCTAGAACAAGTTGCATCTACTAAATTTCAGTTACGATCATAACGTTCACATTCTTCTCAAGCTTGAACTATTCAGTCTCAACATCTTGGATTTTCTCTACTTCATCCACCTCCTGGGTTTGAATTAGGACCTCTTCAAGGAGTAAATGTTTGCTCACACTTACTGTTTGAAGCATTTCAAGAAAAACATTTAAATTTATAAGATCTTCAGTCTTTTGGTATTCTATAATTCCATCTTCAAGTTGATCAATTTGAATATAGTGTAGTTATATGATCTCAATTGGCAAAATTATCAATTTCTAATCTATAATTAGAACTACTTCATCTACACTCAAAACTAAAATCATATCAATCATTTCTTTCAGTGTGATTTTCATTTAAATAATCACAGCTTCCATTTGGACTTCATCCTGGATTTATATCTATCTTTTGTTCACATCCAGAAGAAGTTAAATTATCAGCATAACATGTTGCTGTATAATTTCAATATTTATCAAATTTATACTTTCCTGTTCTGTTATTTATAGTTTCAAGTATTTTTCCTGTAGAATCTTTTATTTCAATTCTATAGTTTGATGTATTTGTTCACTCACAACTAAAGTTTGATTCAAATGGAAGAGAATTATTATGGTTTTTTGGATCCATATTTAATACCTTACATTCCTTAGCAGGAGGATTACCTGGAACTATTTTTTGTTCACAAGATGCAGAAGTCAATCCATCAGCATAACATGTCGCTGTATAATTTCCTGCTGTTGTAAACTCATAACTTCCTGTTCTGTTGTTTATTGTGTTTATAACCTTTCCTGTAGAATCCTTAATTTCAATTTTATAGTTTGATGTATTTACTCATTCACAACTAAATTCTGTTTTTAATGGGAAATTTCCTGATGTAGGATTTGCATTCAAAACTTTACATTCTTTGTTTGGAGTAGTAGTTACATCTATTTTTTGTTCACAAGATGCTGCAGTTAATCCATCAGCATAACATGTTGCTGTATAATTTCCTGCTGTTGTAAACTCATAAGATCCAGATTTACTATTTATAGTATTTATAACTTTTCCTGTAGAATCTTTTATATCAATTTTGTATGTTGATGTATTTACTCATTCACAGTTAAAGTTAGTTTTCAATGGGAAATTTCCTGATTTAGGATCTGCTGTAAGAACTTTACATTCCTTTGGCTTTGGTGTATCAACTGGCTTACATTCATCTATTGAACATCAACCTGATCACCAACCTGTTTTAGTTGGATCCATAGGATCACAAGTTTCACCATAATCTCTATCTAAAATACCATCTCAACACCAAGAAATACTATATGGTTGACACTCAGTGTGTTCTTTTATAGGTCATGATTCTTTACCATTTATAAGATCAATATATTTAGCTACATATCTAATATAAATATTATCATCCTCTCTTTTCACAGGATGTCTAGTAATAGAATATTCATTAGAAATAGCTACTTTACCACTTTCTCAAGGATTCATAATTCATTTTTTTCCTTTGATCCAATCTGTATAACCAAATTTTGGAATTACTCAATAATTAGATTTTTGAGTAAACTCTACATCTAGTCATTTTATTTTCAAAGGAGCTGTTCAAGAGTTATGAAAATCATCATGAAAAGTGTATATGTATCCATATCTAAGTTTTTTACTCGGAAATGTTTGATCACATTGTGCTCAGTGTGCAACATTATTTATAAGTAAAAATGATGCAAACAATGCTATGATTAATTTTTTCATTTTTTTAAAATTAAATTGTAATGAAAATACTTAATTTTACTTAAAAAGTTTAAGTAATATATGTATTATATAATATTTTTATTAAAAGTCAAGTTTTTAAACTGTTTTTTATGAAAATAAGACTAAAATTTTAATCTTATACTTTTCTAGAATAACTAGTAGAAGTAGGAGTTGGAGTAGGATTAGAAGATACTGCAGCTGATACTGTAGAAGTTGGTGCAGCTGTAGGAGTTTGTGTAGGAGCTACATTAACATTATTTGATGCTACTGTGTTTGTGTTTACATTAGAAAAATTTCCTTCTAAACCTTTAGGAGTATTCCAGTTTAAAGAATTTTGATTTCAAGAAACTGAATTAGTATTAACTTCTATTGGTCTATTTACATTACCAGCATCAACTTGTGAGGCTGATGAGTTTACTCAATTATTAAGTGATTTTTCTGTATAAGTTACATTTACATTTTCTCAAGGAGTACCATCCATACTACTAGTTCATGTACTTCATGATTCAGTTGCAACAGATTTTGGATCTGAAGGAGGTTTAACATTTGCTGTATTATCAACTTCACTACTAATTCAAGGATTAGTTCTTACTTCTGAACTTGGAGTTTCTGGAGTTGGTGGTACTTCTGGTTCTGGTGGTTTTGGTGGTTTTGGTGGCTCTGGCTCTGGTTCTGGTGGTTTTGATGGCTCAGGTTCATTTGGTTTTTCTGGTTCATTTGGTTTGTCCTCTGGTGTATCTGGTGTATCTGTTTTTTTCATATCTCTAGTATAAGCTACTCACCAATTTGTAAGCTCATTTACTCATACATAAGTATCCCAGTCCTTGATTTTTATTTCTTTTCAAGCTATTTTTAATTGTAAATCTAATAAAACTTTATCATTCAAACACTCAGGATCTTTAGTAAAGTACAAGTCATTACCTATTTCTATATTTCAAGTTCATCATTGTTTTATTATATTTTTCATTTCTGTGTATTTATCAGGAGATGAAAATTTATGTCAATGAATCTCTAATTGTTTAATTATAGAATCAAGTATATGTTTTGGTAGCTTATCAACTAAACCATTTGGACTTCACTCCATTTTTATTTTTCCATCTACTCATCAAAATTTTGCTATATGTCAAACTACATATGGATTCAATCAAGTTTCTTTACCTGATTGAACTCAAGAGAATGATATACCTCAATCAAGTGGTATTTGTCATATTTCATATGATTTTAAATTTCAATATTTATTATAATATTCTTGTCTAGCTTTTTGTACTTGAGGAAGTAAATCAGGAATCTCTGCTTTAAATATTTTATCAAAAAATTGATATCTACGATTCTTTTCATCATACTGTTTCAAAGTCAGGTTATTTTTTAGGCTTACTGTATCTCACTTTATTTCTATTCAAGATTTTTTCATCAAGTTTATAGCTACATTTTGTATGATAAGAGCCTTATCCATATCTGGAATATTGTCATTTATAAATGCAACTTTATTTTTTAATAAAGGTTCATTTTTAAATTGACTCCAAACATCTGTCAAATCTTTTCTTCAATTCAAGAATTGATGAATACTTTGAGATAATGTTCAAAGTTTTTTTGCATCTTCAGCAGTTATTATTTCAGAAAGCTTAGAATTTATATCTTTAGTTCTTTCTATAGAAGCTTGATCAAATGATGATATTTTTTCACTTATATCTTTTTCCTTTAAATTTTGACTATCTAGCCATTCATTTATTGGAGCTGTATCTTCTTTATGAACATATTTTTGACTTTTATATTCTCAACCTCATCAGATTAATAATATTGGTCAAATCATTCAAAAGCTTACATTTGTGAATTTGAATCACTCTGCATTTTTATAAAGATCATTTTGGTATGCTTTTAAAAGTCATTCTTTCATAGTTGGAATAAAAGCTCTGTTTGCTCACATAGCCTCATACATAGACTTTATTCTATCATAAGCTTGTTTATTTTCTATATTATTTTCTAATCAAGATTGTTCAAATGAAGCTCAAGCAGCTACTTTTTCAAAAACTGGATCAAGTGCTTTAGACATAGCTTTAACCATTGATTCTATTCATTGAGCAGTTTTTTCATTTTCTAGTCAAATAGTTAATCATCATCATACTCACATAACATTAGCTGTTCAAGTAGCTGTTAATGATAATGAATTATTCATGGCATTTGGAAATAATTTTGTTATTTCTCAAGGATTAGCTTCTTTTAGTTTTCAAGTTATAGCAACAAATGGAACTAAATTTGATAAACCTGCTGCAACATTCACTCTATCTCAGAAATTTCTAGAACCTCATACAACTAATCAAATTTTTCCATTTGCATAACCAACAGATACATTATCTATAATTCCATGTGTTACTTCTGCTACTTTCTTTCAAATAGAATCTGTTGTGTAAGCAACTCACTTAGTTTCTCAAAGAAGAGCTACTATAGATTGTTTTTTAATTTCTTTCCAAACCTCAGGTCATTCTTTTTTTATTTCAGCTATCTTTGGATCTTGGTTTGCAAGCTTCTCAACTGCATCTCAAGCTGAGTTATAATCTAAGATATAATCCATAGATTCCTGAAATTTATCTTTAGGTAAAAGAAGTTGTTTGAAATCTGTTCCTTTTGATTCTCCAAACGAAGCTAATCTAGTTCTTAATTCTTGTCTAGCTGAAAAGTAATTATTTCAAACCATTTGATCAAAATTCTCTGTAGTAAATCATAAATTTCACAATACAGTATTTAGAGTTTCTTGATCTTCTATTGCTTTTAATGATTGTAATTCTTTTGCATTAAATTTTCATTCTTTATTATCTAAAATTCAATCTTTATCAAAATCAACCAAAATTTTTAGTTTTTCAACAGGAGGCATACTAGCAATCCTATCTTGAGTAATTTTAGTGTCCATTATAAGAGATACCAAAGCTCATGCTTCATTTCATCACCACCATCAATCTGTCTTATATCAATAATCCTTTGTTAATGTATTATAAAGATCTTTTGTATTAAATGGAGTAAAATAATAATCTCCATTAGATTGCATATTTCATTGAATAGATTTTTGTATATCTGTAGAAAGTTTATTTAATCAGTTTCTATCCAAAGATGATAATATACTATCAAGTGATGCTTTATTAACATCATTATACATTTGTTCTCTAGTTAACTTTCATCTTCAAATAAGCCAAGTATTATCTGTTCACTTTGCTACTTGTTCCCAAGTTACTTCTTTTTGTAAATCATCTAATTGTTTACTTGTTTCTGTAGTTACTGATTGACGTTCTTGCTCACGTCTATTCATAACATTTTTTTGTTCTACTTGGTATTTCTTATAAGATTCTTGATTTGGAGCTGATTCTGAAGATATGTAATTTTTTTCATACCAATCTCCTCCATTACCTTCATTAAATCAATCCTTATTTTCCCATACTAATTGTTGTTTCTCACTCATATTTTTTTGTTTTTATATTTTATAAACAATTATATATTATCATATTTACAAATATTTTTAAAATAATATAACTTGACTTTTGATATTTTTATAAGATAAATAAAAAACTTCTAAAAATTAATTTAGAAGTTTTTTAGAAATTATAATTCTCATAAGCTTTGAAAAGCCCTTTCTAATGGTCAAGTAGCAGTTCATTGAAGTGCAGAATCTGCAACTCTTCCAACAGCAGTATGTCAAGGAGTTGTAATCAATTGTGATGTTGGAGGAGGAGTTGGAACAGGTGGTGGAACATTTGGAGGTGGAACGTTTGGTGGAGGCACATTTGGTGGTGGAACATTTGGTGGTGGTTTTGGTGTATCATGTGGTGTTTTTGGTGGTTTAGAACGTCCAAACAAGAACCATGGTATAACTATTGGTAATCTACCTACAACTTGTGTAAGTGATATCAATTCTCCTTCTGGCATAGGTACACCATTTTTTCTTACATCAATAGTACCTGGAACAATCAAAGGATTTGTACAGTTAGTTCTTAGGTACAAGTCATAATTTGCAGTAACAGTCACAACTTGACCATTTTCATAAAAACTATATGTTTTTTGAATTGGTGACAGTTTGAAAACTTCTTTATCACCAAATTTTGATTGTAATTCTCCAAATGATGTTACTTTTCATTGTCAAGTTTTTCTTCAAGTGTTTATTATGTTTCATTTATTTACAAGATCTGGTGTTATAGGAACAGTTTGTTTATTGAAAAATGCTTTTCTAAAATCTTCATAACTAATACCTGTAACTCCTCATTTTTCTAAAAATGATTTATATGCATGTCACAACATAGACATCTTTCCGTCTGGAGATAAATATTCAGCAGCAGCCAAAGCAGCTTCATTATCATTTCCTATTTTAGCTAGATCAATATATTTACCTTTTTTACTTAAATCTATTCAGTGTTTAGATTCTCAAACATTTACTTTCTTTAATTTAAATCATTTTGGAAGTGTAGATAAACGATATTCTAACATGTCCTTCTCACTTCATAAAGATTTTATAAAGTCATATGTTTTTGGATTTGCTTTTTCCCAAGCTGATAATGCTTGACCATTTAGTGGTACAGTATTAAGTATTTTTATAAGGGAATCTAATGCTTGCTTATCTTTAGGAGTATTTTCACTAACTCACATCATTGAATATAAATTATTCAAATCAACAAGAGCTAAAATTCTATTATAATCATTAAATTTTTTATCTCATAGTTCTAGAAGTCATCCAAATTTATTTTGAATATCTTTATTTTGTCAAGATATTTCATTCATATATTTATCTCATGCTTCTGCTCTTTCCAAGATAGTTGGGTTTACATCTCATTCTTCTCATAATAATCTAAAGGCTTCTGATACTGAAGCTGAATTTTCTAAATCTTTTCTTGCAACTGCCTCCTTCAATCAATTGATAATATCATTAATCTTATCATATTTTCAATCCTTAAATAAACCAAATAATCCTCATAAAGTAAATAATGATCATCTTTCAAATGCATTAAATGATTCATGGTTTAATACTTCTAAGTTTGGTATCAAAAGATTTTCTACATATGATAAAAGTAAATTTTCTGTTTTTTGATCAAGTTTACTTAAATCTCATCTAAGAATTCTTGCTTGTTCAGCATTACTTAAATTAGTTTGAGAAAGTACTCCTTTAAGTGTTGCTTGTTCTCCTAATGGATTTAACATATCTTTTTTATGTTCTCCATAGTATTCTTCAAATTCTTGATTCATTCCACTTTCTATCCATTGGTTAAACATTACAGATTTATTTACATCTGCTCATGGAATCATTTCTTTCCAAAATGGAAGTGGTATGTCAAATAAGTAAATACCTGCTAACCAAGGTAAAGCTTTCATAACATGTCAAAGAGCATCTTTTCACATAGATTGAGCTTCTTCTCTATCTTTAATACTTCTACCACTTGAGTAGTTTCTCAAAAATCATATAGCTCTTTCTAATTTATCTTTATTTCAAGCCAATTTAGATGCTTCACTATTTTTGAATGCTTCTATTTTTGAATATTTATCTTTTCAAAATAAACTTGTAAGTAATCTTTTTATGTGATATCATTCTTTGTCTGCATAAAAAAATCCACTTAAGTTACCATTCAAAGCTTTTGTTGTTTCAATTCTAGCTTGTAGTTCTGACATAGCTTGTCATGTTTTCTCAACTTGCCTTGAAGCTTCTACTTGAGAATATTGTTTATCTTCAAAAAGTAAAGTTTCAGAAGAATTTCCAGTAAATTGGCTATTTTTTATTGCTTCTTTTCATGTAGATAGAGTAGATTCACTTCAATCTGAAGCTGTTGCTTTTCTCAAAGCATTTCTAGTATTTTTACCAAAAATACCATCAACTTTTACTCATAGTTCAGCTTGAAGTTTTTTTACTTTTTGTTTATTTCATTTGTCTTTTGTCTCATCAAAAGTATAAATTATAGATAATTTTTCATTTTCAACTCAAATAGTTTTTGAATAGTCAAGCTTATTTGATGAAGTAGAGACATTGTTAAATAATTTATCCTTTTCTGCACTAGTAGAATTTTTATAATTCATACCATCATAAAAATTATCTGGATTTTTTGACTTAGTTTTTTTAGTTGACTCAACATTTGTTTTCAAATCTTGAGTTTCAACTGAAGTCAAAGTGATAGCTTGTCCTCTAGCATTTCCAAATTCTTCAAGTTTTCTGATTAAGTCATCAGCTTTAAATTGGATTTTTCAAGTAAATCAAAGTATATTTGCTAGTTTCACAAGCTCATTATAGTCTTTTGTCTCAGATAATTCATATGCTCATATTTCATTATAACTATTTTTTTTCTTGTTAAGATATTTTATTATTTCAGCTTTATTTTGAATAATAAAATTATCATCTGTAACATTTTTTCCTTTCAGACTAAATTCTCCTCCAGCTCATTGACCTTCAAGTCATAAACCTAGGCTTAGATTTAGCATCCCTTTCAATTGTTTAATAGTGTTTAACATAATAGCATTTATTAAAATTTAATGTTAACAAATATATGATAACACATTTTATATATTTTTTGCAAATAAATTAACATTTTTTTAGAAATATTTTTTAAAAAATAAAAAACTTCTAAGGTTTAACTTAGAAGTTTTTGTTTTAATCCCAAGGAGTTTCTAGATGTTGAATATTTGTTTGAGAAGCTCCATTAGCAATTGCAGGTGGAGTATTAGGTTTTGGTACAGATGGTACTTGTCAACTTGGAGTAGGATTTACTCATCAAACTGTTCACTTTTCTGTAACTCGAGGAGTTGTATCAAGTTTAGAAGTAGTAGTGTGTGGTGGTTTTCTAAACAAGAACCATGGTATCACAAGTGGGAACCTTCTAGATACTTGGATTAATGATGTCAACTCTTTATCTTGTACAGGAACACCTCTTTTTGTAATATTTACTGTTCCTGGAACAATCAAAGGATTTGAACAATCAGTTTTTAAATATAATTGATAACTAGTTGTAATAGTAACTTCCTCCCCATTTTCAAAAATTGTATATGATTTTTGTATAGGAGCAAGTTTGAATACTTCTTCTGTTTTTAATTTTTCTGGATTAATAGCAACAAATTGTCCTCATTTTCTTCAAGTATTAAGTATTTGTTTACCATAAAGTTCATTTACAGAAACTTTTTGTTTGTCAGCAAATGCTTTTCTAAAATCATTATAGCTAATTCAAGTAAGTCCTCACTTTTCTAAGAATGACTTATAAGCATATCATAGAGTAGAAATATTTCCTCCTTTTTCAGGAGTAGTAGTTTCCGCAATTCTAAGTGCTTCTTTATTATCCTTAATACGTGATAAATCTATACCATGTTTAGAATTTCAAACATTTATTTTTCTTAATCAGTTAATTCTAGGTACACTTGAAATACGATATTCAAGCATAGCTTTATCACTTCATAAAGCTTTTATAAATCTATAAGTATCAGGATATTGAGCTTGCCAAGAATTTAAAGCTTGTCAATTTATAGGGCTAGCACTTAAAATATTTATAAGAGATTGTAAAGAAGGTTCTCATGGATTTACTCAAAGAACTGAATATAAATTATTTAAATCTTTAAGAGCAAAAACTCTATTATAATCATTAAATTTTTCTTTTCATAATTTAGCAAGTCCAGCAAATTTTCTTTGAATATTTTCATTATCTCAAGCTATTTTTCACATATAATCAACTTGTTCTCTTTGTCAAGCAACTATATTTACATGAATATCTCCTTCTGCTTCAATTGCATCAAGTGCAAGCCCTGGTGCTGGCATATATCATATTCATCATGAAGCTACAAATTCTTTAAGTCCTTTTACAACTCCAGCTACTGTATCATATTTTTTATCTTTAAATACCCATAAGAATCATTTTTCAAATGGATTAAATGATCATGTAGCCATAGCTTCTATATTTGGAATCAAAATATGTTCTATATAAGCCAAAAGCATACTTCTTGTTTTTGCATCCAATCTACTTAAATCTCAGTCAAGTATTGCAGCTTGTTGATCACTAGTTAATTCAGTTTGAGACAAAATACCTTTAAGTGTTGTTTGTTCTTTTCTTGGTTTTAATATTTTTGCTTCATTAGATTTATAATAATCTCTAAATTCTCCTTGCATACCTCATTCTATCCATTCTTGAAACATAATAGATTTATTCACATCAGCTCATATTCACATTTTTTTCCAAAATGGAAGAGGTATATCAGCTACATAAATACCAAGTAACCAAGGTAGTGCTTTTATAGCATGATCTAGAATTTTTGAATTTTTTATATCTCCTTCAACATCATCTTTATTAGATCTTGCTTGAGATGTTAAAGTATTTATTGCTCTCCTAAGTTTTTCTTTATTTCAAGGTTGAGACATAAGAGCTTTATAATGGTCTCTATCACCTATTATCTTTTTTTGAGCTGTTTCTCAAAATAAATGCTTTACTCAGTTAAATAAAGAATATCATTCATCTTGAGCATAGTTATATTTACTTAATCTTTCATTTAATATTTTCGTAGCATGAATTCTAGCTTCTAAATCTGACATAGCCTTTCCTGTTCTTTCAATTTGAACTTGAGCTTCACCTAAAGATTTTTTATTTTCAAAAAGTGGACTTTCAGCAAAATTTCACTCAAATTGAGAAGAAACTATAGAATCTTTTCATGCTCTTTTATTTGAATTTCCTCTAGCATTTTCTAAAGCTGCTCTAGTTCTTGGTCAAAACTTACCATCTAATACTAGATTTGCTCCATACATACTATTTAGTTCTTGTTGAAGCTCTAAAACTTTATTTTTATTTTTTCAATCTCTTTTAATTTCGAAATCATCAACTACAGGATTTGAATCATTTAATGCTTTAGTGTTATTTTTTACAGTCTCATATCAAGCAATACCAGAATAAAAGTCATTATTTGATTTATTTGAATCTAAAGTTTTTACATCAACATTTCTAGCTTTTTGAGACTCAGAAATAACTTGACCTCTAGCATTTCAAAATTCTTCAAGTTTTTTGATCAGATCTCCAACAGGGATTTGTACTCTTCAAGTAATATTTAGTTTTCAAGCCAAAATTAGAAGATTTTGATATTCTTCTTGATTTCATAATTCTTTAAATCATATTTCTCAAAATCAATTATTAGGCCTACTCTTAATATAGGCTATTATTTGATCTTTATTTTGAAGAATAAAATTATCATCAATATTTTTCCCTTTCAAATTGAACTCTCCAGCTCATTGTCCTTCAAATCAAAGACCTAAGCTTAAATTTAAAATTCCTTTCAGTTGTTTAATTGTGTTTAACATAATTGAATTATTAAAAATTAATATAAACAATTATATCATAACATATTTTAAATATTTTTGTCAAATAAAAATAACTTGACAATTTAAAGAACTATAAAATAATAAAAATATATATTTTAATTATTTTCATTTTTTAATGGAAATGTAGTGTTAGTGTTATCCCCCTGAAGAAAAAAATGGGTGAAAAAGCCCTTCTTGCTGTTTTTTGAAAAGGTAGAACATTTCAAATGATTCCTGCCTTTGCAGGGAATGACAGACAAAGATGGTTAGTGTCATTTTCCTATAAATTCTACTTTTTTTGTACAAAAAATTGGAACAAAAAAAAATGATTCCTAAATTAGAAATCATTTTTTTTAACAAACATTTACATTTTTATCTAAAAAATTATGATCTTTTAAATCTTAAGATTCCAAATGCTAAAAACATAGCAAGAATCAAAAGTAGAATAAATTGTTCTGGTCAAGTTTTTGGTAATTCTTTTGGTTTTTCTTTTATAGGAACTACAGGAGCATCACCTGATTTAAACAAAACGCACTCTTTATGAGTAGACTCTTCTGTAGAAACTTCACCACTTTCCAAAATAGGAGCACTTGCAATAGAATAAACAAGTAAACCTACATTTTGTCATTTTTCTACAGGATTATTTGTTAATACATATGAAGAACCTTCAGTAGATTTCAACCAAGTAACTTTTCCTCCTGGTTTCAAAACATAACCTTTTTGTTTTTCATCATACAAAGCTTTCAAATCAGTAGTATATTCCCAGAACTTATCTGCTACTTTATCCTCAGTCCAAGTAGCACCATTAAGACCTCTCATTTCTGGCATTGTTTGGATTTCTTCAAACATAAGTTTATCAAGTTTTGTGTCATTTATCCAATCATCTGATAAACCACCAACAGTAGAGTCTTTAGCTTTTACTCAACCATCAAAACATTGTTTACAACCATTTTGACCAAAAACAGAATCTGTTGAACAGCTAACTTCTTGATATGTATCAGCATTTACTATATATGAGCTAAATAAAGAAGTTAGTAAAATAGAAGACATAACAGCTTTTTTAAACATAATCAATAAACTTTAAAAAATATAATACCTGTGTATTTTAATAAAAAATGGGGTCAGTGTCAAAAATATTAACAATACTTAACTTGACTTATTTAAGATTTTATTAACAATTAATTGTTGAAATAGCATAAACAAGGTAGAAATTCACCAATAGACTCCTAGACCAGCAAAAAATGCATATGTTGTAAATCAAATCATTACAGGTAAAACATAAAGCATAAATTTATTCATGATTTCAGGATCAGGCATCATTTGATTATAACCATCTTTTCAAGATTTTTTTTCTAAAACAATTCATTCTTTTTTAGGTTTTTCTATTTTTGGAAGAGAAAGTTTTATTTGTATAAATTGTATTAATCATACTGCTATTGCCAAAATTAATCATTGAGTTCATCAATTTTGCAGTAAATTTAAATCAAAAAAATTAAAATTTATAGAAGAAATATCAAATTGATTCAAAGCTCAGTATAAATAATAAGTATTTGAATGATCTTTTATAGAAAGTATTACATTATACAAAACAAGCAAAATAGGTATTTGTATAAATAAAAATCCACAAGAACCAAAAGGATTAACTTTTTCTTTTTTATAAAGTTCCATAATTTTTATTCAAATAACTTGTTGATTTCACTTATTTTCATCTTGAATTTTTTTAATTTTTGGTTGCAAAGCTTGTAACTTTTTTTGAGAAAGCATTGTCCTATGTTGAGGCCAAATCAAAGCAAGTCTTATAATTATTGTAACAGAAATAATAGCCCAACCAAATGACCCTTGAAAAATACTTATAAGCCAAATAAACAAATTGTAAATAGGAGCATAAATAGCATAAGTAAACAATTTAGAAATAGTTCACTTATTTCCAATAGTCATATCAGAAGTAAATTTTTTTCCATCAGACAAATTGACTTCTAGAGAATATTTTCAAGTTTCTTTAAATTTTTCATATTGATCTTGAAAGCTTATTTCTCAAACAGTTTTTTTATCTACTTCAAAATTTTCATAATTTTTACAAAAATTTTCATCAAAACTCATTTTTTCTCAATTTTTTCTGATTTCTAGATTTGTACAAGCATTTAAATTAATTTTTTGATCTGTATAATTTGAGACTTTTATCTTTACAGAAGCAGGAACAGTATAGTTATTTGGAGCAAAAGATATATCAAGTCAAGTTTTTGGTGTTGAATTATTTCATCAAAATAAATTGAAAAATAGTAACACTAACATAAATATTATTAAAATATTTAATACATTTTTCATATTTTTTATATTTTATTTATTAAAAAATTTAAATCTTTTCTAAAAATAGCCAAACTTTCTGGATTTTTTTTATCAAATTTTGACTTTGTTTTTATTACAAATACAAAATCAAATCATTTTTTTAAAATATCATTTTTTGCTATAAAATCATAAAACTTTCTTCTAAAAAAATTTCTTTCAACATTTGTATAAACAGATTTTCCAGAAATAATAATAGCAAATCTATTATAATCAAGTTTATTTTTTTGTCTATTCAAAACTATATTATAAGAAAAAAAGGGTTCTCACTTTTGTAAAACCCTTTTTACATTCTTTTGTTTTAATCTATATTTTTTCTTCAACATTATTAATCGAGAAAGTTTTTAAGAATTTATTATTTTCTTTTTATATAATTACCTTTTCCATCAAAAGTAGATTTTTTTGCAGTACCACCAGCTATGATATGCATTTTTGCTTTACCAGTAGTAGATTGATATCTTTTTGGATATGAAACAGCAAGTTGATATCTACCTTTTCTTCTTCTATTTTTCAAGACTTTTCTACCTCAAACAGTAAGGCTTCTTTGTAAAAATCCGTGAACTCTAAGTCTTTTTCTCTTTTTTAATTTTCCTAGCATCTTGATAATTGTTAATTATATATTATGATTAATTTTATAATTTTCACAAAGATGTATATGTCTTGCAAAAACTAGCTTGGATATCATATATATTTTTATAATTTTGTCAAAAGATTTTTCCAATTTTTCTAAAAAAATAAATTGATAAAAATATAAATTTTTTAATGAATAACTGTTCACTCATCATCTCAATTTACAGCATTCAAAATAGCTCATTGTTTAAACAAACTAACTATTTTTAATTTTAAATTATTTGATTTAGCAAGAGCAATAGCAGCCAAATCCATTACTTTATAATCTTTTTCTAAAATCTCTCAATAAGTTGATGATTTTATAAATTTTGCATCATCATATTTTTCTGGATCTTTATCATACAATCAGTCTACTTTTGTAGCCTTAATCATCAAATCAGCCTCTATTTCAAGAGCTCTCAAAACTCAAGCTGTATCTGTTGTAAAAAAAGGATTTCAAGTTCATCCTCAAAAAATAATTACTCATCCATTATCTAAAAATTTTTCAGCTTTTGGTTTATTAAATCTATCTGCAACTCAATCAATTGCAAAAGAGTTTAGATTTCTAGATTTTATTCATTTTTTTTGTAAATAATCAAAAAGAGCAAGAGCATTTATATTTATAGCAAGCATTCACATATTGTCAGCTATACATCTATCAATATTTTTTACTTCAGCTCATCTAATAAAATTTCAAGCTCAAACAACAATTCAAACTTGATGCTTATTATAAATCAATTCTTTCACTATTTCTGCAACTCTATGGAGCATTTGTTCATCAAATCAAAATCATTTTCATCAAGATAATGCTTCCCCAGATATTTTCAAAAGGACTCTCATAGTTTTGTTTTTTAGAAAATTAAACTTTTAAAATTGTATTAAAAATATTTTTTTTGCAAGTTTTTTTTGAGCAAAAAATAAAACTGAAAAAGATCAGTTTTATTTTCAAAGACTTTCAAACAAAATATTTGCTATTTTTACTTTAGAAAAAGTAGCATTTTTTTCTCTCAGAGTTGTGTTTAGTTCAGATAAAGCTTTTGCCTTTTCTTCAACAGTTCAAGTAGCATTAAAATCACCTTGTTCTAGGCTCAAAACTCAATAATATCCTCAAACATAATAATGTTTTTCATATAAATATTTGTTTCACTCAACTCTAACTACAAAATAACTAACTCATTTATCTCAAACTACAGGTCTTTTTGTATTCCAATAAAAAATACTTTTGTATTTTGAATTCATAAATTCTGTAACAGAGTCTGAGCTATTTGTAGGTCACTTTTCTCAAATATTTTCTATTTCAAGTCATTTTATATCACTATATGTAACTTTTCCATTTCCAATCTCAACAGGATTTCAAAATACTGAAGAAGTTGGTAATTTTCAAGTTTGAATAGGTTCAGTAGTTTTTTTATCATCTTCTTTTTTATCTCAGTCCTTTTTTTCATCTTTTTTCTCTATATTGACCTTTAACTCAAGTTTTGAAACCTTTGTTCAAGAATAAGCTTCAAATGTATAAGTATTTTCTCCATAATCAAGAGTTTCATATTTTTGAAATGCTCTATACAAAAAAGTTTTATCTCAAGCTTTAAATTTTTTTAGTTGGAAAGTGTCACTTGGGAATTTTGAAGTAGGGTTTGAAAAACTTACAATTATTTTATCAACATTTTCAGTAGTTTTTCAAGTTATTTCCTTCTCCATAGAAGCAAAATCAGAGATATTTAAACTATCTAACTCAATAAATTTTTCATCTGTTAGATATTTTGTTTCTATAGGATTTTTAGTTTCCTCTTTTTTATCAGTCTCTGACAAAGTACCTGTAGATGATGTTCAAGTAGAAGTAGTTCCAGTAGATGAACTATCTGTTGTACTTCAAGTACTAGCTGTTGTTCCTGTGTTTGTAGAGGAAGTTCAGTGAAGTAAATCGCTTTTTGCTTTATCTAAATCTTGTGTATTTGTAGAATTTAAACAAGATGTTAGAGCAAAAATCAAAGTAGTTATAATAAAAATTTTTTTCATATTTTCTAAAATTAAAAAAATAAAAAAATACAAAAACTACTCTTATATTTTAAGTAATTTTTGTATTTTGTAAAATTTTTATTTTCCAATATATGTTTTTTAATCTATTTAAAGCTATTATTTCTCTTTTGAATCAGTATCTGAATCAGAGTTTGTTTTTGAATTTGAAGAATCCAAATCAGAACTAGAATCAGTTTTTGAACTTGAAGAATCATTATTTTTCATATTTGCTTTTATAGCTTCTATTTTTTTCTTTATAGCATCTGAATCAGTTTTATCACTATCTACAGTGCTTGTTGAATCTTTTTTATCATCTTTTGAGTTTGCAGCACCCAAATCATCTTTAGCTGTTTTTTCTGAACCAGAAGAAGTAGATTTTTTTGAATCAGTTTTATTTGTATTGTATTTATCAGCAATAGAATCTATGTCAGTTGAAGAATCTGTTTTAGAATTAGAGTCTAAATCAGTATAACTAGAATCATTTGAGCTAGCTTTTGAAGAAGAGTTTTTTGATGAAGAAGTAGTTGTTTTAGAAGATTCTTTGTCTTCAGAATTACTTGATTTTGTAGTTTCTACTTTTGTAGATCAACTTCAAAAAAATCAATTATCTTTCTTCTCCAAAGTATCTTTTGTTCCAGAACCAAAACAAGAAGTAAGTCACAAAAGAGTAGTAATCATCAAAATTGTAATTATTTTTTTCATATTTTACAAGATTTTAAAAAATAAAAAATACAAAAATTGCCAGAGTATTCTAAACAATTTTTGTATTTTGTAAAACTTTTATTTTTTTTGAAATATTTTTTAATGATTAATTAGCCTTTGTTTCAACTTTTTTTTCATTTGTTGTTCAAGAGCTAGTTTTTATTTCAACTGTTGTTCAAGTGTTAATTGTTGCTTCAGTTGTAGCACCAGAACTAACCTCTACTTCAACACTATTTAAATTTCAAGCTGGAACAATAGGAACTATTCATCAAAATACTTCTTGGAATAATTTTTGAGATTCTTCATCTGTAAGGATTTTTCCATTTCAAACTATTGATTCTTTAGTTATTTTTATAGAATCATCTTTTTTAGTGTTTTGAGAAACTGAAAATGCAAACACAGCTTGATCAATTCACATTTCCTTTGGTTTAGCTCAAATTGCAGTAGCCTTAAAGTCAAATTTTGAGTCAATAGAGTTTCCTGACCTAGTTATTTTTAAGTTTCAAGAAAAATTTATTTTTCAATCTTTTTCATCAGTTGGGAAAATATCAACATTGTAAGCTAGATTTGAAGAATCATTTTTCAAAGAGAAAGCAAATTTTCAATCTAAGGCAGGATTATTAGAAATTATAATTTCATTTTCCAATATTTTTATAGTAATGAATTGATCTTTTGGCATTCATTCAAAAGCCAATTTTTCAATTACTAAGTTTGTAGAACTTCATTTTTTATACAAATATCATTCAAATTGTGTAACTTTTAAGTTTACCAAACCTTCTTCCAAATCTTTTAAAATACTAGCTTTTTCTTCTTTCAAATCTGGTTGAATTTTTGAAACTACATCCAAAAATGCAGAAGCTGAAACTTTTATGTGATTTCTCAATTTTTGTTCATCTATTTTGAAACTATAAGCATCATACTCTGTATTTCAGTCTTTGTACTTAGTTTTTTGAGCATCTTTAAAAATATCTCAACTTACCAAAGTTACTAAAAATTCTTTATATCAAGCAACAATTTCTGTACTTTTTGAAGATTTTTTTAATACTTCTTCAAAAAATGTTAAAAATTCTTTATTTTTAGAAAAATCAAAAGAAATCCAATTTCAAGCCAATTTTGTTTTTACAGATTCAAATTGTGATTTTAAATCAACATCTTTTATTTTTGATACCAAAGATAAATCTTTTACACTAAATAATAGATTTTTATCAACAAATCACCAACCAATAGATGTTTTTGCATCAGCATTTCATCAAGCTATTTCTTCTAGTTGAGTTAATTTTGGCTTTTCTGCAGTTGAAAAGCTTAATCACAAATCTATATTTCATTGTCAAGCAAGATTTCAGTTTTCAAAAATACTTTTTGAATTAGATTTTACAGAAAATTGTCATTTAAAATCATTTGGTATTTCAGCTGAAACATTTATATCAGCTTTAGAATCAAATTTTCATTCTGTAAATCATTCCAATTTTGAAATATATTCATCAATATTTTTAGCATAACTTCTTTGTTCATCTTTCATTTCATCTTGGAAAGTTCCTAATTGAGCATTTCCACAGCTTGTTAAAAACAAACTTGTAGCCACTAAAGCAGATGAAAAAATAATTTTTTTACTCATTTGTAAAAAATTAAAATATAAAAAGTGGCTGTATTCTAACCACTTTTTTACTTTTGTAAAATTTTTTATAAATTTTTCTACACCTCAGCAATAATTGGGATTATCATAGGTTCTCTATCTATTTTTTGTAATAAAAATTTTTCTAAATCTGTTTTTATGATTTTTATAATATCCTTCTCTTCCATATCTGGAACATCTACAATAGTATTTTCATAAACTTCCCTTGATTTCTTGATTATTGCTCTGTGAATATTTCTAACTTCATCAAGATAAACTAAACCTCTACTTTCTATTTTTATATGTCACATAATTGCTCTTGTTTTCTTGTCAACTTTGAAAAGTAACACCAATACTCAAGAATTCATCATTTTTTCTCTAGCCTTTATAACATGGCTTGTAGCAAGTCACATACCATGACCATCTATAATTATTTCTTGAATAGGTACTTTTATTTTTGACTTGAAAACATTTCAATTATTTGGTGCAAAATCTACTATGTTTCAGTTATCAAGCATCAAAACATTGTTATCTTTCATTCATAAACCAATTGCTGTATTTCTGTGAAGAGTTCTAAAATACAAATCTCAGAAAACTGGCATAAAATACTTTGGTTTTACTAGATTTATCATTATTTTTTGTTCTTCTTGAAATGCGTGACCTCAAGTATGAACTTCTCAATCATCTTTTGTGATTACATTTGCTCAAAGTCTGATTAATTTATTTATAATTCAAACTACAGACTTTTCATTTCCTGGAACAACAGAACTAGAAAAAACTATTGTATCTCATCTAATAATTTCAACAGCATTATGTTTTCATTCAGCCATTCTTGCTAAAGCTGAAAATTGTTCTCATTGTGAACCTGTTGTAATTATTATTTGTTTGTGAGGAGGAATTCACTCTACATTTTTTGAAGTCATTTTTTTTACAACTCCTGGCTTCATTGTTAAGTAACCAAGATCTTTTGCAATAGAAACATTTTCTACCATAGATCTTCAGCTCAAAAATATAGTTTTTCAGTATTTTTCAGCAATATTTATAAGTTGTTGAACTCTAGAAATCCAAGAAGCAAAAATAGCAATTATAAGCCTTCATTTAGTATGATTTGCTACTATTTTATCAAGTTCTTCTCAAACATTCTTTTCACTCATTGAAAATCATTTTCTGATTGATCCTGTAGAGTCTGACATAAGTAAAGAAATTCATCTTTTTCAAATTTCAGCTATTCTATCTAAATCAGCAGGTTGATCAATAGCAGGAGAAAAATCAATTTTAAAATCTCAAGTATGAACTATTTTTGTTCAAGTTGGAGACTCTATATAAAGCCCTGCACAATCAGGAACTGAGTGATTTACCCTGAAATATTCAACTTTGAATTCTCATATTTTCATCATTTCTCTACTTCCAGCATCAACTTCAATCAAAACAGCTTTATCTAAAATCCCAGCTTCTTCTAATTGTTTTCTAATCAATCAAATAGTAAATCTTGTTCAGTAAAGAGGAGGACATCAAAGTGCAGGATAAACATGTTTTAAAGAACCAATATGATCAAGATGAGCATGAGTAATCAAAAATCATTTTATATTTTTTTTATATTTTGTTAAAAATGATACATCAGGAATAGAATAATTTACTCAAAGCATATCAGGATCAGCAAACTGAACTCAACAATCAATAAGTAAAATATCATTTCCATATTGAACCATTCACATATTTTTAGCACCAGTTTCATTATTTCATCAAATCGGAATGTATCTAGTATATCATTCTCTCAAAGTAGGCAAATAAAACTTTGTATCTGGAAATTTTGAAATAAATTTTCCTTTTATTTCCTCATCTTCTAGATTTTTGTTGTTGTTTGTTTTTTTAGGAGATTTTTTATTGAAATTATTTGCTAACTTTTTTTCTCTTTCTAAGTTTTCAGTTGTTCAGTCAAGCCCTTCATTAAATAAAATATGAGTATTTATGATATCATCTTTTTGTTGTGATATAGCTGATAATGAATCGATTTCTTTATCCAATTCATCAAAATAATCTTTCATTTAGTATTGTTATAAATTAAAAATATTATAAGTCAATTTTTTCTCAAAAAATAGTTTTCACGCAAAACAAAGACTTTGTAAATTATAAAAATTCACAATAATTAAAAAATATTGAAAAATAAGAAAATTTTTTTCTAGTGAATATTTTGAAGATTTATTATCTTTTTTAAAAATTGAATCCTATTTTTGAGTAAATTTAACTCATACAGCAATCATTATACAGATTTTTCAAATTTTGCAAATAAAAAAATAGAAGTCTCTATTTTACCTCTATTTCTTGCTAAAATTAATATTTTTTAGTTTTCTATTTTTTGTAAATATTTTCTAAATTTATCAAAATCAAAATCTAGTTTTGTTGTATCCCAGATATTTTCTTGCTCTATTTTTACAGAAAATTCATTTGTTATAAATTCTCATTTTGGGAAAATATACTTTTTCATAAAATCATATTTTTCCTGTAATTTTAAAGATTTTTTCATCCTAAATTGAAACTCTTCATTATGCAATATGTAAAATGCAAAAGTTTCAGCAAAATCTTCATAACGGTTTGTCATTGCATATCCAGAAACAAAATCTTCTAATTTAGAATTTGATTTTAAAATATTTGTTTCACTCCAAGAAATATCATAAAAATCATAACTTAAATCTTTAAAAACATTTTTTTTCAAAATGTATAAATCAATAAAATGTCAAAATTCATGAATAGAAACAGCTAAAGCTTCTTTAAAAGGAAGATAATAAAGTCAAAAAATATGTATTTTTCTATCTTTTAACCTTCACCTTACTTCAAAAGGCTCTTTATAAAGAAAAATATCAAGATTTTTGATTTTTTGATTTATAGTTTTTGATAAAAAAAATGTATCAAAAAATTTTTTATAAACTAAAGTTTTTGATTTTCAAGCAATATTTTCAGGAAAATAACTATAATTAATTTTTTTTCTGTTTTCTTCATCTTCTATTTTTTCTAATTCTTGCAATATTTTTTTAAAATCACTATCATTTTCAGAAATATATTCTTTCTTTTTTTGTATATTTACTTTTTCTTCATTTTTAGAAATTTCCAGTTTTTTAGGTTCTACAAAGTGTTCTTCTTCTACAAAAGTATTTTTGTCTCAAACAAAAACAAAATTCTTTAGTAAAAAAATAACTACCAGAAATAAAAACAAAAGTAGAAAAAAAAGCAATATCTCCTTTATTTTTTCAAATTTCATAATTAAATACTATAAAATAACCTAACTATAACTGTTATAATTGTTGCAGCAAATATTATCAATAAAAATCAAGCAATAGACCATATAAATGTAGTTTTTGCCAATCTAATTTTCTCATCATGTCCAGTACTTAAAGCTAACTGTGCACCAGATAAAACTATAGCAAAAACAGCTGCAATTCATAAGTAAAATGCAACTCTATTTGTCCAATCTATAATTTGTTCTTGAAATCAATTTTCATCAGTTTTTAAGTTTCATTCTGCTTTAACTAATTTTGAATTACTAAAACAACCATCAATTGAGCTTTTAATATCTCAATCATAACTACAACTAGCAAAAACTGATACTGAAGATAAAAAAGAAAAAAATATAAAAAATCCTGAAATTATTAATAAAATTTTTTTCATAAATTTTAAAATTATTTATTAAAAAATATTTAGTTTTGTGACTATATTAACTATTCACCAAGAAGCAAAAACTAAAAAAATTCAAAGAATAAGATAAACAAAATGAAGCCAAGCTTTTTTAAATTCATCTGGATTTCATCTTGCTGAAGCCATTCTAATACCTATCCGAACCAGCATTACAACAGATATTATAAGTACTATATTTAAAATATTTTTTCTTATAAGTGCAAAAAATCTTCATAAAGAAGTATTTCCTTTTACTGTTTCAGGAACTTCTGAATCTATAGATTTGATTATTCAACTTTTTATTTTTGAGCTAGATCCTCAATCTGAACCTTTATTAATTTCTATCCTTAGTGAGGCAGAAGCTTCATTTGGGAAATAAGAAGCACTAAATCAAAAACAAGAAAAAATTATTAAAAATGTTATAATTTTATTTTTCATAAAAAAATTTTTTAGTAAGTAAGATTATTCAAAAGAATAATTATTCACCAAGCTGAAGTTGATAAAAAAACTCAAACCAAAGACCAGATAATCCAGTTTTTTGCATGTTTTGCTTCTTCTTCATCTCAAGATGAAATTATATACTTTATTCAGCTAAATATAAGTGCAAATACAGCCAAAACAGCAACAACTTGTATAAATTTTTCTATAAAGTTGACCAAAAAAGACTCTGGTGTAGTTGATGAAGTTCCTTTGCATCAAGGAAGTCATCTGCATCAAATCTCTGGTCAATCTCAAGTTCAACCTCCTCATCCATTTCAATATCTTATATTTATATAATCACTCCATTTAAAAGCATTTGCTTGAAGAGTTGAAAATAAACCAACTAAAATAAAATACAAAATTATTAATTTTTTTATAATATTTTTTAACATAATTTTTTATTAAGTATAAAGTAAATATTTTAATAATTCTACCAATAAATATGAGCTAAGAGCTATAGATATAGAAACAATTCACATTTTTAAAATCTTTTTTCATCTAGTTATATTTTCATCCAGTCATCCAGAGAGAATCATAAAACCTGCTCAAATAGTCAAAATTATAACTGAAATAACTCAAAAAGGAATCATAATTCTTTGTATAATAGTCAAAAGACCATTATCAACTCTTTTTTTAGTTGTTCCTCATCATTTAAAAGTTCAACCAGGAACAAATTTACTTGTTGGAAAGTGATAATTTGGTGAAGCCAAACAGTCTCCATTTCAAGTACAAGAGTCAGTTTCCTCTGAGTTTCATTGTCAAGCAGTTGATTCTCAAGCTGAAGGTGTAGTTCAAGTTGAAGGACTTTGTTGAGTATTTGCAGGAGTTTGTGTGTTTTGAGCTGCTGAAGAAATACTGAAAACACCTAAAAATAAAGAAATAAAAAGAATTATTTTTGTAAGAAATTTCATTTTTTTGTATTAAAAAATATTTTTATTTTTCAAAAAAAATTAAGAAAAACTAGCTTTTTTCAAAAAATAGTTATATTTATTATAATATATTTGTTAAAAATTATCAAAAAAATGAAGGTAGCTATTTTACATGAAATGCTTATTAAGCTTGGTTGAGCTGAAAAAGTAGTAGAAAATTTTGTAAATTTATTTCCAGATGCATCAATTTTTACATTAATTTATGATGAAAATAAGTGCTCAAAAATATTTCCAAAAGAAAAAATTTCAAATCAAGTTTGGAAAACAAAAACTCAAAAAGTTTATAATATTTTCAAAAAACAAAGACTTTGTTTGCCTTTTATGGCAAAATCAATAGAAAGTTTTGATTTCTCAGAATTTGATTTAGTTATCTGTAGTTCTAGTGGTTTTGCTCACTGAGCAATTACAAAACCAGAAACTAAGTTTGTAGTTTATTGTCATTCTCCTGCACGTTACATGTGGGACTGGACAAATGAATACAAAAGGGATTTATGACTTTTTTCCGGTTGGAAAAAATATTTTTTAAAGCCATTTATAGAAAATACTTTTTTCAAAAATAGACAGTGGGATTTTCTAGCTTCTCAAAGGTCAGATTTAATAATTGCAAATAGCAAAAATACTCAAAAAAGAATCCAAAAATATTACAAAAGAGAGTCAGTAATCCTTTATCCTCCAGTTGAAACTGAAAGATTTTGAAAAATTTTAGAAAAAAATGATTTTCAAAAACCATTTGAAAAATATTATATAATCATTTCTGCTCTAACAGAATTTAAAAAAATAGAAATTGCTATTTTATGATTTAACAAATTAGATGAAAATTTACTAATAATTTGAGCTTGAGATTTTAGAGAAAATCTGGAAAAAATGATAAAAAAAGAAAATATTAAATTTGCCTGAGCAAAATACTGAGATGAACTTGTATTTTTAGTTCAAAATAGCTTAGGATTGATATTTCCTTGAGAAGAAGATTTTTGAATAGTTCCAGTTGAAGTTATGGCAGCTTGAAAACCAGTTTTTGCTTATAAATGAGGTTGACTTTTAGAAACAAATATAGAAAATATAACTTGAAGTTTTTTTGAAGACAAGTTTTGAGAAGATTTCATAGAAAAATTTAAAGTCTTTCATAAAAATAATTTGGAGAAAAAATATTTACCAGAAAACTGTATAAATCAAGCAAAAAAGTTTAGCAAAGAGATTTTTGAAAAACAATTTTTAGAATTGATTTGAAAATAATTTTCAAAAATTAAAAAAATATTTTTTATAACTTTAATAAAATGAATAAATTCTTTAAAAATACAAATTTTTTTACAATTATCACAAAATTAATCTTAATAATTTTGCCTTTTTATGTTATTTTGAGTCTTATCTTACAAAATGTAACTTGAATTAGTTTTATCTGACTTTTTATAAAAGAATTTTTACTTGTTTTAGCTTTTTTAGCATTGATTTACGAGTTTATAAAAGCTAAAAAACTACCAAAATTTGATATTTTAGATTATTTAATTTTTTGATTTTTTGCTTATTGAATAATCATAACTTTGGTAAATTGACTTTGACTAAAAAGTATTTTTTATTGATGAAGATATGACTTTATATTTTTAGTTGCTTTTTTGATTTACAAGCACTGATCCCAATTTTTAAAAGAAAAAACAAATAAGCTTATAGAATTATTTTTATATTCTGCAAGTATTTCTTTATTTTTCTGAGTTTTAGTAAAATTTACTTTAAAAGAAGAATATCTAAATTTATTTGGTTTTGTAGAATATGCTTGAAATTGGGTATATTCTTGATGAGTTCCAAATTATCACTGACTTGAGAATTCTTGAATTAGAAGATTTCAATGAATACTTGATTGACCGAATATGATGGGATTTTTCTTGATAATTTATTCTTGATTTTTTGTGTATTTACAAAAAGACAAAAAAGAATTTTATGTTTTTTTGTTTTTAGCATTTACTTCTGTTTTACTTTATTTGACTTTTTCAAGAAGTGCTATTTTATGAGTTTTAACTTCAGTTTGAGTTATTTTACTCTTAAATCTAAAATATTTTTATAAAAAATACAAAAAAACTTTTTTAGCAATTATAGCTATTTTATGAGTTTTATGAGTAGTTGCTTTAAGTTTATTTTCAAATCAGTTAAGAAATATTGTCTTCAGAGAAAGCTCTACAGAATGACACTTTAGTAGGATGAAAATCTGAATTGAAAGATTTATAAAAAAACCTCTAGGTTCTGGTCTTGCTGAAAGTTGACCTGCTTTTAGAAGTATTTATCCAGAAAAACAAAATCTAGAATGAGAACATTATTATATTCCTGAAAGTTGGTTTATTCAAATATTAGTTGAATGATGAATTATTTATTTTGCATTATTTTTAAGTATTTTATGAATAATATCTATAAAATTGTATAAAAAATCTTTGACTATTTTTTGAGTATTTTTAGCAATTTTAGTTATGAATATATTTTTACATATATTTGAAGCAACTTATTTGTCAATTTTATTATTCATTTTAATTTGACTTATACTCTATAAAGATTAAAATGAAGTAACTTTATATATTAAAAAAATGTATATGAGAAAATTTTTTAGCATACTTTTGCTTTGTACTTTTTTACTAAATGGTTTTTGAGCAAAAGTTTTAGCTGCTTGAGTAAATGATGCTCCTAGCCTTGTTTCACCTAACTCTATTTTAAAACCTCAAAATAGAAACTTTTCAGGTGAACAAAGTATTTCTAGTTCAAAAAGTATTTTAGAACAAAGAGCTAAAGGAAAAGATTATGTAAAAACTATTGATGCATTTTTAGAAAAAAATAAATCAGTAGAAACTTTAGAAAAACTTATTTCTAGAATAGAAACTGTAAAACAAAGCTGAAAAGTAAAAGATGAATTTACTTCTGCTTTAGTAAACTATATATATCTTTCAGCTCAAAAAAGCCTAAATGATTTAAAAGCAAAAGAATTAAAAGAAACAGATGTAAAAAATACTTGAATTTTAAATCCAACTATCTCTGAAGCTGACAAAAAAGTTGCAGCAGAAAGAATATTAAAAATTCAAAATGATTTTTATAATACTGTAAAAGCTGAATTTGAAAAATACAACAAATTGTATTTAGAAAATGCTTATGCAAAACAAAAATGAGACTTTAAGTTTGAACTTTCTGCTAGAGATATAGATGAAAAAAATACTCTATATCAAAAACTAAATCTAAAAGATTT
Organism: Candidatus Gracilibacteria bacterium HOT-871; assembly: GCA_002761215.1. Taxonomy (GTDB): domain Bacteria; phylum Patescibacteriota; class Gracilibacteria; order BD1-5; family UBA6164; genus GN02-872. Next base: position 717,170 of record CP017714.1, read on the forward strand.
AGAATCTCAAACTTCAGGTTCAGATGCTGAATTGAGAGCAAAAGTTGAAGTTGAAACTAAAACAAAATCAGATTGAAAAATAGATTTAAATGTAAATGTTGACTCAAATCTTGAGGCAATAATTAAATGAGATGATGTTTATCTTTTACTAAAAACAATAAATGTAAAAGACAATTTCTGAACAGATAAAGAATTTACTCAATTTTTAGATAAATTAAAAGAAATTTCTGCTTCAAACAAATATCTAAAAATAGGTAATGAAGAATACAAACAATTACAAGGTTTAATGGGAAATAATCCTGATTCTCAACTAAATGAACTAAAAAAATTAACTGAAAAACCTTTATTTGAAGCATATAAAAAAGAATGAAATAAATATTATTTGAGACCAACTCAAGATTCTTGTGCTTTAAATAAAAGCTTAGGTTCAATTTCAGATCCATTTAAAGAAAAATGTAGTGATGCTGAATACAAAAAAGAAGTTCAAAATTTTGCAAAAAATACTGAAATCTATCTAACAATGGATTGAGATGATAGTAGACTTGACATAACTTGAAATGATGAGTATGTAAAAGCTAAAGGTTACTTAAGTTTCAGCAGTAAAGAATTAAAAGAAGTAAAATTTGACTTAAATTTCCCAAGTGTAAAAAATGAAAACAATGCTACTGCAAGTTTATATTATAAGAAAAATTCTGAATTAAACTTTAATTTCAAATCAAAAGAAGCAAATATAACTTTTGAGTCAAAACTTAATTGAGAAAATAATTTCAGCTATATAAACGCAAAAGCTACTTCAAAAGAATTTAATGGATTCTTGAAACTTGAAAACTCAAAACTTAATTGAGAGTTAACAATTGATTCATTTGGAGATAAATTTACAGCTAAAGTAAACTGAGAATTAGATTCTTTAGGAAAACTAACAAAACTAGATGTAAGTGCTACAGCAAAAGATTTTAATTGAAGTTTAAAACTTGAAAACAAAAAATTGATTTGAAAAATAACTTACAGTAATTCTTTTGATTTGAATTTTGACCTAAATTTAGATTCAAACTTTATTCCTCAATCAGGAGAATTTAACTTAAAAATAGATACTCTTACAACAAAATTAAAAGGTGCAAACTGAATATTTACTTGAGAAACTGAAATCAAAGATGTTGTGAAAATAAACCACAATATATCTCTATATCAAGATAAAATAATCATAGATGATTCTTTCACTGTAGACAATAAAGTGTTACCTAATGATACAAAAGATGTAACTTGAAATGTAAGACTTAATTTACAAGCTTCAAGTGGTTACTTTGACATAGATTTAGAAGTAAAAGCAAATTCTAAAAATATTGAAATTCTTGATTTAAAACTAAAAGCAAATAGTTTTAAAACTCCTATTGATAAATATGAAATCAAAGCTCCTACTGAGTATCAAGATGCTAAAAAGGTTTTTGTTCCTACAAATGTAGAAAAATCTAAATAATATTTCTGCAAAAAACTAACTAAAATTTTAGTTAGTTTTTTTGTTGATTTAAAAAAATTTTAGTATATAATAGGGACTACAAAAAAGATTTTATTTCTTTAATATCTTTTAAAAATATTTTCTTGACATTTTTATTTTATTATTTATAATTTAGTTATATTAAATTTTAACTATGAAAAATATGAAAAAATTATTAGCAATAGTTGCTTTGATGGCTATTATTTTCTCTAATGTTTCTAGTACTATAGCCCTGGATACAGCAACAAGTAGTTCTTCTGAAGCAGAACTTTATAAAGCAATCATTTTATCTAGAGCAAAGATAGAAAGAGACTTTAGCAACTGAGATTATTATAATAGAATCATAACTAACTTTTTCACTGATTTGAGATTGAAAAAAGATCGTAGAATTATTGATGATTTAGAAAATAGATTAAATAGAATTATTGCAAATTACTCATGAAAATATCTAAATTATCAAGAAGAAAAAGCATATAATTTAGTTTTAAATATTTATTATAGAACAAGATTATTAAAATACTATATTTTAAAATGAAATTATAATACTCCTGAAAGAGATCAAATCTATGTTCCTGATATAAGAAGAGACGACAATAGAAACAATAACAATAATAACAGAAACAATAATTATGACAGATCTCTTGCTTACTCTTACTCAATTCCTAATGGATGGAAAGAAAGTAATGAAACTAGAAGTCAAGTAACTTTAACTGATGAAAATTATTCTACTAGAGGAGATTCTGTAAATTTCAAAATAGAAGATTATTCTAGATATTCTAGTTTTAGAGATTATTTTGAAGAATACAAAAGAGAGTTAAATAGAGACTATTCTGTAAGAAATTTAAGAGACAGTAGTACAACTATAGATGGTAAAAGTGCATACAGACTTGATTATTCTCTAAATAATTGAGATGATAAAACTATATATTTAGTTGAGTACAATGGAATGATTTTAGTTGTAAATATTACTAAAAAATATAGAAACTCTTCAAATAATAGAATAAATGATATAGTAAATTCTATAAGAATAGCAAAAACTTCTTCAGAATTACCAAGAAATAATAACAATAATTCAAACAATAACAATAATAACAATTACTACAACAGATGATTATCATATTCTTACTCTATTCCTGACAGATGGAGAGAGTCTGAATATTCAAATGGTGAAGTAGTTTTGACTGATGAAAACAGCTCTACTAGATGAGATTCTGTAAGTTTTATGACTGCAACTTATACTAGATACTCTAGTTTCAGAGATTTCTTTGATGAATACAAAAGACAATTAAATAGAGAAAATTATGTTAGAAATCTAAGTGACTACAGAACTACTATTGATTGAAGAGAAGCTTACAGACTTGAATACAATTTAAGTAGTGGTGATAATAGAATAACTTATCTAGTTGAGTACAACAATATGATTTTAGTTATAAATGTAACTAAAAAATATAGAAATTCTAACAATTACAAACTTGATAATTTAATAAATTCTATAAGAATTGATAGAAAAACTTCTGAAAATAGCAGGAATCAAGAAAGAGAAATATCTATTTCAGACCTAATCTATCGTGGAAATAGAAATGCAGATACAAATAACAACAATTCAAATAACAATAATAACAACAATTATAGTGGTTCTCTTGCTTATGCTTACTCTATTCCAAGTGGATGGAGAGAACAAAATTATTCTAATGGTGAAGTAACTCTAACTGATGATAATAACTACACAAGATGAGATTCTGTAAACTTCAAAATACAAAGTTATTCAAGATTCTCTAGTTTTAGAGATTATTATGATGATTATAGAAATAATTTATCAAGAGACAGTTATGTTAGAAATCTAAGAAGTAATAGTACTTCAGTTGATTGAAAAAATGCTTATGAATTAAACTATACTACAAACAATGATGATGAAAAAACTGTTTATCTAGTTGAGTACAACAACATGGTTTTAGTTGTTGAAGTTACTAGAAAATACAGAAATTCTTCAAACAGTAAAATAAGAGAAATAATAGATTCTATAAGAATTGCTAGAAATTCTTCAGAAATAGATAGAAACAGAAATAATAATAACAACAATAATTCAAATAATTACTGATCTAGATCTCTTTCTTATAACTACAACATTCCAAGTGGATGGAGAGAAAATAGATATGGAAATGGTGAAGTAACTCTAACTGATGAAAATAAAAGTGGTGATAGAGATACTGTAAGTTTCAGCATAAAAGATTATTCAAACTATTCTAGTTTTGCAGATTTCTTTGAAAATTATAAAGAAAATTTGTTAAGAATTAGTTCAGTAAGAGATTTTAGTAGCAATACTACTAGCATAGATGGAAAAAGTGCTTATGAAATGAATTTTAAGGAAAATAATAATGAAAGAACTACTTACTTAGTTGAATACAATGGAATGATTCTTATAATTGATATAACTAGAAAACACTGATCAAATCACCAAATAAGAGAAATTATTGATTCTGTAAGAATTAATAAATAATAGAAAAACCTTGAAAATTAAAATTTTCAAGGTTTTTTTATTTGCTAAAATTACTATGTTTTTTCTATATTTTTATAATTATTTATAAATTTTTAAACATTATTGAATGATTGTTTGATTTAAAGAATCAATTTTTTATATGAAAATTAAAAGCTATTGAGTCATTTTGAGCCCATAACATCAAAGATTTTACTCATAAATTTCTTAAAAAATCTTCTACATAAAAATATATTTTTTTTCAGACTCATTTTCACCTATAAGCTCAATCAATTACAATTTCTTCTATAATTCATTGTAATCAATCTACCCAAAAAGAAAGTGATGATATACAAAATCATATAATTGTATCATTATCTAAAACAACAAAACTAGTTTTTTTGTTATTTAAAAATTTACTTTCTATATAATTTAAATGATTATTATTTTCAAAAATTTCAAAATATGGTTCTTTTCAATATTCATTTTTTAATATTATAGAGCAAGAAAGCAAATCCTTTTCTTGCATATTTCTTATTGTTATATTCATATAATAAATTTATCTATAAATAATTTTTTTCTCAATATGTTTAGGATTATAAAATTTGGCAACTTTTTCAAATAAATCAAAAGCTTTTTCTTTATTGTCCTTTTTATAATCACAAACAAATATATCTAAAGTCAGATAATTATCCTCTGGCCAACTATGTAAAGTAAAGTGCGATTCAGCTAAACAAATAACAAAAGTATATGAATTTTCTCAAAAACTATGAAAAATATTTCACAATTCAAATAAATTTGCCTGTTTGACAAATAAAGACATTTTCTCTTTTAAATAATCTTCTGTTAGTCAAAAACTCTCTTCTATTCAATAAAACTCTGCTAATATATGAGTTCATTTTAGTTTGTTTATAACAGAAATATTATCATTTTTGAAGTTTCAATTTATGTCAATATTTCTCAATCCCACATTCTACTTCAAATTATATAAAAAATATATAATACTAAATAAACATTATTTTTTCTAAAGATTTCTTCAAAATATTTGTTTTAGGTTCATTTGTGTCATTTATAGAAATTAATTTCAGTCAAGCAGAATCTCATCAATTCTCTATAAAATCCAAATTTAAATTTTCCTTTGTGATTTCTACTTCATAAATAATGGCTATAATATGCTCATCTTTTTCTTCTCATTCCCATATATGTTGTACAAAATCTTCTTCTACTGTAAGCAATCTTTTTATTTGAAAATCATTTTCATTTAATCAGATTTCTTCTTCTAATTCTCTCTTTAAAGAAAAAATATGATTTTCTCAATGTTCTATTTTTCCTCAAGGTAAATCATATAATCCTGTGAAAGGTCACCTTTTTTTCAAGATAACAACAATATTTTCTTTATATTTCAATATTGCATAAACTCAAGTTCTTATTGTTTTCATAATTTTTAAATTAAATAATATTTTGTAAATTTTTGTAAATTTCTTGCCAAGATTGATTTTGATTATTTATAAAATTTTTTTCTCAAACATCTTTTTCAATAAAACAATTTATCCTCATTTTTATAATACTCAAATTTTCTTAAAAGAAAAGTACAAAAAACCTAAAAGTTTAAACTTTTAGGTTTTTTTAATTTATAACATAATCTGCATCCAACTTGAAAAGTAAATCAAATAATTGTTTTCAAGAAGAATCACTTATTTTTAGGATTATGTAATCTTTATCTTCTGAATAATCTATGTTATAACTATTTGGTAACTCAAGTCTTCCATCTGGATATATTTTGAATACAGGAGTTTGGTTTGAATCAGAACTTCTATATCAAACATAAACTCAAGGATTATTTGAAATATTTTCTGGTAAAACATAATAACCAAAATCATTTTGATAAGATTTCAAATAAACACCATTTTTCTTTAGATTTTCAAAAGAATTTACAACTCAAACTTTTGAATTTCAGTTTACTCTCAAAATTTGATTAAAAATATTTTTTCAAGTTTCATCTTGTATAAATATTTTTGGATAATTTGTATTTTCCTCTTTTGAAACCTTTATTTTGTATTTCAATTTATTTTCAGGAGTCAAAATATCTATTTTTCAAGTTTTTTCTGAAATATTTGCAATATCTTTTCAAGAAGCATCCTTTAGAGTAAGTCATCAAGTGAAAAGTCAAGTTTTTAATTCAAATTCTCACTTATCATTTGTAGAAACTGTAACTTTCCCTTCAGTATCTCAAAGTTTTGTCAAATTTCATCATCTAAATCTATAAAAATTTATAGGTTCATCTGACAAAGCCTCAGATATTTTTCAAGAAATAGTTGTTCAATCATAAGCTTCTATCTCAGGAATAGGACTATAAACTTCAAAATTTATTTCTTTAAATCAAACATTTCAGTTTTCATCAACTACATTTATTCAAACCTTTTTATCAATCAAAGTTGTAAATTTTCAAGCTTTCAAAAATATTTTTCAATCTTTTTTATATGCTTTTAAATTTTGCATAGAATTATCATCATTTTTTGGATTCAAGTCCCCATCAGTGTCTTTTTCTAAATAAAAATCTATAAACAACTTAGAAACTCAATCGACTCATCTATCCTCTGTTATTTTATCTGTAATATCAATCTCTACTTCTTGATAAACAGGGACTTTTATAGAGTTCAAAGCTATGTCTGGTTGATTTTTATCAGCTTTCATTTGTGGAGAAAGAAGTATTTGCCTTGTAGAAGTTCAAACTGTGTTATTTTTAAATCAATTTAATTTTGCATAATAATAATCATTTTTCTTATTTAAAGAGAATAAATATTCTGTATTTAACTCTCATAAATCATACAATTCCCAAGAATAAGTATCATTGAAGTCAAGCCTCAATTCACTCTTATCATAATAATACAAATCTATATAAGAGTCCTTTTTCAATGCTGTTTTATCTCAAACAAATGTGATTTTTGTTCCAAAAGGAATTGGATATCATTTCATCTTGGAAATCTCATCTCAATTGTAAACAACTTCATCTGTTGTTTGGATATATCAATTTCCTCTTGAAATTCAAACTATTACCAAATCTTCTTTTGCTTCAATATTTGTGTTTGGTTCTAGTTTCAAAGTTTGATTTTCATCTTCAGAATCAACTTGATAAGTCAATTCTAAGTAACTTGGTCAAGAGTAAAGTCTTGTTCAAGCAGAAATTGTAACTGTGTTTCCTGAGTTTAAGTCATCTCTTATAGATTTCATTTTATAAGTTGCCATTTCAAGTCATCTATAACTTCAAATTCTATCTATGTAAACTAAGTCTTTTCTTTTTGTATAATAATCATTTTCAAAAATATTGTTTATTTCTCATTCTCAAGCTATTCAATCAACAATATTTTTATTTCTTCTTGGTTCGATTTCATCTCTTTTTAGATTTCTATGTTTATCAACTATGTCAAAATAAGTCATTCTATAATTATAAATATTTTGCAAAGTATCAAAACTCAAGTTTACAATAGAATTTCAGATATCTGATTCGTGAGCATTGTTTACAGCTTCTATGTAATATTTATTTAAATATTTATTATCACTAGGGCTCAAAACAGTTGGAGCCTCATTTAAATAAACTTTATTTGAAGGCTTATTTTCAAGATTTTCTTTTAGATACAAGACATTATTTACAAAGTAAAGTAAATCTTTGTCTCAATCATTATCGTAATCTATAGCCTTTGGAACCTCATCTCATTTTACTTCATCTACATAGTCAAATAATCTATATGATCTTCCATTTTCAACTACATAAATTCAATAATAATTGTAAGAACCACTTCAACTAAAGTTATTATTTGCCGAACAAATTCAAATAGGAGCTGATTGTGTTGTAGAAACACTTGCATTTGCAGCAAGTAAATTATTTGCTTTTTTGTATGTTTCTAGTGGAGTATCTGTATTTTTATAATCTTTAGAATATCTACCAAATACTTCTTTTGACCTATTTTTCAAGTCTTGTCACAAATCTTTTATTTCAGCTTTAACTGAGTTTTTCTCATCATAATTCATAATCTTTCAAATATTTTCAAAAGTTTTAGAATTATATTTATCTAGAGAATCATTGTAGCTTTGAATAGAGCTTTTTGTATTTTGTTCTGAGACTTTGATGTTTTTATTTTCAAACATTTTTTGTAAATCTTTTTCTAGATTTTTATTTTTTGCTCTCTCTGTAATTATAATATTTTTTACAGCTTCATACTTTTCAAAGTTATAATTTTTCAAATCTGAAATAAGTTTATTTTCTCCAGCAAATGTATATTCATTTACTTGCTTCCAAACTTCTCTTAATTCATCAAGTTGAGGATTTGAAGTAATTTTTTCAGAAGCTAGAGATTTTGCAACAGATTTTTTAAATTCTTCATTTGTAGAAGTTTCATTTTTATGTTGTTCCATATAGTCAATTCCTTTAGAAATATGTTTAACAACAGTATCTGCAACCAAAATTTTTGTAGAAAGACTATTTTTTAAATTATCTTTATAACTTGTCAAATCAGCATTAATATCTACACTTGAAGGAACTGTTCAAGAAAGATCTAAATCATTAAGAGAGATTTTAAATACATTTGTAAAGTCAGAAGTGAAGCTATTTATAGGTTTTACAAGTTGTTCAGCCATTTCAACTATAAAGTCTGTTTCAAGTTCCATATTTACATAAGCAACTACATTTATAGAGTCTACATATGGAAGTGTAAATTTTGGCAAACTCTTGCTTATAAAGTCTATTCACAAGAATCAATTTCTTTCTGTCAAAAATGCTATTTGGTCTCAAGCTCTCCATTCTGGATGCAAAGGTGATTTTTTCAAAATACACATTGCTTTAACTACAAGTTTTGCTATATCTATGATAAATTCAAATCCTTCAAATAATTTTGGTAATTTAAGTGGAGGAGGTAAATTTGGCAATTCTATAGTTGGCAAACTTGGAAGGTCAGGAAGTTCAGGAATTTTTAATTCAGGAAGTATAGGAATATCTGGCAAATTCAGATTTGCATTTACATCTGGAATACTTGGAAGATTTAGGTTTGGCAAATTTGGAAGATTTATAGGTTTTGTATTTACCACAAATTCAGGAATTGATATATCAAGAGAAGCCCTTATATTGTGCAAATCTATAACTATATCTGGCCATTTTGGAAACTCTACAACAGGTATTTTTGGAACAATCAAACTAATAATTTGGAATTCCCAATTTAGAAGATCATGTCTTTCATTTTTACATTCTTTACATTCTTCTTCATAATTTACAAAAATATCTATAAATAATTGCCAAGCCTTCAAAACGGCTTTTATAAGTAGGTAAAGCTCAACCCAAGCTTTAAATCTCTCACCATTTTTTCAAATCCGTCCTCACATAATATCTGTAATACTTTCAACATTACACAAGATTTGTTCTAGATAATCTTCTTTTTTACTTATCAGTTTCTTTATCTTTTCAGGAATATTTTTGTAATCTTCTATAATTTCAAGATTTTTTCTAATACTTCCTATAAGTCAGTTTATTTGAGTACTTACTTTGTCTCCATATTCTCATTTGTTAGAATATTTTTTAGCTTCTTCTTCCCGTTGTCTTATAGTTTCATTCCGAGAAACTTTTACTCTATTTAATTCCTCTTGAGAAATCCAAGGAACATTTATATTTACTATTTCTTGGTTTAAATTTACAAGTGGAAGAGTTGACAAAAACTCAAATGCTTCTCTAATTCAAGAATTTATTTGATTTATAGGTTTGTTCATTCAAGTAGCTTTTGAAGATTTTTTTGATTTTGAAGATTTATCTTTGAAATCTTTCCAATTACTTTCCCAAGATTTATTTGAATCATAAATTCAGCTAAAATCAGGTAATACTAAAAATATAGTTGGGAAATCTGTAAGTTTTGCAACTATTTCATCTATTTGTCTAACTACCCAATCCATCAAAAATTCTGGGAATGAAGTGATTCTTTCTTCAGATATTTGCTTTATATCTGAGAAATCATCTGAACCTCAACTAGACAAAGTTACAGAAATTCAAGTTCATCATCACTCAGTTCAAACTCTAAACAAAGGTGTTCAATCATAAGTAGAATGATTTTCCATTGCTTGTTTGAATTTTCAAATTCAAAGTACAGAGTTATTGTTTTTTCATCATCAAGAATTTATATAATCCTTAACATAACCATGATCTATCATTGTTCATCAAGTATTTGCACTACATACTCTAGAAGCATTTGAATTTGCTCAAGAGTTTGGTCTAGATGATGAAGCCGAAGTTCATCATTTTGGTCAACCATTTATAACTCAATAGTTTCACATATTTTCTGGAGTTCCTAGTGATGTAGGATCTCAGTCTGAACCATCATTGCTACATTTTAACAATGGTTTTGCTAAAACTATACAGTTTCAACCTGGGAACAAAGGAGCCCATCAAGGAGGAGCAGACATATATCAAACAACTGATGCAGGAGCTCAGAAACAGATAGCTGTTCAGATTCATCCAGTTAGTGTTGGAGTCACAAACAATCTAAAGAAGTTTGTAGGAGAAGTTGTTCAAAGCCGTCCTCAAGCACCTGGTTCTCAGTTTGGTCACAATACTGAAGGTGGCCGTGTAGAAGGACAAAGTCAATGCTTACATGGTCTCCAAGTAATCATTGAAAATATTGGAAGTCATTCTTCAACTTTAAGACCATCACCAATTGGTATTCACATAAATGTAGGATCATTACCTGGAGCTAAAGGAGCCCGGTTCAAAGGCAATGATAAACAAGAACCATTATTAAATCAACAAGATAATCAGTCAAGGAAGTTTTCCGCATTATCTAGCGCATCAGATATTTTTTGAGCTAAATTATCTATTCATCAAGAGATACTATCTCAAGAGTAATTATCATTATCATCATAAATTCAGTCTTTATCTTTATCTGAAGTAAACTTGCTCATTTCTGAACTTGAGTATTGTTGTGCACTAGAAACATTATTTTTCAGTTCTTCAACTTTGCTTGGAAGTCAACCACTACTTGAAGTTTGTCACAACTTTGAGACTTCAGATGGCAATTTAGATGTATCACATTGAGCTTGCACAGTTGATTTTTGATATTGTCTAGCTGCAATAGATTTATAAATACCTAGAGGAACTCAACAATTTATATTTAAATCATCAACTATTATGTCTCCATAAGGATCATCTCAAGGCTCTCATTTTTCAAATAATCAAACTCTCAAAGTAGTGTGAACCAATTTTCTTGAAACTCAGCTATATTTTATAGTAAGAGTTTCTCAGTTTCCTAAAGTAAATCTATTTAAAGCAAATCAATAATGTCAAAGTCAAGGAGATATTTCTATATTTTTAGAATTTGTTATTGTATCTGTCTTTATATTAAAGTAATTTTCAAATTTTTCTAAATAACTTGCATTCACCAAAGCTCTTCAAGAATTATTTGTAATTTTTACTTCTATATCAACTATATCTCAAGTAACCAAAGTTCAACCATTTCTATCTTTAAATGTTTTTTCATAATTTATTCAAACAGATGATAAATACTCTGATTTTAAATAATATGTTTGTTCGATAGAATTTGGCTGTTTAGTCATATTTTCTATGCTTGGATCTTCTGGTTTGATTTTATTGTAAGGTAAGTTTACATATATTTCAGAATCTATAACTCATTTGTCAATATTTTTATCTCACATCTTCAATCTATCAGCTGGAGACATATTTTCTGGTTGATAAAGTCCTGCATAATAAAGAACTCATCAATCTTTTTTAATATCATTTCAAAGAGTAAGTCACAATCACTTAACAATAACTTTCTTTTCAAATGTAGGATTTGCTGAAGTTCATCATCCATAGAAAATACTCAATTCTCCTGATTCATCAAGTACAACAATATCTGTTTTACCATCATTATCCATATCAAATACTGAAGTTTGAGAGATTTTTCCTGTAGTTTCAAGCTTGTTTGACAAATCAAGTCTTGTAAAATCTTTTGCCACATTATTTAAAATATATGGTTTTCAATCTGTTCAAATAAAGAAAATATCTCAGTAACCATCTCAAGTAAAGTCTCAAGTTTCAAAAGTCAATCACAAATCATAAACTTGAGCAACATTTCCATGGCTTACAAATTTTTCTTCTGTATCAGTATTTTCAAGAAGTTCTAGATAATTTCATCTTTTCAAAAGAAGTAAATCATCTTTTTTGTCATTATTGTAATCAAATATTTTATAATCAATAAGTTCCTCATCATTGCTAATAATTTTTCAAATTGTTGAATCAAATTGTTTAAATGAACCTGAACCAGAAAAAGTCTTTTTTTGTTTTTTCAATTTTACAAATGGATCTCAAACATTTATAGTATAAAAGCTTGAATAATCTTTAACTGAAGCTCAAACACTCTTTCAAGCAGCAAATGAAAGCAAAGTTTTATTTTCTCATCACCAACCAATTCATGATTTATTTGGGAAATTTTCATAACCCGTAAGCAAACTATTTGTAAACTTGTTTAGTGTAGATTTTACAGAAAGTGGATCATTGTAAAAAATAACTAATTCTTTTCAAGATTTATAATTTCAATAAGAATTTGACTCTATATTAACCAAAATAGAGTTTTTTGTAGTTGATTTTTTACTATTGAAAACATCTGTATTTCTTGAGACATTTACATCAACACCAACAGTTTTTATTCACAAATTTCAAACTGTTTGATTTCTTCTTCTCAAGTTTAAATCCAAATAATCAGCTGTATTGTCAGAATTTATTTCAAAATCTATATCTGAGTATTTTACAAAATTTCATGAACTATCTACTGAAAATATTGGTTCCCCAAACTTATCAACCAAAGTTAATTTATTATTTGAATTATAAAACTTATAGTCAGGATTTTGAGTCAATCAAACAACTGAAGAATTATTTTTATCAAAACAATCTTCTAAATTATCCTTACATACTCCTAGTTTAACATCATGTAAATTATAATAAACTTTTCAAATTGTAGCATTTAAAGAAGTATTATAAACATTGAAATAAAGTTTTGTCCCATCAATTCAGATATTTGTATTTAGATTTTGTGATAAATCTGCTTTTGAAAATATTTCTCTAACAGCTCAAGAATCATTTACAGTTAAAATATTATCTTTTTTAAGTCCAGAATCAAGAAGTGAAGTTACAGCCAAAGCTCTACTATTTTTATCAAAAATCAAAGCTCAAGCCAAATAATCTTTTTGTTCAATATCTCAATAATTAGCTCAAAGTAGAGTTGTATAAAGAGTATTATAATGTTGTCTTTGAACTTTTTCTTTGTTCCAGAAATAGAAAGTTTCTATTTTTCAAACATTTTCTCAAACTCAATCAACTTTTGTACTTGAATTATCATCAGATGAAAGATTGAAAGAATTTTGTCATAAAGAAGGAATTGTAGAAACTTTGAAGTATCAAATTCAAGGAATCTTTGTAGCATTTATATTGAAGTTTGCAACTCAATTTCTAAATGAAACAGGTCATCAACTATATTTTAAAATTTGAGAATATTTTTGATCTATGCTCACATTTGCCTTTGTTGAAGAATCAGTAAAGACTAAATTATTGAACTTATCCTTCAATTCTAGATAAACTGTAGAATATTTATCTTCTTTTGCTTCAAGTTTAGAATTTCAAACAATAACTTCTACTTTTACTGGTTTTAATGGTTTGATAGAAATTTTACTGTTAAATATTCTATCAATTCATTCAATTTGAATTTCAACAGGAATCTCTGCTCAAGCAAGATTTTTAGTTATTATTTCTACTTCAGCTTCAGAATTAACTATATCAAAATAAGGTTTTGTTGGTCTGAAATAATTTGAATCTCAAGAGAAATAAATTCTAGAATTCATTCCTACTAAAATATTTCAATTATTATCTTTTAATGAAACTCTTATTTTGTGAGTTTCTCATCAAACACTTATATCAGTTTCAGACAATGAAACACTTATATTTTCTATAGACCTGATTTTTTGAGTAGTGTTGGCAACAACAGTATTTGTTTCAGGATCAATAATTTTTACATTTAAATCAGTTCATCAAGCTTTATCTGTAGATTTTATTCTAAATGCTTGGAATCATTCATAAATCTCATATGAAACAGTTTTTGTTTCTCAATCTGGACCTATAAATACAAAATTATCATTTGAAAGTTCTAGTTGAGCTATATATCTCTTTCCAGAAACTGGATTATCATGACCATCATAAAGAGTCAAAATATTTGTAGACACACTTCATCAAGAAAGAAGCAAGTTTGTTCAAAGTTTTACATCTACTTTTTCTACAGCTGAAGCTGAAACATATATCTCTCTAGTTGTAGACAAAGAGTCACTATCAGTTATTTTTAACTTATATGTTCAACTATCAGTTAAAGGAGAAAGTTTTATAACATCTTGTTTAGATTTTATCTCCAAATCTTGAACAATATTGTCTTTATTAAATAATTTTATATTTATTGGATATTTTATATCAATTGTAGATTTTGTTTTTGAAGTTTTACTCATTCAAACTATCAAATTTTCATTTGATTCAGAGAAAGATTGGATTTTTGACAATTGTTGTTCAAATGTACCAATTCATAAATCTATCAAATAAACATTTGGTTTGCTACTTGATTCTATTGTACTTAGAGAATTTGACAAAGTATTTGTCTTTTTGTCATATTTTGTAGCAAATGAAGTAAATGTATTAGATCTGACTTCTACTTTTAAATTAGGTGATTCTATCCATTTTTTATTTTGAACTTTAGTTGTATTTGGTGTAAATTTAGCTCTTAAATAAATATTTAAATCTTTATTTTTTGTAGAGAATCAATATTTTGAAGTTCAAATAGAAGATCTAACAGGATAGCTTGAAAAGTTTACATAATCTGAAATAATACTTTCATTATTTAAATTAGGATCTGTTATGTCATAAACAACTTCCAAATTTGAATTAGAAATATCTTTTTGTTCATCTTTTGCTTTTTCTATTTTTACTATTTCAAATGTAACAGGTGCACCATTAACATATGTAGCTTTTTTATCCTTTTCATAAAATGTTGCCAAAAGTGAAACATAATCATTGTAAGCATAAACATTTGAATCAGAAGCCAAAGTAATACTATCAATTCATTCTAGACAATCAGATAATCAGTTAGAATTCTCATCAACAACACAAGATTTACCATTATTTTGATTATTTAATTTAAAGTTTGAATTTCAATTTTGTCCACTTTGTCTAGAACCATTAGAAGCTCAAGTATTTCATCAATTTCAAGATGATGAAGCTCCAGATGAAGAATTTCAAGATCAATTAGAAGAAGGAGTATTTGAACTATGATTTTCAAACAAATCCAAAGCAGAACTCATAGAACAGTGTCCATCAGAAATAGTTATTTTTGGTGGAAGCATATTACTTATCCGGCAAGATATTGCACTTGGCCATTTCCAAATAGGAACTCAGTCAGGTGGAGCACATTTAAACAATCCATCTGATGGCCTAGCTTTTGTAGGAGAAGCTCAAGTATATCATTGATAAGTATCAGATGGAGCTCATCCTCATCAAGTAGAAGAGTTTGCAACATTTAATCAAAGCATTTTTGAAGAAAGATCTTGATTTTTAGCAATAATATCACTATAAGGATTTTCATCCTTTGCTGCTGGGTCAAGAGAAACCATCATATTTTGAGCATCTCAATTTGCTCACAAATAAGCTATTTCATATTGTTTTCTAGTTTTTGGAAGTAGGTATTTATCCTTTGATTGAGCCTCATCTGACAAATATCTTTCAAATATAAATGAATATTTTTCAGAAGGATTATCATATTTTTTCCATAAAATAGACAAAACAGCCAAATCATAATAACTTATTTCCTTTTTTTCTCAATGCAAGTCAATTGTTGTAGTTCATTTACCTTTTAAATAAGCTAACAAATCAACCTTTTTTCCTGCTGGATATTCTCATTTTTTAAGTTTTTGAGAAATAGGATCACTTTTTCAGATTATGTCTAATATTCTTCCAGAATATGGATGAGAGTTCGCAGTGTCAAATACATCATTTGCAGCATTTACAGTTGCTTTTTGTGAAGCTCTAGCAATTATAGCATTAATTTGTTCAGATTTTGCATTTAATTCAGTAATCAAAGCTTGTTCAGCAGCTTCAAAAGTATTTTCACTTGGATCAAGTCTGTAAAGATATGGATAATTTATTTTTACATATTTTCCGTCAGCTCTGATAAAATCAACATATCTATTTTTATCAATAGGTAGATTTTCTGTAGCCAATTTTTGACTTTGATCTGAGATATCTTTTGGAGTTGGAGATTTGTGATGAATTACTGAATCTATAGAACGGTATCTATAAATCTCTTCACAAACAGCTTCATCTTCTTTACGAGGGAATTTTTTAAATTCTTTTACTAATTCTCAGTCAAGATATACTTTTAAGTCACATTCTCAAGGTTTTGTATTCAACTCTATATGATTTCAATCAAATCACATTTGTCTATTATCTGTTCTACAAGTCCATCAAGTACCAAAAAGTTCATACCTACTTGTCTCTGTTATTTCTTTTTCTAAAATAAAATTATTATCAAAACACAAGTGTGGATTTGGAACTTTATCTAGTCAAGATGTTTGTTTAGATCAGTTTATATTAAACAAAGGTACAACAGCCTTTTTGTAATCTACTCATCCTCAAAGTTGAAGTGTTGAGGAACTCATAGCACCTGGTTGCAAATAAAGTGGAGAGTTTTTTCACCAGTATCATTTAGCTCACTCTCAAGTTTCATTTATTTTAATAAGACAATCTGAGTTTGGTCATCAAAGAGTTGCTATGTCAGGTTGTGCTAGCATAATATTGTATCATCTGTTTGCCTCAACAAGTTGTGAAGAATCACCTTCTAGACTTCATCTGTAGTATGTACACTTTTCTGCATTTGCAGGCTTATTATCTCAAAATAAATAATTTCAATAAATAACCTCTCAAACCATTCCTGGAGTTCTACGTTCATAACGCTCTGGAATAGCTATTTTTCTAGAAAGTCCATCTTCAACTACACCATCAATATATTTTTCTAAATCATCAGAAGCATCTTTCATATACTGATTTGAAACTATATCTGTATTTGAAATAACATATGAAGGAAAATCTACATTTACATTTTTTCAAAAATTATACCTTCATGCATTAAATACATCTTTTCTAAGTTCTCAAACTCTTCAAGAAGAGAAAGAATTTACAAAATTTTTCTTCAGTTTATTTATAAATGATCATTTTTGAATATCAAAACCTTCATTTTGAGGATTTTGTTTTGAATATTTTGAAATATCTATACTTGGATCGACTTTTTGTGCTAGTTTTGCTAACTCATTTGTAGATTGAGTCAAAAGTCAAGCCTTCATTTTACTTGCTAATCATGAATTATATCTATTATAAGTCAAGTCTTCTATATTTTGTCTAGTTGATTTATAAGAAGAGTACAAAGAAGAATTAAAAGAACTAAATTCTCTAAAATAATCATAGTAAAATACATAAGGTTCATATCAAGCATGATTTAACTCATCTTCTTTTTTTCAATTTATAACATAATTTGTTTGTTGATACATTCAAGCTCAAGTATAATAATCATGGTCTTTATCAAAAAATGTTCTTAGCTCTTTTATATCTTGTCCAAAATCTCAAGTATTCGGAGAAATAAATGAAAACTCTACTTCAGGTCTGATTTCCAATCCTCAAGTTTTATTTTCTTCATATCTTTTTGAAGTATGATTGTAGATGTAAGTTTTGTCTTCAAAATCTATATATGGCAAAATAGTTCTAGAAAAATCTTTTCATTTGTAGACAGTTGGAACTGGAATTTTTCAAACAAAAATAGAAGCCATAAGTTTTGACTCAAAATCAACAGGAGCCAAAGATTTATAACCATCAAAATACATAGCCTCATTCATTGAAGCTATTTGGAAGACAGAAGCATTTTCAGGAACTGGAAGTATGACAACTTTTGTATTTTCCAAAACATTTGAAATGTCTCTACTATATCTGTCAAGTTCAGGTTTTATTTCAGAATAAGTTTTTTCGTCCACTATTATAGAAACAAGACTATAAAAACTAGATTCTCTAGCCAATACGAGAGAAACTATTGGTGGAATATTTATACTAATATTTACAAAAAATAAAAACAACAAAATATATGAAATAAATTTTTGAATATTTGAGTATTTCATAATAATATTTTTCGCTTATCTAAAATAAAATAACTTTTTCTATATTTTAACAATTTTTTAACATTTTACAAATCTTTTTGTACTAATCTTTTGAACAAAAAAAATAAAAAAGTTGATTTTAAAAAATCAACTTTTTTATTTTTTAAATAATTTTTTTTCATCACATAAAAGGAACTAAAACTTCAGGAATAACAACATCTCAATCAACAGTTTGATAATTTTCAATTATTGCTATCAAACATCTTCAAATAGCTGAAACTGTTCAGTTTAGAGTATGTGCATAAACTGTTTTTCAGTCATCAGTTTTACATTTTATTCAAAGTCTTCTTGATTGAAATTCTCAAACATTACTACAACTAGTTACTTCTCTATATTTATCTTGACCTGGTAGCCAAGCTTCTAAATCATACTTTTTCATAGCTGGATTTCATAAATCTCCACTTGCAATATTTACCTTTTGATATGGGATTCATAATTCTTCCCAAACTTCTTGTTCAATAGAAACCATAAAATCATGCATTTTTCTAGAATCTTCAGGTTTACAGAAAACAACCATTTCTACTTTATCAAATTGGTGTCCTCTTAAAATTCATCTCATATCTTTTCAAGCACTTCAAGCTTCTCTTCTAAAACAAGCTGAAAAAGCAACATATTTTTTTGGTTCAGTCAAATCCAAAGTTTCTCAAGAGTGATATGAAGTTACAGGAACTTCTGAAGTTCAAACTAAATACAAATCATCTTCTCATGGATTTACAGCATAGATTCAGTCATCTCAGGCAGGAAAAAATCATGTTCAAAACATAGCTTTTTCTCTAACCAAAACTGGTGGTAAAATAGGAGAAAATCATTTTGAAATAAGTTTTCAAATCACAAAGTTTATAATTGCAAACTCAAGTAAAACTAAATCTCACTTTAAATACCAAAATCTAGAACCAGAGATTTCTGAACCTTTTTCTGTATCAATCCATCATTTTGCCTCTCAAATCTCATAGTGAGCTTTTGGAGTAAAATCAAACTTTGTTTTTTCTTTAAAAGTATATTCTACTACTCAGTCATCTTCAGTTGGTCAAATAGCAGCTGTCTCATCAAGTAAATTTGGAAATTTATAATACATTTCATTCCAAGAGTTTTCTACTTCTTTTTGTCTCTCTTCTAGTGATTTCAATTTTTCTCAAATTTCTTTCATTTCTGATAATTTTTGATTTTTTTCATCAGTAGAAAGATTTGGAAGTTCTTTGTTAAATTTGTTTTTTAACTCTCTTAGCTCATCTATTTTTTGAATCAATTCAAGTTTCTCTTTATCTATTGATAAAAATGCATCTACATCCAAAGTAATATTTCTTTTAGATATAACATCTTTTACAAGATCTGTATTGTTTCTAATAAGTTTTATATCCAACATAGTTTAAAAATTAGAAAATAAATATTTTTATTGTAAAAATTTTTTCATAGCAATTTTTGCTTCTTTTTCCATTGTTCTTTCTTTTAAAACTTGTTTTTTCTCATAAGATTTTCTTCACTTTGCAAGTCAGACTCTAAGTTTTATCAAACTTCAAGAAAAATAAAGTTCTAAAGGAATTATAGAAAATCAAGCTTCTTTTACCTTTATGGATAGATAAGAAATAGTTTTTTTATGTAAAAATATCTTTCTTTGCCTAAAAACATCTATAGTTTCACGATTTGGAAGAGTCTTCCAAGCAGAAACCATCATATTTTTTATAAATAATTCTTTATTTTGAACTATTAAAAATGCTCACTTTAGGTTTACATATCCAGCTCTGATACTTTTTGTTTCATATCATTTTAATTCAATTCAAGCTTCCCAAGTCTCAACTATTTCATAATCAAAATATGCTTTTTTATTTTTTGTAATCAGTTTATCAAACATTTTTTAAAATATTTTGAAAATATTTGTATATGATAATAACTAAAAGCCACAAGTCAACTTTTTTAACAAAAAAACTCTCCAAAAGGAGAATTTTTTTTAATTTTTATCAAATACTTCTGTTTGATGTTCTAAAACATATTTTGCAGTTTGTCATTTGAAATACCATGGCCAAGCCATATAATCAAGAAAAGTGTATTTTCAAGCTTTTGATGTATCAAGTGGATTTTTTTGAATAGCTAAATGTATGTGATAGTCATCATAGTCATCATCTGGGACTCCAGAAACTCAAATAGTTCAAATAGCCTGACCTCTTTTTAAAAACATTCATTCCTTTATTTCAGGAAATATTTGGTTTAAGTGTGCATAAAATGCAACATCTCATTTCATAGTTTTTATCCAAACTTGATTTCCTCTCAAAATATCTAAATTTGTAAGTTTATCCTGATCTGTTATTTCTCAATCTCTTTTTAATTTTGAAAATTCTAAATTATTAAATCAATTTACTATTCTCAAAACAATTCAGTCATCAATAGAAACTATTGTAGATCACTTTTTTGCATCAAAATCCCATCAATGATGAATTCCATCTGTGTAAGAAGCTCTGTAAGGTCTTCAAGAATTTGGAACTTTTGTTTCTCTAGTTGGTAAAGGAATTCACTTTACAGGAATCAAATATTTTTCAGATCTTTTTGATAAAATATTAGAAAAAAATATTTTAAAATAGCCTAATTCTTTTATTTTTCTATCATTTACAACTTTTGTTTCAGAATTTTGAAAAGAATTGTTTTTTAAACTAGAAATTGATTTTTCAATTCAATCTGCCAATCTTTGTAAATCCTCTGTACTGTAATCTAAAAATCTATTGTACAAATTATTAGAGTGTATTACTGAAAAATTATGTTTTATAGTTTTAAAGCCTGTTTTAAACATAACTTCTACATTTTCCTTTTTACACTCTTTATCTCAAAGTTTTATATTAAAAATATGTGTTTGTCAATCTGATGCTTCTAAGTTTCAAGTTGTAGAACAATCTCAAGTTATTTCAAAATCTTGTCATCTTTGGGAAGATTTTATTATTACTTTATTTGATGATAATTCTAAAGAATCTGCAAATAGATTTTTTGATAAAGCAAAACCAGAATCAACTTTTGCTAAAGGTCAAGCAAGAACAAGTCAATAACTAAAAATTATTCAAAAAACTAAAACTGAAAATAGTGACAAAAAAAGTTTATTTATACTCATAAAATATTTTATTTAAGAAATTTTTGTCAAATAATTATAATTAAAAAAAAATAAATTCAAGTTTAGTTTTGACTTATTTTAAAATCATCATAACTCAATCATCTGAATCTATAGGAATAACATTAAAAATAATTTGTTTTTCCTCTAAAAATTCATAAAGTCAAATCATTTTTTGCTTAAATTTTATAACATCATCTAAAATTATAAATCATCATTTTTTTAACTTTGGCAGTGATAATCTTAAGAAATCAACTGTCCTTCTTTTCATTCCATCAATAAAAATAAAATCAAAGCTTTCATCTTCAAATTTAGGAATTTCATCCAAAGCATTTCACCAAATAGCAGTTATAGTTTCAGAAACTTCAGCCTTTAAAAAATTTTTCTTTGCTATAGAATGCGAATTTTCAGAAAATTCAATTGTTGTAAGTTTTCAATTATTTTTTTCAAGTTCAATTGCAAAATTTATAGCACTAAATCCGTTTGCTGTTCAGATTTCTAACATATTTTTTACTTTTCAAATTTTTATTAAGTCTCTTAAAAATCTAGCATTTGTCTCTGAAATATTTGGAATTTCATTTTCTAATCAATATTTTTTTAAATTTTTTAAAAATTTTTCTCTATCCATTTTTTCTTTTAAAATAAATATTTTTCAAGAGAATAATTTAATATTTTTTTTGATTTTTGCAATTTTTTTTAAAAAATTATCATCAAAATTTGATTTTTATAAAAAATTTGGTTATAATTGTTATGTATTTTATTAAATAAGTAATTTTATATGAACAAAATTAAAAATACTGCTAAAGCATCTGTTGGTTTATGACTTTTAGCTGTAAATAATTTAGTTATGGCTGCAAGTAATAAATCAAGTTCTACTTTCAACCAATGAAACACAGCTGATAAATTAGAAACTACAAATTCTACATTAGATAATATGATTATCAACTGGATCTCTTATATAACTGGTTTCTTATACTTAGTTGCTCTTATTATAGGTTTATGGTGAGCATTTAATATATTAACTGCTGCTTGAGATGAAGATAAAGTTAAAACAGGTAAATCTATTATTATCAGAGCTGTATTGTGAATAGTTGCAATATTTGCTGTAAATGTAATCATGAGATTCGTTATCAATGCATTATTTTCAAATTCATAATAAAATGAAGAAAAAAATATTATTGTTTTTAGCATTTTGATTAAGTATTTTCTTTTCAGTAGAAAATACTTTTTCTGCTTGAAGTTATTGTGATAAATCAGATCCTTTTTGTATAGAACAGAAAACAAACCAAGAATTCAAAGTTTGAGTTTTAGATGAATTAACAGTGAACTGAATTGTTTACTTAATGTGATTTTTATATTTAGTTTCAATTATTTATTGACTTTATTGAGCTTGGCATATTCTTACAGCTTGAGGAGATGATGAAAAAGTAAAAAAATGAAAAACTATTATTATCAGAGCTGTAATTTGAATAGTAGTTATATTTTCAGCTTATACAATAGTAAATTTTGTTCTTTGAAATGATTGATTCTTACAATCAACAAACAAATAATTATAAACTATCAAAATTTTGATAGTTTTTTTATTGCATTTTTTAGCTTTATAAATATTATTATCACATAAAAATATTTAAAATCTAAAATTTTAAAAATGTATGATGCAAAAAAAATAGAACAAAAATGGAAAGAGTTTTGGGAAAAAAATAATATTTTCAAAGCTTATAATCCATGAGAAGAAGGTTTTGATGAAACAAAACCAAAATTTTATGTACTTGATATGTTCCCCTATCCAAGCTGAGCAGGGCTTCATGTAGGGCATCCTAAATGATATATTGCAAATGATATTTTAGCTCGTTACAAAAAAACAAATTGATTCAATGTTTTACATCCTATGTGATGGGATGCTTTTGGATTGCCTGCTGAAAATTATGCAATAAAAACTTGAACTCATCCAAAAATTACAACTGAGCAAAACATAAAAACATATAAACACCAACTATGATTTTTTGGACTTTCTTATGATTGGGATAGAGAAATAGACACAACTAGTCCTGATTATTACAAATGGACTCAATGGATTTTTTTAAAAATGTTTGAAGCTTGACTTGCCTATGAGCAAGACTTACCAATAAATTATTGTCCTTCTTGTAAAACTTGACTTGCAAATGAGGAAGTTTTAAATGATTTCACTTGTGAAAGATGTGGAACAAAAGTTGAGAAAAGACAATTAAGGCAATGGGTTTTAGCAATCACAAAATATGCAGATAGATTACTTTCTGATGTAGATAAACTTGATTGGCCAGAAAGCATCAAAGAAATGCAAAGAAACTGGATTTGAAAAAGTGTTTGAGCAGAATTTAGATTAGAAAAATTTGAAGATGAAGAAAAATTTATAGAAGTTTATACAACTAGAATTGACACAGTATTTGGAATGACTTATGCAGTTATGGCTCCAGATCATCCAAAAGTCTGGGATTTTATAACAAAAGAACAAAAGCAAGTTTGTGAAAAATACATAGAAGAATCTTCAAAAAAATCAGATCAAGACAGAACTTCTGAAAATAAAGAAAAAACTTGAGTTTTTACTGGAAGCTATGTGATAAATCCTTTTAATATGACAAAAATTCCTCTTTGGATTTGAGACTATGTTTTAGGAAATTATTGAACTGGAGCTGTTATGGCTGTTCCTGCTCACGACCAAAGAGATTATGAATTTGCAAAAAATCATAATTTAGAAATAATAAAAGTTATAGCAAGTCTAGAAGAATTTGAAGAATACAGTAAAACTGATGATGAAGATATTTTATCAAAAATAGAAGATGAACTTCCTGATGATAAAGCCTTTACAGAATATTGATATTTGATAAAATGAAACTGAGATACTTCTGATGAATTACTTGAAAAAGCTTTATGAAAAAGCTCAAAAGAAGTAAAAGAAATTTTTACAAATTATGCCTCAGAAAATTGATTTGGTTGAGAAAAAGTAAATTTCAAGCTTAGAGATTGGTTATTTTCTAGGCAAAGATACTGGTGAGAACCTAT
Source organism: Candidatus Gracilibacteria bacterium HOT-871 (assembly GCA_002761215.1). Classification (GTDB taxonomy): domain Bacteria; phylum Patescibacteriota; class Gracilibacteria; order BD1-5; family UBA6164; genus GN02-872. Next base: position 741,521 of record CP017714.1, read on the forward strand.
TCCTTTAATTCACTTGAAACATTCTGATTTAAAAGAATTACCTCATATTTATGATTTATCTGAAGCTGTAGATTCAGAAATGGCTTATATTTACAAAAGAATGCCAGAACCCTGAGAAAAAACAGAGTGAGTTGTTTGCTGAAGCTGAAAAATAAGAGAATTAGTGATTTGAGGAAAAGTATTTTCAAAAATTTATGATTGAATAAATGATAAAATAATTTGTGATTACAGACTTCCTCTAGAATTACCTAAAATTGATAATTATGAGCCAGCTGGTGATTGAAACTCTCCTTTAGCAAAAGTTGAAAATTTTGCAAATGTAAAACTAGCAAAAAATTTAACTGGAAAAAGAGAAACAAACACTATGCCTCAATGGTGATGAAGTTGCTGGTATTATTTAAGATTTATGGATAATAAAAATTCTGAAAGCTTAGTTTGAAAAGAAGCTGAAAACTATTGGGACTGAGTTGATTCTTATGTTGGTTGAGCTGAACATGCTGTTTTACATTTACTTTATGCTAGATTTTGGCACAAATTTTTATTTGATTTATGAATTGTAAAAACTGATGAACCATTTCATAGATTAAGAAACCAAGGTTTGATTTTGGCTCATGCTTTTGAAAGAGAAAATTGAGGTTTAGTGGCTGTTGACCTTGTAGAAGAGAAAGACTGAAAATATTTTGAAATATCAACTCAAAAAGAAGTGAAAAAAATAATTTCAAAAATGTCAAAATCTTTAAAAAATGTAGTAAATCCAGATGAAATTGTAAATCAATATTGAGCTGACAGTTTAAGGCTTTATGAGATGTATATGGCTGATTTTAGAGATTCAGCTCCTTGGGACACAAAATGAATTATTTGAGTTGTAAGATTTTTAGAAAAAGTTGAAAGATTATTTGGATTTGAGGCAAAAATTTCAAATGAATCTGATGAAAGCACAATGAAACTTTTACACAAAACTATAAAAAAAGTTTCTGAAGATATTGAAAATTATAAGTTTAACACTGCAATAGCAGCACTTATGATTTTAGTAAATAATTGACTTCCAAAAGATGAAAATTTACAAAAAGATTGGAAAAATATTTTTATAAGAATTTTGCATCCTTTTGCCCCTCATCTTGCTGAAGAGCTTTGGGAAAGAATTTGAGAAAAAGAATCTGTATTTTTCTCAAGTTGGCCTAAGTTTGATGAAAAAATGGTTATTGATGATGAAGTAACTATTTGAGTTCAAGTTATGTGAAAAGTAAGATGAGAAATAAAAATATCTGTTAATGAAGATAAAGAAAGTGTTTTACAAAAAGCAAAAGAAAATGAATCAGTTAAAAAATGGCTTGAACAAAAGGAAATAGTAAAAGAAATATATATTCCTTGAAAAATTTTAAATATAGTTGTTAAATAATAAAATTATGAATAAAAATAATTTAAGTAAGGAAGAGAAAAATTAGTAAAATTAAGAATAAAAGAAAGAAGAATAAAATTTGAAAAATTTTTTGATGGAATAGTTAGATGGTATATTCTTTGAGCTATAATTTGATTGATTTCATATATGGTTTCAACTTTATTCATAAGATTTTATTCATTTCTTGAAAGGACTTTTATTACTCGTGAAAGTTCAAATGTATCAGCAACTCAAGTACAACACGAACTTTTGCACAACATAGCCTTTACAATAGTTTTAGTAAAAGCTTACAGAATATTGATAGAATACTGGAAAACAAAACATGTAAATATAAAATATATTTTAGAAATAGCTGTAATTGCTCCAATAATTATAGAAGTCATTTTTAACTACAGTTCTTATGATTTCAATTTTATAATTTTTTATGGAGTTTTTGCTGTATTATCATCAATAATTTATCTATTTTTCTATGAAAAACTTGTATAAATAGAAAAAGATTATGAAGAAAAAGAATACAATTAAAAGTATTCTTTTTTTGATTTTTAAAGAACTTAATTATAATAATATTGTTAACTTTTAAAAATAAACTATGAAAGCAAAAAGTATTTTATGGATATGTTTTACAATATTTCTAGTGATTTTTTTATTTTGTTTTGAAGTTTACAAAGATGAAATTTTAAATATTTTCAAAATTTCATGACAAAATACAACTACAAATGATTTAAAAATAAATTTTTTAGAAAAACCTGAAAAAGTAAATGATTTGGCTTTGATTAGCAAAGAATTTACATCTGATGACGAAAATTTTGAATATTTCAAAGTTTGAGATTTTTCTTATAATGGGAAAAAATGAAGTTTGTTTTTCACACACAAACAATGAGTTTATTGATGAAAATTTTATTTTGCAGAGGTTTCTTGAGAATATTTTTTTATAGAAAGTATTTCTGAAGGTTATTATAGTGATTGATGAAGATTTTTTTCTGAAAAAGTTAGTGATAAAAAAGATGATTATTTAGAAAAATATTTTTGAAATATTTATAAAATAGAAAAAAATGTAAGTTTTGAAAAAGATCAAAAAAAATATAATCTTGTTTTAGAAGGCCATAAAAGTGAAGTCTTTGATGAAAAAGTTTTACAAAAAGTGGATTTTATAAAAGGTGATTTTTATATACAAAAACCTGAACTTTACAAATCTGAACTACAAGAAAGTGATTTTTTCAGTTTAAATTATATTTACAAAAAACTACCTGATAATACAATTCTAACTTATATATTAGAAATACCAACTTTTAAATTTAATGATTCTAATCAGCTACAAAAAGAAATAAATCAAAATTATATTTTTAGAAATGATGCTTGATGTTCAAATAAAAATTGAGCTTTTGTTTTGAATTGAAAGCTAAATTTCAAAATAGAATATGATACAGAAAAATCTGAAAAAGTATCTGAAAATATGATCTTAACTTATAAAAATGAAGATTTAGAAAGTATTTGAAGAACTAATTATTGAGAAATATTATTTTTCAAAGACAAAAATCATGATTTTTTAAAATGACTTTATAAATCAAAGCTAGCTATAAAATACATTTATGATGTAGATAAAGACTACAAAGATCCAAATTATGAAGAGTTTGTAAAAACTTATCCTATTTTATTTTGGAAAGATCCATTTGATAGAATTCTTGCTTTTATAAAATGATGAGTTGTTTATGAATTTGAAATGGTTTGTTGAGGAAAACCTGTTATTTATCTTTACCCAAAAGAAAAAACTGAAGTTTCTGTAAAACTAGATTGGGAGAAAAAAGAGCTTGTGTCTATTCCTAAATACAAAGATATCTGGAAAGTTACGGCTTATCCTAGCTGAAAAATAGAATATAATTGAAAAAATTATCCTTATCTATTTTGGGAAGATTCTTTACATTTAGTAAAAAAAGATGACTGATTTGTAGTAGAAAAAGAAAATATTGAAAAATTTTTAGATGAAAAACTGACATTATTGTGATTAAATTCAAAAGAATTATCTGATTTTAAAGAATTTTGGCTTCCAAAATTTAAAGATAAAAATTATTATTTTATAAGATTTTATTGAAATGAAACTCTTGATAAAATAGCTCCAATTTTGGTAAATCCAAAACCTGATTCTATTCAAAGAATATTTATGGATTATAAATGACTTGATGAAAAAATAGAAGTTTCAGAACAAAAACTAAAAAAATTTGAAAGAAAAGGTTTTTCAGTTATTGAATGGTGATGAAATTATAAAAAATAAAAAACTTGAGATTTTTTTCTCAAGTTTTTTTATAGAAAAATTATTGTAAAAATCATTGTAATAATTGCTGGCAAAGCTTGTTTAAAAAATATACTTTTACTTGATTTATATGCTCCATAAAGTCAAGCAACAATAATACATCAAAGAAAAAATAAAGAAATATTTTTATCATTCATATAAAGTGACCATAAAAGTCCTACTCACAAAAATCAATTATAAAGTCATTGGTTTGCAGCAAGTCATTTTGTTACAGAAAATAATTTTTCTTCCAGAGCTCAAGCAAATATTTTTTTTCAGATAGTTTCCCAAGCAAACATCTCTATATAAAGAATATAAAAATGCTCTAATGCAACCAAAGTTATCAAAATTTTTGTAAAAATTTCCATTTATTTTTTTTTATTATTTAAGCAAATTTTTGTTCACAAAGTCCCAATTTATAACTTCAAAAAAATTATTTAAATAAGATTTTCTATCATTTCTTCTGTCAATATAGTAGGCATGTTCCCAAACATCAACTCAAAGTAAGATTTTTTTATTTGTGTCCAAAGGATTTCAAGCATTTGAATAATTTAAAATTTCAAGTTTTCAGTTTGTATCTAAAACAAGCCAAGTCCAACCAGAACCAAAATTATTTACTCAAAAATCTATAAATTTCTCTTTAAAATTTTCAAAACTTCAAAAATCTCTATCAATTAGTTTAGAAATCTCTCAATCTGGAGTTTTTTTTGGGTTTGGAGTCATACATTTCCAAAAAAATTCGTGATTCCAAGCTTGTCAAGCATTATTAAAAATTCATCAATTTGAGTTTTGGATAATAAAAACTAAATCTTTATTTTCAAATTCTGTATCTTTTACAAGTAGATTCAATTTGTCAAAATAAGCTTGTAGGTGTTTATCATAATGAAAGCTCATAGTTTCTTCTGATATGTAAGGTTCTAAAGCATTTTTCTCATATGGCAAATTTGATTTTATAAACATTTTTATCAATTAAAAAATAACTATACAAATTATAGTTATTTTTTTTATTTTTCAAGTTTTTTATTTTATTTTTTCAATAATTTCATCATAAGAAATAGCTGAATCTGAATAAATAGTTTCTGAAATCTTTTCTCCAGATTCTCAAGAAAATATAAGACAAAATCATTTTTTATCTTCACAAAAATCTACAAAAATAGAGTTTGGTTCCAGCATATCTTCAAGTTTTGTAGAATTATCTGTATCTTTCCAAAGTATTTTTTCTACTTCTTTTTGGTCATTCAAATACAAAAGAGCTGGATAACTAATACTTTCATCTCAAACAAAAAATCTCTTATCATTTAAGTCAAATCTAACACCATTTTTTATACTTGGATATTTCCAAAATGATTCAAAAGTACTTCTAAAAAGCTTTAAAGTATCATTTGGAACAGATTTCAAATCTTTAAATAAATTTACTCAAAATCATATTCCATCAACATCAAATCAAAGTTTATCCAAAACTGTTGGTCAAATATCAAGTGTAGTTCAAGTTTTAGAAACTTTTTCAAAATTTTCTCAATCAATTATCATAAAAAGTTTTCTTCTATCATCTTGGTGTTGTCTCAAAATATCTGAAGAATTATTATTAGTCATGGCATAATGATCAGAAGAAAGAACAATTACTGTATCTTTAAAATTTTTATGATTTTTCAACTTTTCTATAAATTTTCAAAGCAAAGCATCTGTACAATGATATGAATTTAAAACACTATCTGGATTTTCTTTGTTGTAAATGTCATCTTTACAAGAATCTGAAATTACTCAATGTTCACCATGAGTGTCAAGAGTCAACATAAAAAGTCAAAAATTTTTTCAAGATTTAGATAGTTTTTCATATTCTTCAAAAGCAAAATCAAAAGTTGAATCATCATAAAGTCACCAATCATTTTGATAATCTTTGTCTTTTAGTTTTCCTTCCAATTGATTTTTTCAAGAAATATTTTTAAATCAGTGGGTTTTATAAAAATTTCATTTTCAAGCAAACTCTAGCCTTGCTCATCAAATATAAGACAATTCATAACCAGCTTGATTCAAAAAATCTCACATACAAAAAGCTCCTGGCAAAAATTCATTTATTCCATGCATAGAGTTTCCTCATCATCAAGAGTTTATAAGCGGGATTCAGCATTGACTTCAAACCATTCAAGCAATAGTCCAAGAAGTACCATAAGCTTGATGTAAATCTGAAAAATAAATTGATTTTTCTTTAAGTTTATTTAAATTTGGTGTCAATGAAGGGAAAATATCATTATTTAAATAAAGATTTTCAAAGCTTTCTAAATAAATATAAATTATATTTTTTTTCTTAGAATCATTGTCTTTTACTTCAGGAATTTTATAAGAAATACCTTTAGCTAGAGTTTCTCAAGAAAAATTTAAATATCATAAATCATAAAAATTTTTCAAAATTGGATGAAAAGTAAAAGCCAAAATAAAAAATACAGAAGACAGAATTCTAAAAGTTATATTTGTTTTTGGTCTTTTTGTCCTTCAATAAAAATAAAGTCAAATTGGAACAGCAAGTCAAAGAAATACAGCAAAAATTCAAAAAATTATCAAATTTATATCTGCTCCAAATCAAGCTCATCCCAATCAATAAATCAAATGATAAATTACAGACTCATCAACTCAATTTCAAGTAAAATAATTTGAAATCAAATAAGTTGTAGAAATAATAAAATATAAAAATACAAACACTCAAAAAACAACTAAGTTAGTCTTAGTTTTTTTCAAGAAAAAATATGACAAAATCAATAATGCAAACGAAACTAAAAGATAAATCATTTTTTATAATTTTACATAAACTTTATCTGTAACTTTTCAGTCCTTAACATAAATAGAGCAACTTTCACTAGCTTCTCAATAAGTATAAGTACTCAACTCTATAGATTCCACTAAATGACTAGGTTCTCAGTATTGTATTTTTATTTCATCAAAACTTTTTCATTTTGTTACTGAGTCACAAATAGATTTTGCACTAGTAGAAGCCTTTTTAGTACTAGAATCTAAACTTCCTGAAGAATTTTCAGTGCTTCAAGAATTATTTACAGTTTTTTCAGTTGTTATTCAAGAATTTAACACTTTATTTTTATCTATAGAATCCTTATTTTGAGTACAAGAAAATACTAAAAATATAGATAAAAAAAGTAAAACTATTTTTTTCATTTTTTTTATTTATAAATTATTTTTGATATTTTAATTATTTTTCAGCTTTTTTCAATAATTTTTTTTACTTTTTAAACTTTCTCAAAAATTCTATCAAAAAATATTTAAATTTTTTATGCTTGTAAATAAAGCTTGTAGAAACATTTTTTGAATCTTTTGTAAATTTTAATTTGAAGTCTGTAACTCACAAAAGTGGAGAATTTTCATCATCAGGAGAAGCAATTCATAAAAAATCATAAATCTCACATCAAAGCCATTTTCAAATCTTTATGGCTTCCCATTGCAAAAGATATGGAGCCATCAAATTTCTAAAATTTTTATCACTTGTAGAAGCTCAGTAATAATAAATTGCCTCTTTTCAAAAATATGTAAAAATTCAAGCAGAAATTATTTTCCCTTTGTAATCAGCAAAAAGTAATTTTGAAAAATCCAATTCTTCTAAAAATATTTTGTAATAATCAAAAGTATTTCAAAAAAAGTTATCTCTGGAAGTCGTTTCCATCATCAAATCATAAAAAATTTTTATATTTTTTTCTGTTTTTTCTGCTTCCATAATTTTTACTCATTTTTTTTCTGCAAGACGAATGTTATACCTTCATTTTTGCTTCATATCAGCTAAAATTTCATCTTCACTTTTTTCTAAATCAATTATTGCAGTAAATGGAGTTATAAATTTTTTATAATATTTTTTTTCAAATCAATCTAAGTCTTTCTCTTCAAAATGCTTATAATCTAAAGTTTCAATTTGAAAAAATAAAGCTTTTTCAACTTTACAAAGATTTTTAATTTCATCTAAAAAATCTTTAGGAATATCTTTATAATCTACTCATAAAGCAAAAAGTCAAAATTCTCAAAGTGAAACTTTTCTTTTTTCTATAAAAATATTTTTTAAATAAATAGTTTTCTCAACTTGTCAAGATTTTTGAAGCATTTCTTGCCAAGATTTTGTTTGCCAAATGGACATATTTTTTTATTTTAGTAATTGAAAATAAGTTTTGTCAATCCCAGAAAGCGGATCAATTCCAAGTCTTTCAAGTATTTCAACAATAATTTCTCTTTTATTTTTTCAGTCAAATTTAAAAGTTAAATACTGATCTCATCACTCGATTTCATCTAAACAAACCAAAACTCATCAAATATAAAAAGATCTTCTTAGTTTTGAAACTTCTACATAATTTTTTTGATATATATCTTTGAAATTGGCTAAGGTATAGTAATCTGTAAAAAATTTCATTGTATACCTGTCATCATGTTTTGTTTTTTTATCATCAGGTCAAAAGTACATAAAAAAATATCTATCAAATCATATTCTTCTGATTATCATCAATTCTCAAGTTTCTTTATAATCTCAGGCTGGATCAAAAAAATAATCAGTTTGAGACATTTTTCAAACATAGACTCAACCAAGTCTGTAAATTATTTCTCATAATTTTTCTTTTATATTTGGAATTGAAATTTTGTATTTTATTCTGTCTTCTTTTAATTTTGCGTTTTTTGATTCGATAGAAGCTGTGTAATCGTTTAATAAAACGATATCTGCGTATTTTCTCGTTGGTTCGATGTATTTTTTGTGCATTTGCCAAACTACATCTAAAAAATATTTCAAAATAACTCTTGGTTTTTCTCAAGTTCTGTCAACATCTCTGAAAAGTCTTCTGAGAATTTGGCTATGTACTCACAATTCTACAAATATTTTATAATCTCACAATTCTATAATTTTTTCGTTCAATGCAAAAAGTCATTCAATGATAATTATTTTACTTGGCTTTATAGTCAGTTTATCAAATATCGGTTTTGAATTTTTGAAATCGTATTCGGGAGTTTTGACAGTTTTTCCAGATTTTAAATCTTTTAAATTTTTAAAAAATAAGTCTAAATCCAGAGCTTCTGGTTGGTCAAAGTTTAGATTGTTTTCTTCTACAAACTTTTTTCATTTGTAATAATTATCCATTGATAAAATCTGAGAGTCAGAAAAAAAATCATTTAGTTTTTGAGCCACAGCAGAAGTCTTTCCTGAAGCAGTTCATCAAGCTATAAGCACAATAAAAACTTTTTTTGAAGTCATTTTTTCAGAAATATCTTGAATTGCTTTTTCTATTCATTCACTTAAAGTAAATGTTTCAACTTTTTTCATAAATTATTTTTGTAAATGTATAATTCAAAGAGGAGTTATTTTTCTTCATCTTGGACTTCTCTCTATAAAGCCAATTTGTAATAGATATGGTTCTACAACATCTTCAATTGTTGCTTCCTCTTCTCAAATCGAAGATGCGATTGTATTGAGTCAAACTGGTCATCAAGAAAAATTATTCAAAATCAAATTTAAATATTTTTTATCTAAATAATCAAGTCAAAGTTCATCAATTCATATATCAAAAAATATTTCTTCAAGTATTTTTTTATTTGTCAAATCTTTTCAAATTATAGAATAATCTCTGACAATTTTTAGTAATCTATTTGCTATTCTTGGAGTTCATCTAGATTTTTTAGAAATATTTTCTAATACAAATTTTGGAAAGTCAAGTCAAAGTTTTAAAACATTATTTGAAATTATTTTTTCTAAATCTTTTTCAGAGTAAAAATCTAGTTTTAAAATATTTCAAAATCTATCTCTAAGAGGAGAAGAAAGTGAAGAAAGTCTAGTTGTGGCTCAAATCAAAGAAAATTTTTTCAAAGGCAATTTTACACTTTGAGCTCAAGTTCCACTTCAAACCATTATATCAATTGTAAAATCTTCCATTGCAGTATAAAGAATTTCCTCTATTTGAGGCTTAATTCTATGAATTTCGTCTATAAATAAAATATCTCATTCTTCCAGATTTGACAAAATACTTACCAAATCAGATTGCTTTTCTATTGCAGGCCCACTTGTAGATTTTAAATTTCATCAAATTTCATTTGCAATTATATTTGACAATGTTGTTTTTCAAAGTCAAGGAGGACCATAAAAAAGAATATGATCAAGGGGTTCATTTCTTATTTTTGATGAAGAAATAGCTACAGCCAAGTGTTTTTTTATATTTTCTTGTCAGACATAATCAGAAAGAGTCTCTGGCCTAAGAGCATTTGTAAAAATATTTTTATCTCCTGCTTTTTCTGTAGGAGTTACAATTCTACTACTTTTTTGATTTTTGTTTGATTCTATCATTTTTTGCTTGGTTAGATTATTTTTAAGTATTTTAAGAATATAATGATATTTGTAAAGTATTTTTTTATGGAAATTAATTTATTTGTAAGTTAATTTAGTTTCTTATTTGGACTCACTATATTTCTTACTTGTTGAAGGTTTAGTTAGAAAAAACCAGCTACAAAGTTATTGAATTTTTGTAAATTTAAGTATAATTATAGTAAATTTATAATTAATTTTTTTATATGAAAGATAAACTTCTCTGTGACATTGCATATTGAAATGGTAATTGGTTTGATACATTCTATCTAATAACTACAAAATATCTATCATTTGATAGTTTTATTAATAATGAGAAAGCTTGAACATTTTGGAATTCTGTATATAAATTAATATATAATGACAATATTGATCTATTGCTTACTCACAAACTTATAATTCATACACTATATGTTTTATCTAGCCATTCATTTATTAGCATTTATCATATGAATTGATATTTTTGATTATGAATAAATGAAGAGGCAACTATTTTTCACTGGATATTTTTATATGCTTTTGGTATTTTTATATGATTTTTGCTTGATTTAGTTTTTTATTATATATGAAAGTTTCTATCAAACAAAATATTTTTTAAAAAATTAAATTACAATTTCCCTAAGTTTTTCTACATATTCTTCAGATTTATTCCTCTTATTTGAGCCTTTTCTGTTCTTATATGAAGCACTCTAACTGATAAACATGACACAAAAAAAGATCTATCTAAAATACTTATATGAAATACTTTATTCATATTTATTAGTTTCTTATTTGGGCTTACTATATTTCTTACTTGTTGAAGGTTTAGTTAGAAAAAACCAGCTACAAAATGTAGCTGGTTTTTAGTTAAAACTACCTTCCTAATTTAGTAACTATAGCATGAGGAATATTACGATATTGATTACCTTTATCATCAATTCCATAAAGTCTATTATATCTACCATAGTACTGGCTAGAAGCACTCCCATCACCCATTATGAGTCTTTGTTTAGGAACACCCCATAAGTTTGCTATAGCTTCCATCTCTCCTTGTGTTCTATTTTTTGTAACAAAAAACAAAACAAAATGGTTATTTCTACTAGGAACACCAATATAAGTTCTACCCTTAGAAACTTTCTTTCCTTTATCTACATCAGGATTCAGAAGCATAGCAGAAAATTTACAAGCATAAGAATAATTTGGAGTTCCTGTACCTGTTAATTCTACAGTAGCAACATTATTTGACTTTACACATAATGCCCTGTTATTTTCATTTCTACTACCCCAGTAAACTCCATCAGGAGTAAAAGGGAAAGATATGGTTGTTGGGTTTTTTGAATGGTCAAAGTGAACACCATTTATAACAGAGAAATAATTTCCTTTAGCAAAAGAGTTTATTTGTTTACGATTAAAGGAATTTGTATTCCTTGTCTTCTGTTCATATGCATTTTCAAGAGTAGCTTTTCTTAAGTCAGTAATCTGAACAAAAACAGTTCTTGATTTATTAGCATATAGGTAAACACCATTAGCTTTGTCAATCAAATCATATTGACTTGCTATGATAGCAGCATTTACTCCAGAAATAGCTCCTATGGGATTTTCTTGGGCTATAGCAGCAAGAGAAAGAAGTAAAAGCACAAAAGAAAGTGCTAATTGTTTAAGTTTTAACATTTTTCCCTCCTTTCAAGGAAAATTAATTGATTGGATTGCCAAAAGTATAAAGTTAAAGAAAAATCCCCAACTACTTTTAGCATTTACATTATAATCATATTATTGTTATCACAAAATTTAAAAATTTTTTAAACTTGAAAAATAAAAATTATAACTTATAATAAGGAATAATTAAAAAGATAAATTTCAAAAAAATGCTAAAAATAGAAACAGGAAAAGATAATGAAATACTTAGGACAGTTGCTCCGGAAGTGAAAACAGCAGAATTAAATGAAGCAATAAAACTATGAAAAGAAATGTTAAAATACATAAAAAACCCAAAAAATGGTTGAGTTGGTCTTGCTGCACCGCAAGTTTGATTTTCAACAAGAGTTATTATTGTTAGTTTACTAAAAAATCGGGAAGATGATAGTTTTAAAACGATTATTATGATAAATCCTGAAATAATTGAACATTCTGAAAATATGCTTATTGATGAAGAATGATGTCTTTCTTTACCTTGACAAAAAGGAAAAGTTAAGAGATACGAAAGTATAAAAGTAAATTATATTGATGAAAAAAAATCTAAAAAAACTTTGGTTTTGAGTTGACTTTCAGCAAGAATTGTTCAACATGAAATTGATCACTTAAATTGAATTTTGTTTATAGATTATTTGACTTAAAAAAAGACTAGTTTTTAAAAACTAGTCTTTTTCATCTTCAATTCATAAAATATCTCAAGGTTCGCAATCTAAAGCTTCACAAACAGCTAAAAGTGTAGAAAAACGAATTGCTTTTGCTTTTCATTGTTTTAAAATAGATAAATTTGCTTGAGTAATTCATATTTTTTCTGATAAATCCATAAGTTTCATTTTCCTTTTAGCAAGCATTACATTGAGATTTATAATTATTTTTTTCATAATTTTTTAAATAGTTAATTTTGATTCTTCTTCAAGTTTATCTTTTTCTACTTTTTTTATCATTCAAAACTTAATAATTTCATATAAAATCCAAGTAAATAATATACTTGCAATAGAAATAATTCAATATGAAATTATAGGGAAAAGTAAATACAAAATAAATAAAATATTTATAAGATTTTTATTTTCAGCATCCAAAATAGTTCAGTTATTTATAGTTTTGAAAGTCTTTCAAAGAAAATGAACAAGAACGAAATAGTAAACAAAAAGTAAAATTAAATAAAAACTTCAAATTATCCATAAATAGTCTTTTGAAATTTTTGAGTGAAACTTAAATTCGTTTAGTAAATGTTCAAAAAATGTATCTCATCAAAAATACCACAAAGCTGTGATTGCTGTTATTATACCGAGAATTAAGGTGATATTCATCATCTTTACTGAAAACATTATTCATTCAAATCTTTCTTTTTTCATAAAAAATATTTAAAAAATAAAATTTAGAAGTTATAACTTTGTAATATAATTATATCATTCTAATATTTTTTGTCAAATATTTTTTATTGTTTTTCGATAATTAAATATTTTTAAACGAGAAAATTAACTTTCTAATTTTATTTCAAAAAAACTTTCAAATTTTTCTTTTGGTTTCAAAATAATTGGATTCTTGACAATATTTCACTCATCTCAAACTACAGGTTCTATGCAAACAAATGCTTTGCCTTTCATTGACCAAATCCAAAATTTAGAAAAATCAGAACTATAATTTAGACATATTTTTCAGATAGATTTAATTTCAAAATTTAATCAATTTTTTGGTAAATCAAGGCTTATAGTTCAGTCGTTTTGCCAGATTACAGATTTGTCAATAATAGTTTTTGCTAAGTTTTCTTGCCAAATTATTTCACTCTTTTTTGAATTAGGAACAGCAAAATAAGGATGAAATCAATGTGAAAAAGCAAAATCTTTTTCATCATTGTTTTCAATTTTTAGAGAAATTTTTAAAGAATTTTCTGTTAATTTATATTTTAAAAAAGCTTCAAATTTAAAAGGAATTTTGTGTTCAAAATCTTGCATTGATTCATCAAAATAGAGTTCCAAAAAATCTTTTCAAGTTTCTTTTATTTTCCAGCAATTGTTTCTAAAAACTCAGTGTTGAGGCATCTGGTAACCAAGTTTTTTTATTTCTTCTTGCTTTAATGGTCAAGCATTTGGGAACATAAGTGGGATTCCTCATCTGACACTTTTGTTTTTGTCAAAAAGAGTTTCTTCAAGCATTTCTTGGAAAAGTATTTCTTTTCAATTTAAAACCAAAGAATACAGGATTCATCATCTTTCAGGCAAAACTTTGAAAAAATTTTTTCAGTTTCAGACTTGTATTGTTTCCATAAAAAATTTGTTAGAAAGTATTTCTAATTATTTTAATTTTTATTTTGCTTTTGTAAATAGAAAGTTTTTTAATTTTACTATTTCAATTGACAAAGAGAAATAATGCTTATAATCAATAATATATTTTAAAATTTATAATTAACTTTTGAATTATGAGTTTTAATTGATATAGTATTCCTTTTTTTATCATAACTATCAAGTATTTTTATTTATTTTTATTGTAATTTGTTATTTTGTGTTTTTATACTTGACTAAAAATAAAAATTTCTCAAAAATACAACATTTTTCTTTTGGATTAAGCTTTATTTACTTATTTTTCTTAGTGAATTTGTCATTTTCTCCTATTATAGAAATTTGGCCAACTACTACAACTTATATAAATTTTTTGCCATTTCAAGGTTTAAATTATCAAAGTGATTTTATAATTTGACATTTTTTACTTTTAATTCCTGCATGATTCTTACTTCCAGTATTTATAAAAAATAAAAAAAATGTGATTTTAACAGGGCTTTGAATTGCAATTTGAATAGAAATTTTACAACTTATTTTTATCAAATTATTGTGATTAATTGATTTAACAATCTGAAAAACAGTCACAACAGATGAAATGATGATAAACTTTGTTTGATTTATGATTTGATTTTTATGTTTTTTGATTTTTGCGTATTTACTTAAAGTATTGTGAATAAAAACAAAAGAACTAACTTAAATAGTTAGTTCTTTTTTATGTTAGAATCTTGATTTTTTTTCTTTTTTCTTATAATGTTCAGTATTAGAGTGAAATTATAACTTTTTTATTAAGAATGAGTTTAAGCTTGAATAGATTTTTGAACATCAAATACATCAATATGATACAATAGAAATAATAATGTAAAAATGATTAAACTTAATAAATGAAGTTTAATAGATATGACAAGTGTTTTTTATTCTTTATGAACCTGTTTGAGCATTTAACTCTTATGTTAATAATAATCCTAAAATAAAAGAATGAAAATTGAAAGTTATTGTAATTGATTTATTATGATGAACATTAAACTTTTCTATATTTAATCTAAAAATATTATGCATATAAGTTTACCAGTTGCTGTTGTTACAATAATACTAAAAGATAATAAAATATTGTTATTAAAAAGAAAAAACACACCTTGGATGAATTGATTTCGGTGACTACCATGAGGGAGGCTTGAACAATGAGAATCAATGACCAGTTGAGCTATCAGAGAATTGAATGAAGAATTATGAATAATTATTTCAGAGGAAAATATTTTATTTAAAAGTATTATACAACATAAAGATGAGAGATGAGAAAGACTGTATTTTGTCTTATATATAGAAGATTTTTTTTGAATACCTTCTAATATGGAAAAAGATAAATGTGATGAAATCAAATGGTTTAATTTAGATAATTTAGTAGAAAACATTACTCCTCAAGTAGGAATTTGTTTAAATACAATAAAAAATAAAATTAGCTATAGTGAATACTGATATTAAAAATTATTTTTATGAATCACTAAAGAACTAACTATTTAAGTTAGTTCTTTTTTATCACCATTTTTCTCAAATCCAATTTTTTAAATTTTCTAAATTTTTTATAGAAATATTTGTATCTTTTTTTTGTCCACGAAGATCAAGAATTATTTTTATTTCTCAAATTTCTTGTTTTTGTAAAAAGTCTTTAAAATCAAATAAATCTTCTTTTTTGGCTATTGGAGGAATATTTACAATAAATTCTTGAATTTCTATTCATTTATTTTCAGAAATTTCTTTTTCAAGTTTTTCATCAAAATTTTCAGGCAAAACAGAATATTTTTCAGAATTAATTTTTATTTTTTCTTCTTCTCCGATGGATTCATCTTCATCTTTTATAGCATTTAATTCGTTATTTATAAATCTTCTACTTCAATCAAAAATACCTAAATCTCTGGCTTGTTCGCGAATCATCGAAATAGATGTTATTTTTAATTCTTTTGCTCTTATAGATTTCCTTTTGTATTCAAAATTTATATCAAGTCATCAAGTTACGATTACAACTAAGTTAGAATCTAGTTTCTCTGCATATTTTTCTATGTCCTTTGGGAAAATCACGACTTCGAAATCAAAATCAAATCATTCGCATTTTAAAAATCACATCGGTTTTCAAGTTTTTGTTACTACCTTTCTGTAGTCTGTGATATATCAGACAGTTTGAACTATTTCTTCTTTAAATTCTTTTTTTGATGGATTTTCAGAATTTTCTTGAGAGGAGCTTTCTGGTAAATATTTTTCTGGATTTTCTTTTTTATCTATTTCTAGAAGCTTTTCAAAATCCATTTTCATCTTTTTTGTGTTTCTACTTCTTTTTGCACAATAAGTTTTTAATCAGTCAAGTGGATGACCAGAAACAAAAATTCAAAGAATTTCTTTTTCTTTTAAAAGTTTTTCTTCGTAAGAATATTCTTTTGTTTCAACAAGTTCAAGCTTTTCTTCGAACTCCTCAAGTCAATCAAAAAGTCATAATTGATTTGTTTCTTTTTGTTTTTCGTTTCTGCGACTGTAGCGAACTATTTTGTCAATAGAGTCAACCATTTGTTTTCTGATTCATAAATCGTCCATTGCTCCGGACCAAATCAAGGCTTCAAGAGATTTTTTATTTATAACTTCTTTTCAGCATAAGTCAATAAATTCTTCTAAATTTTCAAATTTTCTTCATAAATTTTTTCTTGCTTCAATTATTTTGTCAATTGGTCAGTCTCAGATTCATTTCAAGGCTTTTAATCAAAATCTTATGTTTTTATCATCTATGTAGGTAAAATGTTTCAAACTTTCGTTTACGCTTGGTGGTAAAACTGAAATTCATTTGCTTTCGCATTCTGCAACTTCCAAAATCACTCTTTCCATACTTTCCTCATCACTAACCATCAAACTTGTCAAGAATTCAGTTCTGTAATGAGCTTTTAAATAAGCTGTTTGATAAGCGATAAATGCATAACAAGCTGCGTGAGATTTGTTGAAAGAATAGTTTGCAGCCGGCATTATCATCTCTGTATAAATATAATCTGTAGTTTCTGGCTTGTAATTTCTAAATTTTTCTCATTTCTCAATAAATTCTTTTTTCAGTGCTTCAATAACATCTTTTTTCTTTTTTCAAACTCATCTTCTTAGCAAATCTGCTTCTCAAAGTGAGAATCAAGCCATATATTGAACTAAAAACATTAGTTGCTCTTGGTAAACTGCGATTCAGTAAGTTATGTCTAGAATTGGTCACAAGTCTTCTATTAGTTTTCTTCATTCTTCTTCTATTTCTTCATTTGAATATCATTTTTCTTCAAGTTTTTTTCTAAGTTCATCAGTTAAATATTTTATTTCTTTTCTTCAATGTTTGACATCAACGTAAGTTGGAATATAAGCCAAAGGTCACGGACGATAGAGTGAAACCATAGCTATTAAATCTTCAAAATTATCAGGAGAAAGATCTTTTAAATATTTTCTCATTCAGTCAGATTCAAATTGGAAAACTCAAGTTGTGTCTCAAGCACAAAAAATATCTAAAACTTGTCTTTCATTTAAATCTATTTTTAAAATATCTACATCAACTCATTTATTATTTTTTATGATTTCTTGAGCTCTTTTTATAATTGTCAAGTTTCTAAGTCAAAGGAAGTCCATTTTTAAAAGTCATAAATCTTCCAAAGGATAAGCACTGTATTGAGTAACTATTGACTCTGCATCTTTTGGTGGATGTTGCAAAGCTGTGAAATTTGTCATCGGTTTTGGTGCGATAATAACGGCACAAGCATGAACTCAGATTTGTCTAACATTTCACTCGATTTTCAAAGCATTGTCTACAATTTCTTTATATTTAGGATTAGAATCATAAGCTTCTTTAAACTCTAAACTGTCTTGCAAGGCTGATTTCAATTTTGTTCAAGGCTTCTCTGGAATCAATTTTGCCAGTTGATTCATTTCAGCAAAAGAAACTCACATAACCCTTCAAACATCTTTTACAGCAGCTCTGGCTGCAAATGTACCAAAAGTACAGATTTGAGCGACATGATCAGCTCAATACTTATTTCTACAATATTCTACAACTTTATCCCTTCAATTATCAGCAAAATCTGTGTCTATATCTGGCATAGAAACTCTGGCAGGATTCAAAAATCTTTCAAAAAGTAATTTATATGGAAGAGGATTTATATCTGTAATTCATGATAAGTAAGCCATCAAACTTCAGGCAGCAGAACCTCTTCAAGGTCAAACAGGAACTCAATTATTTCTAGCCCAGTTTATATAATCTGCAACAATCAAGAAATAAGCATCAAATCACATTTCATGAACAACCACTAGTTCATACTCAAGTCTTTCAATTTTGTCTTGTAAATCTTGAGAAAGTGTTTTTAAAATATTTTTTTTCTCATCAGAATAATAAACCAAAGACAAAGCTTTCAATTCTTCTGGTGAAGTTTCTGTCAATTTCTTATCTAAGCTCGGTTTGTCCAATTTTTGAACTAATTTAAAAATTGTTTCTCTAGAAAGTCAAGCATCAAATCTCCAATTCAATCATGCAAAAGAAAGGTATCTCAAATACCATTCATCTGAAGTAAGTTTTTTTATTCAAAGGTTTTTATAATCTTCTTTTTCTATTTCTAGAGCTTCTTCATAAATTTTTTTATGCTCTTCTGGAAGCTCAAAAGTAGGAATCAAAATTCATCAAGTTTCGATTTTTATATCCACCATATCAGCTATTTTTTGAGTATTTTCAAGAGCTTCTGGCATAAATCAAAAAATAGTCTGCATTTCTTGTTCTGTCAAAAAAGAATAATCTCAATTCATCATTGTAGGTCTGTCTGGATTTTCTATTTCATGTCCAGTTCCCATTGCCATAATGATATCCTGAGTTTTTTTATCTTGTTTTTCTATGTAATAGCAATTATTACAAGCTACAACTGGAATATCAAATCTTTTAGAAATTTTTATAAGTTCATCTGTTACAAAATTTTGTTTTGGGATATCATCATGATATAAAAGCTCTAAGAAATAATTCTCTTTTCCAAACAAATTTCTATATTGTTCTATTCTTTCAAATATTTGTTCCTGTGATTTTCAAGAAAGCACATAATATGGAATTTCTCAAGAAATAGGACCAGAAAGACAAACTATTTCTAAATCTCAAACTTTTCCTTTTAAATCCTCTATATCTGAAAAATATATTTTTGCCTGCCTTCAAGGATTATCCAAACTAGCTTTTGATGTCAAATTTATTATATTTTGGTATCATTTTAGAGATTTTGCCAGTAAAACAAGTTTGTGACTGACTTTTTCATCCAAGTTGGAAACAATATAAATTTCAGTTCACAAAATAGCTTTGATTCAAGCATAATGAGCTTCTTTATACAATTCATGACAACCATGAATATTTGAAGTATCTGTCAAACAAACAGCTTTCACTCAAAGCTCTACAGCTTTGGCTACATAATCTTTTGGTTTTGGTAATCATTCTAAAATAGAGTAATGTGAGTGATTGTGTAAGTGAACAAACATTTTTTAGAACTAAGAAATAATTTTTTTTATTATATATATTTTTCAAAATTTTCAAATTTGAGAATATTTTAAAAATAAAGTTTTCATATTTTTGACACATAATTATTTTTATGTTAAAATATTTTTACTTAAGAATTTTTTAATTCATAATACTAAAGATTATGGCTCCAGAAAAAGATATATATACAGAAATGTGGGAAAAAAGAAATGCAGCTAAAGAAGAAGCTGAAAAAAATGCTATTCTTCAAAAACAAGAAATTGAATTAAAAAAAATATCTACTAACTTTGACTTTTTTACAGATGAAAAAAATAATTATATATTAAAAATTGATGAAAAAGTAATTGATATGAAATTTAAAAGTTTTGAAGCTTTAAAAGACGCTGCTAATGCTATTGGTCGTGCTTTAAGATTTTATGAAACAAAATATTGAAATGAAAGCAAAAAGCCTAAATTCTATGGAAAACATTGAAAATTATTTATAGATGATTGAATGTTTTTTGATACAGAATCTATGGATGAAGACTCAACCCGTTTATTTTTGAAAAGGTCAGATCCTTGGAGTCTTGAGTGAAGAGCTGAAGTACAAAGGTTAGCTAACATTTTAAATGATATTGTGTGAGCAACTGATTAGTTAATATTATTTTTATAAATTTTAATTTTTAATTTTTTTATTATGGCAGAAAAAATAATTTTAGAAAGTCTAAAAAATGATAATGAAACAAAAATCCAACCAAAATATTTTGATTCTTGATTCAAATATGGAGCTTTTGAAGAGTATGAAGCCCAACTTTGATGACCAAAAGAAAAAGTGTTTTCTATTTTGCTAAAAATGTGAAATGAAAATTTAGATGAAAAAGATAGATTTTTGTTTAGAAATATAGTATTAGCAGCTGAAAACAAAAATATTTTTCCTGAATTAAGAAAATGAGAAAAAGTTATTTTTGAGCTTTGAGATACACAAAGTTGAACTATTACAATATGAAAAAGAACTTACAAATATGATTTGGTAGCTAAAAATATCATAGAATTTGAAAACAATAATCCTTTTGAAAAATAATACTAAAAAACTAGGAAATATTTCCTAGTTTTTTTCTTGTTCTCCATCTCATTTCCTTCAACTTTTCATAAGTGGAAATAGAAACACATCTCTTAAATTTTCTTGAGCTGTCAAAATAGACAAAATTCTTTCTATTCACATTCCCCAACCTGATTGTGGAGGCATTCAGTATTCCATTGCTAATACAAAATCATCATCTCAACTTGTAGCTTCTTCATCTCATCTATCAAGAGCATCTCATTGAGCATCAAAATTTGCTTTTTGGATTTCAGGATCTACAAGCTCACTGTAAGCTTTTACTATTTCCCAACCATTTGCAACTAATTGAAATTGCTCTACAATTAAAGGATTTTCATCATTTTGTCTAGCCAAAGGTTGCATAGTTTTTGGGTAATTGTAAACAAATGCTGGTCAAACAATGTTTGGTCTCAAAACTTTTTTATACAAATAATCTATCATAGTTGCTGTTGCTTGAATATCAATTCATTCCCAAGTAAAGCCTGCATTTTTAATATCTTGTCTAAGTTTAGCTTCATCTTCTGGTAAATATTTTGAAACATCTATTCCGCAAGCTTTATAAACTCACTTTATATAATCAACTCTTTGCCATGGAGTTTGAAAATTTACCATTCTTGCATTTCAAGATTTGTCTTTTATTTCTATTTCTTTTTTTAGTTCAGGAATTTTTTCAAAAATATAATCAAACATATTTTCTGTAAATCTCATATTGTCTTCATAATTCCACCAGCAAGCATAGTGTTCTATTGCACAAAATTCTTGCATATGAGATGGGTCACTTCATTCATTTCTAAAATCTCTTGTAAACTCTACAACTCTTTCAAATCTACCAACAGTTGCTCTTTTTAAAAATGTTTCGGGAGAAATTCTAAGGAAAAAATCTTCATCAAAATTTTCATGATGAGTTATAAATGGTTTTGCAGCTGCTCCCGAAGCAGCATTTCATAAAACTGGAGTTTCTATTTCTATAAAATTATTCTCAAAATAAAAATCTCTAAGAGTTTTTACAAATTTACTTCTAAGCTTAAATCTTTCAAAGCTTTCCTCATTTGTTATCAAATCAAGATATCTTTGTCTGTAAACAGTTTCTATATCTGAAATTCAGTGAAATTTTTCAGGAAGTGGTCTCACAGCTTTACTCAAAATTTGAAATTCTTTTACAAAAATAGTAAGTTCTCCATGTTTTGTTAAAAATAAATCTCAAATTACTCAAATATAATCTCACATTTGAACTAATTTTTCAGCAACTTTGAAAGCAGATTTCTCTTCTCAATCAATTTTTATATTTTCAACAATTTCTTTTCAAGTATTAAACAAAACAGAATCTTTTTTAAAAAGTATTTGAATTGCTCATGAATTATCAATTATTTTTCAAAAAAGTAATTTTCACATTCATCTAGACAAAACAAGTCTTCAAGCAGTTTTTACTTGTCATTTTGCTCAGTTTTCCATCAAATCCTCAGATTTATTTAATTCTTTTATTTTGATTATATCAGAAATATCTTGTTTTCACTCAAATTTATCAGCATAACATATAACTCAAGCTTCTTTCAGAGCTTTTATTTTTGCTATTCTATCTAATGCTTCTCTACTGTATTCCATATTTTTCTTTTTAAATTTAAAATATTTGAAAATAATTTTAATTATTTTATGCCATAAATCAAGAATATTTTTTATTATTTTTTAAATAAGAATATTTTTTACAATATGTCAATAGTATTATTTTGAGGAAATTATTTTTTTATGATAAAATTAAACAAAAATATAATTTTAAAGTAAAAAATGAAAAAAATATTTTTAATAATTATTTGATTATTTATTTGTGTAAACCAAACTTTTGCCTCAGCTTTGAGTACAAAAGATTTTGATCATAAAGCCTCAACAAATAAAACAATTTCTTGAACAAAGGCTTCTCAAAGCCAATCTACAAGTTTTATTGATTGAACTTGGTTTGAACTAGTTGATTGACAAGGATTTGTTGTAAATTTTGTTGTTTGGTTTTTAGTGATTTTAGCAACAATATTAATATTTATACTTTCTAAAAAAATAATCCAACTTTCTTTTGAAATCTGGTTTTCAAGAAATTTAGTTTATATGAAAATAACCCTTCCAAAAGCTGATAGTAAACTTGACAAAGAAAAAGAAACAAAAAAAGACTTTAAAGAAAAAATTTGAATCATGAGTATGTTTTACAAAGCTATTCACAAAATTGCTGAAACATGATTTAAAGAAACTGTTTTAAATGCTCTTTTTGGTCATTCAAAAATCTCTCTTGAGCTTATTTATGACAAATGAGAAGTGTGATTTTATGTTACAACTTATAAAAATTATGTAAATATTATTTCTCAACACTTGACATCTAATTATCCTGATGCAGAAATAAAAATAGTAGATCCAAAAGAGTGATGATATGTAAAACTATGAGAAAAATGATATAAAATGAGAGCTGCTTCTCTATGAAAAGAACATGATGATTATTTTCCAATAAAAACTTATAAATATTTGGAAGATGATCCAATAAACAACTTTACAAATGTTTTCTGATGATTAAGTAAAGAAGATAAAGCTGTATTTCAAATAGTTATAAAGCCTGAATCATCAAGATACAATAGAAAAGCAAAAAATGCTGCCTCTCTAGTTGCAAAATGAAAATACAAAAAGTCAAGAAAACATGTTTGGTGAATTTTATCAATTCTTTACAATCCATTAAGAGCAATTGTAGAATGAAGTGAATGAATTGTGAAATCTACAAATGCACCTTGAGCTTCTGAGTGAGATGCTTATAAAATATTTAACCAAGCTGAAACTGAAAGTCAAAAAATAATGTGAGAATCAGCAGCTCAGCCAGCTTTTAAATCTTCTATTAGAATAATAGTTGAAAGTAAAAGTTGAAATGATGCTCAAAATTGAGTTCATGCTATAGTTGCTGCTGCTTCAATATTTACAGATGAGTATAATAATGCACTTGATAATCCACAAATGATTGAAGATGCATTTCATATAGTAATTACTCCTTTGAGATATTTTGCTTTTAAATACAAACTTGTTTGATTTTTCCAAAATATTTCATATTTTTCAACTGATGAAGTTTCAACTTTATTCCATTTGCCTGACATAACTTACAATAGATCTCCAATTATTAGCTGGTTAGAATACAAAAAACTAAGTCCTCCTCATAATCTGAAATTTCCAAGTGAACCAACTATTTTAAAAGAAAAAGATGAAAAATGAAATGAAATAGAAGTTCACAGACATCTTTGAGGATTTCCTGTTTATAAAGACTGAGTTTTGATGTGATGGAATGAATATAGAAACAAAAAAACACCTATTTATTTCAACAGAAAAGACAGATGAAGACATCATTATGTTATCTGAAAATCTGGTTGAGGTAAGTCTGTATTTATTGGTTATCTTGCTCGTCAAGATGTGCGGAATGGAGACTGAGTTTGTGTTATAGACCCACACTGAGACTTAGTTGAAGATGTTTTGGCATTTACACCAAAAGAAAGAGCAAAAGATGTAATAGTATTTGACCCTGCTGATGATGAAAGACCAATGTGATTAAATATGCTTGAAGTTATCTCTGATGATCCTGAAATAAGAAAAAGAGAGATGGATAGAGCAGCACTAGATGCTACTGAAATATTTATAAAAATATTTGGTGATGAGATATTTGGTCCGAGAATCCAACATTATTTCAGAAACTGATGTTTGACGTTGATGGAAGATATAGAAGATGGTTGAACTCTGATTGATGTGCCTAGATTATTTACTGATGATGCATTTATGAAATATAAAACTTCAAAAGTAAAAAATCCTGTTGTAAAATCTTTTTGGGATCATGAATATGCAAATACTTGAGACAGAGAGAAACAAGAAATGATTCCTTATTTCTCTTCTAAGTTTTGACCATTTATTACAAATACAACTATAAGAAATATTATTTGACAACCAAAATCTGCTTTCAATATAAGAGAAATGATGGACAATAGAAAAATACTTCTTGTAAACCTTTCAAAGGGTAAGATATGAGCATTAAATGCCCAACTTCTAGGTTTAATATTTGTATCAAAAGTAAATATGGCAGCTATGTCAAGAGCTGATATGCCAGAAAAAGAAAGAAAAGATTTTTACTTATATGTAGATGAGTTTCAAAACTTTGCTACAGAGACATTTTGAGAAATATTATCAGAGGCCAGAAAGTATCACCTAGCACTTATTATGGCTCACCAATTTATAGCACAAATATGAGGAAAATCTGGTCAAAAATGAGACAAACCATCAATTAAAGACGCTGTATTTGGTAATGCTTGAACAATTATGTCATTTAAAGTTGGTGCTGAAGACGCAGAATATATGGAAAAGGAATATGCTCCTCTTTTATCACAACAAGATATCATTGGTATAGCAAACTTTACAGCTTATTGTAAATTAAATATAGACAATGCGACAACAAGACCATTTGATTTAAAAACTATTTGGGATAATAATTATAAATCAGAAAAAATTGCTTCTGTTATCAAAGAATACTCTAGGAAAAAATATTGAAGAAAGAGAAAATATGTTGATATGGAAATCGAAGCAAGATTATGAATACAAACAACTTAAAAACTAAGAAAAATTTTTCTTAGTTTTTTTGCATTAAAACAAAATTTATGATAATATTTATAAAATATTTAAAAAATAAATAATTTAAATGAAAAAAATCTTAGTTAAAATTATTACTATTTTGTGACTTTCTCTTATTTGCTTTTGAAATATATATGCAGCAAAATGAGGAAATACTTATTTAGAACAAATACAAGACACAAAAAGAGATTTAAATGTATGAGCTAATGAAAATGAATTATTATTAAATATTGCCATAAGTATCATAAATATTTTGTTTATAATATCTATTGTATATTTTTTCATAATTGCAATAAAGCTTATAGCAAATCCTGATTCAGATCAAGAATCTGGAAATTTTAAAAAGTGAATTCTATGGACAAGTTTATGACTTATGGTTATACAAATGGCAAGAGTTTTTGTAAATTCCCTTTATATAAATAAAAAAGTTCAAGAATGAACTATAGGAAGTGGAGATGGCTTAGCCAATATGGCAAATAATTTGTTAAATAATATAATAAAACCTCTAACTGATTTACTTGAAACTTGAGCATCATTTCTATTTATAATGATTGCTATATTTGCATTCTACAAACTTGTAACTTCAAATTGAGATGATTGAGCAGCTAAGTCAGGAAAAATGATGGTAGCTTATGCTATTATTTGATTTATAATTATAAAAGTATCAGCAACTTTAGTAAAAGCAGTTTATTGAGAATGTACAACTTGAGCATTATGAATAATAATTAATTCTACTTGTAATCATACAGCAAATATATCTTGAGTATGAGCTATAATTACAAATATAATAAACTGGTTAAATAGTTTTATATGAGTTTGAGTTATAATAATGGTAATCTATGCTTGATTACAAATAATATTTTCAAAATGAGATGAAGATAAAATTTCAAGTTGAAAAAAATCTATTACTTACATTTTGATATGAATTTGAATTCTAGTTATGAATTATCTTATATTAACATTTTTTCTTAAAGTATAAAAATTTAAAAATATGAAAATCATAAATAAAATAATTATTTTGTTTGTTATTACATTTTGAATTTTTTCAATAACATCAACTGAAGTTTTAGCTTCTAAATATGGTGATACTGGAAAAGTTGAGTGATTAAATTCTATTTGATGAAAATACCAAAAATTAACAAATGAAAAAGATTTTTGAGAAGCTGCTACAGATGTCTGATATAAAATACTAAATTGGGCTAGATTAGTATTTTCAGGTGTTCTTATAATTCTTATAATATATGCTTGAGCTCAAATGGTTATGTCAACTGGAACAGATGATGATCAACTATGAAAGTCTAGAAGAGCTATACTTTACTCTATAGTAGGTTTGATATTTATAAATTTTCCATTAGAAATATATCAAAGTCTATATGCTGAGAATAAAGGTTCAAATTTATTTATTTATCAAGAATGATTTAAATTATTACTTTGAAGAATATTAACAGCAATAGAAATACTAATCTGATGACTAGCTGTATTCCTAATAGTTTTAGAATGAATTAAATTAATAGCAAATGGATGAGATGAAGAATCATTTACAAAAGCTAGGAAAAGGCTTGTTTGGGTTGTTTGAGCATTAATTTTTTTATGATTCATTCACCTTTGGATATTATTCTTAGAAAGCTGAGACCTAAACAAATCTACTGGATTATTCCAAGCTGTATGAAACCTAGCTTTGTATATTGCTTGACCTATTGCTTTATTTTTCCTTTGTCTTGCAGGATATTATTATATATTTTCAAACTGAGATGAAGACAAAGTAAAAAAATGAAAAAATATCATTATAAATACTTGTATCTGAGTTATAATTCTTATATGTGTATATGTACTTCTAAATGACCTTAGTTTACTAAAATTTTAAAAATGAAAAAGAAAATTTTATTGATAATAACATTATTGTTTTGAATTATTTTTACAAATATTTCAAATGCTGAAGACTCTGCTCCTACAAATGTAACAATAACTGTTTGAACTCAAGTTCCTTGAGTTCCATGTACTATGAAAAAAGATGATAAGACAGATGGAGTAGTTTATGTTTGTAGTGTACCAAAATCTAGTAAATGAATAGTAGATATGTTATGAAATATTATTAGTTATGCTACATTTATAACTTGAATAGCATGAGTACTATTTATTGTTATAAATGGTATACTTTATTCTATGTGAGGTATAGATGATGATTTGAGATGAAAATCAAAAGAAAGAATTATCAGAACTTTGACTTGACTTATAATATTATTTTCAGCTTGATATATTTTACAATTAGTAGCTCCTTGGGTCTACAAGTAAAAAAGGTAAGGTTTTTAAAAGTCTTATCTTTTATTTTTCATAAAATATTTTTTGGTTTTTATGCTTTTTTAAGTAAACTTTTTTGAAAATATTTTAAACATAAAAAACCATGAAAAAATCTAAAAATGAACAATCTTACAGAGCATCTGTTTGAGCAATAATTATTGATGACAAATATAATTTTTTGCTTGTAAAACTACTTTCAGAAACAAAAGATAAATATGATTTTGTAAAATGATGAATGAAAGTTCAAGAAAACTATGAAGATACTATAAAAAGGGAAATTTCTGTTATAAATTTTTATAAAAAAGAAAAAATCAGAATAGAAATACAAAAAAATATCTCTAATTAGAGATATTTTTTTAGTTATTAATTTTGGTTGCGGGGACAGGAATTGAACCTGTGATCTTCGGGTTATGAGCCCGACGAGATACCACTTCTCCACCCCGCTAAAAAATCAAAAAGCCTTTCAAGATAACTCTTGAAATCATTTTTTTAATGGCATGGCTACGGGGAATCGAACCCCGGTTGCCGGGATGAAAACCCGATGTCCTAACCACTAGACGATAGCCACATATTTTTATTTGTAGAGCTATTATATTTAAAAATAAAAATAGTCAAATTTTTTTGACTATTTTTTATTTTGTTTCAAATTTCCAAATTAAATCTTCTTGTTCTAATGGTGGATTTTTTATGAAATATTCACATCTTTCAACATATGTCTTACTTGGTGAATCAGAGTATTTTTTATAAATATTTTCAAAAATAACCTTTGCTCCAGAAAAATCTCTAGAATTATATTTAAAAACAGCTTTTTCAAATTCTGAAATAATTTCAGTTTTAACTTCATCAAGCTCTCATTTCAAAGACAATAATTCATAGATTTTTACTGCCTTTTCTTTTCATTTTACAGTTATTTTATCTAAATATCTAAATTCAAAATATTCTTTAGTTTCCTCATAAACATCTTCTGAAATACAAATATATGTTCAGTAAAATTTATTTACTCATTCCAAACGAGAAGCAAGATTGACACTGTCTCAAAGAGCTGTATATTCTATTTTTCTTCAAACTGCTCAAATATTTCAAACAATTGCTTGTCCAGTATGAATTCAAATTCTAGCTTTTATTTCAGGAAAATCTAATTCTTTCCAATTTTTATTCAAATCTTTCAACATTTCTTGTTGTTTTATAGCTGATAGACAAGCATGATAAGAATCTCTGCTTGAATCTGAAAATGCTCACCAAAGTGCCATTATTGCATCTCATTCATACTTATTGATAAATCAGGCATTGTCCAAAATGATATTTGACATATAAGAAAGATAATTTCTCAAAAATGTAACCAATTCTTGTGGAGAAAATCTTTCAGAAATGCTTGTAAATCACTCTATATCTGAGAAAAATATTGTCAATTTTCTAACTTCTCAGTCTAGTTTTATATCTCACGAATTTGATAATATTTCTTTTACTATAGCCTTTGAAACATACTCTGACAAAGCTTTACTAAGTTTTAGTTTGTTATCATTTTCTGTCAAATATTTTATAATATTTCAAATCATAATTGAAAAAGGCAAAGCCAAAAATAATTCAAAAAGATTATTTAAAATATATCAATTAAAAATTACTGCAAAACTTGGATAAATAACTAAAAACATTATTGCAATAGACAAATTTGCAAAAAATATAACTGTTCAAGAGCCTGAAATACTAAAGTAAATAGAAGTTATTATAAGTAAAAAAATCAAAATCCATTCTAAATAATTGTCAAAATAGAACAAAAAATTTTTTTCCAAAATCATATTTACTATATTTGCTTGAACAACAACTCAGTATTCTATATCATTTGTAGTATAAAAAATATCTTTTATTCCTCTAGCTGTAGCTCAAACGATAACTATTTTGTCTTCAAAATCATCTGGATTAAAATTATTTTCATAAATATCCCAAAATGAATAAATAGGAAAATTTGTGATTTTTCATTTATTTTTAGCTGGCTTTGGAATATAATTTATCAAAATATCAGTTCATCAAGTTTTTGCAAAAGGAATGTTTAAATTTTCCTTTAAATAATAATGATTCTCATCTTTTTGATTATAGTTTCTAAAATCTTTTTTATATATTTGTCAAAAATAAGCCTTTAAAATAGCAATTGCAAAATGATTATATTCTCACAAAACACCATCTTTGTCATAAAGTTTTGCATAAGGAACAAAAGATAAAGCTTGAGAGTTATTTGAAAGTCTTGGCTGAAAATATCAGTAAGAATAAGCTTCTTTTTCAAAAATATCAAGTGGCTTTTCTATAATTTGCTTTAATTCTCAGTTATTTCACTCTTGATTTATAATTGCTGTACCAAGTATAATATTTCAAGCTTCTTTTATAGAATCCGCAAAGATTTTATC
This sequence comes from Candidatus Gracilibacteria bacterium HOT-871, assembly GCA_002761215.1. Lineage (GTDB taxonomy): Bacteria > Patescibacteriota > Gracilibacteria > BD1-5 > UBA6164 > GN02-872. The sequence continues at coordinate 771,392 of CP017714.1, forward strand.
ATTTTTTGAATCTGATTTATCAGCAAAAATAATATCAAAACCTATAACTGCTGGCTTTTTTTTCGAATTTAAATTTTGTATAAATGTTTTGTAATGATCTCTAGAAAAAGGAAAACCTAAATGTTCTAAAGTTTTTTCATCTATAGCTACTAAAACAATATTTTTATTTATAACATTTTGTTTTATAATACTTTTCAAAATCATAAAAGTATTATTTATTTTTTCATTTATAGATACAAAAAATCCAAAAGAACTAAAAGTATATATTACAAAAAATATTATAATAGCGAAAAATATACTACTAAAAGGTCTATTTTTCAACAATTTTTTTAACATAAATAAATTTAACTAAAATAAATCTCTAATCCAATCTACAAATCTCCTAAACATATTTTTTTGATCATTTATAGAATTATTTATTGAATTTGATACAGAATTAAAAAATTCTTTGTAATTTGGGTTGTTTATAACCTCAGACTTAAAAATATCAATAGTTTTATCTATCGTTGCTCAGATCTCAGATTTTATATTAAAAATATTAAAATACTCTTGCATTTTTTCTGAATCTATAAATTTTTCATTTTCTTTTAAAATATTTGTAATTCATTCAAAGCTTCAGAAATTTTTTGTATTAAAAATATCTTTCAAATCATAAGACAAAGTATCAAGTAAAGAGCTTTTTTGACTATCTGGAGTCAATTTTATCAATTTTTCTTTCAAAGAAATTTTTAAATTAAATAATTCTTCTGAAACAGATGAAGTAGCAAAATTTATTTGTTGATATTGGCTCATAAGTTCTGCATAAAGTTTTTCTCTTTCTGCTCCAGTTAAATCATCTATTTTTCTCGAAGTTGCAGCAATTAATCTATCTAAATTTTTTTGTAAATCAAGAGCTAGTTTCATCAAATACTCTTTATCCATTTTTTGATTTATTTCAAAAAATACTTTATCTTTGAAAAATTTTATAAAATCTTCAAGTGAAATAAAGCTGAAATCTGAAAGTTTCAATTGTTTGTTTTCTGTAACTTCAACTTTTCAATATTTTTCACTTGTAAGATCTACTTTATGACTTTCAACTTGTAAATAATCTCTATCTAAGTCAACTGAAAATACTGTTCATCTAACAGCGGCTTCTGTATCACCAAATGATTGTTTAAAGTAAGAATCTTCTCACATATAAGAAATTACATTTGACCAAGTTTTACCAGAAAATAGCCTAAAAAATATATTTATATCATTTCAATTTTTTGAAACATATTCATTTTCTATTTCAACTTTTGTGTTTCCTCAAAGTCTTGTAATACTTCAATCTCACCATTCAATAACAGCCAAAGAATCTTTTGTTTTTGTTTCTATCACATCATCTTTTGATAATTTTTCTCTTTTTCAGATTTCTAAAACCTTTTCATTTAAAAGTCATTTCCCAGAAACCAGCTCTAAATAAGAATTTCTATCAACTGATTTAAAAAATATTGAAATATAAACTCATATAGATATAATTAAAAATATCAAAACTATTATAAAATATATAAATTTATTTTTATTTTTTTCCATTTATGATTATTATATAATAAATTTATTTTATTTTACTACAATTTTACAAAAAAAAACAAAATTATGAAGAAACAATATATATTTATAATTATGATTGTTATAATTATTTATATTTCCTACCAGATAATAAGTTTTACTTATAAAGAATATCAGATAAATTCAAATATAGAATATATCAAAAAACTTACAACTGATGTAGAGGAAAAAATAGAGTCAGCAAAGAAAATTATAGAGTACAAAACTTCAAAAGCTTATAAAAATAAAATTTTAAAAGAGCAACAATCTTTTAAAAATATTTGAGAAGATGTGATTTACTTCACGACTGAAGAAAACTTTAATAAATATACAACTGTAAAAGAAGAAAAACCAAAAGAAACTGCAGCAATTACAACAACTGAAAAAGAAAGAATAAAAGATTTAAATATTTATGAAAAATGGTTGTACTTTCTGTTTAGAATACATCCAGATCCAAACTAAAAAAATTCCTTTTTAAAAAAGGAATTTTTTATAAATCATTGAAATTATCAGGTAATGTATTGATATCAGAGCCTCAAGAATTTACTTTATAACTAGATGTTCAACTTCAAAAAACATTACTTCAAAGCTCTTCTATTTTTTCAAATATTCTAGATGGTTTTGCATATTTTTCAACATCTAATCAAAGAAGCCTTCCTAAAATAGGAAATAAAAATATAGTAACAACTGTCACGATAACACCTAAAATAGCATATCTTATAGTATTTAAAGCTGGAGCTATCTTATCTTCTTTTCATCATGATAAAATCATAAGCAGACCTCACCACAATATAAAAAGTATAGATAAAACTCATGAAACCAATACAAAAATAGATATAACCAACAAAACAATATCTCAAGGTTCAGTTGTACTTGAGAGAATTGGACTTTGAGTAGACGCAAATGTTACATCAATAAAGTTCATAAGTAACTTTTTGTTATTAATCTAATACTTTAATATTTATTTTTTTATCAATTTGAAGTCAGAAAATCCTAACAAGTGTTCTTATACTATTGATAGTATTTCAACCTTTTCAAATTATAGTTCACATATCAGCTTTATCAAGAGATAAAGTCAATAATACACCTAATTCATCTTCTTTTCTTTCTATTTTTACAGCATCTTTATTTGTAACTATAGACTTAACTATATAGTCTAAAAATTGAATTTCATTCATAATTTTATTGTTAAAAAATAATAATCCTTCAGCAAGTTGAAGGATATTATAAAGAAATATTATTTATTTTTACCAATTTTTCAACTCTTGGAGAAAACTGAACACCTTTAGAAAGATATTCTTTTACTTTTTCTACATCTTTGATTTTAAATTCTTTTGTAAGTGGATTATAAAAACCTAAAACCTCTTTGTATCAGTGTTTTGCAGCAGCTGTATGTTCAGTAAGAACAACTCTAAAGAAAGGCATATTTTTCTTTCCTGCTCTAGACAATCTTATTTTCAACATAATTTTTCTAAATCTAAATTATAAATTATTTTTTAGCATAAATTGAGAGTTAAAAACCAAAAAATATTTTTTAACTTCTAACTTTCAATTTAAATAGTTTTTGTTAGTTTTAATTTAAAAAATGGTGCCCAGGGCGGGAATCGAACCCGCACTCCAGAAGGAACAGGATTTTAAGTCCTGCGTGTCTACCAATTCCACCACCTGGGCAAAAATAGAACTTTTTGTTCTATTTCATTAAACTATTCATTTCTTTCTCAAAGTTTTAAGACCTTTTGCAGAAACTTTTACTCTATAAACAATTCCTGTTTCTGGATCTTTTATATTTTTATAAAAAAGATTTGGATAAAATTTTCTTTTTGTAGCTCTCATAGAGTGAGATCTTTTATTTCAAATTCCAGTCTTTTTTCAAGTTATTTCACATACTCTAGACATCTTAATCTAAATTAATAATAAAAAATATCAAGGTAAAATATTTTTACCAAAAATCAACTTATGCTTTTATTTCAATACCTACTCAATTTGGAATACTTAAATCTTGAAGCATTTCCATAGTTTGAGAAGTAGGCTCTAAAATATCTATAAGTCTTTTATGTCTTCTCATTTCAAATTGCTCTCTAGAATCTTTATTTACAAATGTAGATCTATTAATAGTTATTTTATCAACTTTAGTTGGTAATGGAATAGGCCCAACAACTTTAGCACCTGAGTCTTTCACGATATTAACTATTTTTTTAACAGCTTCATCTAAAACTTTATGTTCAAATGCTTGTACAGTAATTCTAATTTTTTTCTCAGCTTTTTTAACCATATTAATAAAAAAAATAATAAATTTTAATCAAATACAAATTAATTACTCAATGCCATTTTTTATGACATTGAGAATATTAATTTATATTTTTTAGTTCAATTAAGCTATAATTTTTGATACAACTCATGAACCTACAGTTCTACCACCTTCTCTGATAGCAAATCTTACTCATTCAGTCATGGCAATAGGAGCTTGTAATTTAACAGTCATTTTAATGTTATCACCAGGCATAACCATTTCTACACCAGCTGGTAATTCTATATCACCAGTTACATCAGTAGTTCTGAAGTAAAATTGTGGTTTATAACCTTTAAAGAATGGAGTATGTCTACCACCTTCATCTTTAGTAAGAACATAAACTTCTGATTCAAATTCAGTGTGAGGTTTAATACTTCCTGGTTTAGCAAGAACTTGACCTCTTTCAACATCTTCTCTTTCAATACCTCTCAACAAGATACCAGCATTATCTCAAGCTTGTCCTTGATCAAGGTTTTTGTGGAACATTTCTACACCAGTAACAGTAGATTTTCTTGTATCTCTAAGACCAACTATTTCAACTTCATCACCAACTTTAACAACACCTGTTTCAATTTTACCTGTAACTACAGTACCTCTACCTTTAATAGAGAAAATATCTTCGATAGGCATCAAGAAATCTTTATCAAGTGCTCTTTCAGGAACTGGTACGAATTTTTCTATTTCATCAAATAATTCTAAAATAGTTTTTGCACCATATTCTTTTTCAAAGTCTCCTGGATTTTCAAGAGCTACTAAACCTGAACCTCTAACAATTGGAGTATCATCTCCTGGGAAGTCATATTTAGATAACAAATCTCTGATTTCCATTTCTACTAAATCTAACATTTCAGCATCATCAACCATGTCACATTTATTCATAAATACAACAATGTATGGAACACCTACTTGTCTAGATAAAAGAATATGTTCTCTAGTTTGAGCCATAGGACCGTCAGTAGCAGCTACTATCAAAATAGCAGCATCCATTTGAGCAGCACCAGTAATCATATTTTTAACATAGTCAGCATGTCATGGACAATCTACGTGAGCATAGTGTCTATTAGCAGTTTCATATTCTACGTGTGAAGTATTAATAGTAATACCTCTAGCTCTTTCTTCAGGAGCATTGTCAATAGAAGCAAAATCTCTTACTCATTCACCTCCACCAAATTTAGTATACAATACAGCAGAAATAGCAGCTGTAGTAGTAGTTTTACCATGGTCTACGTGACCAATAGTACCAATATTCATATGTGGTTTAGATCTATCAAAAGCCATATAGTTTTTGTTTATATAATAAATTAAAATTGTATAGTTATTTTATAGAGAAATAAAATAAAATCAAGTTTTATCCATTTTTTCTCATTTTTTTCACCTTTTTTTCTATAATTTTTATTGCTCTTTTTAATTTTCTATGAGCATTTCAAGTTAATCTTGGCATACTATATTTTGTTAATATTTATTTTATATTTATTTAATTTTACAGTAACCACTGCTAACGCATTTTTTAACCATTTAGTTTCTCATTCAAATTTTACTCTTTTTTCAAGTTTTTTGTAATGAGCAATAGCTTTCCCTACTTTTCCTCAAGCTACACTTCTTTTTTTGTTTACTGCATAGTTCAATCTTCTAGGTTTTTTATTTGCAGGCATAATATAATATATAAAAATTTAAAATGGTAAAATGGTAAATATCCGAAAAACACACTTTTGGTATAATTTACCAATACTTTTCAAATTTTACCACTTTCAATTTTTTAATGGTGGAGCCTAGGAGAGTCGAACTCCTGACCTCCTGCGTGCAAAGCAGGCGCTCTAGCCAACTGAGCTAAGGCCCCAAAATATTTTTTCAGATAAAAATTAAAGAGTCAATACAAAGTTAGCAAATGCTATTTTAAACTTTCTATTTGTTAAGCAACATTGTGCTGTGCAATCTTTATCAATGGCGGACACGACGGGACTCGAACCCGCGACCTCTGCAGTGACAGTGCAGCGCTCTAACCAAAACTGAGCTACGCATCCAAAAGAATTCTTCTATTGACTTATTTCAAGTAAGAGGGATTATATAAAAAAATTTTTATATTGCAAGTTTTTTTTTACTTTTTTTTATTTTTATAAATTTTAGCTTTAAAATAAACAAAAAACATCTAAAAAAATAAAAAATGTTTCAAATAAAAGAAACATTTTTTATTTTAATTGTTTTAAATATTTTCTTGAAGAAAGATATCAACTTATTCAACCAATAAATATAAATATTAGCAATTGAAGTAAAGTAACTTCTGTAGATACTACAAATTCAAAATATTCTCAAAAAGTAGAATTTAGATTTTTCAAAAGCAGTACAAATATAAAAAGACTTATAAAAAACGAAATAATAGAATAAATAATTCCCTGCAAAATAAATGGTCAATAAATAAAGCTTTTTGCTCATCAAACAAGCCTTGTAATATAAATTTCATTTTTATAATAATATATAAAGTTTCAAATAACACTATAAGTTATAACTGCAATAGAAACAAAAAATATCAAAATTATAACTTCAACTCAGACTTTTAAAATATTTAAAATTGAAATAACTTGGCTGATTCTTTTAAATTGAGTTTTATAGTTTGCAAAATAATCCTTATCAATATCATTATTTAAAAGTATAGAAAATTGATTTTCTACAACTTTATTTACTTTTTCATAATCTTCTATTTCAATATTTGACAAAACAATTGTTTCTGGAAGAGGATTATCATTTTCTAAAATTTTTACAAGTTCTGGTTCTTTTTGCTTCATTTCAAGCAAAATTTGATCCTTTGTTTTATAATTAAAATCTATATTTTTATTTATATTTCCTATATTATCTTTCAAAGTCAGGACTTCAAGAGAATCTCTACTAACTCATTCTTTCAAATAAAGAGAAATACTCATTTTTGAATTTATTCCAGAAATAATTTTTACTGAAACACTGTCTAAAATTTGTAAAACATTTATAAAAAACATCAATAAAGTCAAAACCAAAATAGTTGAAATAGTTAAAAACTTATTTCTTAAAATATTTTTTACAGAATATTTTGTGATATTAAAAAGCATAATTTTTTCCCCTTTATAATTAAATTTTGTTATAGAATATTTAAAAACTTGATTTTTGCAAATTTTATATAAATCTAAATTTGATTTTTTACTAAAAAATATGATAAAATATATAAAATTATTTTTTAAATTACATAAAATGACAAATTTTGAAACTATAAATGTTGGAAATCAACAATTAAAAGTTGAATGACCATTAACAGATCAAGAAAGATCAAAATTAGAAAAATTTTTAAAATCAAAACAAGAGCCTGAAAGGCAAGTTGTTATTGAAATAAGCCAAAATGAAATAGAAAAATTAAGAAATGTTTTAAATGATGATTCAAAACTAAGTGAATTTTTAGGTGAAAATGAAATTCCTAAAAATACTGTAAATTGAAGTGCTGAGCTTTTAAGCTGAAGTAAGCTTGAAGAAAATTTCTGAAATAAAGAAAATTTTATAAATTTTACAAAAACTTTTGATTCACAAATAGAAAATTATTTTTTTGGACAAACTTGAATTTTAAAAGGTTTAAAAATTTCTGAAAACGAGAAAAAAAATTTTACAGCTTGAGCCTCTGTTTATTTTATGGATAGCATTTATAAAGAAATAGAAAAATCTGGAAATTTTGCTGAAATAAAAGAAGAAATCCAAAAAGCTCTTTGAAGTGAATCAGAAAAAGGAAATATTTTAACTATTTTAGAGAAACTAGGAAATGAAACAGAAAATATTTCTGAAACAGTAAAAAATTTAAAAAATTTATTTAGTTGAAACACTGTAGAAATTTTAAAAAAGGTTTATAATTCTCAAAAAGCTCAAATTCTTACTGAAAGTTTTTCTTGAATAGAATTAAAAAATAATCAAATTTTTTCAAATCCAAACTCAACTTTTGAATTATTTGAGAAAATAGAGCAAAATGCAAGTAAGAAAGATCTGAAAGATTTTATAAATTCAAAAAACTCTGAAAATCCAGTAAATCCTGAGCAAGATTTTTCAAAATTTAAAGAGGTTTGAGATAAAATAGGAAATATAATAACTCCTGAAATAGGAAATGGTTTAGGAAAAATCCAAGAAATTACAGAAAAATTTTCAGAAATAAAAAATGGTATTAAAAATAAAATTTTATGAAATCCTGAGTTGGCTTGAACTTTGGCTACTTTATCATCTATTCCTCTAGTTTGAGAATTTATTTCAATGATTTTATGATTTTTCTGAATAGATATAAATGAGCTAAAAAATAACTCTTCTTTAAAACTAGAAAAAGTGAAAGAAAATATTTCTAAAAAATGAAGTTTTTTAGAGCAAGCAAAATTTTTAGAAGATTTTTGAAAACAAGAAAATTGAGAAATTGATGAAAATTTCTTGACTTCTATAGAATACATTTCTTGAAATAATGACGAAAGTAAATTACAAGAAAGCTTAGAAAAATTATTTAAAAAAGGAGGAGATTTTGAAAATTTTATAAAAAGTGAAGAATTAAATAAATTGCAAGAAACTCAAGACAAAAAAGAATTAGTAAACAATAACTGAGAAATAAATTACAAAAATCTAAATTTTTACATAAACCTATACAAAGAATTTCTACAACAAAAGTCAAGTAATTCAGTAAATTGAATTTCAGATTTTGTAAATCAAAAAATAAAACCAAATGAAAATACAGTTGAAAAACAAGAAGAAGTAAAAACAGAAGAAAGTAAAGATGAAAAAAATCCAGAAACAACTTGAAAAGATGAAACAAAAAAGGATTGAGATACAGAACAAAAAGACAAAACAGAAACAAAGGAAACTAAAAAAACAAGCTAAAATTTGCAAAAAAAAAATATTTTTTTAAAATTGAAAAAATATTTTTTTTATTTTCTAAAAAATGAATTTATCAGAATTTGATTATGATTTGCCTGAAGAGTTAATAGCACAAGAAGCAATAGAACCAAGAGACCATTCAAAACTTTTAAAAATAAATCCAAACTCAAAAAAAATAGAACAGAAATTATTTTTTGAAATATTAGAAGATTTATGAAAAAATGATGTTTTAGTTTTAAATAAAACAAGAGTTATAAACGCAAGACTAAAATGATTTATAGAAAATGATAAAACAAAAATCTGTGAAATATTTCTTCACAAACAGATTTCAGATAAAATTTGGGATTGTTTAATTTATCCTGGAAGAAAGCTAAAACCTGGTAAAAAAGTATTTTTTTATCTAGAAAATAAATTTATTTTAAAAGCAGAAATAAAAGACTTTTCAGATTCTGGAAGAATAGTAGAATTTGACAAATGATGAATAGAATTTTTAGAAATAATTGAAAAAATTTGAAAAATTCCTCTTCCTCCCTACATAAAGGATAATCATCAAGAATCTGGTAGATACCAAACAGTTTTCAATGAAATATCCTGAAGTGTTGCAGCGCCAACAGCTTGATTGCATTTCACTGAAGAATTATTAGAAAAATTAGAAAAAAAGTGAGTAAAAATAGAAAAAGTACTACTTCATGTCTGACTTTGAACTTTTAAAAATGTTGAAACAGAAAATATTTTAGAGCATAAAATGCATTCAGAATATATAGAACTTGATGAAAAAACAGCAGAAAATCTAAATAATTATAAAAAATCATGAAAAAGAATAATAGCAGTTTGAACAACTTCTATAAGAGTTTTAGAAAGTTTTGCAAATAACACTTGAACTTTAGAAAGTTGAAAAAAAGATACAAATATATTTATTTATCCATGATACAATTGGAAGTTTGTAGATGCTATAATCACAAATTTTCATCTTCCAAAATCTACACTTTTGATGCTTGTATCAAGTTTTGCTTGAAAAGAATTTATAAAAGATGTTTACAATTATGCTATAAAAAATAAATTTCGTTTTTTTTCCTTTGGAGATGCTATGTTTATAGAAGAAAAAGAAAAGATTTAATTTCTAACTATTAGAATTATGAAAAAAATATTGATAATTACAATAATTATTTTTAGTTTTATAAATAATATCTTTGCAGATGAAAAATTTTGAGAAATATTTATAAAATGAGTGTCTTATGCAGAAAATATTTTAAATGAAAATTATAAAAATTTCTTAGACAAAATAAAAAGTTCTGATTCTACAGAAACTTTAAAACAGGAAATGATAATTTCTCCAGAAATGAAAGAAAAAGTCCTAAAAATTCCTTCATATATGTTTCACTACATAGAAAATGTTCCAAAAAATACAAAAGACAAACTTAGATACAATTTGTCATTTTCACCTGAAAATCTAGAAAAACTTATGATTTACCTAAAAGAAAATAACATAGAAACTATAACTCACTGGGATGTAAAAGAGATTTTGGAGTGAAAAAAAGCTATTCCCCAAAAAGCTATAATTTTAGGATTTGATGATTGACATCTTGATCATTATACTGAAGCCTTTCCAATACTTAAAAAATATTGAAAAAAGTGAGTGTTTTTTGTAGTTTCAAACTTTGCAAGCACAGATCCAAATTATATGAACTGGGAGCAAATAAGAGAGCTTCAAGCTGCTTGAAATGAAATATGATGACATAGTTTTTCTCATCCAAACTTAACTACTGTAAATGCAAAAGAATTAGAAAAACAAGTTATAGAAAGTAAAAAAGAAATAGAAAAGCAAATTTGAAAACCTGTGATTTCATTTGCTTACCCTATTTGAAAATACAATGAAACAGTAAAAAAATGTGTAGAAAAAGCCTACCTTTTTGCTAGAACTACAAAATATTGATGAGAAATAAATCCAAAAAAACTTTTAGAAATACCAACTCTTAGAGTAACTCCTGAATTTTCAATAAAAAATGTTTGAAAATATTTTGAAAAAAAGAAGTAAAACTATTTTACTTCTTTTTAAGTTTTTGTTTAATTTTATTGTCAAGCAAAGATAAATCTGGATTATATCAAGCTTTGTTCATATAATCAAGCAATTTTAAAAAATTTTCATGTATAATATATGAAGTTAATTTTTTTAAATTTTTATTTTCCCAATCAAGAGCATAAGCTCAATTATCTAAAAATTTCCAAGAATTACTTTTTATATTATATTCAAAAAGAGCTGCCTCACACTCTAAACTTCATCATCAACTTCAGTAACAAAAATAAATTCATGCTTTATCATCATCTATCTTTTTTACTTCTGGTATACAAAAGTTTCATTTGTAAATATCTTTTCTAACTCAATTTTCCATCAGTTTTAGTTCAGTATATGGAGAAGAAATACAAGCCAAAGTTCAAGGAAAAGTATTATAAAAAAGCACATTTTGGTCTCAAAAATCTACCTTTGTAATTTGTTCTCTTTTCTTTCAATCCCAATCAGGAATATCTAGTCCAAAATCTATTTCTTTTTTCTCTTCACTTCAAGTTCAATTAATATTAGTTCAAGTTGATGTTTCTTTAGTTTGATTTTGATTATTTTGAGAACAAGAAAACACAAGCAAAACTAAAATAAATAGAATAAACAATTTTCTCATAAAATTTAAACTTACTTTTTATCGACAAGTTCTATATCAAATTTAAGAGTTTTTCCTGCAAGTTCATGATTTGCATCAATTGTAACCTTGTCTCATTCTATTTTTAATATTTTTTTCATTCAAGCATTTGTTGGTAGTTTTCATCAAACTTTTACTTCCAATCATTGTTCTTTTAGATATTTTTTATCTGCTTCAGTTATAGTCAAATCAAAAACATTTTTTTCATCATATTTTCAGTAAGCTTTTTCTGGAGGTAAAGTTATAGATTTTTTATCTCAGATTTTCATTCAAACTACAGCTTCATCAAATCAAGAAATCATTTGTCATGATCAAACTCTAAATGAAATAGGTTCTCATCTATCTATAGAGCTATCAAACTTTTTTCAATCTTCAAAAGTTCAAGTATAATGAACAGAAACAGTATCTCACTCTTTTACTGGAGTTGTTTTTATTTTCTCCTCTTCTTTTTTATAGTTCTCAACAGCTTTAGCTTCATCAAAATCATAATCTACAAATTTTTTATCTTTGTACTGTTTTATTTCAATATTTAAAATTTTTATCTCTTTTTCTGGTTTATCATTTCAATCAGTTTTTACTTTTGAAATATTTAACACATTTTCTCTTCAAGAAATTATTTCACCAAAAACAGAGTGTTTAAAATCTAAATAATTATTATCAGCTACATTTATAAAAAATTGACTTCCATTTGTATTTACTCAAGAATTTGCCATAGAAACAGTGTAAGAATTATTTTTTAATTCTTTATGAAATTCATCTTTAAATTTTTCTCAATAAATGCTTTCTCATCACATACCTGTACCTGTTGGGTCTCAAGTTTGAATCATAAAATTTTTTATAATTCTATGAAAAATTATTCATTTGAAATATCATTTTTTTGCTAAACCAATAAAATTTGCTGTTGTAATTGGAGCTTTTTCTGTTTCTAAAAATATTTCAAACTGACCTTTTGTAGTTTTTACAAAAGCAACAATGTCTCAATCTTTTAATTGTTTATTTGTATCCATTTCTTTTGAATTTAAATTATAATCTATATTTGCATTTTCTGTATTTTCAATCACTCCAGAGCTTGAAGAATTTTTATTTTGAGAACAAGAAAACACTAAAAACAAAGCTAAAACTGCTAAAAATATTTTTTTCATTTTCTAAAAATTAATAATCTAAAAAGTTTATTTTTTCAATTTAATCTTTTTTCTAGTTTCAAAACTATTTTCAAAAATTTGTAACATATATTCTACAAATTTTTCTACAGAATCAAAATTTTTTGTAGAAGTTCTGAGTTTTTTACTATCCACAAAGCTAAATTTTACTTCTTTATCAAGTTTTAAAAAATCCTTGACATTTTCTATATTTGCTTCATCCATAAAATCAATTTGATAATTTATTCAAAGTTTTTTTATACAAGATATTTTATAAGAAAATCATTTTATTTTCAAAAAAAGCAAATCAAAAAAATTTTTTGTTGAATTAGAGATTTTTTCATTCATAGCAAAAAAATCATTTTTTACATTTTCTAATTCAACTAAAGTTTTTATACTTTCTATTTCTCTGTAAAAATTTATTTTGTCAAGTTCTGAAGAAAAAAAGTTATCATCTATAAAAGCATCTAAATTTAAGTCAATTATTGTAGAAATTCTTTTTTCAATGGCTTCTTCTGGCTCTTCTAATCAAATATTTTTTAATTCTTGAATTTTATCTTCAAGCATTTCTAAAAATAAATTTAATCAGACTTCTGAGGAACTTCAAGATTGTCTAATTCACAAAATATCTCATCAACCTCTGATTTCTAAATCTTTAACAGCAAGCTCAAAACCAGCTCAAAGATGGCTATAATCAACTATTGTTTTTAACCTTTTGGCTGCATCTTCTTTTATTTTATCTTTATTGAAAAGTAAGTAACAATATCATTTGTTTTGTCATCTTCAAACTCTTCATCTCAATTGATGTATTTGACTTATACCAAAATTTATTGAATCATTTATAAAAATAGTATTTACATTTGAAAAATCTATTCCATTTTCTATCACAGTTGTGGACAGTAAAATATCATATTGTTTCCTCTTAAATTCAATAATTCTTTTTTCCAAAGTGTCTCATTTTAATTGTCAATGTGTAACTAAAATCTTTTTTCAAGGCAAAATTTTTTCCAAATATGATTGTAAAGTTAAAATTGTTTCAACTCTATTATGTATAAAAAATACTTGTCATCATCTATCAAATTCTCTTTTACAAGCATCAAAAATCAATCAATCATTGAAATCTGAAATAATTGTTTGAATTTCTTGTTTTCAAACTGGAGGAGTTGTCAACATTGAAACTTGCCTTAATCAATTCAAAGCCATATTTAAGCTTCTTGGAATCGGTGTTGCAGACATAGAAAGTATATCTACATTTCACTTTAGTTTTTTAATTTTTTCTTTGTCTTTTACTCAAAATTTATGTTCTTCATCAATTACAAGTAATCATAAATTTTTAAATTCTACATCCTCACTAAGAATTCTGTGTGTTCAAATTATCAAATCTATTTTTCATTCTTTTAATTTCTGTAAAATAGATTTTATCACTACTGGTTTTTCAAATCTAGTTATAACTTCTATATTAAAAGGAAATTTTTCAAATCTTTGTTTTGCCTTTTCAAAGTGCTCATAAGCCAAAACTACAAGTGGAGAAATAAGTGCTGCTTGTTTTTCATTAATCAAACATTTAAATATAGCAGCAAAAGCTACCTCAGTCTTTCAAAATCATACATCTCAGCATAAAAGTCTATCCATAGGTATTTCTTTTTCCATATCAGAAAAAATATCTTCTATAGCCAAGTGTTGGTCTTCTGTATAAACATATTCAAAACTTTTAAAAAATTCATTTTCCTCATCAGGCTTTGATTGAAAAGCAAATCATTTTTGTAAGTTTCTCTTTGCATAGATTTCAAGTAATTCTGAAGCTATTTTTTCAACATCTTCTCACACCTTTGCCAACTTCTTTTCCCAATCTTTTGTAGATAAGCTTGTCAATTTTGGATTTTCACTTCAGACATATTTTGACACTCTTCAAACTTCCATAATTGGAACAAAAAGTTTGTCATTATTTTTATATTCAATAGTGATATATTCTTTTTTAAGCATTTTTCAATTTCAATCAGGAATTTCTTTTGTAGTAATTTCAGAAAAAATACCAACTCAGTGGTCTATATGAACTAAAAAATCTCCTGGTTTTATTTGCATCAATAAATCTAAATTTTCAGAAAAAGTCTTTTTTAGTCTCCTTCTTATAAATATTTTTGAAATAATATCATCACAAATTACATAAATCTTGTCTGTTTTAAAACTTTTTAAATTATTCAAACTACAATTAAAAGTTTGAATTTGCTCTAAATTATTTAATTCTAAAAAGTTATTTACAGTTTTTAGATTTTTACTAAAAATATATTTTGTATAGTTTTTTTCTTCTAAACAAGCTTTAAAGTCATCTAAATTATTAAAATATATTTCTTCTATTTGTAAATTTTTTGAACTGTTTCAAAGGTTTGAAAAAGAAATAAATTTTTTTAGATTTCAAATAATTTCATCATAAAAACTATAAAAATCTACATTGTCTAAAATAATTAAATTATCTATTTCTAGAGTTTTTTCAAGTAAAATTTTATTTAAACTAGACAGTAAAAAAAATTCTGAAAAACTTTTATTTAATCAAAAAGTAAAACTTTCTATTTTTTTATCTTCTAAAAATATTTCATCTATTTCATCTCACCAAAAGCTTATTTTTAGGCTTTTTCAAGAATTTGTAAAATAAGAAAATATTTCTCACTTTATAGAAAAAGTATTTTTTTCAAAGTATTCACTAAATTTTATTTCTAAATTATTTAATTTTTTTGTCAAATCAAGAGTGGCTATTCTATCTCATTTTTTTACTTGAAAAGTATTTTTTTCTACAAATTTTTCATTAAAATCCAAATTAAAAAAATCTTTAGAAACAGCAAATTTTCAAAAATTATTAAAGTAAAAATCCACAAAGTCTGTAAAATTTGACATTTCAGAAATTTCAAAATCTAAAAAACCAAATATTTTTTTATAAGATAAAATTTGTTTTTCACTGTCAACAATGACCAAAAAATTACTTGTTTTTATGTATTTTGAGAGTAAAATACTTTTTGAAAAATTATTTCATGCATTTTTATAAATTTCATTTAACTCTAAGCTTTTCCCTAAATCAATCAAAATATCAAAATAATAAATTAAAAAATCATTTACAAATTATATAAAAAAATTAAAATAATAAAAATTTAATATTTTACAATATTTTTAAAAATGATTTTATTTGTGAATACAATCTGAAAAAAAGCATATTTATGACTTTTTGATAATAAAAAAAATCTACTTTCCGAAACATTTTTTGAAATAAAATGAAATGAATCAAGTCTACTTTTACCAAAATTAGAAGAATTTTTAGAAAAAAACAATGTTGATTATTTTCAAATAGAAAATTTTGTACTAGTAAACTGACCAGGAAGCTTTACCTGAGTAAGAACAGCAGTTTTGACAATAAATACAATAAATTTTATAACTAAAAAAAATATAACTCCTCTTTCATATTTTGACTTATTTAAAAGCTTTCCTATAATAAAATCTAGTTCAAAAAGAGATAGTTTTTTTCAAAAGGACAATTTTTCTGAAATAGAAATATGGGAAAACCAAAAAATAAAAGAGTTTCTAGAAGAAAAAAATATTTCAAAAATAAACTGAGATGCAGAAATAGAAAAAATAGAAATTCTTGAAAATATTGATTATTGTGATATAATAAAAAATATAGAATTCAAAGATTTTAAACAAGTTGAAGCATTATACATAAAAAAACCAAATATTTCATAAATAAAAAAATATGACAAAATTAGAAGAAAAGCTAAAAATAGAAAATATGAGACCTTGAGAAGAGGTTTTGAAAGTAGTTAAAAGACACTGGATAGTGTTTGTAATGCTTTGACTTTACTTTCTTTTATGACTAATAATAACTATCATAATATACTGGATTTTTTGATTTTGAGTTTGGTGAAACCTTATAAACATAGTTATCTGGTTGTTTTTTAGTTTATTTTTATTTGTAGAATGGCTAAATCATGAGTTAGATATGTATGTAATCACAAATAATAGAATAATTTGAATAGAACAAATAGCCTTTTTAAACAGAGCTGTTTCTGAATGTAATTTATGACAAATTCAAGAAGTAAACTCAAAAACAAGTTGACTTCTTGCAAATATATTTAATTATTGAGTTTTATCTATACAAACTGCTTGAAACAAAACAACTTTGAAAATGACTTTTTGTCCTGATGCTATTCAAACTTCAAGAAAAATTTTAAATATAGTTGACAATTATAGAGATGAAAAAAATATAAAAGAAAATAAAGAATATTAATGTAATAAACAAAAATAATGCAAAAATTAAATCTAGAAGATATTTTAAAAAATACTTCAGACTTGACAAAAGAAAAAAAAGTAGGTTTTGTATCTATAATTGGAAGACCAAATGCTTGAAAATCGACATTTATTAACTCTTTATTATGAGAAAAAATTTCTATTACTACAAGTATTCCCCAAACAACAAGAAAAAGAGTTTTAGCTATTTACAATGATAAAGATTCTCAAATAATATTTTTAGATACTCCTGGAATACATAAATCAGAAAAAGAATTCAACAAAAAAATAAATACAGTAGCCATAGAATCAATAAAAGATTCTGATTTGATAATTTATTTTATAGATTCAACTCGTAAGTGATGAGAAGAAGAAAACTATATAAAAGAAATAATCTCAGCTTCAAATAAAACTGTTTTAAAAGTCTATACAAAATGTGATTTAGAACCAAAAATAGATATTTCTGAAGATGAAAATACTTTTAAAATATCATCTATAAATAAACAATGATTTGATGAACTAATAGAGAAAATAAAATCTTTTTTAAAAACTTGACCAATACTTTTTTGAGAAGATTTTTACACAAAACAAGATATTTTTTTTAGAATTAGTGAAATAATACGAGAAAAAGTATTTTTAAACACAAAAGATGAAATTCCCCATTCTGTATATGTCTGAGTTGAAGAAATAGATGATAGCACAGATATTTTAAAAATAGTTGCATATATCTACACAGAAACAGAAAGCCAAAAATACATAATAATCTGAAAATGATGAAGTTTAATCTCAAAAATAGGAAAAGAATCTAGACTTGACCTAGAAAATATTTTTGAAAAGAAAGTATTTTTAGCATTAAAAGCAAAATCACAAAAAAATTGGAGAAAAAATGAAAAACTTATAAAAAACTTACTAAATTAAAAAAATAGTAGAAAAATAATTTTCTACTATTTTTATTTTTTTATTTTACTATTTCTATAGAATCCATAAATGGTAATGATGAATTATCTTCTGAATACCCACGAAGAACACGATATTCTCAAGTTTCTGCATTTATAAATACAGATGAAGGAGTAGAAGTTATGTTAAAAGATTTTAATCATCTGTTAGTTTGATCTTCAACTTTTTTTCTATAAGTTCAGTCTAATACACATTTTTCAAGTTTTGATTTATCTGCTCATAATTTTACAGCTTCTGCTATCAAAGAAGCTTCTTCATGAGCAGAATTTTTAAATGAATTTTCTATCAAAGAAAAAAATCACTTTTCTCACTTTTGTTCAGCCATGCACTCTAAAATTTCAAAATGTTTTCAATCATGAACTATATAGTGATTATAAGCTTTAGAAACCTCATTTCAATACTTTTTTAATACTTCTGTTATAACTCAAGAATTATGAAAGGCTTTACAGTAAGCACAAGATAAATCACTGTATTCTAACCAAATAACTTTTTTATCATTTCCATTTTCAAAAAAAGAATCTTTTTTTATAGCTTCTAAGATACTTTTATCTAAAATAGGTAATCATCTATCAGATGCTGTAAAAGGATTATAGTCTGCTCAAATATCAAGGAAATATTCTCAAGAAGACATTTGAGTTAAAAATTTTTTTATATCCATTCAATCAACATTAGCATCATTAGAAGTATCAAAGTCAATTGTAGAAAAAACAATTGCTGGAAGAGTTGTTATATTATTTTTTTGTAAATATTCTTTTACTGATGCATCTGAAAAGTCTAAATTTTTTATTTGTGCTTCAGCTACAGCTTTTACCTGAGCCTTTAGATTATTTATATAATGCCCTAGTTTTGCATCAGGATTTCTTTTATCTTCTATAACTGTAACAACTAATCAATTTTTAGAATTATCTTTTTGTGAATCTACAGCCAGTCAACCAGAAAGAGTTGTTTTTGAGATAGAGCCTGAACCTGTTTGATTTACTATTTTTTTATTTTTTTGAAATACAAAAAATAGTAAAATAGCTAATACTATACAAAAAATAACACAAAAAATAATTATTTTATTATTCTTTTTCATAATTTTTTGATTAAAATCTAATAAAAATATAAAAAGATTATATATTTTAAGAAAAAAAAGTAAATAAATTACATAAAAAAACAACTTTACAAATTATAGAAAATAAGTCTTATTTAAAAATTTAAAAAATAAAAATCCCTAATAGATATATCTATATAGGGATTTTTATACTTCAATATTACAAAGTGCTTTGCAATATTGAAGTGCTTTGTGATATTGAAGTACTTTGTAATATTTAACAACTTTGCAATATTGAAGTACTTAAATTTTACAAAGTAAAATAAAAAACACTTCTCTAAAAAGAGAAAGTGTTTTTTATTTTGATTCTAGTTAAATCAAATTATCTTCTAGGACTATATGAACCTAGACTTACATCTTCATTAACTGATTCAAATTCAAATACAGCACCATCTGAAGTAGATTGACCACTTAGAGTAACTTTGTTAAGTATAACACCATCTACTGGAGAGTTTAGTAATACTACAACATCAAAGTTCTTTAAGTTAGTAACTTCTTTATTTAATGCAACATTTTGAGCAGTTGTAATAGAGTTTATTACAGAGTCATTGTTAACTTTTACAACAGATAGGTTAACTGATTTATTTAATTTTAACTCTTTAAGTGTTAATTTAGATAAACTGTTATCACCTGCATCAACAGTAACTCTTATAGTAGCTTGGTTATTACCATCATTCCATTTTTCTGGAACAGTGAATGTAACAACAGCTGGAACAACTTTAACAACTTCTTCAGTAGCTTTTGTAGTACCAGATACAGTAGCATCAGTAGTTTCAAATTCTACATCTGTAAATTTAATTGTACCAACAAATGATTCAGATTCACCACCTGAGTGATTTACTTTAGCTATATCAGTAACAATCTTTAATACTCTATCATTTCCTGATTGAGGAAGAGTAAATGAATCAAATACAACTTTGTCACCATCTATATGACCACCAGAAGCTATTTGTTTTGAACCATCCATTAATCTGATGTTTCTAAACGCAGAACTTACAGTGTTTGCTCAAGTAACTTCAAATTTAGCTTTTAAGCTGTTCATTTGAATATCAGCAGAAGTATCTTTAATCTTAATAGCACCAACTTCTACATCATTAGCACCAGCTAATACATAATCTTTTAGATCATTAGTTGAAGTAATAGTTTGTAATTGACTAGCACTCATTAAGTTAACTTTTGTAGAAGCTTTAGCAGTTAATCCTGAGTAGTTTGTAGCAACTACAGTACCTTCTGTCAATCTCTTAGTATTTTGAGCAGTTACAGATACTTTTTCAGGAACAACCTCTAGAGTTACAACATTTGATAATTCTTTATCTTGAAGAGTAACATACATAAGAGCAGTAACTCCTTTAGAATTCTTTTGAATTTCAGCACTTAGAGCTGAGAAGTTAATGTTATTTGAGTTTACATCACCTTGGAATTTTTTTCCACCTACATCTAATGTAGCACTTGAGATGTAATCATCTAATCTAACATTATTAGTGCTTCTAAAGTTTATACCATCTAAAGTAATGTTTTCACCACCATTTAGATCAATTCTACCTTTATAAAGAACAACTTCTTGGTTATTTTTTGGAACAACTCTAGTTATATTAGTTCTTTCAGCAGTAAGTCTTAATCCAGCAGTTCTAACAACTACTTCTTTAGATAATTGAGTATTGTTTAATACTCTGTTTAATCTGTCAACTTTTGTTCCTAGAGAATCTTCTTCTAGTTTAACAATTTTTACAGTAAATTTCAATTTATTACCTTCTTGAGCTCTATCAGTAACATCAACAGTCAATGGTAATTTTGAAGTACCTTTATTTAAGTTAACACCTTTAAATGTATAAACATTTCCACTGTGAGTACCAGCATCACCATCAACTTGTACATTTTTCAATAAGTTTTGAACTATTAAATAAGATGGGTTAGGATCAACAGTTACTTGGATATCAGCAACATAGTTAGATGTAGTAACAAATGTTAATTCACCAATTTTAACATCATCAGTTTCAGCAGAGATTTCGTTTGCTCCTTCTCTGTTGAATGTGAAGTTAATACCAGTACCTTCAATTGTTTTAGTTAAAGTGTTAATAGTTCTACCTGGAGTAGATTTAGCAGCTATACCTGTAGTAGCACCTATAGCATAAACACTGTCTAATTTCAAAGATAATGTTTTATTTAAATCATCAGTTGGAGTACCTTTCAAAACGAAAGAAACTTTTTCACCAGCTTTAACTGTTTCATTTAAGTGAGCAGTTATTTTTGATTTTTTATAAGTAAATTTAGCATCTACTTTTTTGTTATTAGCAATTAACTCTAAGTTAGCTAAGTTATCTAAGTCAACTTGGTTAGCATCAGTTTCTTCAAAAGTAACTGTTTTAACAACTAAGTCTTCTCTCTTAGATTTTTCTTTAACTGAGAAGTTGTAAAGAACTCCTTCTTGACCGATAAATAATTTACCAGTAGCAGCAGTAGTCTCTACATCAGCTTCAGCCATATTAGAAACTTTTTGTGGAGTTAAAGTAGCACCAGTTAAGTTAGCACTTATATTTTTACCATCAGCTTCAATATTAGTTAATGAAACTCTAATAGTTTGGTTATAAGTGTCTCCATCTGGAGAAACAGTAGCAGTTACAAATAATGTTTTTGTTTCACCAGCTTTTACTACCATATCTCTATCAAATGATAAATCAGCAACTAATTTATTGTTGAAATTTCTTTCACCTTTAGAAACTTTTACATCATTTGAGTAAATAGCTAAGTTTTTAACTATTTTGTAGTCACCTAGACCAGTAAATTTAAGAGATGCTTTTTTCAAAGTAACATCTGTTTTACCAGCAGTAACATCAAAAGCTAATAATACAGCTCTATCTGAATCAGCAACAACATATCCATTTGCTGGAGATTCTGGAGATAATTCAACTTTTAAGTCTCCATTACCTACATTAGTATTTGGTTTTTCATCTTTTTTATTATCTGGAGCTGGAGTTGGATTTGTATTGTTATCTTTTTTGTCACATTGACCTAAAATTTTACAAATCAAATCATCTCCTTGATCTGGAGTAGGATTTCCATTTAAAGCTTTATCAGCAGCTTCAAATATGAAACCTCTAGTAGCAGGAGTTGTATAGTTTGAGAATTGAGAAACAATTCCTTTACCTACAGCAAAATCTACTACTTGTTTTTGCCAATCACCTCCTTTAGAAGCGTCAAAATTGTATTCATTTCCATAAGCAGCTTTAACTACCATACCGATAGCTTCAGCTTTAGTTATGTTTGATTCTGGTCTGAATTTTTCATTTCTTGCTATTAAATTAGCATTAACTAATGCCTCTACTGAATAACAAGCCCAATCATTTGGTTTTGTAGCAGAAACATCTTTAAATACATTAGTACAAGAAGTTGTTTTAGGTAATTTTGCAATACCTCTAGCAACAGCAGCAATTTCTTGTCTAAGTACTTGTCTATCTAATTGATAGTCAGCAGGATTAGCTTGTGGTACAACTATACCAGCGTTAGCTAATCTATTTGCAGCTTCAACCTCAGTTTGACTGTAAGCTTTAGCTCCGTTAACAAAAAGTCCTGAAGTAAGAGCTAATAAAGCTATACTAGCAGTAGTTTTTTTCATTAAACTCATAAATAAATTTATTATTAATATAAAGAATAAAATAATTATCCTCTTAATTTCAAAAAAATATTTTCTAGTTGTTCCTCAAATCTAGAATATGTAAAATTTTCTCTAGTTTTTACACATCATCTCGAGAGTTCTATATTTTTATTTTTATCATTTAAGACTTCTAAAGCTTTTTGAGAGAACTCCAGAGAATCAGAAACAAGATATCAATTTTGTCAATTTTGGACAATTTCAACAACTCATTTTTCATTAAATGCAATTACTGGGATTCAAACAAATATAGATTCCAACGCAGAGATTCAAAATGAATCTACTTTTGAAGGAAATAAAAATACATTTGATTGTTCCAGATTATAAATTATAGATTTTTTGTTTACTAATCACAAAAATTTTATTTTTTTATTACCTTTATATTTTTCTTTGTAGAATTTTAATTCTTCACCTTCTCATCAAATTAATAATTTTAAATTTTGAAAATTATTTTTTAAAAACTCATAAGTATCAAAAATCTGTTTTACATTTTTTCACTTAACCCACCTTCAGTAAGTTATAAGAGTTTTAGAATCAAAGGCTAAATTTTTATTTTTGTAAAATATGAATTCTTTATCCACTACAGGATTTAGAATTCAAACTTCTCTTTTGTAGATCTTTTTTAGAGATTCTACTATATAAAAACTATTTCAAATCAACAAATCTATAAAATTTAAAGAAAACTTTTCTAAATATTTTTTTAAAAAAATTTGAAAACCTTTATTTTCCGAATAATACCATGGATAATGATGATGCCACCATAAAATTTTTGCTTTTGATAAAAATAATATTTTTGAAAGAACTCATACAAATTGCATAGGAGAATTTCAAATGATTATATAATCATATTTTCTTATTTGATATGAAATCTTAAATTTACTTAAAACCTTTACTTCTATTTGTAAAAAATTCTTAAATAATTCTTTATCAAAATAAGTAGTATAAAAGCAGACTTCATTTCATTTCCCTTGAAGAAAATTTCATAAGAAAATCATCATTTTTACTGCTCATCATATATTATTCATATATGGATGCAAAATAGCAATTTTTTTATTTTTTGGAATCATAATTAATAAGGATTATTCAAAAAAAATATTAGGTTAAAGCCTTAACCCAAAAGTTGTTACAACCTTGGGATCCAATATTTAAATTAATTTTAAATACTAAATCCCAAAGTCATAAGCTTAAGTTAAAACTTTAGATATTTTTTAATATTTGTATTTTTGTCAGTTTATTTTAAAGAACTTTTTTATAAATTTCTTAAGTTCAACAACTTAAAAAAATTGTAGAGTTATTTTAATAATTTTTGACAAAAAAGTCAAACATAAAATTCAATCTTCACATAATCTTCACATAAAAAAATTTCTTCACATAATCTTCACATTTGTATAAAAAATAGGATAAACTAGACTAGTTTATCCTAAAAATTATATTATTGACTTGATACCATATCAGCAAGGTTCATTATTGGTTCTAATATAGACATTGCTATAAATCAGACAACAACAGCAAGTGTTATAATTATTATTGGTTCTAAAAGTTTATTTATATTTGTAATAAGATTGTCAACTTCTTCATCATAATAATCTGCTACTTTTATTACTGTTTCTTCAAGTTTAGCTGTTTCTTCTCAAACCTGAATCATTTGTACCATTATATCAGGAAAAAGTTTATCTCAATCTAAAGATTCCCAAATTTTTATACCACCTGAAACATCTTCTGTTATAAGAAGTATTCTTTGCTTATAAACTTCATTTCATACAGCTTCAGATGTTATTCTTAAGGATTCTATAATAGAAACTCAAGAACCAACCAAACCTGAAAATATTCTTGCAAACTTAGACAAAGCTATTTTTTTCACCATTGGTCAAAAAATAGGTATTTTCATAAAATATTCATCAAATATGTAAGATCAGTCGGGTGTTCTTCTCCAAAAAAATACAAATATGTATAATATTATAAGTCAAATTAATATAAAAATACCATAATCAGATAAAAATTCTGAAACAATTATAAGTCTTTGAGTAGAAACTGGTAAAGTTGATCTTTCTCAAAATATTTCTAAAAGCTTTGGTACTACCATAGTCATCACTATGTAGATAACTCATATAACTACAATTATAATAAAGCTTGGATAAATCATAGCTGACTTTATTTTTCAGTTTATAGATGCTATTCTTTCTGTTTGTATAGCAAGTTCTAAAAGTGTAGTTCATAATTGTCAAGTCTTTTCTCAAGACTTTACCATTCATATTTCAGCATCACTAAAATCATTTGGAAAAATAGACAAACAATCAGAAAGATTTTTTCAAGAATTAAGTTCTTCAACAAATCTACTAAGTATATTTTTAAAATTACCCTTTTTTTGTTGTTTTTCCAAAACTTTCATAGCTTTCACCAAACTCAATCAGGCATTTATCATTGTAGACAAAAGACGAAAAAATGTAACCTTATCTTTTACTTTTACTTTTTGAAAAGAATATATAAGATCATTGAATCTATCTCTAAAATTAGAGCTATTTTTATTGTTGACATTATAGACACTATCTTTTTTATTGCTGTCTAAAATTAAAAAATCTGGCATTTTATATTTATTTAAAAAAATATTTTACTATCATTTTTGTGATTTTGCTACTCTATAAACCTCTTCTAAAGATGTAAGTCAATTTAAAGCTTTCATTATTCAATCTTGTTCAAGAGAAATCATTCAATCTTTCACAGCTTGATTATTTATATTGTAAGCTGATCTTCAAGCCAAAATCATTTCCTTTACTCCAGGAGTGATTTCTAAAACCTCATAAAGTCACACTCTTCATTTATATCAAAGTCAGTTACAATGTTCACATCAAACTGGCTCATAAAATATAGGATTTTTAAGTTCATTTCAAACTCTTGACATAAGTTCTTTTTTATCTGTTATCTGGATAGCATTTTTTATATCCTCAACTACAGTTTTTCAAAGTTCACTTATTTTTACTTGTTTTTTACAATATGGACAAAGTTTTCTAACAAGTCTTTGAGCTATTATTATGTTTACAGAAGCTGGGATTAAAAAAGGTTGAACTCACATATTTATCATTCTGGTAATAGTTTCTGATGCATTATTTGTATGGATTGTAGATAATACCAAATGTCAAGTAAGAGATGCCTCGATAGCAATATCAACAGTTTCTTTATCTCTCATCTCTCATACCATTATAATATCTGGATCTTGCCTCAAAGCTGTTCTAAGTCCATAAGCAAATGTATATCATATATCAGGCTTTACTTGAGATTGATTTATACCATCTATTTGGTTTTCTACTGGATCTTCTAAAGTCATTATATTTACTCAAATTTTATTTAAATCTGTCAAAGCTGAATATAAGGTTGTAGATTTTCAAGAACCTGTTGGTCAAGAAGTAAGTATTATTCCATTTGGTAAAGAAATGGCTTTTTTAATCAATTCTCAATTTTTTCATTCTATACCAAGTTCATGAAGTTTTGGTATTTTTTTAGATTTATCAACAATTCTCATCACTATTTTCTCTCCATGAACTGTTGGTAGTGTTGAAACTCTCAGATCTAGAGACTTTCACTCAATTGTAGTTGAAAGTCTTCAGTCTTGAGGAATTCTTGATTCATCTATTTTTAGGTCAGACATTATTTTAAATCTAGCTACAATTCAAGAATGTAAGAAATTTTGATATTCTAAAATTTCTGTTAATTCTCAGTCAAGCCTATATCTAAGTCTAACATAAGAACTAAGAGGTTCTATATGTATATCTGAAGAGTCTCACAAAACAGCTGCAAGAATAATCAAATTACAAGCCTCTTGAATATTTTCTCATCTGTAAACTATATCTTTTAGTTTTTGAACTACTTCATTATATTTCATATTTTTATTTTTTAGTATATTTATTTTTTATTGTTTCTATTTCTGTTTCATATGTGTTTAGTATGCTAGAATATGAAGAAATATCTTGATACTTATTCATAATCTCATTACTTGCATTACTAGTTCACTTAACAGAATTTTTTATGTTTTCCAAGTTTAACTTTATGCTAGTAAGTTTTTGCTTTTCTGTAGAAGTTATACTTGTTTTTCAAAGCAAAAGATTTGTTTCATTTGTAAGCTTTGAAAGTTTTGTGTTAAATGCTGATATAAAGTTTTCTATTTTATATTTTGGTAATCATTTTACATAAAAATCTAGCTTTATTTTTACTTCAAATATTTCCTTATTTTGAGTACTTTTTATATATTTTAAAAACTTTTGTTTATCTTCAACTCAAGAATAATCTATTCAGGTATCTGAAGAATCTATATATTTACTCATTTGAATATTTGCAATATCAATTATTTGATTGTTAAATATATTGTATTCTCAAGATTTTCATCTTTGTCAATCAAGTCTTTTTGTTCTAAATTCTGAGAACAATCATCTATTTAAAGGATCTTCTTTGTTTATAATTAATTCATTATTTTTTTCATCAACAGACAATTTTCATACATTTTCTATATAGTACAAAAAATCTATTATAGATGATTTTGATCAAGTTATATTAAGTTCAACAGGAATTTCATAAATTCATTTATCAAGCAAACTATCTGTTTTTGTTAATCAATAATTGTCCAGTTGTTTAATTTCCTTTATTCAAATAGCATTGTTATATGAAAGACCAAAAGTGTATATTATTGATTCTATATAATTTATAAATTGAAAATCTGTTAAACCATCTTCTTCTTTCAATGTATCTGAATAATAAGGTAGAATTTTAGATATTAATTTTATTTTTTCTTCATTTGTAGAACTATCTTTAAACTTTTCAAGTTTATCTTCTATAAATTTATTATAGCTAGAATCTGTCTTATTTTTTAAATTTTTATCATAAAAATCTTGAGATATCTCACTAAGTAGAGAATTTACATAACTATCATCAAGTTTTATATTTAGATCTTTTTTATTTTCAGCTATAGTTGTTTTTAAATTCTCAAGAGGAATTCATTCTTTTTCATAAGCTTTTAAATTTTTACTAAGCTGTAAAGTCTCACTTTTTAAAAGTTCTATTTCATCTATTTGTGGAATTATATGAATAACAATAACAAGTGAAAATCATATAACAAACAATAAAGAAAATATATTTCAAAAAATTATTCTACTTTCATCTCTTTTTGTTCTTCTTGTTAATTTCATTTTTTAAAAGTTAAAAATTAATTTTCAATTTCAAATCAAAATTTGTCTGATTTGTATAACCATCTTTTCATATAACAGGTTGTGATTCAAAAATCTTTTGTCTTTCCACAACTAAGAAATATTTTGTTGCATTTTTTTCTAAAAAGTTTATAAAACTATTTGCTATTGATATAGAAGTTCCATTAAGAGAATCTTGTTTTGAATTTTTATTTCCAGAAAATCATATAATTTCTGATGTATATCATCATGCAAAAGCTTGACATTTCATAGAAAGGATCATTTGCCTTGAATCTATATTAAGTTCTGAACACTGAAGCTTTTTTTTCTCAAATCAAGTAAAATCATTTTTAAAATAATCAAATTTTTCTAAAATATCTAAAACTTTTAGTTTATTTGAGCTTTTTTCTAAAAGAAAAGAAACTTCTCTTGTTCTTAAAAAATTATCATTCTCATAAATAAGTGGTAAAAGTGAAAAAATAAGCTTTGATTGCTCTTTATTTAGAGTTTTTAATTGTTCATTTATGAGATTTTTATTATAAGAAATAGAAGAACATCAAGATCCAGATTGCTCTATTTCTCAGTTAAAAACAGAACATATTGGAGTAAGATAATTTTTATTTGAAAAAGTATCTGATTTTTGAATAAATATATAAGAATATCATAAAATTATTCAAAAAAACAACAAAAAGCAAAGAGTTTGAAGTACTTTTCAACTAATAAAAAGATAATAAAATATATCTTTATTTTCTTTTTCTTTTATATTTTTTAGTTCTACTTCAAGAGAAGAATCTGAATCAAAATCACTAAAAATATTTTTTGAGATTTTATCACTTGAAGGAGTTTCCTTCACAGTTTGTGTTTCTGGTTCAAAATCTATAGTACTAAGTTCATTTTGTGGCATAAATTTAAATTAAATTATTAATCCATAAAATGATATCATATTTAAAAAAAATTTTCAAAAAAAAAAGAGTTTACATTTCTGTAAAATCTTTTATAACTTTTTTTCTAAAATCTCTAAAAAACTTTTTGAACTAGATTTTTTTATATTTATACCTTCAGGAAAAGCACTATAAAAAGCATTTCACCAAAGAGTATTTATTCTATCATCAAGCAGAATTACAATTCATTTATCAGTTTTTGAACGAATAAGCCTTCAAAATCATTGTTTCAATTTTATTATAGCTTTAGGAACAGAATATTCTAAAAAACTATCTGAAAAATTTTTACTTCTAGCTTGAAAAATAGGATCAGTTGGAACTTGAAAGGGAAGTTTATAAATAACCAAAAATTTTAAATTTCATCAAGAAATATCTACTCATTCCCAAAAACTATCTGTTCATAAAATAATAGAGTCATTTGGTTTTTCTAAAAATTGACTTAAAATTTTTGTTTTACTTCATCAAATAGACTGTGCTAATAAATTTATTCATTTTTTCTTTAAATTTATAGAATTTTCTTCATAAATTTTTCTTATAGAAGCAAAACTTGTAAATAAAGTCAAAGTATTTCATCAAACTATTTCATAAAATTTTGACAAAAAGTTTGAGATTTCCTGTGAAGAGTTTTTTATATTTCATAAATCTGTTGGAATAAAAAGAGTTGATTGATTTTTATAATCAAAGTCACTATAAAATTTTAAAAAGTCAAATGAATCTAATTTTAATATATTTTTTATATAATCAAAAGAATTATTTATAGCTAAAGTTGCTGAAGTTAAAACACAAGTTGAAATTTTATCCCAAAAATTATTTTTCAAATAGTCTCAAGGATTTAAAATAGTATATTCAAATGTCAAGCCGTAATTTTCATTTAAGCTCAAAATCTTTATTTTATCTAAGTTATCACTTTTAAATATATTGTTTAAAGCATCCAAAACTCACTCAAAATAGAAAATATCTCTAGAAAAATCATATCATTGCTCAAATTTAAGTAAATCTATAAGTCAAATAATTTCTAAATTTATTTTTTGTAATAATTCTGAAAAGTCAAATTCCTTGTAAAAATCTTCTCAAATAAGCAAAGTTTTATAATTTTGTTCTTGAGATATTTTACTAGAAATATATGAATTTCAGAAATCTTCAAGTAAATCTAATTTTGAAAAAATAGACTCTTTTTTTTGTAAAAATTCAAGTTTATTTATATTTTTTAATGAAAAAATCTTTTCTATTTTTCATAGCACTTCTACAAAATTTTTAAAATTATATCTTTTTTTAAGAATATCTGTAACTGTATCTTCTATATTATGAGCCTCATCAATTACAATATTTTTTAAATTTGTCAATATAGGAGTTTCATTTTCTAAATCAGAAAACAATAAAGCATGATTTATAACAATTATGTCAGCAAAGTCTATAGATTTTCTAGCCTTTTCAATAAATTCATAATCTAAATAAATATTTTTTTTATTTTTTACATCAAATCTATCTGTAGTCAACTCATTTTTTATATAATATTCTGCTGGGAAAAAATTTAATTCATCTAATTCTCAGTACTTAGTTTCAAAAAGCCAAAAAGTAATTTTTGCTAAAAATCATATTTCAAAATATTCAAAATTTCAAAGTAGAATATAATCAAAAAATCACTTTAAACTTATATAATTTTTTCTTCACTTTAACTTCACAAAGTGAAATTTTTCTCACAAATTTTCTTTTAAAAATTTTAAATCTTTTTCAAAAAGTTGATCTTGAAGAGTTTTAGTATTTGTGCTTATATAAACCTTTTCTCAAGCATTTTTTGCATAAATAATGGAAGGAATTAAGTAAGCAAAACTTTTTCAAAGTCAAGTTGGAGCTTCAACAATTATTTTTTTATTTTTGTCCAATGAATCAAAAACAGCTTCAGCCATTTTTAGCTGGTTTTCTCTTTTTTCAAAGTTATTTCCAAAATCAAAATATTTTAAAATGTCTATATTGTCTAAATTATTTTCCAAAGAATTATTTATTTTTTCAAATTTTTTAAATACTCAAATTTTATTCAAAATTATTTTTTCAAAAGCAGAAAAATCTAAATTTTCAAAATCTTCTAATCACAAAAATCTTCACATAAAATTCACATTCAGATCTCTTGACAAGCTAAATATGTATTTTAATAGGATTTTATAATCTTCTCAATAGTTAGTAAAATTATCTAACATTTTTTTAAATAATTCCATAGTAGCTTTTGTGTCATTTTCAGCTCTATGTGCTCAATTTATTTCTATTTTGTAATGTTTACAAAGCATTTCTAAATTTAAGCTTCCATTTCTAAAATTTAAAAAATTTGCAAGAAAAAAAGTATCAATTTTTAGATTTTTTTCTATATTTATTCAGTTAAATGAAAAAAAGCTTATATCAAAATCTACATTATGTCAAAGTAGAGGATTATTTCAAATAAAATCTATTATTTCTTGTTTTAAATCTTCTATTTTTGGTGCATCAGAAACATCTTCATCAAATATATTTGTAATTCAAGAAATAATTTTTGGAATAGAAATCTCAGGGTTTATAAGAGTATTAAACACATCTATTATTTCAAAATTATTTTCATCAAATTTTATCATTGAAACCTCTATAATTTTATCAACTTTAGGATTAGTTCAGGTAGTTTCTAGGTCAAAACATATTATCATAATTTTAAAATTTTTCTTGAAATAAAAATTTATAATAGTATAATACACAAAATATAAAATAAAGAAAACTTAAATGAAATTTTTTTGTAAAATTACGCTGATTATATTTTTTATTTTTAGTATTATAAACACAGTAAAAGCTGAAAATGAAATAGATAAACTAGAGCTTATAGAAAGATACATTGTAAATTATAAAAAAAATATAAGTTTAGTTGTTGCAAAATATGAAATCAAAGACAATAAAGACATAAAAGATACTACTGATTCACTAAATTTTTTACTAGAAATAATAAGCAAAGTAAAAGATAGTAATATGTCTGAGCAAGAAAAAGAAAGAGTTGTAAAATTTTTAACAAAAAATCTAAAAGAAATAAATTGAAAATCAAAAGAAACTTTAAAAAAATGAAAAGAAGATTTTGACAAAAAAGTAAAGCAAATCCAAGAATCTTACTCAAAATTATTATTAAAAATATCTTGACAATTAGATTTTTTTATACAAAAAATACATAAATTAAAATTAAATAAAGAAATTCTCAATTCAAAAGAATCTATTTTAAAGGAAAACCTTAATAGAATAGCAGAAATTTCAAGAGAATTAAAAGATTTTTGAGAAATAAATTTTAATTCAGAAAAAGAAATTAAAACATATTTTAAAAATATAATACAAGATATAAGAAGAGAATTGCTAAAATTAAAAGAAAATATTAAATAATAAGCTAGAAAATGCAAAAAGTAGAAAAAATTTTTTCTACTTTTTTAGTTAAATTTCTTTTCTAAGTCAAAGTTTTTTAAACAAATCTTTTAACTCATTATTTGTTAGTTTTATATATTCTCAAGATTCAAGGTTTCAAAGTTTTATGTTTTCTATTCTGATCCTTTTTAGTTTTTTTACTCTAAATCAAACCTTTTCAACCATTCTCCTAATTTGCCTATTTCTTCATTCTGTTATTATTATAGAAAATTTTCATGAAGAAATTCTATTAACAATAGCCTTTTTAGTGTAACTTCAAAGAATAAAAAGTCAGTTTCTCATTTTTTCTAAAGCATCATCTGTAATACTTCAAAAAACCTCAACAATATATTCTTTTTCATGTTTATATCTAGGATGCATTAAAAAATTTGCAAGCCTACCATCATTTGTCAAAAGTATAAGTCAAGTTGTATCTTTATCAAGCCTTCAAATAGGGAAGACTCTTTGTTTTATATCTACAATATCAATTATATTTTTTTCTCAGTTTTGTGCACAAGTTGTAACTATTCCTCTAGGCTTATTTAACTTATAATAAACCATTTCTTCTTGGATTTTTATAGCTTTTTCTAAAAGTTCTATTTTATCTACTCAAGGAACTACAGATTGTCAAATTTGAGCTATTTCTCAATTTACTTTTATAAGTCACTCTGAAATATATTCTTCAGCTTTTCTTCTGCTACATATTCAAGCTTGGCTTAAATACTTTTGCAATCTAATTTTTTCCATTATTTCTAATTATAAATTATTCTAACTTCTGGTTCTAATTCAACTCAAAAATCTTTTTTTACTTTATCCTGAGCAAGCTTTATTAAGTCAAGTAAATCCTTATAACTTCAGTTTCAATCACTCATTAAAAAATTTGAATGTAAATCTGAAAAAAAAGCCGTATTTAGCCTAAAACCTTTAAGAGAAGATTTTTCAAGTAAAAATCAAGCTGAAATTTTCTTCACATAATCTTCAGATTCACCACATAAATTTTTATATTTGTCAAGAAATTTTTGAGTATCAATTTCTGGATTTTTAAAAAAACTTCAACAAGTATTTCCTTTTGGCTGCTTATTTTGCCTAAAATCTATATTATCTACATCTGAAGAATATTTTTCAACTTTTTTAGAAAGATCAAACTTTGCCTTTATAATAAAGTATTTTCAAGTTTTCTTAAAAATAGAATTTCTATAAGAAAAATCACAGTCACTTTTTGATAATTTTTCAATTTGTCAAGTTTCTAAATTTAAAGCTATAACTTCAGATAAGTTACTTTCTGTTTCTAGTCAAAAACATCAAGCATTTCAAAAAATAGCTCAACCAATAGTTCAAGGAAGTCATATAAATCTATGCCATAATTCTTGATTTTTATTTTTTTCTAAAATTTCAGCTATTTCAGAAATATATTCATCACTATATGTTTCCAAAATCTTTGTTTTCTCATCATAACTCCATCATTTTAAATTATTTTTTATAATAATTCAATCAAAAATATCAAATGCAAAAAGCATATTTGTTCATCATCAAACAAACAAAACTTTTAGATTATTTTTTTCAGCAAAATTAAAAATTTCTGGTAAAATCTTCACATAATCTTCACATTTCAATTCATAAAAATATTTTGCTTTAGCTTTTGTTTTAAAGTTTGAAAGATTTGTGATATCTATATTTTTTTGAAGTATTTCCATTTTTTATAGTTAAAAGTATTAAAAATAAGTATAATCTTTTAAAATATATTTTCAAGTTATAAATTTGACTTTTTTATAAAAAATAGATAATTAGATAAATATTTTTAAAAAATGTTATGTCATCACTAAAATTAGAAGAAGAGTCCATGCCTTTAATAAGCAATATAACAAGTAAATTAGATTTAAGTGAAAAATGAATAATTATGATTCAACACTGAGTTAGAGATTCTATAGAATTTGCATTAAAGCTAAAAAATAACTCAAAAGCTGAAGTTTTATTCTTACCAAAACCATTTTCACAAAAACAAGAAGATTTAGACTATTGAGAACAAAATTGATTAATTATAGAAAATCCTTGAAATAATTATGAAGATTGACTTGAAAAAGAATGATATTTAGAAAAAACGCTAGAAAATTTTTGAGATAAAGAAATTATAATAATAGAAGTTTGATGAATAACAACAAAAAGTCTATTAAATAAAGAAATTTTAGAAAAAGATAAACAAAATAAAAATATAAAATGAATAGTTGAAATAACAACTTTTTGACACAACAGACATATACAAAATAAAACAAATCTATATATTCCAACATATTCCATAGCAAGAAGTCCTATAAAAGAAAGGGAAGCAAAACATGTTTGAGCTGCTGTTTATAGAAGTTTAGATCAAGTTTTACATGAATTAGATAGAGCTATAATAGATTGCAAAATAACAATGGTTTGATATTGAATGATTTGACAAAATGTCTGTAAAGCCTTTAAAACATGCAAAAAAGTAAGTGTTTATGATGTAAATAGGGCAAAATTAAAAAAAGCTAAAAATGATTGATATGATACTTCTAAAGACAATATATGAAAATCAGATATAATAATAGCTTCTACGTGAGAAAGATCAATAGATGAAAATTTTATAAAAAAATGTAAAGATTGAGTTTTGCTTGTAAGTGCTTGATCCAGACAAAATGAAATAGATATAGAGTACTTAGAAAATAATTCTGAGGACACAAAAGAAATTCATAAATTTATAAAAATATATACTATTTGATGAAAAAAAATATATCTTTTTAGGGAATGAAAAAATGCAAATTTTGTTTGAAACAGTTGTCCAAGTAATTCTATGGATCTAATTCATGCTGAAACTCTATTATGTATAAAAAATATTTTAGATTGAAATTTTAAAACAAGAGAAAAATTAAATGAAGTTAATAAGAGTGACAGAGAAAAATTATTAAAAAAGCACAAAAAGTATTGGAATTAATTTTTAAAAAATTTAATTATGAAAATAAAAAATGTAGCTTGTGCATTGCTTGTAAAAGATAATAAATTATTATTACAAGATAGAAAAAGTATTTCAAAATACTGAGAAGAATGGTCTTTTTTTTGATGATGAATTGAAGATTGAGAAAACTCAAAAGAGGCTTTGATTAGAGAAATAAAAGAAGAACTTGACTTTGATATTTCATCTTGGGAAATCTCATATTTATGAGAAATAGTTCACTATACAGATTTTTGAATAGAATATCACAGATTTTTATACTGAATAAAAATACCAGAAAATATAAATATCTTTGATGATAAAGAGTGAAGTTGAGCTTACTTTTTTAGCTTAGATGAAGCAAGGAAACTTAAATTTAACACAAACATAGATGCTGAAATCTCTCAACTAGAAAATAATTTTTTATAAAATCTTCACATAAAATTCACATAATCTTCAGATTTCTCACAATATTTTTAATAGTTGTTAAGTTTTTTTAAGATAACAAATATTTATCTTCACAATTATTTGAGCTTATATATGAATACTTACAAATAATCTTATTTATAAAACTGATTTTTTCAAAAATTCCTCAGTTTGTGAGCTAAAAGCAAATGGAGAAGAAAGATTTTGGTTAGTATTTGCTTTATGATGAATTATTTTTTCTTATTTTATATTATTTTTGCTTTATAAACAACAAAAAAAGCCAGCAATAAGCTAGCTTTTTTTATTTTCATAAATATTTTTTAATAGCTTGTCAAGTAAAACTTTCTTTACATTTTTGAATTCATTCAATTCATCATTCATAAACTAGATTTCATCATCTATCTCATCAGTCTGGTCATATATCTATCAAATGATCTGCATTTAAAATAACATCCATATTGTGTTCTATCACAAGTACTGTATTTCATTTGTCAACTAAAGAATGAAGTATTTTTAAAAGTTTTGTAACATCTTGAAAGTGAAGACCTGTTGTAGGCTCATCAAGTATATAAAAAGTCTTTGTTGTTGATCTTTTTGAAAGTTCTGTAGCAAGTTTTACTCTTTGAGAT
The DNA here is from genome assembly GCA_002761215.1 of Candidatus Gracilibacteria bacterium HOT-871. Taxonomy (GTDB): domain Bacteria; phylum Patescibacteriota; class Gracilibacteria; order BD1-5; family UBA6164; genus GN02-872. Next base: position 807,421 of record CP017714.1, read on the forward strand.
TCTCAACCAGAAAGAGTTGTAGAGGATTGTCAAAGTTTTACATATCAAAGTCAAACTTCATCTAAAACATTAAGTATCTTTACAACTTTTGGATGATTTTTAAAAAACTTTATAGCTTCTTCAATAGTCATATCAAGTACATCTGAAATAGTTTTTCATTTGTATTTTATTTTTAGGGTTTCAGTATTGTATCTTTTCCCAGAACAAACCTCACATTCTACATAAACTGTTGGTAGAAAATGCATTTCTATTTTTCTAAGTCAGTCTCATTCACAAGCTTCACATCTACCACTTCTTGTATTAAAACTAAATCTTCAAGGTCAGTATCACCTTATTTGAGCTTCTTCTGTCATTGCAAATATTTCTCTGATTGGAGTAAAAACTCAAGTATAAGTTGCAGGATTACTTCTAGGAGTCCTTCAAATAGGGGATTGATCAATTATTACAGTTTTATCTAAATTTTCTAATCACAATATTTCTTTAAATTGTCAAGATTCTCTTTTTGCTCTATTTAATTCATTTGCTAAATAATTTGCCAAAATATCATTTATAAGAGAAGACTTTCAGCTTCAAGAAACTCAAGTTACAACAACAAAATTTTCAAGAGGAATAGAAACATTTATATTTTTCAAATTATGTTCTTTGGCTCAGATTATTTTTAATTCTTTTCATTTTTTCCTTAAATCTAAATAATTCTCTCTTTTTCATCTTTTTATAAAAATATCTTTTTTTCTACTAAGATAAGGTCAAGTTATAGAATTTGGATTATTTATAATATCATCAATTGTTCATTCAGCTACAACCTCTCAACCATGAATTCAAGCTCAAGGTCATATATCAATTATATAATCTGATTCTCTCATAATATCCTCATCATGTTCAACAATTATAAGAGTATTTCACAAATCTCTTAATTTCTTCAAATTCTCAATAAGCATATCATTATCTCTCGGATGAAGTCAAATACTAGGCTCATCTAAAATATAGATAATTCACTCAAGTTTTGTTCAAAGTTGAGTTGCAAGCCTAATTCTTTGACTTTCTCAACCAGAAATAGTACCAGCTTTTCTAGAAATAGTTATATAATCAAGCCCAACTCAGGCTAAAAATTCAAGCCTTTCAATTATATTTTTTAAAGCTTTTTTAGAAATTTTTTCTTCACTTTTTGTTAACTTTATTTCTTTAAAAAATTTTATAGAATTAGAAACAGATAAGTCAGATAATTGTCAAATATTTAATCAATTTATATAAACTGATAAACTTTCCTGATTTAATCTATAACCATTACAAACAGGACAATCCATATCCAAAACATATTCATCATAAATTCATTTATCAGCTCATCAATCATAATATCTTCTAGTTAAAGTATTTATAACTCACTCATATTTTGAAGTAAATGTTCTTTTAGCTCAAGATTCAGTTTTAAAATGGACTTCATATTTTTTATCTCAAGTTCAATATAAAATTAAATCTTTTTCTCTTTTTGTCAAATCACTATATTTTTTATTTAAATTTATTCTATTTTTCTTTCAAACTTCCTTTAAAAATTCAAAAAAATAATCTCCTCAAAATCCAGGTCAAACTATAGCTCATTCAAGCAAAGTAAGATTTGAATTTATAACCTTTTCCTCTAAAAATACTTTTCTGACTCAAAGTCAGTGACAATCAGGACAAGCTCAAGCATGACTATTAAAAGAAAAGCTAGAAATACTTAATTCTGCAGGAATATGACCACAATTTGAACAAACAAAAATATTTGAAAATCTTTGTTTTTCATCTTTTTTATTTTTATTTTCAGTTAAAAAAACTATTTCTAATTGTCAGTTTCAAACTTTATAAGCCAGATTTATAGAATCTTTCAATCTTTTAGTATCAGCACTATCATCAGAAGAAAAATCTTTTTTGACAAGTCTGTCTACAATAATAGAAATATTGTCTAACTTAACTGTTTCTAGCTCATCATTTACAGTAAAAATATTGTCTCAGATCGAAAATCTAATAAAACCTAAATCTAAAATCTCTTTTTTTAATTCATTTAAACTTAAAAAATCTCTGCCAAATGGAGCTTTTATTATAAATTTTCTATTATCTTCAAATTTTGAAATATAATCTATGATATCAGAAATACTATCTTTTTTTACTATAGTTCAGCATTTTATACATTTTCTATCTCAAATATTTAAATACAAAACTTTGTAGTAATCATAAATTTCAGTTATAGTTCAGACTGTAGAACGAGGGTTTTTACTTGTAGTTTTTTGATCAATTGAAATAGTTGGAGAAAGTCAAATTATTTCATTTACTTCAGCTTCTTCATCAAGTCATCAAATAAACATACGAGCATAACTTGAAAGACTCTCTAAGTATTTTTGTTGACCAACATTATAAATCGTATTGAAAGCCAAACTTGACTTTCAACTTCAAGAAACTCAAGTGATAACAGTCATTTTATTTTTTGGAATTTTTACTGAAATATTTTTCAGATTATGAGTATTTGCTCAGATAACTTCTAGATATTTTGACATAAAAAAAGATTAGTATTTATCTAACCTTTTATTTTAATCATTTTTAGAATTTATCAAGTTTTTTTATTTATTAAAAAAATATTTTTCAATTAAATCTTTATCAAATAATTCAATTTCTTTGTAATCTAAAAATCAACAAAATTCGTGTTTTTCAGGTTCCATATTTTTTAAATCAGATAAGTTTTCAACTGTAGCTAGATAATAAACTCAAAGCCAATGTTCTTCTCAAATAATCATTTTTACAGTATCAAATAAAATAAATTTATCAACTGTGAGATTAGTTTCTTCTTTTATTTCTCTAACTAAAGTTTCAGTTATTTCTTCTCAAAATTCTAAAGTTCAACCTGGAAGCATTAATTCTCAAGCTCAGTACTTTTGTTTTGAGTTCTTTTTTAAAAGTAAAACTCTATCATTTTCATCTAGAATTATAGCTCTAGTAAATATTTTAAAAACCATAATTATAAAAATTTACTTTGTAATATTGAAGTACTTTGTAAAATCGAAATACTCTTAAAATAGATTAAAAACTATTTTTTTTTGAAATATTTTTTATTTTTAAAATAACATCATTTCAAGCTAATTTTGTTAAATCATCATTTATATTTAAAATTTGAAATCATTTTATTTCTTGGGTTTCTATATTTATTTCTGAAAAATCTCAATCATAAATAAAAATATATCTAAAATCATGATGGAAATGCTGCCTTTCATCTTTTTTCTTATTTTCAGGAATATAGTGAGTGTCTATATCTATAGGAATCATTTCATTTTGATTATGCCAAGAACATAGCTTTAATTGAGAAAGTCAAGTTTCTTCCATTGCCTCTCTTTTTGCAGTGTTTTGCATTTCTCAATCTCACTCTTCCCAGTGTCAACCTGGAACAAGCCATTTATCAAGATTTATATTATGAATCACAACAAAATTTTGCATAGACTTATCAAAAATATAAGCTGAAGCTGTTAAGTGTCAATTAAAATTTTTTCTAGTCCATAGATTTTCATTATTCTCAAGCTGTTTTTCAAGCAATTCAAATCTTTTTTCTTCACTTTTAAAATATTTTTTATACTTTTCTAAAGTTTCTAAAATATATTTTTTATATGGATAATTCATTTTATTAATCACTAGCTATTATAAGTCAAATTATTTTTGAAGCTCAGCTTTCCTTCAGGATCTTTGAAACTTCATTTATTGTAGTTCAAGTAGAGATAACATCATCTACAATTATTATTTTTTTGTCTTTGATTTGATTTAGATATTTTTTATTTATTTTAAAGCTGTCTTTTAGATTTACAAGTCTTTGCTCTCTAGTTAGCTTTGATTGTTGTTTTGTTTGTTTTACCTTTTTTAAAATATTTTTTTTATAATTTATTTTTGAAAATTTTGCAAAACTTTTTGCTAAAACTTCAGAAGAATTATATCATCTTTTCCACTTTCTCAAAAAATAGCTAGGAATAGATATAACTAAAAAATCATCTAATTTTCTAATTTTTTCATTTCTTATAAATTTTTCATAAAGATAATATCAAAATTCTTCTAAAATTTCTCTTTTTCAATAAAATTTTCAGTCTTTTATAAGTTTCTGTATAGTTTTGTTTTTATAGTGTTTTAAAACTAAAATTTTATCATAAAAAACAGTATTTTCTTTTTTACAAGATTCATGAACTTCAAAATTTTTTGAAAAATTTTTACAAACATAGCAAATTTCCTCAAAATCATAAAAAATCTTCAGACAATCTTCACATAAAAATTTTCAGTGTTTTTTACAGGAATAGCATTTTTTTGGAGCTATAAAATCAAAAATAAATTTCAAAATTTGCATTTTTTATAGATTTTAAAGTCTAATTTAAAGCATCTTCACATAATCTTCACATTTCTTTTTACAGATTTTTCAAAATAAAACTTACACTATCAACTCAAAAACCTGTCATTCATTTGTTTACATAAGCATAAGGTTCATAGCTATTTAATGCTGTTCAAGCTATATCTAAGTGAGTATATTTTTCAGAATTTAAACAAAAATTTACCAAAAATGCTGCTCACATAGTACTTCAGGCTTTTACTCAAGTTGAAAGATTTTGTAAATCAGCAATTTCAGATTTTGTTTGATCTATAAAATAATCATCAAAAGGAAGTTTGTTGTACTTTTCAATATTTTTTTCTGAATAATCTAAAAATTTTTGAATTAATTTTTCATCATTTCACATAATTCATGCATATCTAAATCCTAGAGCAATCATACAAGCTCAAGTCAAAGTAGCTATTGAAATAATTTTATCTAATTTATAGTTTTTGCTTATATAAGAGATTCAATCAGCCAAGACTAATCTTCATTCTGCATCAGTATGAATAACATCTACTGTTTGTCAAGAGTAAGATTTTAAAATATCACTTGGTTTATAACTATCTCAAGAAATATGATTTTCAGCTAAAACAACACAGGCAACTATATTTACTTTTAAATCTTTTTGGTCAAGTTCTTTCATAATACTAAAAACACTTCCTGCTCAACACATATCTCACTTCATTTCATACATAAAATCTCCTGGTTTTACTTGAATTCATCCTGTATCAAAAGTAACTCCTTTTCAAACAAGTCAAATTGTTGGAAATTTTTTATCAATAATTCTTTCAAAAATAACCATATAAGGCTTTTTAGAACTTCATTTTCAAACTGCTTCTAAAAGTCAAAGTCAAAGTTTTTTTATCTTTTCATAATCGAAAACTGTGATTTTTGTGTTTTTAAATTTAGTTTTTTTAATTAGTTCAGCAAATGTTTCTGGATAAAGCTCATTTGAAGGAGTATTTCAAAGATTTCTAGCAAAAATTATATTTTCAATAGTTCAAAGTCTATCATCAAAAATCTTTTCAGTTTGTTTATCAACAAGAAAAAATATTTTATCTTGACTTTTTGTTTTTTTATATTCTTCAAATTTATATCTTCCTAAAATAGAGTGATTTAACAAAGTTTCAACATTTTGTGAGTTATTTGTTAAAATAGTAAAATTATTTGGAAGTTTTCAAATTTCTTTTCAAAGTAAATAATCTAAATTTTTTCATTTTTGATCTGAAAAAACATAAATAAATAACTTTTTAAAATCATTTTTTCACAAAAAATATTCAAAAAATCAATTTTTCTTTTTTTCTATTTTCTCAAAAATATCATCTTTTATAGCTTTAGTTAGCTTTAAAAAAGATAAATTATTTAAATCTGTTTTCTTTTCCAAAAGGAAAAATAAGTTTGAATTTGAAACTTTGTCCAAACTAAAAATTTTTGTAACCATAAAAAATTATTTAAAAAATAAAATCAAGAAATAATATAATCTTAAAATAAAAAATAACAAAAGAAAAATAAAAATTACATAAACACAAAAAGCAGAAGCATAATTTCAATATTTTTTATAAAGAAGATAGTTAAAAGTTATATTAAATAAAAGCACTAAAAAAAGTAAAGTTGAAAATAAAAAGTTAAAAATATAATAAAGTGAAATAAAGCTAGAACAGAAATTTAAAAAAAGTCAAAAATAACGAATATTTTCCTTTTGAACCCTAAAATATTTAGCATTTGAAATAAAATTAAAACTTAAGTCAGAAAAAAGAAAAAAAATAATTCCAAACAAAATAAAAGTATCATAAAAAATCTTTCCTGAAATTAAAAGTCAGAAAAAAATTATATAAAATCAGATATAAAATATTTTTATATTTTGCTTTATTTTTTGAAAAATAGGATCAATTTTTAGTTTTGGAGAAAAATATATAAAAAATATAATTCACAAAACCAAGAAAAAAGCTGATTCATAAAGTAAATTTGGAGACAAAGATTCTATTTTAAATCTAGTAAAATGCATTCAAAAAATACTTTTTCCTAACTTTAAATTATAGAAAAAATAAAATATAGCTGAAAATAGGCAAGAAATAAAAAAAAGGAGTAATCTCATTTCAACTAGAAAGTTAAAAATTAATTACTCATAATATAATTATAAATGAAAAAAGTGCAAAATTTAGAATTACAAAAAATATATTTTTAGAAAATGAAAGTAAAATATAAGCTAAAATTATACCTATAAATAGATAAATTCAAGAAAAATTATATTCTCAAAAATCTCAAAAATGATAGTTTATATTTATTAAAATAAGAAAAATTATTACATATAAAAATATAACATAAAATAAATTTTTTCTAACTAATTCAAAAAATTGGCTTAAATTCACAAAAAATCAACTAAATGATTTTACAACCAAAGAATAAGAAAAAACTTTTCATTCAAGCCTTGACTTAAGTAAAAAAATATTTTGCTTTATAACTGTTCTTTTTAAATAAGTCATTTCTTTAAGTTCTTTGTCTCTAAGTAGTTTGAAAAAATTTTTGAAAATATAAATTGTATTTTCTCTAAGTTTTTCTTCATATTTACTTAAATAAAGCTGAGTTCTAACATAAGAATGTGATTCTTTATCTACAACTTCATAGCTTTTTATAGGTCTTTCTTTTTTCCTAAAAAATGATTTTAAATAATCTACAAATTGTTTAGTTTGATATCAAATATCTCTATCTTTTTCTATGAATTTTTCTTTTGAACCAAAATCTTTTAAAAGCTTATTTGTCTCATTTAAAAGCTCTCTATTTTTTTGATCTTTTGTTTCTTCAAGTTTTGCAAGCTCAAGTTTTCAAATTTTTTGTAAAGCAAGTTCTCAAATTTCCTTTAACTTTGAAATATTTGTAGATTTTTTTAATTTTATTATTGAATTATAAATATTTTCAAATTTATGTCTTTGTTCTGAATCAAGATTAACAATAGAATTTCATAAAATCATTGATTCTAATTTTCATAAAACATGAACTATAAGTTTATTTGTTTCTTCTAATTCTTTTTTAAGATAAAATTGATCAATATTTATATTTTCTCATTTTTCTTTTTTTATTTTATCTCTAAGTTCATCTATTTTATCTCTCTTATTTCTAAAAATAAGCTCATACTCTTCTTTTAATTCATTTAAAATTTTATCTTTTTGCTCTTGGCTTAAATCTTTATCTTTTTCTGAATAAATAGAGATAATATTATATTCTAGGTTTTTAGTAAGATTTACATAAACTTTAAAAATATCATCTCAAGCTATTTTTCAATGTTTAAATTCTCAATTTCTATATCACTCAAAAATAAAAGTAGTTCAAACATCCTCTATTGATTTTATTTCTTCAACACCTAAAATAGAGTATCACTCCTTGTGAACCCTATCTCTTGCAGCCATTTCATTGTCTGCTTTGAAAATGATGCTGTATCTTTTAGAATCCTTTGATACAGATATTTTATAATTAGGCATTTTATTAAAAATAAAAATTAAGCAATTGGATTTTCTACTTTAGAATTTAAAGCAGCAAAAAAGTCTATTCATTTTTTTTCTAGTTCTTCAGCAAAAATATTATTTAAATTTTTACAACATTCTATAAGCAATTTTTTATCAGGATTTTGAAATAAATCATGTATTCTTTCGATATTATAGCTTAAATGATTTTCTTCAGCTAAAAAATTATTTGCTTCAAAAATATTTTCATTATTTGTTTTTAAATTTTCCATTTTTTACAATTTATTAATTAAAAAATTAAAAGAGTTCAATTCTTCTTTTCTTTCTTCTGCTTCCTTTAATTTCATTCAAGATATAACAGAAAAATTATTTTTTTGTATATCTTCCAAATTTTTTAACTCCAAATTTTTTACAAAGTTTGTAAGTTCATCATAAATTCTATTTACTCAATCTTCATCTAAAATATCTAATGCTTGAATATAAAGAGCTTTTTGACTTTCTGGAATTTTTAAGTCTACAAACATATCATTTATCATATTTATTCTTTGTTCAATTTTTTTTCTCTTTTTCAAAAAATCAAATATCATAATTTTTAATATTAATTACTATTTTTTATATTGTATCATAATTTTTTTTATAAAACAAAAATTTTAACATTAAAAAATCTAAACTCTTATTTTTTTATTTTATTAAATATAGTATTATTAATAATTATTTTTGTTAAATTGTTAAATTATTTATTTAAAGGAGAAAATAAAATTTTAATTTTTAACATAAAAAAATATTTTAATTTTTTTTATTTACTTAAAAATTAAAAACAATGATTAAACATTTTTTTAACAAAATTGTAAAAATAAATATTGACTTGTTTTTTCAATTAAAAATATATAATTATAAAATCTAAATTATAAAAAATAATTTTTAACAACAAAAAATGAATTCTAAACAAAATAAAAATTTTTTAACATTTTTTTTAATATATTTAACAATTTTTTTACTTTGATTTTTGACATCAGAGGCTTTTGACTTTTATAATGCTGAACAAAAACTTATTATTATCGACAAAAATGTCAATAACTCAAAAGAAGACTCTTTAAATCTAGACAAATATTTTTCTGTTTATGATAAAATAAAAGATAATTATTATGATTTTTGAGATGTAAAAAAAGAAGATTTAGTAGAAAAATCTATTGTATGATTAGTTAGTTGATTAAATGATCCTTATACTGAATACTTTAACCCAAATGAAAATAAAAACTTTATGAGTTCACTTTCATGAGATTTTGAATGAATTTGAGCTGTTTTAGAAAAAGTTGATCTTTGAGTAAAAATTACATCAGTTGTTGAAAATTCTCCAGCAGAAACTGCATGAATAAAACCTTGAGATATTGTTACAGATGTAAATTGAACAAATATTGCAAAAATGTCTACAACAGAAGTCATAGCTCTTATAAAATGACCAGCTTGAAAAGAAGTAAATTTAGTTTTAAAAAGAGGTGATGAGACTATAGAAAAACAATTGTTTACAAAAGCTATAGTTATTCCTTCTATAGCTTGAAAAGAGATTGATGATGATATTTGATATATTTGAGTAGCTACCTTTTGAGATAAAACTTGAACAGAGTTTAAAAAAGAGCTAGAAAAACTAAAAAATAAAAAATGAATAATAATAGATTTAAGGGATAATGGTTGAGGTTATCTAGAAATTGCTGTAAATATGCTTGAAAATTTTATTAAAAGATGAGATGTTATAGCTTATACTAAATATAAAGACTGAAAAAAAGATACTTATTATAGCAGGTCACTTTGAGATTTATATAATTGAAAAATAGTTGTTTTAATGAACTGATTTTCAGCTTCTGCTTCAGAAATATTTGCATGAGTTATGAAAGATTATCAAAAAGCTATTTTAGTTTGAGAAAAAACTTATTGAAAAGGTTCTGTTCAACAACCTATTGAGCTAAAAGATTGAAGTATGATAAAAATAACTATTGCAAAATGGTTTACTCCAAAAGATAAAAATATTGATAAAGAATGAATAGAACCTGATGTTGAAGTAAAGCTTACAAAAGAAGATGTAGAAAAAAAGTATGATAGACAATTAGAAGAGGCAAAAAAGGTTTTAAAATCTTATTTAAATAGTACTTCTATGCAACTAAGTATTGATAATTATAAAAAAGATAACAAATAATTTATTTTTTAAAAATGGGACTATGAATTATATATTTATAAAAAAATTAATTTTGTTTAGTTAAAATAATATTTTTTCTAATTTTTATTATTTAACTTTTTTAAAATTATGCTAAAAAATACAGATAAAGAAATATTTGACTTAATTGTTTCTGAACAAAATAGACAAGAAAATGAATTAGAACTTATTGCTTCAGAAAATTATGCTTCCCTTGATGTTTTAGAGGCAGCTTGAAGTATTTTATCAAATAAATATAGTGAAGGTTATCCCTGAAAAAGATATTATGCTTGACAAGAAAATATTGATAAAATAGAAACTTTAGCTATAAATAGAGCAAAAGAACTTTTTTGAGCAGAGTATGTAAATGTACAACCTCTTTCTTGAAGTCCAGCAAATCTTGCAGTTTATCTTTGAGTTTTAAATCCTTGAGATAAAGTTCTTGGTTTGAGTTTAGACCAATGATGACATTTAAGTCATGGTCATCCTTTGAATTTTTCTGGACTTTTATATGAGATAATTCCTTATTTTTTAGATAAGCAAACAGAACTTATAGACATGGATGAAGTTGAAAAACTAGCTTTAGAACACAAACCAAAAATGATTCTTGCTTGATTTTCTGCTTATTCTAGAAACATTGATTGGAAAAGATTTAGAGAGATAGCTGACAAAGTTTGAGCAATACTATTTGCTGATATTGCTCATATTGCCTGACTTGTTGCAGCTTGAGCTTTAGAAAATCCTGTTACTTATTGTGATATAGTAACTACAACAACTCACAAAACTTTAAGATGACCTAGATGAGCTATAATTATGTCAAAAGCTAAATTTGAGCAACAATTAGCAAGAGCTGTTTTTCCTTGAGTTCAAGGTTGACCACATGAAAACTTAGTTGCAGCAAAAGCTGTAGCATTTAAAGAAGCACTACAACCAGAATTTAAAGAATATGCTAAACAAGTTATAAAAAATGCTCAAACTCTAGCTTTAGAACTTCAAAAAAATGGTTTTAGAATAATATCTAATTGAACAGATAATCACTTAATTTTACTTGATGTTTTCTGAAGTGTTTGAGTAACTTGAAAAGAAGCTGAAGTAGCTTTGGAAAAAATATGACTTTCAGTAAATAAAAATATGATTCCATATGATCCAAGAAAACCTCTTGATCCTAGCTGAATTAGAATTTGAACTCCAGCTGCTACAACTAGATGAATGAAAGAAACAGAAATGCTTCAAATAGCTAATTTTATAACAAAAGCTATAAAAAATCATCAAGATGAAAATTACTTGACAAATTTAAAAAATGATGTAATTGAGCTTTGTAAAAAATTTCCTATTTATGAGAAATAAAAAATCTTGACAAATTTTGTCAAGATTTTTTCTATTTTAAGCTTACTTCAATTTTGCAAAGTACTTTTATATCACAAAGTACTTCAATATTACAAAGTATATTATAACATAATTTTATATAATGTCTTAAAAATTACTATAATAATTTTGCTTTTTATATTCAAAATTGTTTTCATAAAATTAGAAAATATATAATTTTTTATAACTACTTTTTGACAAAATTTTTTTTATAAATATAATTCTAAATGTTAGAAAAAACTAACTGTTATTATTTTATTTTTCAATAAAGATTATATTATAAAATTAAAACTATGGAAAATATAATAGAAGTAAAAGGTTTTTCAAAATATTTTTGAGATAAGCAAGTTTTGAAAAATATAAGTTTTTCTGTAAAAAAATGAGAAATTTTTGCTTATCTTGGTTCAAATTGAAGTTGAAAAACTACAACAATTCGTTCACTTTTGGATATTTATAAAGCTGATTCTTGAGATTTAAAAATACTTTGACAAAATATAAATGAGGATATTTTTAACAAAATTTGATATTTACCAGAAGAAAGAGGCCTTTATTTAGATGAAACTGTTTATGATATTTTATATTTTTTTGCAAAGTTGAAATGACTGTCTGACTCTAAAGTGAAAGAAAATATTGATAAGTTTTTAAAAAGAATTGATTTAGAAGATAAAAAATTTGTAAAAATTAAAAAATTATCTTCTTGACAACAACAAAAAATACAGCTTTGAGTTGCTATTATTCATGATCCAGAAATTTTGATTTTGGATGAACCTATGAAGTGACTTGACCCTGTAAATAGGCAGCTTTTTATAAATATAATTCTTGAAGAAAAAGCTAAATGAAGAACAATTCTTTTTAGTTCACATCAAATGGAAGATGTTGAAAAAATGGTTGATAGTTTAATTATTTTGAAATCTTGAGAAATAGCTGCTTACTGAAAGCTAAAAGAAGTAAAAAATAAATATTGAGAAAATACAATAAAATTATGATTTGAATGAAATTTCAAAGAAAATAATGAACTTTTTGAAGTAAAAACTATTACAAATAATTTTGTTGAATTAAAAATAAATGATGGTATTTCTTCTCAAGATATATTAAAATATTTCCTTGATTTAGGCTTAAATATAAATAAATTTGAGTTTTCAGAACCATCTTTAAATGATATTTTTATTTCTATAAATAAATAAAATGAAAAAAATACTTATTGTTGCAAAAAAAGAATTCACAAAAAATGTGAAAAAAATATGATTTTGGATTTCGACTTTTCTTCCAGTTTTGATTATGATTATATTTTGAAGTATAAGCTATTTTTCAACTATTCAAACTGAAAAAAATATTTCTGAAAAAAATGAAAAGATAAAAAATGTCTATATTTATGATGAATCTTGAATAATTAAAAAAATAGATAATTGAAAAAATATAGTTATGGTTTCAAACTATGATGAATGATATAATGGATTCATTTGAAACAAAGAAAATATTTTTATACACTATAAAAAAGATTTAGCTGAGAAAAAAGATATAGATTTATTTGTAAATGGTGATTGACTTGCTAGTTATTGAAAGATTGCTGAAGATATATTAAAACAAAGTATTACTGAGCAAATAAGCCAAAAAGATTTATTAAACTTATACACTTCAACTTTTAAAGTTACAACAAAAGCATTTGAAGATTGAAAAGAAATTCCTTGAATATGAAATAAAACTATAATTTCTTCTGTTTGAGCACTTATTTTCTTTTTTATAGTTACTTTTTCAAGTTCTAGTATGCTTACTTCTTTGACTCAAGAGAAAGAAAATAGAACTATTGAAGTTGTTTTATCTTCTGTTAGTATAAAAGATTTTATTGTTTGAAAAGTTTTATGATTACTTTCAGTTACACTTTTTCAATTTTTTCTAATTTCAATTCTTCCTATAATATGATTAATTGCTTTTAGAGATATGATTCCACAAGATATTTATGTAACTTTGTCTACTATATCTGTGTTTGATTGGATAATGATGCTATTTTATATTATTTGTGGTATTTTGATTTCTTCTTGTATAATGGTTGCTATTTGATGAATCACTTCAAATTCAAAAGAAGCTGCAAATTATTCTTCACCTATTATACTTTTGAGTCTTATTCCTATATATTTAGCCTGAATTATAACTTCAAATCCTAAATGATGAGTTTCTCTATTTTTTAGTTATTTTCCAAATACATCATCAATAGTTTTACTTTTCAGAAGTTGAGCAGACTCACTTTTCCCAGTTGAAAAAATTATAGCTCCAGTTGTTTCTATATTTTATGTAATTATTATAATATTTGTCGCAAAAAAGATATTTGAAATGTGAGTTTTTGAAAGTAATAAGAAATTTTCTTTTAAAAATATTTTTAGGAAAAACTAATTTATAATACTTGTCAATTTAAATTGACATAAAAATCTTGATTATTTAGAGAAAAAGAGTAGATTATAGACAATAATTTTTAATTATGTCTACTATGTACACATATACAAGACAAGATGTTGCTGAACTTTTATGAATCTCAACAAGAAGTGTTGATAGATATATTAAGGCTTGAAAATTGAGATCAAAAAAAGAGTGAAAGATTGTTTATGTAAATAATGAAGATGTAAAAAATCTATGATGAACTTGAGAAGTGAAGCATGAAATAATAGATAAAAAAGAGTATGAAGAATCAAAAAAAGAAAAACAACAACAAGAAGAAAAAAATATTGAAGTAGTAGAAAAAAAAGAGCTTCCTAAATCAAAAGAAATAGAAGTAAAAACAAATTTTAAAACCTATCCTTTAGATGAAGTTTATTATGATTTAAGAAATGAAATAAAGCAAAAAGATGAGGTAATTCAAGATTTGTCAATAAAACTATGAAGGGCTGAAGAAATAGTAAAAAACTCTGTTTCTATGATAGATTTCAAAAGATCACAAATGCTTTTAGAAGATTCAAAAACTCATCTTGGTTCAGCTATAAGTGACTTAAAGACAAAAAATGAAGATTTAGAAAAAAAATTGAAATATGAAAAAACTACAAATTGGATACTTATTATAACAGTTATAGTATTGCTTACTATTGCTTGAGCTGTTTGGTTTATGAATATTTAAAAAAAAATTGAAAAAATCTTGGAAATTTATATAATGTCCAAGATTTTTTGTTCTCATAGTTCAATGGATAGAACAATCCCCTCCTAAGGGATAGATACAGGTTCAATTCCTGTTGGGAACACCATACTTGAATTTAAAGATTTTATTAAATCAAATAACTCAAAAGGCTTTATTTTAAGCCTTTTTTTTGATCTACCTCAAGTTCGATAACTATTAAATTAAAAAAGTATTTTCTACCTTTCATACTTTCCTTTCAAATCTTCTAAATCTATCTCAAAAATAACAGGTCTTCAGTGAGGACAAGTAGCAGAATAATCTAAAACAGCATCATTTAAAAGTTTATTTATTTCAAAAAGACTTAATTTATTTCAAAATTTTATAGATCATCTACAGGCTGCATAAGCAAAAACTCTGTTTTTTACTTCTTGTAAAGTTTTTGATTTGTTAAATTTATGCTCTCAAATATCATCTAAAATTCATAAAAAAATATCTTTTATGTTTTCTTTTTTTATAAAATCAGGTATTCAATTAACTAAAACACTATTTCAAGCAAGGATTTCTAAATCAAATCACATTTCTTTGAAAATATCTATATTTTCTTCTAAAATATCCATTTCATTTGGATTTAAAATAATGTTTTCTCAGATAAGTAACCATTGACAATTCTGTTTATTTTCTTTTGAATTTTTGATTAGCTTTTCATAATTTATTCTTTCAGCAAGAGCATGTTGATCATAAATTTGTATTCAATTTTTAGTTTCTACAATTATGTAGGAATTATGAGCTTGTCAGATTATTTTTCATAATTTTGTATAATGTAAATCATTTGTCAAATTTAAATCTTCTAGAGAATTTTTTGGCTCTAAAAAAGTATTTTCTTTAGGAAAAGAATTATTTATAGTAGATTGTCAAGGATTTACATTTGTATTTTTATAAGGAGAATAATCTTTAAATTTTGTTCATGATGGAACATAGTATTTTTCTTGACTTTTAGAAAAATTATTGTCAGTAATCTGAAGATTATGTGAAGATTGTGCGAAGATTGTGTGAAGATTTTCTGTTTCTAAAATATCATTTTCAGTTTTTACTAGGCTTAAATTAGATAATTTTTCATTTATACTATGATAAAAAATCCTAAAAATATTTTGTTCATTTGCAAACCTTACTTCAAGTTTTCTTGGGTGAACATTTACATCAACTAAAGTTGGATCAATTTCTAGATTTATAATATAAGCTGGAAAGCTAGAATTAGGTATAAATCTATTATAGGCATCAGAAATAGCTTTTGAAATCAAAACAGATTTTATAGGTCTTTTATTTACAAAAATAACTTGTTTATTTTTATTATTGAAGCTTACTTTTGGGTCTGAAATAAATCAACTAACTTTCATTCAAGTCATTTCAAAATTTAACTCTATCAAATTTTCTGCAAAATCCTCTCAGTAGACATTGTAAATTCTATTTAGTAAATCTTCACCTTGTCTGTATTTAAAAGAAATTCTTCAATCAGATATAAATTCAAATCATATTTTTGGGTGAGATAAAGCGATTTCTTGTAAATATTTTGAAGTATAATTTGCTTCTGTTTTTGGTTTTTTTAGATAATTTAATCTTGCAGGAGTATTATAAAATAGATTTTTTACAAATATTTTGCTTCAAACTTCACTTGCTGTTTCTATAATTTTTTGTTTTTCTCAATCAATTATTCACAATAAAAATCATTTTTGTCAAGATGTTTTTGAAATTATTTCCATATTTGAAACTGATGATATAGATGCCATTGCTTCACCTCTAAATCAAAAAGTTATTATTTTATACAAATCATCTAAGTTTTTTATTTTTGAAGTAGAATATTTTTCAGCTATAACTTCTAAATCATCTTTTTCAATTCCTACTCAATCATCTGTTACTATTATTTCGTCTATTCAACCATTTGTTATTTCAACTTTTATATTTTTTGCTTTTGCATCTATAGAGTTTTCAACTAATTCTTTTACTACAGAAAATGGTCTTTCTACTACCTCTCAGGCTGCTATTTGATTTGCTAAATTTTTATCAAGTTTTAAAATCTTTCTCATTTTTTAATTTTTGAAATAAATCTTTGATATTTTACTTAAAATACAAAAAAAATCTAGAAAAATTTTTATTAATCTAGATTTATTTATAAAAAAAATCTGAAATTTATTTTTCAGATTTTTTTTCTTTTGATTCATTTTTATTTTTTCTTAAAGCATTTATTGCCACAAAATAGGCTATAGTCATTTTTTTAATTTTTTCATAATAATCAACTAAATCAGTAAAAGGTCACAGTATTTTAAAAATTCTCATCAAAATTAGAATTATTAAAGTTCATATAACACTTGTAAATACTATTAAAACTATAAATAATGCATCCAAAACAGTTAAAGTCATGAGAAAAAAATTATTTTTTAAAATTGTTCAATTGATTCTTCTATATTCATTTTAAAAGATTTTGAAATTTTTTCAATATTTTTTTCTCAAATTATTTTTTTATAGATTTCTTTATCTTCAAAAACTAACATTGTTGGCAATTCTGTAACTCAATATTCTTCTTCAAAATTCACTCATTCTATGTTTTGTTTTGATAGCATTATGATAATATTTTGTGAAAATGCTTTTGTTTTTAAAACAGGAAACATCAAAGAAATACTTTTGTAAAAATCACTTGTTTCATCTGCTATTATCAAAATAGTTTTATGCTTAAAATACTTTATTTCTCAAGTTTCTGGATTTTCAAAGCTAGTAGTTTCAGATTTTTTTATAAAATCTTCTAAATCTTTTTTTGTTTTTATTGAAAATGTAGAGCTTCAAGAAATCTTTTTTGCAGAATAATTTATAGCTTTTTTGAATGTATTTTTTGTTCATTCTGTAAATTTTTTAAATCATTCTTTAAATCACATAAATTTTTTTTATTAATTAAAATTTTTTAATATTTTATCATAACAAATATTTTTTTGCAAAAAAGATTTGCTTTTTTTAGAAAAATTAATATGATATGCGAAATTTCAAGAGAAATTTATATATTATATAATAATTTTACAAAATGACAAATGTTGAATTAGTTAAAAAAGTTCAAGAATCATTTTTACAAGAAGGTAGAGAAAATTACAGAACTTGAATGGAAGTAGAAGTTTATCAAACTATAAAAGAGGGTAATAAAGAAAGACTACAAAGATTTAAATGAATAATTATAAAAACATCTGGTAAAACTCCTCTTGAAAAAACTATCACTGTTAGAAGAAAAATTGGTGCTTTTGGTGTAGAAAAGATTTTCCCAATTCATTCTCCAAGCATTCAAAAAATAGAAATAATTAGACAATTTAAAGTTAGAAAGAAATCAATTAAATTTATTAGAGATTTGACTGGTAAAGCTGCTAGACTTAAAGAAATTAGATAATTTTTGAGAATCCTGAATTTTTTCAGGATTTTTTTTGTGATTTTAAAAAATTTTTATATAATAACAAAGTAATTTTATAAACTAAAGAAAATTTTATGAATTTTAAAGATTTAAGCTTAGAAGAGATTATCTCAAAAATAAAATCAAAAGAAACAACTAAAGAAGATGTTTTTAAATATTTTTTAGATAGAATACAAAAGTATGATTCAAAAGTACAATCATATAATTTTGTAAATGAAAATTGACTAAATATTGAAACTGATAATGAATCAGTTTTGGCTTGAGCTCCTATTGCAGTAAAAGATATTTTTTGTGAAAAATGAATTCCTACAACTTGTAGTTCAAAAATGCTAGAAGATTTCAAACCACCATTTGATGCCTTTGTTATAAATAATTTAAAAGAGGCTTGATTTTCTAGTCTTTGAAAAGTAACAATGGATGAGTTTGCTATGTGATCAACAAATGAAACTTCAGCTTTTAAAAAAGCTGTAAATCCTTGGTGAACAAATAGAATTCCAGGAGGTTCTTCAGGTTGATCAGCTGCTTCAGTTGCTGCTTGACTTGCTCCTGCTGCACTTGGAACAGATACAGGTTGAAGTATAAGACAACCTGCAAGTATGTGTAATCTTGTTTGATTTAAACCAAGCTATTGAAGAAGTAGTAGAAATTGAATTATGGCTATGGCTTCAAGCCTAGACTGTCCTTGAACTCTTACAAAGACTGTAAAAGATGCTGCTTTACTTTATGAGATAATGAATTGAAATGATCCTCTAGAAAATACTTCTTTACCAGGAAAAGATATAGTTGATCCAAAAATCTGGGAGAAAAAAGATTTAAAATGATTTAAAATCTGAGTTCCAAAAGAATATTTTGAAGAATGATTGGATTTATGAGTTAGAAAAACTATAGAAGAAGCTATAGAAAAACTAAAAGAACTTTGAGCTGAGATAAAAGAAATATCTCTTCCTATGACAAAATACGCAATAGCAACATACTATATCATAATGCCAGCTGAAGTTTCAACAAATCTTTCAAGATATGATTGAATTAGATTTTGATATAACTCTGATAAAAATTATGAATCTACAGATGAACTTTTTATAAATAATAGAACAGAAGCATTTTGAAAGGAACAAAAAAGAAGAATTATTTTGGGATCTTATGTCCTTTCAGCATGATTTTATGATGCTTACTATAAAAAAGCTACTCAAGTTAGAACTTTGATTATAAAAGACTTTGAAAAAGCTTTTGAAGAAGTAGATGCTATCATTTCTCCTGTTTCACCAAGTGTTGCTTGGAAAATCTGAGAAAAAATAGATGATCCTTTGAAGATGTACCTAGCTGATGCTTATACTATTCCTGCTTCTCTTGCAGGTCTTCCTGGTATATCAGTTCCAGCTTGATTTGCTGAAAGTCAAGATCAAGAAAAAGAATTACTTCCAGTTTGACTACAAATACTTACTCCTAGGCTAGAAGAACAAAGACTTTTTGAAATAGCTTATGCTTTTGAACAAGCTACAAACTATGCAAAACAAAATCCAAAAGGTTTTGAGGATTAAAATTTTAATTTTTAAATCATAAAAAAATGTGAGATTATCTAATTTGTAGTTTAAAAACTTCAGGGCTACTAAAAACATATTTTCTTTATCTTATAGATTTATTTTATACTTGAATTGAATATTTAGATCTTGTAATTATAATATTTTTTTCACACTCTTTTATATCTTTCCCTTTTTCATTTTTTGAATCTCTATTAGATTCAGATAGACAAGATAATCCTTTATTATATATTATTGCAATTACTATTCTTTTATTAGCCTGAATTATTATAGATTTGCTATTATACTTTTTATGAAAATATCTTTGAAAATATGTAAAGTTTAAATATGAAAGTAGAAAATTATTTTATGTATTTTTGAGATTTGTACCAGTAATCTGAATATTTTGAGTATTCATTTGAGCTCTGCTATCAAAAGAATTTAATTACAAACAAGATTTTTTTAAAATATTTATATGAAATTTACTTTTTGTGATATTTAATATTACTTTTTGGGTTACATTAAGACAATTTTGTTGATTTTTCCCTGAAGTAATTTAATTTTATAACTATTACTAAAAAATGTGAGATTATTTAATATGTAGTTTAAAAAATTCAAAAATATTTGAGAGCTATTTGCTTTATAGCTATCAGCTTTTTTATACTTGAATTAGTAACTTAGATTTGACTATAGCAATCTTTACTTGACATTCATTTGTTTCTCTTAGGTTTGCCTATTTTCTGGATTTTTTAGATCGAAAAAACTTTGTTTATAATATTTTCATTGAAATTATAATTCTTTTGTTAGTTTGAATTCTAATAGATTTAGTTTTATATTTTTTATGAAAATATCTTTAAAAATATTTAAAATTTAAGTATGAAAGTAAGAAGCTATTTTACATATTTTTGAGATTTGTACCAATAATTTGAATATTTTGAGCATTTATTTGAGCTTTACTATCAAAAGAATTTAATTACAAAAAAGATTTTTTAAAGATATTTGCTTGAAACACACTTTTTGTAATATTTAACATCACTTTTTGGATAACTTTTGCATATTTTTGCTGAAATTTTACTGAGTAAAATAAAAAAAGCCACATTCTATGATGTGGCTTTAAAATTATTTCATTTAGGATAAACTCCTATCATATGGGGAATTTGTCTTTTTGTAAATCAATCTTTTTTAAAAAATTTGCAAAAATAACTACTTTTATGATAAAATAGAAGTAGTTATTTTTTTATAAAATTTTTATGAATCCATTAACAAATATTCCAGATCAAAATCAAGCTAATACTATTGAAGTTTGAGCTAATCCTGAACAAAAAGAGCAATTTGATAAAAATAGACAAGAATTTGAAGATAAATATGAACAAAAACTAAAAAATATTCTTCCAGAAAATATTTTTAAAAAAATTTCTGGTTCTTTTGAGTTGAATTGAAATATTGATTCTACAGTTAATTCATTGAAAGATAGCTGAATTTCAGAGGATTCTATAGCTTTGATAAAAAATTTTTTAAATAATGATGTAACGATTTCAAAAGAAAATTTGGATAAGATAAACAATGAGATTACAGAATTTTCAAACTGAAAAAACCTAGATATGAAACTTTGAGATTTGATTTGAAAAACTGTACAAATGGCTGAACAAAACGAAAATGATAAAATATTTGATTTAGCACAAAAAGCTAGACAAATTCAGCAAAATGGCACAATTGAGCAAAAATCTTCTATTATAGCAGAACTTGAAACAAATCTTTGAAATGATGATTTAAACAAAACATTTTTGCAAAAAGATCCTGAAATCCAAGAAAAACAACAAAAACAAGAAACTCAAGAAAATATAATTCCATCTCCAGAATCTTCAGAAGAGTTTGTAGAAAATGATACCTGAAAAGTAGAAATTTGAGATTATGAATCAGATTCACAACTTGAAGAATCAAGTTTGTTTTGAAATACTCAAGAAATAGAAAATGAAAAATTGGATAATTCTCAAGCCACAGAAAATGTTTGAAATACTGAAGAAAAACCTGAAAGTAAGCAAACTACAGATTATTCTTCTATAAATTGAGAATTTTTTCCTATTTTAGAAAATCTAAAAAATGATCAATCAATCACAAATGAACAATTTGAAAAAATAAATAAAGATTTAGCTTCTGCTAGCTGACAAGAAAAAACTGATAAATTTTTAAATTCTATTGAAGATATTCCAAATTCTGAATCGAAAGAAAATATTTTAAAAAGATTTAAAAAACCAGAGCCAGTAACAGAAGAAAACTTTGATAAAACAGCTTTTTCTGATGATTTAAAATGAAAAATAGATTTAGATAAGTCTGTTTGATGACTTGAAACAATGCTTGCAGAAAACTATATTTATTTGCCAAATAAAGAAAGTTGACAAGAGCAAAACAGAGAAAAAAGCTTAAATACTTCAATGGATGTAACTTTAAACAAAATAATAAATAATAAAACAAATGAATTTAAGCAAAATAATGCAGAACTGATTTGAAATATAAAACAAGAAAGTAATTTAAATGTAAAATACCAGTTACTAAAAAAGCTTTACAAAAATTCACTACTAGAAGATGCAAAATATGGTTGAAAAAAATGAGCTGAAGAGCTAAATCATAAAAAATCTGCATTAAAAGAAAGATATAAGCAAATTCTTGAAGAAATAGCTAAAACTCAAAAAAATTCTAATCAAGAAGAAAAAAATCAAAAAATGCAAGAATTGCAAAAAGATAGGGAAAAAATAGAAAAAGAGGCAAAAGAAATTTGAGATTTTGAAAAAGAACTTGGTAATGTTGAAGCTGAAGTATCTTGATTATCTTGATGAAAAAATGATAAATTACAACAAAATAATTCTATAGAAAAAAAAGAATAATTTCAAAATTATTCTTTTTTGTTTGCCATAAAATAGATGATTATAAAAGCCATAGCGATTAGATAAATTAATTCATAATATCATTTGTACTCTCAAAAATTTGTTTTTAAAACCAGAAAATCCATACTTCAAAAAGTATTTACAACAGTTATATCCCATTTCAACAATAAGTAAGCAAAAAATCAAATAATTATTCACAATTTTGCAAAAACTAAGTACAAAATTACTGATAAAAATCAAAAAAGCATTGCTAGAGGAATACTCCAAGAAACAAGTAAATTTGAGATAGGAGAAATTATTGATAATTGTCAAAAACTGAAAATCATTACTGGCAAAGTGAAAACTAAAGCTGAAAGAGTTATAGAAATAGCAGATCTAATCTCAAAAATATTTGGTAAAAATTTAAATAAATTATTAAAAAATTTTTCTGTATAAATTATTCATAAAACTGCTAAAAAGCTTAAATGAAGAGAAACATCATAATTTATAGAAAAAGGGTTGAAACTTACCATTATTACAAGTGTCAATAATCATATAGCAAGTATATTTCACTGTCTACCATTTTGTAAAACCAAATAACCAATAAATCACATAATTCAGGCTCTAACTACAGGTGGAGTAGGTCAAACTAAAATCACAAAAAGTAATATAATTATAGACATTGTTATTATTTGAAAGTACTTTGGAAGGTATTTTATAAAAATAGAAAAAAACACTATCAAAATTGTGATATTAAATCCAGAGACAGCTATAAAGTGGGTAAGTCAAGAATTATTAAAATTTGTTTCAAGCTCTTTTGGTAGCTCTTCTCTTGCTCAAAGTAGTATTCATCATAAAAATATTGCTTCTTCTTCAGGATATATTTTTTTAATTACACTAAGTAAATTTTCTCTTAGAGAAATCAAATATTCTTCTATTTTATTTATTTCATTTTTTGATAATTTTTCATATTTTGTAGCATAATGTTTGAAATAATATCAATTAGAAATCATATAATTTTTATATGAAAATCCATTGAAATCTTTATAAAAATATAGTTTTGAGTTTGCTTTTATTATCTGTCATTTTTTTAATCTGTCTCATTTATCTTTTATAAATACTTCAGAATTTATAGTATTTTTAGGCTCTTTTCAATTAATACTTATTATTTTTGCTTTATAAACAATATCTCATTTTTTTACTTCTTTTACTTCTTGGATTTCTGAAATAATTTCTGATTTTGAATTAAAACTCTCAACAAAATTTAGATTTTCTTCTATTTTCTCAATATTTAAATTAGAAATAAAAATTCATAACAAAAAGGCTGCACTACAAAAAATAATCATAGCTAAAAAGTCTTTCTTTTTTAGATAGATTATCAAAAAAAATAGTTCTACAATAAGCAGAACTATAAAAGAATAATAGATATTTTCAAAAAAATTATTTATAAATATTCAAGAAATATAAAATATACTTGAAAAAATAAAAATACTTATCTTATTCATCTTCTAGTTTCTTTTTTGTATAATTTATAAACCTTGTAAGCACAAGTTAAAAGTATTATTATTGCAAATATTTGATTTAAATTTATGACTATTACATCTTTAAATATATCATTTTTTCAACTGAAAAATTCAAATATAAATATTATACAAGCAAAAATCATCATTCATCAGTATCACAATAATTCTTTTTCTTTAAAATACATATTTGCAATATAAAGTCCACAAAAAAGTAGAAAAAATAGGACTCAGTAAACTATTGGTAAAGGAAACAGTGGTGAAGTAGAATTGACTGGAGTATCATTTCTAGTATAAGTAATTTCTATTCAAAAATTTGTATCTGTTCAGTAAACTTGTCATCAAAGTAAAGCTCCAAAAAATCAAATCGGAAGTACAAATATAAAAGACAAAACTACTCAGTAAATGTATTTATTAATATTTTCTTTTCTTATTTTCAAAAGTATTATTAAAACTAGGAAAAATCAAAAAACTGCTCAAAGTAAAGAAAAGTTATAGTCTGTCATTATAAAAAATTCTGTAAAACTTTGTATGTACTTTAAGTCATGCCATTTTGATATTATATAAAATAACCTTGAAAAGAAAAATACAGACAAAACAAACCAAAGCATATTTTTATAAAAAACATTGAAATCATAGTTTAATCTTTTTGACATTCTGTGGAGCATCCACAAAAAAAGAAAGAAACTGATTGTTATAGACAGTCAAAAAGTATGTATTTGAAAAAACGAATAATTTATTAGGTAAGGAAACATAAAATTTTTAAAGTTTTTTAAAAATAAAAAGAATACTTTGTAAGATTATAATAATTTTTTTCAAAAATCAAAAAATTATTTATTAATACTAGTATTCTTTCTTAAACTAGGCTCTACTTCTATATTCTTTTGTTCTTGTGTCTATAACCAACTTATCTCAAACATTGATAAATAATGGAACTTGAATTACAAGTCAAGTGTTCATTGTAGCAGGTTTTTTCCCTCCAGTAGCAGTATCTCACTTTTCTCAAGGAGGAGTTTCTATTACTTCTAAAATACAAGTTGGCTCTAAATTAACATTTATAGGAAGTCAATTAAACTCTTGAAGCATAACTTTGTCTCATTCTTGAAGGAAAAGTTCAGCTCAGTCTAGTGCACTTAATTCAAGAGAAACTTGCTCAAAAGTATTTTGATTCATAAAATAATAATTCATTCCATCATTATAAAGATAATCATAATTACTTGTTGTAACTTCAGCTGGTTGAAAATTATCTTTATCAGAAAATGTTTTAGGAATACTTCCTCCTCTTATCAAATTTTTTGCTTTTATGTTTATAATACTTCCTCCTCTTCAAACTACTTTTTGAGAGTATGAAGTTACTTCGTATGGTTCTCAATCCATTATAAATCTTTTTCAAACTTTTAATTCACTTGCATTTAGCATAACAAATTTTTTATAAAATAATAAAATTACCTTTCAAAAAGGCAAAATACCTCACAAGTTTATACAAAAATTTTTACAAGTCAATTTTAAAAAATAAAAAAAACAGTAAAAATTTTTACTGTTTCTATTTTGCGATTTCTATAACTCTCATTTCTCTTATAAGGTTTACTTTTACTTCTCAAGGATAAGAAAGTTTTTCTTGTATATTGTCAGCTATTTCTCTAGCCATAGTTAATGCTTCCATATCTGAAATAGTCTTTGCATCAACAAAAACTCTTATTTCTCTTCAAGCAGATAAAGCATAAGCCTTATTTACTCAATGGAAACTTGAAACCAAAGCTTCCATTTCTTGAACTCTTTTCAAATAATCTTCTATAACTTCTCTTCTAGCTCATGGTCTAACAGAGCTTATAGCATCAGCAACTTGAACAATAGCTGTGTTTAGAGAAATAGTAAATGGATCTTGATGATGGTTTTCTATTACATCAATAATTCTTTCATCCATTTTATATTTTCTTGCAAGAATTCATCAAATTTCAGGATGAGTTCATTCATACTCTTGATCAAGAGCTTTTCAAATATCATGCAACAATCAACCAACTTTACACAAGTAAGGATCTGCTCATAAGTCTTTTGCTAATGATTCTGCAATCAAAGCAACTTCTTTTGAGTGTTTTAGTATATTTTGTCCATAACTTGTTCTAAATCTAAGTTTTCAAATCACTGGAATTATCTCATCTGGAACAGTTGTAATTGACAATTCATCAAGTATTTTATTTCATAAATCTCTTAGTAATATTTCAGCTTCTTGTTCTGTTTTTGCAACTATTTCTTCTATTCTGGCTGGTTGTATTCTTCAGTCTTCTATCAATTTTTCTAAAGATTTTTTAGCTATATATCTTCTATAAAGATCAAAAGCAGAAATAAATACTGTGTCTGGAGTGTCATCTATAATCAAAGAAACTCAACAACATCTTTCAAAAGTTGTAATATTTCTTCATTCTTTTCAAATAAGTTTTCATTTTATATCATCACTAGGGATTTGTATAAGTGTCATAGTAACTTCACTAGTTACATCTCAAGCATATTGTTGAATAGCTTTTAGTATGATTTCTCTAGCTTCTTCTTTTTTATTATCTTCAATTTTCTTTTTGTGCTTTACAACTAGGTCTTTTCAATCTTTTTCAAATTTTTCACTTATCTCTTTTAAAAATATTTCTCTAGCTTCTTGTTCGCTTAATTTAGATAATTCTTGTATTTTTCAATCAAGCTCTAATTGTGTTTTTTCTAATTCTTCTTTTTGTTTTACTAAATCTTCTTCTTTTTTTGAAATATTTTCTTGTTTATGCTCTAGATTTTCAAGTTTTCTGTCTATTTTTTCTTCTTTTTCTAGAATTCTACTTTCTGTTTTTTCAGCTTTTTTTATTATTTCCAAAGACTCTTTTTTACTTTTTTCTAGTAATTCTTCAGATTTTTTTTCAGCTTCTTTCAGTATTTTTGAGGCTTTATCTTCAGCCTTTTTTTCTTTCATATTGTTCCAAATAAATAATGCCAAAAAAGACAGAGCTATTCACACACTTAGCCCTAGTATTCAATAAATAAGTTCATTCATTTTATTCTAGTTAATTGTAAAATTTTAAAGTACGATTTTAGTTATTTATTTTTATTAAAAATTTATAAAAAACCAATTGTCTAACGAGACACAAGTATTTTAATCATTTTTCAAAAAAATCAATAAAAAACTTAAAATTTACTTATAAAATAAATATTTTAAATGTAAAGAAAAAAATAAAAAAGCCTTCAATTAAGAAGACTTTTTATCTAATAATTCAATTATTTTGCTAATAGTTTCAGATCAAGCAATTCAGTCAATTTTTAAATTATTATTTTTTTGGAATTCTTTAACTGCATTTGTTGTATTTGGTCAATAATAACCATCAATTGTTCCAGCACTATATCATAGTATTGATAAAGCAACTTGTACTCAAAGAGTTACTTGAACTCATTTTGGATTTCTTTCTTTCATATTTTTAAACTTGAAGTTTTCTTTAAATTCTTCCAATAATGTTTTTATATTTTCAGAATTCATATTTTTAAGGCTTTGGATTCCTTTTTCTTGTTTTATTCATATTAAATCATTAATAATCCAATTATTATCACTGTTGTCTCAATTATCAGCTTTTTGAATATTTTCTGAATAATTTGCAGAAATAGAAGAAGTTTCTGGAACAGGTTCTGGATTTTGGTTAGGATTTTGATCAGTAGGAGCTTGAGCTTTTGTCTTATCTGATTTCATTTCATTTACTACTTCAATTAATTCTTTATAATCTTTCTCATTACTATTTTTAAAATAGAACTTACCATCTTCCAAATTTACTATTCCTTTAAATGTTTTTTCATTATTTAATACTATAGTTGTATTAACATCTTTAATCATATGTTCAGTTATTGTAGAAGGCTGAGTAATCAATTTTATTCCGTAGTAAGGAGAATCCTCGTAAAAGTTATACTCAACATTATTATTTTCTTTTTGCTTAAAAAACCCTTCACCTAAGATTAAAGAAACATCATCTTTTTTTATAGAAATATGTGCAGGTAAATTTTCATTACATTTTTTTTCTTGGCTGCATCTATTAGATATTTTTGGTAATAACCCTACTGTAAAAGGATAATTAAAATTTTTTTCATTTAAAACTTTTAGAAATTTTTTACTAAAACCTTCCTTTATTTTAAGAGGGAAAATGTATTTTTTAAAGTTTTCAAAAGATAACTGACTATTTATATTTACTTCTGTTAACAAATTTACTTCTTTTTCAAAATTTTCTTTAAATATGTCATTTTTTATAAGTTGATCAAAATCTTTTCTTTCTAATAAATTTCAATCTTTTAATCAATTTCATATTTTTTCACGACTATAGCTATCAGCTGGTTTGTCTCCTATATTAATTTTGTTATTTTCTCCTTGACTTAAATTTCAATCTCTATTTACATCTTCTTTTGTTAGTTTACCTTTAGGAACTTCTTTATTATCAGCTAAACTTCCAGGATTTTTCATATCATTTATTCAAATTTTTGCAGCAAAAGGAATTTCTCAGTTTTTTGTCTCTATCCAAACAAGAAAAGGTCAGTCTATTTTGTAAGGTTCATTTAAAGCCATACTTCTAGCTACTGAAGTTGCAGCTGCAGCTTGAGCTCTTGCTCATTTTTCATTCATTCTGAATCTATGAAAATACTTTGCTTCTGCTATATTAGCTTTTTCTTTATTATTATTTAGACTTCATCACTTTAATTCTTCTATATCTCATTTATCTTGAAAATCTACCATTGGGAAAATTACTTCTTTTTTATCACTAAAATTTTTATTTTCACTTATACTTTTCACTGATTTATAAATACCAATAGAATTTTTAGCTAATGGTCAATCATACTTTGTCATAAATACTTTTTCTCAAGATTTTGTATTTATTTCTATTATTGGGTGTTCATGTTTTGAATTATAAAAATTTACATTTTTCATTTTTACAGCATCTATTTCTCTCTTGTCAATATTAAGCTGGCTTTTTGTTCAAGGAGTTTCCCAGTCTACTTTTACATCAAGTACACTTGCACTATATAATCAATCTCATTGATCTTTTAATTCTAAATCAATACCTTTGTTTTTTAAAAAGACATTTACATCTGTTACATTTGTTGAAGCTTTTGATTCAATATACTTTTTAAGAGCAGGTAATTCATTGTTTAGTTTATCTAGTTCTTCTCCAAAGTTTTTTTTATTTGGTGTTTCTACCGTTACATTTCATCACATTAGTGATTTTAGTCAATTTAGTGCACTTGCTATAGCATGAGGAGCATTAGCTCAACTTTGTTCTTTTGCTATATCAATACCTTTAATCATTTCTTTAGTAGAGCCTCAATTAATAGAATTTCAAGATGTTTCTCCTGGTATTAAAGGTTCTTTTTCTGTAAATCACATATTTAAAAAATTATAAATATAAAATAAATTAAATTTCTTCTAGAATTTTGTCTAATTCCTTCTCTTCTAGAAATTTATCATTGTATTCAGATTCTTTTATTTCTTGTATTTGATGAGAACTATTTTGTAATTTTTTTTGCTGAAAATCTGTAAGCACTGAAATGATAGTTTCATAAATTCTTAACAAGGATTTTTCATCTAAATATTCTTTATTTTTATGAAAAGCTTTATATAAGCCATTAAATACGTTTTCTGAATTTTTATAATTTTCTAAAATAGAAGAAAGAGTTTCCAATTTTTCAGCTTTATTTAAATTTTTAAATAAGCTTATATTTTCTTTTTCTCACATATTTTAAATTTTTGTTTTAAAATTTAAAGGATAAATAAAAAAATATTTATCCTTTTTAATTTAATTATTCTTTAGTTCAAGGAGTTATAGATACTCTACTTGTAATATCTTCATCATTTAAATATACTTTTGCATTTATGATAGAAAATGATTTTTCACCAGAATTTGTTTTTGTAGGTTTTATAAAAATAGCTTGATTTTTATCATATGTTATATCAAATTTTCTATTTGGTTCATCAGACATATCTAAATATTTGATAGCAGCCATACTTAATTGACGTTTACTAAAATCATCTAAAATATCCCAATTTTCCCATAATTTTTCAAAAGCTTGGGCATTTTCTTTTGAATTAAAAAATTCTTTAGGATTTTTTAAGGCTGTATCTATAAAACCTTTTAATGTTCTCAATTTTAACTCAGGAGATTGTTTATCAAATCTATTCTCCAATCTATTAGTTTCCATTTGTATTTTCTTTGCAGAACCTTCTCCTAGATCACTATTGCTTACATCAGAAGCATTTTTAAATAAATCATCAGAAGAATTTATTTTGTTCTCATGATTTTCTGTTCTATTTTCTAAATTTGCCATATTTTAAAAAAATTATAAATATAAAATTCAAGAAATTTTTTCTTGTTGTAAATAAATAATATCATATTTTTATTATAAAAGTCAAATATTAACAAGATAAAATTATTATTATTATTATTATTATTATTATCACCTCAAATAGATAAAACTAAAAATATTTTTCAAACAAAAAAAGAGAAGAATAAATCTTCTCTAAATTTTTTAGTCTTCATCAGCAAGAAGGAATTTGTAAAAAGTTATTTTTTAATCTCAGTTGAATAAAAACAAATCTATTTCATTAATAAAAAAACCTTTTTTGTTTTCTTGAGTAGCAGACTCCATAGTAAAACTTCTTGGAATATTGTTAATTCAAGAGTTTCTTGCATAATTAAATACCAAATCTTTGAAATCATTAACTTGATCATTATTTATATATCACCAATTATCTACTATGAATTCAAAATCTTTTTTGTATTTAGTATCAGTAAAAAATTTATCTCAGGCCTTGTCAGCTTTTAGTAAAATACTATCAGTTTCTTTCTCTAAAATATTTTCAGGTATTTTTCAATACTGAGGATTTAGCTTTTTCTTCATATCTTCACTTAATTGATTTCAAATGTAAAAATTTTTGTCATCAACCTTACTTTCTAACATAAAAGTTTCTCAATTTAGTTCTCAGTAACCTTTAATATCTAGTTTAAGAGGACTATAGGGGGTCCTATATATAGAATGAGCTTTAACTTGTTTTTCTTTTCAGTTTATAACTATAGTAGTTGGTATATCTCAATTAAATTTTATTTCCACTTTTGGTATTTTATTAATGTCTGTTTCAATTCTTGTATTATCAGAGGCTCAATCATTGTATAAATACATACCTACAGAAGGAATTTCAAAACTATATTTACTATTATAACTACTAGGAATTAAATTTATATTTTTCTCATTTAATACATTTATTCAATTTAAATCTAAATATTTCTTAACTATACTTTTGAAATTATTACCTAAATTAGTATCTTTTATAGTAGGCCATTTTTCATAAATAAAATTAAAATCTTTCTCATACTTAGATAAAGCAAAGAAGTTTATTAAATCTTTATTAGCTCTATCTAAAATTTCTTCAAGTTTCTTTACTTCGGTTTCAGAAAGTTTTTTAGATGATTCTATATCTCTTTTTAAATCTACATTACCACTTTCCTTTCTATTTTCAATATTTCCCATATTTTAAAAAAATTATAAATATAAAATTCAAGAAATTTTTTCTTGTTGTAAATAAATAATACCACATTTTTATTATAAAAGTCAAATATTAACAAGATAAAATTATTATTATTATCACCTCAAATAGATAAAACTAAAAATATTTTTCAAACAAAAAAAGAGAAGAATAAATCTTCTCTAAAATTTTTAGTCTTCGTCAGCAAGTTTGAATCCTCTTTCCTCTCTGATTTTTGCAGCAACATTAGCTGGAACTTCTTCATAGTGATCAAATTCCATAGAAAAAGTTGCTCTACCTTGTGAAGCTGATCTTAAATCAGTCATATAACCAAACATTTGAGAAAGTGGAACCAAAGCTGTAACGATTTTTGCTTGTCATCTGTCTCCCATTTCTTCAATTCTACCTCTTTTAGAGTTTAGTTGACCAATAATATCACCCATATATTCTTCAGGAGTATTAACTTCAACTTTCATTATTGGCTCTAGTAAGCAAGCTTGAGCTCTTTTACAAGCTTCTTGGAATGCTTTTGATGCAGCCAATTTAAATGCTAATTCAGAAGAGTCAACATCATGGTAAGAACCAAATGTAAGAGTAGCCTTTATATCAACCATTGGATAACCAGCAACAAAACCTCTTGCATAAGCTTCTTTTAATCATTTTTCAACACCTGGTATGTATTCTTTTGGTATAACTCAACCAACTATTTTGTTTACAAATTTGTTTAATGGTTTTTCTTTTAACTCAGCTTTTTGGTCATCAGCATCCATTTCTTTGTATGGTTCAAATGTGATAACAACATGACCATATTGACCTCTACCTCAAGTTTGTTTAGAGTATTTGTGTTCAACATCAGTAGCAGTAGCTTTTATAGTTTCTCTGTAAGATACTTGTGGTTCTCAAACATTACATTCAACCTTGAATTCTCTTCTCATTCTATCAACTATGATATCTAAGTGAAGTTCACCCATACCAGAAATAACAGTTTGTCCAGTTTCCTCATCAACTTTTACTCTAAATGAAGGATCTTCTTCAGCTAGTTTATTTAAAGCTGTTCACATCTTTTCTTGATCAGCTTTTGATTTTGGTTCAACAGAAATAGTAATAACTGGTTCAGGGAATTCTATTGATTCAACTAAGAAAATATCATTTACATCACAAAGAGTATCTCAAGTTTTTGTATTTTTTAAACCTACTATAGCACCTATGTTTCAAGCAGGAATTTCTGAAATTTCTATTCTATCATTAGCATGCATTTGTAAAAGTCTTCAAACTCTTTCTTTTTCACCAGTAGAAGCATTGTAAACATAAGAACCTGATCTCAAAGTTCAAGTATAAACTCTTGTAAAACATAATTTACCTACAAATGGATCTGTAGCAATTTTAAATGCCAAAGCAGCCAATGAAGTATCATTTCCTATTTTTAATTCTTTTTTTACTTCTCCTGAATCAATATCTTTAACAGCAAGCATTCAGTTGTTTACATCTAGAGGAGATGGTAAGAATTCTACAGCAGCATCAATAACCAATTGAACTCAGATATTTTGTAGAGCAGATCCACAAGTTATAGCATAAAGTTCATTGTTACAAATAGCTTTTCTAAGACCTGATTTTATTTCAGCAACTGTCAAATCTCCAGTTTCAAAGAATTTCTCCATCAAAGCGTCATCTGCAGAAGCAACTTTTTCAATCATTTCTTCTCTTAATGAGTTTGCTCTTTCTAAATGATCTGCAGGGATTTCTATTTCAACTATTTTTTCTCAATTATCACCTTCAAATTTGAAAGCTTTCATTTCTATCAAATCTATCACTCCTGAAAAAGTTTCAGCAGCTCAGATAGGGTATTGTATAGCAACAACTTTTTCTCAAGCTAATCTTTTTTTGATTGTATCCATTGACATTTCAAAATCAGCTCCCATTTTGTCCATTTTGTTTACAAATGCAATTCTTGGAACTGAATATTTGTCAGCTTGTTTCCAAACTGTTTCTGATTGAGGTTCTACTCATTGAGAAGCATCAAATACAGCAACTCAACCATCAAGAACTCTAAGAGATCTTTCTACTTCAATTGTAAAGTCTACGTGACCTGGAGTGTCTATTAAGTTTATTTGATAATCTTTCCAAAATGCTGTAGTTGCAGCAGATGTTATAGTGATACCTCTTTCTTTTTCTTGTTCCATCCAGTCCATTGTTCATTCACCATCATGAGTTTCACCAATTTTATGAATTCTTCAAGTATAAAACAAAATTCTTTCACTAGTCGTTGTTTTACCAGCATCAATATGAGCAATGATACCAATATTTCTAATTCTCTCTAAAGGAGTTATTTTACTCATCTTAATTAATATAAAAAAATATAAAAAGCATAAAAATTACCCATTTTTTTATGGATAATAATTATTTGTGGCAAGATTTTACTTAATAGTTGTATAAAGTCAAGTTTTTGAGAATATTTTTACACTTCATCAATTTTTATATTTTTTAAAGCTTTTCTTACATCAGATTTTATAAAATCTGAAATAGAAATAGCTTTGGCTTTTTTTATTGAAATATTTGACTCTTTTAAGAAAAAAGAAATAATTTGAGCCATAAAAATTACAATTACTTTTTCATCTTTGTCTAGTAATTCTATATTTCTTTTATTTTGAATATTTGAATATTCAATTGTTGTTGAATCAATTATGTCTTCTATCCATAGATTGATTCTATCTTTTATTTTAGAATTTAGATTATTATCATCAAATTCTACTTCTTCATCTAATTTGAAATCAAATTCTAGCTTTTGTTTTCCTGAAATCTCTCTTATTCTATCAGAAACTTCTGTATTTATAAGTGATAATATTCACAATACAAAGTTTGAACTGTATCAAAAATCCATAGTTTTAAAAATATTTTCTAAAACAGGATCATATTTTTTGTTGATAATTATTTTCACCAAAAAATTTGCCAATAAAAAATCATATTTTTTGGCTTTTTTTTCATCTTTCTGAGTTCTTGCAATTCAAGAAGAAGCTTTTTTAATTGATTCTTTAAATTTCTCTGATAAAGCAGAAACTTTTTCTTGAGAATTGCCTAATCACTCAGTGGTATCGATATCATAAGAATAATCATCTAATGCCATTTTTTTAAATAATTATCAACTTAAAATTTTTATTATTTTATCATTTTTTTCTAGATTTTTCAAGAAAAAATTATATTTCTATTTGAATACATCTTTGTATTCATGAATTGTCTTTATAAAAACTATAATTCAATTTTTCAATTTTTAAAAAATCTTTTGCAATTTTTTCCTGATCAAATCATATTTCTATAAACAAAAAAATACTTTCTAAATTATATTTTTCTTTTAATTGTAGACACTGTCTAATAAGTTTTTCATAAAGCTCAAAACCTGTATTTTGTCATCAAAATAGAGCTATTTTTGGTTCATATTTTAGAACTTCAGTAGACATATTTTCAAAATCTCAATTCTTTACATATGGTAAATTTGCTGTTATAATTAATCTTTCTTTTAAAGAAAAATCTTTTTTTTCGTCAAAAAATATTTCTAATAAATTGCTTTTACAAATGTTAATTTTATTTTTTAATTCTAAATTTAAAATATTAATTTTTGCTACTTCTAGGGCTTTTTCTGATATATCTAAGGCAAATCACTTTTTTATTTCACTATTTTTTAAAATTGTACAAATAATTGCTCAACTTCCGGTTCAAATGTCAATTAATTCAAATTTTTTTAAATTTTTTATTTCTAAAACTTTTTGAACCATTATTTCTGTATCATTTCTAGGAATCAAAACTCTAGAATCAACAAAAAATTCTAGACCAAAAAATTCTGCTTTTTCCAAAATATATTCAATTGGCTCTCAAATTTGAATTTTTACCAAGTCTTGCTCAATTTTTTTTATAAAATCATCGGTTATATTTTCTAAAAAAAACAATTCTTTTTTTGAAATTTTTAAGTTTTTCAAAATTATTAAATCAATAATTTCTTGCTTTATTCATCTATTTTTCCAAGTATTTTTAAAATCAATTTTTTTCATTATGCAAATTCTTTTTTTGAAAATATTATATTTGTAAAAATTATCAAAACTATGATGTAAAGTAAGGCTACAGCTAGATTTGAAAACAAAAATGTATTTGAGAAATCAGAAAAAGTTCAAATATAATCTTTTGTATTTAAAGCCTCAAACTTAGGAATTATGATTCATAATCATTTTGATAAAAAAATTATAATTTCATTTCAGCTTTTATAAGCCAAATCTAAAATTACAGAAAAACTTTGTCATAAAAGATAAATAAGTATACTTGCGATTATAGTCATCAAACTTCACATAAAACTTGAAAAAAAGAAAACAAGTCATAAAACTATTTCTATTTTAAAAAATGTATTTACAATGCTCCAAATTATCAGATTTGTAATTTCAATATTTTGTAAAAATAACATTAACAAATACAAAATTCACTGAAAAATACTAATAAAAAAAATCACCATAGAAAATCACACAAATTTTCAAATTATAAAATCATTTCTTTTTATTGGCTTACTTAAAATCAAAAAAATAGTTTTTCATTCTATTTCATTAAAAAGTAGTTGACTTCATATGAAAAGAACTCAAATTAATCAAAAAACTTCTATCATTGACAATCAAAAATCTATAGTTATTTTACTTGTGTCTCAAATTGTTAGTTTTGATAATGCCAAAGATAAAAAGATAAATAAAACTCAAAAAATAACTATTGTGTAAAGATACTTATTTCTGATAATTTCTTTAAATGTATTTAAAGCAATGTTTAGCATAAATAAAAATAAATTATAATTTTTATTATTATACAAATTTGGCTCAAAAATCAAAAATTTTTTAAAAAATAAAACTCTCCAAAGTTTGGAAAGTTTAGAAATTGTATTCTAAAAAGTCTTTATTTCAATTGAAAAAATCCTTTATATCTAGAGATTTTTTTCATTCTAGTTTTACTTTTTTTAAAATTAAAGCTCAGGAATTACATTTTATACAAATTTTTAGATTTTTAGGATTTTGTTCATCTTTTAATTCAAAAACCTTTCATAAAGAAATATTTTCTGCAATATTTTCCTCAAAAAAGCAATCTTCAATCAAAATTTTTTTTCAATTATAAAAACTATAAATTCAAGGCCATGGGTAGTAAGCTCTAAATCTATCATAAATCTCTTTTGCAGTTTGGTTTTTGAAATCTAATTCTCCATCTTTTTTATCTATTTTTCAACAATAAGTTGCTTTAGAATCATCTTGTTTTTCTCATTTTAATTCTCTAGAAATTATTTTTTCTAAAGTTTTTGTTAATAATTCTGCTCAAAACTCTTCAAATTTTTTGAAAATATCAGGAGTCTTGTCTAAAATGTCTATATTTACCTCTTTTTTAGCTAACATATCTCATTCGTCCATTCATTCTGACATATACATAATAGTCAATCAAGTTTTTTTGTCTCAATTTTTTATACTTTCTTGGATAGGACTTGCTCATCTATATAGAGGCAATAAGCTACCATGTATATTTATACAAGAAAATTTTGGAATGTCTAAAATATCTTTTGGAATTATCTTTCCATAGGCAACAACTACTATGAAATCTAAATCCAAACTTTTTAATTTTTCAAAAAAATCTTCATTGTTTTTCAATTTTTCAGGTTGTAAAATTTCTATATTTTTTTCAAGAGCTAGAGTTTTTACAGGAGTTGGAATTATTTCTTTTTTTCTTCAGATTGGTTTATCTGCTTGGGAAACTATAAGTTTTACTTCAAGAGAATTCTTGCTTTCTAAAATATTTTTTAAAATATTTTTTGAAAATTCTCAAGTTCAAAAAAATGCTATTTTCATACTATTTTATTAATAAATAATCTTGTTTTCAATCTTCATCTTCAAAAAATAAATAGACTTCTTTTTTCTTTTCAGAATCTAGATAAAGAGCTTTTTTTCATCAAATATTTTTTAATTCAAATTTTTGAAAATCTCAGTTTTTGCTTTTATTTTCAGAAATTTGTTTTAATTCAAAATTTTTTTCAGAATTATATTTTTTTATAATTATGTTATTTATAGGATTTGTTGTTTCATTTTTTGAAAAATAAAAATCATAATTTTTTGATTCTTCAAGTTTTTTTTCTTCAAAATTTAGTTTAAAAATCTTATTATCTTCAGATTTTATAGAGTTTTCTCACTCTTTTTCTTTGCTATCTTTGTCAAAAACCTGCATAGTTTTCTCTAATTTATCATTTTTATAAATATTTAAAAATATTTTTTCTCCTTTTGTCAACTCATTTTCCTTTTCAAAAGTTATTTCAGAGTTTTTACTTAGAAAATTTTCACTAAACCTTTTGATTGTTATCTTTTCTTTTTCATTAAAAATATTTTCATAAGCATAAAAATATTTTTTTTCTTTTTCAAAAAATGCTTTATAATCAAATATTTCTTTTTTCTTTACTTTTAAATCTTCAGATTTTAAAAAGGTTTGAGTATTTCAGATTTCAGCTAAAAACTCTCTATTTTTATAAAATTTTAAAAATGAATTTACTCAAAAAGTTCAGACAAGTCATATGATTGTTATGACTACAACAAGCTCTATAAATGTAAATCAAGCAATTATTTTTTTCATTTTTTGTTATTTTTGTTTTTTATTGGTAAAATATTTTCTACTATTTTGTTCATAAATATAACAACAACAATAATTATCAAAAAAACTATTATTTTTCAAGTTTTTTCTAAAAATAATCAAGTTAGTCAAAAAAGTAATGACAAGCTATAAATAGTAAAAAGTACTTGATTTTTTGTCAATCAAATATCTAATAATCTGTGATGCAGATGGGTAAAATCACCTTTTAAAGGATTTTTTCACTTAAGTAATCTTTTTACTATAACATAAACTGCATCAACACTATAAATTCAAAAAACTACCAAAACTGTTGCTACTTTTCAACCAGATATTATTGCAAGAGTAGCCAACATAAAGCCCAAAAACATAGTTCAGCTATCTCACATAAGTATTTTTTCTTTGAAATCAAAAAACCAAAAAGGAAGAATTATTCAAATCAAAATCAAACTTGACTTCATTATAAATTCTGCATTTTTTATTAAATCATAGCTTATTTCTCTATTGAAAAGAATTACTCAAAGTAGAAATAATATCAAAAATGAAATAAATGAAACTCCTGAAGTGTTTCCTTGTATTCAATCAGACCAATTTAGTGCATTAAATATGAAAACATACCAAATCACTGTAAAAATCAAAGGAATTATGTAAACAGTGAGTCAAAAAATTTCAAAATTGTACGTTTCTAAATTTATTATTCATCAAAAAATATTACTTACATATCATATTTTTATAGAAGTCAATCAAATAGTTGCTCAAATCAAAATTTGTATAAAAAGTCTTATTTTAGGGCTTACATTTAACCTATCATCTAGAAAACTTATAGAAGTGATTATAAA
This sequence comes from Candidatus Gracilibacteria bacterium HOT-871, assembly GCA_002761215.1. Taxonomy (GTDB): domain Bacteria; phylum Patescibacteriota; class Gracilibacteria; order BD1-5; family UBA6164; genus GN02-872. The sequence goes on from CP017714.1 coordinate 846,223, forward strand.
TCAAAAAATCCAAATGAGTCACAATTTGTAGTTATAATCAACAAAAAAATAACTCATTATAAAAAATCATATAAAAAATACAACTCACATACTATAAGGAATTGGAGCTCTTTTTTTTCAATATTTTTTCGGATTGTCAAGTATATTTATTTTGTAAAATAATTTTCTAAAAATAATTATTAATAAAAAGCTTAATAATCAAGATAACACAAATATAAAAACTAATTTTATTATCAAATCAAAAGTATCCATATTATTTTAAATAATTTTTTAATAGTTTTAAATAAAATACAAGCATTGTCAATGTAAGAATTAAATATCACAATGATACTCAATCTATTCAATTTCATAAATATCATATAAAAACTCAGTATCCAGATCAAATTATTATAAATATTATTCAAAACAGATTTGCCCAATATCTAAACTTATCTTTTGTGCTTACAAGTCCTGTTGTTACAAGGGAAAATCATAAAGCCATTGTCAAGCTTTCAAATCATAAATTCAAAAATATTTCTTTTCCAGCAATATTTAATCAATTTAATCAGAAAAAGATAAAGATTATTATCAAAAAAATATTAAAAATTCATAAAGAATATTCATTAAAAAATCTGATATCTTTTTTGAAATTGTAAAAAGTAAAAGCTTTTATTGCAGCTATACAATAAGATATTTGCCAAATTATGTATTGATATTTTCAAAAATAAATCAATCAATAAATAGAAATAAGAGTAAAAATAAAATTTCAACTTAAGTGATATATAGCTCAAATTTTATTATTGTTTGCTGTATAATTTGCTTGCATTATCATCAAAAACAGATTTCACAAAAAATTAGCTAAAAAAAGAATTATTATTTCTATTATATTTCACTTTCAAGTTACATAAACTATAGCCAAGGATACTGCTAAAAGTAGATAAACCCACCAATTATTTTTTGAAAAATTTTTTAATTCATTCCAAAACATTTCTTTATATTTTATAAAATATATTTTTGCTAAATATACTTTTTTTAATAAATCTTTCAAGTTAAAAATAATTTTTTGATATTTTTAAAAATCAATATAATGTTTTTAGAGTTTAAATAATTAAAATTAAATGAATAAAACTAAAAAAAACAAAAAGTAAGAAAATATTTTCTTACTTTTTTAATTTATCTTTTTTGATGATATTCTTAAAATTATTTGAATTAAAAACTTGATTTTAAAATTAAGATTTGTTTTAGTTCATCAATTAATTCATTTTTTACAAATAATTTTTTTTTCTCATCTAACACTTCTCAGAGTCAATCAAGGATTTTATAATTTTTACCTAATTTATCAAGCTTATCAATTATTTTTTTGTAGAGGTCTTTTAAAATCATAGATGTTCTCTCAAATACAAGTTTTTCATTTACATCAAACATATTTTTAAAGAAAAAATAAACATCATAAATATCTCTGTTTGTATTTCTCTCAATTAAAGCAACCAATTTGTTTGCAAAAATGCTTGATTTGTCTTGAACTTTTATTGTAGTTCAAAAAAAATCTACAAATTCATATTTATTATTTTTCCAGATTTTTCTACTTACATCAACTTTTATGTTTACTAAATTTTCTCAAAAAGATAAAATTATTTTTTGTTTACCTTTTACAGTTCAGTATTTTGATAAAACTTTTTTTAATTTTTCGTCTATATTTTCTACAGTTTCTACTAAATCAAAATCTAAATCAGTTGAAAGTCTATCTAATCCATATAAAAAATAACAAGCTGTTCATCATTTGAGAGCAAGATATTTTCAAAGTTCTGAGGAAAAAATATCTTTTATAATCTGAAACATCAAGTATCTGTGTTTTTCTTTATCTATCATTTATAATTTTTTTAACTTCTAAAATAACTCTTTTATTGTATATTTTTGATATTTCTTCAAGTTTTTCAAAGTCCACTTGTTGTAAATCATCAAAATAATAATTTTTTGTCAGATAAATTCTGTCACAAATAGCTCTTTCTTTTGAAGCTATTATGTATTTTCCTTTGTTTATAAGTCAAAGTGGATTTAAAAGTATAGAATTTTTTATTTTTAAATACTCAAAATTTACATTATTTTTTTTCTTTTTTAAACTGTTATCACTAGCTAAAAACACAGTATTTCAATAATCTTGAAAAATTATTTGTTCTTTTTTTAAAACAGTTTCAAATGAAATATAACTATTTTTCTTTATTTTTATAGCAAGTTCAAATAAATCAAAATCTTCAAAAGCATATAATCATTTATAAATATTTATAAATATGCCTTCTTTTACAGCTCTTTCAAAAAATTTTTTTATTGTATTTTTATTTTCTATTCATAAAATATTTTTTATATCATCATAATTAAAAACAGTCTTTTTTGATTTTAAAATTTTTCACAAATATCTCATTTGTCATTTAAATAAATATAAATATGTATCTATTATAATGATATTTTAAAAAATAGCAAAAAAGTAAGAAAATATTTTCTTACTTTTTAAAATTGCTCATTTAATTTTAATTTTCCTTGGTAAAACATTCTACTAGAGTTTACTCCAAATCTTTGAGCTGCAATTCTATCTATTCACATACCAAAGGCAAAACCTGAGTAAGTTTCTGGATCAATTCCAACTCAAAGTAATACTTTTGGATGAACCATTCAAGCTCATAAAAGCTCAACCCAACCACTTCAAGAACACATAGAACACTTTTTTCATCATTTTTCTCAAGTTCCAGAACAAATTTGACAACTTACATCAACTTCTGCACTAGGCTCTGTAAATGGAAAAATACTTGGTCTAAATCTAAGTTCAGTTTTTTCTCAAAGTAGCTTTTTCATAACAGTGTTTAGAGTTCATTTTAAATCTCAAAAATTGATTCATTTTCAGATAACAAGACCTTCTAATTGATAAAAATTACAAGTGTGTCTTGCATCTTCTTGTTCATATCTAAAAACTCTACCTGGAACTATTATTTTTATATTTTTTTCTCATTTTAGCATTTCTCTTATTTGAACAGGAGAAGTGTGAGTTCTAAGAAGCAGTTTTTCTCAAGCTTCTTTAAAATTATTTATATCATCTGTAATCCAAAATGTATCCCAAACATCACGAGCAGGGTGATTTGCAGGAATATTTAACATATCAAAATTTAGAGTTTCATTTTCTACTTGAGGTCCATCTTCAACCTTAAATCAAAGAGATATAAATATTTCTTCTAAAAGTTCAGTTGTGATACTTAAAGGGTGTTTGTGTCAAGTATTTTCAGCTTTAAATTCAGCTGTTACATCTATTTTTTCTTCTTGTTCTATTTTTTCAAATCTTTTATCTTCCAAGAAAACAATTCTTTTATCTATTTGTTCAATAATAAAATTTTTTAATTCATTTGCTGTTGGTCAAACTTCCTTTTTTTCTTCATTTGATAAATCTTTTAATCATTTCAAAATTTCAGATAATTTTCAAGATTTTCATAAATAATCTTTTTTGAAGTTTTCAGCTTCTAGTTCAGTTTGTATATTCTCAAGATTTTCTAAAAATTCTTTTCTCAAATTGTATAATTTTTCAAGCATTTTTGCATTTTATAAAATATTTCTAAAAAAATTATAAAAAAAAACTTTTATAAATCAAGAAAAAATCGTAAATCTAAAAAAATTTGAAAATATATTTTTTTACATTATAATAAATTACTATACAATTTATAGTTAAAAATTATAAAAATATGGAGAAAAAACAATTTCCAGTTTCTTGAATGATGTGTGCAACTTGCGCAATTTCTATAGAAAATATTTTGAAAAAAACTTCTTGAGTAAAAAGTGTTTCTGTGAATTACGCAAATCAAAAGGTAAACATAGAATTTGATGAAAAAATTATTTCAAAAGAAGATTTAAAAAAAATAGTAAAACAAGCAGGCTATAACTTAGAAATAAATTATTTGACTAGAGAAGAATTGGAATCTAAAAGGAAAGTTGGATTTAAAAAACAAAAGTTAAACTTTATTTGAAGCTTGTTTTGTAGTGTTCCAGTTTTTATAATTTCTATGTTTCATCTAAATTTTACTTATAGTGATTATATTCAGCTTATTTTAGCAACTATTTGTATTATATTTTTCTGAAATAAATTTTTTGTTTGAGCTTACAATTCTCTGAAAAATAAATCTGCAAATATGGACACTTTAGTTGCTATGAGTGTTTCTGCTGCGTATATTTATAGTTTTTTGATGGTCTTTTTTTGAGAATATTTTAAAAGTTTTTGAGTTGAAAATCATCTTTACTTTGAGGCTTCAGTTGTGATTATTTCGCTAATACTTTTATGAAAACTTTTAGAAGATTTTGCTAAAAATAAAACTTCAGATGCTATTTCTAAACTTATTGATTTGAAGCCACAAACAGCATTTGTCAAAAAAAATAATTCTTGGCAAGAAATTCCTACAGAAAATATTTTAAAAGATGATATAGTTTTAGTTAAAGCTTGACAAAAAATAGCTGTTGATTGAGAAGTTATTTTTTGAGAATCTTTTGTAGATGAATCAATGATTACTTGAGAATCTCTTCCTGTTGCCAAAAATAAATGAGAAAAAGTATTTTCCTGAACTATAAATCAAACTTGAAGTTTTGAAATGAAAGCTGAAAAAGTATGAAAAGATACACTTTTAGCCTCTATAATCAGAGCTGTGGAAGATGCAAGTTGAAGTAAGGCATCAGTTCAAAAACTAGTTGATAAAATTTCTTCTGTTTTTGTTCCTGTTGTGATTTTTATAGCTATTTTAAGCTTTATATTATGGATATTTTTTGATTATAAAAATTGATTTGCTTACTGATTTCAAGCATTTGTAACAGTTTTAGTTATAGCTTGTCCTTGTGCTTTGTGACTTGCTACTCCAACTGCAATTATGGTTTGAATCGGAAAATCAGCACAAAAATGAATTTTGATAAAAAATGCAGAAGCTTTAGAAAAATCTTCAAAAATAAATACTGTTTTACTTGATAAAACTTGAACAATTACTGAATGAAAACCAGAAATTATTTTTGATTTTTGGGAAAATAAAGATGAATATTTACCTTTTTTACTTAGTATAGAACATAATTCAAATCATCCGCTTTCCAAAGCTATTGTTTCATATTTTTGAGAGAAAAATATTTTAAAAGTGAAGAATTTTAAAGAAATACTTTGAAAATGAGTTGAAGCTGAAGTTGAATGAAAAAAATATTTTGTTTGAAGTTTAGCTTGGATAAAAGAACTAAAAATAAATATTTCAGAGAAATTTTTAGAATTTATAAATAATTATAATCAAAATTCAAGTATAATAATTTTTGCTAATGAAACTGAAATTTTGGCTATGATTTGTATTTCTGATAAAATTAAAGAAAACTCAAAAAAAGCTATTTCTGATTTAAAAAATATTTGAATTGAAGTTTTTATGCTTACTTGAGACTCTTCAAAAATGGCTGAATCTATAGCGGAAAAGGTTTGAATTTCAAATGTAAAATCTGAACTAAAACCAACTGATAAACAAAACATTGTAAAAAATTTGCAAAAAGATTGAAAAATCGTCGCAATGGTTTGAGACTGAATAAATGATAGTCAAGCTCTTGCTGAGGCTGATATAAGTATTGCAATGTGAACTTGAAGTGATATTGCTATGGATGTTGCTTGAGTGACAATTATTTCTTCAGACTTGCAAAAAATAAAAGAATTGATACAATTATCAAAACAAACTACAAAAACTGTAAAACAAAATCTATTTTGGGCTTTTATTTACAATATTATTTGAATTCCAATTGCTGCTGGAGTTTTGTTTCCTTTTTTTTGATTTTTACTAAATCCAATGATTGCTTCAGCTGCAATGGCTTTTAGTAGCATAAGTGTGGTTTTAAATAGTTTAATTTTAAAATATAAAAAATAATTTATTTTCTAAATTTTTGAATTATGACAATAATGAAATTTAAAACAAATGTAAAATGTCAAGGTTGTGTTGATAGGATTGCAGAGCTATTTACTAAAAATAAAGAAATATCTTCTTGGGAAGTTGATTTGACTTCTGATGATAAAATCTTGACTGTTGAAACAAGTCTATCTGTATCTGAGATTAGATGAATGCTTTGAGCAATTTGATATATTGCTGAAATTATTTAATTTAAGGAATAAAAATTATAAAAGTCAAGATAAAAAGAAAAAATACTTTGAGAAAAATAAAAAAAGAATATCATAAAGATGAATTTAAATATTTTTTCAAAAGAAATATAAATTTACAAATAAACGATGGTTAAATTTACTAAACTTTATTAAAGATGTTTTGAAGATTTAATTTTGTTATTTGGTAAAAGAAACAAATCATGATATTTTAAAAAATTATAAAGAAAAAGTAAATTTGACAAGGATTTATTTTAGTGTCTTTATAATTTTTTTGAAAATGAGAAAAAATTTATGAATAGCTGTAATTTTACTTGCAGCAGGACTAGTAAGCCAATGACTTACAGTAAACGCTTTTTCTGATAATTTTAGAGAAAAAGCAGAACAACATTTACAGGAAATTTTACCTGGAAATATATTTTGGGAGTAAAAAAATCCAAGGATTACAAAAGAAACTCCATTTTATGATGTAGATGATACAAATCCGAGCTACATTGAATACAAAATATCCTGTGATAATGAAGAAGATTGTGGATATCTGATGTACAATATTGACTGAAGTGATGTGGATGTCCCAATAGCAGCTTTTTCAGGAAAAACTATATCAGAAAGATTGAACTGATGAAATAATTCATGAGATATAAAAAATTATTATTTTTGAATGTTTAATCAATTTGCAACTGATAGTAAATGAAATATATGATATGTCAATCCAGCAGAAGAAAAAGCTGTAAAAGATGACATGAGTACAAGTATATCTAGAGGTTCTCAAATCAATTCTCTTTCAACAAAAGCTACTTTGGAACAAAGAAATAATTCTATAAAAAGTAACTTTAATAGTTTAAGAGAAGCTGTAAAATCTAGCAAAGAAAAAAATAAAGTAAAACATAGTCTTGATAAACTACAAAATCAAGCAAGTTTTGCTAGAAATCAATTACAGGCTTATGGTTCAGGCTATGGATTTGTTAGGTGAGATATAGTGTGAGAGGGGTGTACTTCTCTAGTTCCTTGTTATATACAAACTTATAGAGATTATCCTTCTGATAGAATTAGAGATTGAGTATGACCAAGAGGAGTTACATGATGTACACCAACAGCTTTATCTATAATTATGTGATACTATGATAGAAACTGATATCCAAATATGGTTTCTTGATATGCTCCTGCTAAAACAGAAAAACATTATTATGAATCAGATGATAATGACTGAGAAAGGACAATAAGGGAATTACAAACAAAACTTTGAGATGCTATGAATACTTATTTAAGTAAGAGTTGATGATTAACTAATACATTTAGAATACCATATTGAATTTACTACATAAGGGATAATACATATAGTTATAATCCTAGAATATCATATAATGTGATTAGAGCTAATAATAGCTTATTTTGAAGTATAAAATCTGAAATTAAATCTGGCAGGCCTCTTCTAGTTAGTTTATCTATTGATGGAGAAGATAACTGACATTCAATAGTTGTTTATGGTTATTATAAAGACTCTTTAATTGCAAACTTTTGATTGTGAGCTAATATTTCGGCTAATTTAAGAGTGAATATGAATTGAAATAATTATACAATAAATTGAAAATGATGAAATATGTCTTGAGTTGTAAAAGAAGCTTTTGGTTTAACATTTAATTATTAGTATTTTTATGAGAGAATATGAACCAAATGAATGGTATAATAATATATATGATTTAGGTAATTTATGTTTGCAAAACAGTTCAGGTGTAATGTGATGAATTACACCATACACAGAAAAAGAAGCAAATGAAATTAAAAAGAAAAATCCAGGTTCTAAAGTTGTTTGTTTAGATAATAATTTATGTATAGTAACATGAATAAAATCAAATATATATCTTCCACCAAAGTTAAAAAAGTGTAGTTGAAGAGAAGAGTTTTATAAAGAAAATTTAGGTAATTATTATGATAGTTGTTGTCCAGATCAAGAATTTAACCTCTTAATGTTGCAAAGGTTTTTAGAAAAAAAGAAAGAATCTTGAAAACTAGAAGAATTTAAAGATTATTATGGTTCACTAACAAAAATAGAAAGACAAGAGATAACACAAGAAATAATCAAACAGGAAGAAATGTATTCAAGGGTAACAAGAGATTTTAGAATAGTTAAACCATATGAACTTCTTCCAGAAAATCAAACAACAATTTTTATATTTTTATTCTTTATTTTGCTGATATTTTTAAAATCTTTTAGAAGATACTTTTTAAGGAAAGGCTAGAAATTCTAGCTTTTCTTATTTTTTTAAAAAGTGCTTTAGTTTAGATAAGAAGTACCTTCTTAAATTTATTTATTTTCTTAATAAAAAAATATTTTTCAAAAAAAGTCAAATTTACTTTTGACAATTTTTTAGTTTTTCATATAATTCTTGCACTTTTTGATTTTATGAAAAAGTTTTTAAGGAGGTTAAGTTAAACTGTTCTTGCTTTTTGATGCTAAAAAGACTACAAGAAAAAAGTTTAACCTCTAACTTTATTTGTTAAATTTTATGTTTATATGGCATGAATTATAGCTACTAAGTTGGAGATGACTAGAGTGGTAAAAGGCGAAAGACTTGTTCCTATTACTCTACTTCAAATCCCAGAGCTTAGAGTCATATGATTTAAAACTCTTGAAAAAGATGGTTATGATGCTATAATCATTTGAGTTTTAAAAAAATGAGCTTCAGTTGAACTAGCTGAAGGGAAAAGTACTCTAAATAAGGAATTGTTTGTAAAAATAAAAGAATTTCCTGTGACAGAAGAGGAAAAACAAAACTATCAAATTGGTGGAAATGTTTCCTTGGATGCTTTAGAGTGAGATGTAAAAGTTACTATAGAAGGTATTTCAAAATGAAAATGATTTACTTGAGCTATGAAAAAACATAATTTTCATGGAGGACCTGCTACACATGGTTCTAAATTTCATAGAGCACTTGGTTCTATTGGTAACAGAAAACCTAAAAGAACTCATAGAGGTAAAAAAATGCATGGTCATCACTGAGATGTAAAAATTACTACAAAAGGGGTTCCTGTTGAATTGGTAAATAAAGAAATAAATGTTATTTGAGTTAGAGGAGGTGTTCCTGGTGGAAGAAACTCTTATGTAAATATCATTTTTTAAGTTATTAAATAATTTTTAAAGGATGAATACTAATTTATTTGATCAAAATTGAAAAGTTGTTTGAGAAATTGAATTAAATGCTTCTATATTTTGATTAGAACTAAATGAGTGATTAGTTCATAGAGCTTTGATTTATCAATTAGCTAATAATAGAACTAATATTTCTCACACTAAAACTAGATGAGAAAGAAGAGGTTCTACTAGAAAAATTTATAGACAAAAATGAACTGGTAGAGCTAGAATGGGTTCAAATAGATCACCTGTAAGAAAAAAAGGTTGAGTTGCATTTGGTCCTAGAAATACTGTAAATTTTGAAATTACAATGAATAAAAAAGAAAGAAGAAAAGCTTTATTTTGTGTATTGTCTTCAAAATTTGCAAATAAACAATTAGTTCTAGTTGATAAAATAGAATTTGATACAATCAAAACAAAAAATATGGTTCAAGTTTTAAATTCTTTACCATATGAAAAAAATGCATTATTAGCGATTCCTGCTAAAAATGAAGTTATTGAAAAATCTTCTTCAAATTTACCTTATGTAAAAACTATTTTGGTAAATTATTTAAATGTAAAAGATTTATTAAAATATAAAACTCTAATATTACTAAAAGACTCTTTGGTAAATTTAGAAAACTTAGTAAAATAATTTTTTAAATTATGAGATTATACAGATTACTTAAAAAACCAATAGTAACTGAAAAAACTTCAAATATGAGTTTAATAAAAAATGTTTATGTATTTGAAGTATCTCTAGATGCTACTAAGATAGATATTAAAAAGGCTATTAAAGAGTTATACTGAGTAGAAGTTAGCAATGTAAATATTGTTAATACTAGAGAGAAAGTTAGATTTGGAAGAAAAGGTGGAATTCAACTTAGAAAAAGAGCTTCAAAAAAAGCTTATGTTTCTTTGAAAAATCCACAAGATAAAATTGATTATACAATTGTAAAATAATAATTTAGTTCTTAATAATAAGATTGTGGGAATTAAAAAATTTAAGCCTACTACTCCAGGTAGAAGATGAATGTCTGTAAACTCTTTTGAAGAGATAACTACTTCTACACCTTATAAATCATTAACTGTAAAGTTGAAAAAAAATTCAGGTAGAAATAATACTTGAAGAATAACAGTTAGACATCAAGGTGGAGGACATGCTAAAAAATATAGACTAGTAGATTTCTACTGTGTAGATAAAAAAGGTATAGAAGCTAGAGTTGAAACTGTAGAATATGATCCATATAGATCAGCATTTATTTCTCTAGTTTGCTATAAAGATTGAGAAAGAAGATATATTCTTGCTCACAAAGATATAAAAGTTTGAGATATTATTGTTTGTGATGATAAAGCTTCATTATCAAATGGTAATAGAATGCAAATTGAAAATATTCCAACTTGATTACAAGTTTTTAACTTAGAATTAATAGTTGGTGAAGGTGCATCTTCTATAAGATCTGCTGGATCATTTGGTACTATTTATTCTCAAGAAGGTGAATATACACAAGTAAAAATGCCATCAGGAGAAATAAGACTTGTAAATAAAAAATGTTTTGCAACTCTAGGTCAAGTTTCAAATATAGACCACAACCAAATAGTTATTGGTAAAGCTGGTAGATCTAGATGGATGTGAAAAAGACCTACTGTTCTTGGTAAATCTATGAATCCTGTGGATCATCCACACTGAGGTTGAGAATGACATTCTCCTATTGGTATGACTGCTCCAAAAACTCCTTGGTGAAAACCTGCTTTAGGACACAAAACTAGAAGTAGAAGAAAGAATTCTAAAAAATGGATTCTAAGAACTAGAAAAGGTAAATTAATGGTTTAATTTTTATTAAGAAAAACTTATGACTAGAAGTTTAAAAAAATGACCTTATATAGATGCGAGACTTCTTAAAAAAGTGATTGCTATGAATGAATCTTGAAAAAAATGAGTAATCAAAACTTGGTCAAGAGCTTGTATTATTGCTCCAGAATTTGTTTGACATACTTTTGGTGTTCATAATGGAAAAATTCATATTCCAGTTTTTGTTACAGAAGATATGGTATGACATAAACTTTGAGAATTTTCTATGACTAGAATATTTAAAGGTCATTCTTGAAATAAATAATAAATATTTTATATTTTCCTGAATACAGGTATAATTATTTAATTAATTACTATGAAAGCATACGGAAAAAACCTAAGAATTTCTCCAAAAAAATTGAGAGTTATAGCTGAGGTTATTAAATGAAATGATGCTTCTGAGGCTTTAAACTTTTTAAAATTTGCTCCAAAAAAATGAGCAAAATTACTTCATTGAGTGTTAAAATCAGCTGTGCAAAATGCAGTTAATAATGATTCTCAAAAATTGGAAGATTTAAAAATATGAACTTTGATTATTTCAAAATGAATGGTTTTTAAAAGAGGTAATCCAGTTTCAAAGTGAAGAATGCATCCTATTTTGAAAAGAACATCTAATGTAAAATTAGAATTACAAGTTAAATAATTTATTAATTATTACAATTATAATTTATGTGACATAAAGTAAGCCCTGTTGCTTTTAGAATTCCTTATATAAAAACTTGGAAATCAACTTGGTATGAAAATAGAAAAACATACAAAGATTCTCTAAGTTTAGATCTAAAAGCTAGACAACTTTTAAACACAGAACTAAAAGGTATACCTCTTGGAGATATTTTGATAAATAAAGAACAAGATAGTATACAAGCTGTTGTTTATACTGCAAAACCAGTTTTAATTTTATGAAAAACTGGTGAAAATAAAGAAAAAATAGAAACTTTATTGTCTAGAAAACTTTGAAAAAAAGTTTCTTTAGAAGTTAGAGAAGTTAAAAAACCAGATATCAATGCTAAAATCGTTTGATTTGGTATAGCTAACCAAATAGAGAAAAGAATGCCTTATAAAAGAGCAATCAAACAAGCTATATCAAAAGCAATTGAAAAAGGTGCAAGATGAATAAAAGTAAAGGTTAGTTGAAGACTAAATTGAGCTGAAATTGCTAGAAAAGAGATGTTTAAAGAAGGAAATATTCCAACTCAAACAATTAGAGCTGATATAGATTATGTTTCAACAAGAGCTGAGACAGTTTATTGAACTATTGGTTTAAAAGTTTGGATTTATAAAGGAGATATTTTTAAAAAATAAAAACTTGACATTTAAAGTTTTTTTATATAATATAATTTTGTTTAAAAATGTTACAACCAAAAAGAACAAAGTATAGAAAAACCCACAGATGAAGACTAAAAGGAAAAGCTGTAAGAGGTTCTAATCCTGCTTTTGGTGAATTTGCTATAAAAGCAACAACTAGAGGTTTTATTACTTCTAGACAAATAGAAGCAGCTAGAAGAGCTATGGTTAGATTTGTAAAAAGATGAGGTAAAATTTGGATAAGAATTTTTCCAGATAAACCTTATACTGCAAAACCTCTAGAAGTTCCAATGGGTTGAGGTAAATGATCAGTTGAGATGTATAGAGCTCCTGTAAAACCTGGTAGAGTGTTATTTGAAATGACATGAGTTACACCAGAAATTGCAAGGGAGGCTTTTAGGTTAGCTTCTTACAAGTTACCTGTAAAAACTAAAATAATAGTTGATTAATCATTTTTAAAATGAAAGAAATAAAAGATCTGAAATTGAAAGATTTAGCTAAATTAAATGAATTATCAAAAGCTGATTTGAAACAAGAATTAGCTAGTTCATCTAAAAATCTTTATGTTTTAAAAATGAAAAAACAATTAGGTGAACAAACACAAACTCATTTGATTAAGGCTTTGAGAAGATATATAGCTAGAGTAAAAACTATAGCATCTTCAAAAGGAATAAATATATAGTTAAATATTAAAAAAATATTAATTATGAGAACAAAAAAAGGGTTAGTTACTAGTGATAAGATGAATAAAACTATTGTAGTTTCAGTTCATTCTTACAAAAGTCATCCTAAATATAAAAAGAGATATAGAGTTACTAAAAAATTCTATGCTCATGATGAAAACAACACTTATAAAGAATGAGATGTTGTAGTTATAAGAGAAACAAAACCAACATCAAAATTAAAAAGATGGGAAGTTGTTGAAAAAAAATAATTTAAATTTTAAGGTTCTAATTTATGATACAAACAGAATCAAGGTTAGTTGTTGCTGATAACTCTTGAGCTAAAGAGGTTTTGTGTATAAAAGTACTTTGAGGTTCAAAAAAGAGATATGCATCTGTTTGAGATGTTATTATATGTTCTGTTAAAAAAGCTGCTCCAGATGGAAATATTAAAAAGAAAAAAGTAGTTAAAGCTGTAGTAGTAAGAACTTCTAAGGAAATTAAAAGAAAAGATTGAACTTACTTGAGATTTGATGATAACGCATGTGTTATAATTGGTGATGATGGTACTCCAAAATCAACTCGTATTTTCTGACCAGTTGCTAGAGAATTGAGAGCAAAAGGATACCAAAAAATAGTGAGTTTGGCTCCAGAAGTTTTATAATTTTTATTAGAATGCTATGAAAATAAGAACTTGAGATAAAGTACAAGTTATGTCTGGTAAAGAAAAAGATAAATGACAAATTTCTGTTGTTGTAAAAACTTTTCCAGATAAAAATAAAATTTTAGTAAAAGATGTTAATGTAGTGACTAAACATATCAAAAGACAAGGTACAAATCCAGGTCAAATAGTTGAAATGGAAAAACCTATTGATGTTTCAAATGTTATGCTTATTTGTCCTTTTACTGAAAAACCTACAAGAGTAGGATATGTTAAAATTGAAGAAAAGTGAAAAATTAAAAAATTTAGATTCTCAAAAAAAGCTTTAAAAGAGAAATGATGAGAAGCTAGTAAGTATATAATCAAATAATACTAGAATTTATTTTATAAGCTTGAAAAAATGCTTAAGGAAAAATATTTAAAAGAGATAGTTCCTGCACTTAAAGAATCTTTACAAATTTCTAATGTAATGGAAGTTCCAAAAATAGAAAAAGTTGTTATAAATATGTGAATTTGAACTTACATCAGAACTACAAATAAAGATTTCTCATCTCTAAAAGACCATTTAACTTTGATATCTGGTCAAGCTTGTACTGTTAGACTTTCTAAAAAATCAGTTTCAAATTTTAAACTTAGAGCTGGTATGCCAGTTTGATTAACAGTTACATTAAGAGGAGACAATATGTACAACTTTTTAGAAAAATTGATACATGTTGTATTGCCTAGAGTTAGAGATTTCAGAGGTATAAATAAAAATGCCTTTGATAAACAAGGAAACTATAATCTATGAATTAAAGAACATACTATATTTTTAGAAGTTCCTCATGATGATGTAGTTAAACCACATGGTATTCAAATTACTATTAAAACAACTGCAAAAGATAAAGAATCATGAAGAGCTCTATTAGAAAAAATGTGATTTCCTTTTTCTAAATAATATTTACTTTATAAGGATTAAATAAAATGGCTAGAAAAGCAAAAATCGCTAAAGCTAATAAACTTAAAAAAAGATTTTTACAAGCAATTAAAGATGGTAGAAAACCAAAAAATGCTACTAAAGTATTTAATTGTTGTTCAGTTTGTGGTAGAACTAGATGATACCTATGAAAATATGGTATTTGTAGAATCTGTTTTAGAGAAAAAGCTAATGCTTGAGAATTGCCAGGTGTTAGAAAATCAAGTTGGTAGTATATAACAAATTTAGTTTATTAATTTTATTGTTATGATAATAGATCCTATTGGAGATTTATTAACAAGAGTAAGAAATGCTTATTTATCTAGAAAAATAGAGGTAAAAGTTCCTTATTCTAAAATAAAAGAGGATATCTCTAAGATATTAAAGAAAAATAAATATATATCAGATTTTGAGGTTGTAGATGAAGGAAATAATAAAAAATCTATTTTACTTAAATTAAATGATGTTAGAGTAACAAAATATATTCCAACATTAACTAGAATAAGTAAACCTGGTCAAAGAATATATGTTTGAGCAAGAGATATCAAAAAGTCAAGAAACGGACATGGTATTTATATAATCTCTACACCAAAATGAGTAATCACTGGATATGAAGCTAGAAGCTTAAATGTATGAGGTGAATTACTTTGTGAAGTTTACTAATAAATATATAAATGAGAAATGATTTTTTCATTGTTCCGGTTTATATTTTTTAATTTAAAATAAAAAATGTCAAGAATTGGTAAATTGCCTATTGAACTTTCAGACAAAGTAAATGTTGATTTGTCTTGAAATGAAATAAAAGTAAAATGACCATTATGAGAATTATCTTATGTTTTCTCAGACAAAGTTACTGTTTTAAAAGAAGATAATTCTATAGTTGTAAAACCAGTAAATGATGAAGCTAAAGCTTTATGGGGTACAACTAGAGCTATTATTAGCAATATGGTTATCTGAGTTACAGAAGGTTACAAAAAAACTTTAGAAATAAACTGAGTAGGTTACAAATTTGAAGTTGCAGGGGATAAATTAATATTAAGTATTGGTTATTCTCATAAAGTTGAAATGAAAGTTCCTGCTTGATTAAAAGCTCAGTTAGATGATAAAGCAAAAAATGTTTTACATATTTCTTGAATTGATAAACAATTAGTTTGAGAATTTGCTTCTAAAGTCAGAGCTAAAAAGAAACCTGAACCATATAAAGGTAAAGGTATTAAATATGCTGATGAACATATGAGAAGAAAAGCTGGTAAAACTGGTGGTAAATAATACTAAATTATTTAAAATATAAATTTTAGAAAAATGTTAGCAAAAACATTAAAAAGATTGAGAAGAAAAAATAGAATCAGAGCTAAAATTTCTGGAACTTCAGAGAAACCAAGATTATCTGTTTTTAGAAGTAATAGCTTTATCTCTGTTCAACTTATTGATGATACTAAATGAATAACTTTGGCATCAGCTAGTGATTTAAAAATGGAAAGAAAATGAACTAAAACTGATATGGCAAAGCTTGTTTGAGCTGAAATGGCAAAAAAAATAAAAGATTTAAAAATCGAAGGTATCGTTTTTGATAGAGGTTGATTCATATACCACTGAAGAGTAAAAGCATTAGCTGAGGCTCTAAGAGAAGGTGGAATTAAATTTTAATTATTTAATACTAATAGGTATGGCTTTTTCTGCAAAAGACAATAGAAATAAAAAAAATGCTAAACCAAGTAAGGAGTATAAAGAAGAGTTACTTGCAATTGATAGAGTAACTAGAGTTACTTCTGGTTGAAGACAACTTAGATTTAGAGCTGTTATAGTTATTTGAGACTGAAAAGGTAAAGTAGCTTTGTGAACAGGTAAATCTTGGGAAGTTGTTGATGCAATAGCAAAAGCACTTGCAAATGCAAAAAAGAAACTTGTAGATGTTAAAATAGTTGATGGAACAGTACCTTATAATGTAGAAAACAAATATAAATCAGCAAAAATAATGATTCATCCTGCTTCTGAAGGTACATGAATCATTGCTTGAGGTGCAGTTAGAAAGGTTCTAGCTGTTGCTTGATATTCAAATGTTTTAGCTAAAAGATATGGTTCTACAAACCTAATTAACAATGCTAGAGCTGCTATTGAAGCATTGTCTTCATTTAAATAGTATAATTTTTAACAAATTTTATTATGTTATCATTAAATAACGTAAAAGCTACAGTTGGATCAAGAAAAACATCTAAAAGATTAGGTAGATGAAATGGTTCAGGTAAAGGTACAACTGCTGGAAGATGAATGAATGGTCAAAATTCTAGATCAGGTGGTTGAGTTGCTCCTTGGTTTGAATGAGGACAAACTCCTTTATTTAGAAGAATGCCTAAATTAAAAGGTTTTTCTAATTCAAAATTTAAAAAAGAATATAATATTGTTAATTTATCAGATTTAGAACTTTTAGCTTCAAAAGGTATAACTGAAATAACTAAAGAAGTTTTACTTGAAAAGGGAGTTATTAGAAAAAAAGCATTATGAGTAAAATTACTTTGAAATGGTGAATTAAAATCTAAATTAACAGTTGTTGTAGATAAAGCTTCTGCATCAGCTAGAGAAGCTGTTGAAAAAGCTTGAGGAAAAATTGAATTAAAATAATAAAAGACCAAGCTTTAAAAGTTTTGGTTTTTTTATTATTTTTATTATAATACTTTAAAATTTAAGTTTTGGATATTCTTGACTTTGAAACCTAGATTTTAATATAAATTTTTAAAACTATAAATATGATAAAAAGTTTAAAATCAGTATTAGACAATAAAGATATAAGAAAAAAAATAATAGCAACACTGCTTTTAGTTTTGGTTTATAAATTGCTGTCTGTTATCCCTGTATACTGAGTTAATACAACAATGCTTGCCTCAATTATAGAGCAAAATAAAGGGCTATCATTTTTTAGTGCTTTGATGTGAGGTTGATTATCAAACTTTTCTATAATTTTGATGTGATTGTCTCCATACATAAATGCTATGATTATAATACAATTACTTTGAGTTATAGTTCCAAAGATTTGAGATTTACAAAAAGAATGAGAACAAGGTCAAAAAAAGTTAACAAAAATGACTAGATGGCTTACTTTGCCTTTAGCATTTATACAATCTTATGGAATGATTGTACTTTTAAATACTTTGGCTCACTGAACAATTGTAGACTTATCAGATACTCAAACAGTTCTTATGTCAATGGTAATAATTACAGCTTGAACTATTTTTCTTGTTTGGTTATGAGAAGTTATGACTGAGGTTTGAATTGGTAATGGTATAAGTGTGATAATCACAGCTTGAGTTTTGGCTTGAGTTCCATCTGTTATATCTCAACATATGTCTGCTTGAACTTATGGTTTATTTGCTGGATTAGTTATTGCTACACTTGTTGTTATTTATGTAATTATAAAATTTACAGAGTGAAATAGAAGGATTCCTGTTATTTATACTAGAACTTGAAGAGAGGAAAAATCTTATTTCCCAATAAGAGTAAACCAAGCTTGAATGGTTCCAATCATCTTTGCTATCTCTTTGATTACATTCCCTTCTATAATCTGACAAATAATGTCTGCTTCTACGTCTGATAGAGCATCAGCAATCTGAAAATTCTTACTTGAGCATTTCAATATGTCAAATCCTTCTTGGGCATTTATAATATTGTATTTCTTACTTGTAGTATGATTTTCATTTTTCTATGTTTCTATTACATTTAATACAGAAAATATTGCTGAAAGTATACAAAAAAGATGAGGTTATATTCCAGGAATCAGACCAGGAAAAGAAACAGCAAGTTACTTGACAAAAGTATCAGCTCACTTAAACTTATTTGGTGGTTGATTCTTAGCTTTAATTGCTGTTTTGCCATACATAATGACAAAAATCATGTGACAAACAGTTGATTTCATTATTTCAGCATCATGAGCTATCATTATTGTATCAGTTATACTTGATATAGTTAGAAAAGTAGATTCAGAATTAAAAATGCATGACTATTCAAAATATAGATAAAAAATACTAGTTTCTAAAAACTAGTATTTTTTTAGTAAAAATTTGGATTCTAAGAAGTTTTTTAAGTAAAAATGATAAATAATTAAATATTTTATTAAATTACATGCAATAAATTTGCAAAAAAAATTTTAAAGTGCTAAAATTCATATGTATATATTTTAGTATTAATTTTATACATATGAGTAAATTTGGCATTATAGTCAAAAATAAGATAAGTGAAGCAAAAAAGAAGAAAGCTTTCACTTTAGTTGAGCTGATAATAGTTATAACTATATTAGCTGTATTGGCAGCTATAGCTTTTTTGAATCTAAATGGCTATACTTGAGATGCAAGGGATTCTGTAAGAGTTTCAGACTTAAAAAATATCCAAAAAACTATGGAATTAAGTCTAGGAGAATGAAATTTATTACCAATTCCAGATGAACTAAAAACAGAAAAAATAGAACTTCAAGAATTACCTTGAGTAAAATGGCAAGAATGACTATTTTGAGATGAAAGTATCAAAGAACTTAGAGATTTAAGCCAAGTACCATTGGACCCAAAAACTAAGTCAAAATACAGATATTTAGTAAGTGAAAATAGACAAAATTACTATTTAGAAGTAGAATTAGAAAATTGATCAAAATATATTTTAACAAACTATGGAAATGCTTTGGCTCTGAATTCAGCACCAAATGCTCCTAAAACACCTTGAAATCCAGGAGGAACTACTACACCTCCTCCTGCAACTCCACAAACACAAGATAAAGATAAATATCATCCAATTTGACAAACAATAAATGCAATTGTATGAGCACAAGTAAATCCTAGTGATTGAATACAAAATAAACAAGATTTACCATCTACAACTGTATACAGATGGAAAAATGGAACACCTGGAGAAAATTCTTGAACAATAGAAGTAGTTTATCCAGATTCCTCAATAACTGAAATAACTGTAACAATAAACTACAGCTGTGCAACTTGACATACAAAAGTATGAAGTGAATGTAAAGCAAATACACAAGCTTGTGCAATAGTAAACGGAAACTGAACACAAGCTCTACAACCAAACTGAACATACTGAACTTGTACAGCAAGTACATGTAATGCAAACTTCCACAAAGAATGAAATACTTGTACATCAAACACAAAAACTTGTACAGCTCCAAATGGAACATGAACACAAACATGGAATGCAACAGAAAATTCATACTGAGCTTGTACAGTAAACACTTGTAATGCTTGACATACAAAAGTATGAAATGAATGTAAAGTAAACACACAAAACTGTACAGTAGCAAACGGAAACTGAACACAAGCTTTGCAACCAAACTGAACATATGGAACTTGTACAGTAAATACATGTAATGCAAACTTCCACAAAGAATGAAATACTTGTACATCAAATACAAAAACTTGTACAGCTCCAAATGGAACATGAACACAAACATGGAATGCAACAAAAAATTCATACTGAGCTTGTACAGTAAACACTTGTAATGCTTGATATACGAAAGTATGAAATGAATGTAAAGCAAACACACAAGCTTGTACAGTTGCAAACTGAACTTGAACACAAGCTTTGCAACCAAATGGAACATATGGAACTTGTACAGCAAGTACATGTAATGCAAACTTCCACAAAGAGTGAAATGAGTGTGTTTCAAACACAAGAGAATGTACAATAAGTAGTGGAGCAGGTAGTAGAGTAAGTAGTTGAGAACTTCAATTAAGAGGGCGCTCAATTGAAAGTGGAACTAGATATCTTCTTAGTGGAGGTGCAATATCAAGATGATCAACACCTCAAACTACTAAAAAATGAATTCAAACTTGGGATTCTAAAACAAACTCATGGTGAACTTGTGTAGAAGTAAACTCAAAACCTATAGTTTCATGAGTGACTTGAGAAACAGCAGTTGCAGTTTGACAACAAATAAACTTAACTATAAATGGAGCTGACTCAGACTGAGACACTCTGACTTACAAATCTACAAATCTGCCAAGTGGGCTTACTATTTCATGAAATAGAATCACATGAACTAGAAACACTGCTTGAGAAGTTACTTTTCAAGTTGTAGCTAGTGATGGAAAAGTAGACTCTGATCCTATAAATGTAAAAGTTGAGTTTTTCCAAGCAGGAGAGATGAAACTTACTTATAGCTGAATAAAAAATGGAGAAACTATAATACTTCCATACCATGGAAATGTAAATATAACTAGTATAGATTGGGGAGATAATTGAGTTAATAGATGTGTAACTAAAACAACATTGGATCATCAAACTTGTAAATATACAAATGCATCAAAATGAACATATACAATAACTGTTAGATGAACAGCTAGATGATTTAGTTCATGAACATCATATCATTGATTTCCTAGTAAAATAGTTTGAATTACAGATTGGAATAAGATGAGAATAACTGATTTATCTTGAGCATTTAATTGAGCAACTAATTTTAATCAACCATTAAATGATTTTGATACATCAAAAGTCACAGACATGTCATATATGTTTTATTGAGCAGAGAAATTTAATCAACCATTAAATAATTGGGATACATCAAATGTAACTAATATGGCAGGTATGTTTTGATGGGCAAGAAGTTTTAATCAAAATATAAATAATTGGAACACATCAAATGTAACAGATATGACATATATGTTTTGATTTGCTATTAACTTTAATCAACCAATAAATAACTGGAATACATCAAAAGTAGTAGATATGCATGCTATGTTTCATAGTGCTAGTAAATTTAATCAACCATTAAATGATTGGAATGTATCAAATTTAGTTAATATGAATGATATGTTTTCTATAACAAGTTTTAATCAACCATTAAATAATTGGGATACATCAAATGTAACTAATATGTCAGGGGTGTTTAGAGATACAGAAAATTTTAATCAACCATTAAATAATTGGAATACATCAAAAGTAGTAGATATGCATGCTATGTTTTCAAATGCAAATAACTTTAATCAAAATATAAATAGCTGGAATGTTTCAAATGTAACTAATATGAGTAGTATGTTTTATTGAGCAAAAAATTTTGATCAACCATTAAATAATTGGAATACATCAAAAGTAGTAGATATGCATGCTATGTTTTCAAATGCAAATAACTTTAATCAAAATATAAATAGCTGGAATGTGTCAAATGTAACTAACATGAATGATATGTTTAATTCAACAGAGAATTTTAACCAACCATTAGATAATTGGAATATATCAAAAGTAACAGACATATGATGAATGTTTCGTTCAGCAAAAAAATTTAACCAACCATTAAATAATTGGAATACATCAAATGTAACTAGTATGGAAAGTCTATTTTATTGAGCGGAAAAATTTAATCAACCATTAGATAAATGGAATGTATCAAAGGTAATATTCACATCTGGTATGTTTTGAAGGGAATTTTATTGATACCCAAAAAATTTTAAACAAAATATTTCAAACTGGAAGTTTGCTAATCCTATTGATTGTCATGATTCTTGATTTTCTAATTTACCAAGATCATATATGCCAAAATGTAGTACTAACTAAGCTTTCTACAAAACAAAAAACACTAAAATTATATTTTAGTGTTTTTTTCATTCCTTTTTCATTCAAAGCTTAAGCAACTTTATTTCTCTTTCTCTCAGTTTCAGTCAAAAACTTCTTTCTAAGTCTTATGTTTTCAGGAGTAACTTCTACATATTCATCATTTCAGATGTAATCTATAGCTTCTTCTAGAGTCATAAGCTTTGGTGGAACTAGCTTCATTGCTTCATCAGTTCATGAAGCTCTCACGTTTGTAAGTTTTTTGTTTTTTGTAACATTTACAGTCAGATCTTGTCATTTGTTTGATTCTCAAACTATCATTCATTCATAAACTTGAGTTTGTGGTTCTATAAAGATAGTTCATCTTTCTTGTAAATTCCATAAAGAATAAGCCATCGCAACTCAGTTTTCCATTGAAATCATTGATCAAACTTCTCTTTTTTCAATTGGTCATTTGTAAGGAGAAAATTCTTCAAAAGAGCTAGAAAGTAAACCTTCTCATTTTGTCATAGTTGTAAAGTATGATTTGAAACCTAAAAGTCATCTAGTTGGTACTTTGAATTCTAAGTTTACTATTCAGTTTTCATCAATCATATTTGTCATTTCTCATTTTCTTTTTCCTATTTCAGCTATTATATTTCACTCTGTTCAGCTAGGAACTATAACAGAAACTTTTTCAATTGGCTCCATTTTTACACCATTTTCTTCATGCATAATAACTTCTGGAGCTCAAACTTGTAGTTCAAAACCTTCTCTTCTCATAGTCTCAATCAAAACTGATAAGTGAAGCTCTCATCTACCAGAAACCATATAATTATCACCAGAATCGAAATCTATTTTCAATCAAACATTTGTTTCAAGTTCTTTTTCTAGTCTGTCTCTTACTTGTCTACCAGTTACAAATTTTCCTTCTCTTCAAGCAAAAGGAGAATTGTTTACCAAAAATTCCATTTTTAGAGTTGGTTCATCTATTGTAATTGGAGGCATTGCCTCTACATCAGCATTTTCAGCAATAGTTTCTCCTACATATATGTCAGGAATTCAAGCTATTGTAACTATATCTCAGGCAACAGCTTCTTGAGATTTTACTTGTTTCAATCATTGATTTGTAAGAATTTCAGTGATTTTTGCTTTTCTTTTTTCTCAAGAATTTGAAGTTACATAAACTTCTTTTCAAACTTTTATAGTTCATTCATAAACTCTACCTATTCAAAGTCTTCATAAGAAATTGTCATAACCTAGAGTTGCAACTTGCATTCTAAATGGTTTTTGTTGATCATTTGGTGCTTCAGGAACTTTTTCCATAATCATATCTAAAAGTGGAGTCATATCTTTTTTCTCATCACTTAAGTCTCTGATAGCAATACCTTCTCTTGCAATAGTGTAGCAAACTTCATAGAGATTTTCCACTTGATCATCTGTAGCTCCAAGTTGGTGAAATAAATCAAAAAGTTGTTCTACAACCCAATCTGGTCTTGAAGTTGGTTTGTCTATTTTGTTTATAACTATAAGTGGTTTTAGTCCTAATTCTAGAGATTTTTTAAGTACAAATTTTGTTTGAGGCATTGGTCACTCATATGCATCAACAACCAAAACTACAGAATCAACAGTTCTCAAAACTCTTTCTACTTCTGAACCAAAGTCAGCATGTCATGGAGTATCAACTATATTTATCTTATTTCCTTTGTAGTTTATAGAAGTATTTTTTGCATAAATAGTTATTCCTCTTTCTCTTTCTTGAGCATTGCTATCCATAACTCTTTCTTCGATACCAACTCTTGCATCAAAATCATCACTTGTTTTAAGTAATTGATCTACAAGAGTTGTCTTTCCATGGTCTACGTGAGCGATTATTGCTATGTTTCTAATTGACATAAATTTATTTAAATTATATAAATATTTTGATTTCTAAAAAAAACCTGCAGAATTATACAAAAAAAAAGCAAAAAGTAAAGAAAAAATTTGAAGAAATCTATTTGTAATAAAAGTAAAAATATGATAAAATTTGTAAAAATTTTTTAAAACAAAAGCTTATGATAAAAATATTTTTAATAATTTTTATTTTTTCATTTGTAAACTTTTCTTTTGTAAATGCAGAAAATTTAGGAAAAATTTGCAGTAAAGACAGTAAAACAGTTGAAAATTTATATTGAAAAGAAATCATTTTTGAATATCATGAAATTAATTCTTTTGAAGAAAAAAGCTATTCTATACCAAAAGATTATAAATATCTTTTTTATAAAGATTCTTGATATGTTTGTTTGGAAGGAAAAATTTTATATTTAAAAAATGACCCTGAAGTCTGAGATCTTATAAGTACAGAAAAATGATATGAAAAAATTTTGGAAAAAGATTTTGATTATATTTCCTATAAAAGGCCTGAAAACATCATAAAATACAAAGATAAAATTTATATTTGAATTTTGCAAGAATTTGAAAATACTGATTATTACTTTAAAAAATTTTGATTTTTTGATATAAATGATTTAGATGCTTCTGAAGACTATAAAAATACAGATTCAGTTAATTTAGATTCTTTGAATAAATCAGAAATAGAATTAAATAATCAAGATCGTCCATATGAAAATTCTAAAAAAGTAGAAGAAAATGAAAATACAACTCAAGAAATAAAATTAGATAGTCAAAATTATCCATATGAAAATTCTGAAAGAGTGGAAGGAAATAGAGAAATAACTCAAGAAATAGATGAAAATAAAAATTTATTTTTTTCTATAATAATAGTTTTTGTTTTATTAATAACTATATTAGAAATAAAAAATAGAAAAAAAGAAAAAGAATATATAAAAAATAATTATCTTTAAAATAAAAAATTGTTTAGAATTAACACCATTTTTGAACCAAAATTATACAAATTCTGATTTTTCTAAAAAAACTATAAAATTATATTATACAAAAAAATAAACTTAATTATTCATTATAATGAACTATAAGTCAATGTAGAAAAATTTATTTTTATGAAATTTATGTTATAATATAAGATATAGATTTACATATTTTTTAATATATTTATGAATTCTTTTTTGATGGATATAGCTTATGTATTGCTTTTAATTCTAGAATTTATTGTTATTTCTGGAATCATTTTTAACTATATTTTAAAAAAAGAAGGTCACAATTTTTGAATTTGAAAAAGTATTTTTGAAATATTTGTAGCTAAAACTACTTGTTATTTTACAGCTCTTGTTATTTGAGGAGCTTTGTTTGCACTTATTTTATTATTTGTAAAAATTTTATCTCTTCCTTTTGTAGTTGCACAAATTTGATTTGCTATCATAGCTATTTTGGTTTATTTTTTCTTTTTATATAAATTTTTACTTTCTACTTTGTCTTATTTTGTATTTGATGAAGAATCTAGAAAAAAAATAGTTAGAAAGTTTATCATATTTTCAGAAATAATAATTTTTTCTTTATTTAATTATCTGACTTATCAACCAGCTATCACTTTTTTTGAAAAATATTCTATTTTATAAAAAAAATCTTGAAAAATTTAATTTTTCAAGATTTTTTTTATTTATCCTTCAAAGTTTGGATCAAACCTCTTAACAAAAGGAAGTAGAGCCATAACTCTAGCTTTTTTGATTTCTTTTGCTAATTTCTTTTGATTTTTTAAGCAAACTCCAGTGTAGTATCTAGGAGCTATTTTACCAAATTTTGTTATATATTTTTTTAGAAGTTCAACATTTTTGTAATCAATGTTTTGTCATTCTAATGGGCAAACATTTTTTGTCATAATGATATTTTTTTAAAATAATAAATTTTGGATCTAAAACCAAGTCTCTTAAACTTGATAATTTATAAATTTTGACTTAGAATTTATCTTCATCATCAAATTCAACTTCTTCATCTATTTCTCCTAAAGTATCGAAATCAGATTTTTTATTTAAGAAGATTAAGTTTGATATAACTATTTCAGTTTTATAAGATTTTGTTCCATCTTCTTTTTCTATAACTCTAGTTTTTAATCTACCTTCAGTGTAAACTAATTTTCATTTTTTTAGAAATTTTTCACATCTTTCAGCTAAATTTCACCAAGCTACACAGTTGTGGAACTCACTTTCTGATTTTTGTTCACCTTCTGTAGTTTTATAATATCTATTTGTTGCAATTGTAAATAATGTAACTTTTTTATTTGATTCAGTTGTTTTAACTACAGGGTCTCTAGTTATATTTCAAATTAAGATAACTTTATTAACAGTTCTCATTCCTTTTTAATTATAAATTAAATTAATCTTCTATTTTAGCAAACATATATCTCAAGATATTTTTATCCAAATTTATAGATTTAGATAACTCTTTTATAAGTTTACCATTCATTTCTAAACTCAATAAAACATAAAATCCTCTGTCAGATTTGTTTATTTTGTATGCCAATTTTCTATCTCACCAGATATCTTCTTTTTCGATTTTTACTTCATTTTTTGTAAGTAATTTTTTTAATTCTTCTAAAGAAGTATTTCTATCTTCATCTGAAATAGAAGTATTTAAAATCAGCATTAACTCATATTTTTTCATAAAATTTCCTATGGGTTAATATCCAACTTTTAAAGGTTGGAAGGATGTAAAATATGCTTTAAAAAATTAAAGCAAAGCTATTTTATTTGAAATAAATAAAAAGTCAAAAAAAATTTGACTTTTTTATGTTTATAAATATAAATCTATAACACCAATTATCTAAGTCAGTGTAGCTCAGTTGGTCAGAGCGCGGGATTCATAACCCCGAGGTCGGTGGTTCAATTCCACTCATTGACACCATAAAATGATAGAAAAGAAAAACTAGTAATGGTTAGATTTACTAGTTTTTTTCTTACTCTTTCCATTCAAATTTTGTACATTCTTTATCTTTAAATTTTGCATTGTCTTCTATAAATTTTGCTCTATCTCCATCTACAGGATGAGAAGCCATAAATTCAGTTATTTTACTTTTATTGTGCCCAGCTTCTATAAAAAATCTATTTGCACAAGTTGCATTCAATCACAAACTATTTATATATTCAACTCATCATTTGTCAGCTTTTTTTTCGGCATCTCTAGAAAAATAATTCATTATGATTTCATTTGAATCAAAAGTCCAATTTCAAAAATTTATTCATAAAAATTCCAAAATCATAGTAAAAGGCATAGTTCTAGTCATATTTCTTATAACATCTCTATTTTTTATATGAGTCATTTCATGTCAAAGTATAAAAAGTAGTTCTTCTTTTGTTTTTACATTTTCTAATAATCACTTTGTAACAAAAATATTTGCTCAAATCATAGCATAGGCATTTTGTATTTTATCATCTTGGATGTAAATATCAAATTTTTCTAGTTCTCAAAGATTGTCTCAAAGAATCTTTTTGTCAAATACTTTTTCTTTTCAATTTAGAGATATTTTTCAAAAAATCTCTTTTTCCTTTTCTATAGACATATTTTCTAGTACAAATTTTGAAAAAGTCCAAACAGAAGCATAAACTACAACTACAATAATAATTATTATTAAAATCATTTTTCAAACCCATCAAAAATCAGGCTTTGAAGGAGAAACTTTGTCATTTTTATCTTTTTTTATAGGTAAATCTACTTTTTCCATAAATATTTTTTAAACTATAATGTTAACATTATAATTGATTTTATAACAAAATCAATTATAATCCACTTATTACTTTTATAAAATATTTCTATTATGGAAGAGATGATTTTTAAACCAAAAAAGATTAGTTACTTCATTATGAAGCTTATTCCAGAGTTTATTTTTACTTTAGTTCTTATCATATCTTATACTATTTTTTTAATAGCTTCTTCAAATTTTGGGAATGATAACTTTGTAAAGAATCTTTTATCTGTAAGTATATATGTATACATAATTCTTGGAGTTATTTTTGTTTTATCATTTTTTTGGGTTTATTTTTGTTATAAAAAAGAAAAATATATTTTAAAGCAAAATAAAATTATTTACCATTATTGAAATATTTTTTCTGATAATTCTGTTGAGCTAAATATAGACAAAATCACAGAAGTAACTATGATTTTACCTTTTGTAGAACATTTGATTTTTAAAACTTGAAAAATTCAAATAAAAACAGCTTGAAGTATGGCTTCAAAAACTATTTTTTCAAATTTGATAGAAGTAAAAGAAGTTTATGAAAAAATTCAGGAAATAATGAGAACAAATGGATTTCATTTAAGAAAAGATAAACTTGTACAAGAAGCTAAACCTCATTCTCTTTGAGTTTTATTTGAGCTTGGATGAAGAATAATTTCTTGATTTTTTATTTTAGTTATTTTCTTTTTAAATGATTTAGTTGAACTACAAAAAGACATAAATGAATTTCAAAAATATTTATGGGTTTTGTGTCTAGTTTGAGGGATAATTGCTTTGATTGCCATTTCAATTTTTATCATAAATTATTTGGATTTAAAAAGAAGAAAGTATGAAGTTTACACAGATTCTATTTTTTATACAAATTGATTTTTGACAAAAATTTACTCATTTTTACCTATGGAAAAGGTTTCTGATGTAGAAAACAAACAATGATTTTTTTCAAAAATGTTTTGACTTCATGATATAATTGTAAGTTCAGAGTGAGTAGATAATCAAGTTGTATTTTCAAATATGACAGAGTGAGAAACTCTTATAAAAAATATAAAATATCTAAAAGATGCTATTACTCTTACAGAAACAGAAATTTTAGAGGAAAAAGTTGAGGAGAAAAAAGTAGATGAAGTGGTTTGATTTACTGATAAAACAGACTTTGCTGGAAACTATGATAGACAATTTTCTGCTACATATTCTATGTATTTACCAAGAGTTATAGTTACTTCTGTATTTTATTGATTTTGTATTTCAGTATTTGTGTTTTTTTATATTCAAAATATAGGATATATTTTACCTATTTTTTGAATTTGTACACTTGTTGTTCTTATAAAATGAATACTTGATGTAAATTTTAATACTTTCATTGTAGACAAAAATACTGTCGAACATAGATATGAATTTTTAACAAATAATCATAAGACTTTCACCATAGATAAGATAACTTGAGTAGAATTTAAAGAAAACATTATAGACAAAATTTTTAAAACTTGTTCTGTAAAATTTTTATCAATAGGTTGAAATTGATATATAAACTTTGTAAGTGTCAAAAAAACAGCAACTTTTTATGATGATATACTAAAAAAAGTTTGAATAGATAAAAAGGAAGATTTTGAAGATTTAGAAGTTGTATTTAATCTTAAAAACTTTATTTTAGATAGTATTTTAGCTATTATAATAATTTTAAGCTTATTTATTTTAAGTTTGATTTCAATTATTTGACTTTCTTGATTTGCCAAAGAAGATGCTCTTGCTTGAATTTGGATTTTATTTTGAATTTTAGTTTTTGTATTTTTTATATTAATTCCTATTTTAGGTTTTATTTATTGAAAAATAGCTTATAGTAAGAGATTTTACAGACAAAGACTTCACAAAAGTTTTTATGAATCTGAGTTTTGAATTATTTTTCAATCAAAGATTTATTCTTTATTTAAAAATATAAAATCAGTAGAAGCTATAAAATATCCTTTCTCATCAGCTTGAGTTATAAAACTTGATGTTGCTTGAGATGTTGCTATAAAAGATCAAAAAAGTCAAAGCATATCTTTTGCTTGAATTGAGATAAAAGCAGAATTTTTAGAAAATATTTACAATTTACAAAATAAAATTGATTCTATTTTAGAAAAAAGAACTGTTTCTGAAGAGATTTTAGAAAAATCAGACCAATCTATTTGGAATTCTACATTTATTTTGATAATTTTATTTATTGCAATTATTATCTGATTTATTTATTTAAGTATTATTCTTTCTTCTGAACTAAACTCTGAAGAAATTTCTGGACTTAAAGTGATTTGAGTTAATGTCATAATATCTGCCTTTATTATACTTGCAATTAGGATTTGGTACATAAAATCAAAATATTATTTACTTCAAAAAGATAGAGTTTTGACTTGATCTGGAATTATTAATAAATCAAAAAAGACTATTTTGTATGATAGAATAAACTTTGTAGAAAAAAATCAATGACTTTTATGAAAAATATTTGGAAACTGAATAGTTCAAATTTATACAGTTTGAAGCTGAAATGTGGATATGGTTTTAGAAGATTCAAAAGATTTTAGAAAACTTTATGATAACTTAAAAAAAGATTAGAATTTATTTTCTAATCTTTTTTCTTTTCTTTCTTCTTTTTTTAAATCTTTTTTTGATTTTTTTATTTAGTTTATTTAACCTAAAAAAATCTTTTGTTATTTTTCAAATCCAATTTTCTTTTTTTGATTTTAAATAAGCTGCAATATAAATATTTGTCAAAAGTGCTGCAAATGTTTCTAAAATCAAGTCTCACATAGTATCATGAATCCCATATTCTATAGTTTTTTGCATATTTAATCAGAAAAATAAATCAGCACAATATTCATATATTTCCCAAATTGCTCAAAAACAAACTGAAAAACAGAAAGAAAAAATCACAATTAAAACATAATGCTTTTCTATTCAAGCTTTTCTTCACATTACAAGTATCAGCAAGTATCATATTACAGAAAAACCTACTCCATAAGAAAAATGCAACATATCATCCCACCAAGAAAATTTTTCATAAAATCATCAATAACTTCCTAAAACAAGGGAAAGAATTACAAAAACTACAAAACAAAATGAAAAACTAGTTGGTATTTTTATTTTTAAATATCTTTCAAAAAGTGACAAAGTAGCAAAAGCTAGAGAAACAATCACAAAAGGAACACTCTTAAAAAATATTCAAACCAGAAATAAAAGCAAAAAAAGAGTTGTTTTAGGTAAAATTCTTAATTTATCCATTTCTTCTAATCAATTTTAAATTTTTTCAATAATAAAATATTTTTAAGTTTTTTCAAGTTATTTTTGCTTATTTCAAAAAAATATTTAAAATACAAAAAATTATTTTTAAAAGAGAAATATGTTTATAGATGAGGTAAAAATAAAAGTGGTCTCAGGAAAAGGTTGAGACTGACTTGTTTCATGGAGAAGAGAAAAATACATTCCAAAAGGTTGACCATGGTGATGAGATGGCTGAAAATGATGAGATGTTTATATAGAAACTGATGAAAATTTTAACACTCTTTCAGAATACAGACACAAAAAAGTTATAAAAGCACAGAATTGAGAGTGAGGTTGAACAAATACTATGCATTGAGCTGATGCTCCAGATCTAATTTTAAAAGTTCCTGTTTGAACTATTGTAAAAGATTTAAATTCTTGAGAAATATTGGCTGATTTAAGCGAAAATAATACTAGACTTTTGATAGCAAAATGATGAAAATGATGATTTTGAAATGCTCACTTTTGCTCTTCTACTAGACAAGCTCCTGCTTTTGCTGAACTTTGAGATGAAAGTCAACAAAGAGATTTACAACTAGAGTTAAAACTTGTAGCTGATATTTGAATAATTTGAATGCCTTCAGCCTGAAAATCTAGCCTTATTTGAACTATTACAAATGTAAAACCAAAGATTTGAGATTATCCTTTTACAACACTTACTCCAAATCTTTGAGTTTTAGAATATAAATGAAAAACTCTAGTTTTAGAGGACGTTCCAGGTTTGATTCCCTGAGCTCATAACTGAAAGTGACTTGGTATAAACTTTTTGAAACATATTGAGAGAACTTGAGTTTTGCTTCATTTACTAGATTTGTATAGACTTGACAACATTTTTGATGATTATGAAAATATCAGAAAAGAGTTAGAATATTTTTCTCCAGAGTTGGCTGAAAAAGAGGAAATTATTTGACTTTCAAAGGCTGATTTATTGGATTCTGAGATGAAAGAATTTATTTTACAAGAGTTTAAAAAAAGATACCCAAATAAAAAAGTGTTTATTTTTTCTTCAGCAACTCACGAGTGAATTGAAGAATTAAAAAACTATTTGATTGATAATTATGCAAAAGAAATTTCTACAATTGAAAAAACAGATGAAAATATAAAAATAATTAGTTTATTTGATGATAAAGAGGATTCTGATCCTAAAAACACAAAATTAAAATATTTATGAAATTATTGTTTTGAAGCAACTTGAAATAGAATTGAGCAAATAGTTAGAATGACAGATTTTTCTAATTTAGAGGCTTTAGCTAGAGTTTTAGATATTTTAGAAAAAGTTTGAATAATGAAAAAAATAGAGTCAAAACTTTTAAAAATATCAGAAGAAGAGCAACTTGACAATTTATCTTTTTTTGAATGAAATAATTGAGAAATTGTTTCTCCAAAAGTATTTATAGCTTGAAGAGAAATCCTTCTTGACAAGTTAAAATATAATTTATAATTATTTAAAATATTTATTTTCTAATAATAAAAATATGATTGAAAAACCATTTTTTGAAAAAGTTAGTTATGCTCCAGAAGATACTATTATTCCAACTAGAAGTACAAAAGATGCTGCTTGATATGATTTTTTTGCATCAGAAGATATTGTTATTCCTTCACTTTTTAAAGCTTTGCATAATTGAGAGACTTTAAAACCTACATTTGTGCCAACTCATATAAAAGCATTTATTCCAAAAAATATGTTTTTACAATTGGCAAATAGGAGTGGAAATCCTTTAAAAATTTGAATTTCTATGGCAAATTGAGTTTGAATTGTAGATGCAGATTATTACAATAATCCTGATAATGAAGGACATATTCAATGAATATTTTGGAATATGACACCAGAAGATGTAGTCATAAAAAAATGACAAAAAATTTTTCAATGAATATTTTTAGAATATTTTACAATAGAAAATGATGTGGTTGATGTTGAAAGATGAGGTTGATTTTGATCAACTTGATGACATTAAAAGGAAAGGATTTATATTCTTTCTTTTTGTTTACCTTGAAATCTTGCATTTTTTGTAAATTTACTTTATAATATAAAAGTACTTTGTAATATTGAAGCACTTTGCAATATTGAAGTACTTTTATATCGCAAAGTACTTTGTAATATTTAACTACTTTGTAATACTTGAAAGCTTATGTTAGAGCCATTATTTATAGATGTTGTGAGATTTCAAATAGTTGTAAATCTATTTAGAGAAAAAAATGATTTTACTACTTTAAAAGAAAAATTGTGAATTAGTGATTGAAATCTGAGTTTTCATTTGAAAAAATTGGAAAAAGCAGAAATTATTCACACAGAAAAAGCTTTTTCTTGAAAAAAAGTAAAAACTTTTGTAGAATTAACAGATTCTGGAAGAAAAAAACTATTTGAACATCTTTATGAACTTGAAAATATAACAAAAGATATAAAATAAACAAGCTCTTGATATTTTTATTTTTTAGTTATAATTAAAAAATATTACGACTTTTAAAAATATTTTATGAAATATAACTTAGATAATTTAGTTTTAGAGCTTGAAAATCTGGAAAAAGAAATGTCAAATCCAGATATTTTTAAGGATCAAAAAAAGGTCAGAGAAGTCTCAGCTAGAAAAAAAATGATTGAAAAAGCTGTTGATATTTATAAGATTTATAAATCAGCAAATGAATCTTTAGAAGAAAATAAAGAGATGCTGAATACTGAAAAAGACGAAGAAATGAGAGAACTTTTAAAAGAAGATATCCACCAACTTGAGGAAAAAATTCCAGAACTTGAAGAAGAATTAAAAATAGAACTTTTACCAAAAGATCCAAATGATGATAAAAATATTATAGTTGAAGTAAGAGCCTGAACAGGTTGAGAAGAAGCTGCATTGTTTGCAGGAGAACTTGCTAAATCTTATATGATTTTTGCTGAAAATGAATGATATAAAGTAGAAATCACTGAACAATCTGATGCCGAAGCTGGTTGAATAAAAGAAATTATTTTTGAAGTAAAGTGAGAGTGAGCTTATTCTAAATTTAAATATGAATCTGGGACACACAGAGTTCAAAGAATTCCAGCAACAGAAAGCAAATGAAGAGTTCATACTTCAGCTATAACAGTTGCTATAATGCCTGAAGTTGATGAAATAGATATAGATATAAAAGAAGAGGATGTAGAAATGAAATTTACTAGATCTTCTTGAGCAGGTTGACAACATGTAAATAAAACTGATTCTGCTGTTCAACTAAAACATATTCCAACTTGAATAATGGTATTTTGTCAAGACTGAAGAAGTCAACATAAAAATAGAGAAAAAGCACGGGCTATTTTGAGATCAAAACTTTATGCTTATGAAGAAGAAAAAAGAGCTAGAGAGATGTGAGAAGCTAGATTAGCACAAGTAGGTTCTTGAGATAGAAGTGAAAAAATTAGAACTTACAATTTTCCTCAAGATAGAGTTACAGATCACAGAATTTGACAAAATTTTTCTTGAATTCCACAAATAATGATGTGAAAACTAGGGCATATTATAGAGGCTCTTTCTATAGCAGACAGACAAGCAAAACTTGAAGCTGCTTGAAAATGACAATTATAAAACATTCTTTTAAAGAATGTTTTTTGTTTTTAAAAATATTTTTCTTGAAAAATTCGTAAAATTAACTATAGTATAAAAAATATTTTTTAATAGAAAATAGATGGAAAAAGTAGAAAAATCGGAAACTTTAGGTTTAATT
The DNA here is from genome assembly GCA_002761215.1 of Candidatus Gracilibacteria bacterium HOT-871. Taxonomy (GTDB): domain Bacteria; phylum Patescibacteriota; class Gracilibacteria; order BD1-5; family UBA6164; genus GN02-872. The sequence continues at coordinate 881,007 of CP017714.1, forward strand.
ATAGGAAGAATGAATCCTCCTCATAATGGTCATTTATGAACAATCAAAAAAGCTTTGTCTGAAAACCAAAAAGTTTTACTTTTGCTTTGAACTCCTCAAAAAAGAGATTTAGAAAAAAATCCTTTGACTTTTGAGCAAAGAAAAAATCTTTTAGAAAAATGCTTTAAAGAAGAAATAAATGAAACAAAATTGAGAATTTTTGAAATAATTGATTCAGATAGTGATTTTGTCTGGGCTGATAATGTTTATAAATTTGTTTCTAATAATTATCCACTTTGAACAGATTATCCTTGGGCTAGAGATGTAAACTTTTATTTTTGAGAATCAGCTGATTCTGCTCTTAATTGTATAAAAGAAAATCAAAAATATTTTATTGATTATAATTTTAATTATGTAGAAAATCCAAGAGCTTGAACTTTTGTTGAGCATAATTGAGAAAAAATAGATCTTTCAGCTACAAATTTTAGAAAAGCTTTGAGATCAGGAGATGAGGAATTAGCTAGAAAATTTACTGATCCAAGAATATTTTATGAAATAAAAACTCATTTCAAATCATTATTTTTTTAATTTATCATTTATGAAAAATATTTTTAAAATTTTAACATTGACTTTACTTATAGTTTTATCTTCTTGCTCAACTTGAAATAAAAATATTCAAAATCAAACTTGAACTTTGTCAAATTCTTGAAAAATTGAAGACCAAACTTGAACAATTGAAATTAATTGAAACGAAAATAATACATGAAAATTGGCTGTAGAATCAGAAAATATTAAAGATTTTGAAAAAACTACAAAACTTAAAATAACAAAAAATGCTAAGTGAGAAACTTGTGTTTTTGATGAATGTATTCATAAAGATGTAAAATTAACAGAAAAAGATTGAGTTTTAAGATGAAATTCTAAAATAAATGAGAAATCAGAAGAAGTAGCTTTAGAATACACTATAGACTTAAAAAAGAATTTGTTAAAGAAAAGATATACTTCAGCCACTAGAGATTATATCCTTACTTTTTCTGTATTTGATGATAAATATTTAGCTAAAAATATAATTGAAAATGATCCAAAAAAATCAGTTGTAGAACAAACAATTTATGATTTTTGACTTAAACAAGCTGATTATATACCTTCAAATATGAAATCTTTTAAAATTTGAAATATAGAATATTTTCCAAAAATAGTTTTTAAAAACTTAGAAATTTCTCCTGAAAATAAACAAAATTACTCTTTTACTAGCCAGTCAATACTTTTTAAAAATAATCAAGAAATAATTAAACATATAGAAGATATTCTAAAAGATTATCTGTTTTTGTCTGAAAAATACCTTTTGAGATTTGATAATTATTCTAATTTATATGTTCTTTTTGAAGCAAAAAATTTCTGAGAATTTCCTGTTCAAACTACTTATCTACCAAAAAATCTAAAGATTGATGAAAAATGAAATTTGCTAGATTTACAAATCACAAAAGATATTTTAGCTACAATTGGTGAAAAAGATATTATAGAAAAATCAACTAATAAAAGGCTTATAGATGCTGAAGAAAAAAATCTACCAGTTTTTTGGGTTAAAAAAATAGAAGGCATAGAAAAAGATTGAAAAAATTTATATATGATTTATCTAATTAAAGATAAATATGAGTTAAAAAATCTTTAATTCAATAAAAAACTTAAAAATTTCATTTTTAAACATTTAAAAAATATTTCTTGTCAAAGGGAGATATTTTTTATTTTTTAAAAATATAGAAAATTCTTAAAAAAATGCATTTTAAGAAATTTTAAAATATTTCTCGTCAAATTTAAGCCAAAAACTTGCTTTTTAAAATATTTTTATTAAAATACAAGCTGGAAAATATTTATTAAAAAAATAAAAAATGACAGCAGATAACTGAAATTATTGAGCTGAGAGTATTCAGGTTTTAGAGTGACTTGATCCAGTTAGAAAAAGACCTTGAATGTATATTGGTTCAACTGATGAAAAGTGATTACATCACTTAGTTTGGGAGATAGTTGACAACTCTATAGATGAAGCTATGGCTTGATATTGTGATACTATTATTGTTACTCTTTGAACTGATGGTTCTTGTATGGTTGAAGATAATGGTAGATGAATTCCAACTGATTTGCATCCAAAAACTTGAAAATCTACTTTAGAAACTATTTTGACTGTTTTACATGCAGGTTGAAAATTTGGTTGAGGAGGTTATAAAGTTTCAGGTTGACTTCACTGAGTAGGTTCTTCTGTAGTAAATGCACTTTCTAGTAAAATGGAAGCTTGGGTTCATAGGGATTGAAAAATATTTTACCAATCATATTCTATTTGAAAACCTGATGAAGATGTAAAAGTTGTTTGAGAAAGCAACAAAACTTGAACAATTATAAAATTTTATCCAGATGAAAATATTTTTAAAATTACAACAAAATTTGACTATGAAACTATTAAAAATAGGCTTAGACAACAAGCTTATCTAACAAAATGAATTACAATTATTTTAGTTGATGAAAGAAGTTGAGAAAGATACAAATATTATTTTGAATGATGAATCAAATCTTATGTAAATTTTTTAAATAAAACTGAAAACACTCTTTGAGATATTTTTTATGTTGAAAAAGAATCAAAAGACATAATGGTTGAAATTTCTCTTCAATATAATACTGACTATTCTGACAATATTATTTCTTTTGTAAATAATATTCATACTCCAGGAGGTTGAACTCATTTGACTTGATTTAGAATGGCTTTAACTAGAACTATAAATAAATATGCAAGAGACAAATGACTTTTAAAAGAAAAAGATCAAAATCTTACAAATGATGATGTTATAGAATGAATAACTGCTGTTATTTCAGTAAAAGTTGTAGATCCACAATTTGAATGACAAACAAAAGATAAACTTTGAACTTCAGAAGCTAGATGAGCAGTGGATGCTGTTTTCTCAGAGAAATTTTCAGAATTTTTAGAAGAAGATCCAACAACAGCAAAAAAAATAGTTGAAAAAGTATTTTTAGCCGCAAAAGCTAGACTTGCTGCAAGAGCTGCAAGAGATACTGTTATTAGAAAATGAGCTCTAGAATGAATGACTCTTCCTTGAAAATTAGCTGATTGTTCAAGTAAAGATCCAGGTATTTCTGAAATATATATAGTTGAGGGAGACTCAGCCTGAGGTTCTGCAAAAAAATGAAGAAATAGAGAATTTCAAGCTATTTTACCTCTTAGATGAAAAATACTAAACACAGAGCAAGCTAGAATAGATAAAATATTTGCAAATCAAGAAATAAAAAACTTAATAATTGCATTTTGAACTTCTATTTGAGAAAGTTTTGATATTTCTAAACTTAGATATCATAGAATTGTAATAATGACGGATGCTGATGTTGATGGTGCTCATATCAGAACTTTGCTTTTGACATTTTTCTTTAGATATTTAAAAGAATTAATAATCTGAGGTTATGTTTATATAGCTCAACCACCTCTTTATAGACTTTTAAAATGAAAAAAATCTTGGTATGTTTACTCAGATGAAGAGAAACAAAAACTTATTGATGAAGAATTAATTTCTTGAGATAATGTTCAAAGATACAAAGGTCTTTGAGAAATGAATCCAGAAGAGCTTTGGGCTACAACAATGGATCCTGAAGCTAGAAAAATGTATAGAGTTTCTATTTGAGATGCACAAAAAGCTGATGAAATATTTAAAATATTGATGTGAGATGATGTAGCTCCAAGAAGAAAATTTATCCAATCAAGAGCAAAAGAAGTAAAAAATTTGGATATATAAAAAAAGTGAAAATTATGATTTTCACTTTTTTTATGTTTTTAATTTTTCATTATACATTTCTATATACTTTTTTCTTTCTTTATTTAAAATACTTTTTTGTAAATTTAACTTTTTGAAGTTAAAAATCTCAGATAAGTATTCTTTGTATTTTTTATTTAAAAAGATAACTTCTCAATTTTCATTAAAAATAATTTTTTTTGAATCATATAATCTATGTATTTGTATTGGTAAATTTAATCAGTTATTTTCATCTGCAATCATTCTCCACTCTTCTAGATCAAGTTTTTTTATTTCATAAACAGGAAATATGTGAGCAGCTTCACACATATCTTGTGGTAGTTTTCAGTATATATGGTCAGAATATTTTAATGATTTTAACCTTGATTTAAATATTCTTCTCAAAATAGATATTCTTTTTTCTTTTATCTTTTCTTCATTTTCTCAAATCATATAATTTTCATCTAAAATTAAATCTATAAAATCATTTTTTTCTTCTCATAAATCTATTTTTTCAGTTTCAAGATTTTCTTTTTCTGAATTTAAAGCAGTAAAAAGTATTTTGTTAAATTCAAAAAATTTGTTTCAAATTTCTGGGAATAATTCAAAATATTTTTCTAAATCTATTTCTTCAAAGACTCAAGACTTTCTTAAATTTGTTTTTCATCTTCATTTTTGAATTTTTTTGAAAAAATTTATAAACAAAAGTTGATTATATTTTCATCAGAGTATTATATAAGGGCTTCTTACTTTATCAGCTTCACTTCAACTAGGATTACTTCAAGTTGCATATTTATCAAAATTTAAAAAAGTTGTTAGATTTTCAAAAAAATAATTATTTATAATTTTTAATTTTTCTTTTGATAGCTTTTCTGTTACTAAGTCACTCTCCATAATTTGTTTTCTAAAATTTATATAACTTTGATCAAAATCTAATCAATAGTATTTTCAAGACTTTTTATTTAATTTCTTTCATCTAAACTCACTTCCTTCTATAAGTTCACACCATTGTTCTAAAATACTTCAATTTTCTTCATCAAATAAATATTTTGCAAATCATTTTGATTTAGTTTCTGCTTTTGGTTTTGATATAAAAGGTATTTTTAATATTTTCATAATTTTATAATTTAAGAAAGGTAAAATTTAAATAATTCTTCTAAAACTTTTATATTTATTGAATTTCAAGCTAAAAATTTTATTTTTGTTTCAGTTATTCAAACTTTAACTAATTTTTTATAAAATTTCTCATCAAATCATTGTAATCTTAAATGTTCAAGAGAATTTAAATAAATTATATTTCATTTATATAAAATTTTTATTCTTGATTGAGCTCAAGATGCTGTTATTGTTGGTGCTTTTCAATTCATATAATATAAATAATTTTCTGCATTAAAGCTTGAAAATCATTCTAAAAAAGCTTTTTTTATTCAATATTTTTGTTCTTTCTCAATTATTTTTATATTTTTATTTGATATAAATTCTTGATGAAAAGTATCTTTTTTGAAGATATCTTTTATAAATTTTTCCTTATGTTTATTTTTTATTTTAAATTCTTTTATTTCCTTTTCTCATAAAAAAGAAAACATAAAAACTCTTTCTCTATTTTGTGCTTCTCATAAGTTTAGTGAATTCACAACAAAAGGGTATGTAGATTTATATCATAATTTTTCTAATTCTTTAATCCATAAGTTTAAATCTTTTTTAAAATTTTTATTTAATAGTGCTTTTACATTTTCCATCATTAATACTTTTGGTAGACTTTTTTTGTCTAAGTGATTAATTTTTTTTAATATTCTTTCTATCTCCCATAAAAGTCAGCTTCTAGTTTTTTTATTTTTAGAAAATCATTTTTGTTTTCATTGTTGACTAATGTCTTGACAAGGGAAAGAATATGTAAATAAATCAATATCTTTTCAAATTAAGGATTCTCAACTTATTTTTCTTATGTCTAGGTTTCAAAATCTTTTAATTGCTTGATAAACTATAGAAAGTTTTTTATTAGATAGTCAGTTTAAGTTTTTTGCTGCTGTTTTACTATCTAAACTTAAGGAATAATTTTTTAGATATTCTAAAACTTCTTTCTTATTTATTTCTATTTCCTTTATTTGTAAATGATTTATAGAATATGCAATTATAGCATCTATATACCAATCACTTATTCATATAATTTTTACATCAAATCAAATATTTTTTAAAGCTAAATGTTGACTTCATATTCAACTAAATGCTTCAAAAAGATTTATAGTCTTCATTTTTTAGTATATTAATAACATAATATACCAAACTAATAAAGATCTGAAAAAAATGTTTTGGCAAACAAAAAAAGGACAACTTATGTGTACTACTATGTTTGCCAAAACAATAATTTTCAGACCTGATAAAATAAAGGACAAGAAAATGCGAGCAACATAAGTTGCCCTTTATTGCATATCAAGTACTTTTATTTATAATTATTGTTTTGGCTGCTTAATATTAACTAAAAAATTAAAAAAATCAATAAAAATTCATTTTTATATTAAATAAACATTTTTCTATAAAAAACTCATTCTTGCTTATATAAATATTTTTGTTAAAATATATTTTTTAGTAGCAAAAAAATATTGTATGAAAATATCTATTTCTAGCTTAAAAATCTTTTAAAAATATAAAAACAAAAAAAAGTAAAAAAAAGTTTTGACAATTAAAAAGAAACAAATATAATCCCTCCACAAGTTTCTTTATTCCTCCGTAGCTCAGCGGTAGAGCAACCGGCTGTTAACCGGTAGGTCACTGGTTCGAATCCAGTTGGGGGAGCCATATTTTAAAATAAAAAATTAGGAAATTTACCTTAAAAAGTTTATTTCCTAATAATTTTGATTGAAAATTTTTTGGAGAGATGGCTGAGTGGTCGAAGGCGGCGGTCTTGAAAACCGTTGTGTCACTTGTGGCACCTAGGGTTCGAATCCCTATCTCTCCGCCATTATTTTTTTTGGAAAGGTGCCAGAGTGGCTGATTGGGCTCCCCTGCTAAGGGAGTGGATCCTTTGGGTCCCGTGGGTTCGAATCCCATCCTTTCCGCCATTTTTAGTTCTTGTCGTTTATCGCTTATCAAAGGAGGTTTACCTCCTTTGAGGGAAACCAATCTAAGAACTAAATTATAAGAACTAAAACTTGGGCCTGTAGCTCAGGGGTTAGAGCAGTCGGCTCATAACCGATTGGTCGTTGGTTCAATTCCAACCAGGCCCACCATTATGGGTTTTATATGAAAAAATCACTTTTTTATAAAAAAGATTTGACAGGAGGAGAAAAGTGGATAGAATCTTGCCACTTTGGGGAGAGAACATTAAAATAGACAGTATATTAGAAGAAAGAATTAAACAATAAACTTTTGATATTGTTTTGAGATTGAGAAACAATAATAAGAAAAAGAAAAAGTTTAAAAGAGTTTGATCCTAGCTCAGGGTGAACGCTAGCGGTGCGCCTAACACATGCAAGTCGAGCGGAATTGATATGTTGAAAGCTTCGGTGGGAAATATATTGAGAGAGCGGCGAACGGGTGAGGAACACGTTGGAATCTGCCCCCAAGTCAGGGATAGCCCAGGGAAACCTGGATTAATACCGGATAGTCTCTTTGGAGTAAAGATTTATTGCTTGGGGAGGAGCCTGCGTACTATCAGCTAGTTGGTAGGGTAAAAGCCTACCAAGGCAATGACGGATAACTGGTCTGAGAGGATGATCAGTCACAATGGAACTGAGACACGGTCCATACTCCTACGGGAGGCAGCAGTGAGGAATCTTCCACAATGGGCGAAAGCCTGATGGAGCGACACCGCGTGAAGGAAGAAGGCCTAACGGTTGTAAACTTCTTTTCTGAAGGAGCATAATGAGAGTACTTTAGGAATAAGGGACGGCTAAATACGTGCCAGCAGCCGCGGTAATACGTATGTCTCGAGCGTTACCCGGAATTACTGGGTGTAAAGGGTTTGTAGGTTGGTGAATAAGTCAGGTATGAAAGACCGGAGCTTAACTCCGAGTTTGTGCTTGAAACTGTTGACCTAGAATCAGGGAGAGGTAAGCGGAATTCTAAGTGTAGGGGTGCAATCCGTAGATACTTAGAGGAACACCAAAAGCGAAGGCAGCTTACTGGAACTGCATTGACACTGAAAAACGAAAGCGTGGGTAGCGAAAAGGATTAGATACCCTTGTAGTCCACGCCCTAAACGATGATAACTAAGTGTTGCGACGAGCTCGCAGTGCTGTAGCAAACGCGTTAAGTTATCCACCTGAGGAGTACGGTCGCAAGATTAAAACTCAAAGGAATAGACGGGGACCCACACAAGCAGTGGATCACGTGGTTTAATTCGACAATAAACGGGGAACCTTACCCAGACTTGACATCCTAGGAATACTTTAGAGATAGAGTAGTGCTCGCAAGAGAACCTAGAGACAGGTGCTGCATGGTTGTCGTCAGCTCGTGCCTTGAGGTGTTCGGTTAAGTCCGTTAACGAGCGCAACCCATGTCCTTAGTTACAATGTCTAAGGAGACTGCCTTGGTTAACAAGGAGGAAGGTGTGGATGACGTCAAATCAGCATGGCTTTTACGTCTGGGGCTACACACATGATACAATGGCCTGTACAAAGAGTAGTGAAACCGCGAGGTAGAACCAATCTTGAAAGCAGGTCTCAGTCCGGATTGGAGTCTGCAACTCGACTCCATGAAGTTGGAATTGCTAGTAATCGTAAATCAGATATGTTACGGTGAATGTGTTCCTGGGTCTTGTACTCACCGCCCGTCAAGGCATGGGAGGTAGTAATATCGGAAGTCCCCCTAGATATAAGGGGGCCCATGGTAGGACTACTGACTGGGCTTAAGTCGTAACAAGGTATCCGTAGGTGAACCTGCGGATGGACTATCTCCTTAAAAATAATCTGAGAAATAATGTTAAGAGTAGTTTAAAACTTTCTTCTAATAATGTTGTTTATTTAGTACATTAAAATAATCTGAATAGTTAAGGTTAGTTAATACTATAGAAATAATTAATAGTGTAATATAGTGTTAAAATATAAGAAAAGCATAAAATGGATGCCTTGACTCGAATATCCGAAGAAGGACGTGCAAATCTGCGATAAGCCTAGAGGAGTTGATAAGAAACGATAAAACTCTAGGATTTCCGAATGGGGGAACCCAATGTAGGTAATCTACATTATCATAAAAATATGAAGGACACATTGTAAACTGAAATATCTAAGTAGCAATGGAAAAGAAATCAAAAGAGATTCCCTTAGTAGTGACGAGCGAAGAGGGAGAAGCCTAAACCGTAAATTTTGTATAGTTAGCTTTTGAAATTACGGGGTTAAAGGAATAATATACAGTGAGGCTAATAAGCTGAATATTATATATGATTATTAGAGGAAAGAGGAGAGAAACTCTACCATAGAAGGTTAAAGTCCAGTACTTGAAAATAATTATGTAAAATATCTATTATATCCTGAGTAGGTTCAGACACGAGAAATCTGGATTGAATTAGGGGAGACCATTCTCCAAGGCTAAATATTATTCGAGATCGATAGTGAACAAGTACCATGAGGGAAAGGTGAAAAGAACCCCGGAAGGGGAGTGAAATAGAACCTGAAATTTTATGCTGATAAAGAGATGGAGCCTAAGGGTGACATCGTACTTTTTGTAGAACGGACCAACGAGTTAGTGTATGTGGCAAGGTTAAGGAAGTATAATCTGAAGCCGAAGTGAAAGCGAGCTTGAAAAGGGCGATAAGTCATATATACTAGACCCGAAACTAGGTGAGCTTCCCATGAGCAGGCTGAAGTAGAGGTAAAACTCTATGGAGGGCCGAACCAATTGGAGCTGCAAGTCCTTTGGATGACTTGTGGGAAGGAGTGAAAAGCTAATCGAACCTAGAGATAGCTGGTTCTCCGCGAAATAGCTTTAGGGCTAGCCTTGGTTAAATATTGTATAGGGGTAGAGCACTGATTGGGCTAGCGGGCTTCACGGCTTAGTAAACCCAGACAAACTTCGAATACTATATAACTTAAACCAGGAGTCAGACGGTGAGAGATAAGTCCCATCGTCAAAAGGGAAACAGCCCAGATTACTGTCTAAGGTCCCTAATTAATAACTAAGTGGCAAAGGATGTGGGGTTGCTGAGACAACCAGGAGGTTGGCTTAGAAGCAGCCATTCCTTAAAAGAGTGCGTAATAGCTCACTGGTCAAGCGACCCTGCGCCGAAAATACAACGGGGCTCAAGTTATTAACCGAAGACGTAGAATCGTAAGATTGGTAGCGGAGCGTTCTGTAAGTCGCAGAAGGTGAAGTGTGAACTTTGCTGGAGACATCAGAAGCGAAAATGTTGGTATGAGTAACGAAAGGGAAGTGAAAACCTTCCCCATCGGAAACCCAAGGTTTCCTACGTAACGGTATTCGTCGTAGGGTTAGTCGGTCCTAAGGTGAAAGCTGAAAGGCGAAGCTGATGGATACCAGGTTAATATTCCTGGACTACATATATAAACTGAAGGGGGGACATATCGGGATATAAGAGATACTGAATTAATTGTATTACGAAAGCAAGGTTTAGGATATAGGCAAATCCGTATTCTTTTAAGACTGAGCTAAGTTAGATTGATGGAAGCTCGAATGAGTGGAAAGATTTTGCTCTTACTATATTCTGGTATCGAGAAAAGCCTCTAAGGGTTAATTATATAAGTAACCGTACCGCAATCAAACACATGTGGGTTGGTGGAGAACACCAAGATGAACGAGAAAACTATGCTTAAGGAACTCGGCAAAACAGCGGTCGTAACTTCGGGATAAGACCTGCCTAATTTTTAATGTAAGAATTAGGCCGCAGCGAAAGAACTCAGGCGACTGTTTACCAAAAACACAGCTCTCTGCAAACTCGTAAGAGGAAGTATAGGGGGTGATGCCTGCCCAGTGTCAGAAGGTTACATGGATGTGTGCAAGCATTGAAATCAAGCCCTGATGAACGGCGGCCGTAACTATAACGGTCCTAAGGTAGCGAAATTCCTTGTCGGGTAAGTTCCGACCCGCACGAATGGCATAACGGTCTGAGTACTGTCTCAAGCATAGACTCGGTGAAATTGCAATTACGGTAAAAATGCCGTATACTCGCAGCAAGACGGAAAGACCCTATGGAGCTTTACTATAGCTTGGTATTGGGTTATGGTTTAAGATGTGCAGGATAGGTGGGAGACTAAGAAGTTGGGACGTAAGTCTTAATGGAGTCGCTGTTGAGATACCACCCTTCTTAAAATGTAACTCTAACTCGGATAAGAGGACAGTGCTTGGTGGGTAGTTTAACTGGGGCGGTTGCCTCCTAAAGAGTAACGGAGGCGCACAAAGGTTGACTATCTCCGGATGGAAATCGGAGAGATAGTGTATTCGCAAAAGTCAGCCTGACTGAAAGACAAACAAGTCGAACAGATACGAAAGTAGGTGAAAATGATCCGGCATTAACAAATGGAAGTGATGTCGCTCAACGGATAAAAGTTACCCTAGGGATAACAGGCTGATCGCGTCCAAGAGTTCATATCGACGACGCGGTTTGGCACCTCGATGTCGGCTCGTCGCATCCTGGGGCTGGAGAAGGTCCCAAGGGTATGGCTGTTCGCCATTTAAAGCGGTACGCGAGCTGGGTTCAGAACGTCGTGAGACAGTTTGGCCCCTATCTGCTGTGAGCGAATAGGAATTTGAGAAGATCTTCTCCTAGTACGAGAGGACCGGAGTGGACGAACCACTGGTGTATCGGTTGTTAGGTATACTAGCAAAGCCGAGTAGCTAAGTTCGGAAAGGATAACCACTGAAAGCATCTAAGTGGGAAGCCAGATTCAAGATAAGATTCCTCTGCTATAAGCAATAAGTCCCCTTGGAGACTACAAGGTTGATAGGTTGCAGGTGTAAGAGTAGAGATACTTTAAGCCAAGCAATACTAATAGGACGAAAGGATTTTAATACTATATAAACGATTGATTATTGGATTAACTAACTTTAAGTATTTAGATTGTAGAATGATTATTAACTAATATTGAAATATTAATATAGTAATAATTATTAACTAGTGTTAAAATAATATTTAACATAGATAATGAAAAAATAAATGACAAATAAAAACAAGATTATGAAGAGAGATTGATGTTATAATCTTGGTAGTTATGACTGTTGGGGTACACCTGTTCCCATTCCGAACACAGAAGTTAAGCCGACAAATGCTGATGGTAGTGCATCTCGTAGATGTGTGAGAGTAGGTAGCTGCCAAGATTATGATATCAATTTTTTGATTAAGGAGAGAGGATGTATGAATAAAGAAGAGCGCGTGTAGCTCAGTGGAAGAGCAGTGGCCTTCTAAGCCAAAGGTCGTAGGTTCGATCCCTGCCACGCGTACCAGTTTTTTTGTTTTAAAGGGTAATTAGCTCAGTTGGCGAGAGCATCTGCCTTACAAGCAGGGGGTCGGGGGTTCAAGTCCCTCATTACCCACCATTAAACTTATATATATCAAAAAGATGTTAAGGTAATATTGTAAAATATTATTTAACATCTTTTTTTTATCTAATAAAAATATTTATTAAATACTTAAAGTTATTTAAAATTATAAAAATAAAACTTTTTTATATATTTTTTTTGTAAATTATATAAAATTATGATATTATTGTATAAATATTAACAATTAATTTTAAGAAAGGTGATTTTATTATCTACAGAATCATTAAACTGATACTGATTGCACAGAATCTTTTGATTTGCAAAAGAAGCTTGATTTCATGGTATAGACTTGTCAGTGTCATTTGAAAATTATGATACTCTTGATTTGGACTATATAAAAAAATTGAGTGATGAAACTTGAATTCAAGTTTTGTCTATTTCTGCACCTTCTTCAGGAATAACAGAATCTATAGTTGATAAATTTATTTCTATGGCTTCTGTTTTGGGAACACAAGTTATTACATTTGCTCCTCCTCATTTTTCAGATAAAGATATTTCTTGGTACAAAGAATATTTACCAAAGGTGAAAAAAAGTTCAAATATATCTATTTCTGTTCAAAATGTTGAGCCAAAATTTTTGTTCTTCATAATTCCAGCAAGAAAAAATGCTTCACTTATAGAAATAAAAAAAATCACTTGAGATACTTCTTTTGACCTTTGAAGCTCAAGTGATATCATAAAAGATAGTACATTTTTGTGAAGTAGCATAAAAAATATTTATCTAAGTGATAATTTGCTTGATAAAAAATGATTAATTTTAGGTTCTTCAGTTTGAGGAATATCAAATCTGCCTATTGAAAGCTTACTTATGAAGCTAAAAGCTAACTCTTATAATTGACTTTTTTCTTTAAAAGTAAGTCCAAAAGAGATTTGAGCAGGAAACAATGAAGCAGTGCTAAATAATCTAAAACATTGTATTTCTTACTATGAAAAATACTTTGCTGAAAAATAAAAGAGAATTTTTTAAAAATTCTCTTTTTTATCTCTCAGAAACTTTTTTTCAATAAACATAAGCATGATACCATAGAGATGTTTTGAAAACATCAAGTACTGCTGTTAAATATCACATAAAAAATACAAATCATACAAAACCTACAGTTGCAATTATAATTGTTACTAAAAGCAGGAATTTCACAGAAATATATGTTATTGCAGATACTACTATTATTGGAAAAATAAGGAAAACTATGAAGTTTATTATGACTCTTAAATTTAATATAAAAATCAAGAAAAATAACTTTACTGTTGTTTTAGGATTTAGTATTGCAAGTTTTGTTGATTCTCAAATAGCTTGAAATACACTTTGATTTTCTAAAATTATAAAAAATTTCGAGTAGGAAAAAAGTATATTTATAATTATTCAAAAAAACAGTAAACATAAAAATACATAACTTATGACTTTTATATATTCAACTCCAGTGAATCTTATGACAAATAAATATCAGTTTAATATACTTAAAATTTTAAATTCTGAAAATATATTATTATATTCAAATGTTTGTAAAAATTTATAAAGTCATTGCCCAAAGGCTTCAGATTTTGAAATATTTCATCATTTGTATTTTATATCTACATATTTTATCAAACCTGCTTCAAAAATAGGAGTTAGAAAAAAATATATAATTAAAAATATGATTCCAGCAATTATAAATTTTATTCAATAATCACTTTCTAGAAATCACAAAATGGTTTTTAGAATTTTATCTTTGTTGTATCAAATAATATTTACATAGGTATATATTGATTGATAAACAAGTATAACAGTCAAGAAAACTATAGATAAAATTCAAGGGATAAAATAAAATTTCTTCGCATTGGAATCATCTTTTATCATAACCCGAGCTGGAATTATAATTTTATCCCTCAAAAAATTATTCATACAATTTTTCTAGTAAAAACTTAAAGAAACCTATAAAACTCTTATCAGTAAGATCTAGTATTTTTTCTTCTTTTATGTATGCATTTTCTAAAATAGAGCTTCTTTCACTCTTATAAGGAAGAGAAGAATAAGCTTTTTCTATTTTTATATTTTTATCTACCAGTAAATTTATTTTTGGTGTGTAAAGTGTTTTTAAAACTTGTTCATTTCTAAGAATATCTAAAACTTTTTTCTCTATTTCTAGAGTTTTTTCTTCTGTATAAATATTTTCTTTTAACTCTTCAACAAGCAAATCTAGAGATGTTTTTCTAATATTTGAGAAATTGTATCAAGTTTTTGCTTGACTAGAGTGAAGATATGGGAACAAGTTTGAATTTAGATATCATAAGTGAATTCAAGCTAAAATCATATCATATTCATCTTTGTTTGACATAATTTTTGCTAAATCTTTTAAATCAAATGGACTTGAAACAACAGTTATTCAAAGCTCTTTTAGAGAATTTTCTATAAAGTTTACTGTATCTGTAGTTTCCTTTTTTCAGTCATTTATGTAGTATAATTTTAGTGAAAATGCTTGTAAATCTTTGTTATAATATAAATTTTCATCAAGTTTATTTATTTTGTCAAGTTGCTCTTGATTTTTTGGTTGTTCAGGAGCTTTTGGAGTTTCAGGAGCTGGAGCTGGTACAGGAGGAGTTTCTTTTTTCTCTTGGTTCTCTTTAGCAATTTTTGCTTCCATTTCTTTTCTATAAAGAGATTCTGCTAATTTTTTTTCTTCCTCTTTTAATTTATCTTTGTCATGATAATAAACAAAGAATAATTCTTCTTGAAGCTTTTTTTCTCCTCAAATTTCAAAATATATTTTATAAGAATTCATTCAAGCTTTTAGATTTCAAATATTTTCTCTAAGTCTATAGTAGAAATCTCTGTCACCAGACTTAAAATTAGCAAGTTTATAATCATTTACATATACTGCTGTTACATTTTCTGGTGCACTTCATCTCAAAAGCACATCATCTTTTGTTATAAAATTATAAATATCTACATAATCTGGAGAAGAAATAAGTTTTGAGTCTTTTTGGAATCTGTCAAGAGTCAAATCAGCAGGAATAGTTATTTCAGCTGGCTTTTTTTCCTCAGGTTTAACTTCAGGTTTTGTTTCTTGTTTAACTTCTTCTTTTTTCTCTTCAGCTTTTGGTGTTAATTCTTGAAGGAAAACAGATTTTTTCTTATATCAAATAGATTTCATCACAGAATCAAAATTTTTATTTTTTGGCTCTTGTGAAATATTGTCTTCAGACAAGAAAGGATTGTTTATAACTTCATAATTTTGTTCTCAAAGTACTTTTATAAGTTTTGAAGTATCAAGTTTGTTTAAAATATAATATCTCAAATCTGTACTTGTTATTTTATTTTGGTTTAAAAATACTCAAACAAAAGAATTTAAAGTATATTTTTGAGCTTGAAATCTAGGAATTGTATTTCAAATATTGTTATCTGTATCATTGAAAACATTTACAGCTTGATGATTTTTCTTAAATGAATTTATATCAGGGAAAATATTTATAACTATTTTTGAAATATTTGATTTATCATAAAATTCATTTTTTTGTAAAGTCAATTTTGTAATTCAAAGATTTTCATCTTCACTAACTTTTTCAATCACAAATCTTCAACTATAAATTCATCAATTTACAGGAAATTTTCAAGTTATATTTTCTTTAGACAAAGTATCTATAAACTTTTTGTTCAAAATTGGTTGTAAAAATACATTTAAAAAGTTTGTATCTTTTCTAGTATTTTTAAAAATAATTGTATTATTATCTCTTGTTTCGATTTCAGTTGATTGCAAAAGAGAAACTAAGATTTTATTTGATCCAGTTTCTTTTATCAATTGATAAGTTGCAACTAAATCTTCTGTTGTGATATTTTCACCATTTGACCATTTTGCATCTTCATTTATGATACATTCTATATTAACCATAGAGCTGATGTCACATTTTGCTATATCTCAAACAAATTGGTGTTTTTCAATATCATATTTTAAAAGAGATCTATAAAGCAATTGAATAATGTATTTATCATTTCAGTCAGAATAAAGTGGAACAATAGGATTTAAACTAGGAAAGTTTCAAATTATTCATTCTGAAATAGTTCCTCATTTTACTGGTAAATTTTTTGAATTACTATACAAATAACTATAAGTTAAATGAGTTAAAGTAAGTACAAAAAATATAATACTTATGAGAAATAAGTATTTTTTGAGTTTCTTTATTTTTTGACTAATCATAGATTTTAATTTTTTTAATTAATTATCTAAGGATAAATAGTGAAGCAGAATTAAAAATAAATATAATTCATAAAACAACAGTGATATTGTGTAAAACCTTTTCTGGTCATCTTCTAGTTATTTCATTCATTCATCAACTCATAGTATTTAGATTTAGAGCTGTTCATTTATTTTGTATCAAAACTACAAGTATAAGACAAACAGCTACAGCTATTTCTATAAATTTTAAAATTTCAATCATTTTTTTATTTATTAAGTATTAATGAATATATAATATTCAAAATTGAAAAAATTGCAACAGCAACTATGAAATTAAAATCTCAGCTTATATGATACTGAATTCAAGGGATTCTTAAAAAACTATTTAAAAAATAATCAAGTAGCCATAAAGTCACTCAATTTACAATTATAGAAGTCAATCAAAAAAATAAAAAGAAAAAAGGCAAAGTTAGTAGTTCTAAAATAGGCTTTATAGTTACATTTATAAGTCAAAGAATTACTCATCATGCTAAAAATGCTGAAATTCATCATTGAACTTTAACTCATGCTTCCAATCAAAGAGTTTGGTTTTCTCACAAGAAAAAATAAATAGCATAAAGTATCAATGAATTCAATATTATTGAAATAAGTATTTTCATAAAATTATAATTTTAAAAAATTAATTAATCTATCAGCAAAAGTCAAATCTCAATCTTTTTCTTCTTTTATAAAATTTGGTAAAATTTGCTTTAAATCTTCACAAATTTTATTGTCAACTCTTAAATTTATATTTTTTAGTCACTTTTTGTTTAAAACAATTTTTAAATAAATAGCATTTTTTTTGTAGTAAATAAAAGAAAAATTATCTATTTTTCAAAAATCATAAAAAACTCATCAAAAGCTTATTCAAAGTGTTGTTATCTCTACTTCCACTATTTTTGATGAATTATTTTCTATATAAAATAATATTCCTGCTGCTAAAACTATAGCAATACTAAGTCAATATATTTGAGTGATTATTCACCAAAAGGCAAATCAGATCACGATTGATATAGCTATAATGTACCACAAAGCTCATCTGTTTTTCTCTTCAGAGAAACTCCAAGTATAAATAGTATTTTCATTCATTATCCTGCAAAATTATCAATTATAAACCTAATTATAAAATAAGCCAAAGCTGCAATAGCAAAACCTGAAAGAGCAAATAAAATAGTACTTTTTCATCTATCTGTGTTTCATTCTAGAGAACCAAAAAGATACTTATAAGCTCAAATTATTATAAATATGACAGCTACAGTTCCAGCTATTCATATAAAAAAATCTGTAGCATTAACAATTATATTTGGTATATCATCTATGGTTATATCACCCTTTTTCAATTGAGAAGCAGGTAGTCCAGTTACTCATCCATCTCAAGCAAAGGAGTTATTTATGTAAGTAAAAAATAGTAAAATTGAGAAAAAAATTTTTTTCATATATTTTAACTTAAATTATAATTATCTATATTTCAAACAGTGTTCAAACTATCAAGTCTAGGATTATAATAATCTGCCAAAAATATAACAAGTTCTTCTTTTGAAATAGGTTCAGCTTTTATTCAAATATTTTCAAGTCAAGTTTGAACTACATTTACTCTTTTTAGAACTTCTTTTTTATTGTTTGTAAAATTTCTTAATTGACTTCTTATGTTTCCTAATTCTTGATTTTGGTTTATAGATTTCCAAAATTCTGTTATAAATCAGAAATATCAATTATCTTTTACACTTTTATTTTCTTCTAAATCAAATGGAACAACTATATAAAATTCTTTTTTCATAATTTGAGCCACTTCTATCAATTTTTTTAGATAAGCTATATATTCATAAGTTTGGTTTTGCAATAATTGATTTTCTTGCTTCAAAGCTCTAGAATTTAGATTATTTAGGTAAGAATCTATATCTAGCTTTTTTGATCTAACCATTATTTGAATAGGGAAATCTATAGAATTTAAAAATCTTTGAAAACTGATGATTATAGAGTCTTGTTCATCAGTATTTTTTAGTAAAAAATTTATAGTTGAGCACTTTAAAATTATTCTAACTGAATTATCTTTCATAATTATAATATTTTCCTTGATTCAAGAAAAAGGTAAATATCTTTGAGTTGATTTATCAGCCTCTTTTTTTTGTTTTCATTTTACAGCCACTTTTTTTTAGTTAAAAATTAAATTTTTTTCAATTTTTCTTCTAAGTTTTGTAATTTTTCTTCTTTTGAACTAAGATCTACTTTTTTGGTTTTATTTACAACATTTACAACATATCAAATATCTAATGCTGAAAAACTATCTATTCATTTTTGCCAGTATCTTTCTTTGTAATTCACCCAATATCTCAAACTATTTAACAAAAATACCATAAAAGTCATTTCAGAAAATTTGAAAACAGCTATTGCTATTCATAAGATGGCTATAAGTATAGCAGGAAAAGCAGCAGCACTTGTTCAGGCATAAGGCTGCAGACTACTAAAAGTTCCATATCATATGGCTCATCAAATAAATATTATTGCAAGTTGTCTCAAACTTAAACCAAAAACTATTGGATCTTCATTTTCTATTTGAATAGGAATTTTGTATTGCATTTTTTAGATTTTAAAAATTAAACTTTTTCTTCTCAAAATATTTCAAACCATAATTCTGATTCTATAGAATACATTTCTTTATAATCCTCATTTGTTTCATGATCATAACCAAGAATATGAAGCACAGAATGTATTACTAGATTAAAAAATTCTTTTTCTGGAGTTATTCAGTAATCAAGTGCTTGAGAAAAAATCTTTTCTTCATTTAGTACAACTTCTCATACTGTATCATATTTTTCAAAATTTTTGAAATTTTCGTGGTAATGAAAACTTAAAACATCAGTTGTTTTATCAATTCATCTATAGTTTTTGTTTAAATCTCTAACTTCTTGACTATCCAAAAAAACTATATTTATATTTCAAGATTGGTTTTTTTTTATTTTCTTTGAAATATTTTCAAAAATAGATTTGAGAATATTTTCATCAAAAACAAAGCTTGGTTTTGAGACCAAAGTATAGTTAAACATTTTTTCTTAAATATTTTTAAAAGTCAATTTTTATTATTATAATAATTTTGCATTTTTTTTCAAAAATATTATAATATTTTTACATTAAAATAAAAAAATCTGTTTTATTGGTGACATTGTTGGTTAATTTTTTTCCTTACAAAATATAAAAAATTAAGATGTTCTGAGAGATTTTTTTGCTGAGGGTTAATTCTTTCAAATAAAAAATAGGCATCTTTAAAGTCTTCCTAAGGAAGGAATACAAAAAGGCTAACTGACCATAAAACGGATTTTTTTAAAAAATTAAAATCACAAAAAAATATATGTCAATCAAAAATTATTTGATTTTTTTGATTTTTTTTATTTTGAATGCTATAATGCTACAGTTATTTTAAAAATTAACTTTATTTATATATGAAATTAATGGCAAAAAAAGGTTTTACATTAGTAGAACTTTTAGTAGTTATAGCTATAATTGGTATACTTGCAACTGGTGCGGTTTGAGTTTATACTTCTCAATTGGAAAAGGCTAGAGATTCAACTAGAGTAACAGATTTAAATAACTTGAGATCAGCTGTAGAGCAATTTTATCAAGATAAATCTGAGTACCCTGTTTGAAACCAATTTCTTAAAAAAGATAATGATGTAACAGTAGCTTCATTCTTACAAAAGCTTCCAAAAGATCCTAAGTATAGTCAAAACTGTTCTCCTAATTCACAAGGTAAGCAACCTAAGGCTAATACAGTGTGTGATATAGCATATACAGTTAATGTTAATGAAAATGGTATAGAAAAATGAGCTTATGAATTATCTGTAGCTTTTGAAAATGCTTGAAATGCTTCTTCTAAGGCCGATAATACTAAAGATTGATGAAATGATGATAATAGATATGAACATTTTGTTTGAAATGATAAAGAAAAGTTAAATACAAATGTTCAAAATAAGAAAAAAGAAGATACTTCTGGGGATAATGATTGAACTGCAGATTGATCAGCTATTCTTCTTATAAGATGAGAACATATTGGTAAAAACTAAAAAAAATGATTCCTGAAAAAGGAATCATTTTTTTTAGTTTTTTAAGTTTGTAATTAAGAGAAAATCTTTTATTTTTAATAAAAAAGAGTCATCCTAAAGCACTTACACTTTTTGGAAACTCTTTTGTGATAATACATTGTCATGTATACTCTAAAAACTATATAAAGTCAAATTATATTTTATATGAATTATAAAAGTTATATTAAAACTTTAAAAACATAAAAAGTTCTAATCTCTTTTGGTATACCATATGACATTTGACCTTTTTTAGTTTTAGTCCTCTAGAATACCTTCTAATAACTTGTAAATACTTCAGTTTTTATTTCATAAATTATGTATTCATTTTCATTAAATTTTGGTTCTTGTAATTTTTCTTTTAAAACATTTATAAAATCTTCTCCTGAAAGTAGTTTTGGATTTATATTTGGTAAAATACAAGCCATTTTTTCATAACTATTTTTTATAGCAATAACTCATACTTTAGTTGGATCAAGTGTTTTTATGCTTTTATCTTTTAATAAAGTCCTATCTGAAATTTTATCAATTCTAATTTTTAATTCATTTGCTTCAGCTGGAGAAACTGGTTGAAATCTGGCATCTTTTGAAATCGCAGCAATAGTATTTTCTATTATTTCTTCTATGGCATTATCTTTCAGTTCTTTTATGTTTCAAGCACTTCCTCTGACTTCACCTTTTAAATAAACAGTTACAAAACAATTTATCTTTTCATTTATCATTGTTTTGTCATCTATTTTTAAATCTATAATACTAATTTTTTTCCCAGTTTTTGCAAAATATTCTATTACTTGCTTTGCTATTGAAATCATTTTTAAATATTTTTAAAATATAAAATTAAATCATATTTTTTTGTGCTTCTTCTTTTTCATTTTCTTCATCTTCTAGCTTTATTTTATGAAAAATATCTCAAATTGGGTCACTTCAAGTGATTCTGTAGAAGTGATAGTATACAAATTCAAAGAACTTTTTTACAAAAACAGTTATGAAATTTACAATTGGTAGTAAAAATACCAAAGAAAATAATTTAGCATATCAATCTGAAAAAATATAGAAAAAAGCTATTGCAACAAATATACTTATAAATAATCAGATAAAATTTCAATAAATGGAAATCAAAACATATCTATAGTTATTTAGTATATCTAAAATCATATTTGTTCAGAAAATAACTATAAGTACATGACATATATAAGTTATCAAAATATTTTGAAAAGCTGTTCCTCAAAAAAATACATAAACAGGAAGTATAAACACAAAAATCAAGATTTGAAACAGTGCAACCTGTACAAAAATAACATTATTTCTTTTGTATCTTTCAGAGTTTGTCATTCAAAGTATAAAATAAGTCAAAAGACATGTAATAGTTGTTCAGGCAAGGGTTACAAACGATAAAACTATTGGATATAGAGTTTCGACATTTGTTCCAAATCTAGAACCAGAATTTCGAAATCCAGCAAAAATATCTGTGTTATTTCAAAGGAAAAGTGAGATAACAACCACAATTATACTTCAAATAAGTCCTGCAACAAAGACTCAAAGAGAAACTATCAGTGAATCTTGTATACTTTCTGCCTTTTCTAGTGTAAGCATAATAAAAAATTATATTTTAAAATTTCAAAAAATATTATTTTGTAGAGATTTTTTCTTTTTTTTCAAAAAATATTTTTAAAAGATAAATCAATGCTCCTACAAATATAAAGCTGTCTGCCAAATTGAAAACTGAAAAATATTTTACTCAAAGGAAATCTATAACAAATCCATTGAAAATCCTTTCATATCAGTTTCAGAAAGCTCAAGCTAAAATCAATCAAAAAGAAAAATCTATAAGTTTATCATTTTTTTTCTTTTCTTCTTTGAAATAATAATAAAAAATTCCTAAAATCAAAATTATTGTTACAATTTTTAAAAAAGGAATGTTTACTGAAAATGCAATTCCTTTATTTTCTACGTATTTTAAAAATAAAAAATCTGAGAAAATATTTATCTGCTCTTGTAAATAAATATTTGCAAAATACTTTGAAATCGCATCTAAAATAACTCATAAAAATATAGTTAAGTAAAAAATCATATTTTTAAAATTGACAAAATAAATATTGTTTTTAAAATTACAAAATTACAAGAAATTTTTTCAGGACCATTTAGGTCTTTGAATATTGAGACAAAACAGGAAGATACATTCCTTGTTGTTACAGAAGAGGAAGTTTAGCTTCCTCTTTTTTATTGACTATTTTATAAAAATTTTTATAATAAATTAAATTTAAAAATTAATTAAGAAAATATGTCAACAGATTTTATAGATGCTTGTGATTTTTTATCAAAACAAAGGGAAGATGAATTAGAAAAAGAATCATTATTACTTTCTACAACAACTCTAGATATAACTTATCATACAAAATCTGAAGTATCTTTTCTAATCAATTCTCTTGAAAAAGACTGAAAAGACAGAACATCTTTAAAAGTAAAGTGAGGCAAAGTCTTTTTACAATATCATCCTAAAACTTACTTAAATTAATTATTTTACTTGAAATAATTTTAAAAATATATAAAATACTTTTCACATTCAGTAAAATAAGGAGATTCTAAGATGTATTTAGATTTGAAGCAATTTTCAGTATCAGACCTGAAAAGTATTGTAAAATCCTTCCAAATTAGAGGAAGAGAAGTTGAAATTAAGAATTTTAAAGGTAAGCAGTATTTAGCTGTTTATATCAACAAGAAAGCTAGCTAGTCTAGCTTTTTTATTTATTTCAAAATACCTATAACTATGTTGTTTTTTGCTATTTCTCATTCCAAAATATCAAAAGTTTTATCATCTGCTTCTATGTAGTTTTCTGTCCAACCTTTCCATCTAGTTTTTCAATCTTCTTCTTTTACTACTTCTATCAAAACTTCAAATCTTTTTCAAATATTTCTATCTATAAAGTCATCTCTTACACTATCAGCTATAGCTTCTAGTTCCCACATCCTTTCCTTTTTTTCTTTGTCTCAAACTTGATTTTCAAAATTTCCAGCAGGAACACTTTCTCAAAATTTGTGAGGAGAAAAGGGAAATGCATGAACTTTTGTAATCAATCAGTCTTTTACTAAATTGTAAGTTTCTAAAAAATCTTTTTCAGTTTCTCCAGGAAATCAAACAATTATATCAGCTCAAATACTTACTTCAACTCAATCTTCTCTTTGTAAATTTTTTGTTTTTTCTAATAAATCTCTCATATATTTTCAATCATAGTGTCTTCTCATATCTTTCAAAACAGAGCTTGATCCAGACTGTACTGAATAGTGAAAGTGAGGATAAATTCTTTTATTTTTAAATATCTCTAAACATTTTTCATCTATAAATTCTGGTCAAAGAGAACTAATCCTAATTCTTGGAATTGTTGTTTTTTCTAAAATATATTCTAAAAGCTCTGCAAATCTAGATTGTCAAACATCGTTTGTATCTTTTAGTCACCAAGCTGACAAGTTTACTCAAGTTAAAACTACTTCTTTTCCTCATCCAAACTCAAACTCTGTGATTTCTGAAACAATATCATCTTTGTCTCTATAATAATGTCTTCATCTTTTCTGAACAGTTAGGCAAAAAGTACAAAAACTATTACATCATCACTGAATTAACAAAAATTTTTTTGTATAGATTTGAGGTATTTTTGGTAATTTTGATAAATCTAATTTTTTTTGTTTTTTTCACTCTTTTTTAGTTTGATTATCTATTTCTATTTGTAATTCTTCTGGTTTTTCCCCTAAAATAACTATTTTTCATTCAAACTCTTTCAATTCAGGGTAAATATCATAAAAATCTTCCTGAGCCTCTCATTTTTTAAAAGCTCCACATCCACTTATAAATATTTTATCATCACCAGAAAGCTCTTCAATCGAATCTTTTACAAATTTTATCCATTTTCTTTTTGCTTTATCTGTCACAACACAACTAGCTACAAAAATACCATCTTTATCTTTTAAATACTCTGATTTTAGCCATTCATCAGTATAATATTTATTTACTTTACATCAAAAAATCTTAAATTTCATTTTTTTATTTTCTAAAAATATTTTTCTACCCCAGATTATAAATATTTTTTTAGAATTTTCAATATTTATATAAATTAATAATTTTTATTTAAAAAAATAATTTAAAAGCACTTTGTTAATTTTATATTTTAAATATTTACAAATATTTTTTTTGTTTATAATTTAGAAAATATTTTTAGAAAACAAAAAATGCAAAAATACAAAATTTGAATAGACGAGGCTGGAAGATGACCTTGGCTTTGAGCAGTTGTCGCAGCTGCTTTTTCCATAAATCCAGAAAATCCACCAGAAGACAATTTTTTAGAAAAATTAAATGATAGTAAAAAATTGTCTGAAAAAAATAGGGAAAAAATATTTTCTGAGATAATTGAGTTAAGTAGAGGAGATGAACCAAAAGTATTTTTTTGAGTTTGAGTTGTGGATAATTTTTTTATTGATGAGAAAAATATTAAGCAAGCAAATAGGGAAGCTATGAGAAGAGCTATAATTGAGATAAAAAGGAAAATAGAATTTTTTAATTATGGAAAAGAGCTAAAAATAGATGTTTTTATTGATTGAAATGATAATTATGCTTTTGAAGAACTTGATAGAAAACCTATTTTTATAATTGGTTGAGATGCAAAAGTACCAGAAATCTCTGCTGCATCAATAATTGCTAAAGTTTTTAGAGATGATTTGATGAAAAGTTATGCTCTTCTTTATCCAGATTTATGACTTGAAAAACACAAATGATACTGAACAAAGTTTCATAAAGATTATTTAAAAAATCCTACAAAAATTACTTGAATCCACAGGCTTTCTTATAAACCAGTGAAAGAAACTCTTGAGCAAAAACCTAAACTTTTGCTTCATATTTGTTGTTGACCAGATGCTTGCATTCCAATCTGAGATTTAAAAAAAGATTATGAAGTTATTTGCTTTTGGTATGATCCAAATATTCAACCTAGAAGTGAGTATGACAAAAGGCTTAAAGCATTTCAAAAAGTTTGTGAATTAGAAAAAGTTGATTATATAGTTTGAGAATATGATATTTGAAAATTTTTTGAAAAAATAAAATGACTAGAACACACTCCAGAAAGATGAGAAAAGTGTACAAAATGCTATGATATGAGGCTTGAAAGAACAGCACTTGAAGCAAGAAGGCTTTGAATAAAATACTGGACTTCAACTCTAAATAATTCTCCTCATAAAGACTTAGAAAAAATGTTTGCTTTGTGAGAAAAATGGTCAGAGGAACAAACTTTTGATTCTGAAAAAAAAGAAAACCTAAAAGAAAAACTAGATTTTTTAAAAATAGCTTTTAGAAAGAATTGATGATTTGAAAGAAGTGTTGAATACACAAAAAAACACAAAATTTATAGACAAAATTATTGTGGTTGTATTTATAGTGACACTTTTCCTGGCTGAAAAGAAAAATTTTTAAATAAATCTGATAAAAATTAAAAAAAATATTTTAAAATATTATTTCTAAAAAATAAATGAAAAAGGTTTTTAAAGACAAAATTATAAATATTGATGAAAATATTTTTGATAACAAATTTTTATTTTCCTATCTCAAAACAGATTTTAAAAATTCTGACAGAGAAATATTTTTTATAGAAAAATTATTGAAACCAAAGCAAAACACAGAACTTTTGAATAATCTAAATGGAAAATTTGCTATGTATTCTGAAGTATTTTCTCCAAAAGATGAATTTCAAATATTTTCTGATCTTTTTGATTATGCTATTTCTAAAAATCAAAAAATTCATATAGTTTGAATCACTTTAAAAGAAGAACTTGCAATTTTAGAAAAATATTATACAGAAAAATGATTTTTAAGGGAAGATGTAAATTGTTTTGTTGTTGACTTTGATAAAGCTCTTGTCACTGTTTCAGTAAATATTGAAAATCTTATTTGGAAAGGAAGTGACTACAAAGCAAATTGAAAAAAAATATTTTTTGTTCCACCTGTTAGGGAATCAGGGCAAAATAAAGCTATGTTTAAATGAATTAATAGATGAAGCATTTCTTCTATTTTTATAAAAGATTTTTCAAACCCTGAAAATACAAAATTTTTAGAAAATTGTATCAAAGAGGAAAAAATTCTTCCATTGACATTTTCAAAAGTTTTGTTTTACAATGCTAAAGATATGTGATTTGACTGAATAGAAAAAGAATTTATTGTGAAGTATTAAAAAAAATTGTGAATTACATCAAGATTAGAAGATAACACAACTAGGCAAGAGTTAGTCTATATGATTTTAGCATTTTTAAATAAAATTTTAAAGAAAAACTTAAATATAAATAATCTAAAAAATGCTTGAGTTTGGAATTGACAAAGACCAAATGATAAAGTTACAGGCTATGAGTTTACTCTTATGATCAATAAAACTAAAGAAGTTTATAAACTGAAATAAAAAAAGGAACTAGAATTATTTTTCTAGTTCCTTTTGTTGTTTTTCTCTTAAAATATTATATAAATTTTCAAAATCTAAATCATAGAAATATTTTTTTACAGGAATATAATCTTTCCCAGATTTTTTTGTTTCCTCTGACCGATATTCAAGTGATTTTAAAACTTCTTTGTTTAAAAAATTATTTTTTAAAGTTTCATATTTTTCTGGTAAAACAATATTTAATTCTTTAAATTTTTCTAAATATAAATCTAAAATATTTTTTCCATCAAAAACTGCTAAAACAGGAGCTTCATGAAATCCATATTTTTTAAAAATATATTTTTGTAGTGAGCTTATTCTCTCTCAGTATAAAAGATTATATTTATTTATTGAAAAGTGAAAAATAATTCTTCTCAAAACTTCCTCATCAGTATCATTTTTATTTTTTATAAAATATCAATCTTTTAAATCTTTTTCTAGATTGTTTTTAATATTTTTTTCTAAATTTTCATCAACTAAAAAGAATTGGTTATTAAAAAATCAAAGATAATAGCATTTATTATCATTTTTATTTTTAAATGCAAAGTAGACAAAATTTAAATATTCTTCTCTTTTTATAGGAGATTTTTCCAGACATTCTTTAGCTTTTTTTTCTCAAATCAAATTTTCTTTCTTTTCTTCAACTTTTCAAGTTTGATTTTCTACTATTTTTCAAGAGTTAGATTTATTTTGATTTATTTTTTCATCTTGTTTTTGAAAACAAGAAAACAGAAAAAATAATATTGAAAGAATTAAAATTATTCTCTTCATAATTTCTAGTTTTAGAAAATACTGTTATTGATAATAACTATTTTTATAAGAAAGTAAATAAAAAAACTCCAGAAAAGGAGTCTTTTTTATTTTTCAGTTATTTCTACTTCTAAGTAGTCTTCCATTATATTTCTATTTCTAAAGTCTACAGTTAGTTTTACTTTATATTTTCAAGGTTTTTGGTAACTATGGGTAGGATTTGCACTTGTAGATATTTCTCAGTCTCAGAAATCCCAAAGATAACTAACTATGTCTCATATTGAATCAGATGAATCAAAATCTATTCATTGACCAACTGGAGCAGATAACATACTTGATTTCAATTTTACTTTTTGAGCTTTTGGCTTCAAAACAAGTTTTTTAGAAGTAGAATATTTTTTTCAGTCAGATGTCACAACAGTCAGAGATACATTATATTCACCATCTTTTAAATATCTGTGTCACTCAACAACAGCATCTCAGTCTTCTTTTATTCAATCACCAAAATCCCAAAGAAATTTTGAAATGTTTGAGTCTCTTACTGTAGATTTTGTTGCATCAAATCAGATAAGAGCAGGAGCATATTCTGAATTTTGATTTATTTTAAAGTTTACATCAAATTCTTTTTTTACAGCTTCTATGTAAATAATCTCTTTTACATCTACTATATCATCATCTTTTTTAATATTTTTAAATTTATAGTTTACAGTTATTTTTACTCTTCATTCTTTGTTTATAACAAGTTCTCATTTTTTTCATTTTCAATCAGAAGCTCAGTCTGAATCATAATCCCAAGAGATTTCATCCAATGCATAAATAATATTGTCTGGTTTTACATATCTAGCATCTATATTTAGAGTTGAAGGTATTCAAAATTCATTTATATAATATTCTCAAGTAGCACTGTTATGTCTTACATTTTCATCTTCTATTTTTTCTCAATCTACACTAAATTT
The DNA here is from genome assembly GCA_002761215.1 of Candidatus Gracilibacteria bacterium HOT-871. Classification (GTDB taxonomy): domain Bacteria; phylum Patescibacteriota; class Gracilibacteria; order BD1-5; family UBA6164; genus GN02-872. The sequence continues at coordinate 909,682 of CP017714.1, forward strand.
CAATCAATCTTTTATTTTTAAATCTTTTGTCACATCAATAATTTTTGTAATAGTCTTTTTCTCTCAAGAAGAAGAAGTCAATTCAACACTTACTTCAAATTTACCATAAGTACCAAATTTATGCTTTATTTCACTTGATTTTTCAGCATTTTCAGCATTTTCTCATTCTTTTTTATACTCTCTGTTCTCTATTTTCCAAGTATAATTTTCTATAAATCAGCTTCATTCACTAGTTTTTGGCTTCACAACTCTAAATGTTATTTCTTTGTCATCTACAGCTGATTTTGTCATTTCTATATCTCAAGATATTCTTCATCATTGTTCTCAATCAATAATAAATACTTTGTCAAATTCTTTAGATTTTTTACTTTCATTTTTTAAATACAATCAAATCATTGTTTCTTCAAAAATAGTTTTTGTGATGTAGATGCTACCTTCATAAACTGGATCATCTCATCATTCCTCTGTATACCATTCTGCTTTTCACAATTCTTTCAGAGAAGTTGCATCAAAAGTAATTTGTTTTCATCAAGAGTTTAATTGTTTTTCTCTAATATCAACTATATATCTTATATCAAGCATTGGTAAATTTTTTAGAGTTTTTTTGGTAACTACATTCACTTCATCTACAAGTTCTATTTCTACATCCATTTGATAATTTCACTTTTTAGTGAAATTCATTATTAACTCAGGTTCAGATGTATCTGTAGATGGTATTCATCAACCAAAATTCCAAGTATATTTTCTTATTTTTAATGTTCATCATTTTGACTCTTTTTTTGCAAGTTGTGATAAATCAAACTTTATTTCAACAGGTCAAATCATATTTGATGTATCTTTTATAAATGAACCAGCTTTTGTGAATTTTTCACTTTTTAATTTAGAGTTGTCATAAACTTGTACATCTCAAAGAGCCATGATGTCCCACTCAGGCAACTCTCTTACTTTTTTATCTAGAAACATCCAAGCACCAGCTGTTGAAAATGTAAACACAAAGAAAGTTAGTGCAAATATTCAGTACTTAGCTTTTTTCTTTTTAAAAATCTTTTTTGTAAGCAAAAATCTGAAAAGAAATATTACTAAAAATATTGTCAAAATACAAACTAAAATAGAGAAAAATATTCTAATTGTTGTTCAGATAAAATCATTTATCTGATTTAGGTCTATTCAAAGAGTTAAGAAGAATCTAACATCATCAACAGTTTTTGCATTTAAAACGATAAATGCCAAGAAACTACCTCAAACTACAAGTAAGATAATAAGGGTAGCTCAAAAAAATCCTAACAATTGTCATAAATTAGCTTTTTTACTTACTTTTTTATCTCAGGCTTTTTGTTCTATAAATTTTAATTTTAGAAATAGTTTTTCTCAAAAATTTCCAGGAACAACTTTGGCTAAGAAATCATATTTTTGTCCATCTACATCAATTTGGACTTTTCATTCTTGAGTTTCTTTTGTTTCTCATACATCCAAGTTTGCTATAGTTTTTGCTTTTATGATTATTTCTGAATAAATAGGGTATTTTATAAATCTTTCATCAACTACTTTTCAGTCTTTTCTAAACTTTACAGAGACTTTTTCATCTTCTGGTTCCAAAGTTACAAAGTCGTATTTTTTGTTCAATAAAATACCATACAAATCTCAAACAGAGCTTATATTTATATCAAATATAATTTTATTTTCTCCTTGTATATCTTTTCCTTCCATCAAAAAATATTTAATTTATAAATTATCTAAAGTATTTTATCATAAATATTTTTCTAAGACAAATAAACTTGTTTGACAAATAAAAAAAACCTTTTTTAAAAAAGGTTTTTTATAATGTTGCTATGCTAGCAGCAGCTTGATTTAAGTTTAATGCAAAAATTGCAGCAGCTAATAAAAATATGTTCATGTAAGTTAAGCTGTGAAAACTTGTATTTTTTTGATCCCAAGCTTTTATTCTAGCAATAATTCCTTTTTTTGCCATATTCTAAAATGTAAAATAATAAAATAACTTAATGTAAATAAATTTTATCACAAAAAAAAATTGCTGTCAAAAAATTGAAACAAAAAAACTGAGATTTTTCTCAGCCTTTTTAAACTCTTATTTTACTTCTCAAAATATTTTCACCATTTTTTTCATTTTCTATTTTATTTTCTTCTATTTTTTCTTGAAAATCTTTCATCATATTTTCTAGTTCATTTATAGAAATTTCTACATTTTCCTCAGAAACTTCCTCTTCTTTCTTGATAGAGAACATAGACTTAACTACTTTGAACTCTATTTCATTTATCAAATCTTCAAACTTTTGAAATGCCTTTTCTTTATAAACAACTAAAGGATTTCTTTGAGCATATCATTCAAAAGCAACAGCATCTTTTAATTTACTCATAGAGTCAATATGTCTCATCCAAAGCTCATCAATTGAGTTCAAAACAATTCTTCTTTCTAAATCAAAAAATCTTTCATCATCTCACAATCATTCTCTCATTTTTTCTAGCTCATCTATTGCTATATTTCAAATATATTTTGAAAGCTCAACAGGATCTTTTATTCCAGAAACATCATCTATTTCTATTCTATCATCTATAGCTTCTATTCCCAAAAATTCATTTATTTTTTTGATTAATTTTTTTGTGTCATATTCCTCTTTTTGGTTTTGTTTTGAGTATTCTGATTGAGTTATAGCAGATATTTGATTTTGAATCATTTCTTTTATATCATCATGAAGAATTCATTTGTCAAGGATTTTATCTCTTCTACCATAAATTATTGCTCTGTGTTTGTTTATAACATCATCATATTCCAAAATATGTTTTCTTATATCAAAATTATGTCATTCAACTTGCTTTTGAACAGAAGTAACTTTTTTTGTTAACATAGCCATTTGAGAAAGAGGTTCATCATCTGGTAGGGAATCAAACATTGGTGAATTAAAGATTCCATAAAGTTTATCTCAACCAAATATTCTCATGATATCATCATTTGGAGAAATCAAAAATTGTGTAGAACCTGGGTCTCATTGTCTTCAAGCCCTTCATCTTAATTGGTTATCAATTCTTCTAGTTTCATGTTTTTCTGTTCAGATTATACATAGTCCTCAAAGCTCTGTAACTCATTCTCAAAGTTTTATATCAGTTCATCTTCAAGCCATATTTGTAGCAATTGTGATAGCTCATTTTTGTCCAGCTTCGGCTACTATTTCAGCTTCCATAGCATGGTTTTTGGCATTTAGAACATTGTGTTTGATTCATTCTTGAGTCAATCTTTGACTTAAATATTCAGATTTCTCAACAGAAACAGTTCAAACCAAAATTGGTTGTCAAGTTTGAGCTATTTCTTTTATAAGTTTTACAACATAATCAAACTTTCCTTTTTCATTTTTGAAAAGCAAATCATTTTTATCAACTCTAGCTATTGGCTTATTTGTAGGAATAATAAGAGTTTCTAAACCATAAACTTTGTAAAATTCTTCTTCTTCAGTTTTTGCTGTTCAAGTCATTCAAGCAAGTTTCCAATACATTCTAAAATAATTTTGAAATGTAATAGAAGCCAAAGTTCTACTCTCTTGTTTTATTTCAACTCATTCTTTTGCTTCAATAGCTTGATGTAATCAATCAGAATATCTTCTTCAAGCCAAAACTCTTCAAGTGTGCTCATCTATTATTTGCACTTCTCAATCCAAAACTAGATAATCTTTGTCTTTGTGATATGAAGCCATAGCTTTCAAAGCATTTTCTATATGATGAATATCATTATAATGGTCAGAAATATAGATATTGTCAATTCTAAGTAATTCTTCTATTTTTTGGATTCATTCTTCTGTCAAAGTAGAAGTCTTTTGCTTTTCATCTATTTTATAATGAACTCACTTTTGTAAATGATTTGCCAAAGCTGCAAATTGCATATATTTACTTGTAGGCTCATCATCAGGCATAGAAATAATCAGAGGAGTTCTTGCTTCATCTATCAAAATAGAATCAACCTCATCTATAATTGCAAAAAATAATTTATTTTGGAATTTGTCTTCTTTGGAGATAACCATATTGTCTCTCAAATAATCAAATCCAAGTTCATTGTTTGTAGCATAAACTACATCACAACTATATGCTTCTTTTTTCTCAAATCTAGGTTGGTTTCAGTAAACTACTCAGCTAGTAAGCCCCATAGCATCATATAAAACTCACATTTCAGCCCAGTCTCTTTTAGCCAAATAATCATTTACAGTTACAATATGAACAGAGTTTCAAGTCAATGCATTTAAATAAGCTGGCAAAGTAGCTACAAGAGTCTTTCATTCTCAAGTTTTCATTTCAGCAATTGCACCTTCATGAATAGCAAGTCAACCTATAAATTGCACATCATAGTGAATCATATTCCAAGTCATCATTCTACCATCTCTCAGCTCAAATTCTTTTCCATACAATAATTTTGCAGTAGTTTTTACTAAAGCAAAAGCTTCAGCCTTGATTTCTTCCATCAATTCCCTGATTTTTTTACTGTCTTCTTTGTTATCAATATCTAAACCTTTAAATTTTTCTTTAAACTCAGCTGTCTTAGCCTTTACGTCATCCAAAGAATAATTTTCTTGTTTTTTCTCAGCTTCTTTGATCTTATCCAAAAACTTAGTTAGTTGTTTTACTTTTTTATCACTAGGATCACCAAAGATACTTCTTATAATTTCTTCAATCATTTGTTTTAGTTATTTTTTAAAATTTTTACTGTCAGTCATTATATTTAAAAAAGTTTTTTTTTCAATAAAAAAATAATTAGAAAAAATATTAGATATTTTTTTAAATCACTTTTTTGTCAATTATTTTTCCTTTTAGTAAAAAAATCTGTATAATAAAAAAAATATTTCTTAAAAAACAAAAATGATTTCTTATATAAAGTGAAAAATTATAGATTTAGATTTCAATTATGTTGTGATTTTGACAGCTTCAGGGCTTGGTTATGAGTTGGGAATAAATGAGCAAATTTACTCAAAACTTGCTTTGGAAGAAGAAACTGAACTTTTTGTTTTTCATCATAAAACAGAGAATTCTGAAAGCCTTTTTTGATTTAGTGAGATACTTGAAAAGAAACTTTTTATAGAACTTATAAAAATATCATGAGTTTGATGAAAAGTCGCTATGCAAATACTTTCTCTATGAGTTGAAAAGCTTGTTAGAGCAGCAAAAACAGAAGACAACAAAACTATAGAATCCATAAAATGAGTTTGAAAAAAAATGGCTGAAAAAATCATTCTTGAGCTGAAAGACAAGGATTTGTGATTTGAAGTTTTAGCAAAAAATCAAAATACTCAAAAACAAATATTTCTTGAAGAGAGCCTTTTGTCTTCCATCAAGTCAACTTTGACAAATATGTGATACAATCCAAAAGATGTGGAAAATATTTTGCAAAACTTGCCTGAAAACCTGACTGATGTATGAGAAATAATTCCTTATGCAATCAAGCATTTAAGCTAAATATTTACTAAAAAAATAATTTATGACACTACAAGATTTTTTATTAATTTTAGTTTTTATCTTATTTTTAACAATATTTTATCTTTTGTCAAAAAAGACAGAAAATAAAGATTCTTGAGCTTTGAAACTCATTCAACAACAGATTTTGAATTTGAATAAATCTATAGATTATAAGCTTTCTGAAAACTCTAGAAATACTGTTAAACAAGCTGAAATTAATTCAGATATTACAAAGCAAGCCACAAAAAAGATAGAAGAAATCACAGAAAAACTTTCATCACTTGAGGAAACAAATAAGCAAATTAAAGATATTTGAGGACAGCTTGAGTGACTTGAAAATATTCTTAAAAACCCAAAACAAAGAGGAATTCTCTGAGAATATTTTTTAGAAAATGTTTTAAAAAATATTTTGCCTCCAGAAAATTATAAACTTCAGTACAAATTTGATTCTTGAGAAATAGTTGATGCTGTGGTCTTTGTAAAAGATAAGATTATTCCAATTGATTCAAAATTTTCACTTGAAAATTACAATAAAATAATCGAAACAGAGGATCCTATTCAAAAAGAAATATTTGTAAAAGAATTCAAAGCAGACTTGAAAAAAAGGATTGATGAAACTTCAAAATACATCAAACCAGAGCAAAAAACTATGGATTTTGCATTTATGTTTGTTCCAAGTGAGTGAATTTACTATGATTTAATTGTAAATAAAGTCTGAGCTATACAAAGTCAAACTACAGATTTAATAGAATATGCTTTCAAAGAGAAGAAAGTTATAATTGTGAGTCCAACAAGTTTTTATGCATATTTACAAACAGTTCTACAAGGTCTTAGAGCTCTAATCATAGAGGAAAAAGCAGCTGAAATCGTAAAAAAAGTGAATTCTTTAAAAAAATATTTGGATGAATATGAAATTCTTTTTGAAAAACTTTGAAACAGCCTTTGAACAACAGTGAATCATTACAATAATTCTTACAAAAAATTTAATCAAATCGAAAAAAATATTTTAAAAATAACAGATAGTGAAGAAACTGAGGAAATAAGAAAACTTGAAGTAACCAAACCAAACAGAGAATAAAAAGATTTGACTTTTTTAAAAAATATATATAATCAGCTTCTATCTGCAAAAGATAGAGTTTTCATAAATGTTCGTTATTTTGTGAAAAACCAAAAAGTTCCAGTTTTTGGTTCTTTTTTGTGTCTAAAAAAGAATTTGACTTAAGTTTAGAAATGAATATATTATAAGTGTGTATGTATATATGAAACTGAGAGATTATCATTGTTACCTTGACTTAAATATTCAACAAAAGCATTTTATTGTTCATCACTTATTTGGAGAGCTCACTATTCTTCTTGAGCTAGAAGAGATTTGGATCCTAATTCTTGATCTAAGGTTGATATAATATTCCCATTTGAGCTTATAAATACAGCTGATGAAAAGATTTTTGTAAAGTTTTAGTAAGTTTATGAGAAAAATATTTAAATTATTTCTTATTATTATCATATTTTCTTGAATCGTAAATACATCATATTCTTGAAATGACCTTTTTAAGATTTGGACATCTGAAGAAATAAAGAAGGAAATATATAATATAGAGCTTGAAATGAGCTATATAAAAAGCAATCTAACATACTTAAATAATAAAAATTTAGGTCATGAAAATGAACAAACTATATCTTTAAAAATGAGATTGTATGATCTAGAAGACAGTCTTAAAAAATGGCAGAAAGATTTAGAAATAAGGCTTTGATATGAAAAATTAAGAAGAAATTTTTTGATTTGTTTATGAACACTTATTTTATTTATCATAATTTATTGATGATATAAAATTTTTCATGTTGTATTTTATGAGTAGATTACTAAAAAACATTTTTGAATTTCAGAGAAAACTAGGAAAAGTTATATTAAAATATTGCTTTTCTTAGTTTGTTTTGTTTGAATTGTAAATACTTCTTTTGCCTGAGAAATTAGAATTCTTAATTCTTATGAAATAAAAGAGGAAATTAAAAAAATAGAATTGAAAATAAATTATACAAAAAATCGCTTAAAATACCTAAATTATACAAACCCAAATTATAAAACACAAGAATCTTTGTATTTAGAAGTTGAATTAAATGAACTAGAATATTATTTAGAATGATGGCAAAAAGATTTAGAAATAAGGCTTTGATATGAAAAATTAAGAAGAAATTTTTTGATTTGTTTTTATACAACTCTTGCTGTTATTATAATTTATATTATTTACTGATTGTACAAAGTAATCTAACTCCTATTTTTTGAATAAAAAAAATTATTTGACAAATATATATATACTATCTCTTGTAGAGATTACTCTACATTGTTTTTAAATTTTACTTGATTGAAAGGAGTATAGGGCTGGACCAAACCAGATTCCAATGGCATGGGGGGCTATCGCTCAGAATGAAATGATCAAGGACAACATGAGTCACTTCATGGCCAAACTGTCAAAGGTGGTTGTATTTCAGGTGATCATGTGCACTTCCATAAGGATGGTGCTACTGTTACTAAAGGTGGTAAGAAATATACCATTAAAAGGTCAAATAAATCCTGAAAGATTAAAGTAGTCCTTATTAGGACTACTTTTTTTAGAAATAATTTTAATCTTAAAACTATGTTAGAAAATATTTTAAAAATCTGAAATGTTGAACTTTCTTGAAAGGTTAGAAATTATATTGAAAATATTTATTTAGAGCATAAAAAAGCTGTAGAAATTTTGAATAAAAATTGATATGATTTGAAAGAAGTATTTTTAGAAGAAATTTTGAGGCTAGGGGGGATTAGATTTAAAGCTTCAAACCAGCATCAGTTTGATGAAATTTCTTCTATTTCTTGAACAGAAATATTAGTTTGATTAAAATTTTCTGATTGAGACACTGAAACTGAGTTAATTCTCTCTTCAAAGGATCATTCAGGAACATTATAATTTTATGTTTTAAAAAAAATGATAACTACAGAAAAAATTTTTGAAATCTGAGAAATAGAGAATCTTACTATAAAAGATATTATAAAAGAAAAATTTTTACAATTTGAAAATATTTTAAAAGATTTTGAAAAAATTTGATATGATTTGATAGATGTATTTTTTGATGAAAAAGAGTTTTGAGATTACTTTTTTATAGATTCAAAAGATTTGATTCTAGTGCTTGAATTACTAGAAAATAAAAAAGCAAAACCAAACTTGGTTTTGAAATTTGAAAACAAAAAGGGAAGTTTATTTTATTTTAAAATAGATTTAAAAAAATAAATTGTAAGAGTCTATTTTGAGAATAAATTTTTTTGTTTTGAAATTTGTTAATTATTGAATTAATTATTTTTTTATATTTTAAGAATTATTTTTGTTTCTATTTTTGATAAATAAAACTCCAATAATACACAAAATGGCTCCTATTACTGCTGGTTTTATTATAGAAGTTCCGTCACTTCCACTAGAAAATATACTATGAACTACTTTTCAAATTGCTCAAATTAAAATCACACTTACTAGTAGTATCCAGTTTCTTTTCCAAGTAGCATAAATTAAAAATATAAAAAATAGTAGTATTACTGATACTATAGTGATTTTCTCACTAGTCCAGCCACTGGTTAAATATTCCTTTTCAAAATTTAAAAAACCAATAACTTTTTCATCAACTTTATCAGGAACAGGAAACCAAAACATACTTGTAAAAAGTGAAAAAATAGATATAGAAATAATAGAAAATGACTTTAAATATGCTCCTACAACAATTGGAATAATAAATATTGGTCTTATATACCAACTTAAAATATTTTGATGTCTTTCAAATGCCCAATAAAAGAATCTTTCATCTGAAAAGAAATAATAAATAATTATTACTATTGCTAATAGAAAAATAAAACCAAATACATTGTCTATTCTTTTTTTATCCATTTTTGTTAATATTTCTCCAATTTTTTTAAACATTTTATTTTGAATTAGAAAATAAAATTTGTTTTAAGTTTATTTTTAATAACATTTTTGTCAAAGAATAATAATTTCTAAAACAGGAAAAATCCTTGAATTAAATTTTCAGTAAATTTAATAAAAAGCAAAAAACTCTAGAAATTTTTCTAGAGTTTTTTAAACTGTTCAAATTCTGTACTCTATCTCTTTACTTACAAATTCAACATCTCTTCAGTATTTCAATCTAGAAAGTTCAACAAATGCTTTGGCAAGCTTTTCATCACCAGTTTCTAGATAGGGATTTACTGGAATAATAGAAAAGGGAATTGTTGGTTGATTATCAACAGCAAGTTTCATTACAGATTTAAATTTGTCCATATTTACCAAGTCTTGAGGAGAAAATGTTGGAGCATAATATTTACTCATAAATTCTCAGTCTTCAGGTCAAATCTTATAACTCATTATTGTTCAAACATTACCAAAAATAGCATTTTTTAGATTTAAACTAGATTTTGTTAAATTATCACTACTTTCTAATTGTCAAAGATATTGGTGAGCTATATTTAGAGAAAGTCTATATTTTCTGGCCTCTGAAAGAATTGATTCTATAGATTCTGTAACATAGTTTTGAAATTCATCTATATAAAGGTAAAAATCCTTTCTTTCTGCTTTTGGAATATTATCTCTTCTCATTGCAGCCATTTGCAATTTTGAAACTAAAATCATTCACAAAAGTTTTGAGTTAAAATCTCCAAGTCTTCATTTACTCAAGTTTACAATCAATATTTTTCCTGATTGCATAACATCCAAAATATCAAAACTTGATTTTATTTGTCAAATAATATTTCTCATCATTTTATTTGTTGTGAAACCTGAAAATTTTGCTTGAAAATAAGGAATAATTTCTGCTTTTTCTCTATCTCACATAGCAGCATAGGTATTTAACCACCAAGATTTTACAATAGGATTTTTTACATGTTTTACTCTTTCACTTTGAAAATCTAAATCTGTAAATAGTCTCATTACATCAGTTATGGCTCAACCTTGAGGATAATCCATAAGTGTTAGAACTGCATTTCTAAAGTAATCCTGAATTCTTGGCCCAAAAACCTCATTTCAGAAAAGTTTTATCATTATATTTAAGGCATCCATAGCTACAAGTTCTTTTTCTTCATCACTATGAGCTTCTAGTAAATTCATTCAAATAGGTCTTGAAGTGTCACTTGGATCAAAAAATATCACATCATCTGCTCTTTCTCTAGGGATAAATGGCAATAAATCACGAGCTAAGTCTCAGTGTGGATCTATAACACAAAGTCACTCACCATTTTTTAAATCTTGTCTAGCCATAACTTGTAAAATACTTGATTTTCAAGTACCAGTTTGTCAAATAACATAAAAGTGTCTAAATCTGTCTTCTGTTTTCATTCTAATTTCTTTTTTGATTCCTCTGTAGACATTATATCAAAGTAACAGTCACTCTTTTGGAATATTTGTTGGAGCTTTGACAATTTTGAAATTTTGCCATTTTATTTCTGGATTTCTGTTATATTTTATGTGAGGTAAATGGTATATTGAAGCCAATTCTTCTGTATTTAAAATCATTTTTTTCAGATAAATAGGTTTTCTAAAGTATCTGTAAATATAATTTTTTATAAGCCTTTTATTGCTATGATAAAGAGTTGTTGACAATTTATTGAAATCTGGATAATTAAACTGAGTAAATGTTGAAATAATATTTTTTATCTCAGCTTCAACAATATTTTGATTATTTGCTGAAACTACAACTCTTATAATAGTTTCAAAACCTGTTTTATCTCATTTTTCATCAACAGTTTTTGCTCTTTCTTGAGTTAGAGCTGAAGTCTTTTCTTCTTTTTTTCATCATTCTTCTTGTTTTGTCATTAACAAGCTGATAAGTCCTCTAAATATTTTTACAGGATTTAGTGTAAATCCTGCTTTTTTTCCACTCAAGATTTTATTACTTGCTTTACTACAGTCTCCTTGCCAATCATCATCAATAGGTTTTAAAAGTATTTGTATAACTCCACTTTCATCTTCTTCTAGTTTAGAAAAGGCATTTACTATGTTGTTTATAGGATCAGATTCAAGTTTTTGATAAGTTTTGATAGGCAAGAAAAAATCTTTTGTTGTGTTTACATAAGTTCACTCAATAAATTTTCTATTTTTAAAAATATTTACTTCAGTTGTTTCCTCTATAATAGCATCAGTATAAAATCAGTTAATTTGTTTTTCTATCAAATTTTTATAAGTTTTTGGTAAAACAACATAAAAATAAGTTTCATTTTCGTGAGCTACATACTCAAAACTCAAGATGTCTTGACCTAAAATCTTTTTTAAAATTTTTCATGAATAAATAGACTTCATAGAGGCATAAAGTTGTTCCATAATACCAACCATTTCTTTGAAATCTCTTGTTGTTTCTTGCTTTTCATCAAGTTCACTATCTTTTTTTGGCATTGTGACCTTTAAAAAAGTAAGACTTAGAGTCCTTTTGTAGTCATTTTGTCTTTGAATAATTTTTAAAATAACAAAACCTAAACAAAATAAAATTATCAAAAAAACTATACTGAAAATAAAATAATTCATTTTTAACTTTTTTATGAAAAATATTTTTCCTTTATTATATCACAATTTTTCTAAAAAATAAATAAAAAAACTGGACAAGAAGTTATTTTATTTTATAAATAGATTTTTAAAATTTTGATCTTTTTCTAAAAAAAGCACTTAAATATATTAATCATTGTTGAATAATAAAAAAAGTATTTGACAAGAAAAAAAAAGAATATAATATAACCCGTACAATCTTAGAATTGTGCAATAACTAGACTCATAGCTACTTTGAGTGAGTTTTATGTTCAATTGGATGGTGCATTGGGAGATTAATATGATTTATCCAGTTAAAAATATTATAAAAGCTTCCTTAATTGCTTTAACTTTATTCTTCTCATTATTTTAACTTTATTGCAGCTGAGTATGAGGTACCATATCCTGGATTTCTTGCTAGAATACAAGCGCATAGTAAATATAGGTGGCTTTTTAATTCTATTACATCATTGTTGTAAGTTTAAGAAATAATACACCACTGAATAAATTAGGAATGGATCATTTTATCACAATATTAAAATCAACTACAATTATTGATAAAAAAGGTAAGACAATTAATTTTACTTATTTTGACCCTTGGTATGGAGAAATAAGGGAAACTACAATACAGGATATAAAAAAGAGTTTAGGTGCTCAAGCTAGTATTCGTATTAACTTAGGGAGCAAGTGAAGAATAATTATTTTAAGAGGTAAAATCTATCTTATTTTTTAGCTAAATATTTATGAAAAAATATATTTTATTGATTATTAGTGCTTTTTTACTTTTCTCTTGCTCTGAAAACGCAAAAATTTGAAGAACTTGAGTAAAAAAAGAAACTTGAGTTTTCGCAGCTATTTATTTGGATTGAACAAACTGAACAGTTTTTGAGTGAAATATCGAAATTCCAAATGATTTGAGAAATATTTCTTTTCCAAAAAATGGTTCTAGAAATCCTAGTTTTCATCTTGCTTTTAGTGAACCTCTTCCAAGCGATAAAGAAATTGTTGATTTCATTGAAACTGCTGCAAATTTCGTAACAAAAGATTATTCTATTGTTATTTGAATAAAATGAAAAGATGTTCAGGAAGTACTTAATTCTGAAATTATTTTTGATGCGATTTCTAAAATGAAAACAAAAAAAATCGCTTTTGTTTCTTCAGAAAAATCTTGAGATAAAACTGAAAAAGAGTATACAATTCCACAAAATATTGTTCAAAAAATATTAAATACAGAAGTTGAAAAGACTTATGATATCAGTGCAAGTTATAATCCTATTTACTTTTTGGATGAAAAATGAGAGAAAAAAAGTTTAATTTATCAAAACTGAAAAGCGAAATATTTCACAAACCAAAATAATTCTAGACTTTTTTTAAATAAACTTCTTGATGAAGAAGAGAAAAAGGCTTATGAATTACAAACTTGGTGAAAAAGTTTTTCAAAAGATTAAAATTTCGTTTTTTTTAGGAAAGCTAGTATTTTCTAGCTTTTTTATTTTTAAAAATTTTTCTTTTGAAAAAAAATAAAAATGTGTTAAAATTAGTTAGATTATAAATATTTTTTGAAAAAAAATGCCAAAAATAATTTTACTTGATTCGATTCGTTCTATGCAAAATGTTGGAGCAATATTTAGAAATGCTGACTGAGCAGGTTTTACAAAAGTGATTTTGAGTTGAACAACTCCTACTCCACCTAGAAATGATATCGCAAAAACAGCACTATGAAGTGATACTTTTATAGATTGGGAATATTATCAAGATCCTTTTGAAATTTTGGAAAAATTGAAAAATGATTGATTCAAGATTTATAGTGTAGAACTAGATAAAAGAAGTATTGATTACAAAGAATTATTTACAAAAAATAATGAAAAAGTTTGTCTTGTTATGTGAAATGAAATAGCTTGAGTGAATCCAAAAATTCTTGATTTATCTGATGAGATTGTTGTTATTCCAATGAGATGAAAAAAAGAATCACTAAATGTCTCTGTTGCGGCTTGAATCGTTATGTATGCATGTTAAAATTTAAGAAATAATTATGAAAATTTTAAAAATATTTTTCTTTCTATTTTTTTTATTCAGTTTTTCTTTTGTAAATGCTGAAAGTATTCCTGTTGAAAAAATATTTAAAGATATAGATAAAAATTATCCATATTATGAAGAATTACAATCTTTGTATGATAGATGAATTATTTCTCCTGACAAAGACTGAAAATTTAACCCAAATGAAAAATTGACTCGTGATGAATTTGTTTGAATAGTTTCTGAAATCTCTTGTAAGGATTGTATTCAACCAAATGTAGATTTTTCTTTTGTACAAAAATACTCAAATACAAAAACATTTTTTGATATTTCTAAAAATGATAAGTATTTTTATTGTGTAGCTGAGGCTGTTGATTCTGGTCAAGTTACTTGATATCAAGATTGAACTGTTTGTCAAAACTGAGTTTCTAGAACTGGAGAAAAGCCATTTTGTCCAGAAAATCATATTATTTTAGAGGAGGCTTTAGCTATTATTTTAAGAGCTTGAAATCTTTTGACTATAAGTGAGGCTGAGGCTATGAGAAAGGAAATATCTTCTTGAAAAGTCTTTCCAAATGTTTGAAACATCTCTCCAAAGCTTTCTGATGGAAATGTTTACAGTTTTTATCCAGACTTCAAAAAAGCCTTTGATTACACATTTACAGATTATGATAAAGATTGAAATGAAAGAAAAATAAAACTTTTAGATTTCTCAAAAAATATTAACCCAAAGCAATTTGTAACAAGAGAAGATTTTTTAAAAATTGCCTACATAGCTTTAAAAAATAATTCTTGTCAAAATATTAAACAAAATTTATTTTGATTACAAATTGAAATCTTAGATAAAACTTGTAATCCAGAAAAGCAAAATTGTAGATTTACAGATTTTCCTGATTGAGAAAAAATATTTGACTTTAGATGAAAAATTTCAAAATTAGATGATAATTGATTTACTTATAATTGGAGATTTTATAATTATGAAACAGGAGAAGATTCTATAGAAAGTTGAAAATATGTTGATAATCACAATTTTTGAAAACCTTGAAAATATAGAGTTTACTTGACTGCAAAATCAAATGATTGACAAACTTCTGAAGTTTACAATGATATAACTCTTTTTGATAATAATTCAAATGATAAAAATAAATCTTGATTGACAAGTTATATTATCACTGATAAAACTACAGCAAAAGTTTGAGAGCCAATAAAATTTACTTGAGTGACAAATAAAGGAACAGATGTCACTTACAGTTGGGATTTTTGAGATTGAAATAATTCTTATTGAAAAACTACAACTCACAATTTTCCAGCAAATTGAACTTACACTATCACTCTTACTTCAACTGATAAAGATTGAAATTCTTCAACCTCAACTGTAACTATCAAAATTTCAAATACTCCTTGATATGAATGAAAATTTAAAGACTCTGATTGAGACTGAATTCCTGATGAATATGATAAAGAAATAAATACACCAAAAGATAAAAAAGACTATGTTTGTAGAAATGACCATATTCAGGCAGGAATGTATGGTTGTACAGAAGATGATTTATGAGTTTATAATCCAGCTATAGAAAAAGATGAAAATGACTCAAGAGATACAGATGGAGATTGAGTTTCTGATAAACGAGACTATTGTCCAAATGTTAAATGAGATAAAAAAAATTTTTGATGTCCTATTTTTGAACAAACTTGTAAAACTGATTCTAACTGTCAAAATTGATTTTTCTGTGATGATTGATATTGTAGAGTAAAAAAATATTCTCTAAATTGTGGTTATTCTTGAGGTCATATAATTACTTGAAATGTAGAAAAATGTAATTCTTGTCCTTGTGAATATGAAGTTGATTTTAGAGCAAAACTTAGAGCTTGTGATATAATTTTTCCAGCAATAACATCTCCAGATAAAAAAGATATTTATTCTAAAGGAAAATATTATCAAATAAAAAAGTAGAAAACCTAAATTTTCTACTTTTTTTCATCATTTTTAAAACTTTCTAAAATCTCTTTTGCCAATTCTTTTCATCCAAGTCCAAAAGCAAGTCAACCAGCTAGAGAAAGCATTGCTATAAATCAGATTAATATTATTTGAGTTATTTCACTTGCTATTCAAACTTGTGTTAAAACAACCATTAGTGTAAAAAATAAAATAATTATTTTTCATCACATAGCTATAACTTCAGCATTTTTTTGTCAACTCAAATCAAGTGGATAGTAAATCATATCATAAACAAAACTTGCAAACCTAATTCAAAAAAATCAAACTGCAACTCATATAAATAAACTAGGTAAATATTGTATCAAACTATTTAAAAAATTTTCTACTTCTTTGATTCAAATTATCACAATTGATAATCTAAAAAACAATAAAACCACATAGTAAGACATAGATTTTGCTGTGATTACATCTATTTTTATGTTATCAGAAATTTTTTTAAATTCTGTTTTTCAAGCTTTTTCTTTTTCATCTTTATAAATAGAAATCATTGTAAGTTTATCTATTTTATCAATGATTTTGAATTTTTTAAATAAATAAATAGTTATTTTATATATTCATACAGCAATCAGCACACCAAAAAGGAAAACCACAACTGCTCAAAGAAATTTTGGAATATATGTTGCAGCAAAATTTATAACTTCTTGATATAATCAATTCACAACATTTGCTTGCAATTGTTTTATAAGGTCTTGAATCATATGAAATTGCTAATAAAAATAAATTTTTTAAATATTATAATATATTTTTTACAGAAATACAATTTTTTTAAAACTATTTTTAGACGAAAAAAAAGCTTGCAATAAAGCAAACTTCTTTTCCTATTTTTTAACTTTTATGAATGGAGCGGGGGACGAGGTTTGAACTCGCACACCCAAGGGTTGAAGCCTTAGTACACTCACTCTTTTATGTTACCCCCGCATTAATCAAATCAATTCCTCTATAAAAGTGCCAGTATTTTATAGATTTTTTTTTGAAAAGCAAATTTTTTTAGAAAAATTTTGATTTTTTTAGAAAAAATAATATAATAGAAAATATTTTTAGAAAATTTAGTTTAATTAATAAAGAAAAAAATTATGGCAAATAGTCATGGACTTACATCAAGAATCGTAAAAAAGCAGGCTGCTTCGAGAAAAATGGCAAAAAATAAAAAACAATCATATCAAGTTTATATTTGAAATGAAAATCCTCAAGTTAGAAAAAATACTTCTTATAAAAAAAGACAACAATATTATGAAAATAAGCAAAATTTTCCAAAGAAAAAGCTAAAAACTAAAAATATTGAGTCTTTAATTGAGCAATGAATTATTGATGAAAGAGGTTTTTTTATAAAAGGAAAAAAGAAAAATTTTATTACAAAAACTATGGTTGACAGCAAGGGGTTGGATTTTTACTGAATGCCTAGATAAAACATTGAGAAATCAGTGTTTTTATTTTGTTAAAATTTAAAAAATAATTATAATCTAAAAAATATTTACAATTTAGAGAAAATGCAAAGATTTTATTTTGAAAATCTAGAAAAAGATTATTTTTTTATTGATGATAAGAATTTTATAAATCAAATTTTAAAAGTTTTGAGGTGAAAAATAGGAGACAAATATGTATTTTTTGACTGAAAACTACAAAAAGATTTTATTTTTGAATTAAAAGAAATCCAAAAAAATAAAATATTTTTCCAAAAATGTGACAAAATAGATAAAAATTCTGAAATAAATTTTGAATTAAATCTTTTTTCAGCATTTCCAAATAAAATCGAAAAAATTGAATTTATAGTTCAAAAGTGTACTGAAATCGGAGTTTCAAATTTTTATTTTTTTAAAAGTTCTAGAAGTCAAAAAATATTTTTAAATGAAAATAAAATAAAAAGAATAGAAAAAATAATTATTGAAGCAGTTGAACAATCTGGAAGAAATGTCATCCCAAAGCTATATTTCTTGGAAAATTTAGATTTTGAAAAACTCATTAATTCAAAAAATATTTTTCTTCATACAAAAAATCAAAATTCAAAAGAATTAAAAGATTTGAATTTAGATTTACCAAAAAAAATAAATATTTTTACTTGACCAGAATGAGGTTTTGATGAGCAAGAAGTAGCCATTTTTGAAAAAAATGATTTTGAAAGAATTCATCTTTGAGATAGGATTTTAAGGACAGAAACTGCATCTATTTGAACAGTATTTTTTATAATTCAAAATAAATAATATGTATTTTGTTTATATTGTCAAGTGTTTTGATAATTCACTTTATACAGGCATTACAACTGATTTAATAAGAAGAGAAAAGCAGCATAATTGAGAGATTCCTTGATGAGCAAAATACACCTTGTCTAGAAAACCAGTAAAAATTATATATTTTGAAAAATTTGAGAACAGAAGCTTGGCTACAAAAAGGGAAATTGAAATCAAGAAGCTTAGCAAAAAAGAAAAATTAAAATTAATTTCAACAAAAATGAACAATTTGCTTTATGAAAAATTAAAAAATTATGACTTAAAAGATGCAATAAGCTTTGAGGAACAGGATCCTCAATTTAAAGCACTAAATCAATTTTGGAATCAATTGGAAAAATTATCTTGAGAAAAAGAAAAAAAAGTTTATTTTTATTTGAGTTTGATTTTGTGAAATTCTCTTGTTTGTTATCAACTTTCTTGAAAATGAGAGGATTATTGGGAAGAGTTTTCAACTTATTTTTCAGATAAATTTGATGAAAAAAATATTTCTTCACAAGAAATTATAAATTTGCTTTCAGAATTCCTAAAAATTTGTAAAAAAAATAAAAGATTTGTTGATACAAAAATTTGAAGGCTTGTTAAATTTGAGCCATTTCTGGAAAAGTTTTCTTGAAGTGAAAAAAAATACTTTGAAAATATGATTGATTTGAGAGATTCTTTAGCAAATACTATGAAACAAGCAAAAGATTCAAAAACTATAGTTTTTGCTGTGAAAATGTTTAGTTATTGAGCTAGAAATATTTTTGGGTTAAAATATTTTCCTAAAGAACTTTTTATTCCTATTGATTCAAGGCTTACAACAATTTATGAAAAATACAAAACCAAAGAAAATGATGATATCAAAGATTTTTACAAAGATTTAAGTGAAAAGTTAGAAATTCCTATGCTTCACTTAGACTGAATAATTTGGACTTCTTACTCAGATTTAGTAAATTAATTTATTTTAAAAAAATATAAAAATGTGGTTGACTATTTTGTTTATTATTTTCTTGATTTCTATTATTTCTTTTGTTTCACTTGCTCCTTGGGTTCCAACTAAAACAGAAGATTTACAAAGAATTGATAAAATTTTAAAATCTAAGCCTTGTAAAAATTTTTTAGAAATGTGATGTTGAACAGCTTGAGTTTCTCTTTATTTAGCTAAAAACAATAAAAATACTTTTTTTACTTGAATAGAGCTTTCACCTTTTTTTTACTTGATCTCAAAGCTTAGAATTTATTTTTCCTGACAAAAAAATATAAAAATTATTTTTTGAAATGCTCTAAAACTAGATTTTTCAAAATTTGATGTTGTTTACGTTTTTTGAGTTCCATCCTCTGTTACACAAAAAATTTATCCAAAAATATCAGAAATAAAAAATCCAGATTTTAGATTTATTTCTTATTGCTTTCAGATTGAAAAAGATAATATTTTTGAAGAGACAAAACATAAAGAACCTTGAAAACTAGCTATTTTTGAATACAGATTTAAATTATAAATATTTTTTAAAATCAAAAAATGAAACAAAAAATATTACTTTTTATTTATAAAATTTTTGCAATTTTTGCTAAAATTTACCTAAAAAGAACTAAACCAGAAATTATTTGAATTACTTGAAGTGTTGGGAAAACTAGCTGTAGAATGATAGTTTCTCAAACTATAAAAAATCTTTTTCCAAATAAAAAAATTTATACTTCACCAAAAAATTATAATTCTGAAATATGAATAATTTGTTCTATTTTTAGAGAAGAAAATTATAAACCTTCTATTTTTTTTCTTATTTTACTTTTTTTAAAATTATTTTTTAAATCTATTTTTTGATGAAAAAAATATGATATTTTAGTTTTAGAATATGGAGTAGATAAGCCAAAAGATATGGATTTTTTGCTTTGAGTTGCAAGACCTGATATCTCAGTTTTTACAAAACTTGATTTTATTCATGTTGCCAATTTTAAGGATCAAGATGAACTTTGATTAGAAAAATCAAAACTTATTTTTGCAACAAAAAAAGCTGTGTTTTTAAACAAACAAGATCCTTTCCAAAATTCACTTTTTCCTGAAATTGATCAAGAAAAATATTTTTATAATGAAGATGTTCCTAATTTTTACTATACTTTTGAAAACTGAAAAATATTTTCAAATATATGACAAATCAAAACAAATTTACTTTGA
Source organism: Candidatus Gracilibacteria bacterium HOT-871 (assembly GCA_002761215.1). GTDB lineage: Bacteria > Patescibacteriota > Gracilibacteria > BD1-5 > UBA6164 > GN02-872. The sequence continues at coordinate 930,055 of CP017714.1, forward strand.
GAAGAAAATATTGTTTATCTAGAACTTGCTTTTAAAATAGCTGTTATTCTATGATTTGAAGATTTTGAAGAAAAAGAAATATATCTTGATTTTGAGCTTCAATGAGGAAGATTTAGTATTTTTGAATGAATTTGTGATTCTATAATTGTTGATTCAAGTTATAATTCGTGACCAGAAAGTATGAAAACAATGATAAAAAACACAGATATTTTGAGAAATGAACTTTTTCCTGATTACAAAAATCTTTTTGTACTTTGAGATATGAGAGAAATATGACAAAATTCAACACAAAAGCACAAAGAACTTTTTGAATTTGCATCAAAATTTTGAGAAATAATCTCTGTTTGAAAGGAAACTGCAGCAAATTTTTGAAAACATATTGGAAATTTTAAATATTCTTCTCAAGCTGGAAAAATTTTGAAAATTTATTTAGAAGAACACAAAGATCAAAAATTTATAATTTTGTTTAAGTGAAGCCAAAATACTATATTTTTAGAAGAGGCAATTAAAGAAGTTTTAAAAAACAAAGAAGATGAAAGCAAGCTTGTTCGACAAGAAAAATACTGGAAAAAAGAAGATTTCTAAACAAAAAAATTCTAAAATTATTTTAGAATTTTTTTAAACTTTTTCTATTTCTATAAATTTTTTACCTTTTTTGAAAATATTTATTTTTACACTATTTACTTTTTTGTAGTATTGTTTAGCCTTTTTTCAAATATTATTTAACTTATTTTTAAATCATCATTTTCTTAATTTTATATAATCATAAATAAAAACAAGTCTTCAAAGGTCAGGTCTTTGTTTTGGTCTAGAAATAATTTCAAAAATTTTGTCTACAAAGTACACTTTTTCTCATTCATATTTTACCAATTTGTACATTGTAAAAATCAAAATTATTTGAACAATGATTTCGTTTATTGCTCCTCAAACACTTCAAGATAAATAGCTAAAAGTGAACCAAACTATAGAAGTTAAAAATATCAACATACGTAATCTAAGCTTTTCAAGAAAAAAGTAAGAGTAAGCTGACATACAACTTCAAATTATAGGAAGTATAGAAAGCTCATTCTCATAAGTTGCTATTCATAAAATGATGGTTGCTATCACAATTCAGAAAAACATTTTTATATTTTTTTTGTATTTTAAAGACAGAAACAAACGAAAAATTCAAACTAGATTTACAGCAGCAGCAGAAAGCACTCAAATAAGGTAAAAGTGTGATATCCAAAATACATTTGAAACAATAAATATTTTTATAATTTTTTTGTCATCTCTTTGTGTATATCAATAAAATGAAATCAGCATTGCAACAATTCCAATTCCTTGTCAAATAGGGTTTTCAATCAATTTTTCTAAAAAACTATCCATCTAATTATTCAATAAAAAATAAAATATTTAATTAATTAAAACATAAAAAATAATATTTGTCAAGAAAATGAAATATTTTTATTTTAAAATATTATTTTTTTGAATATTATAATATAGACAAAAACTTCAAGAAAAATATTTTAAAAAACAAAAAATGAAAACAGATTTTTTAAATTGAAAGAAAATTGCTATAGTTTGTGATTGGATAAAGGATATGTGATGAGCTGAAGTTGTTTTAGCTCAACTTTTGGAAATATTTCCTGAAGCAGATATTTTTACAAGTATTTTTTTTCAGAAATGAAATCCTATTTTTGACTGAAAAAAAATAATTACCAGCTCTATTCAAAATATTCCACTTTTAAATAAATCGCATAAATTAGCTTTAACACTTAGACCAAAAGCTTTTGAGAGATTTGATTTTAGTGGCTATGATATAGTTATTAGCTCAACAACAGCTGAAAGTAAATGAATTATTACAAAACCAGAAACTCTTTTTATATGTTATTGTCACACTCCAACTAGGTATTTTTGGAGTCATTATCACGAATACATAAATATGATGGAGTTCTGAATTCTTAATCCAATAGGGAAATGGTTTATGCCAAGGCTTGTTCATAATCTGAGAAAATGGGATTTTTTAGCAGCACAAAGACCTGATTATTTTTTAGCAAACTCTAAAAATACAAAAAATAGAATAAAAAAATATTATAACAGAGAGGCTGAAGTTGTTTATCCTTGAATTGATACAGAAAAGTTTATTTTTTCTTCTGAAAAAAAGGATTTTTATCTTTATGTTTGAAGATGCATTCCTTACAAAAAATTTGATTTGATAGTTGATGCTTTCAACAAAAATTGAAAAAAAATAGCTATTATTACAAATACTGACAATAAGCTTTTTAGAAAGTTAAAAAGTATTTCAAAAGAAAATATTTCTTGGAAGCTAAATATTTCATTTGAGGAAATAAAAAAATATTATTCTGAAGCAAAAGCTTTTTTGTTTCCTCCAGAAGAAGATTTTTGACTTGTACCGATAGAGGCTATGGCAAGCTGAACTCCAGTTATTGCTTTCTGAAAATGATGAGCTTTAGAAACTGTTGTGGATTCTGAAACTTGAGTATTTTTTGGTGAACAAACTGTAGAAAGTTTGAACAAAGCAATAGAAAGATTTGAAAAGTTATCTTTTGATTATGACAAAATAAAAAAACACTCTGAAAAATTTGATAAAAAATATTTTAAACAAAATATTTTGGAATTTATAGAAAAAAAGATTATAAAAAGGAGAGGGTAGTTTTTTATCAATAGATTTACCAGAAGCTAATTTTTTAATTTCTTAAAGTTTTGTGCAATTCCTTTTAGAAGTTATGTTTATTGAGTTTTTAATATAATTTAAAAAGTAGAAAAAATTAATTCTGAGAATTATTTTTTAAGTGGTGAAAAAATTTTTATTCTTGATGAAAATATTAGATATTTTGATGACTTAATAATTTTTAGGTTAGAAAATAATCTTTCTACAGTATTACTACTAGATTTATATGATTGATTCTCTCTTTCTCATGATAAAAAATATTTATCTGAAATCAATTTAAGAAATAATTTTAAATATATTTCCTGTATTTGAAAGAAAAACTTATTATGAAAAAAAAGTTAATTTAACTTCAAATTGAGAAAAATGACAAGTTTTATTTTTTAATGATAACAAAATGACTGATAAATTTACTACAGATAAATGAAAAAGCTTTAATTTTACTTTTAAAGAAAATGACTTTAATTTTCCAAAGGATAGAGTTACCAGCATAGCTTGAGTTATTTTTGATGAAAATTGAGATATTGTAACTATTGAGCTTGATAGATGAATTGATATTCCCTGAGGTCATATAAAAAGATGAGAAACTATAAAAGAAGCATTAATTAGGGAATGTATGGAAGAGGCTTTTATAGAAATAGATGATTTAAAAATAAGTTCCATAATAGAATCAGATTATTTTTGAACAAAAAAAGAAGATTTAACTTATATGTTGATTTTTTCTTGAAAGTTAAAAAAAGAATTGTTGTTTCAAGAAAATAAAGAATCTAAAAAGAGAATTCATATTTCTCCAAAAGATTTTTTATTAAATTATACTTGAAATAAGGAATTTATGAAAAAAATAATTTTTAATTCACTGAATTATAACTAAATAAAAATTCTTCTAGTTAATGATCAATTTTGAAGTTGATGAATGAGAATATATTGAGAACAACTTATAAAATCATTAAATTATTATAACAAAAATATAGAGGTAACTTGTTATAATGATTTTTCATAAATAGTAAAATTTAATTCAAGAAGTAAAAAAGACCATATTTATATGGTCTTTTTTACTTAAGGTAAATTATTTCTATCTTGATAAATTTTCTTCAATTCTTGATAAAATAGTTTTATTTATCAAGTTACTTCAGTTGTTTATCATTTCCATTAAGTGATCTATGTTTAGAACAAAAACTTTTAGATTTTTTATTGCTCTAACTGTAGCTGTCCTATCTTCTTCATTTAATAAAGCTATTTCTCAGAAAATATCTCATACTCCAAGTTCAGCTACTCTTGTTCATCAAATAATTATTTCTACATTTCCTGATTTTATTATATATCATTCTCAATTAGAAGCATCATTTTCCATCATAATGATTTCTCCATCTAAATACTCTCTAACTTCACAGTCATCAACTATTTTTTTTATAGTTTCTTTGTCTATTCATTCAAAGATTTTTAAAGAATAAATTCTTTCAAACATAAATATTTTTTAAAATTTAAAATTATAATAATTTTATCACAAAAAAATATTTTATGCAAAAAAAAAGATTAGATTTAAAATCTAATCTTTTTAAATTATAAACTTCCATTAACTTTTTGAGTAGTAGTTGAACCACTTCCTGTAGCTGTAGTACTTCCAGTTGAAGTATTTCCAGTAGTGCTAGATTTATTTACTTTAACATCTGGATTGTCAGCAGAAATTGATAATCCTCAATTACTATCTGTTTGAACCGCAGTATTACTTGTTGAACCACTATTAGTTTTTGTATCAGTTTTTCCACAAGAAGCAAGTAAAGCTAAAGAAGCAATACTCAAAACTATAGCAACTTTTTTCATGTTTAATTTGTTAATAATTAAATTAAGAGTACAGGTATTATATACAAAATCTGAAATAATCAAGTAATTATGCTAAAAAATGAAAAAAATATATTTACAAATACTTAAATTATTTTATAATATTATTTATAAAATAATTTTGTTTTTTTATTTTTTTTGGTTATATTATATCATAATAAAAGTAAAAATTTTTATTTATAATTTATTTTAATTAATATGTCTACAAGAAGAAGAGGTTGATATTCTACAAATAGATCTTTTTCAAAAAATATAAAAGATTATATTGTTCCTATAATTTGATGAGTTCTGATTTTATTTTTAATCTGGTCAATGTTTTTTAAAAAAACTGCTGAAGTCAAACCAACAGAAAATCAAGTTTGAATAGCTATGACAAGTGATAAAGATACAAAAGCAACTATTTTTTATGCAGGTTGAGATAAAAAAGAACTTTCTGAGGGGATGTCTCTTTACAAATCAGAAAAAGTGTCTGTTTTAAATTGAAAAGTAAAATTGGCAGATGATAAATATTCTTTCAATTTAAATAAACTTTGAGAATTAAAATACCTAGAAGATGGTTGATTTAGTCTTAATTCTTGAGATGTTTGGATTGATACGAAGGCTGCTTTGAATGTCGAAATGAAATTTGTAAAATTAAAAATATCTGAAAATTCTCATGTCTCTTTAGCTCAAAATGAAGTAAATTCAACAATTTATGTTATTTCTTGAACAGTTGAGGTTTCAAATCAAAAATGAAGAAGCACAGTTTTATCTTGAGGTGAAAAAATAGAAGTTTCTAGAGCTGAAGCTTCAGATGAAAAAATAGATTTATCATTGAAAAAACAACCAATAGATACATACTTTATGAATTCAGATTGGTTTGTTATGAACAAATGAAATGAATATTTGAAAAAAGAAGAAGAAAAAAATTCTTCAACTGGGACAACAACAACTTGAACTACAAATACTTGAACAACTTCAACAGGTTCAACAAAAGCAAATTCTAAAGCAAATACAACTTGAAAATCTAAATACTTAACTTTTTCAAATCTTTTAGATGAATCAAATGTATCATCAAATAGTATAAATATTTCTGGAGCTTATGATGTAGATGAAGTTTCAAAAGTAGATATTAATTGAAAAATAGCTACTTTGAATCCTTCACTTTGAACTTTTAAAGTGGAATGAGTAAGTGTTCCAAACAAAACAAATGATTTAGTTTTCAAAGTTTTCAATAAAAATGAAGATTTAGTAGAAAAATTTGTTTATACTGTTTACTATGATGCTGGTGCAGCTTGATGATGAAATACAAGTTGACAAAATAATAATACAGCTTGAACTTGATCAAATACATTTAATGTAGATGGTTCTAAGTTTGCTTTTACAGCTCCAACAACAGGTGCTACTTATACAACTTATGAAGATTTTGTAACTATTAGAGGTACTGTTTCAGCTCCAAATATAGATACAGTTACTGTAAATGATTTAAAATTATGATCATTTAATTGAACTACTTGGAGATATCATGCTAGAGACATTTATGGTACTTTGGCTGATTGAACAAATGTTTATGAAGTGAAATATTTCTCAGGATGAAGTCTTGTTTATAAAAATTATTTTACAATAGTTAAAAAAACTTGATCAGCTTCTGCAAATAATTCTTCTTCTACAAATACATGAAATAATACAAATAGCAGTTCAAGTAACACAACTAAAAATAATCAAACAGAGACTGAAACAACAACAAAAACAAATACAACAAATAATAATTCTTCAGATGAAGAAGAAACTACAGTTAGAACAGCTGATTAATCTAAAACGAAACAATTATTGTTTCGTTTTTTTTAACAAAAAATTGAAATTTTTTAAAAAATGAGTAAATTATACAAACAAAATTAATTAAAATTTAAAAAGATTTTTGGATGAAAAAATGATATGTTTTTTTTATTTGTTGAATAACTTGAGCAGGAAAGTGAACACTTATAAAATGACTTTTAAAGCAAAATATAAAAGATTTAGAGTTTGTTCTTTCTTGCAAGACAAGAGAGCCTAGAAATTGAGAAATAATTTGAAAAGATTATATAAAACTTAGTTTTGAAGAATTTCAAAAATGAATAAATTCTCAAGAATTTTTAGAATATAATTTTGTCCACAATCAAGATTACTACTGAACTAGAAAAACAGATATAATTGAAAACTGAATTGAAAAATGAAAAATTCTTTTAAAAGAGATAGATATACTTATAGTTCCAACACTTCGCAAAGCCATGAAAGGCTATGAAAATAATTATTCTATCATTTTTTTAGATTTACCAATAGAGACTATAAAAGAGAGAATGGCTTCAAGATGAGATGATACTTGATGAGAAGATTATAAAAATAGAGTTAATTCTGCTTCAAAAGAAAAAGAACTTTTGCATTTAGTTGATTTTGTGATTGATGCAACTAAACCACAAGCTCAGGTTTTAAAAGAAACAAAAGATATTATTATGAATAAAATAGAAATTTAAGTATGAATTTTCATATAATTACAATATTTCCAGAAAGTTTTAAATCATATTTTTCTAGCTCTATTATGGATAAAGCTATGAAAAATAATTTGTTTTCTATAGAACTTTACAAATTAAATGATTTTAGCAAACTGTCAAGTAAAAGAGTTGATGATAAAGCTTATGGAATGCATTGACAAGTTATTTCTGCAGAAGTCTTAAGTGATGCTATTGAATTTATATTTAAAAAAGTGTGAAAAAAAATTCCTGTAATTTATATGACTCCATCCTGAGAGCTTCTAAATCAAGAAAAAGTCGAGTATTTTTATGAAAATTTAAAAAATGATTGTATTATCATTTGTTGACACTATGAGTGAATTGATGAGCGAATTGTAGAACTTTATGTGGATTTTGAAATCAGTATTTGAGAATATGTCTTAAGCTCTTGAGAGTTGGCAGCTTCAGTTTTTATAGATTCTTTTGTTAGAAATATTTCTTGAGTTTTGGGCAATAAATTGAGCTTAGAAGAAGATAGTTTTTCAAAAAAATTTGAAAGAAAAAAAGAATATCCAGTTTATACAAGGCCTAAAATTTTTAAAAATTTGGAAGTGCCAGAAATACTTCTTTCTGGAAATCATGCTGAAATAGAAAACTGGAAAAAAAATAATTTACATAAATAATTTTTAAACTATGGATCAAATAAATGAATATTTAACTACACTTTGGCAATCAATAACTTGGGAATTTGTGATAAAATTCATCATTGCTTATGGGTTTATTATCTGGATTACACTTGTAATTTGGGTTTTGAAAGATATCAGAAACAGAACTTCAAATATTTTATATCAAATGCTTTGTGTTCTTATTCCTGTGATTTTTACTCCACTATGAATAATTATATATTTATTGATTAGACCATCAAAAACTTTATATGAGAGATTTTATGATGAAATAGAAGAAAATTTAGATATTATTTATGAAATTATAGAAGAAAGAAAAAGACAATTTGAAAATAAAATAAATAAATCAATAAAGCAGGAAAAAGAGCAAAAAAGGCAAAATACACAAAAACCTTTGAAAAAAAATAAGTTTAAATATGAAGTAAAAGTAGAAAATAAAGAAAGAGTAGAGAAATCAGATAAAGATGAAGAAAAATCAAAATCAAAAGATTCAGAAAAAGAAGAAAAAAAAGTTACACAAATAAAAAAGAGAAGTTTTTAAAACTTCTCTTTTTTTATTCAAAAAATCTGTCAACAATTTTTCTATAAATAAGCCTTTGCTTTAATTCTTCATAATATCTATTTCCAGGTACATAAAGCTCTTTTAATCTTTTTATAACATCTTCATTTCCAAATCTAGCAATTATTTTTTCAATTTCTTCAGAGATCTCTTTTTCACTAATCTCTACTTTGTCTATTTCAGATAATTTTGAAAGTATTAATTCTCATTGAAGTCTTTTTAATGCAGTTTCTTTTACATGTTGATCTTTGTAAGCTTCTTCAGTTAATTTCAAACTTTCTAAATAATCAGCCATTTTTATACCATTTTGGGCCATATTTTGTTTGATTTCTTCAAAAACTCTATCTGTTTGTGCAGCTAAAAGTTTTTCTCAGATTTCTATTTTTGTGTGTTTTAATAATTCTTCTATCAATTTTAATTCTTCTTCCATTCTAGAATTTGCTTCCTTTGTTTCATGAATCTCTTCTTTTATAAGTTTTTTAAATCCGTCTAAATCAAGTTTTTTTCATCTTAATTGCTCTATAAATTGCTCTGTAAATTCAGGAGCTTTTGCTTTTTCTACTTTGTCAATTTTTACTTTGAAAACTGTATCTTTATCAGCAAATTGAGTATTGTGGTAATCTTTTGGAAATTTTATATCAAGTTCAAATTCATCACCTTTTTTATGTCAAACAAGTCCTTCTTCAAAACCATCAACTAAAATATTTGATCCTAATACAATTGGATAATTATCCATATTTGTACTATCCAAAATCTTTCCTTCTTTATCATAACCTTGAGTACTTATTGTAGCTCTATCTCACATAACAAGAGCCTCATCAGCTTCATAAAAATTTGTAAATCTTTTTTGAATATCTTCTAAAGCAGCTTCTACTTCTTTTTCTGAAACACTTATTTTTGCTCTTTTCATAGAAATATTTTTATAAGAGTCAGCTATTTCTACTTCTGGTAAAACTTCTACATGAATTCTGATTTTTAGAGGAGATTCTGAAATAATTTCTTTTATTTCTCATTGAGCAGCTGGAATTATATTTTCTTGTTTTAAAGTATTTCTATAAATAGAATCAATAGCTTTGTCAATAACCATATGATTTATTCTTTCTCCCCCAAATTCTCTAACTAATACTTCTTCTGGAATTTTTGCTCATTTTCTAAATCATTTTATTTCTGCATTTTTTTCTATATCTTTTAAAACTTGAGCTCTAAACTTTGCAATATTTTCAGTATCTTCTTCAACAATTAGCTCAATAGTAGAATTTTCTAAATTTTTTCTCTCTATTTTCATAGTATTTTATATTAATTTTTAAATAAAATTTTTAAAACTTTGAAATTATAATTAAAAAAAATAAAATTTCAAATTTTAATAATTATCACATTTTGTAGTCAAATCAATTTATTTCAGAATTGTAAAAATAAATTATTCAGTAATCATTATTTTTTTGATAATCAGTTGGGATATAATCTATAAATCAAGCTGTTAATAATTCTTCTGGACTTAAAGCGAATTTTTTATTTTCTGAGAAATATTTTTTATTTGCTTCATCTAAAAAATAAATATTTAACTCACGAATAGATTTATTTATAAAGTTTGAGCAATTAGAAGCTTCAAATCAATTATTATTTTCTGAGAAATATTTTTTTCTCTCAGAATCTAAAAAACTTAAAACTTTTCAATTTAAAGCTACTTTTCTTGAAAAAATATCATTTCAAAAGTTTTTCAAAGTTTTACTAAATTCTGTACAAATTTCATCATTTTTTCCTGTGTAATCAGCCATATTTAAAAACATAAAAAATGCTTTTTCTCTATTTCATCATTTTCCTTCCAAAATCGAAATCAAGTTTTTTGCTCACGCAGGACTTCCTTTTGTTACACTTGCTACTTTGTAGTATTTTACTGCATTTTTATAATCTTTTAAATAAAAATAGTAGATAAATGCTAAATTGTACACAATTTCAGCTTCTTTACAAGGATTTTGGTATTTTTTTTCTGAAAATAATTTTTCTAAATTGTCTTCTTTTCCAATTAAATCTATTTTTTCTAAATCACAAAAATTTTTCAGTCACTTTAATCAAATATCTTTTGCTTGCAATTTTAGATTTTCCTGCTCTTGTTCTGTCAAATCTTCATACCTAGGATTATATGAAGGTAAAAGTAGTTCTCAAGTTATATAAGGTTGAGAAAAATATGGATTTAGCTCTGTTATCAAATCAATCATTTCAAAAAGATATTTTTTGTATTCACTTGACACTGCATTTCATCAGATGTACTGAATTGTCTGTAGCCAATAATAATCAGCTTTTTGGTTCTTAAATCCAAAAGATGTGCTTAATGCATAGGTTTTTGTTGGCAAAAATTCTGGATGATTTACAATATTTTTTTTGATTTCTTTTTGTTTTTCATAATTTGATTCTCAGACTTTCCAAAAGCAAAAAATACAGAAAATAATAAAAAAAATGCTTGTTATTTTTTTCATATTTTTAAAAATATTAAATTTCCATTCAGTCTATGTCAATAGAAAGCTTTTCTTCTGCTTTGCAAATATGAATTCTTCTTTCTTTTCCCTCTCAAATACTTTTTGTAAAAATACTTGGATTTCAGTATTCTGCTACAAAATCATGAATTTTTTTTCTTTCATAAGATGAATAAAAAGGCATTTTTAAATCTTTTCCAGATTTTTCTACATATTTTACTTTTGAAATTATAAAATCTTTAAATCTGTCATCTTTTGATTTTAAATAATCATTTACTTCTAGATATATTCTGACAGCTTCAGAATTTTCTAAATTTTTCAAAATTATCAATTTTAAAATTCAAGTAACAGCATCTAGATTCTTTCAGTGAGGTCAAATTATGATTCAAGAATCTTTTGTTTGAATTTTTATCAGAAAAATATTTTCATCTTTCTTGATAATCTCTATTTGATCATAATTTATTCAAAAGTTTGTAAAAAACTCTTCACTTAATTTTTTTATTTTTTCTTCCATAAATCTTAAATTTATAAAATATTTATTTTAATTTTACTAAAAAAATGAATTGTAGCAAGTTTTTTCAAGAAGAAAAAATTATTAAATATTTTATAAAATATTTTTCCAAAAAGTAAAGTGTAAAATGAAAAATAACTTTTAATATTTTCAAATAAATTTAAAATATTAGCATTACTAAGAAAACAAAATTATGAAAATACCAGAAAAAATATTTGAAAAAATAATTGTTTCAAATCCATATTTAAAAGTCTCACAAAAGGATTATATAGATGAAAAATGAAATAAAAGTAGTTTTTTGATAACTTGACACAATAAAAAAGAATCAATTTGAACTATGATTTTACCTATAACTTCAGATTGACAAATACTTTATCTAAAAGAATACAGATACTGACCAGAAAAATTTGTAATAAATTTTCCAGTTTGAATGCTTGACGATGGCATTTCTGAAATAGAAAATTGTAAAAAAGAATTGTTAGAAGAAACTTGATATATTTCTGATGAAATAGAGCTTTTGACAGAAAGTATCATAGAAAATTATTTTGAGTGAACACTTAGATATTTTGTTGCAAAGAATTGTAAAAAACTAAAAAGTCAAGAGCTAGAAGCTTGAGAAAATATAGAAATTTTCTCATCAAGTCTAGAAGACTTCCAAAAATTAATTCTTGACTGAAAAGTTTTGTCAAGTAAAACTGCTTTTTGCTTTTTTTTAGCCAAAGCTAAATGATATTTTTAAAAATACTGTTATTTTTTGAAAAACAAGGTAAAATATTTTATCAAAAAAGATGATTTATCAAACAATAAACTTTTCTTTGACTTTTTGTAAAAAATATTTACTATATGCGAAATATTTTTTTAACTATAGTTAATGGCAGAGAAAAACAAAGTAGTAGATGATTATTATTCAAATATTTCAGATGAAAATTCTGAGAAAAAAGAAAAAGTAACTAAAAAAGTCATTCCAGTCAAGAAAAAAATAGTTATTAAAAAAGCTAATTGACAAGAGCAAACAGAGCCTAAGCCAAAAGAGGCTCATTTAAAGGTATCTAAAAAATCTCCTAAAAAAGTAGAACCTTCAAAAGATACAAAAAAGTCAGAAAAAGAAGCTAAAAAACCTGAGAAGAAAAAAATTATTCAAAAAATAACAGTTATAAGAAAAGAGGATAGAATAGCCAATCCTAAAAATGATTCAAAGCCAAAAAAAGATTGAAAGAAAAAAGAAGCAAAAAAAGTAGAAGTTGTGAAAAGGGAAGATAGAGCAGAAAAGTCAAACTTTGCTAATAAAACTGTAGAAAACAAAAATTTTAAAAAGACAAATCCAAAATTTCAAAAAACAAACCCAAAAGATGATGAAGAGCAAGTAAATAAAAAGAAAAATAATAAGCAAAAACTATGAAAAACTAGAGGAAAATTTAGATTTCCAGAGCTAGAAGAGGAAGTGACATTTACAAGATCAAAAGTTCAAAAAAATATCAAAAAAGAAGAAAAAAAGGTTGAAGATATAAAGCAAGATTTAGTAAATAAAAGATGAGAAAAAATAGTAATCTGAGATTTTATTCAATTAAAAGAATTATCAGAAAAAATCTGAGTTCCATTTCCTAAATTGATAGCAGAATTTATGAAAAATGGGATGATGGTAAATATTAACTCAAAAATAGATTTTGAAACAGCTTCTATTGTTGCTGAAGCATTTGAAGTAAAACTTGAAAGAGATGTTTCTGCTTGAGCTTCTGTTGAAGATATATTTGGTTGAGATATTTCATCATTTTTACATGAAGATGATCCTTCAAAACTTGTTTCAAGACCTCCTGTTATTTCTATAATGTGACATGTAGACCACTGAAAGACTTCTTTACTTGATTATATAAGAAAATCAAAAGTTGCAGCTTGAGAAGCATGATGAATTACACAAAGTATCTGAGCTTATCAAGTAGAGCTTGAAAGTTGAAGTATCACTTTTCTTGATACTCCTGGTCATGAGGCATTTACTGTGATGAGAGCTAGATGAGCTAAGTCTACAGATATAGCTATCTTGGTAGTTGCTGCTGATGAATGAGTGAAACCTCAAACTATTGAATCTATAAATCATGCAAAGGAAGCTGATATTCCTGTTATAGTTGCTATAAACAAAATGGATAAAGAGTGAGCAAATCCAGATCATATAAAATGACAACTTTCAGAACACTGACTTGTTCCTGAAGAATGGTGAGGAAATACTCCAATGGTTCCTGTTTCAGCTCATACTTGATTTGGTATTGATGAGCTTTTAGAAATAATTCTGCTTGTAGCTGAAATGAAGGAATTAAAGGCAAATCCAAATAGAGCTTGAGTTGCTACAGTTATAGAAAGCCATCTTGATAATAATCTTTGACCTGTTGCAACAGTTTTGATAAACACTTGAACTATTTATTCTTGAGATAATATAGTTTGTGCAGATTCTCACTGAAAAGTAAAAATTCTTAGAAATTATGCTAACCAAAAGGTAAAATTTTCAAAACCATGAGACCCAGCTTTGATAGTTTGACTTGATAAAGTGGTTGAAGGTTGAGATATTTTGCAAGTTGTGGCTAGTCCTGATGTAGCTAGGACAAAAGTTATGGAATATAAAGCTATTTTAGAAAAGCAAAAAAAATCAGGTTCTTCAGGTCTTGATTTGCTTATGTCAAAGATAAAAGCTTGAAATTTGAAACAATTAAAAATAATTCTAAAAGCAGACACAAATGGTTCACTTGAGGCTATAAAAGCAGCACTTTTGAAGCTTTCAACTCCTGAAACAAGTGTTGTAGTAATTCATTCTTGAGTTTGAGCTATCACAGAAAGTGATATATTGATGGGTAAGGGAAGCCAAGCTATTTTGATTTGATTCCATGTTTGAGTATTGACAAATGCAAAATCTATTTTAGAAACTTCTTGAGTTGAGTTTATTTCTTCTGAAATTATTTATCATATCACAGAAAGAATTGAAAAAATAATTACTTGAATGCTAGATCCAAAAGAAATAGAGATTGTTTTATGAAAAGCAAAAGTTTGATGAATATTTTTTACAGAGAAAAATTTTATGATTGTTTGACTTGTTGTACAACCAGACAATAGAATAGAAACTCAAGCAAAAGTTAGAGTTTTTAGAAAGAAAAAATACATTTGATCTGGAACTGTTTGATCACTAAAGCAATGAACTCTTGAAGTAAAAGAAGTAGAGTGACCAACAGAGTGTTGAATAAAATTTGAATGAAACATAAAATTAGAACTTTGAGATGAATTAGAATTCTACAAAATAGAAGTTCAAAAATAAAAAGATAGATTTTTTATAATCTATCTTTTTTATAATCAAAGTGTGTCTAAAATAGAAAAAATATTTTCTTGTTTGTTATTTTTTAACTCATTTACTAGTTCTAGTTCATCAGTAATTATTCAATCAACATCTTCTTGTAAATACTTTACAATCTTGTTTTCATTATTTACAGTCCAAACATAAAGCTTTTTATTTTCTTTTTTTACTTGAATTACCATATTTTCAGAAAAAGAAAAATCTTCCACTAAATAAAAATCTACATTATTATTTCAAAAATTTCAAAATAAAATTGGAACTATGTATCATACCTCTATTTCTGGAGCTTTTTTATTTATCTCTTCTAAAACTTTTAGATTTAGAGAAATAATTTTTGAAGTTTTATCAATTCATAATTCTCTCATTTTACTTATTACTTTGTCTATATAATCAGGACTTTCTCCTTCTTTATGAGGTTTTAATTCTACAAATAAATTTACATTTAATTCTTTTGCTTTTTTTACAAAATCTTCAAAAGAAACTATTTTACTTACAAATCAGTTTTGTTTTATAGTTTTTCAGATGATTTCATCAGCATTTAAATCTTTTATTTTTTTCTTTATTCAAGCCAATCTTTTTAAATCATAATCATGCGAAACAACAAATTTATTATCTTTTGTAGTTATAATGTCAAGTTCAACATAATTTGGTTTTAGCTTTGCTGCTGCTTCTAGAGATTCTAAAGAATTTTCAACTCATCCATGAACATATCCTCTGTGAGCTACAACTTCTATATTTTTTCATATTATTGGTTTATTTTTTAAAAAATTATAGTTAAAAATAAATAAATTTATTATAGAAATAAGTATGATAACTAATAATATTTTTGAAATCTTTTTTTCTTTTTTACTAAGTTTTTTTCATTTTTCTTCCAAAATTTTTTTCTTTCAAAGAACCACTACTAAGCTCACTATGATTACTATTTTTGAAATAGCAGCCATAAAGAAAAGCAAGATTTCTACTATAGTTAAAAATATAGATGAAGTTAATAAATGTTCTCAAGTTTCTCTTATTAACAAAAGTATTCCATAAAGCAGTACTACAAAAAATCATATAACTATTGAAAACAATAAAATCAAAACTATCCAAGTCCAGATTAGTCTAAACTGATGTTTTTTTGTTATTTTCCAGCTAATTTTTATATTTTCAGACAATTTGTGTTCTTCTATAATCGTCAGTGGAAGTACAAAAATTAATCTCAGATTTATATACAAAAGTATGATTGTTCCGATAATATAGCCTATTATTCCAGTAGTTGTTTTTGTTAACTCTCAGGTTATAAAATCTGGAATATAAATATTTTCAGTAAAAACAGAGCTCAATCATATATTTGCAACAGGAATCATTATTATAAAATAAAAAATGAAGAAAATAATTTGAACTCCAAAAAGCATTTTTATTTTTTCAAAAGTATTTTTTATTATTTCTTTTTTTTCTATATTTGTATTGTAGATTCTACCATAAGCCATAAAAGTCAAAAAAGCAAATTCTAAAAATATTAAAAATGCTAAAATTATTATAAAAAATATTATTGCTGAAACACTGTAGATATTTGTAAAGAGATGAAAAAAATTATCTTTTGTGATATTTACTTGTCCTGAAGCTTGTAGAATTACCCAAAACAAGAAGCTTAAAATAATTTTTCAAAATAATATTATAAAAAACTGGATTGTAGAGGAAACTGTTACAAAATAAAATTTATTTTCATAAATATTTTTCAATGTATTGCTGATAAGAGCCTTTGTTTTCATAAAATCTAAAAAAATATAAAAAGCCTAAAAAAGGCCACAAAGATACACTTATTCTAATGATTTTTGGCTTAAAGTAAAAAGAAAATTTTATTTTGTAAAAATCCAAAAAAATGTATAATGAAAATGTAATATTACTAAATAAGTGGTATTTAATTACTAATTTTAAAATTTTTCGAAAACACTGATTTGGGTATTACAATTACTTTATATCATAACTAAAAAATTATGAAAAAAAAGATTTTTTAAGTTATCAATATTGATGTGAGCATTGTTTATAGTTCCTACTTTTCAAAGTTTTGCTTCAGTTGAACCTAGAGTAGAAGCTGAAAACTATATTGAAGAGATGAGGTGATTCTGACCATTTTGGAATAATAATCCAAGAATTGTTTCAGAAAAACCATTTTATAGCAATAATGATGAAACACCAAGTTATATAGAATATAAAGTGTCATGTGATGATGAAGTAGACTGTGGATATATAATGGTGAATATAGACTGAACTGATGTGTATGTTCCTGTTTCTTCATATGCTTGAAAACCCCCTTCAGAAGTTATGAAGGAAGAAAAAAATTTTTCTTGAAATGAGAAAAATTACTACTTTAATGCATTTGAATCCTTTGCTTATGATGAGTCAACATGAGAATTGTGATACACAAACCCAGAAAACAAAAATCTTGAGCAATCAAACTCTGGTTTAACACAAGGATTACAAAACTCAACTATGAGTCGAGCTTCTTTTTTACCTCAAAATGATAAGCTAAAAGAAAAATTTGAAAAATTTAAAAAATGAGCTGCAGAATCTAAAGAAGAGAATATAGAAAGACAAAAAACTCTAAACAAATCAAATACAAGCTCTATGAGTAGAACTTCAACTACAGCTAGATACTGAATTGACCAAGGAATAGTAAGATGAAGTATACTTTGAAATTGATGTCATTCTTTGATTCCTTGTTATTTACAAGTACAAAGATACTATCCTCAAAACAGAGATGAAACTTGAAAATGAGAATGAGTAGCAGGATGTGTTCCTACAGCTTTAACTATGCTTATGTGATATTATGATATGAATTGATATCCTGATATGGTTGACTGAGATGCTCCAATAACAAATTCTAAATGGGGAAATGATTCATATGCAGATAGTGTTATAAGAGACTTACAAATAGCACTATGAGATACTATGTGAACAAAGTTAGTTGCAGATTGATGATCTACTAATTATTCAAACTTTTGGAAATGAATTGACTATATAAAAAGTAAATATCCAGGATGGCTTAGTTATGATTGACATGAACCGTCAAGAAAAATATATCCTTGGATTAAAGAACAAATATGAATGTGAAAACCTGTATACTTATCAATATCAGTTACAAATATTAGATGATGACATGCTGTGGTAGCATACTGATTTAAAGAAAATAGATTAATTATTAATATGTGAGATGGTACACTTTGATGAGCTGTTGTTTTAAATATTAATGCTAATTATGATTATTATATGACAAATTATTTGTGAAATAGTTTATCATGATATTTTAATAGAGCTTTTGTATTAACTTTATAAATTATGAAAGAGTTTAATCTACTTTGAGAGGAGAATATCAATTGATATTCTCCATATATTCAAAGAAGCTATCCTTCAAGTTGTGAAACAAAAGAAGGATATTCTTTTGAAATCAAGTCAATTAATAGGGAAAGATGAGATTGTTTTACCATAAAGTGACTTACAGAATCAGAAGATAATATAATAAAAGATAAAAACTTGGAACTATTTCAAAGAGCTGAAAATCTGAGAAAAGATGTTTCAGAGTTAACTTTATTAAATTATTCAATTTTTTGAGATTTAGTTTGAGAGAAATCACAAATTTTAAATTTATATAGAAAATACTCTCCATTTGTAAAAATAAAGGAAAATTGCTCTTCTGATAAAAAATATTGTTTAAAATGGAATATTGAAAAATATCCTCAACTTAAGGATGTAAGTATATATAATATGCACAATGATAACTTATGTATGCAAAATTATAAATACCTTGATTCATCATCTTATCCTGCACCATTAAGAGAAAAAACATTAAAAGAATCTTTCTCTTATCCAGATTTAAAAAGATGTGAACCTTGACAAGAACCATGATTTTATTATGAAAATTGCTGCCCAGCTCCTGAATACAATTTTTTAATGTTCAAAAGAGCAATAGAAGCAAGAAATGAGAAGCTTTGAATTATAAATACAGCACACGAAGAATATAAAATAGTACCAAAATGAGATTTCAAGATGAGTTTAAATCAAAATATGTATGAAAATATTTATAGAGATTTCAAAATAGTTCCAAAAGGACAGCAAGTTCCAGAAGCACAAAGTTTTTTATTTGCTCTAATTTTATTTCTAATAATTTTTATTTTAAAATATTTTTACAAAAAATTAAGTTTTAGAAAAAATTAAAAATATCAAATATTTTTCAAAATATAAAAATCTGAGTTGTGAAGTCTCAGATTTTTTGTTGTTTTTATAGGTGAAATCTACGTTTCTAAAAAGTTTTTAACAAGAAAAATAAAAAAAGTCAAAAAAAGTTTTGCATTTTGTTTTTTTTTGAGTAGAATCCTGCCACATTTTTGTAATTTATTGACTAAAATTTATGTCAAATAAGCAAGATAAGATTGAGGTAGAGGGGGTTATAGTAAAGGCTCTACCTGGCCTGGTTTTTGATGTTCAATTACCAGAAGATTTTTGATGAGGAATTATTCAAGGGTACCTTAGTTGAAAGATGAGAAATAACTTTATAAAGCTTATTGAGTGAGATACTGTATTGGTAGAGTTGTCACCTTATGATTTAACAAAAGGAAGAATAATCTTTAGACAGAAATAAAGCTCTTTTGCAAAAAGAGAAAAATATATTTATTTTTAATTTGTATATTATGAAAGTAAGAGCTTCTGTAAGAAAAATTTGCGATAAATGTAAAATCGTTAGAAGAAAATGAGTTATAAGAGTTATTTGTAGTGTTGACCCTAAACATAAACAAAGACAAGGATAATTTATTTTAATACTTATTTTTTTACTATTTATAAATATGGCAAGAATTGCTTGAGTGAACTTACCAAATGGTAAACACGTAGAAATTGCTTTGACTTACATTTATTGAATTGGTAGGTCTGCTGCAAATGAGATTCTAGCAAAAGTTGGTATAGAAAAAACTACAAAAATTGAAACTCTTTCTGAAGCTGATTTAGATAAAATCAGAGAAGAAATAAAAGAAAATTATGTAGTTGAATGAGACTTAAGAAGAGTTGTAGCTTGAAATATAAAAAGACTTCAAGAAATCAACTGTTATAGAGGTCAAAGACATAGAAAAAGACTTCCAGTTAGAGGTCAAAATACTAAAACAAATGCTAGAACTAGAAAAGGAAAATCTACAGCTATTGCTGGGAAAAAGAAATAGATTTTAATTATATAATATTATATTGTTGATTATGAGTAAAATCAAAAAACCTAAAAAAACTAGACAAATAGTTCCTCATGGTCAAGCTCATATAACAGCTTCTTTCAATAATACTATAGTAAGTATTACTGATGAAAAAGGAAATGTGTTGACTTGGACTTCTGGTTGATCTGCTAATTTTAAAGGTGCTAGAGAAGCTACTCCATATGCTGCACAAGTAGTTGCTGAAGATGCTATTGGAAAGGCAAAAACTTTACACTCTATTGAATCTGTTGATGTTTACATTAAAGGTATTTGAATAGGTAGAGAACAAGCTATCAGAGGTTTAGTTTCTGGTGGAGTTGATATAAAAGCTATATTTGATGTAACTCCAGTTCCACACAATTGATGTAGAAAGAAAAAAGTTAGAAAACTATAATTTCTTTATCATAAATTTTTAAATTTTAAATATTTAAATTTAATTATGAGATATACTTGACCAAAGAAAAAACTTTGTAGAAGAGAAGGTGTAAATCTATTTGGTACAGAAAAATATGATTTAACAAAATCAAATAGAACACCATTAAGAAGTAGAAAGTCAAGTGAATATGGAATTCAGTTAAGGAAAAAACAACTTGCAAAAAGAATGTTTGGACTTTCTGAAAAACAATTTGCTTCATACTTTAAAAAAGCTCAAAAATCTAAAGCAGAATGAACAACTTGAGAAAAAATGATGCAATTTTTAGAGCTAAGATTAGATAATGTAATTTATAGAGCAAACTTTGCTAGAACTAGAATACAATCTAGACAATTTGTAAGTCATGCTCACTTTACATTAAATGGTGTCAAAGTTGATGTTCCATCAATTTTGGTAAAAACATGAGATGTTATATCTCTAAGAGATAAGCTAAAAGAATCTCCATTGTATAAATCTTTATTAGAAGAATTGGAAGAATTTTCAAAATCTAATAAATGAAAAGTATCTGCATGTAAATGGATAGAAGTAGATTCTAAAAAATTGACTATTACAATAAAAGCTATTCCTTCAAAAGAGGATTTTGAACAAATTATTGATATTCAAAGAATAGTTGAATTCTACTCAAAATAATAAAAAAATAATCGATTATTGTTATTTTTATAATAAACTTTTAATATGCATATTATTCATAATACAATAGGGGCGCCTAAAATAACTCAAAAAGATATAAATGGAAATACTACATCATTTGTAGTATGACCACTACCAAGAGGTTATGGTGTAACTATTTGAAACTCTTTAAGAAGAATTCTTTTATCTTCTATTCCTGGAACAAGAGTTACTTGAATAAAAGTTAAAGGTGTTAATCATGAATACTCAACAATACCTTGAGTGAAAGATACTGTGATAGATATTATTTTAAATATAAAATGATTAATCCTATTAAAATCAGAAATCTGAGTTGAGTGGTTAAAATTAAAAAAATCAAAAGCAGGGGTTGTTCTTGCATCAGATATAAAAACACCAGCCTGAGTAGAAATATTAAATAATGATTTATATATAACTGAAATAGATAGAGATGGATTAGAATTAGATATAGATATTAGAATAGAAAAATGAGTTTGATATTTGACACAAGAAGAACTTAAAGAAAGGGAAGAAGATGTAGAAGTATTACTTGTAGATACAAACTTCTCTCCTGTTTTAAATGTAAAATATGAAATAGAAAAAGCCAGATTTTGAGATATGGTAAATCTAGATTCACTAGAAATGCTAATAACAACAGATGGTTCTATCTCTCCAATAAATGCATTAAAATTTTCTTGAGATATGCTTACTTCATATTTTTCAATATTTAATGAAGAATCTCTACAAGTTGAATGACAATTTATTTCAGATGTAAAAGATTTGATATCAAGGGAAAAGGAAGAAGTAAAAGAAGAACTTGAAAAAGAAACTTATACTCCAATCGAAGTTATGTGATTGTCTCCAAGAACACTAAATGCTTTGATAAACTGAGATATTCTTTCAATTGAGAAATTAACTAAATGTACAGAAACAAAACTTTCTTCAATTAAATGATTTGGTAAGAAAGCTATGACAGAAATTAGAACATCTCTTTGAGAAAGAGGTCTAAAATTATTAGGTGATGATTAAAATATTGAATAATTGATTATCATTTAAAAATTATTCATTATTAATTACTAAATTAAATAAAAAATGAGACATAGAGTTAGAAAAAACTTAAAATTTAACAATAAAACTTTTGCGCATAGAGATGCTATGCAAAGAAATTTATTGACATCTTTTTTTCTACATAAATCAATTACAACTACTGAGAAAAAAGCTAAATCAATTATTCCTATGATTGATAAATTGATAAATGTGGTAAACACAAAAGATGAATTGAATGCTATAAGATATGTGATGCAATATCTTTATACAAAAGAAGCATCACTTGAATTATTTAAAACTGTAGCTCCAAAATATAAAGATAACAAAACTTCTGGTTTCACTAGAATTACAGCTGTAAAATTTAGAGATGGTGATTCTGCAAAAATGGTAAAACTAGAGTTAGCTTAATATTCTAAAAATTAATTAATAGATATGAAAACTATTAGTCCAAAACAAGTAAAAGGTAATGAAAGAAAATGGTATGTAATTGATGCTAAAGGTCTTACTTTAGGTAAATTAGCTACTAAAATATCTGTCATTTTGATGGGAAAAAATAAAGTTTCTTTTGCTCCTTTCCTAGATAATGGAGATTATGTTATAGTTTTGAACTGTGATAAATTTTCTGTTACAGGTAAAAAAATGTCTGATAAAAAATACTATACTCACTCTGGATACCTATGAGGTTTGAAAGAAACAAGTTTAGAGGCTTTATTAGAGAAAAAACCAGCAAAAGCTTTAGAATTGGCTGTTTCTGGTATGTTACCTAAAAATAAACTTAGAGCTTGAATGCTTGCTAGGTTGAAACTATTTACTTGAGATGAGCATACATATGTAGCTCAAAATCCTGAACTTATAAAATAATAACTTTATTTATGGCAAATAAATACATTTATAATGTTTGAAAAAGAAAAACAGCTTCTGCACAAGTAAAGCTTTTTGAAGGAAAATGAAAAAACACAATCAATGGTAAAGATGCTTCTGAATACATAACAAGAGCAGATTTATTTGAGGTAGTTTTTGCTCCTTTAAAAATTTGTAAAGTAAAAGATAATTATTACTTTGAAGTTGCTGTAACTGGTTCTTGAATATCAGCTCAAGCTGAAGCTATAAGACACGGTCTTTCTAGAAATTTGGCTTCTTCAGATGAAGGATTCAAAAGATTATTGAAAGCTGCTGGATTCTTGACTAGAGACTCTAGAAAAGTTGAAAGAAAGAAACCAGGAAAGAAAAAAGCAAGAAAATCACCATCTTGGTCAAAGAGATAGTTTTTTGCTTTGCAAAATTAATTATTATATTAATTATTAAAAAATTAAAAAATGCCTACTATTAATCAATTAGTAAGAAAAAAGAGAAAAACTCCTGCAACAAAGAGTAAATCTCCAGCTTTGCAAGAAATAAAAAATTCTCTTAAAAAAGAAACTTACAAGATAAATTGAGGTTGTCCACAAAAAAGAGGTGTATGTACAAAAGTTACTACAATGACTCCTAAAAAACCTAACTCTGCCTTGAGAAAAGTTGCAAGAGTAAGACTTACAAATGGATATGAAGTAAATGCTTACATCTGAGGTGAATGACACAACTTACAAGAACACTCTGTTGTTGCTATAAGAGGAGGTAGAGTAAAAGACTTACCTTGAGTAAGATACCATGTTGTTAGAGGTTTCCTTGACTGTGAATGAGTAAAAGACAGAAAACAAGGAAGATCTTTATATGGTGCTAAAAAACCAAAGAAGAAATAAAAATTTTAAAAAATCTTACATTTTTAAGTAAACAGTTTTGATTTTTATAAATTTTTAAAAATATTTTGTGGAGTAAGTTTGACAATTGCTGAAAAAATCCACTAAAAATTTATTTATAATTGTTTGAAAATAATGAAAAAAGAACTTTCAATGCAAGAAAAATTTACAAACTATGTTATGCTTGATGGTAAAAAAAGTCTTGCTATAAAAATTATGAATGACACTTTTGAATACATAAAAGCAAAAGGTCAAAAAAATCCAAAAGCTATTTTTGATAAAGCTATTGAGAATATTATGCCTAAAATAGAGGTTAGACCAAAAAGAGTATGAGGTTCTATTTATCAAGTTCCTCAAGAAGTTAACACAAAAAGACAACTATTTTTAGCAGCAAAATGGATTATAGATTCAGCTAGAAGTAAAAAAGGTAGTGAATTTGCTAAATTTTTGGCTGATGAATTGATTGAAGCAGCTAATGAAACAGGAAATGCTTATAAGAAAAAATTAGAAGTTTACAAAATGGCTGAGGCAAATAAAGCTTTTGCTAGATTTGCAACTAAATAATAAAAATTTTTTTAATTCATAATTTATAAAAAATGGCTCACAAGAAAGCGCAATGATCTACGAATAATGGTAGAGATAGTAATGCCAAAAGACTTGGGGTGAAAATTTTTGGATGACAAAAAGCTATTGCTTGAAATATAATTGTTAGACAAAAAGGTAATAAATTTTGGCCTGGACAATGAGTAGAACAAGGTCATGATTTCACTCTTTATGCTGTCACTGATGGTGTTGTAGTTTTTTCTGAAAAGAAAAGAAAAAGATATGATGGAAGAGTTTACAAAGAAGTTTTTGTTTCAGTTGTAGCTTAACTCTTCACTAAAAATAAAATTCTGAGAGAAAATTTCTTTCAGGATTTTTTTGATTTTTTAATTTATAAAATAAAATTTTTAAAAGTAAAGTAGAAAAAATAATAAATATTGACAAAAACAATGTTTATTATAACATAAAATTAACTAGCTAGTATAAATGAACAGATATATGTATTATTTTATTTAATAATTTTTTAGTCTATGAAATTATCTAAAAAGTTGTTATTACTTCCTGCTTTCATTCTAATCTTAGGTCATCATTATGTTTCATCATTTAATTATATGGAGGACTTTAAGAAGAGTGCAGAGATAGAGGATAAAATAAGGAAATGAGAAAATATTACAGATGAGGAAAAACTGACATTAAAAAGATTATATGATTATACTAAATGGGAACTTAAAGTTGATGATAAAATTTCTTCATACGATGCTAATATAACATTAAAAACTGCTAATTTATGAGAAGATATAGGTTTTCAAGATTATTTGGATAGTATAAAAAAGGGAGAAAACTACTTTGAAAAATATTTTAAAAAGAATGATAATAGAGGATGAATTTTACTATTTGATAAAAGGACTTGATATATTGATCCAGAATTTCAAAAAGCATTAGAATTAGAGGAAACTAATAGTCTTTCTAGTAACAAAACTCAAGAGCAGTTGAAAAAATTGAATACTATTGATAATAATAGGCAAAAAGCAGTAGAATATGCTTTAAAGTGGACTTCTTCTAAAAGTTGAGAAGAATTAAGAAATCCTAACTACTATAGTTTCTTTAATGATTGTGCAAATTTTATATCTCAGGTTCTAGAAGCTTGATGAAAAAGAAAAGTTAAAAATGGATGGTGGAGTCCTAGTACAGATGTTAATAATTGGTACTTTTATTGGTGAAATTGGTTTTGATATGAAAATTCTCGTACTTGGACTGTAGCTCATGATTTAATGATGCATTTTTTTCAGAATAGTAATTTTAGGGAAATTAACCGCTTTAATGATTTAGAAAGAGGTGATATTATATTTTTTGATTGGTGATGAATAAATTGAACTAATATGGATCATGTTGTAGTAGTTACATGAATAGATTCAGCTGATTATAATTGAGTAAAGATTAGTGCTCATACAAATGATAGACATAATATAAGCTTTTTATCTTTCATGAATGAAGCAAGAAAAATGGAAAATGTACATTATGTAAACTATAGAATTTGGAAAGTTAGCTATTGAAATTTTTAGGTTAAAAAAACTCTGAAAAAATTTTTCAGAGTTTTTCTTATTTTAAATTAAAGAAACTATCTTATGAAACTTGGCCTATGAAATAGATAATAAATATATATGAGAATTACTTATCTTAAAGGATTTGTAATGGTTTTTATATTGACAAAAACTAGAAAAATTTTAATATTAAAAAGTCTATAATATTTTTTAATTTAAAATATTATGCAAAAAAGTTTAAAAAAATTTCTTGAAATCATTCTTTATATAATGATAAGAATTACTTTTATAATAGTAACAATAATTTTTTATTATATTTATACTATTATGACAAGAGTAGAACACTACAATATAATTGCTCATAATTGAGAGGTTTATAGTGTTTATCTTTGAAGTATTTTATGATTTTTTTGAACAGTTCCTTTTACTATCAGGTGATTAAGAGATTGATTGGATTGAAATCCAATTTGAGAATTTTATCTTTTTGATATTTACAAACTTTCTTGGATAGATATTTTTGCATATTTATGAAATTTATTAGTTTATTTTTTGCTTTTTTATCTAGTTTTTAGAAATGACTTAAAAAAACTTTTACCAAAAAATATTTTTAAAAATAAATATTTAGATTTTGGATTAAAATCAATATTAATTTTGATTTATTATTTAATTTATCTAAAATTAATTCTTTTAGCTATTCAAGCTTATTTTTTCTTTAGCTATTCAGATTAAAAAATTTTTACAGTATTTTTTAAAAAGGAAAAGATTTAACTTAAAAAAAATAAAAATTATTAATTTAGAAAAGAAAAAAATTAAATTTTAGAGAATTTTCTTTCATTGTATCTTTGAATTTTGACTTAGTAAATGTAATATTTTTGTTTTTTAAAAAAAGCTTGACATCTTTTTTGTTTTTTTTTATAATTAAATATTAAATAAATATTTTTTAATTTTTTGAATGAAAATAATATCTGTATGAGAAAAATGTTTTTGACAAGAAGACTTAATAAATCAAGCAATAAAAATAATAAATTTATTATTAGAAAAAAATATTTCTAATAATAAAAAAGAAAAACTAAAAAAACTACAAAAAAGTATTTTAGAGAATAAAAATATTAATTTTAATATAAAAAACAATAAAGAATTTTGGAAAGAATTATTGAATTTTTATGGAAAACATACATGGTTAAATGATTATCATCATTGACTTAGAATAACTTTATTCCATAAAATTATAAATGAAATTTTAGATTATAAAGATTTTTATAAAGAAATAAAGAAAAAATCTTTATTTGATATTTTGGAAAAATTTGATTTTTTAAAAGAATATTCTTTGGAAGAAATTTTAGAAAATATGCTTTGGTGAAATAAGTTCGATGTAATTCCATGAAATATATGAAAAGAAAAAATTTTTTTAACAAATCATATAAAAAAATTTTTAAAGAAATTAAAGTTAAATAAATATAAAAAAATTATAATTGTTTGAGATAATGCTTGAGAAGAATTATTTTTTGATATTTTATTTTCTATTATTATTTTAGAAAAATGATTTGTTAAAAGAGTAGAATATCATTATAAAATTTATCCATATAACATTACAGATACTACTTTAGAAGATATAAATTTTTTTATTAAAAAAGTAAAAAATTATAAAATTTTTGAAAAATTAGAAAATTATATAAAAGAAAATAAATTAACTTTTAATACTTATATTTATTCAACAGTTTGATTTGATATTTCAAAATCTATAAAAAATTATCCTTTTGAAAATTCAGATTTAATTATTTTTAAATGAGATTTTAATTATAGAAAAGTAGTTTGATGGTATTATTGGGATTTAGATGAAAAAATTGAAAAAGTATTATCTTATTTTAAACAAGATATTTTAATTATTAGAACTATAAAAAATGAAATACTTATTTGAGTAGAAGAAAAAGAAAAAATTAAATTATTAAATAAAAATTATAAAGATTGGTGGAAAAAATGAGTAGCTTGATGTATTATTTTTATTGAAAAATTTAAAAATATTAAAGATTATATTATTATAAATTTACAAAAAAGAAATGAAGTTATTTTATCAAAGAATAAATATCTAAATTATTATGGTAAAAATTATTCTTTTTATGAATTTTGATTTTTTATTTGAGAAAAATATAAAAATTATCATTGTATTTCTAAAAAATATTTAAAATATTATATAAAAGATTGAGAAAATAATATAAAATTAAATAATTATAAATTAAATAAAAATATAAAATTCTTAGCTTGAGGTTCATTAGCATTAACTTATATAAAATATATTTGAAATAATAAAGTTGTTATAAAAGAGTGAAATTGATCTGCTTCAGAAAAATTAAAAAATGAAATAAATTATTTTTTAGATTTTAATAGAAATAAAAATTTAAAAGAATACTTGCCAAAAATTATTGATTATAATATAAAATATAATTATTCAAAATTAGTTTTAAAATATTATGATATGAACACTTTCTCATATAATTTATTATTTTGAAAAATTAATTTTGAAAATTCTAAAAAATATTTAGATAAGATTTTAAATATTGCTAAAAATTTAATTTGGGAAAATAATATTTTTGAAGAAAATTTAGAATTTACAAAAAGATTTTATTTAGAAAGGTTAAAAAATAATAATAAAATTTTAGAAAAAAATAATATTTTTTCTGAATTATTGAAACATAATGAAATTATAATAAATTGAAAGAAATATTTAAATTTAAATCAAATAATAGAAAATATAGAAAAAAATTTTGAAATATTAAAAAAAATTTCAAAAATTTCTGTTTGAAAAATTTGGTTAGATTTCCACTTAAATAATATTTTAATTAAAAATAAAAAAATAATTTTTATAGATACTAGGTGAAATGATGGTGATTATTTATATGATATTTGTAAAATATATCATACTTTATGACCTTGAAGATATGACTATATAGATAATGATTTATTAAATTGTGTTTTAACTTGAAATATAATAGAAAGAAAATTTTTTGACGAACATCCTTCTTGGAATTTATATAATAATTTAGAAAAATATTTTAAAGATAATTTAGAAAATTTTATAAATAAAAATGACTTAAATTGGAAAATTAGATTTCATTTTTTAAATTTTATGGTTTTTGCTACAATGCCTTTATTTTTATTAAAAAATGATAATATTGAAGAAAGAGCTTTGATGTGATATTCAAATGCTATAATTTTTTGAAATTTATTTTTAAATAAAATAGAAAAAAATAACTATGAAATATAAAAATTATTTTTTAGAAATAGAAAAAATAAATAAAAAATATTGAAAAAAATTTTTAAAAATAAAAAGTCTTAATAAATTTTTTTTTAATTTATTTTTATTAAATAAAAAATATTATAATTTTGAAACTTTGTTTTTTCCTAAAAATTTTATTTTAGAAAATAAAAATAGTTATAATAAAAAATTTATAGCTTGAATTTTAGCTTGATGAATGTCTACTAGATTTTGATGAAAACATAAATTTTTATTGAAAAATAAAGAAAAAATAAGTTTATTATGAGAAAATATTTTAAAAATTATTGAATATGAAAATAATAATAATCTAAAAATTCCTATTATAATTTTTACAGATTATTTTACTATAAAATCTATAAAAAATCATTTAAAATATTATAGTTATTTTTGAAAAGATAAAAATGATTTTTATTTTGTAAAATGAGATTTATGATATAAAGTAAAAGTTAATAAAAAAATTTTAAAAGAATTTTGATTAGAAAAAATATATAAAAAGTTAATAAAAACTAAGAATAATTTTTCTAATACCATAAATAAAGATAATTTTAAAAAATATTTGTCTACTTCTTGACATTATATTTATAACAATTTAATTTTGTCTGGAGTTTTAAATAAAATTAAAAATAAATATTTAATTGAAAATGAATATTTAATAATTTCAAATTGTAATAATATTTGAGAAAAATATTTTAAAAATATAATAAATAATTCTAATAAAAACTTAGTAATTTGAACTAAAAAAATTTGAAATGAAAAAGCAGATCTGATTTTTCAAGATGAAGATAAAATTAAAATAATTCCTTATTTTATAGATAATTTTGAAAAACTAGAAGAAAAAGGTAATATTATTTTTACTTGAACAATTTATTTGAATATAAATTCTTTATTAAAATTTTTTGAAAATAAAGAAAATTTTTATAAAAATACTTATTATCCTATATTAAAATATTTTTGAGATTCAGTGACTTTATATTTTGAATCTTGTTTGTCAGATATAACAAATTATTTAGAATTTGAAAATTATTTTATAGAAAGAGAAGAATGCTTTGTTCCTATTAGAGATTTTAGTATATTTAAATAAAATTATGAATAATATTTGAACTGTTATTTTCAAACCTGATACTTTAAAATATTGATTTGATGAAATTTTTATAAAAGAGTTGGAAAAAATGAAAATAAAAACTAAGTTTAGAAAAATAATGAAATTAAATTCAAATCACATGGAGTTTATTTATCCAGATAAGATCTGAACAAGAAAAGAAAAGTTTGCACTATACAGTATTTCTCATTGACAATCTATGATTTTAATTTTAGAATGAAATGATATTTATGAAAATATAAAAAATTTTAAATGAAATTGGAATAAATGATGAATTAGACAGAAATATTTATATCCTTGAAGAGATTTTTTAGAAAAACAGTGATTTTTTGAAGAAGAATTAGAAATGAAATTATCAGAAAATAGACTTCATTCTACTGATAATTATTATGAAACTATAAAATTACTATCTTGAATTTTAAATTTTAAAGAGTTAGAAATTTTAAAAGATATAAATATTTTATTATATAATGATGTTTTTTATTTAAAAATTCAAAAATATTTATTAACTTATAAAAATGATTAGGATTGTTTTAGTAAGACATGCAGAAACTGAATGAATGATAAAATGATTAAGATTATGAGAAAATGAAAAAATAACTAAAAAATGAGAAAAAGAGGCAATTAATTTAAAAAAAATAATTGATTTAAATAATTTTGATTTTATTTATACTAGTCCATCTGTTAGATCTATTCAAACTATGGAAAGTTTTTTATGAGAAAAAAAATTTAAAAATATTATAAAGTCTAATTTATTAAAAGAAAGAAAAGAAGCTAGTTCTTTTTTATGAAAAAAAACTTCAGATTTACCTTGGAATATTTTAAAAGAAAATAGAAATAATTGAGATTGGAAATATGAAGATTGAGAATCTTTTAATGAAATTTTTGAGAGAACTTGAAAAATTTTAAAATTATTTTGAACTTATAATGATTGAATAAATATTTTAGTATTTTCTCATTGAAGTATTATTAGGTCTATTATAATTTATATTATTTTTAATTGAAAAATTTCACCTTGAGAATATTTTAGATTAACTGAAATATTAAAAATAAAATCTTGTTGAATAAGTGAAATAATTTATTCAAAAGAAAAATTTGAAAAAATATATACTTGGAAGATAAAAGATTTTATGAATTTAAATAATATTATTTATTAAAATATAAAAATATGCAAGAAATAGAAGTAAAAATACTTGAAATAGATAAAAATTGCTTAATTAAAAAATTAAAAAATATTTGAGCTAAAAAAGTTTTTGATTCAAAAATAGAAGCATTTTTTTATAAAAATAAAGATTGAAAAAAGATAAGATTAAGAAAAACAAAATATTGATTTAATATGAATTTTAAAGAAAAAATAGAAAATAAAAATTTTTTAGAAAATATTGAATTTGAGGTTAACTTTGATAATTTTGAGCAAATGGAAAAAATTTTAAATTGAATTTGATTTGAAAAATATTGATATTCTTTAAAAAATAGAGTTAGTTTTTCTTTAAATAATGAAATAATTTTTGATTTTGATAAATATGAAAATATTCCAGATTTAATAGAAATAGAAGCTAAAAATGAGGAATTAGTAAAAAAATGATTAGAAATTTTAGGTTATGATTTGAAAGATACAGTTATTTTAACAGAGAGAGGATTAAAAGAAAAATATTTTAAAAAATAATTTAAAAACCTAAAAAGTTGGAAAATTTTTTCAGAGTTTTTTCTATTTTACTATTTCTCAAGGCATCGTAAAAGTTCAACTCTCAATTATTCTTCATGGCATTGTCATCGTTTTTATCGCAGTTTTTACATTGTCTCAAATAATCACTCAAAGTTTTCTTCTTTTTGTATCAATAAGTTCTCACTTTACCATTACTTTGATGTTTTCGTTATCGTGTCTCAAATTTGCAGAAATAAATCATCATCAGATATTTACATTGTTTCAGATAATACTATCTCAAATATAGCTTAAATGGGCCACATTTGTATTGTCTCAAATTGCACTATTTTTTATTTCAACAGCATTTCAAATTCTACAATTTTCTCAAATAACTGTTTCTCCTCTCAAATAAACATTTGGTCAGATTACTGAATTTTTCCCTATAAATACATTTCCTTCAATATAAGTTCAAGCTTTCAAAACTGCTCATTTTGATAAAATAATTTCTCAGTTTATAGTTACAGAGTCTTCGACTTTTCACTTGATTTTTGATTTTTTTAAATTTTTTAAGAAAAAGCTATTTGCATCGAGTATATCCCAAGGATATCAAACATCTATAAAATCTTCTTCTAGTTTGATAGCTTGAAATTTTTCTTTTTCAGCAAAAATATTTATTGCATCAGTGATTTCATACTCTCATCTTTCAGAAAGCTCTATTTTTTCAGCTATCTCAAATATTTCTGGAGAAAATTTATAAACTCAAACATTTGCTAAATCTCAAATAAATTCTTTTGGTTTTTCAACTACTTTTTTGATGATATTTTTTTCATCTATTTCAAAAATACCATATTTTTCAGGTTCGTCAACTTTTTTTGCTAAAGCTCCATAACCATCAAGTTTACAGATTTTTTTCAAATCTTCTTTTCAAAAAATAGAGTCTCAATTCATTATCAAAATGTCTTTTTCTAGTTTTATTCATCTAATAGCAGCTCAAGTTCATTTTTCATCATTTTGTTCAATGTAAGTTACTTTTACTCACTCATACTCATCTCAAATCGCTTTTTTGATTTCTTCTTGTTTGTATTTTACAATAATAATTATTTCAGAAACATATTTATAAATATGCTCTAAATTATGCTCTATAATCGTTTTTCAAAATATTTTTATAATTGGTTTTGGAGTTGTATTTGTAAGAGGTCTAAGACGGCTTCACTCTCCTGCAGCCAAAATTATTGCTTTCATAAAAGTAAAATTAATTTATAAATACTTTTATTTTAATCTTTTAATTTTTTTTGCAAATAATTTTTGTTTTTTATAAAAAATACTATATAATTTATAGTGATTTTATTTTTAAAAATTATAAAAAATATGAAAAATTTTGACTCAATAATTATTTGATTTTGAAAATGAGGTAAAACTCTTGCAGCTACTTTGGCAAAAAGATGAGAAAAAGTTGCAGTTATAGAAAAATCAAGAAAAATGTATGGTTGAACTTGTATAAACATTTGATGTATTCCTTCAAAGAAACTTTTGACTTTATCTCAAGAAAATATTTCAAAAACTCCTGAATTTTATAAAAATGCAATTTCTGAAAAAAATTCTTTAATCCAAACTCTTAGAGAAAAAAATTTTTCAATGTTAAATGATTTAGAAAATATTGATATTTTTGATTGAGAAGCTTCTTTTATTTCTGAAAGAGAAGTAAAAGTTTGAGAACACATTTTGGCTTGAGAAAAAATTTTTATAAATACTTGAGCAAAAAGTATGATTCCTGATATAAAATGAATCTCTAACTCAAAGAATGTTTATACAAGTACAAGTTTGATGGATTTAGCAGAATTGCCAAAAGATCTAATTATAATTTGAGCTTGATTTATAGGCTTAGAATTTGCCTCAATTTATACAGATTTTAGCTCAAAAGTGACTATTGTAAATAAGCATTCAAATATTTTACAAGATCAAGATGAAGAAATAGTTTCTGAAATAGTAAAAGATTTTGAAAATAGGTGAATTGTATTTGAAAATAATGCTGAAATTGTAGAGATTTTTGATAAGGATAAAAAAGTATTTTTAAAAATTTCTCAAAATTGACAAGAAAAAATTCTTCAAGCAGATGCTGTTTTACTTGCGACTTGAAGAAAACCAAATACAAAATGACTTAATTTAGAAAATGCTTGAGTTGAACTAACTGAAAAATGAGCTGTAAAAGTTGATGATAGACTTCAAACCTCTACTAAAAATATTTTTGCTATGTGAGATGTGACTTGATGACCACAGTTTACTTATATTTCTCTTGATGATTTTAGAATTATCATTGATAATCTTTTTTGAGATAAAAAAAGAAATACTTCTGATAGAACAACTTTTGCTTATAGTTCATTTTTAAATCCACCATTTTCAAGGATTTGAATGACTGAAAAAGAAGCTAGGGAAAAGTGAAAAAATATAAAAGTTTGAAAAATATTTGCTACAAATATTCCAAAAGCAAAAATTCTTAAAAATACAAACTGACTTTTAAAAGCTGTAGTTGATGAAGATACAGGCTTGATTTTATGAGCATCCCTTTATTGTGTTGAATCTCAAGAGATTATAAATATTATTTCACTTGCAATGAAACACAATTTACCTTATACAGCTCTTAGAGATCATATTTTTACTCATCCAACAGTTGCAGAAGTCTTAAATGATTTATTTAAAATTTAGAAAATAGAAAATCCCTTAAGGGATTTTTTTAGTTATTTTTGCATTGTTTTTTATATTTTTGGAATCTTTACTCAGTTTGTAAGAATAAAGCTTTCATCTAAAATATTTGTCATAAATTTTTTATTAGAAAATAATTGTCTGCTTATACTTTTTCAGATTTCAAAGTCAAATAATTTTTAAAAATTTGCATAAATTTAATAATTGTGATTTAATTATTATAAATAATTTATTTCTAATTTTATTTAATTATGACAGCACAATCATTTTATTACAATATTGCTTTGATTTACACAATCATATTTCTTTTAGATATGGTTTTTTGATATTTTGCAATGTGAATTTTTGCAGATAAGCTTTGAGTGAAAGTTGAGGCAAAAGTTAGGGCATTTTCTTTAGTTGCAAGTGTGATAACAGCTTTGATTTCTTTTGCAATTATGCAAGCAATTTTTAAAATGATTTTAATATCTTATATCGTTTATTTAGTAGTTTTAGCCTTTTCAATGAGATATTCTTTAGAATATTTTTGAGATGTAGAAAAAAAATTTTCAACAAAAATTGCAAGCAATACATCTTTGACACTTATTGTTATAACAATTGTTTCAAATTTGGTATTGAGTGCTATGCTTTTGTCTACTGTACTTTAAGCAAATTATATAAATAATAAAAAAAAGAAATAATTTAAAAATATTTCTTTTTTTAGCATAATTTTTAAATTATAGTTGATTTTTTACAAAATCAACTATTAATAATTTATTATTTAATTTTGTTAACTATGACAGAAGAACTTTTTCTAAATATAAATTTAATACATTTGATTCTATTTATGATAGATATGGTTATTTGATATTTAGCAATTGGGAATGTTTGCTAAAAAATATTCAGTGAACATTGGTGCAAAAATAAAAATGACTGCTTTGGCTTTAGCTATAATAATCGCATTTATAGCATTTTCTATTGTTTCTGCTCTTATTAAAGGAGATTTAGGAGATATATTGTCTTTATTTGCATACTTAGCTTCTTTGGCTTACTCAATGAGATATTCACTAGAATTTTTTTGAAAAGTTGAACCAAAGTCAGCAGCAAAAATTGCAAGTAATACATCTATAGTGCTTATTGTTGTTACAATTATTTCAAACTTAGCTTTGGCTGCTATATTTATAAATGCTATGTTTTAATTAAACAAAAAATTTTAAAAAAATATCTTTTCCTAATAAAGATATTTTTTTATTGCTAAAAATTCTATAATTTTCTCTTAAAAAATATTTGATAAATGTAAAAAAATGGCTATAATAACTGAAAATTAAAACCTAATTTAAACATAATTTATGTCTGAAGATAACAAACAAAATTTAGAAGAAACAGATGAATGACAACTTACTATTGATTGAAGTGATAAAATAGTGTATTCCTGAGATGAAGATAGAAATATAAAATCTGAAATGGAAGATTGTTATATAGATTATGCGATGAGTGTAATCGTTTCTAGAGCCTTGCCTGACATAAGAGACTGATTAAAACCTGTTCATAGAAGAATTTTGTATTCTATGTATGAACAATGACTGAAATCAACAGCAAAATTTAGAAAATCTGCAAAGGTAGTTTGAGATGTACTTGCTAAGTTTCATCCACACTGAGATTCTTCAGTTTATGATGCTATGGTTCGTATGGCTCAAGATTTTTCTTTGAGATATCCTTTGGTTCAAGGTCAATGAAACTTTGGTTCTATGGACTGAGATGGAGCTGCTGCCTACAGATATACAGAGGCTAGAATGGCAAAGATAGCAGAATATTTACTTTCAGATATAGAAAAAGAAACAGTTGATTTTAAGCCAAACTTTGATAATACAGAACTAGAACCAACAGTTTTTCCTACTAGATTGCCAAACTTACTTTTGAACTGAGTTATGTGAATAGCTGTTTGAATGGCTACAAATATTCCTCCACATAATTTGAGAGAATTGGTTGATGCAATAGAATATTTGCTTCATAGTGAGAACCCTGAGGAAATAACTATTTCTGATTTGATGAACTATGTAAAATGACCAGATTTTCCTACTGGTTGAATTATTTATGATAATGAAGCTATTTTAAATGCATATTCTACTTGAAGAGGTTCTATAGTAGTTAGATGAGTTGCAAATATAGAAGAAACAAAAAAGGGAAGAAGTATAATTCATATTTCTGAGATTCCTTATGGATTAAATAAAGCTGTTTTTGTAGAAAAAATAGCAGATTTGGTTAGAGACAAAAAGATAGTTTGAATTTCTGAGCTTAGAGATGAGTCTAGTTGAGACCATGTCAGAGTTATTATAGAGCTGAAAAAAGATGCATTTCCTAAAAAAATATTGAACCAATTATATAAACTGACTTCACTTCAAACAACTTTTAGTTTAAATATGGTTTGATTAAATGAAAGATGAATGCAACCAAAACTAAATAACTTAAAAGATTTGCTTATTTCTTTTATAGACCATAGAAAAGAAGTTGTAGAAAGAAGGACTATTTATGAACTAAAAGTAGCTGAAGCTAGAGCTCATATTTTGGAATGATTGAAAATAGCTCTTGATAATATTGATGAAGTTATAAGAGTTATAAGAAACAGTTATGATGATGCAGAAGAACAATTGATGATGGCTTTTGAATTATCTAGAATCCAAGCTGAGGCCATTGTTGAGATGAGGCTTAAGAGGCTACAATGACTTGAAAAAGAAAAACTTGAAAATGAATTAAATGAAAAATTGATTTTGATAGAAGATTTAAAAGATATTTTAGCAAAACCAGAGAGAATAATTTCTATTATTTCAACAGAATTGCAAGAAGTCAGAGAAATATTTTGAGATGATAGAAGAACAAAAGTAAATCCAGGAAAAATCTGAGAATTTAATCCAAAAGATACAATTCCAAATGAAGATATTTTTATAGTTTATTCTAAAAATAGTTACATAAAAAGAATAAAATCTGATAGTTTTAGAACTCAAAAAAGATGATGAAAGTGAGTTACAACTTGAGCAAAAGAAGATGATGAAATCAAATTAATAATTCCAACAAGAAATCATAATGATTTGCTTTATTTTACAACAAAATGAAGAGTTTTCACTTTGCCTGCCTATGAAGTTCCAGAAACAGCTAGAACAGCAAAATGACAACCAGTTATAAATCTTATTTGACTTCAAAAAGACGAAGAAGTTGCTGCTATTATGGATATCACTGGAGAAAAAGGAAAGTATTTATTTTTTGTTACAAATCTTGGAACAGTTAAAAAATTGGAAATTTCAGAACTTAGAAATATTCGTTCAAATTGATTAAAAGTACTTTGAGTAAAAGAAAATGATGAGTTAACTTGGGTGAAATCTACATCTTGAGAAGACAATATTTTCATAGCTACAAAAAACTGAAAAGCTATTAGATTTGATGAAAATGATGTCAGACCAATGTGAAGAACAGCATTTGGTGTCAGATGAATAAAATTGAAAGAATGAGATAATGTGATAGAAGTGGCAGTTATGACTGAAAATGATAAGTATATTCTTACAATTACTGAAAATTGATACTGAAAACTTTCAGAAGTTGAGGAATACAAAGACCAAAATAGAGGCTGATCATGATCAAAAGCCATGGCTATAACTGCAAAAACTTGAAAAATGGTTTGAGCAATGGTTTTAAGTGATGAGAGCAGAAAAAACAGTGATATAATACTTATTTCTAAACTAGGTCAAACTATTAGAATAAATTTAAAATGAATTAGAAATACAGCAAAAGTAACACAATGAGTTATTTTGACAAAATTAAAAGAAGATACTGATATGATAGTTTGAGCTTCAATAGTAAAAGAATGAGACATTGAAAATGAAGAATCTTAAAAAACATTACCACTAGGTAATGTTTTTTATTGCTTTTTCAAAAAGTGATTGTTTAAATCAAAGCATATCTCATCTTGGATAAAATTTATCTATAAATCTTGCTTCTAGATTTGTATCTCAATAATTATTTACTTGCTCTTCAGTTCAAGTAAAACTTTTTCAGTTCTTTAATTCTATTTCAGTTAAAAATGCTTCTGTATTTAAATCTTTACTTACAGGTTTTTCTCATAAAGAAACCAAGATTGCATTTAAAAATATTTTTATTTCTCTTTCATCCAAAAAATCTCAATCTTTTCTATCAAACTGCATTCCAAAAGAGTTTTCTACAGATGTAAATATTTTATTTCTCAAATTCCAAAGTTTTGTCATTCAAACTCTTTCTAAACTTGAATAAAAATTTACTATATTTTTTCCTGCTTCAGGATTTGATTTCAACATATCTTTTTCTTCTTTTGTGAAGTCTAGTTCAACTTTGTTTCAATCACTATTTATATAAGTCCAATTGTTTGTATCAAGTTTTACTCATCAAGTGTAGCTCCAAACTCAGTTCTCAAACTTTCATCAAGAAACTTTCATTCATATTTCCTTTGCATTTATGACTTCTCATTTTGCGTCTACTAAAGGAATATTTTTTTCCTTGGCAAATTCACGGAAGCTTCATTTGTATCAACTGTTGATATAATTGATATATTCTTTTGTGTTGTTTCTTGCTACTGTTACTTCTTCTTTTCTATCATTTAAGCTAACTCAAGTAAGAAGACTTTCAATTATTTCTTTTTTTTCTTTTTCAGATTTGTCTTTAAACTTTTTATTTATAAATTCTTCAGCAAGTTTCTTTTTTTCTTTATCACCAAATTTTTTTCCTTTGTTTTCTGTTTCAAATTCTTCTTTTACTTTATCTATTTCTTTTTTAAATTCTTCTTGAATTTCAACTGTAACTCATGATTTTTCTAAAGTCTTTTTATTTTCTTCTATTTTTTCATTTAAATCATTTTCAACAAATTTGAAAATTTCTTTCATTACTCAAGTTTGAATTTCCACTAACTTCAAATCATTTCCATCATTGAGTTTTTGTTTCAATATTTTTGATACTTCTTTTGTTATATCTTCAGCTTTGCTATCATTTTTTTTGATAATTTCTATTATTTGCTCTACATCTTTTTCATCTAATCAATATTTTTTCAGATTTTCAGTAAGTTCAGCTTTATTGTTATCAAATCTTTCTTTTATTTTTTCTGAGTTTTTACCTTGTAATCAGTATTTTATCAATTTTGCTTCAGTAAATCAAGCTGTGTTTTGAATCAAGCTTGTTATTTCATCAAATACTTGCTTATCTTTTCAACTAAAATCACCAACTTGATTAATATTTTGAGCAACAAGTATAGCTAGATTTTCTATTTCATCTTGGGTTAATAATCCAGATTCTAATATTTTTCAATCACCATATTTATCTTTTAGCATTGATAAACCTGATATTGCAGTATGTATGTTACTACTTATATCAAGTATATCAGAAACTTTATATTTTTTCTCTGCTTCCTTAAAATCCCAACTTTCTTTAATAATATTTATATAGTCAGTATTTCTTTTTATATTGTTTGAAGTATTTTTTAATATATCAGCTACTTTTATGTTACTTCTTTTTTCTATATTGTCTCTAAAAGGAATAATCATTTTTATAATAGTCATATTTTTTGGTCAATAAAGAAGCTTTTTTATATTATTATCACTAAACTTATCTACTCAAATTACATTAATAATAACATTAAAAAATGCTGTTGCTTTACTTTCTACTTCTTGATTAGGACTATTTATATTTCTCAATATATATTCTACAACAAGATCTTGATTTTCTACTAATTTATCATGATCTGAAGCTATACTATCTAGATTTTTTTCAAAATCTGCATTTATTCTTTCATCTTTACTATCTCATAAAACAGCTCTACTTATTTCTATAAACTCTAGATTTCTTCATATGATTTCTTTAAATCTATTATTTTCTGTTATAAATCAAAACTTCTTTTTTATAATTTGAGTATCTCAAGATACTTGTATATTTATTTTTCTAAATAAATCTATTAAATCATTATCTTCAGCTCACTCTTTTACAAATCTATTAAATAATTCTTTAAAATCAACAACTTTTAAAAAATTTACATCATCTACACTAATTTTTTTAAATGATTCAGGATTTATTTTTACTTGTTCTGTTTTTACTAATTGAGTAAGTATTTCTGGATTTACTCTGTTTATTTCTACAGGATATTTTTTACT
This sequence comes from Candidatus Gracilibacteria bacterium HOT-871, assembly GCA_002761215.1. Classification (GTDB taxonomy): domain Bacteria; phylum Patescibacteriota; class Gracilibacteria; order BD1-5; family UBA6164; genus GN02-872. The sequence continues at coordinate 970,583 of CP017714.1, forward strand.
ATAGTTTATAACTTTGTTTAAACTTGCTTCATCTAGATTTTTTTCAAATAAAAGATATGCTTGAAATTCAGTTGGTCATATATTTTCTGAATTTTTAAAGTTTTCAATAACTTTTGATTTTGTTTCTACTACTCATTTTATAACTTCTTCTTTTGCACTTTTTCTTTCTTTTTCTATATTCTTTTGAATATTTGGAATATTATTTATGTTTTTAGAAAACCAATCTTTTGATTCATTATTTTTGACAAAATTTTTTATATTTTTTATAAAACCACCTTCACCTTCTTTTTCTTGCTTATTTATAATTTTTCAATTCTTATCAAATTTAACAATCTTTACACCATAACCTCAACCTTCTACTGATATTAAAGCAGCACGTAATTGCACTTCTGAGTTTTCTTTATTTTCTTGATTTAAAAATTCATTTATTTTTTCTATCAATTTACTTTGCATATCAAGAATTTCTACTTTACTATCAATAGAACTTAGATTTCCATCTCAAACAGTATTCCATCTGTTTTCTATGTCACTAAAATTTCTATTTGTGTAGTTTAGTAAAGCTAAGGCTTTATCCAAAGTTAAATTGTTACTTTGCACATCTAAATTATACAAATCTTTGATTTCATTAGATCAATCTTGCTTGTAATCTTTTTGTTTTGTATAATTTATTTTTGAAATAATATCATTTATTTCAAGTTTTACTCATAATAAATCACTTTCTCTTGCTTCTCAATTTATTTTTATTCAATCAATTATTTTAAAAATTTTTTCTACTTTTCAACTTAAAAAAGTTTCATTTTTCAATTCTTCCAAATAATTTGAAATATCTTTTAATCAATATTCTTTAGATAATATTTTTTCTATTTCTTGAGTTGAATTTGCTATTTCAGTCATCACTTTGCTACTTTCTACATCTCAGTTTTTTTCAAAATCTTTTCAGATTTCTTTTATTTCTTGCATTTTTTTTGAATCATCTCTGTTTTCAATAGTTTCATTGTTTCTAACACTTTTTACATCATCTCTCATAGAATTAATAGTTTGATTTGCTCTTGAAGCTGTATTTCTAGCTACTTCTTGAATTGTAGCTTCAGATTTTATCTCAACTAAAGTCAGTAAAAAATCGATTTGTTTTTCCAAATCGTCTAGTTTTTGTAAATGTTCTTCTATTTTTGATTCAGTAATTGAAAGATTTCAATCTTGGTTTATATCTGCCAATTCAGACTTTTCTTTTTCATCAAAAACTAAATCCTTTTTTGAATTTTCAATTTTATTTTGAACACTTTGTTGTAATTCCTTTAACTGTTCAGGAGTTATGTTTCATAAATCCTCTTTTAATTGATTTTTTAATTCTGGGTTCATAATTTTTTAAAAATCTAATAAATTTTCTAAGTTTTCTGTTTCTTCTTGCCTTTCTTTTTGCTCTTGCCTTTGGTTTTTAAATTTTTTAATTTTTGATTTTGCTTGCTTGACTTTTTCTGCCTCAGCCATAAATTGTTTAGTTTTTTCCATCAAAAAATTGACTAGCACACTATCATCTCAAGTTTCTAAAAATTCTAAGACTTTTGTCAGATCTTCATCACTAAACATAGAAATATTTTTTTCCAGGAGATTTGCTAAGTTTTTGTTTTTCATAAAGGAAATAATTTTCCTTGTTCTAGCTTCAATTAAAGCTCTTTCCATATAAAAATTCTAAACAATAATTATTTTAAAGAATTTTATCATAAAATTGTGTTAAAATCAAAAAATGGGTTGATAATTTTGCATTTTTAGCTAAAATTTAAAATATTTTTAAAATTTAAGAAAAAAATACTATGAAATACCAAAGCAATGAGCTTAGAAAAAAATATCTAGATTTCTTTAAATCAAAAAATCATGTTGTAATTCCTTCAGCTCCAGTCGTGCCTGACAATGACCCAACAGTTTTATTTAATACTGCTTGAATGCAACCTCTTGTTCCATACTTACTTTGAGAGAGTCATCCACTTGGGAAAAGGCTTACAGACTCTCAAAAGTGTATCAGAACTTGAGATATTGAAGAAGTTGGTGATGACAGTCACTTGACATTTTTTGAAATGCTTTGAAATTGGTCTCTTTGAGATTATTTTAAAGAAGATTCTATAAATTGGTCTTATGAATTTCTGACTTCACCTGATTGACTAGCTCTTGACCCTAGAAAAATAGCTGTTACAGTTTTTAAGTGAGATGCTGATGCTCCAAAAGATGAATTTTCAGCTTCTGTTTGGGAAAGTGTTTGAATACCAAAAAATAAAATTTCTTATCTTTGAAAAGATGATAATTGGTGGGCTGCTGGTTCAACTTGACCTTGTTGACCAGACTCTGAAATATTTTACTGGGTTTGAAAAAGTGAATTTCCACCAGAAGAAAGCAATGTTTGAAATGATGAAAATAACTGGATGGAAATCTGGAACAATGTTTTTATGGAATACAATAGGCTTCCAGATGGAAAATTAGAAAAACTACCAAATCAAAATGTTGATACTTGAATGTGACTTGAGAGAATAACTGCAACTTTAAACTGAGTAAAATCAGTTTATGAAACAGATATATTTGCTGAAATAATTGCTGAAATTTGTAAAGTTTTGTGAGTTGAGTACAACGAGCAAAATAAAAAATCAATTAGAATAATAGCAGATCATTCTAGAACAGCTTCAGTTATCATTTCTGACTGAGTTGTTCCATCAAATGTTGATCAAGGTTATGTTTTGAGAAGACTTATAAGAATTGCAGTTAGACAAGCACAAAAATTATGATTTAAATGAGAATTTTTGTATAAAATTGCTGACAAAGTTATAGATAAGCTTTGATGAGCTTATCCTCACATGATAGAAAAAAGAGAACAAATCAAAGCAGAAATACAAAAAGAAGAAAAACAATTTTGACAAACTTTAGAAAAATGATTAAAAGAATTTGAAAAACTTGTAAAATGATTTGAAATAGCTTTTGAAAAAACTTGAAAAAAAATAGAAATTATCTCATGAGACAAAGCTTTTAAGCTTTATGATACTTATGGTTTTCCTTTAGAAATGACAAAAGACTTAGCTTTAGAACATTGACTAAAGGTTGATGAAGAATGATTCCATAAAGCTGAAGCTGAACACCAAGCAAAATCTAGAGTTTGAGCTGAAAAAAAATTTAAATGATGACTTGCTGATACTTGAAAAGAAACTGTGGCTTTGCATTCAGCAACACACTTACTTTTAGCCTGACTTAGAAAATTTGTTTGACCACATGTTCACCAAAAAGGTTCAAATATAACTCCAGAAAGGCTTAGATTTGATTTCAATAATGATGAAAAACTTACTCCTGAAATACTTGCTCAAGTTGAAGATTATGTAAATGGAGCTATTTCTGCTTGATTCACAGTTAGTGTTGAGCAAATTCCAAAACAAGAGGCAAAAGACAAGTGAGTTGAATGAAGTTTCTGGGAAAAATACCCAGATATAGTAAAAGTTTATACTATGACTTGAAATGATGGAACTATTTATAGTAGAGAACTTTGTTGATGACCTCATGTTCAAGATTCTACTTGAATGTGAAAATTTAAAATCAAAAAAGAAGAAAGTTCATCAGCTTGAGTTAGAAGAATAAAAGCTATTTTAGAAAAATAAATTAAAAGTCTTAGAAAATGTTTCTAGGACTTTTTACTTCTTGATTTTTTGATAAAATTCATATAATTTATAAAAATATTTATTAATCTAAAACAAAAAATTTATGATTTCTACAAATCCACCAAAATGAACTTATGATTGGTTTCCTGATGAATTCAAAATTAGAAAATACATTTTTGATACTTGGAGAAAAGTTTGCCAAAGTTATGGTTTTGAAGAATATTTATGACCAATAGTTGAAGATGCTGCTATCTGGCAAGCAAAATCTTGAGAAGATGTAGGTTGAACTGAACTTACAAGGCTTACTGATAGATCAGGGGAAATATCAGAATTAGCTCTTAGACCAGAGATGACACCAACAGTTACAAGAATGGTTTCAAAAGTCTGGAAAGAAATAGAAAAGCCTGTAAAATGGTTTTCTATTGCAAACTTTTATAGAAATGAAAGACCTCAAAAATGAAGAAATAGAGAGTTTTGGCAGCTAAACTGTGATATTTTCTGACAAAATGGAATAGAAAGTGATATAGAAATTCTTACTCTTGGGCTTGATCTGATGTTGGCCTTCAATCCACCAAAATGAAGTTTTGCTTTGCATCTAAATCACAGGAAATTACTTGATAGTTTTTTTTCAGAAATTGCAAAAAATACTGACAAAATAGCACTTTTTAGACTTCTTGATAAATACAAAAAATTGAGAAAAGAAGATTTTTTAGCTGCTTTAAAAGATTTGTGAATTGATGAAAGCTGAATTGACTTAACTTTGAAGTTTTTAAATTCAGAAAGTTTAAATGATTTAGAAAGGAATTTCTCTTTTTTAGCTTCAAATAATGATTATCTATATTTTAAAAAAATATTTGAAAATCTAGAAAAGCTTGGTTATAGTGAGTATATAAAGTTTTCTGGAAGTTTGGTTAGAGGTTTTGATTACTATGATTGAGTAGTTTTTGAGATGTTTGATAACAATCCAGAGAACCCTAGAGCACTGTTTTGAGGTTGAAGATATAACTGACTTGCTTCTATTTTCTGAATAAAAGAGGATATTCCAGCAGTTGGTATGGCTCCTGGAGATGAAACAATGAAAATATTTTTAGAACATTGGTGAATTTTGAAAAATTTACAAAAACAAAAAGATGTTTATTTCTTGCCACTTTTAGATGAAAAATTGTTTCTTAAAGCTCAAATCTTAGCTAAAAAATTAAGATCAGAATGAAAAAATATTTTACTTTGATTGAGTCCTAAAAAAATAGTAAAAGCTTTGAAGTTTGCAGAAAAAAATAATATAGAAAATATAATTATTTTTTGAGAACAAGAAGCTGAAAATAATGAATTTATCATAAAAAATTTAATAACTTCGAAAGAAAAAATTTTTAAAATTTAAAAAAACTACAAAACTAAAAAACTTGCCCAGACTTGTATTTTGCTAAAAATCATTATAATACCAAAAGTGACAAAAATAATTTTTTATAAAAAATCATGATAAAAGACAAATTAAATATCTCTGTTATTGGTTGATGAAGCTGAACTTTCAATGTTTTGTATTGATTAAAAAATATAGAAACAACCCATGAAAAAAACTTAGCAGCAATTATTGCTATGACTGATTCTGGTGGTACAACTGGGCATATTCGTGATAAATACTGAGTTTTGCCTCCTTGAGATATTAGAAGATGAATAGCAGCTTTGGCTGAAGATACAGGGTTTGTTAGAAAATTATTTGAATACAAATTTGAATGAGAAAAGTGAGTTATCTGATGAAATAAAATTTGAAATATTTTACTGACAGCTTTAAATGAAATCTCTTGATGATTTGAGGCTGGGCTTGATGAAGCTTGTAAAATGTTTAGAGTGAAGGGAAAAGTGATTCCTGTGACTTTGGAAGATGTGCATTTGTGAGTTAGATTTGAAGATTGAACAGAAGTTATTTGAGAGAAAAATATTGATGTTAGTGAAAAAAATGACTGAGAAAAAACACACAATGTAAATCAAAACATAGTTGATGCATTTTTAGTCTGATGAGAGGGAAATATCAATCCAAAGGCCTATGATACGATTCTAGCAAGTGATTTGGTGATTATTTGACCTGGAGATTTTTATACTTCTATAGTTCCAAATCTTCTTTCTCCTGGTATGAGAGAAGCTCTTGAAAAAACAGATGCTACAATTGTTTATGTTTGTAATATAATGTCAGACCTGTGAGAAACAACTCACTATGAACTTCCAGATTTTATAGAAAATATTGAAAAATATGCTTGAAATGTGATAGATTATGTTTTAGTAAATAACTGACATATTTCAGATGAATTGGTTGAAAAATATAAAAAAGAGTGAAAAAAACCAGTAAAGAAAAAAGAAGAGCAAGACTTTTCAGGAAAGCATTACAAAGTCATAGAAAGAGATTTTTTGGATGAAAGTGATTATGTGAGACATAATCCTTCAAAATTAGCAAAAGTTTTGGTTGATATAGTTGAAGGTTGGATAAAATAAAAAGAATTAGAAAATTTTTTCTAATTCTTTTTTTTTTGAAATATTTTCCAGCAAAAAGTTTATAGATTATCGATTTGTTTCTCTATTTTTTCTAATTCTTTTTCTTCTTTTTCAAGCTCTCAAGAGGCTTCATATTCTTCAAGTTTTTTTCTAGCAGCTTCTCTTGCTTCTTCCAAATCTCTCAGATATTTTCTCATTTGAGCTTTTGTCATTCTAGGTTTACTTCAAGCTGGTGCAAATTCTGAAGGCATAGATATATTATTTAAAAAATAATTTTTATAATTATATCATTTTAAAAAAATATTGTCAAGTCTAGACTTCTTTTCTTTCTTTTAGGGCATTTACAAGGGTAATGTTATCAGCATACTCTAAATATCCACTTGAAAGTCACCTACTTAGTTTTGTAATTTTTGTTTTGTATTTCAGTTTTCTTTTTTCTATTTCTTCAATTATATAACTACTTGTGGCTTCTCATTCAATATTTGGGTTTGTAGCAAGAATTATTTCTACTTTTCAGTCAGCATTTTGGATTCTTTCAAATAATTCTTTAAATCTCAAATCTCAAATAAAAACTCAATTTATTGGAGAAATAGCTCATCCTAAAATATGATAATTTCACTTAAAAATACCAGATTCTTCTATCATCATCATATCTAAATACTCTTCCACAACAGCAATAGTTTGTTTGTCTCTATCTTCATCTTTACAAATATTACAAAAATCTTGTCACAAATCACAAAGTGAAAAACAATTTTTACAAAAACTTACTTTTGTTTTTATATTTTTTATACTTTCAGATAAATTTTCATTGAAATTTTGGTTTGAGTTTAGTAAAAAAAAGGCAAGTTTTGTTGCAGATTTTTCTCAAATTCAAGGTAAATATGTGATAGCATTTATAAGTTTTTCTAATTCTTTTGGCATAAATATGTTTTTTATTTTTTTTAACCTTTCAATTATAAAAAAACTAGATTTTTTTGCAAATCTAGTTTTTTATTATTTTTTTAGAAATATTTTATAAACAATGTACTTTTCTATCTTCTTGATTGAACTCTTTGTCAAAATCATCACAAAAACCAATTTCTCACCGTAAATTATTTACAGAATTAAAACTAACATCAATTCCAGCCTTATTTAATTTATCAAAAATTTTTTTTGAAATTTCTAGCTTTTTGTAACGATTCCAAATTCAGTTAGAATGGGCTGAAACTTCAATTTGCTTTTTAACATTTTTAATCTCAGCAATAGTTGATAGATTTTTATCAGTGAAATTATCAATAGACATAAAAATTCAGAAATCATCTAATTTTTCTTTTCTAGAATTTATAATATTTTTTAATTCAACTAGAAATCTTTCAACTTCTTTTTTATCTTGTTCTCATCATATATTTATACCACTAGGAAAATCTTTTACATTTTTTAAGTAAAACATCATAGTATCATAATCAGTAGCTAAATCTTTGTTTACTTTACTAATATCAAGTCAATACACACTAGAATATGTAGATCATCAAGTTCTTGTATACTTCATATCTGCCCAAACTAATTCTCTTTCATTGATTACAATCGAAAAGGCAAGATTGATTCATAGGATTAGACTTGTAAGCATAATTATTTTTTTAGGAATATAAGTTTAAAAACCTCATCAGCATGAAATTTTTTCAGTTTTTCATTCAAAATTTTTATAAAAATCAGAACAAATTCAATTTTCAGAAAAATGCTCATTTGGTGAATCAAACTCTATAGTTTCAGCTATATTTTTATTTAGTTTTTCAAAATTTTTATTAGAAATTTTTATTTTTTTATAACGATTTTGTATGCTATCAGAATAACCTATTACTCCAATGTGACTTTTAACATTTTTTATTTCTGAGATTGTATTTATATTTTTATCAGTGAAATTATCAATAGACATAAAAATTTCAAAATTATCTAATTTTTCTTTTCTAGAGTTTATAATATTTTTTAATTCAACTAGAAATCTCTCAACTTCTTTTTTATTGACTTTTGTTCAAATATTTATTTCAGAAGGAAAAATTTTAGTATTTTTTAGATAAAAAAGCATAGTTTCATAATCTGTAGAAAAATTGTTATCTATTTTTTTCAGATCTAATCAGTAAATACTAGAATAACTTGAACCAGAGGTTCTTTTGAAATTAAATTCACTCCACATTTTTTCATTTTCATTGATCACAATAGAAAAGGCAAAATTGATTCATAGTATTAGACTTGTGAACATAATTATTTTTTTAGAAATATAAGTTTAGAAACCTCATCAGCATGAAATTTTTTACCACAAGATTTTCAGAAATCTACCCTATATGTTTCATTTGAAACCTCAAATTATATAAAAATTTCCACCACAAGATACATTTTTACTTTTATCTCAATACTCTTTATTAAAATAAGAACAAATTCACTCTTTAGGAGAATTTTCATTTACTGAATCAAGACTAATTCATTCTCCAACTTTATTTTTATTTAACTTTTCAAAGGTTTTATTTGAAAATTTTATTTTTTTATAACGATTTTTGAAATTATCTGAGAAAGCATCTATTTTTAAATTTAAAGAAATATTTTCTATTTCAGCAAGGGTTGATAGATTTTTATCAGTGAAGTTTTCAATAGACATAAATACTCTAAAACTATCTAATTTTTCTTTTCTAGAATTTATAATATTTTTTAATTCAACTAAAAACCTCTCAACTTCTTTTTTGTCTTGTTTTCATCATATAGTTACACCGCTAGGGAAATCTTTTACATTTTTTAGGTAAAAAATCATAGTATCATAATCTGTGGCTAAATCTTTGTTTGCTTTACTAATGTCAAGTCAATACACACTAGAGTATGTAGATCATCAAATTCTTGTATACTTCATATCAGCCCAAAATAATTCATTTTCATTAATTACATTTAAAAAAGCAAGATTGATTCATAGGATTAGACTTGTAAGCATAATTATTTTTTTAGAAATATTTTTTATTATATAAATTTTAATTTTTTTGTAAATAAAAAAATAAAGTGAACTACTAAAACACTTTATTTTTTGTCATTATAAACGTATTGAACATCATCTTTTATAACTAGGAAATTTGGATCATTTACCTTTTCCATATTTTTAAGATCACTATCATTCATTATATTTGTTAGACTTTCCAGTTCTGCTATTTTCATATCAAGTCTCTCTTTTTCCATCAATAAATTTCTCTTTTGAAGCTCTAATTCTATTATATCATATCACTTTGTTGCATTTACATTTAGAATCCATACATAATACAGAAAAAGGAGAATTATGATGACTAATAAAGCTACATAAGTATAAGTAACTCAAAAGTTAAACTTTTCTTTTTCCTTTTTTCTTTTACTAAAAAAATTTCTACTGAAATCTTCCACTACTATTTTTTGGCTCACGGTTCCTCTAAGCTTAAGAAATAATAATTTTTTTAAATTTTTTCTGCAAACCTTGCTTTTGCACTTCTGCTTCTTTTGTTGTTTCTTATTTCTTCTTGAGTTGGTAAAATAGGCTTTTTATTTAATAATTTTAGAGATTTTTTATGATTGCATGAACAAATCAAATCATTACAAATACAATCTTTACTTTCTCTTTTAAATATCTGTTTCACAGTTCTGTCTTCCAAAGAATGAAAACTTATTACAAAAATTTTTCCTTTTTTTTCTAATAATTCTATAGCATCATTTATACTTTGCTCTATAGCTTCAAGCTCTCAGTTTACTTCTATTCTTATTGCTTGAAAAATTCTAGACTTTGTTTTTGGAGTTCATCAAACTAGCTCACTCAAATCCAAAGTTCTTTTTAGTCTTTTTTTCTTTCTCTGTTCAACAATTTTATGTGAAATCTTGTTTGCTTGAGGCTCTTCTCAGTATTTTAAAAATATTTCTCTAAGCTCAGCAGCAGTGTATGAATTCACTATATCTTCAGCTGTTTTTCATTTACTTTTGTCAAGTCTCATATCAAGTGGTCAGTCTTGCATAAAACTAAATCACCTGTCAGCTTCATCTAAGTGTAGGGAAGATAATCCTAAATCATAATAAATTCAAGTTATTTTCTCTATTTTTATATTTTTTAATTCAGATTTTAGATTTTTAAAATTTGAATTTATAAAAATACTTTCTACTTGCCTTTCTTTCAAAATATTTTCAATTCTGAGTTTTGCCATTTCTAGATTTTTTGTATCTGCATCAAATCAAATAAACAAATCTCAAGCATTCATTTTTTCTATGATTTTGCTTGCATGTCATCACATTCACAAAGTACAATCAACTATTACATTTTTTTTATCATCAAAAACCTCTATACTTTCAACTAATTCTTCCAATAAAACCGAAATATGTTTTTTCTCTATATCATTTATTTCATCCATATTCCTTAAAAAATGTTAAAAAGTTGTTAATTTTTTAAAAATTATATCTTTGTTTAGCAAAATCTTATATATAGTTTTAATCTTTTTTTCAATTAAGTCAAACAAATATTTAAAATATAGCTAGACAATTTGAAAAAATATTTTTATCTTTATAAAGCATTGAAAAAATACTTTTTAACAAATTATTAACATTATGATTATTTAGGTATTTTTTACTAAGAAAAACTTGCTTTTTATGAAATATTACTAAAATAGTACTGTTTTAAATAATAATATTCCTAAAAATGATAAAAATAGAAGACTTGCATATAAAAGTTTGAGAAAAAGAGATTTTAAACTGAGTAAACCTAAAGTTTAAAAAATGAAAAAATTATTGTTTACTTGGAAAAAATGGTAGCTGAAAGTCTAGTTTGTCAGCATTTTTGATGTGACAACCAAACTATGAATATATTTCTTGAAATGTAGAAATTGATTGAGAAAATTTGCTTGAATTAAGCCCAGATGAGAGAAGTGCTATGTGAATTTTTCTTTCTTTTCAAAATGTTCCAGAGATAAAATGAATCAAACTTGGAGAATTTTTGAGAACTATTTACAATATTCACTTAAAAAATGAAAATCCAGAGCAAAAAGATATAAGCCCATTTATTTTTAAAAGATTTATAAAAAAGCATTTGGAAGAACTAAAAATAGAAGAAGAATTTTTAGATAGAGATTTAAATGTTTGATTTTCAGGTTGAGAAAAAAGAAAAATAGAAATTTTACAAATGAAACTTATCTGACCAAAATACATAATTCTTGATGAAATAGACTCTGGTTTAGATTTAGATGCTTTTAAATCAGTTTGCAAACTTTTAAAAAATTTAGATAGTGAAAATAACACATTTATCATAATAACTCACTATTTTAAAATTTTAGATTATCTAGAAATAGACAAAGTTTACGTTATGAAATCTGGAGAAATATTTAAAAAATGATGAAAAGAGCTTGTAGAATACATAAAAGAAAATTGATATGAAGATTTAAAATAAAAAAAAGCTGCATAATTATGTATTTTTTCTTTAGAAGTCAAATAATAATTAAATTAATTAACTAAAAAATATGTCAAATCCACATAATATTAATATAACTGAGAGTTGGTCTTTTTCTGATGATATAGACTATACTATCGAAGTTGAACCATGAATTTCAGAAAAAACTGTAAGACAAATCAGTGCTTCAAACAAAGAACCAGCTTGGATGCTTGATTTCAGACTTCAAGCTCTGAAAGTATTTGAACAAAAAGAATTACCTAAATGGTGACCAGATTTGTCAAAACTAGATTTAGACTCTATTTATTACTTTGCTAAGCCAAAATGAGCTGGAAACAATAAAAAATGGGAAGATGTTCCAGAAAAAATAAAAAATACTTTTGATAGACTTGGTATTCCAGAAGCTGAAAAAAAAGCTTTGGCTTGAGTTTGAGCTCAGTATGATAGTGAAGTAGTTTATCATAATTTAAAAGAAGAATTGGTTTCAAAATGAGTTATTTTTGATGATATGAGTCATGCTTTGATTCATCATGAAGAACTTGTGAAAAAATACTTTGCAAAGTGTATATCTGTTGCAGATCATAAATTTTCAGCTCTGCATTATGCTGTTTGGAGTTGAGGAACATTTCTTTATGTTCCAAAATGAGTAAAAGTTTCAGAGCCATTACAAGCATATTTTCGTATGAATGTGAAGTCATGAGGACAGTTTGAACATACTATTATAATCATAGAAGATGAGTGAGAGGCTCACTATATAGAATGATGTTCTGCTCCTAAATTTGATAAAAACTCTTTGCATGCTTGAGCTGTAGAAGTTTTTGTTTGAAAAAATGCAAAAATGAGATATTCTTCAGTTGAAAATTGGAGTATTGATACTTACAATTTAAATACAAAAAGGGCAATAGTAGATGAAAACTGATATATGGAATGGGTTTCAGGAAATATGTGAAGCTGAGTAACTATGCTTTATCCTTCAAGTATTTTAGTTTGAGATAACAGTAAAACAGACTTTTTGGGTCTTGCTTTTGCTGCAAGAGGACAAATTCAAGACATAGGTTCAAAAGTTATCCATATTTGAAAAAATACAACTTCAAATATAGTTTCAAAATCTATTTCAAAAACTGGTTGAGTCTCTACTTATAGAGGTCTTGTTGATATAAAACCACAAGCTTCTTGATCTGTTGTAAAAATAGAATGTGATGCTTTACTTTTAGATGAATTGTCAGCTTCAGACACTATTCCAGATATTAGAGTTGCAAATACTGATTCTATAGTTGCTCATGAGGCTAGTGCTTGAAAAATAGATGAACAACAATTATTTTATTTACAATCTAGGTGAATATCTGAAGAACAAGCAGAAGCTATGATTGTTAATTGATTTTTAAGTCCTGTTATGAAAGAACTTCCTCTTGAATATGCAAGTGAAATGAATGTTTTGATAACAATGGAAATGGAATGAAGTATAGGATAAATTATTTACAATAATATTAAAAAAAATGTCAATAAAAAAAATATCAGAATCATGATTTTATAATTTAAATGATTTATGAGAATTTTCAAAATTGGAAATAGAAAAAGATATAAAAGTAGTACTTTTTGATGAGTGAAATTTTAATAAAGAAATCATAGTTTGAGAAAATTCAAAAGTCAAACTTTGTTGATTTTTGCAAGATGAAAATGATTATAAAATGTTTATGAGACAAACCTGAGAAGGTTCAAAAGTAAAAATAAAATATTTACTTTTATCAAAAAATAACAAAAAAACAAAAGCCACAATTCACTCAAAAATAGAAAGTAATTTTTCTAAAACAGATGTTTTTGTTTCTTCTCTTTCAGCTGAAAATTGAGAAATAGATTTGGATTGAATTATAGAACTTGCTCCAAACTTTAGGCAAATGGCTGGTCACTTGATAGAAGAAAATGTATTTTTATGAGAAAAAGCAAAAATCAGATGAATTCCAACTTTGCTTGTAAAATCAAATGAAGTTGAGGCAAGTCATGCTTGTAAAATAGAAAAAATTTCAGAAGATGACTTGTTTTACTTAAGAAGTAGATGAATTGATAAAAAATCTGCAGTTTGAATTTTGATAGAAGCAAAACTAAAAAATATTTTCAAATACATAGAAAAAGAAGATTTTTATGAAAATTTTCTAGAAAAAATTTGGAAAGAAATTTTTGATTAAAAATAAAGAATCTAAAACATTTTAAAAATTTTCTTGATAAATTCAAAAAATCTAGTAATTAGTTTTAGCTAGATTTTTTTACTTTTCTAAAAGAAAATGTTAAAAATATGTAAAGAATTTGATTTATTTCACTAAAAAAATATAATACGATCTGTTATATTTTTAATTTAATAAAAAATGAAAAAGATTTTATCAATACTTATTTTAAGTTTCTGTTTAGCTTCACTAAGTTATGCAGAAAATAATTCTTGATCTACAAATACTTCAACTTGAAATAGTGCAGAAAAACAAGCAAATATTTCTCAAAATCCTTTGGAACAAAGTAGCTCTTGAACTATTTCTTCTTGAATGACTCAAGAAAAAGCTGCAGCAAATCCTATAGAAAATGCTTCTTATACATACTATTACTGAGAATGATGCAAATACTGTAAACAATTTTCAAAATATATGGATAGTGTTTGAGGTTGGGATAAACTAAATATTGATAAAAGAGAAGTTTGGAGCAACAGAGATAATGCTGTAAAAATGGCTTCAGATATGCAAAGATTAGGGCTTGATAGTTCTACTTTGACAACTCCTTTTTTAGTTATAAACTCAAACTGAAAAGAAACAGCTTTAACAGGTTTAGACCAACTTATGGCTTACTTTGAACCAATTTTAGGTAAAAGTACAGTTTCAGCAAATGATGATAATAATTTAGTTGATACAACTACAAATAATCCAGTAAAAACTGAAGAACAAAAAAGAAATTCTACTTGGTTTTTAATTATAGTAGCACTTATTGCATGCTGAAGTTCTTATTGATTTATCAAGGCTTCTAATAAAAAATAATATAATATGAATAAGAAAAAATACATAATTTGGTCTATAGTATTGATTATTGTTTTAGTATTTTTCTATGCTTTAGGAAAGTTTGTTCCTGTAAATGATTTGATGAATAGTTTCTGACAATGAACTTTTGTTTCTAGAATGCTATTTTTCTTGATTTTAGTTCCTGCTGCAATTTGAGACAGTATAAATCCATGTGAATTTGCTATAATGTTCATACTTTTGCAAACAGTTCTTAGAAATCAAAAGTCAAGAGGAAGGGTTATACTAGTTGGGCTATCATTTATTTTGTCAATATTTTTGAGTTACTTTTTGATGTGACTTTGACTTTATACAGCTCTTACAAGTATTTCCTGAGCTACAGAAACATTAAAAATAATTGCCTGAATACTTTGAATAGTTATTTGACTTGCAAATTTAAAAGATTATTTTTGGTATTGAAAATATTTCAAAATGGAAGTTCCAAACTCTTGGAGACCAAAAATGAGAAAAATAATAAAGTGAATAACTTCTCCAATTTGAGCATTTTGAATTTGAATACTTATTTCACTTTTCTTGCTTCCTTGTACTTCTGGACCATACATTACAATTATCGGACTTTTGTCATCAGAAAGTGAACAAATAAATCTTTGGTGATACATTTATTTGCTAGTTTACAATATTATTTTCATAATTCCAATGTTTATAATAATGTATTTAGTAGCATTTGGAGTAAAAGACATAGCAGAATTAAAAGAAATGAAAGAATTAAATGTTGAAAAAATGCATCTTGTAACTTGAATAATAATGCTTGCATTGTGAATCTATGTTTTATATGATGTGTTTAAATTATATTTTTAAAAAATATTTAAAAAATGTACAATGACTTAATTACATTTTATAGTAAAACTCCACCAAATAAGTGAGTTTTAGATGATTATACAATTAAACATTATGAAGACAATAGTGTTTGTTGAGATGATTTAGAAGTTTATTTAAAAATAGAAGATTGAAAAATTACTAACTTTGCATTTGATGGGGATACAGCTATAATAACTACAGCTTGTGCATCTATTTTATGAGAAAATATTATTTGAATGCCAGTTGAAGAAGTCTTAGAAAAAGATTATGATTACATAGAAAGCTTGATTTGAATGCCAGTCTCAACTAGAAGAAAAAATGCTGCAGTTTTGTGATTACTTACAACAATAAATGCTATTTATGAGTATTTAGGGCAAGATAAACGTCTTGATTTTGATGATTTGATTCCTTAAAAAGCTATTATTTTACAGTAATAGTTTTTTTCTTGCAAAAAATCTCTAAAGCTTTATAATTCAATAAATATTAATTTTAATAAAAAATATGATAAAACTTTCAAGGAAAGGAGATTATGCTATAAAAACACTTATTTATATGGCAAATGATGATTCTGGAGATATTTTTAAAATAGCAAATATATCAAAAAAATTACAGATTTCAGAATCTTTGCTTAGAAGAATTATTTCAGAACTTGAAAAATCTTGAATTATAAATACAAAAAAGGGAAGAAGATGATGAATTGTTATTTGAAAAGAATTATCAGAAATATCTATTTTTGATATTTTGTCAGCAACTGGAGAAGAGCTCTGAATTAAAAATTGTACTAAATGAGTTTATTGTGAAAATCAAGATTTTTGTGATACATCTGGGATTTATAATACATTACAAAAGTCATTTAATTGAGTTTTAAAACTATATACTTTGGACAAAATCATAAAAAAAAGCTAAAAATTTTATAAGTTAAAAATATATAACTTTTTTCTTGACAAATATTATTTATTTAATATAATACCATTGTTAGAAAAATTTAACTTATATAATTAACTATTCTAATTATGTGAAAAATAGAAAGAACTCGTTTTGTGGTAATAGTTTTTTCAGCTATTGTCTGAGCTATTTTATGAGCTTTAAGTTCATATTACAATAATCCATTTATAACTATTATATGATTTGGAGCTTTGTTTTTGCTATTTCCATACATTGATAAAAAATTTTATAAAATGGATGAGCTTGATAGGAAAATATCTTACAAAGCTTGATATCAAGCATTTATGTATATTTTGATAACTTCTTTATTTATATTTTCTTTAGATGCAACAGGCTTTTTAGTTATGCAAATGGAAAATGCTTTTCTTCTTATTGTTATTTCTTCAGCTTGTATTTTTGGACTTCTTACTTTGTATTATTCAAAAAATCCTGAATTAATTAATAAATAAATTTAAAATATTAAAAAATTATATGAAAAATATTATAAAACAAGAACGAAAAAATTTAAAACTTACACAAGCCGAATTGGCTGATATGGTTGATGTTAGAAGGGAAACAATAGTTTTTATGGAATCTTGAAAATATAATCCTTCATTAGAATTAGCTTACAAGGTTTCAAAAGTATTTTGAAAAACTATAGAAGAATTATTTATTTTTTGAGAAGAAGAGTAGGTAAAATTTTAAAAATACTCTTAAAAACAAAAAAATCTTGAAAATATTTTCAAGATTTTTTTTGTTTTATAATTGTTCTAAATCTAATTTTACTGAAGGTCCCATTGCATTACAAACATAAATACTGTTTATGTATTTACCTTTTGCTCAGCTTGGTTTTACTTCATTTACAGTTTTTATGAAGTGATTTAAGTTTTCTTCTAGTTTATCAACTCCAAATGATAATTTACCAAATATAGAGTGGATATTTCATTGTTTATCAGTTTTAAATTCAAATTTACCAGCAGCTATTTCTTTTATAGCAGCTTCTAAATCAGCAGAAACAGTTCCAGCTTTTGGATTTGGCATCAAACCTTTTGGTCACAAAACTCTAGCAATTTTACCTAAGTGTCTCATCATATTAGGAGTAGCAACACAAATATCAAAATCAAGAGTCACTTTTCCTTTTTCTATATCATCAATAAGCTCTTCACCTCAAACAACAGAAGCTCATAATTTTTTTAATGAATCAGCATTATCTTCTGTGAAAGCACAGATTTTTACTGATTTTCCTGTTCCATGTGGTAAAGTTGTAGTTGTTCTAATCATTTGATCTGCATATTTTGGATCAAGATTCAAATTGAAGTGAATTTCAACAGTTGGGTCAAATTTCACAGTATTTGTTTTTTCAAGAAGCTCTACAGCATCTTTTACATTGTAAGCTTCAGAAGTGATTAATTCCACAGCTTTATTGTATTTTTTTCATCTTTTTGCCATAAAAATATTTTTAAGTAATAAGGTAATAACGATGATAAAATCATCTTCCTTTGGCAAGGCTAGGGAATTATAATTATTTTTTATAAAAAGTAAAGAGGAATTTTTTTTTATTAGATATTGACTTTTATGTTGAAAATATTATAATTCTTAGGTTCTATTCAAAAAAGGAGAATTTATGGAAGAAAATGTAGAAAAGGTTAGAGAATCTCTAATCTTTTTATCACTTGCTATGCTAGTAGGCTTCACTACTGGCATAGGCTTGAGTTGGTTGGGAATACTTATAATTATGCTTCAAGTACAGGTTACAATTGAAGCATATAAAGTTTTTCAACCTATGTTCTTTTATATTAGGGCTATAGGAACATTGACTTCATTGTCATTGTTTTTATGGTTTTTTTAAAGAGAAAGTGTAAACTTTCTCTTTTTTACTGTTGACTTAATTGTAAAAATATTTATAATCATAGAACTTTTCAAAGTTAAAAGGAGTAAGAAAATGAAAGAAAAGTTAGATACTTTACTTAAGGAAGCTATAATTAGTTTGTCCTTAAGTATAATATTATTTATGTTCATGATAATTAATTGGAAATTTGGATCTTTTGTTCTATTATTCCAAGTATATCATGTTTTTGTACTTAAAGATTCGAGTCTTCATGATGACGAGACTCGAATGTATATTCGATTAACAGGAACAATGGTATCTATAATAATATTTATTATAATGCTATGATAACAAGAGAGAAAGCTTATACTTTCTCTTTTTTCTTTTCCACAGGATCATATCATCATTTACTCCAAGGCATACATCTCAAAATTCTCCAAATTCACTTCAAACTTCACAAAAATGCTCATTTTTTCTCAACTGCTTCTATCATATATTGGCTACAAGTAGGGTAGTACTTACAGTATCAGTGTCATCTATGTTTAGCCCAAAAACTATGATCTGGAGATAAGTATTTTTGGTAAAGTTTGATTGTTTTTATTATTGCTTTTTGAAAAATATTTAGCTTTTTATTCATAAACTCTTTTGAAAAATATTTTCTTTGATTATAGATATTTTTTTTAGATTAAAAAAATTTTTTATACAAAAAAATGAGTAACTTAATGTTCTAGCTAGTAAAAAAACCTTTATAATTTTATTTAATAAATTACCAAGAAATTTTTTTTATTAAGTTACTCTTACATATTATATCTATAAAAATAAAAAAGCAAACTTTTAAAGTTTACTTTTATTTTACAAATTCTACTACATTTGAAAATACTTTTGGATTTGAAATAGCCAAGTTTGATAAAACTTTTCTGTTTAATTTTACTTTTTTCAAATACATAGCATTGATAAGCCTAGAATAACTTATTCCATTTTCTCTTGAAGCTATATTTATTCTAGTATTCCATAATTTTCTGAAATCTCTTTTTTTTCTTTTTCTACCAATGTAAGCATTAAGTCCAGCTTTCATCCAAGCATTTTTTGCTCTTGAAAAAACTCTAGAATTAAGCATTCTGTATCATTTTGTAGCTTTTAAGATTTTCTTGTGTCTTTTTTTAGTCATTAGACCTCTTTTTACTCTAACCATCTTAGTAAATTCTTAAATTTTAAATTTTTTTAAAATATTTTATAAATAAGGAAGTTGTTCTTTTATCTTTTTAACTTCAACTCCAGAAACAACTAAACCAAATTTATTTTTTAATTTTGATTTTTTACTTTTATTTGAAAGTAAATGCTTATTCCAAGCTTGTCCTAGTTTAAATTTACCTTTTCCAGTAACTTTAACTCTTTTTTTCACTCAACTTCTAGTTTTTAAAGTCATAATAAATCTATTAAATATAAATTATTTATTTGGTTTAAACATTGCTGTAAACGTATTTCAAGTTTTTTTCACAGCTCAGTCTAGTTTATAAAATTCTTCAATTCTTGTCACAAAAGAATCTACTTTTTCTTTTGCGATATTTTCATATTGATTTTCTCTACCTCTAAGCATCAGAGTGACCTTTAGAGGATGTCATAGCTTTGCAAATTTTTCAGCCTGATTTTTTCTTATTTCTAAATCATGTTCTCAAATTTTGAAAGTAATCCTAATTGTTTTCAAATCAGGAGCTTTTCATTTTTGTTTATTTTTTTGATCTTGTTTTTTTTGTTTGTACAAAAATTTTCCATAATCAAGCAATTTAACAATACTTAAGTCATCTTTTTTACCTATCTCCATCATGTCCAAATTCAAAGAAGAAGCTTTAGATCTAGCTTCATCAATACTCATAGTTCAAAAATTTTCTCAATCTTCTCATATAAGTTGAACTTTTGTAGCTCTTATTTCTTCATTTAATAATTTTTTCTTTTCTTTCAAAACCTAAAATTTAAAAATTAAGATATAGCTTTCATCATCTTCACAAATCTAGCTTTTTTTCTAGCTCAGTTATTTTTGTGAATGATATTTTTCTTAACCAATTTGTCAATTATAGATTGTAATCCTGCTTTTTTAGTCTTACCATCAGCATCTTTTTGGTTTAGGAAAATATTTTTTGCAGCTTCAACATTGTTTTCTTTAATAGCTTTTTCAAAAGCAACTCTAGCTTCTCTGTATAACTCTCTATAGTTATCATTTCTAGCTCTTTTTCTTTTATTTTGTCTTAATTGTTTTTTAGCAGAAGCAATTATTGGCATATTTCTTTAAAATACAGATATAAAATAAATAATAAAAATATTTTTAAAATCGTTTGTATAAACAGTGGACAAAGAGGATGGACTTTAAAAAACATTTATTTTGTCTCTTTAGTTAGGTGATTATATATAAAATAGCTTGTTTGTCAAAGGTTTTTTATGAAAAATAATTTCTTTTAAAAAATATTTATTAAATAAGTCAAGAGATAAAAATTTAAAGATTTGCTTTAAATAGTAGTATTGTTATAATGAAAAGTGTAAAATTTAGTTTATATACCCTTATAATTCTGTTTATTTTACTTTATTGAATTCAATAATTATGATAGAACCAGGAACATCTTATAAAGTTCAGGAATATATTTGATGAAATGAATGCATTATAGAGATAGAACCAAGACTTTATTTAATAGTTTTTTCACTAATAATAATAATTATATTTATAAATCTAAGTATATTTATTAAGCTTTTAATATCATATTTCTTTAATAAAAAAAAATAATTTATTTATAATTTATATTATATGTTTTTTGTTATTTGATTAAATTCTGCTCATTTATTAGTTTGAGTAGATAATATGGATACAGTATCATCTCCTTTTAGAGAGCTATGTAATTGAAATTTTCTTGATTCTTGAACATTATTTAATAATATATTTTTTTCTTTTATAATTGCATTTGTCCTTATGGCTATAAATATTATTTTACTTCTTATCAAACTGAAAAAAAATAAATCTTAATTTAGTTTTCTATGAAAGAACCTGTTTGAATTAACTCTAAAATATTTCAAATGTGTGAAGAAGACTCTTTCTTATGTGATTTTACATATTTTTGAACACCAATATTTCTTATATATTTTTTATCAATAATTTTATTTATAGATATAACTTTATATATCATAAAAAAAATTATAAAACAAAAAAAATAATTTATTTATAATTCATATTATATGTTTTTTATTATTTGATTAAATTCTGTTCATTTATTAGTCTGAGTAGATACTATGCTTATGGATTCATCTCCTGTTATAGACTTATGTAATTGAAATTTTCTTGATTCTTGAACATTATTTAATAATATATTTTTTTCTTTTATAATTGCATTTGTTCTTATGTCTATAAATATTATTTTACTTCTTATCAAACTGAAAAAAAATAAAAATTTATAGATTTATTTTTTAAATTAATACTTTCCAAATAAGATAGATTATGGATGATTTAAGGCTTATAAAGTTAAATATAAATTTACCTAATTGTGATATACAATTTCTAAATAATATAAATATTATGATTATATTAATTATAATAATTTTAGTTCTTATTGTTTTAAATTTATATTTACTAAAAAAATTATTATCTTGGAAAAACTAAAATAATAAATAATTAGTATTTTATGATAGAAGAATATATATGTAAGATTCAATTTTGAGATTTAGAATGATTGTTATTATCATTTATTTTTATAATTTGAGCAATCTTTCTTATAAATTTTATAATATTTTTTGTAAAATTTAATAAGTTTAAAAAAAATAAAAATTAATAAAATATTTTATGAATTACAGAATTTGAACAAACTTGGATTTAAGTAAAGTTGAATCTAACTATGATTTAAATAAAAATCAATATGATAACTGTGAAGTTGATATGTTTTATCGGCTTAGAATGGAAGTTTGGATTTTTATAATTTTACTTATTTTAGGAATAATTGTATTGAAAAAATTGATATCTTGGAAAGTTTAAATTTTAAATTTATAATATAATGTATTGAACAAATACTTGGCATCCAGGACGTTATTCCTGTGATTTGTATTCTCCCGAAATACTTTGTTTTTGAATTTTGCTTATTTTTTTAGTTATACTTATTTTTGTAAATTTTGTACTTCTAATAGTGAAATTAAACAAATTAAAGAAAAAAATTAAATAAATTCAAAAATTACTTTCATTATATAAAAAAAAATGATTCCAATAATTGGAATCATTTTTTTTATCTCAATTCTCCTCAAACTTTTTTTACATTTGTAACTATTTTGTCCATCACTTCAGTTTTGGCTTTATCATCAAGTGTTTCATCCATTGATTGAATAAACACTTTGAAAGTGAAGCTTCTTTTTCCTGGAAGAGTCAGTTCATTTTCATAAATATCTATCAATTCCACCTTTGTTATCAGTTTATTATCAGATTTCTCAATAGTTGATTTTAGTTTGCTTGCTGAAACTTTGTCTTTTTCAACTACAAAATTTAAGTCAAAATTATTTTCTTGGAAATTTGAAATTTCTTTTGCTTTTACTTTTCCAAACACCATTTCTTTTAATTTTTCAACATCTAGTTCAAAAAATCAAACTCTTGCATTTTCTATTTCAAAATTTTTTGCTACTTTTGGATGTATTTCTCAAACAAAACCTATTTGTTGTCATCTTACTAAAACTACAGCAGTTCTTCAAGCATGAGCAAACTTAGGCAATTGAGCAGAATTTTCAAAGAAAAATTTTTCAATTCCAAGAGTTTTTAATAATTTTGAAACAGTTTTTTGTATTTCATAATAGGCTATTTTTTGCGAAATTACTTCAACTCCAGATAAAAAATATCTTTCTAAAATATCTGAATTTCAAACTTTTTCAAAAACTTTTTCTAATTCAAATAATTTCAAATTATCAAAATCTTTTATATTTTTTTCTAGAGTAAGCATCAAGTTTGGAATTAAACTTGGCCTTAAGTGAGTTAATTCTTCGGATAAATAATTTTTCATTTCAACTAGATTTTCTGTGTTTGACAGACATTTTTCCATCAATTCATTATTTACAAAAGAATAATTATAAAGCTCAAAATAACCAATTGCAGTTAAAAATTCTCTTGATTCTTTTTTTATTTTGTAAGTATTGCTTTGGATTACTGCTCATAAATTCATATTTGGAATACTTGCTTCAATACTATCATAACCTGAAATTCTAGCTATTTCCTCAGCTATATCTGCTTTGAAGTTCAAATCTTTTCTCCAAAATGGTATTTCAAGTCTATCTCAAACAAGCTTTATTCATAGATTTCCTAAAATCTCTAAAACTTCAGATTTTTCATAATTTTTTCAAATCAAATTATTTATAAAATCTAAATCAAAATCTATAAAAATTTGTTCTTGTTTTTTAGGATAAATATCAGAAAAAGCTACAATCTTTACTCAAGAAATATTTTTTTCTAATTCAGAAACAATCAAGCTTGCTCAGCAAATTTGTATTTCATTTAATAAATCTTTTTCAAATACATTTAGTGAATCAGTTCTTATTCAAAGCCTTTTCCCAGTTACTCTTATAACAGCTTGATCAAAGTGGGCAGACTCAATAATTATATTTTTTGTGTTATCTGAAACAGCTGAATCTTTTCATCAAATAACTCATCCTAAAGCTAAAACTTTTGAATTATCAGCTATTACTATGTCACTTTCATCAAGTTTGTATTCTACATCATTTAAAGCTACAAATTTTTCTCCAGCTTTTGCCTTTCTAATCACGATATTTCAATCAATTTTATCTGCATCAAAAATATGAGTTGGTTGTCCATAAAAATACAAACAATAGTTTGATAAATCAACTAAAAGTCATTTTGATTTTACTCAAGCACTAGATAAAACTTGTTTTATATAATCAGGAGTTTCAATGTTTTTTACATCTTCAACTTTTATTCAAATATATCTTGAGACAAGCTCTGGAATCTCATTTTTTATTCATAAACTAGGCAAATCTGAAAAATTTCTATTTTCATAAGAAAAATCAAACTTTTTCCCCTTTATTGCAAATATTTCTCTAATAATTCAAATATGAGAAAATAAATCAGGTCTGTGGTTTATGGCTTTATTGTCTATTTCTAAAATTGCATCATTTTTTCATAAATAATCTCTCATACAAGTTCCTAAAACTGCATCATTTGGCAATTCCATAATTCAATCTTGTCTCTCTTCAACAAGTCCAAGTTCATCTTCACTACAAATCATTCATTCACTAGTCTCTCATCTGATTTTTGTTTTTGAAATCACAAAATCTTCTTTCAGCTTTGCTCAAACTAAGGCAACAGGAACTTTGATTCAAGCTCTTACATTTGGAGCTCAGCAAACTATAGGGTAAGTTTGCCCTAAAACTTCTACAGTTGTGATATTTAATTTTTCACTGTCAGGATGCTTTTCACAAGTTTTTACTTCTCAAATAAACACTTTTTCTAGGTTTTCTCATTCATACTCTATTCCTTCAACTTCAGCAGTATGCATAACTAAATCTCTAGCTATTTGGTCAGCAGTTTCAGCATTTGGAATATAGTTTTGTAAAACTTTGTAAGAAATCTTCATTTTTTTTATTTTAAATATTTAAAAACTCTTGTAAATATACAGAAAAATTTGTGAAAATCAAGCAAAAATTTGATATTATCAAAAATATTTATAAAATAAGAAAAACTTTTTTTTAAAAAAATATTTTTTAAAAATTTGTATAATGAAAAATAATTTTAAGTTAAGTACTTTTGATATTCTATTGGAAATTGTTTCACTATTGCTGATTATTGCTATATGGTTTTATGTTTGTTTCAATTATGCATCTCTTCCTAGCGAAATACCTATGCATTTTTCTGTTTTATGAAAAGTAGATTCTTTAAGTGACAAATCTTCTTTGTTTATTTTACTTTGAATTATTACTTTTCTTTATGTTTTGTTTTCTGTTTTAAATTTTATTCCTTTTAAGAAAAAATATTTAAAATACAATTATATAAATATTTCAGAACAAAAGGGCAGAGAAATTTATGAATTAACTGTTAAAAAGCTAAGAATAGAAAAAGTTTTTGTTATTTGATTTTTGGCAATTATTACTTACAGTGTTATGAATTCTCAAGATTTACATTGGTTAATAATACTATCATTGCCTTTAATTTTAATATTTATAGAAGCTTTTTATTTGATAAAAATAGTTTCTTCAGATACAGAAAAAAAGTAGGGAAAACCTACTTTTTATTTTTCTAAAGAGTTTCTGATTATTTCTTCTATTTCATTTGCTATTTCTGGATTTTCTGTTAAAAATTTTTTTACATTTTCTCTACCTTGACCAAGTTTTTTGTCTCAGTAAGAGTAAAATGCTCAAGATTTTTTTATTATGTCTAAGTTTACACCTATGTCAATTATTTCTCAAATTTTTGAAATTCATTCATTATACATTATATCAAACTTAGCTTCTCTAAAAGGAGGAGCTATTTTATTTTTTATAACTTTTACTTCAGTTTCATTTCAAAGTATTTCTTTATCATCTTTTGTTCCTGTTTCTATTTTTCATTTTCTTCTGATATCTAACCTTTGAGAAGCATAAAATTTCAAAGCATTACCTCAAGTTGTAGTTTCAGGACTACCAAACACAACACCTATTTTCATTCTAAGTTGATTTATGAAAATAACTGTACAGTTTGTTTTATTTATAGATCAAGTTATCTTTCTCAAAGCTTGACTCATAAGCCTTGCTTGTAATCACATATGAGAATCTCACATATTTCCTTCTATTTCAGCTTTTGGTGTTAGAGCAGCTACAGAGTCAACAATTATCAAATCAACAGCTCAAGAATTTACTAGTTTTTCAGTGATTTCCATAGCTTGTTCTCCATAATCAGGTTGAGAAATAAGCAGTTCATCAATATTTACTCAGATTTTTTTTGCATATTCTGGATCTAAAGCATGCTCTGCATCTATAAAAGCTGCAACTCATCAAGCTTTTTGAACTTCAGCTATAGCATGAAGAGTCAAAGTTGTTTTACCACTTGATTCTGGTCAGTAAATTTCTACAATTCTTCATTTTGCATAACCTCCTCAAAGAGCTATATCAAGCCCAAGAGAACCTGAAGAGCTAGTTTCAACTTTTTGTCTGAAACTATCATCTCAAAGTTTCATAATAGAACCTTTTCAATAATTTTTTTCAATTAAAGCTAAAGCTGCATTTAAAGCATCTTTTTTATTCATAGTTGTATTTTCTTTTTCCTTCTCTTTTGTCATAATTTTTTTGTTATTTGTTAATATTTAAATTATACTTATTTTTTTATTTTCTCAAGTTTTTTACAATTTATAATTTGATTTTAATCATTCTTTTGTTCAAATTGCTATATTTTTTCATTTACATTTTTTGCAAATAAAAATATAACCATTTGGATTTGGTCTTTCTGTTTCAACCAAAGTTTTACAATCTTTGCAATAAAAAGATACTTCTCATCTATCTTCTTTGAAATATTCTTTTTTATCAAATTCTTCAATATTTACTAAATCTCAGTATGTAGACATTTTTTATATTTTTATAAATTAAATATTTTTTAAAATAGAGTCATAGCTTCTTGAGGCTTTTCTATTTTTATAATTCATGTTTTTGCAAGTTCTACAAAACATCTAAGAGTAGCTTCCACATCAGTCATCGCATCATGAGCTCAGATAAAATATTCATCAAAAAGTTTCTTGTGTAGCTCTCATAGCTTTGGGTATTTAAACCTTTCTCAGTTTCATTTTATAGCACAAAAGTCAACTGTATTTTTCATAGTACAAATTACTTGTTTTGGTTGATATCTGTATTCTTGATTTAGCCTTTTTAATTCTATTTTTATCATATCTTCATCATACTCTATGTTGTGTCAGATTATAGCATCACTATCATTTATGTAAGACATTATTTCATCTATTTTGTCTTCTATAAATGGTGCATTTTTTACATCTATGTCATAGAGATGGTGAACTTTGCTTGATTCAAAAGGAATTGGCATTTTTGGATTTATCAAAATATCAACTCTTTTTTCTTCTTTAAATATTCAATTTTCCAAATCTCAAAAAATTCCAGCAAATTGTATTATTTTTGGCTGAGCTTCTAGGCTTGGGTCTTTTTTATTTATAAATCAAGTAGTTTCTGTATCAAACACAAAAATCTTCACTTTTTTTTGGTTAAAATTTAAATCTTTTCCATTTTATTAAATAAAAAATATTTTTCAAGTAAAAATTTAAAATAAAGTTTTATAAAATTCGTATAAATTTTTTAGTAAATCTTCTTTATCTGAAATTGAAATTTTAGCTTGATATTCAATCAAAGTTGGAATATCAGAATTACTTATTTTTTCTTTTTTTATATTTTTGATTTCTTCAAAAGTAAATCTTTCTATAAAATCTTTTTCTATATTTTTTAAAATATTTTCAAGATTTTGATTATAACAAAGCCAAACTATTTTTGGAAATTCTCCTTGCAAAACTTGATTTGTGTAGTAAATTCAATTTTGACTTTGTTTAAAATCTAAATAAAAATCAAATAATTTTTCAAAAACTGAAATCAGAAAAAAAGAGCAAGCAGAAGCCTTAAAAATTTTCAAAACATATTTTTCTTTTTTTAAAATGAAATATTTTTCCTCAATTTTTTCTAAATTTTTGTCAAAATTTTTTAGAAATTTAACATTTTTTTCATCATAAATCAAAGCATTTTTAAAATATTTTTCTTTATAGTTTTCTAAATCTTCTAAATTTAGATTTTTTGTTTTTCCATAACTATAATTTTTTCAAAAAAAATATTTTCAGATTTTTTCAATAATTTCTTTTTGTAGATTTTCTTCACTTAATTCGTCTTTTATTCTAGCTTTTTCTTTCAAAAAAATTTCTTTTTTTATTTTTCAATTTAATTTTTTAGAAAATTTTTCTAAATCTTCTTTTTTCTGATTATTTAACTCAAAATAGCTATAATAAGTGTAAGTAAATCATTTATATTTTTGCAAATCAAAAAAATCTTCTACATTTTCCGTAGAAAGAGCTATATGCTCCAAAAGATGAGCAGAG
The DNA here is from genome assembly GCA_002761215.1 of Candidatus Gracilibacteria bacterium HOT-871. Taxonomy (GTDB): domain Bacteria; phylum Patescibacteriota; class Gracilibacteria; order BD1-5; family UBA6164; genus GN02-872. The sequence goes on from CP017714.1 coordinate 998,785, forward strand.
TACTCGCTATTAAATTTATCAGGAAATGTTTTAAAAATTATAAAAATCATATTGAATAAAGTTATAAAAGTAAAAGAGAGAGCTTTGCTCTCTCTTGTATTTTTTATCGACGACCTCCATTGTTTCCTCTTCCAGAGTTTCTTCCTCCACCTGATTTTAGATGAGTTTTACTATTATCTCTAGTATTACCATTAGGATAGTCTCTTTTATTAGAGTCTTTTCCTTTTGTAGCATTTTTTTCTGGTTTTGAGGCCATAAAATTCTCCAATAATTTCACTCAAAATTGAGCATTAGTATGCTATTAAATTTATTGGTAATGTCAAACTTATTTACCAAAAAAACTGGAGCAAGCCCAGTGATTTTATTGTTTTAATTGATAAAAATTTCTTCAAACTCTTTCAATTACTTGTCTGTTTTGCAGATTCATATAGATAGTTGTTTCTTTTACATCTCTTATTTTCAAAACTTCTTTCACGATTTCTTCAGTTGACATAGGTTCATTTCTTTTTTCCAAAATAGAACTTATGACATCCAAAACAGTTCCTGGCTTAAATCACCATTCTCTCAAAGCATAAATTCCTCTACCAATAAGCACAAAGTCCTCATTTCTTATAAGTTCATTGTGAATAGTGTTTATTTTTACATTGTCTTCTAAAAGTTCTATTATTTTATTAGAAATATCTACAAAATGCATAGGAGTTCACTCTTTTTTCAAGATATAAATAGCTTTGTCTTTTAGAGTTTTAGGATTCAATATTTTCCATTTTGTAAGTCAAACAAGGTCTCCTTCTCAATAAATTATATCTTCAAATAATTCTAAAACAGAGTTTATAAGAGGATTAGTTATTCATCTCAAATCTTTTAAATTTTCATTAATTGTTTTAAAAAGATCTGCTTTTTTTACTACATCTTTTTTTCTTTTTAATATTCTCAAAGCTTCTTTATGAATAGCATCAATATTAAATCTAGAAACAGTTGACATATAAAAATATATCTTACAACCAAGTTTTTGTTTTGATTTAAGAATATCAAAATCTGATTGCATAATAGTTTCTAAAACAGATTTATTTATGTCTTTTTCAAGGTTTAGTTCTTTTATTAAATAGTTAATTAGAGAGTCTCTAGCTACTAAACCTCAGTTTATTTTTATAAACTCTAATCATTTACTTTGTATTTCAGTTAAAATAGAGGCTTTTATTATTCTTCAAATCTTTCTAATTCCAGATTCTTCAATTTGTCTAACTCTTTCTCTTGTTATAACAGGTGAAAAAGAGTTTCAAATACTTTGTAAAGTTTCTTTCTCTCATTTTAAACCAACTCTTCTTTCTATAACATTTTTTTCTTTTTCAGATAAAGAAACCAATATTTCTTCAAATGATTTTACTATATTTTCATTGTTTAAAACTGTAGCACTCATTTAAATTTAATTTAGTATTAACTTTCGAGTCAAAATATAACTATAATTTTTTAAAAGTCAAATTTTATTTATAGTTTAAAAAGGTAAGCTTAAATTACTCTTTTTTTTCTCTTTTCTTCTTTCTTGACTCAATTTTTCTAAAATAATTTCAGAACTATTTTTATAAAATTCTTTTCTTGTGATATATCATCATATTATTATCAATATTGCTGATACAGTACACAAAATCAATCCATTTCAATATTTTACTTCTTTTGAAAATATCTCAAGTCAAACTGAAAAACTTGTACAAATAATGCTTATCACTATCATCAAAATTCAAGTAAAAAGTATAAAAGTATAATTTTTTACATCTATTTCTGAATAAAGTTTCATTTTTTCTTTATAATTGCTTCAAAAAGTTAATGCAATTATTAAAATTAACAAAATAATTATGATATAACCAGAGTTTCCAGTTATAGCATTAAACGAATTCCAAGAAGTTTTTTCTCAGTTTACACTGTCTGTAATCCAATCCATAAAAAGGCTTACTATTCATATTATAGCTCAAATAACTGTCAAAGATCTAGACAAATTTAGATTTAATATTTCAAATTTAAAATTACTAAAAACATTTTTTACTGTTTTTTTGAAATCAGTTTTTCTGTTTCTCATATAAATTATTTAAGTAATAAATTTTGATAAAATTTCAAAATACTTTATAATAAAAAAAAATATTTTCCAATACATTATAAAAAATGAAAGAAAAAAAGAAAGTAAAAAATTATTTTTTTGAGTTAATTATTTTTTTTATAAGTATGATTTTGTCTATTTTTAGATGAATAGGGCTTTTTCTTTTTTGAAAAAATTTAAAAAATAAAAACCTTTTTAACAACTTTTTAGATTTTATTTTTAGAAAATGGCCAAAATATTTTTGGAAAAATCCTACACTTTACAAACTTTTTAGCCTTCCTGGAAATATTATTAATTATATTTTTAAAAAATAATTTTTTATGAAAAATTATAAAAAAGCCTTTACAATCATAGAAGTTATGATTTCGATTTTAATAATCTCTAGCTGTTTAATTGTTTGATTTCAACTTTATTCTATGGCTTTGGTTTCAAAAGTAAAAATAGTTGAGCAAACAAATCTAGAAAAAAATATTTTTTATTTTTCTGAAAAACTTTTTACTTTGATAAAAAAATGATGAACTTTGGATTATGAAGAGTATTTTAATAGAAAAATAATTTGAACTGAGATTGAATCTGGACATTTTTCAAAAAATACTTGATTTGGAAATTTTTGATATGAATGAGTAGTTTGAACAAGTAATTTTTGAAAAGGATTTTATTATTGCTTAAGTTGAGATTGAGAAGATAATAAACTAAAACCAACTTGATGCTGGGAAAAATTAAATATAGATTCAAATATTGTTAAAGAAGGGAAAAAAGATAGAAATTATTTTTGAAGTCCACAAAGATATTGACAATATTCTTTTCAATTTATAGATTATAATTCAAATCATGATGATGATAGTTGAGATGAAAACTGAGATTGAAAAATAATCAGAGATGATGATGATGAACACAAATGAGCTGGTCCAGAAGTTTTTGATGCTTGAAGTGATGTAAAAGAGCTTTATTTGCTTTCTTGAGATAAGAAAAAAAGAACTTTGATTAGATGGAAATATTTTCAAGATGAGTTTATAACAGACTCTTCAAAAAAATGTTCTGATAATCCTGATGATAAACAATACTGTAGATGAACAATAGAATTTTTAGAGCTTGAATGAAAAGATTGGTGACTTGACCACAATTCTGCTGTTAATGATGATTTTCAAAATGATTGAGTTGTTGATACTTGGATTATTTCAAAAGAATTTACTTGATGAGAGGAAATCATTGCTTGAGGAGAGCAAGATTGATGAAAATATCGGAAAGAACTTTTTTCTGATGATATAAATATTTCAGATTTTAAAATTTCTGCTTATCCAAATATAGACAACACAAAAACTTGGAATGTTGATTTAAAAGAACAAAAAAGTTATTTAGTTTCTCCTTATGTAACTATTTCTATGCAATTAAAACCAAGCTGGAAACTAAAAGCAAAGATTCAATGAAACATAAAAGATGTCAATTTTAACTCAACTATAAACCTTACAGATATATTTAGTAATTAATATTTTTATGAAAAAAAATAAAAAGGCATTTAGTTTGATTATTGTGATGGGACTTGTTCTTTTAAGTGTACTTTTAGGAATGAATATAATAAATTATATAATACCATTTTCTAGAGATATTGTTTGATTTGAAAATGCTGCAAGATCATATTATTTAGCCAATTCTTGACTTGAAGCCTGAATTTATAAATTGGGAGAACAAGAAAATAATTTGACTCCTATTTCAACAGATTATTTATCAAAAAATTTTAAAAATATACAAAAATCAGAGGCTGATAAACTTTCAAATGCTGTAACTATAATCACAGAAAATCTTTGAACAGTTGAACCAAAACCTTGAAATGGAGACAGTGAATTTGACAGAGATTATAATACTATTTCTTTTTGACAACCAATACAAATAAATGTTTCAAAAATAGATAATTTGTCAGATTTAAGTATTTCATTCAAAGTTCCAAAAACAGATTTTTCTTCCAATTTTGAGCTTGTTTGAGAAGATACAAAACCATATTTGAGTTGGCAACTGAGTTCTGAAAAATGATTTGTAAATTCTTGAGAAGATTGAGCAATAAAAAAAGGACAAATAAATAATAAAGAAATAAATATCTGAGCAGGATTAATTTGAGAAGCACTTGCAAATTCTTGAAAAATTAAATTAAATATTTCTACTGCAAAAACTCAGTATTGTGGGGCTGTAGAAACTTGTATTTTAAAGATTTCTTTAATAAATGATTTAAAAATAAAACTTGATGTTTCTGGGCAAGAAAAAGAAGTAAATATTCCTTTTTTGGAATGGAAACTTGTAGGTAAGAAAAACTTTAGATTTAGGTATGCAGATCTTGTTTCTCAATGAAAGGCTACTTGATATATAAGAACTTTAGAAGCAAAAATTCCTCAAACTACTGTAAATGAAGCTTTTGATTTTACTGTATTCCAATAATTTGAAAAATATTTAACAAAAATTTTTATGAAAATATTTAAAATAGAAGAAAATGATGCAAATCAAAGACTTGATAAATTTTTAAAAAAACTTTTCCCAAATGCCACTAGAAGCCTTATTTATAAGCTGAATAGAAAAGATAAAATAAAAGTAAAAGATATTTTTGAAAGAGAAAATAAATTTAAAAAAAAGGATAACGAATACAAACTTCAAATTTGAGATGAAATAAAAATATTTTTAAGTGATAATGAATTTAAAGAACTTTCTGAAGAAAAAATAGAAATTTTAGAAAAATCTGAAAAATTTGATAAAAAAGATATAGTTTTTGAAGATGGTTTTTTGCTTGTTGTAAATAAAAATTCTTGAATAAATGTTCATTCTTGAGATTACAAAACAAAAGAAACAAATATAATTCAACAAGTTCAAGATTATCTTTGAGAAAAACTAAATTCACTGACTTTTAAGCCAAGTTTAATTCACAGAATTGATAGAGATACTTCATGAATTTTGATGATAGCAAAGAAAAAAAATATTTTAATTCAACTTGTAAAAGATTTCAAAGAACACAAAAAACTAGAAAAAACTTATTATACAATTGTTTTATGAAGGCTTTCTAGAAAAACCTGAACAATCAAAAAAAGTTTAAAAAGAATTGAAAATGCAAAAGATGAAAACAAAGTTCAAGTTGCAAATGATGGACAAACTGCGATTTCTCACTTCTCACTTTTAAAAGAGCATGTCATTCCTGCAAATATGTTTTCAAATCCTAAAGAAATAATTATTTCAGAAGTAGAAGTCAAAATAGAAACGTGAAGAATGCATCAAATCAGAGTTCATATGGCTTCAATTTGAAACCCAGTTTTGTGAGATAAAATTTATTGAGATCAAAAAATAAATTCATTTTTTGCAAAAAATTTTTGATTGAAAAGGCAAGCTCTTCATTCTTGGAAAATAAAATTTTTTCATTATTGAAGAAATAAAAAAATGGAGTTAACAGCAAACTTAAAACCAGATTTAAAAAATTTTTTAGAAAATATTTCAAAAATAGAAATTAAAGATTAAAAAAATATGAAAACATATGATAAATTTCTTGATTATTATGATGAAATTGTGAGATGAATGAATTCTTCATTAGAAGATGAAATAGAATTTTTAGAATTTGATGCTATAAAAAACTATGCTCCAGAAACAAAAAATATTTTAGAAACAGCTTGTGGTACTTGAGTTGTGGCTAAGGAGCTTATAAAACTTTGATACAATTATACTTGACTTGATATAAATCCAAAAATGCTTGAAAAAGCTGAAAAGAATCTAAAAAATTTAGAAAAAAAGCTAGTTTTGTGAGATATGACAAATTTTAATTTCAAAAATAAATTTGATTTGGTTTTGTGTAATTATAATTCTATTTGTCACTTACTTTCCTGGGAAAGCTGGCAAAATTTTTTTAAAAATTCTTTTGAAAATCTGAAAAAATGATGACTTTTAGTTTTTGATATAAACACAATTTTTGAATTTGAAAATATAACTCGTGATTTTGCTCAGTTTTACAATTTTTGAGAAAACACAGTTTGCCTTGAAATGTTTAAAAAGTGAAATATTTATCAGTGGCTTATAAAAATATTTGAAAAACAAGAAAACTGAAATTATAATCTAACTGAAGAAAAAGTTGAAGAAATCAGCTTCCCAATTTCAAAAATAAAAAAAGAGCTTTTGTCTCAAGGTTTTGAAATGCTAGAAATTATTGATTATCACTTTTGAAAAGTGACTACTGAAAGTGAAAGAGTTTATTTTATCTGTAAAAAAATATAATTATGTTTGAAAATATTTTGGAAATTTTACAAAAAAATTCTATTAAATATGACTTAGTTGAGCATTCTGAAAGTAAAAGCTGTGAAGACTCAAAAAAATTTAGAGAAGAACTTTGACTTTCTTGAATCTGAAGTAAAAATATAGTTTTTCATGCAAAGTGAGTTTTTTATCTAGTGACAACTATTTGAGAAAAAGAAATAAAAGCTAGAAAATTTAAAAAAGAATTTTGAACAAAAGATATCAGATTTGCTACTCAAGAAGAAATTACTGCTGTACTTGATGCTGTTATCTGAAGTATCCCTCCTTTTGGATTTAAAAATTCTGAAATAAAAATATTTGTTGATAAAGAAATATTTTCTCATAAATATTTTATGTTTAATCCTTGAGTTCCAACAAAAACTATTAGAATTGAAACTTCAGATTTGAAAAAAATTTATGATAATTTGCCAAATCAAAAGATATATTTTGATTTTTCAGGTGAGCAAAGCATTTTTGAAAATGATTTAAAAAGCGATATTTAAGTGCTTTTTTTGTTCTTACAAATTTCTTAAAATTGTTGATTAAACTTGGGCCTACAATAATAAAAAATATTTTCTAAATAAATAAAAATTTGAAAAATGTTGTATTTTGAAAGAAGAAATGTTTAAAATCATACTTACTTAAACATTTCTTAATTCAAAATTCTAAAATGAAATTACAAATTTAATAATAACTTTAAAAATTTATGAAAAATATTACAAATCTGGCATTAATCGCAACTTGAGTGACATTAGTTTTTTGAGCAACAGCTTATGTAATAAAAACAAATATGCAAAATACAGCTACAGTAAGCACAAATGTTGAAACAACTAAAAATTCTGAAATTGATGAAATATTCCAAAATTTAGAAAACACAACAACTTGAACTTCTTTAACAGTTACAACATCAGCAAAAACTTATGAATCTTGAGAAAAAATTCTTTTAAATGATAAAAGTGTAACTATTTCAAAAACTTGAAATTATACTATTTCTTGAAAAATTTCAAATTGACAATTGATTGTTGATGCAGGTGAAAACTCTGAAGTTGTTTTGAATCTTGCTTGAGTAGATATTTCAAATAGTGATTCTTCAGCTATTTTTGTAAAGTCAGGTAAAGTTACATTAAACTTAGTTGAGTGAACAACAAATACTATTTCAGATTGAAAAAAATATTCTGATGATAAAGAATCTGATTCTGCAGTATTTTCAAAAGAAGATTTAACAATAGACTGAACTTGAAGCTTAAAAATAAATGCAAATTTTGAAAATTGAATTTCTTCAAAAGCAAATTTAACAATTAATAATTGAAATATAACTGTAAATTCTGTTGAAGATGCTATAAAGTGAAGTAATTCTTTACTTATAAATGGCTGAAATTTCTCTCTTAATTCAGAAAAATGAGATGGTTTGAAGTCAAATAAAGAAGGGAAGTGAACAATCACAATAAATGCATGAAAATTTGATATAACTTCAGCTAGCCAATGAATAAAAGCTTACAAATTGATAACTTTGAATAACTGAACTATAAATATAAAATCTTCAAATGAATGAATTGAAGCTGAACAAATAGTTATAAATGATTGAAATTTAGCTATAGAAGCAGTAGATGATTGAATAAATGCATCTCTTAGCTGAGAAGAGCAATCAAATTTAAAAATAACTATAAATGGCTGAAATATAGTTGTAGATGCAGAATGAGACTGAATTGACTCAAATGGTGATGTTGAAATGAATTGATGAAAAGTGTTTATTTATTGACCAACTAAAGGGGGAAATGGTTCTATAGATTTTGACTGAATATTTAACTTAAATGGGGGAAAATTAATATCATTTGGAACAGCTGATATGGCTCAAAATGTAAGTGAAACTTCTAAACAAAACACTGTATCTCTAACTTTTGATTTTATGCAATCAGCTTGAACAAAATTTACAGTAAAAGATTCATCAGGAAAAGTAGTTTTAGAATGAATTTCTAAAAAGTCTTTCCAAAATGTTATTTTCTCAACTCTTAGTTTAAAAAATGGAACATATACTTATGAAATAAATGGTTCAAAAGCTTGAGAATTTGCGATAACTTGAGCAACAACAGAAGTTTGAAATGTAAATAGAATGCCAGGTGGTCATAGATGAGGGCAATTTTGATGAAGAAACTGGGAAATAAGACCACCAGAGCCTAGATAAAACGAAAAAATCACCTTTCCATTTTGGAAAGGTGATTTTTTTAAGATTTAAGATCTTTCCTAAATATAAGAGGATCTTTTTTATTATCTTCAAAATTATTATTTTTAAGTTTTAAAGGAGGTTTTACTTCTTCTCATTTTAAAGATTTTGCATAATTAGAACTAATAATACTTTTTTAATCAATAGGTCATCAATTATTTTGTAAATCTTTTTTTCAGTTATTATTTTTAATATTATCAATAAGAGTTTTTCTAAGATTTCTCATATCATCAGGTAGAGATGCTTCACCTTTAATATATTTATTCACTTGTTCAAATCATTTATTCACTCCATATCTAAAAGTTAGAGCTTGTTCTGCTGTTTTTAAAAGTTCATTTACATAATTATCAGCTTTTTCATTTCTTGTTGTTATATTTTTTCTAGCTTCAAGATCTGATTTTATTAAATCTCTTAAACTTTTTAAATCTTCTATATCATTATTTTTTAGTAAATCATTTACTTTTATTTTTCATTCTTTTATTCCTTCTAAGAATTTTAATTCTGAATTTCATATTTTTCCATCTCAGGTAAATTTTATTTTAGTTTTTCAAGTATTTATTTCTACAGACTTAATTGCTTCAGATACTTTTTCTTTTGGTTTTTCACTTGATTTTTTATCTTTATTTCATGAAATAGCTTCATCTTGAGATTTTTCAGTATTATTTCATCCTGATTTTTCAGTGTTTTGTATTACTCAACCAAGTAGAGCTCATTTCATACTAGCTTCTGATGTGGCATCTAATTTACTTCATTCAGGAGATTGTGATTCAGTTGTACCATTAGTAACATCTGGTTTGTTGTTATTTTCTGCTGTACTATCTGGTCTTACAGGTTCTCCTTTACCTCCATTCTCATTAGACTTCTCTTTTGTATGACTATTTTTATTTTCTACATTTCCAGTTGTTTTGTCAGCTTTTAGATTCTTACTATTATTGCTTGTTTTACCTAGATTTTCTACTTGGGCTTTTAAACTTCTTATATAACTCATATCTTCACCTTTTTTATCACCTCTATCTATTCTGGCATCAAGCTCAGCAATTATATCTTCTTTAAGTTTTTGTAAATCAGATCTAGTTTCTTTATTTATATTATTTTTCTCTTCAGCAATCAGATTCTCAATAAATCTTATTTCTTCTACAGTAAGTTTTTTGCTGTCTTTTATTACACTATTTAAATCAGAAGGTTTTTCTTGACCTTGGTCAGGTGTATTAAGAGTTGCTCATTCTAATGGAGTCATAATTTTAAAATTAAATATTAATATACTATAACTTTAACATATTTTTTTATTAAAAGCAAAAAAAGCAACAAAAAACTTCCAAAAATTGGAAGTTTTGAGGGAAAATTATAGTTCTAAAACTGGAATTTTTATATTGTTTCTTGCATTTTTATATACAAAACTATTACTATCAAATAATGTACTGCTATTTAACCAATGTTTATCTATCTCTCAATCATCTGTAATTTCATTATTAAAGAAACTTTCAATTTCTTCTTTTTTATGTATTAGATCACTTTTTAAATATTCTTCTAATGAAGTATAGTTTGTACTGTTATTAATAGAATTATAATTTATTGAATAAGGATGATGACTAGAATTATTTATTGTATTATTATAGTAATTTTTAGCTGCAATAAATTTTTTTGTTCAGAAAATATTTTTATATTCAGTTTTTATATCAGTTGGTGACTTTAATGCTTCTTCTATTTTACTATAGGCTATTTGCATTGGTAATACATTATTTTCAATATATTTAAAGTCAGCACCATTAATAGTATTTATTATTTCATCTTCACTTGCATTATCTATATTTCTTACTTTATCAATAGTATATTCAATTTTTTTTGCTATAACTGTTTTTACAGCTTCAAATGTTATTACTTTATCAGTTACCATTTTAGAAAAATCAACTAAAATATTTTTGAAAAATCTTTTTCTTCATTTTTCTTCTAATTTTTTATCAAAACTTATTATTTTATCTTTTTTAAATTCTAATCAAAATTTTTCAGTTAATTCATTATATTTTTGTTCTAAATTTTCTTTAGTTTCAGTTTTATTTTCTTTACCTCAATCATTTTCTGTTTCTTGATTAGATCAATTGTCTCAATCTATTGATTCTTTATTGTCAGCAGCCTCTGTTGTTTTTGTATCAGCCCCTGCTGCTGGAGCATCAGTCTCCACTGCTTCTGTTTCTTGATTAGATCAATTGTCTCAATCTATTGATTCTTTATTGTCAGCAGCCTCTGTTGTTTTTGTATCAGTCCCTGCTGCTGGAGCATCAGTCTCCACTGTTTCTGTTTCTTGATTAGATCATTTATTTTTAGGTTTTGCATTACTTCATTCATTGATGTCTTGTTGATTGTTTCCATCAAATTTAAATTTAAGATTATCACTTTTATATATTCATTTAGTTTTCTTTCTATCTATTTCACTATTAAGTTTTTCTATTACTTTATTTTTTAAATCTTTTATATATTTATTTTCTTGTCAAGATTTTCTTGCTCTATCTTGTCTTTGGTTTAATTCAACTTCTACATCTAATTTTAATTGTTCTAATTGTTTTACTGAAAAATCTATTATTTCCTTTCTTTTTCACTTTATTAGACGTTCTAAGAATTGTATTTCTTTTTTACTTAGCTTACCATCTAAAAAATTTAGGTTTCATATTTTGTAATTTTCTCTATTAATAATTTTACCATTTCTGTCATCAACTCATGTTCATGTGCTTTTTATTGATTCTTCATATTCTTTTTTTGCCTCTCATGTTATAGGTTGAGCAGGTGGAATAGCTTCTATAGGTACTTCAGGATCAGGCATATCAAGTTCTTTTATAGACATACTTTTAAAAGTTAAATTTTATAATACATTATAACTCTATCACACTTTTAAAATAAATGCAAAAAAACAAAAATTTAATTAAAAAATAAAAAAACAATTGATTAATCCTTTACATATACTATTGATGATAATCTCATTTTATATAAAAAACTGAAAAGATATATCTTTTCAGTTTTTTTAGGATTTTTAAATATTTATTCTTCTACCATTATTGTTTTATCAGGTCTTTTTATTCAAATATAGTCACATAAATTAAAAAAATCATTTTTTTCAAATTTTGAAATATTTATATCACATCAGGCTTTTTCCAAGCAATAACAGAAACAAGGGATTTTCCAAAGATCCTTATGATCTTTTTTTAAAATATGACATGGAATATCTTTTAAATCAATTCCTTTTTTCTCTAATAATTCAATTAATCTTGATTTTTGTGTTTCTTCTGAAACTTCTTCTAAAACTTTATTCAACTTTAAACTATCTCTAAGTTTTTTATAATCATCTTGGTTTATATGATGTATTTTTTTTCAAATAGCATTAAAAATATATTCATATGATGATTTATATTTATCTTCTGTCATTTTTTCATTTTCAAAATGATTATCAGATTTCTTAAATAATTTTTTGAATCTATTAACTGAAAATATACTAAAAGCATAATCATCTACTATTTCTGCATCTTCTAAAACTCATTTAAATATTTCCTTATTTTCTTCCATATTAGAATAATCTTTTTCTTCTGGAATAGTAAATCAAATTTTTCTTGCAAAATCAGCTATATGTTTATCCCTAAAATCAGCCATTTTTTCTATTTTCATTCATCTTAGTATATGCTGACAAGCTGTATTTCACCAAAGAAAATCTCTGATTTTTTTCATATTTCAATATTTACATAGTTTATCATAATTATCAATTTTATTTTTAGATAGATAGTTTTTAGCTTCTTCTTCAGGATTACTTATATTATTTAATCAAATATCAATTCAAAATAAGTTTATATCATCTTTTGATATATCTGATTTATTTAATCATTTCTTTGAAAAATATAAAGAAAATGCCTCATCTTCATCAAAGAAATTCCAGAACTCTTCTCTAATATTAATTTTCTCTAAATCTTCCAAATTTTTTATTAATTTATTTTCTAAAAAGTTTTTTAAATAAGCTTTTAATTCTTCTTGAGTATATTCTTTTTCTTTGAATCATAAAATATCCATTATTTCAAAAAATTCTGTAATTTTTCCTTTACTAACATAATTTCAAATTTTTTTCATAAAATAATATTTAATCTTACTGTCTCATCAAAAGATTTCACGTAATTTATCTCTTTCACTTATAGAATCTTTATAGACTATTCACTTATTATTTAGATAATTTATGATGTTTTCTTTTAAGCCTTCTTCACTCAACTCTTCATATCATATTGCTCTTGCAAATATTAACATAGACTTGATTGTTGCTCTAGAATATGTTTCTCAAGTGACTTCTTTTAAAAAGCCTTGCATATTTTCTTTATCTTTAAATGTATTTCTAAAATCATCTAAATTAAGAAAATAAAAATCATAATAGCTATTTAAACCTTCTTTCAAAAATATAGGTTTAAATTCTTCTCATTTCTCTAGTAAATCTTTTGTTATATTTATTTCTTCTATTCAATTTTGTATAAGACCAATTATAGATGTAGGATTAGATGTTTTTTGAATTTTTTCTTTAAAATCTTCTGGCCTAACTTCAAATCAAAGATATTTTTTAAGTTTTATGAAATTATTTTCTGTAAAATCTTTTTTATCTATGCTACCATAAGCTTTTTCCATCACAAAAAGTGTACAAATATTTTCCCATAAAAGCTCTTTGTTTTCTAATATATCAGAATATGTTACATCTTCTGGATTTATTTTTAATTTTTCAAATAACAATTTAACAAACCTAGCTATTTGATCCTTTTCTGGAATTTTAGTTAATTTCAATTTATCTCTAAGAACTTCATAAGCATCTTGAATCATATAATATATTTCTTTTCAAGTAACATTAAGAATATATTCATATGCTGATTTATATTCATCTTCTGTTATATCTTCTGATTTAAAAATTTCTTTAAACCTTATAATTGGATATTTAGAAAAAGCATAGTCATCTACAATTCATTTTCTTTCTAAAATTCATTTAATTATCTCTTTATTTTTCTCCATATCAGAATAATCTGGAACTTCAAATCAAATTTCTTTTGCAAAATTATCTATATCTTTTTTTTCTAGTTCTGAATATCTTTTAGCTTCAGAAATTTGTTTAAGTATTTTTTGACAAGCAGGATTGTTCCAAAGAAATTCTTTTAATTTAAGTAAATCTAAATATTTCAATAATTCTTCATAATTAGTAATTTGATTATCACTAAGAAAAGATATAGCTTCTTCTTCGGGATTATTTATATATCACAATCAAAGATCATTTTCTAAAAATTCTCTCAACTCTTCTTTTCATGCATTTTTTTGGTTAGTAATTCACTTTCTTGAGAAATATAAAGAAAATAGTTCATCATCAAAGAAACTATAAAAAGTTTCAAGGTTCATCTTATCAAAATCTTCCAAAGTTTTTATTTTATTTTCTAAAAAATCTTTTACATAAGCTTTTAATTTTTCATCGCTAAGTTTTTCAATTCATAGACTTTCTAACACTTTATCATAATCAGCTTTAGTTCCATTTGAAACATAAGTATTAATATTGATTATTTCATCAAGATTATATTTTTCACTATCAATTGGTTCAATGTTTATATTATTTTTTAAAAAATAAAATTTTGCTCTATTATCATTTTTAAAAACTTTTTTCAATTCTTCTACAGTAACATCTCTATGAGTAATTTGAGATTTTTTTAAATATTCTTTTACTTTTCCTTCTAAATAACCTTCTTTTTCATATTCTTCAAATCAAATTATTCTTGAAAAACCCATTTTTGATTCCAATGTAATCTTAGAAAAAATTGATGTGAAAAATTGTATTCCATTTTCTCCAAGAATTTTTTGAAATTCTCATAATTCTAAAAAAAGATAATCATAAAAATCTTTAACTCAATTATCTTCAAAGACTTGTCTAAACTTTTTTCACTCTTTTTTTACTTCAGAGATATCATTTATATTTATATTTATTTCTGCTGCACTTTTATTTCTTACATTTCAACTAAGTATTCTATCAATTTGAAAAACAATGAACTCAATATAATTTTTTATACTTAAACAAGTATTGTGTTTGTTATTATTTTCTTGAGTATTAAGATTATTATTTTCTATGTTCATTTTTATAAAATTAATATTTAAATATTTTTATTCTTCAGTTTTTTTAGTAAAAATTACTATATTTTTTCTATGTTTATTTGATTATTAAATAAAAAAAATAATAATAAATGTATTATAAATAATAATTATATGTATGTCAAATTTTATATTTAGAAAATTATAAAAGATTGACAAATAGTAAAAAATATTTATAATATAATAATCTGCTTGTAAAAGAGTAGACATTGGTATTCGCCAAAAGTTGTTCAATCCAAGTAAAAGGAGCAATTCAATGAATAAGAGTATATTAGCCAGTTTAGATGGTGGTTTTATTGCCTTAGGTCTTTATTGCCTTGGTTTTAAGCTACTGGACAAATACCAGGAGGATGAAGGAGTAAGAACTAAGTGTTTGAGTGTCTATCATAACTACATACCTTCACATGAGTTGGCAGTGGTTATTCTGACAGTGTTCATTGTAGCACTATACAGCTTATTTAGGAGTAATTGTATATTTTCAGGAAGAATAATCTTTTTCCTAGTTACAGTTATACTCTTTTTATTGTTGACAGATCCAATTTCTAAAGTTGCAGTAATGTCTCTTGGAATAGTTTCTCTTATTAAGGGGCTTAGGAGTTTAATCTCCTGACTTCCTGCTCATAGTCTCAGGTTTATCTGGGACTTTTTCTTTTTTTAGAAATAAAAAAAAGTAATCTCTCAATTACTTTCCTTTTGGTAAATTTTCACAGGCAAGTCCATCTTTATCTCTGTCTAGCCCATAAATATCAAGTTTTTTGGGATCTGTGATAGTTGGATTATTTTTTTGGATTTCAGCCATACAATTATCATAAACCTTTTGAGCTTCTCATCTTGTTTTGAAATTGTTACAGTTCACATCAGCTTTTACACATTCTCAAATCAATCGAATAGTATTTCCATTTTTGTCTTTTACGCTTTCTACTCTTGATTCTTTATAATTTCCAGTTTGCCAAAGTTTTCCTAAATCTACATCATAATTAAATCCTTCAAGTCCTAAAGCTACAGCCAAAAGTACAAAAATAATCCACAAAAAAAGTGTAAATTTTTTTCAAAAAAATATCAAAAACAAGACTATTACCATTAAAATAGAAATTATCCAAATTCTACATTTTTTACTTTTTCTACAATTTTCTAAATATTCTTTAAATCACATAAAATATTTTAAAAAAATAATTATCAAAATTTTAACAATTTTATTATTTTTGTCAAAAAAGTGTTAAAGTTTTGACTTTTTAAAGATAAGACTTAAACTACAGCAAGATATTTTTAAATTTAAAAAATGAAATTTGTTCTTTCAACAATTGCTTGAGTTGAATCAATAGCTAAAAAAGAAATAGAAAAAGTTTGATGAAAAATAGAGCAAACAACAGATAGAATCATAACTTTTTCTTGAGACATAGACTTGATGGTAAAGGTAAATCTTTGGTCTAGAGTAGGAAATAAACTTTATATTCTTTTAGCTGAAGAAGATGATGTTACTGATTTTGAATATTTTTTTGAAATTATAAAAAAAATTTCTTTTAAAAAATATTTTAAAAATAATAATCCTATAATAGTCAAGAGTAGTTCTACAAGAAGTGAACTTTTTTCTCCAAGAACTATGCAATCTCTCTGTAAAAAAGCAATAGTTGACTCTTTAGTTTGAAAGTGAAATATTTACAATGAAGATGAAAAATCTGAGCCAATTGAGATTCTAGCTTTGCTTGTTGATAATAAGCTTAGAGTGATGTTAAACACAACTTGAGAGGCTCTACACAAAAGATGATACAGGACTGAAGCCTGAGAAGCTCCTATAAAAGAAAGTCTTGCTGCAGCTTTAGTTTTACTTTCTGGTTGGAAATTTCGTGAAAATTTTTATGATTTTTTTTGCTGAAGCGGAACAATTCCAATAGAAGCTTTGATGATTGCAAAAAATATTGCTCCATGACTCAAACGAAGCTTTGCTTTTGAAAGACTTTGACTTGTTCAGTCTGAAGTTATTGAAAATGAGAAAAAATTAGCAAAAAATAAAGAATTTTCTTGAGAATACAAAATATTTGCTTCAGATATAGATGAACAACTTTTGGAAATAGCAAAGAAAAATGCTAAAAAAGCTTGATTTGATGGTCAAATAATGTTTGAAAAAAAGAATTTTACTGATTATCTCTGAAAAGATTTGACTTGAACTTTGGTTTCAAATCCACCTTATTGAGAAAGGCTTAAATCAGATAATCTTGAGGCAATGTATAATAGTATTGATAAGATTTTTAGAAAAAATAAAAATTTAAATTGATGAATTATTTCAAGTTTTTTAGAATTTGATAATTTAGTTAAAAGAAATTTTTATAAAAAAAGAAAACTTTACAATTGAGGAGAATTATGCTATTTTTGGAAGAAAAATATTAATTAAACAATAAAAAAATAGAAAATAAATACTTTTTTCTTGTTTTTATTTAAAAAAATGCTATACTTTTTATAGTCCAAATTTTGGAAAGCAAAAAATTTAAATATTTTAATTATTAAAAAAAATAAATTATGGAAAATAAAAATGGTTCATTATTGGCTAGCATAGCTGGACTTATGGTTGTTTTCACAGCTATAAATATTTTTGCTACACATTATTTAATTCAACAAAATGAATACAAAACTTATGGTTGAGAATCAAATTACAAAAAGGTTTTACGTGTAAATAAAATGCAATATGATCAAGCTTTTGCTTCAGTTACAGAAGAACAATTAGAACAACAACTTAAAGATGCTATAAATCAAAATGCACAACAACAAGAGCAACAAAAAGCTGCAAATGGATGAGAAGTAGCTCCTCAAGATTTAAAAGTATTTACTCCTGTTTCTGGTAAAGCTGATGCAGATCTTTCTATTTATGAATTTAGTGATTTAGAGTGTCCGTACTGTGTGCAACTTCATAAATCAGGTATTGTTAAGCAAGCTTTAGAGAAAAATAAAGACAATGTAAATTATGTATTTAGAAATTTCCCATTGACTCAAATCCATCCAGGGGCTGAACCAAAAGCACAAGTTGGACTTTGTGTTTATGAATTATCAAATAAAAATACAGATACTTACTATAAATTTATAAGTGATGTATTTGATTTGTGAAATCAAGCTTCAACTGAACAAGTTGTTGACCTTGGTGCTAAAAATGGTATAGATAAAGCAAAATTGAATGAATGTTTGTCTTCAAAAAAATATGCTCAAACTGTTCAAGATGATTTAAATAATTGAATTAATACATTCCATGTTTCTTGAACACCAACTATAGTTGTTGTAAACAATAAAACTGGAAAATGGCAAAAAGTAGAGAAAAGAAGTGCTGAGTCAATTCAATCTACTATTGATTCTTTGAAATAATAAAAAATTTCTCTTCTAAATTAAAATAAAAAAGAAGAGAAATTTTTCTCTGAAATATTGTCAAAAATCAATAAAAAAATGATTTCTTGATAAATTTCAAAAAAAATAAAAACAAAAAATTATAAAAATTAAAAAAACATAGATGAAAGATATTTTTAAAAATTTGATGAAAGTGCTAAAAAGTCCTATTTGACTTTTTGGAGTTGTTTTGTGAATAATAATTATTTCAATTCCATCATTTCTTTTTATAAGAAAAGAGCATTTTGTGTTCAATGAAATAATGCATTTATTTTACTTAGAAGTTAGTTTAAGTGTAATAATTGCAGTGCTTTTTTGAATATTTTTATGAGCAACTATTTACAAAATGAAATATTTTAGTACAGCAAAAAAAAGTGATAGTTCAGTTTGAGTTGTTGCTTGATTTTTGTGAGTCTTAGTTTCATGATGCCCAGCCTGTTCTATCTCTCTTGCTTCAATTTTTTGACTTGCAGGATTTATACAGTTTTTTCCTTATTGATGAATAGAATTAAAAATTATTTCAGTAGTTTTCCTTCTTTATGCTTGCTATTCAACTTTGAAAAATCTAGAAGTTTGTAAACTAAAACTAAAGAAATCTTAGAAAAATTTTCTAGGATTTTTATTTTTTTGAAAAAAGATTTGATTTAAAGGTAAAATTAACTAATATTATTTTGAATTTTTATTTTAAAAATATTTCTTATGAAAAAAATAATATTTCTTTCATTTTTATTTTTCTTTCTACTTAATTCAAAAACTCTTGCAGTTCAATGTGAGCCTTTTAAAAGCCCTATAAATTTAGAGTATTTTGAAAAAAGTTATCAGTCTATGTGTGAAGCATGATATGAAGAATGAATTAGAAGTTTTATTTGACTAAGAAATGGTAGTGCTAAGCTTGTTTATGCTTATGAAGCTGATGGGAAAGAAGATGATTATTTACTTATATTTTCTTGATATGATAAAGTAAAAAATAAAAATAGAATAAGGATTGTAAAAAACTGAAAAACTATAAATACTTTTTATTTTTCATTATGAAAAGATGGTTACTATTATTATATGTTGGCTCAATCTAATTTTTCATGATATAAAAAACGTGTAATTGTAGATGTAGGACCTTATGAAGCTTGAACAGATAAAGAAATTCCAGAGGATAACAAAAGACTTATGTGATTATATGTTGATGGAGTGGAAATAACATGAATAGATTTTGTTAATTCAAAAGATATAGCTAAAGATTTAATTGATTTTTCTAATAAGAATGATTATTTATTTTCTTTTATAAGTAATTATATCTACTGAATTAACTATAATCTAAGTGAATCTGAAGTAAAAAAAATAGATACTGTAATAGATAAATTTATGACTTATTCTGAAGAAGAAAGAGAAAAAATACTGAAAATAGCTAGAGCTAAGTTAGAACCATATAAAAAGAAAATGGAAAATCAAATTATGACAAGCTTAGATAAAAGAACTTTTGAAATCTTAGCTTATTTTCAAGAAGAGTTATTTTTGAGAACAGCACTAGAAAAAGCTTCTAAGCAAGAATTTAAAAAAGTATTACCAAAGGCAAAATAAAAAATACTGCAATTTAAATTGCAGTATTTTTTTTAAACTCTTGTTGTGTTTGATTCTCCCTCAACTTCACCATCAACTACTCAATCATCACTTTTTTGCTCAGTTTGAGTTGCTCCTGGTTGTTGATAAATCTTTTGACCAACTTGCATCAAAGTATCATTTAATTCTTTTGTTGGAGCTTCAAAATCTGTATTTGTAGCATCAGACTTAGCTAAAACTTCTTTTACTTTTGAAATCTTTTCTTCTAATAATTTTTTATCAGAATCATCTATTTTATCAGCATTGTCTCTAATCAATTTTTCTGCTTGAGCAATTAGGCTATCAGCATTGTTTCTAGCATCTGCCATAGATTTCTTTTTTTGATCTTCTTCTCTTTTAGCCTCAGCTTCTTTTACCAACTTATCAACTTCAGCATCATCCATACCAGTTGAACCTTGAATAGTGATATGTTGAGTTTTTCCTGTTCATTTATCTTTTGCAGTTACTTTCAAAACTCAGTTTGCATCTATATCAAATGTTACTTCTATTTGAGGAACTCATCTAGGAGCTGGAGCTATTCCATCAAGAATAAATCTTCAAAGTGATTTATTATCAGCAGCCATCTCTCTTTCTCATTGTAAAATATGTATTTCTACACTTGGTTGATTATCTACAGCAGTAGAAAATGTTTCTGATTTAGAGGCTGGAATAGTTGTATTTCTAGCTATCATTGGAGTTCTGATTCCTCACATTGTCTCGATACCAAGAGTTAGAGGAGTTACATCCAAAAGCAATACATCAGTTACATCTCAACCTATAATTCAGGCTTGAATAGCAGCTCACATAGCTACAGCTTCATCTGGATTTATTCACTCATTTGGCTTTTTACCAAAAAATGCTTCAACTTTTTGTTTTACCAAAGGTACTCTTGTAGAACCTCAAACAAGCAAAACTTGATTTAAGTCTGAGGCAGAAATACCTGCATCAGCCAATACTTTTTTACATGGTTCTAAACTTCTTTCAACTAAATCTCAAATCAATTCTTCAAATTTTGTTCTAGTTATAGTCATCATAAGGTTTTTTGGTCCACTAGAATCAACTGTTATATATGGAAGATTTATATCATAAGAGTTTGTAGAAGAAAGCTCTTTTTTAGCTTTTTCTGCTTCGTCTCTTACTCTTTGTAAAGCCATAGGATCATTTCTCAAATCTATAGCTTGCTCTTTTTTAAATTCATCAATTATGTAATCAACTATTTTTTTGTCAAAATCATCTCAACCTAAGTGAGTGTCTCAATTTGTAGCCAAAACTTCAAAAGTACCTTCTTCACTTAATTCTAAAATAGAAATATCAAATGTTCCTCAACCTAAATCATAAACTGCAATTTTTTCATTTTTACCTTTTCAAGCTCAGTAAGATAAAGCTGCAACTGTAGGTTCATTTACAATTCTTTTTACTTCAAGTCAAGCTATCTTTCAAGCATTTATAGTTGCTTGTCTTTGATCATCATTAAAATAAGCAGGAACTGTGATAACAGCTTCACTAACAGTTGTTCAAAGAAATTTTTCAGCATCTTCTTTTAGTTTCATCAAAACGTGAGCTCAGATTTCTTCTGGCCTAACTGCTTTTCCATCAAACTCTATCAAAGCTTCTCCAGCTGGTCATTTCACAACTTTGAAAGCTACATTTTTTATTTCATCTTGAACTTCATCATATTTTCTACCAATAAATCTTTTTGCAGAGTAAATAGTATTTGCTGGATTTGTGATAGCTTGTCTTTTTGCAGGAGTTCAAACTATGATAGAATTGTCTTTACTTGCAACAATAGAAGGAGTAGTTCTGTTTCACTCAGCATTTGGTATAACCTTTGCTTCTCATCATTCCATAAAAGAAACACAAGAGTTTGTAGTTCATAAGTCTATTCAAATAATTTTTCCCATAAGATTTTTATTAAATTTTAAAATATTTATTTAAATTAGCTTTTTTAAAAGCATATAGATATTTTATTCAAAAAAATATTTTTGTCAAATTTTTTTAGCACTTTTTTTATTTAAGTGCTAAATTATTTTTAATAAAAGAAAAAGCCAGAAATTTTCTGGCTTGTATAAAATTATTTTTCCTGAAAAAGGTTTTTGAATTCATTTTCAAGAATTATAAAAATATTTCTTTGATAAATATTTAATTCTTCTAGCCTACTTTTTTTATGTAGATATAGGTATAAGAATACTCTTTCTTTTAAGCTTTTGCCTTGATACCCTAGTATACAAGAGTTCATATTATTTATTTTGTTTCTAAATGTACTACATAATGTAGCTTCATTTAAAGCTTCTGTAATACTAATTTTGTATTTGATTCCAAAGTTCATATTTTTCTCCTTTACTGTTTCATATTTGGATTAGTCTTAGTATTTTAGTGAGTGAAATCACAAAATAATCTAAAACTTATGATATTATAAATTTAAACAGTATTTAGTCAAGGATATTTTTAAAAGAAAAAAAGCCAGAGCAAAGCTCTGGCTTGGGTATTTAGTTATGCAGCCTTGCTCCACAACTTGTAGAAATACCTTTTAAGATAAAGCTTTTCAGCTTTATCTTTAAATGATAAAGTTCCTTGTCTTTTCATGAAATGAAGCTCAGAGTACCTTGCAAGACGTATCCTGTTTATTGTGTTTCCAGGTGTTAGGTTGTTCATTGTTTCTCTGGCCTGAACATTATATTTTGATAAGTCTTTGCACTTATCTACTTCTGTTAATACAAAAGTACTGCTCTGGGTGTTTTCAGAATTAGTCATTTCTACTCCTAATAAAGGTGAAGGGGAAAATACCACAGCATTCCATACAACCAAAGGTTGAGGAAAACTAGGTTTGGATATTATAGAAAATAAAAGTTATTTGTCAAAAGAAAATAAAAAAAGCCAGGATTATTCCTGGCTTTTGGTTTTTTGGCTAGAAATCCCAACCTTCTCTTATTTTCATAAGACCTCCTTTAAAAAATAATACCTACTTATTATAAGCCAAATAATTATTTTTGCAAGAAAAAAGCTAAGATTACTCCTGACTAATACCAAATATTTGAACCCATATTTCTTGGGAACCAGTCTCTAAGTATTTTAGCATTTTCATTCTTAATCCTAAAGGTATTGGTGATCCTAGTTTTCTACAGAAGTCATCTCTAACTTCTATAGGTACATATTCTAAATTCAAATTCATACAATTTCTCCTTTAAATTCTGAAAATAGATTTCATATTTTATAAATAAAAATTATTTTGTCAAGCTTTTGTTTTGAAATATTTCAAAATACTTGAAATTTTTTATTTTTTATGATAAAATATTTCTAAATTTAATTAGTTTTTATTTATTTTATGCCAGAATTAGAAAGATGATTACCAGGTGATGAGCCTTCAAATCCTTATGAAGAAATATTTAACAAAATAACTAAGGAAAGGGAAAAATACCAAAAAAGGATAAAAAATCTACTTTAAAAAAACAAAAGAGCTAGAAAATTTTCTAGTTCTTTTTTAGTTTTTCTTGAATTCTTTTTTGTAAGTTGCTTAATTCCTCTTTAAATCTTTCATCAAAAGCCCAATTTCATTTTATTATCATATTTATCTTATAAACATATTCTGTTGTAAGTTTTTTTAGTTCTACATTTTTTGAACCTTCTTCTTGTAGATTTACAAAATTATCTTCAACAAAGTGTATATGATAGTCTATTTTTTTATGAGATTCTGCGTTTATCATTTTTTAATATTTTTTGTTATTTTTTAAGAGTTTTGGAATATTAGTTTAAATTTGAGAAAAGTCAAGTTTTAGAAATATTTCTTTTCTATTATTATTTTTCAAAATATCTTTACTTTTAGCTAAAAAAAAGTAAAATCTGCAAATATATTATTTTTAAGAAATATTTTATGTTAAGATTATCAAATTTTCCTTTTTCTACACTAAAAACTAGGCCAAAAATAAGTGATAATATTTCTACAAGTATTCTTTTACAAGGTTCATATATCAGGCAAGCAATGGCTTGAGCTTATGAGTTTTTGCCGATGTGATACAGAGTTTTGAAAAATATTGAAAATATAATCAGAGAAGAAATGGATTTAGCTGGTTATCACGAAATGCTTTTTAGTATTTTGACACCAAAAGAACTTTGGGAAACGACTGATAGATGGGAAATTCCAGAGTATTTCAAAGTGCCTGGTTGGGGAACAACAGAGTACAGAATCGCACCAACAGCTGAAGAAAACGTTACAAATATTTTTAAAGAATATATTCAATCTTACAAAGATTTACCAACTTGTGTTTATCAAATCCAAAAAAAATTTAGAAATGAAAAAAGAGCTAAATCATGACTTTTGAGATGAAGAGAATTTGTGATGAAAGATGCATATAGTTTTCATGCTGATATAAAAGATTTTGAAGAATTTTACAAATGAGTTATAAAAGCTTATAATACTATTTTTGATAGACTTGGAATAGCAAAAGATACAGTTATGGCTGATGCTGATTGATGAGCTATTTCTGATAAAAATTCTCATGAATTTCAAACTTTTTTAGATATTTGAGAAGATGTGATTGTAATGGATTCAAGTGGTTATTGCTATAACTTAGAACTTGCTTCAGGAATTGCTGACGAAAAAAATATTTCTGAAAAAGAAGAAAAGTTAGAAATAATTGATTCTGTAGCAGAAATCGTGACAATGGAAAAAATGGCTGATTATTTTAAAGCTCCTCTTTGGAAAATGCTTAAAACTGTGGTTTATAAAACTGACTCAGGAAAATATTTTTCTATAATTTTGAGATGAGATTTAGATGTAAATGAGCTAAAAGTAGAGAAATTTATCAGGAAAAAGTTTTCAGAATGATTTAAACAGGCAACTGAAGAAGATTTGCAAACTTTATGAACAGTCAGAGGTTTTGTAACTCCTTTGAAAAATTCAAATTTGAAAATTATAAATTTTGCTGATGAATCTTTAAAATCTGCAAAAAATTATTTTTGAGGAGCAAATTCTTTGGCTAAATCAAGTAAAAATGTAAATATTTCAGATTTAGATATTTTGGAATTTGGTGATTTTAATGAACCAATTGAAGGATTTACTTCAAGAAATATTCCAAATGAAAAATTAGTTTTCAAAAGAGCTTCAGAAGTTTGAAATATTTTTCATTTATGAAACAAATATACAAAACCTTTTGGAATTACATATTTAGATGAAAATAACAAAACAGTTGATAATGTCGAAATGTGATGTTATGGAATCTGAGTTTCTAGACTTATGTGAGTTATGGCTGAATATTTTATGACAGAAAATTGAATCGCATGGCCTGAAAATGTAGCTCCATATACACACTACATAATCGTTATTTGAGAGGAAAATATAGAAAAAGCTGAAAAATTAGCTAAAGAACTTGAGTCAGAATGAAAAACTGTGATTTTGGATGATAGAATGTGAAAAAAATTTTGATTTTGACAAAAAGCTTCAGATTGCGAACTTTGGTGAATTCCAAACAGAATAGTGATTTCTCCAAAAACTCTTGATGCTTGATGATATGAATTAACAAAAAGGGCACAAGAAAGCGAAATTATAAAGTTTTAAAAGTATTTTAAAAAATATGAAAGCAAGTGAAGCAATGTTTGAATTAGCAAAATTGTTAGAAAATAAATATCCAGATTTTAAATACAAAAAATCTCAAAAATATCTAGAAAAAAAGACTAAAAAATACAGTTATTTGATAGCATTTTTCTCTTTTTATTGAAATACAAAGGAAAATGTAGCTTTAGATGTTTGTTTTATTGCAAACAATATAGAAAGTGCTTCTCAAGCTTTTTACAAATCTCTTTGGAAAGAATGAATTTACTATAATGTTTCTACAAATGAGCTGATTTTAGAGGTTTTTGAAAATATTTGTAAACACATAGAAACTGATTTTTTAGTAGAAATAGAAAAATTAGAAAAATAATTTTAAAAATTATGCTACACTTTGTAGATGTTTTCTTAAAAACAAGGGAAGCTTATAAGCTGGAACTTATTCATGAAATAGAGCATAGAATTTTTTTGATTCCAGATTTGTCTGATATTTATGATGAAAGTGATACAATAACTAATGGGATGGCTTATTCTAGAGGAATTCGATTTTCTCTTGTTTCAAATAATTTGAAAAAAATAACAGCTTTTAAAAATTTTTTTATAAACTTAAAAAATTTTGAACTTCCTGATTTGACAGATGAGGAAAAGCAAAGATTTGAAATGGAATTTAAGGAATACAAAGCCAAGCAAAGACATTATTTTTGAAGTTATGCAGTTTCTAAATTTGAAAATATTTTTGATAAAATAAATGGAGTGAAAGCCACAAAAATCGATAAAAATATTCTTAAAAACGGATTTTTTGAGTGAATTTGTATTTGTGAAGATTTCAAAATAAAAAAAGTGGAAGATTTCAAAAAGAAAAAGTGGATTTTTCCGAAATTTGACCAAAAAATAAAAACAAAAATCGATTGAAATCAAACTGCTATCATTTTGCCAACTGATTTTGAAAATTATGCAAGTTTTGCCATTTTCTTCACACATTGTGAAAATATTTTGAGAGAAATGTATTGCAAAACTTGAAAAACTTATGATTTAGATAGTTTTTGGGTTTTTGAAAATGATTACCTTGTTTGAGCTATTTCTTGGTTTTCTAGAGAAAAATTTGATAAAAAAGATTTTTTAAAAAATATTTCAAAAAGGCCAAATAAAAAGCAATTCAAATATTTAAAAAAATATTTTATATTTGAGTTTGAAAGGCAATTAGCTGAACATAATCAGGAAATCTATGTTGTTATGTGAATAGAGCCAGAAGAAGAAAAAAATATGATAAAAAATCTTAGTTTTGAGCAATTTTTAGAAAAATATGACTTTTTTATTGATAATTTCAGCTTTGTTACAAATTAAAATTTTGAAAAAAATATGATAAAAATAATTGCCTTTGTTGATTCATTTAAACATTATAGTGAGCCAATTAAAGAATTTCAAAAACGACTTTGAAAAAAAGTCGATTTTCTGAAACTAAAGCCAAGCAGTAAAAAAAATATTTCTGAAATAATAAAAGAAGAAACTCAAGTTTTGGAAGAAATTTTGAAAAAACAGAAATGATATAAAGTCTTGCTTTACATAAACGGAAAAACTTTTGATAGTTTAGATTTTGCTAAATTTGTAGAAGAAAAACAAGTTCAGTTTTCAGATATTGTTTTTATAATTTGATGAGCATTTTGAGTTGATTTTGAAAAAATTTCTGAAAATATAGATTTTAAGTTTTCTTTTTGACCTATGACTTTTCCTCACTCTCTAGCTATTTTAATGCTTTTGGAACAAGTCTATAGAGCTCAAACAATAAAAAAATGATCATCTTATCATCATTAAAACTTTTAGAAAATTTTTGTCACTTTTTAAAAATATTTTTGTTATAGGAAATAACCATGGAAGAATTAAAAATTATAAAAAAAATTCAGGCTTGAGAAAAAGCACTTTTTTGAGAGCTCTACGAAAAATATGTTGATGAAATATATAAATTTGTTTATCTAAAAACTACAAATGTTGAGATTTCACAAGATTTGGTTAGTGAAACATTTTTTTCAGCTTTACAAAATATTTGAAACTTTGACACTGACAAAGACAGTGCAAATTTCAGAGCTTGGCTATACAAAATTGCCTATAATAAAGTTATAAATTTTTATAAAATAAAAGATAGAGAAACTGAGATTTCTGATATTTTAGACTTGCCTTGTGAGGAAAATTTTTCTTGTGATATAGATAATAAAGACACTTTGAAAAATATATTATGCTATCTAAACACACTTACAAAAAAAGAAAGAGATGTTATTATTTACAGGATTTGGTATGATTTATCTTTTAGTGAGATTTCAGAGATTTTAGGGCTTTCTCTTGATAATTGTAAAAAAATTTCAAGTAGAACTCTCAAAAAAATTTCTGCAAATTTCTTATCTTTCTTATTTATTTTTCTAATCTTTTAAAAAATGGACAAAAACAAGATTTTGAAAGAATTGCTTGAGCAAAATTTAGATATTCCAAAGCAAAAGATGGAAAATATTTTAAATGTTTTGCTTGAAAGCAATCCAGATGTAAAAATAGATAAAGATTTCAAAAAGAAGCTGAAACTCAGACTTGAAAGTATTTGAAATTTTGAGAAAAAAAGAGATCCTTTACAATTATTTTTCTTTTGAATTCCAATTGCTTGAATAATTTGAGTTTTTGCATTTTTTTGATATTTTTATTGAGGTGTGTGAAATTTTAATTTTGATTCAACAAATATAGACTCAACTTCTTCTCCAGCAAACTTTGAAATAACAGAAAAAGAATTTTATGAATCACAAGCTTTTAAAGATTTGTTGCCAGAAATCCAACCAGTGAAAATGGATCCAAGGAGAAATTTAAGTGATTCTTTAGATTATCTAGATAGAGAAGCTTTTGAAAAACCTGTAAAATTGGATGCTACAAGTAATCCTACAGGAAGCTCAAAAGATGATTTTAAAGATAAATGTCTAGAAAAATGATATAAATATTCTCAAATAGATAATGAAGAAAGCTGTACTTTTAAAGAAAAAACTTGTAAAAAAATTGATTTTGAAAATGGAAAATGTGATTTTTTAAATTAGTTTTTAATTTTTAATTTTTTGCTTATGAAAAAATTTTTTGTTATGTTGCTTTTTGCTTTTTTATTTTTTAATAGTGCTTTTGCTGAAGTTGTAGATGATTCTATTTCAAAAGAATTGGAAAAATGAAAAACAAAACCAGCAGATTCTCAAACTATAGATTTTCAAATGAAAACTTACTCTAGTTGTGAAGATATAGATTCTGTTATAAATAAATATATAGATTTATATGTGAAAAATCGTAAAAGAAGTAATTGGTGATGGGATTGAGTAGTGCCTTTGGCTTCAGAAAAATCTTATACTTCTGATGCTTCAGCAAGTATGTCAAGTGAAAAAGCTTCATCATGAAGTAGACTTTCTTCAAATGATTTTTCAAAAACAAATACTCAAGTTGCCTGAGTTGATGAATCTGAAATAGTAAAAACAGATGGAAAATATATTTATTATTATTCTGAAAAAGATGATCCAAGATTATCATCAACATACAGTAGAGAAAGATATATTTATATCTTATCTTTAGATAAAAAATCAATTGTTAAAAAAATAAAAATTCCAGAAAAAATTTCTTCTGTAGAGTTTTATCTTTCAAATGGAAAATTGGTTGTTTTATGAAATATATATTCAGATAATTTTTTCCCTAAAAGAAGCTATTATTACAGTTGACAATCTACTTATGTGATAGTTTATGATGTTTCAAATTTAGAAAAATTAAAACTTGAAAAATTTTACACAATTGATTGAAGATACTCTGAATCAAGGCTTATTTGAGATAAACTTTATGTTATTTCTTGAAATGATTTTCACTTTCCTTACTGAAATTTAAGATCTGAAAAATTTTCTGTTTTAGGTTCTATTCCTAAAAAAATAGATGTAAATTTAAATTCTTCAAATAAATATTCTGTAAAACAATCATTTTCTTGAGATTGTAGAAATATAGAGTTTATTTTACCAGATGAAAAATACTTTTCAGAACAAAGTTTTTCTTTGGATTACAATATAGTTTCTGTGATAGATGTAAAAAATCCATCAAAAGAAGTTCAAACAAAGATTATTGCTTCAAACTCACAAAATATTTTTATGAGTGAAAAAAATCTATATTTAACTTCACATATGTATTATTCTAGACCATTTTCTTGTATATGAATAGATTGTGTATTTTCATCTTATGATTCAAAAGAAAATACTTTGGTAAATAAATTTTGACTTACTGATTGAATTATAAAATATAAAAAATCTGCTTTACTTGACTGAAGGCCTCTAACTCAATATTCTATGGATGAAGACAAAGACTGAAACTTTAGAATCTTGACTCAAAAGGAATCTTGGTCAAATAATCAAGAAACTTATACAAATCTTTATGTGTTAAATCCAGATTTGAAACTTGTTTGAAAGCTTCAAGAATTAGGTAAAAAAGAACAATTTAAAGCAAGTAGATATATCTGAGATAAATTATTTTTAGTAACTTTTGAAAGAACAGATCCACTTTTTGTAATTGATTTAAAAGATAGTAAAAATCCAAAAGTTCTTTGAGAATTAAAAATTCCTTGATACTCAACTTATCTTCATCCTTATGATGAAAATCATTTGATTTGACTTGGTTATGATACAAAAGAGAACAAGTGGTGATGAATCCAAAATTCTGGAGTAAAACTGGACTTATATCAAATAAATTATAATAAAAAATGTTATGATAAAAACTTAACAGAGGAAGAATCTAAAAAATGTGCATCTTGAGAATATAAAGGAATCATTGCAAAACAATTGTATACAAAAACATTTGAGTGAAACACAAGCAATTCTGAAGCATTACATAATCCTAGAATGTTTATGTGGAATTCTGCTAAAAATAAATTATTCTTGCCTATAACTATTGGTGATTCAAGCTATGATGAAGATGGAAATAAACAAAAAAATAAAGAATATTTTTCAGGACTTGTAGCTTTAACAATCAATAAAAATACTTGAATAAAAGAAGATTTCAGAACAACAAACATAGATTTGAAAAAGGCAGAATCAGATAGAATGGAAGAATGTAAAAAGTACGATTTAAGTTGAGAAAAAACTTGTAAAAAACTAGTTTCTTGAAAAGAAGTTTGTGGTTATGTAAATCTTTCAGATATTCCAAATTATTGTATGTCTGACTCAAGTGTTTGGGAATATTTAAGTGAAAAAAGCTATAACTTTAGTAATTCTACAATAAACAGAGCTTTATGGATTTGAGAAAATTTTTATTCACTTTCTCCAAATAAAATCAAAGCAAACAACATAAATACTTGAAAAGAAGTTCTAGATGTAAGCTTAGACTAAGTATAAACTAATTATTTAAGGAATGTTTAAGAGCATTCCTTTTTTGCTTTTTAAAAAATATTTTTAGAAAAAATTAAAATTTCTTGAAAAAATAGCTAAAATTTATATAATTGCAAAAATTTAATAATTAACAAAAAATATGAAAATACTTGAATCGAAATTTTATAAACCTGTGAAATATGCAATTTATCACAATGATAAACTAGCTTTTAGTGAAAAATTGAGAAATCATTGGGAATCTTCAGATACACCTTATCTTGATCTACTTGGTGAGATTTTGACTTGAACTATGCTTTATTATAATGATAATTTAGCTATAAGAGAAAAAAATCTAGAAGATATGGAAAGATGTACAGATTTTGTTTGTCTTAGATACTCAAAAGAAAAAAATAAAATTATAGAAAAAGAAATATGTTACTTCCATAAAAAATATGAAATATTTATTGTTTTAACACCAGATTTATCAACAGAATATGACAAAGAACTTTTTGAAAAATGAGTTTTTAGAGTTAAAAATGTTTTTTTTGATAATTCAGATTTAAAAAATGAAAAACATTTACCAAAATTTTTTGAAAAATATGTAGAAAAATATATTTCTCCAGATTCAAAAATCTCTCTTTTGGTGAGAAGCTGAGACAGTATAGAGATGAAAGAATACAAAATATTTCCAAAAGAAATTGATTTCAAAACTATGTATAATGAGGATTTCTTAGAAGTCAATAAACATATAGTAAAAGAGCTTGAAACTAAAAGTAAATGAATTGTTTTACTTCACGGAAAGCCATGAAGCTGAAAAACAAATTATATCAAATGGCTTACTTGAAAAATATCTTCAAAAAAATTCTTTTTTGTTCCTACAACTATGATTTCTTCGTTAACAGAACCATTTTTTATAAGTTTTTTGATAGAAAATAAAAATTCTGTTTTAGTTTTGGAAGACTGTGAAAACTATATTTCTGAGAGAAATTCTAATAACTCTTATACTGATGTTGTAGCATCAATCCTAAATATTGCTGACTGAATTTTGTCAGATGTTGTAGAATGCCAAATTATTTGTACTTTTAATGCAGATATTGAAAATATAGACAAAGCCTTGCTTAGAAAGTGAAGACTTATAGCAGAATATCGTTTTAAAGAACTAGAGCCAAAAATAGCAAATAAATATTTCAAATCTATAAATGTAAAACAGAAAACAGATAAAGCTTTACTTTTGGCTGATGTTACAAATTTTTGACAAAATGACTACAAAGAAACTGATAAAGATGATGATAAAAAGAAAAAGAAAATTTGATTTTCTGTAGAATAATTTATATTTCTAATTTTTTAGACTATGAAACCATTAAAACAAGAACTTCAAGATAGAGGTCTTTTGTACCAATTTAGTGATGAAAAGATATTTGAATTATTGGACAAATGATGAAAAAATTTTTATTGTGGATTTGATCCTAGTGCTGATTCTTTACACTTAGGAAATTTTATCTGATTTATGGTTGCTCTTCACATCATGAGAAGAGGAAATAATTATACAGCCCTTACTTGAGGTGCTACTGGTATGATTTGAGATCCAGGAGGAAAAACTTCAGAAAGAGTTTTTTTGTGAATGGAAGTTTTAGATAAAAATATTGCAGCTATTTCAAAACAAATTTCAAATATGTTAGATAAACTTTCAACATTTACTTGAGAAAAATATTCTTATAGATTTGTAAATAACAAAGATTTTTACAAAGATATGTGAATTTTGGATTTCCTGAGAGAAGTTTGAAAATTTATCACTGTAAATACAATGATGAACAAAGAAGCTGTAAAAAGAAGGATAGAAGACCCAAATCAATCAATTTCTTACACTGAGTTTTCATATCAACTTTTGCAAGGTTATGATTACACAAAGATGTTTCATGAAGACCAAATGATTCTTCAAATCGGTTGACAAGACCAATGGTGAAATTTGGTTACTTGAACTGAAATAATCAGAAAAAAATATGATTGAGAAGCTTTTGCTTTAACTTGGCCTTTGATTACTGATTCTACAGGAAAAAAATTTTGAAAATCTGAATGAAACGCTATGTTTTTAGATGAAGCTAAAACTAGCCCATATTTCATTTATCAATATTTTATGAATACAACTGATGAAGATATTTCTAGATATATGAAAATGTTGACTTTGATAGAAACTGAGCAAATAGATGAAATAGTAGAAAAACATTTTGAAAAACCAGAAAATAGAGAATGACAAAAAATCCTTGCTTTCAAAGTTGTAGAAATCGTTCACTGAACAAAAATGGCTGAACTTTGTGAAAAAATTTCAAATTTTATGTTTGGTGATGATGATAAAATAGAGATTTTGAAAAAACTACCAGAAGATGAATTAAAAATATTTCAAAAATCTATGTGAGGATTTGATTACATAGGGGAAAATTTCTTTGAAATGATTGTAAAATCAGAACTTGAAAACTCAAATTCAAATGCTAGACAATCTGTAAATGCTGGAGCTATTTCTATAAACGGAAACAAAATAACAGATTCAAAATATGATTTTACAAATGATTTTATAAATGGGAAATTTTTACTTTTACAAAAATGAAAGAAAAATTTCAAGCTTATTTTAAAATAATTTCTAATCTAAAAATTTATGACTGAAAATGAAACTTTTTTACCAAAAATATCTAGAAAAAAACTTGAAGAATTAACAGACCCTTGGGATTATTTTTATGCTATTTTGGATTTGTATTTTGATGAAATGGATGATAAGTGAGATGATTATGTTTGGGAAAGAGTAAATGATGACCAAGCTGTTTTACTTATTTATAGAAATCTTTCGGATCAAGTATCAAATTGATGATTTGTCCAAATGATTTATAATTGATATTGATACTCTGTTTTTGAAACTGTTTTTATGGATTTACTTGAGCAAACTTGACTTAAAAAGACAGTAGAAATTTTGAAAGAAGCAAAAAGTTATTATGAAAAATACAAAGAAAAATTTGAAAATGTAGATAGAGAAGATTGGGATGCTTTTTCAAACCTTTATAAAGAGTGTCCAGAGTTTGAAAAAATAGATGATAAATTTTATAAAATATGAGATTCAGATGATAATATTCTTTTGAAATATGTGAAAGAAAACATTTCAAATTATGTAATTCTTACAGATTAAAA
This sequence comes from Candidatus Gracilibacteria bacterium HOT-871, assembly GCA_002761215.1. GTDB lineage: Bacteria > Patescibacteriota > Gracilibacteria > BD1-5 > UBA6164 > GN02-872. The sequence goes on from CP017714.1 coordinate 1,032,504, forward strand.
ATTTTTATGAAAAATATTCTTGAAATAAAAAATTTAAGCAAAAAATTCTGAAAAAAAGAAGTTTTAAAAAATGTGAGTTTTTCAGTTTGAGAATGAGAAATTTACTGATTTCTTTGACCAAATTGAGCAGGAAAAACTACAACTATGAAAAATATTTTGTGATTTTTGAAACCAAGCTCTGGAGAAATAAAAATTTTTTGAAAAAATATTTTTGATGAAAAATCTAAAAATGAGATAGGTTTTATGCCTGAAAATACATATCTTTATAAATATTTAACTGGGAAAGAATTTTTAGAATTTAATTGAAAATTTTTTTGACTAGATTGACAAAATCTTGATAAAAAAGTAGAAAATTTGTTAAAAAAACTTTGACTTGAACAAGCCTGAGACAAATTTTTAAAAGATTATTCAAAATGAATGCTTCAAAGAATAGGACTTGCTCAAGCTATAATCAATGAACCAAAATTATTATTTTTAGATGAGCCAATGAGCTGACTTGACCCGATTTGAAGAAAAATGGTGAAAGACCTGATTGTAGAGCTAAACAAAGCTTGAACAACAATTTTTTTTAATACACATATTCTGGCTGATGTTGAGAGTATTTGTGATAAAATAAGCATCATTCATAATTGAGAAATAATTGTTGAAAGTAAAAAAGTAAGTGATATAAAGTGACATTTAGAAGATTTTTTTATAGAAAGTGTAAATCAAAAAAAATAGAATTTTTAAATTCTATTTTTTTGATATTTATTATTTTTTATGTATAATCTAACTGCTTTAAAAGTTAGTGTGTTTTATACTAATCTTTTCTGGTAAAATTTGGTTCAACTTTGGAGATAGAACTATGAATTGGATACTTGAAATTCTATTTGATTTTTATGATACAATTACTGGAGAAAAAAAAAGAAGAGAAATAGAGCGCATAAAAGAGGAAAATAGGGAGAAGGAGAGAGATAGCAAGATTAGAAAGAAATATGAGAATACTTTGGCAAATTGCTAAATTATCTGAATTGAGTAAGGTTGCTAAGGAACAACATTCTATTAGATTTAAGTTAAAGTATCTCTTTTCTAGGACAAAACCTAAAAAAGTTTTAGATCCTATAGAATTTTTTAGTGGACCTCCTACAAAGGAAATTATTCTTTCCTCTTCATCTGACAGCTCTTCAAATTGCAACTAATCAAAAACCACAAGCTTAGCTTGTGGTTTTTTCTTTGTTAAATTTTCTTTGAGTTTATTTTTGCAAAAAATTTTAAGTTATGTTAAAATTTTATAAATATTTTTTAACGAAGTTTTATGTCATATACATGAATTACTAAAGCAGAAGCTGAAAAAAAATTAAAAGAGTTCGGATTTAATGAACTAAAAGCCAAAAAGAAAAATCCTTGGTGGAAAATAATTCTTTGACAATTCTCTGATACTTTGGTTATTATTTTGATAATTGCAGCTGCAATTACTTTGTTTTATTGAGAAACTGCTGATGCAATTGTTATTTTGGTAATTATTGCTCTGAACGCTTGAATTGGTTTCTTTCAAGAATTTAAAACTGAAAAAACTCTTGAAGCTCTACAATGAATGGTAAATCCTGAAGCTAGAGTTATTCGTGATTGAAAAGAACAATCTATCCCTATAAAAAATATTGTTCCAGATGACATAATTATCTTAGCAGAGTGAGACAAAGTTCCAGCTGACTGAGTTTTACTTGAAATCCATAGTTTACAAATAAGTGAAGCAGCTTTGACTTGAGAAAGTGTTCCTGTAAAGAAAAAACAAGAAGATAAAGTTGCTATGTGAACAGCTGTGGTAAAGGGAAGTTGAGTGATGAAAGTAACAGCAACTTGAGATAAAACAGAAATTTGAAATATTGCAAAATTGGCTGTAGAAACTGAAAATGTTCTTTCTCCACTTCAAAAAGAATTAAAAAATATATGAGTATTTGTTGCAAAAATTACAATTATTATTTGTATTATAATTTTTGTGATTTTGTATTTCCGTGATGGAGAACTTTTAAAATGATTGATGTACTCTGTTTCTGTAGCTATTTCTGCGGTTCCAGAATGACTTCCTACAACTATCACAATTGCTCTTGCACTTTGAGCAACAGTGCTTTCAAAGAAAAACGTAATAGTAAAAAAACTTCCTTCAGTTGAAACTTTGTGAGCTGTAACAACTATTTGTAGTGATAAAACATGAACTTTGACTAGAAATGAAATGACAGTCAGAGAAATAAATACTTCAGACTGAAATGAGATAAAAATAGTTTGAGAATGATATGATCCAAAAAACTGAGAAATAACAGGAGATTTGACAGCTCAAACTACAAAAATAATTGCAGAAATCGCTTACAAATGTAATGACGCAAAACTTGTTAAAACTGAAAATTGATATTCACTACTTTGAGATCCAACTGAGTGAGCTTTGCTTACTATGGCTGAAAAAGTAATTTCTTGAATTTTAGATTCAGATAAAAATATAGAAAATGTATTTCCTTTTGATTCAGACAGAAAAATGATGAGTGTCATTTCAAATGAAAAAGTCTTGGTAAAATGATCACCAGACAGCATTTTAGAGCATTCTTCAAAAATATTTATTAACTGAGAAATAGTTGATATAACAGAGGAAAACAAGAAAAAAATCCAAGAAAAATACAATCAAATGGCAAAAAAAGCTCTTCGTGTTTTAGCCTTCGCTTACAGAGAAATTGATTCCTCAGAAAAAATTTTAGAAGATAGTGATGCAGAAAAAAATCTGATTTTTGTTTGATTAACTTGAATGATAGATCCTCCAAGAGATGAAGTAAAAGCTGCAGTAGAATCAGCAAAATGAGCTTGAATTAGAACTATTGTTATCACTTGAGATTTTGGTCTTACTGCTTGAGCTATTGCTGAAGAGTTGTGAATGATTTGACCTGATGATACAAATAATATTTTCACAGGAGAGGAAATACAAGCTATGTCAGATGAAAAGTTAAGTGATATTTTAAAAGAAAGAAAATCTCTTATTTTTGCTAGAACAATGCCAAGTGACAAGATGAGAATTGTTTCACTTTTACAAAATTTATGAGAAGTTGTAGCCATGACTTGAGATTGAGTAAATGATGCTCCAGCTCTTAAAAAAGCGGATATTGGTATTGCTATGTGAATCACTTGAACAGAGGTTTCAAAAGAATCAGCAACTATGATTTTGTTAAATGATTCATTTGCTTCAATTGTAACTGCAATAAAGGAATGAAGAAGAATTTATGCAAATATGAGAAAATTTATCTGGTATATGTTTTCTTCAAATATTTGAGAACTTGTTACAATAGTTTCTTCAATTATTTTATTTATACCAAATGTTTTAAGTGCTATTTTGATACTTTGTATAAATCTCTGAACAGATATTTTGCCTGCAATTTCTATCTGAGCAGACCCTGCAGATGATGATTTGATGAATAAAAAACCAAGAGATCCAAACTCTAGAATATTAAATAGAAAATTTGTTACAAGTTTTGTGATTGCTTGAGCTATACTTTGACTTTGTGTAATTGCAATATTTATCATAACTCTTTACTGAGATTGATGGCACTTTGCACTTTGAGCAAATAAAGAATATTATCATGCTATGACAGCAGCATTTGCTTGACTTGTTACAATTCAAATGATAAATACTTTTTCAGCTATTTCACCAAATAAATCTGTTTTCAAAACAAATTATTTTAAAAATCCATTTCATCTTTTTGCTGTAACTACAAGTTTTGTTTTCATTTTGATCTTGATTTATGTTCCATTTTTCCAAGAATATGTGAAAACAGAGCCTTTGACACTAAAAGATTGGTGAATTATTTTGATTTTCTCATTTATCCCAATGGTTTACCAAGAAATCAAAAAAGCACTTTGAAAAAGTATGCATTAAAAAATACAATTTTAAAAGAACTAAAATATTTTTTAGTTCTTTTTTTGAAATGTAGCTAATGACATTCCCAGGAATCTGGGAATCAATGGAAATGGCTTCTTTGTTGATTTTTTAAAAAAGGAAAGCAATTTAATTGATTCCTGCCTTCACAGGAATGACAAAAAAAAGAAAGTGTAAGGAATGATTGCATCGTTCCAGAAAAACAAAAAAAGTAGAAATCTTTCTACTTTTTTTAGTATCCATGATTATATCTAGTATACTCCATGCTTAACTTCAATAAATCTCAGTCTTTCATAATATTGTTGAAATCTAGATCTAATTCTAAATAAGGTCTATAATAAGTTGTTCAGTTTTCTTTTACAAACTTGTATTTTATAGGAAGTTTTTTTTCTAATTTTGTTTTTTCTTTGTTATTTTTATCAAAAATTTGATAATTTACAGTAAAATCTACAGGAAGCAAAGAACTATCATATAAACAAAGTTTTGCTTTTTTCTCATCAGGTTCATCTTTTTTATAATTACAAATATTTCAACCTTTTAGAACTTCTATATTCATTTTTAACTTTTTATCTCAAGTTGGCTCTATTAAAAAAGTTTCTTTAAAAAACTTTCAAGTTCTTTCTATAGTTCTTTGACCTTTTTGTATAGTAGACCAATGAGTATCTATCTCAACTACACTTACAACCTTCTCTTTTTCTTCATATTGTTTTAAGTCTAGATTAGTATAATTTAGTTTATCAAATAAACCTAAACCTTTTGCATATCTTCAAACCATTTTTATAATTTGCATATCAAAAAGTTCCTTTGTCTTTTCTTTTCATAATTTTTTTATTAATTCATCAAATATAGGATTTTCATATACTAATTCTGGTGTATAATTTCTGACATATGATTCTGTGCTAGCCTTTATAACTTTGAAATTTTTAGGAAAGTTATAAGTATAAGTTATATTATCAACTATACCTAGATTTAGTATACCTCTAGAATCAAAGTTTTCTATGCTTCAATCATTTGTAAAATTAGCTGAAATTTGACCTATAAAAAGACAAAATAGTACTAAAATTAATAATATTTTTCTCATTTTAAAAAAGATTACTAAATAAGTTATAAAATTATATTTTATTTTTTTGAAAAAGCAAATATAATCTTATAGCCATAATGGCATTTTTTCAATAAATCACCTAAGGGGGTAAATTATGAAAAAATTAGGAATAGGCTCTATGAAAATGTCTTTGCTTGCAGTAATTGTAGTAGCATTGTTATCATTTTCACCTGAGTCAGAGGCTCGGCAAACCATAAATTCAAACTTTCGTTGGGGATTTTTGCAACTATTTCGTGATAGTAGTAATTATACTACTACTCGTCAGTATTTTCATTATGTGAATCTCAATGATGATACAGAAGATTTCCTCAAAAGTTATGGTATAGTGAGTGAAAGTGAGAGGGGTTATGCTTCCCTAGCTAATAGAGGAGGAAATGTTGGTCAATGTGTTTCTTTTATTAAGGCCATTTCTGCCATATCACTCCCTACTACACAAAATTGGAGGATTGAGCGGATGATATCTAAAAACTCTCCACCAAATGTTGGTGATATCATTATGCTAAATGATGGTAGTGGAGGGTATGGTGGCCATGTCGCAGCAGTACTTTCTGTAGGATCTGATTGTATTGGGATTGTTGATCAAAACTATGATGAAATGGGAAGTATTACTTTTCGCAATCTCTATTATGGGAAAGGAGACTACTATACAAAAGTTGAAAATTATGGCATTTTACGTTAGAGCCTAAACAAAAGGTAGCACTTTATGTGCTCTCTATTTTTTAATTAGAAATTGGACTTTATACAATTTAATTGATTCCTGTCTTCACAGGAATAACAAAAAGAGAAAAAAGTGTAGGGAACAATTGTATCATTCCTAAAACAAAAAAAGTAGATTTTTTCTACTTTTTACTTATTTAGCTCATCAATAATCCTTTTAATAGTTCTTTCAAGTTTATTTTTGTCTTTTTTGATAAAATCAAGAGTTGACTTTATCATTGCATAGATGTTTATATTTGACTTGGCTGAATCAATCCAACTTGGATTTTCTATTATTTTGTCATCTATAAAATCTATTTTTGGATTGACAAAAGTTATTTTTTTTGCCATTCTTAAATTGTATTTGTTGAAATCTATTTTTTGTAAATAATCTCTTATAAACTTATTTGCTCATCCTCAAGCTACAAAAAACTGATCTGGACATACATCAAATTTCAAAATGTCCTCCAAAGTAATTATCAAAATATCTCATAAAATTTCTAAAAATTCAGCTTTTTCTAGCTCGAAAATAGGCTCATCTATTTTTTTTATTATTTCACTTCTAGCTAAATTATAATTTTCTCTAACTATTTTTATAAAATCATTTATTCCAAAAGTTAATTTTTTTACTCATAAAATATTTCAATTTCTTTTTACTATCACTGAAGTGTGAGTATTTCAAAAATCTAAAATTACAACATTTTTTTTATCAGAGAAAAGCCCTGCAAGTGCATATTCTGTAGGAATAATCCTTACAACATCTTTTTTTAAATAATTTGCAAGTTGGTTTTTTATTTCAAATTTTGTTCTTGTAATAAAAATATTTAAAACAGAAGCATCTATAAATCTAGCTTTTTTTCAAAGTAGTGATTTTGAAGGATTTCAATCAAGCATAATATTTGAAATATTGCTTATAATAAGCTTCAAATCACTTTTATCATAACCAGAACTAGATTTTATTCTTTTGTAATGATTTTTAAAAATATTTAATTCTATATCTTTTAAGATTTTGTACATTGATTCATCATTTATCTCTTTGTCTGGCTCTTGTTTTACATAATTTATAGTACTTGATTCAAAAAAAATATTTGAAGTAGGAATATTTACCATAAATTCTTTTATTTTCATTTTTGCATCAATTTCAGCTTTCTCTACAGCTTCTTTTATGTTTATACAAACATTTTCTATATTTTTTATTTCTTGTAAATAAATATCATTTAAATCTTGTCTTTTTTCTCAATATCCAATTAATTCAACATTTCTATTAAATACTTTACAAATACCTACTCTTATTTTGTAGGTTCAGATATCAATCATTCAAACATATTTTGGTTCTATTTTTTTTACATCAAAATTCACTTTTATATTTTTATAAAATATTTTTCTTTCAAATCTTTTTTAGAAGTCAGTTTCATTCTGATATTTCTCAAATTCAAATCAAAGCCATTGCTAAATCTTCAACTATAAGTTCATCATTTGGAGAGATAATCAAAGCTCTTCTCAAAATAGTAATTCATTTATCTGTATTTCAAGCCATCGTATAAGCCCAACCTAGATTTCTTAAAACTTCAGCATTGTTTCACATAATTGAGTTGGATTTTTCTAGATATTTTATAGATTCTTCAACTTTGTCTTTTGATAATAAAATAAATCATTTCAAATAGTTTCCAGTTGCAGATTCTTTGTTTAAATCAAGTGCAAAATTTACAGATTTCAAAGCTTTGTCTAGCTCTCATTTATACAAATAAATATCAGCAAGCTCTTCATAAAGCCTATAATCAAAGTTGTATTTTACTAGTGATTCTTCTATCAAATTTATTGCATCTTTGTATTTTTGTTCTTGTTTTAGTTTTTCTATTTTTAAAATTAAATCTCTTATTTTATCCATTTTTATATTCTTAAAGGCATTAATATATGTCTGAAAAATTCATTTTTTTCTGATTTATTTTCTGGATCATCAATTGGAGAGATAGTTATAGCAGACCTTGGAGTCTCAAAGCTGATACTTACATGAGTTGTTTCGATTACAGATAAAACTTCAAGCAAGAAATTCGAATTTATTCAAACAGCATTGTCAACTCATTCCACAGCTCAAACTAGAGTTACATCTCATTCTCAAATTTGAGTTTCTGTAGTCTCAAGTTCTATTCATCTAGAAGTTGAAAGACTCATTTTTATATAATAATCTTTTTCTTTACTGATAAGATTTACTTTCCTCAAAGCTTGAATTAAGTCTGTTCTGTTGATTTCTGCTTTTATTGTATAAGTAGAAGGGAAGAAAGGCAAGTATTCAGGAAATTTTCCATTTAAAAGTCTAGAATAAATATTTATATTTTCAGTGAAAAATGCTATTTGATTATCTCCAGAAACTATTTTTACATCATAACTTTCTGATAAAATAGACCTGATTTGATTACAAGTTTTGCTTGGAATTATTTGGGAAAAATTATTTTTTATTTCTCAGTTTATCACAGTTTTGTATTCAGAAAGCCTATAAGTGTCAGTTGAGGCAAAAACAATTTCATTATTTTCTATATTTACATAAATACCAGCCAAAGTTGGTCTGATGTTTCCTTCTGCACTTGAAAAAAGAGTTTTATCTATAGATTTTTTTATGATTTTTGCTGGAATAATCAAGCTTACTTCTTCTTTTACATTTGGAATCAGAGGAAATTCTGAAGCTTCGATTCATTTTACTTTTATAACAGAACTTCAGTTTGAAATTTTTACACTGTTGTCATTTAAAAGTTCAAGTTTTATTTCATCATCATTTACAAGAGAAATATAATTTGAAATTAATTTACTTGGAAGACAAAAAGAACCAGTTTTTTCAACATTGACATCTTCAATAAAATATTCTATAGCTAATTCTAAATTATTTGAAGTCAAAATAACACTATGTTCATTTACTCTTATTAAAATATTTTCTAAAATAGGAGTAGTAGAAATATTTGCTGTTGCATGATTTACAATATCAAGTCATTTCTTAAATTTTTCAGTTGCTATGCTAAATTTCATTTTAGAATTATTAAAAAATATTTTTTATATTATCTATAAAAAATCAAAAAAATCAAATCCAAACATTTTTTTCTGTTAAAAACTTAAAAATAAAAAATCCCTTTTTAGGGGATTTCTTATTTTTTCATTTGATAAATTTTTAGAACATTTGCTAAAACTTCAGCAGCTTCCTCTCTCTTTAAGTTAGAATTAGAGTAAACTTGTTCTTTTTCATCAACAGCTCAAATATATTTCATAGCTTCAACAACATCTGTTTTTGGAGTTTCTATTTCACCACCTTTTAGAAGTATGTTATAAGCTTCATATTTTGTGATATTTTCATTTACTGAGAAATCTATTTTATCAACAACTTTGTTTTCATATCCAGCTCTCATTACATTTAATTGCCAAGCTTTTATTTTTGAACTTGTTAAATCTATATTTGTACTTTTAATATCTATACAATTTAGTTTTAATGCCATTCAAAGTAATTCAGATTTTGTTATGTATCTTCCTGGCTCAAAAGTATTAGGAGTTGTTCAAACAGTTATTCCAGTATTTTTTAATTCTAAAATATCACCATAATATTTTGAATCAGCTCTTACATCACCAAAGTTCAAATTAGAAGTGTTAGTTAAGAATTCACAATCTAATTTTTTATGAGAAAATTTATTTCAGTTATCTAAAGTAACATTTACTCTATTTGAGTCTTCATTTTCTACATTAGTAGATGGAGTTTTACCATTATTGTCATTTCCAGATGGTTTATTATCTTTAGATGTATCAGTTTGGTATATTTCATCTCCAGTTTTTACTCTAGGATCATTGGCTACTTGAAATTTGCTAGAATTTGGACTAGAACCGTAACCATATCAGTATCCATATCAATATGTAGCTCCTACTTGTTCTAAACTCTTTAATGGGTTACTGAATAATACAAGAGTGAAAATAGCAGCAACTACACCTAAAGTAGATACTTTATTTATAGTAGTTTTTTTCATAATGTATACAAATTAATTATAAAATAAAATTAACACCTAATTATGTCAACTTATTTTAACCGAAAAAAATTTTTAGTCAAGTTTTTAATACTAAAATTGTTAAAAATTCGTCAAGATTTTTAAATTTTTTACCTAAAAGAAAATATTTTTTAAAATGATTTTTACCTAAGTTAAGCTGCTTCTTTTAAAAATATTTCTTGACTTTACAAATATTTTATTTGTAATATTTTTTACAAAAAATTTTTTAATTTAGAAAAAATAACTACTATTTTTTTAGTAGTTATTTTTAATTTTTCTTAAAATGGTCGGAGATGCGGGACTCGAACTCGCAACCCCACGGTCCCAAACCGTGTGCGCTACCAATTGCGCCAATCTCCGTTTAAATGGTGGGTATAGGTGGATTTGAACCACCGACCTCACGATTATCAGTCGTGCGCTCTGACCAACTGAGCTATACACCCAAATTAACTTAAAAAAAGTAGAATGTAGAAACAAAATTTGTGAAAAATTCACTTCTACTTTCTACTTTTATAAAACTTTGATTTAAAAAAAGCAATCTAAAACCATTTACTTAAAAAAATTTTAAATGGAGCGGGTAATGGGGCTCGAACCCACAACCCTCTGCTTGGAAGGCAGATGCTCTAGCCAATTGAGCTATACCCGCATTTACTTAACTGATTGCTCGGTTATTTTATTAAAAAAAAATAATATGTCAAAACTTTTTTTGAAAAAAGCAAGAAAAATTATATTTTTCTTGCTTTTTGTAATTTGAAGGCTTTTAAAACATTTTTCATAAGCATACAAACGGTCAAAACTCAAACTCAACCTGGAACAGGAGTTATTTTGTTTCAAACTATGTTTATTAATTCAGTATCAGCATCTCAATACACTTTTCCATCTATAACAGTAAATCATACATCTATTACTATTCATCAAAATTTTATCATGTCAACTTTTAAAAGTTCAGGTTTTCAAGCTGCTACAATCACGATATCTGAAATAGTTGTATATCTTCTTAGATGCTTTGTTTTGCTGTTACAACTTATAACTGTTGCTCATGCATTTATAAGTAGAGAAGTTGTAGGTTTTCAAACTATATTACTTCTTCAAATAACTGTCACAACCTTTGATTCTAAATTTATTTTCAAATAATTTAAAATTTCCATAACTCAAGCTGGAGTACAAGGCACAAATCAAGTTTTGTCTCAAATCAAAACTTTTCATTGGTTTTTTGGATGGAATCAATCAATATCTTTTTTAGGATTAATTGCATTTAGAACTTTTTTTTCATTTATGTGTTTTGGAAGAGGAAGTTGGACCATAAATCAATGAATTTTTTCATCATTATTTAATGACTTTATTTTCCCTAAAACTTCTTTTTCTGAGACATTTGTAGGATAATTTATCAATTCAAAATCTATTCAAACGAAATCAGCCCATTTCTTTTTTTGCTCTATATATCTCATACTTGGAGAATTTTCTCAAACCAAAATCACAGCCATTTTTGGTTTTTGGCTTAGTTCAGATATCTCTTTTTTTAGCTCATTGTAAATATTTTCTGCTATTTCTCTTCCATTTATAAGCATTTTTATTTTTTTTAGAAATTAATATATTTATTTTAGTTAAATTTTTGTATTTTTCAAGAAAATAAATATTATTATAAAAAATTATTAAATATTTTAAAAATATGAAAAACAGACTTTATTGATTTTTGCTCTTAGTTTTAATAGTTTTTGTTTGACTTGTTTATCTTATTTTTAGGCAAGAAACAAAAAGAATTGAAAATACAAATCAGTCTTGAGCTCTAGAAGAAAATAAAATTATTTTTACAAAAATTGAAAAAGAAAAAGAAAAAACTTCAAACACTGGAAAAATACAGGAAATAAGAGATAAAAATACAAATTATGCATATTTCAATGTTTCTGGAGAAAAATTTTATTTCAATATAGTTTGAGAAAAACTTGAATTGAAGCATTCTGGTGATGTTTTGTGATATTTTGATGTGGTTTTGAAAAAAGATTTAAAAGTTTCAGAAATATTTTGACAAGAAAAATTATTTTTTATAGAAATCTGAGAAAAAAAGTATATTTACTCAGAACTGAGCTGATTTGTAAAAAATTTTGAAACAAAACTTGAAATAAATTATTCTAAAATTTCTCTTTGAAATTTTATATTTTATTCTGAAAATAAGGGAGCTTTTGTTTTATATAAAGACAAAAATGAATTAGAATATTTTTCTTTATTTAATGATTTTATTTTTTATAGAACTTGATATATTTGAGTTATTTCAGCCTCTGACACAGAAAAAAAATCTAGATTTTGACTTAAAAATTCTAAAAACTATATTTTATTTTATGATCCAAAAACAAAAAATCAAAAAATAGTTTATGAACTCGATTTTATGCCAACAAAGATTTATGAATCAGATGAAAAAATATATTTTGAAAACAAAGAATTAGAAAAATTTTCAATAGAAAATTATTAATAAATTTGGAAAAGGTAATAAATATGCTACAATAATTTGGCATATTTATTTTTTTAACTTTTTATAATATGAAAAGAAAAATATTTTTAACAGTTTTGGCTGTAAGTTTCAGTATTTATTTTTGTAAATAATTCTTTTGCAAGTGAAGTTACTTGAAATAATCTAGATTTTAAAACTATAACTTTTGATTTAATTGATTCTAGAGCAAAACTTGAAGAAACAGAAAAATGAAGAGAATTTATAGAGAAGATAGATGAAAGAGTACAAAACCTTTCAGAAGAATAATTATTAAAATTTCAAAAAATACTTGATAATTATCTAAAAACTTACAAGTGAGATTATTATGATATTTTTAAGTATTTTAAAGCAAAAATAGATCATAAAATTTTGAATTGAAATTTCTTTTCTGAAATTAATACAGATAAATTTATAACTTATGTAAATAAAAACAAAACATACAAAGTATCTTCTAAAAAAGATGAGGATATTTTAGTAAAAAAGGATGTTTATGAACATGAAGTAGATATATCTTTTGTTAATCTAAATAGTGGTTCTTCAGTATCTGTTGCAACAGAAGATTATTCACAAACAAGCTTAAAAAACTTAAAAGAATATTTTGGCTTAAGTGTAGAATTAATAGAAAAAGAATTTAAACTAAAAGATCTTAAAAAAGAAGCAGTTGAAATAAATGGTTCAAAGTGATACAAAGTTTCTTATGAACTTACAAATGACAAAACTAATTTAACTATGAAGCTTGAACAATATATTTTTGAAAATGATAAAAAATTAGCTTACATTATTACAAAATGAACTGTATTAGGTGATGATGAAGAATATAAATTAGATGAAATAGTAAATTCTTTCAAAATTTTAAAATAAAATTAATTATAAATAAAAAGATCTGATTGTCTATCAGGTCTTTTTATTTTTGCTTAGGCATTTTTGTATTTTTTTTTAAAAATATTTGCATTTATCTATATATTGTATATAATCAAGTCACTTGCTACTATATATTGTTTAACTTTTAATATTTTGTTATGGCTGTTTACAAAATAATGAAGAAAAATTGAGCAATTGTGAGTTTTGATAAACAAAAAATATTTTCAAGTATAAAAAGGGCTGTAGAAGCTTCTGGAACACTAAAAGAAGTAAATATTTGAAAACTTACAGATTCAATTGTTTCTGATTTAGGAATTAAGTTTGTTTGAACTATTCCAAATGTTGTTGATGTACTTTGAATGATTTTTGATACTCTTGATTGAAATGGCTTACAAGAGGTGACAAATACATTTAAAAATTATTTAGAAAAAAAAGAAAATAAAAAAGTTGTTGTTGAAGTTTGAGAATCAATGGATGAATACTTAAACAAACTTGATTGGAGAGTAAATGCAAATGCAAACTCAGGTTATTCTCTTTGATGAATGATTTTAAATATTTCTTGAAAAGTAACAGCAAACTATTGGCTTTCACATATTTATCCTGAAGAAATTTGAAATCTACATAGAAATTGAGATTATCATATTCATGATTTAGATATGTTTTGTTGATATTGTGCAGGTTGGAGTTTGAGAGCTTTACTTGAAGAGTGATTTAACTGAAGTGATAACAGAGTTGACTCTTCACCAGCAAAAAATTTACAATCAGCAGTAAATCAAATGATAAATTTCCTTTGAACTTTGCAAAATGAATGGGCTTGAGCACAAGCATTTTCATCATTTGACACATATCTTGCTCCATTTGTTCATAAATATCAAAAACAACTTTGAGCAGAACTTGATGAACTAAAAGTAAAATTTAAAAAACAAGAGAGAAAAAAATATATTTATAAAAAAACTTATGAATATGTTTACCAACAAATGCAAAACTTTATTTTTGGGTTAAATGTTCCTAGCAGATGGTGAACTCAAACTCCTTTTACAAATATTACTTTAGATTGGACTTGTCCTGAAGACTTGAAAGATAAAGCATTATTTTTGTGATGAATAGAAAATTGATACTATGAGAAAAAATTTTGAGAGCTTGAAGAGCAAATGAAAATCATAAACAGAGCTTTGATAGAGGTTTATATCAAGTGAGATAGAAAATGAAGAGTTTTCACTTTTCCAATTCCAACTTACAATATAACTCCAGATTTCCCTTGGAATGACCCAGACATAGATTTACTATTTGAAATGACAGCTAAATATTGACTTCCATATTTTCAAAATTTTGTTTGAAGCCAATTTAAAAAAGTAAAAAATGAGGACTGAACTATTTCAAAAGTAAAAAATCCAGATGCTTACACTCCTGGAGCAGTTAGATCAATGTGTTGTAGACTTCAACTTGATTTAACACAACTTGAAAAAAGGTGAAATTGACTTTTTGGAAGTGCAGAAATGACTTGAAGTATATGAGTTGTGACTATAAATATGGCTAGAATTTGATATAATTTTAAATGAGATGTAAAATGATTTAAAGCAAGAGTAGCTTACTTAATGGACAGAGCAAAAGAGTCTTTGGAAACAAAAAGACAAGTAATAACAAAATGGTTAAATGCTTGACTTTATCCTTATACTCTCAGATATTTAAGGTCATATAGAAATCATTTTTCTACAATCTGATTAAATGGAATGAATGAAGCAATATTGAACTTTACAGATTGAAAAGATGATATGACTACAAAATACTGAAAAGAATTTGCTCTGGAAATATTAGATTTCATGAGAGAAAAATTAAAAAAATACCAAGAAGAAACATGAAATCTTTACAATCTTGAGGCAACTCCAGCTGAATGAACAACTTATAGGTTTGCAAAAGAAGACCAAAAGCAAATTCCAGATATCATTCAAGCAGGAACCTTAGAAGCTCCATATTATACAAACTCAACCCAAATTCCAGTCTGATTTACAGATGACGCATTTGAAGCACTAGAAGAACAAAATGAACTTCAATGCAAATATACAGGTTGAACAGTTTTGCATTTATATATGTGAGAAAGGCTCGAAAATTGACAAAGTTGTAAAAAATTTGTAAAAAGTGTTTTGGAAAATTATCAATTGCCATATATAACTATTTCTCCAACATTTTCAATTTGTCCAAAGCATTGATATATAAATTGAGAACATGACTTTTGTCCTCTGTGTGATGAGGAAATCTGATACAAATGAGAAAAATTTGATATACAAATCAGAAAAAAACACACAGATGATGAGCTAAAAATGAAAGAAATCTTGGAAACAAAAGTATAATTTATTTTTTAATTTATTAAAATTATGGAAACAATTCAAAGAACAAAATGTGAAATTTACACAAGAGTTATGGGATACCATAGACCAGTTTCAAGTTTCAACACTTGAAAAAAATCTGAATTTTACTCTAGAAAATATTTTAAAGAAAATGTATCAAACAAAAGCTTTATAGACAAATATTGTTAATTTAAATTTATAAAAAATATTAACTTTCAATAAAAAATATTAACTTTCAAAAATTTTTATAAATAAATATTTAAAAAAATGCTTATTTCCTGAATAAATAGGTTTTCTCTCATAGAATTTCCTTGAGAAATTTGTTCAGTGATTTTTACATTGTGATGCAACTTTCGTTGTGATTATTGTCATAATAGTGAGTTTGTTTTACCAGAAAAAATAGCAAAACTCAAAACAAATATAATTCCTCAAAAGGCTATTTTCAATTTTTTGGAATCAAGAAAATGACAACTGTCATGAGTATCTATTTGTTGATGAGAACCGACTATGCAAAAAGATTTATTTGAATTTTGTAAAAAAGTAAAATCAATGTGATTTTTAGTAAAGTTGGATACAAATGGTAGGGATCCAGATATTTTACAAAAGCTTTTAGCTGAAAAAATGGTTGACTACATAGCTATGGATATAAAACAAGAAATTTGAAAATTTTCTGAAGTGGCTTGAGTAGAGCTTGATGAAACAAATTATCTAAAATCAATTGACATAATCTTAAACTCAAACATAAATTATGAATTCAGAACAACAGTTATAAAATGAGTGCATTCTAAAGAAAATATTTGAAATATTGCAAAATATATAAAAAATGCAAAATCATATTTTTTACAAAATTTTAGACCTTGAATTACTTTAAATCCAAATTTTCAGTGAGAAAGCTTTTCTAGAATGGAATTAGAAGAACTTAAATCTGAGGCTGAAAAATATTTAAAAAAAGTAGCAATAAGAAATTAAAATTTGAAAAAAAAATGAATTTTGTTAGAATATGATAAATATTTTAAATATTCTCAAAAAAAATATATGCATTGCAATAATTGTTGAAACGAAAATACAAGAGTTTTAGATTCTAGATCCTCTGAAAATGGTAGTGTGATCAGAAGAAGAAGGCTTTGTGAAAATTGTGGGAACAGATTTACAACTTATGAAAAAATAGAAGTTTTCAGCATAATAGTGGAAAAATCTATGAATAGAAAAGAAAAATATGAAAAAGAAAAACTACAAGATAGTATTATTAAAGCTACAAACAAAAGAAATATTTCTATTTTAGAAATAAATGAAATAATTACTAGACTTGAAAATAATTGGTCAAAAAAATCTGAAATCACTTCAAAAGAGATTTGAAAAGATGTTTTAGATGAATTGAAACAATTAGATGAAGTTTCATACATCAGATATGCATCTGTTCACTTAAATTTTGAAACTTCACGAGACTTTATAAACTTTATTCAAGATAATCTGAATTCAAAGTAAAAAAAATATGCAATACTTTTGCATATTTTTTTATTGTTTCAATACATCTTCATGAATACTATCAGCTGCAAGACATCATTCTGCTGCTGACATAATTGTTTGCTTAAACTTGTTGCTGTTTGTAGTCACATCACCAGCTGCATAAAGTCATTTTATAGATGTTTCTTGTCTTTTGTCAACAACTAAACATCACTCATCATCTTTTTCTGGATTTAGAGCATCAACTAAAGAAGTATTAGGTAATGAACCTATTGCTATAAAAATTCATTCAGCTTTTAATTCTTTTCCAGATTTTAGCTTTACTCAAGTCATTCAAAGAGTATCTCAAACTATTTCTTCTACTTCCTCATTTAAAATAATTTCTATATTTTCTTTCTTTTTTGCTTGTTCTAGCCAGATATTTTCAGCTTTGAAGACATAACTTCTGTTTAGAATATAAACTTTGTTACAAATTTCAGATAAATATAAACTTTCAGTAACTGCTGTATTTCCTCATCAAACAACAATTACATCTCTATTTTTGAAAAACATTCAGTCACAAGTAGCACAGTAACTTACTCACTTTCATAAAAATTCTTTTTCTCCAGGACAACCAAGCTTTTTGTAACTATTTCCTGTTGCTAAAATCACATATTTTGAATAAAAATTTTTTCCAGCAGAAGTTTTTACTTTAAAAATATCATTTTCTTTTTTTAATTCTGTTACCATTTCTGCCAATAAAGTGCTTCCAGATGCTATTGCATGCTCTCTAAAATTTTCCATTATAACTCTTCCAGGAGCTGAAATAGTTCATGGATAATTCTCTACTTTGTGTGACATAGCTAGGGCTCCACCTGGCTGAGCTCAAATTATAATATTTTTCATTTTGTATCTTGAAGCATACATTCCTGCTGGATATCCTGCGCTTCAAGCTCAGATTATTATCACATCAAAATTTTTTTCCATAAATATTTTTTTTTAAAAGATAAAAATTACTATAAATTATATAGTAAAAATATTTTTTTGCAAAAGTTTTTAAAAACAAAAAAAATCTTTATTTTTTGAGAAAAATTATTAAAATATAAAAAAATATTTGTAACAAAATAAATTATGTCAAGACAAAAATCACAAAGAGAATTAGAACAATTACAACAAAATTTAGAATATCAAAAAGGTGAGTTAAAAGTATTTTTAGCTGATGTAGTAAGTCCAGATATTTCAAAAAACCAAAATCTTGAGGATAGGATGCTAGAACTTGAAAATCTAGTTAATACATATGGTTGAGTTGTGATTTTGGAGCATATTCAAAAAAAATCACATCCAGATTATGAAACTTATATTTGAACTGGAAAACTAGACGAAATTATTTTTGAAATGGAGCTAAAATGAGCAAATTTACTTATAATTTGAAATATTTTAAAACCAAGCCAAATTTATAAAATCAATGAAAAATTGAGAAAAATCTGAGCAAAGGCTTGGGATAGAATAGACCTTATTTTAAAAATATTTGAAAAAAATGCAAAAAGCAAAGAAGCTAAGCTTCAAATAGAACTTGCAGCAATTTCTCATATGTGACCAAGAATTTATGATATGTGAATGGAATTGTGAAAACAAAGCTGAAAGTGAAAATGAGAGACAAATACAGAAATTATGAAAAGACACTTACAAAGAAGGGAATTATCAATTCGTGAAGAGTTGGAGCACTATGCAAAAGTTAGGGCTGAGCATAGAAAAAATAGAAATAGAAAATGATTAAACACAATTTGAGTTGTTGGTTATACAAATGCTTGAAAGTCTACTTTGACTAATTCTCTTACAAAAAAATGAGTTTTGGCTGAAGACAAGCTTTTTGCTACACTTTGAACATCTGTTTGAAAAATGTGGATACCATGAAATAAATCAAATAATTTTAGATGAAAAGAATATTTAGTAAATGATACAATTTGATTTATTAGAGATCTTCCTCCCGAGCTAATAGATGCCTTTACTTCAACTTTGGAGGATAGTATTGAAGCAGATTTACTTCTTCATACAATTGATGCTTCAGACCCAAAAATAAAAGAAAAAATAAAAGTTGTTGATGATATTTTAGAAAATATTTGAGCAACACAAAAGAAAATTTATGTTTTCAATAAAATTGATGAAGTAAAAGGGAAATTTTTTACAAAAATTTTAGAGAATTGAGAAACTGAAAAAGTAGATTATTTAGAATATTTAAAAAGTGAATTTAAGCAATATAATCCAGTTTTTATCTCAGCTTTTGCAAAAATAAATTTAGAAGAATTAAAACAAAAAATCGTAGAAAACTTAGAAAATTAATTTTATAAAATTATGGATTTGAAAGAAATTATTTATATTTTTGCTATTTTATCAATTGTTTCAATATTTTCTTGGTGAATTTCTCTTGTTTTGAAATATTCTAAAAAGAAAAAATTATCTGAAAAAGACAAAAAAGAATTAAAAATACTTTTCAAAAAAATAAAAAATTTACCTTCAGATAAGGAAAAAATAGTTGATTATGACAAACTTTATCATCAAATTTTAAAGAGATTTTGATATGAGTGAACTTTTTGAGAAATTTTGAAAAAAAAGCCAAATGAAATATCAAATTTAAATAAAGTTTGGACTTTACATAAACTTAGAAATACTTTAGTTCACGAGTTTGATTCTTCTTTAAAAGATGGTTTGTCAAAAAGAGTAAAAGAATATGAAAAAGAAATAGAATTGATTTTAAAATAAAATTATTTACTCTTAAAAACTTCAAAAATAAATAAAAATATCGCTCTATAAAGCCTTTTTATTCTATCCAATTTTCTAGGTCAAGTTAGAAGCCTATAAAACCATTCTAATCATAAACTTCTCCAAATTTTTGGAGCTCTTTTTTGAAATCCAATAAAATAATCAAAACTAGAACCAACTCAAAGCCCAAGTTTTATATTTTTACAATTTTCCATAACTTCAATTACAGATTCTTCTTGCTTCTTCATTCATAAAGTTGAAAAAACTATTTTGCTTGAAGAAGCCTTTATTTTTTCCAAAATTTTTTCTTTTTCTTCAGGATTAAAAATAATGTAATCAAAGCTTAAATTAGGAAACTTTTTCTTTAGTTTCTCTTCAAAAATATTTTGTGAAGCAACTTTTTTTTCATCAAGAGGATTGTATAAATCAATTATTGTGATTTTTACATTATTTCTTTCAGAAAAATTTAACAAATCTTTTGTCAAATCACTTCCACAAATCCTGTCTCAATATTTTTCATACAAATATTTTCTTCTAAAAAATAAATTGAAGAAAAAATATGGAAGAAGCAAGAAATTTATAAATTTTCAAAATTTATTATCAAGAATTTGATAAGCAATGTAAAGTCAAATCCCATCAGAAGTCAAAAAGTCAGCTTTTAATAAAATATTTTTAAATTCCTCATCACTTTTTATTTTTAGTAAAATTTCAGGATTTGGAGTGAAAACTATATTTTGTTTTTCAAATTTTGTAATTTCAGCAAAAAGATCTTTGTATTTCAAGTTTTGGATTTCTATTCAAAATATTTTCATAAATTTATTTTTAATAAGCAAAAATGACCATATCAAGTCAGTTTTCTACACAATATTCAATATTTTCTTTAATTCATTTTATGTGTTCATAAGCATATCATTTTTCTTCTTCATCTTCATCTGGTGAGTCAATTAATCTTTCTATTTGTTCCTTATCAATATTTACTTTAAAAAATATTTCATTGTATTTTTTTAGTTCTTCTAGTGGAACAATTCATAAAAATGGTAAATCTTTTTGTTTTGGAATAAAAAAATCTGTGTTGTGACCAAAAAACATTTCTCAATTTTCAAATTCATTTATTCAAAAATCTTTTATTAAAAATTCGTCTATGTAATCAGTTTCTATTCAAAATTTTATATCTTGTCTGTAAGGTAATTCTTCTCAGATTTCCTCAGCAATAAGCTCAAAAGCATAAACAGCATTATAGTCATTTTCTCAAATTTTTTCTCAGTTTAAAATTTTTTCAATTCATTTTTCAATTCTAAAATTATAACTATCATCTTGTAAATCCTTAAATCTCTCAGTCTCAATCAACTTTTTTTTCAAATTTTCATCTTTGCTTCAAAATATTTCTTTGGCTTTGTTTAGCTTTAATCAAATAGGATTATTTATGTAAATTCACATATTTTGTTGTTAAGAATTAATTTTAAATTATTATAAATACTCTTTAAAAAATTACAAGAAATTTGTAAAAAGAGAAAAATTGTTATAATAAAAAAAAATATTTTTTAGCTAAGAAAAATGAAAACTATAAACTCTTTACAAGTTGTTTTTGAATATATAGAATTTTCTGATGAAATTCAAGAAAAAATAATTCTTTTAGAGGAAAAACTACAAAAAAATCCAGATTTAGAATTTGATATTTCTGAAAAAGAAATAATTGTTTTTAATAAAAATTTTTTTAATAATGAAACTATTTCTTTTAAAGATTATATTGAAGTTTGAACTATTTTAAAAGATTTTTTAATAGAAAATAATATTGCAAATCTACAAAATTATAAAACATTTTTTAAAATAAAAAAGTTGGAAATTCCAGAAAATTCTTCTGAAATTGATTTAGATAAATTTATTGCAAAAGTTGACGCAAATGATAAAAAATTATTAGAAGTTGATGAGTTTTTGAAAAAATTAGGAAAATAAAAGTTGTGATTTTTTTCACAACTTTTTTAGCTTATAATCAAGTGTTTTGGATTTGCTAGTTCTGCAAATTTTCAATTTTTGGCTATCAATTCATCATAATTTCAAGTTTCTTTTATTTCTCAGTTTTCTAAGAAAAATATTTTATCAGCATTTTGAATAGTAGAAAGTCTGTGAGCTATAATGATACTTGTTTTTCATTCCATCAATTTTTCTAAAGCTTTTTGAACTATTTTTTCTGTTTTGTTATCTAAAGCTGAAGTTGCTTCATCTAAAATCAAAATTTCAGGATTTTTGAGAAATAATCTAGCAATTGCAATTCTTTGTTTTTCACCTCAACTAAGCTTCATTCATCTTTCTCAAATAATTGAATCAAGTCAATTTTCCATTTTTTTCACAAAATGAGCTTCTGCCTTTTCCAAAGCATTGTAAATATCCTCTTCAGTTGCATCTTTTTTGGCATAAAGCATATTTTGTCTCAAAGTGTCATTAAATAAACTTACATCTTGAGTTACAACTCATATATGCTTTCTGATGCTGTTTTTTGATATTTTTGAAATATTTTTAGAATCAATCAAAATTTCTCCAGATTTATTATCCCAAAGCTTCAAAATCAAGTTTATAATCGTAGACTTTCCAGCTCAAGTATTTCAAACAAAGGCTACTGTTTCTCATTTTTTTATTGATAAATTTAGATTTTTTAAAATATTTTTTTCTTCAGTGTATCAAAAAACTACATTTTTAAATTCTATATTTCACTCTATTTTTTCTATATTTTCTCAGCTTTCCAAATCTTCTATTTTTAAATTTCAAAATTCTTTATAATAAGTTTCGGCTTCAGAAATGATTCTCTGTATTCTTTCAAATGATGAAAATATAAATGAAAGTGGAAAATAAACATAGTTTAGATATGCATAAAATAGGAAAAGTTTATAAAATTCTAAACTTCAATTTATTACAAAATATGAACCAAATCAGATTACAAGCAAATTTGAAATATCTACAACTATTGTTGTATAAATGCTTAAAACAGCCCAAGACTTAGAAATTCCATATTGTGTTTGATATGCTTCTTCAGTTAAATCTTTTCATGATTTCTCAAAAGTTTTCTCTAATCCAAGAGTTTTACTTAGCAAAAAATTGCTAAAAAAATCTCATATATTTCAAAATATTTTATCATAGGTTTTGTTTAATTCTTGCTGTCTGTTTACAGTTCTTGAATTAAAATATATTCAAATAATTGTTATAACAGGCAAAAGTGATAATGAGATTAAAGTCATTCTCGCATCTATAAATAAAAGCAAAATTAGAATCAAAATCAATTGTAAAACATTTCAAGCAAAATCATTTAAAAAGAAAAATACTGATTGGAACTGAGCTCCTGTTCATCTATCAAAATTTTTATAAATACTTCAAGGTTTCTTTCATAAATAAGTTCAATAATCCATTTTTAGTAAATCTCATATTTTATCAGAAAATACTCTTTTGTAGTTTTTGAGAGCATAAACATCAGCCACATAAAATCTTTGATAAAATGAAAAAAATATATAAAAAATACTAAAAACAAGCCAAACTATAATTATAAAGTAAAAATTATTTTGGTCAAAAGTTCAGTCTTTTAAAAAATCTTCCACTTGCTTTATAATTTGTGAAAGAAAAATTGGTTGTATGATTGCCAAAATAGAGACAACTAAGCTACAAAAAATAGCATAAAAAAATTTTCATCTAGAAAATGTCGTTATAAATTCTTTGTAAAGTAATTTTAAAGTTTGCATAAATATTTTAATATTTAATTAAATAAAGTATTAGTTACTTCTAAAAAGCTTATCTAATACTATCTTTGTCAGTCAGTTCTTTTCAAAAAATCCTATTTTTCAATTCTTTTTCTCTTCATAGAAATATTTCTCTAAATACTTCCAAAGCAAACTCTTGAACTCTAAACTTTGGATTTGCTACTATTTTCAAAAATTCATCCCAATTTACAATTTTAAATTTTATTTTTTCTCAAGAATCTAAGCTCTGTTCTCAAACTTTTTCACAGTTTCTAGCTATAAAAATATTACTATTTTGCTCAATTCTAGAAGATCTACTATAAATTCCAAAAACTTCCCAAGAATTGCTTTGTAATCAAGTTTCTTCAAACAATTCTCTTTTTGCTGTTTCTATAGGTTTTTCTCAATTTTCACAACTTCCTCAAACTAATCAAAAAAATGGCTCTCTTCAGGGATGTTCTTCTTCAAGAATATAAATTTCATTATTTTTATTTATTGCGATTATATCTACACTATCATTTCTTTTTAGCTTTTCAAATATTTTTTTACTTCCATCAAACATTTCTTGTTCCCATTGATAAACATCAAAAGTTTTTCCAGAAAAAACTTTTGTAGCATTTTTAGGTATTTTCATAGTTTTTAAAATTATCATAAATAAAGAGAGTAAAATCTAGTCTTTTACTCTCTAATAAGCTAAAAATTCATGGTACTCCTAACGAGATTTGAACTCGTGTCTCCACCGTGAGAGGGTGGCATCCTAGGCCACTAGACGATAGGAGCAAAAAGATAGAAAAAATTCTATCTTTAAAAAAATTAAGCTAATTTTGCTCTAACTTCGTCTATTTTTAAACCATCTATATCTGTAGTGATACCACCAGCTCTAGCAGTTCCTCTAACAGTCATCATAGCACCAGCTAAATCTACAGCATTTAAATCTGGCATTTTTTCTGTTGCTATTTCTTTAACTTGTTCAAAAGTTAAGTGTCCAACTTTTTCCTTGTTTGGCACTTTTGAAGCTGATTTTAAATTTAATTTTCCTTTAACTAAAACAGCCATAGGTGGTTGTTTTACTATAAATTCAAATGTTTTATCTTCATAAACAGTAATTACAACAGGAAGTCTAACTCCCATTCTATCTTTTGTTTGTTCATTAAATCTAGAAGTAAACTCTTGAATAGGCACTCAGTGTTGGCTAAGTGCTGGTCATACTGGAGGAGCAGGATTTGCTTGCCCTCAATTGATTTGAAGTTTTATGTAACCTTTTACTGCTTTTTTAGGAGCCATAATTTATTATAATTATATTTTAAAATTTTTTGATAGTATTTATTCAAAAAAATATCTTTTGCTTTATTTTCGGGATAAATAAAATATTTTTCAAATAAATTTTTTTAGAAGCCAGCATATTATAAAAAAATGTTGAAAAAAATCAAGTTTATTGTAAAAAAATTATTCTTAAAATAATTTTTCTATTTTATTATTTACAACTACTTAAGTTATCTATAATTATATTTCTATTTTTCAATCTTCTAGTTTATAAAAAACTTTTTTATAATTTTGTAATTTTAACAAAAAAACTTGCTAAAAAAGATTTTTGAAATATATTTGAATTGTAAAAAATAATTTTAGTTTTTTGGTATTATTTCTTAACAAAAAATTTTTGTATTAAAAAAAATTACTATTATATTTTTACTTTTTACAAATTTATTTTTATAATCTGTAAAATTATGAGAACAATATTTTTTAGAAAAATATTTATTTTAATTGTTTTATTTTTGCCTTTTGGTTTTAATAATTCTTTTGCTGAAAATAAAAGTATTGAAGATATAAAAATAGAGATAGAAAATTTAAAAGAAGAAAAACAAAGTTTTTATGAAGAAAATAAAAACTTGATTGAAAAACTAGATGATAAATCTTTGAATAAACTAGCTGAGTTTGATAATAAAATAATAGATCTGGATATAGAAATTGCTAAAAAAGAGTGAAGAGTAGAATATATTTGAAAAAGTAATTATGGAGCAAGGTGTTATGTTTGCAATAATTATAAATGGTATGACTCATTAGATACTTGAGATATTTTGTTATTTTATAGAAAAAAACCGAGAGAATGATGGGAGGATAAACCCTGAGTGTGATGATGGTATCATGCAGCTTTAGTTTATAATAATAAATATGTATTTGAAGCACCTTGAATAAACTATAATTCAAAATATACAAAAATAGAAAACTTGATAGAAAAGTGATGATATGATAAAATAGCTGTAGCTAAAATGTGATTATCTAAAGATGAAAAAAATGATATGTTGAATTATATACCAAGATTATTAAATAAACCTTATTCTTGAAGTTCAATATCTACATTTATGAGTAGATCAGTAAAAGAATCAATGGAAAAATTTTATTGTTCTTCTCTTGTTTGGAGGGCACACTATAGTAGTTGAAGGTATATGGATGTGGATGGTGATCCATACTTTCCTTTTGATGGAGTATTACCAAGAGAAATTTTAGTAGATAATAATGTGAGATGAAATCTTTCATATATAATAAATTGGGATTAGAAAATATTTATAAATTTTTATTTTCTTTATTTATATTATATTTATCAGATATTTTATATTATTATTTTTTTATAAATATTTTAAATTTAAAACTTATATTATACAATTTATTGTGTGTATCAATTGTTTTTGTTATTATTTATTATTTTATAATATACAAAATAAAAAATTTAAATAATAATATTTATCTAAAAAATTTTTTAAAATTATTATTATTACCATTTATTTCTGTAGTTATTATATTTTTATATTTTCTATGCTGAAATTTTTATATATTAATTTTTATATATTCAAATGTTTGTTATTTTTTATTTATTTTTAATAAGAATAAAACAAACTTAGAAAATATTTTATTTTATCTTTATATAAATATTTTGTTTTTTGTGTTCTTTATCTACAAAAATAGCTATTATATAAAAAATTTTAGTATTTGACTATAATAAAAAAAAAGACTTTCAAAATTTTGAAAGTCTTTTATTTATTTGGGTTTGTATTTATCACTCTATCTTCAAAATAAGAGGCTATAACTTGTATTCAAACATGTTCTGTTCAAGCAAAAAATAATCATTGTCAAACAGCAGCATTTAGCAAAATATACTTTTCTTGTTCTGTTAGTTTAAATACACTTTGTAAAACATCTATTGATGCACTTGACTGTTTCAATAAAAGTTGTATAGAAGAGTTTGTCATTATTGGTTTTCAATAAGGACTTCAAACAAAATCCTCTACGTCTTGTGTAATTGTTGTGATTCATAAGTTATACTTTCTGGCTCTTTTTACAAGTCAAAACAAAAATTTTGCAGAGTCTTCATGTTGCATTATATTCCAAGCCTCATCAACAACTAGAAGCCTTTTTTTCGAACTAGAACGAACTTTGTTCCAGATATGGTTCAAAACTACATACATGGCTATTGGTCTAAGCATATCATCCAAATCTCTCACTGAAAATACTTGTAATCAGTCTTGCAAATCTATATTTGTATGCTGAGAAAATATTCCTCAGAAAATTCAAACTGTAAATTTTTCCATTCTTTTTACTAAACTGCTTGCTCAATCCATAGTTTCAAGAACATCTTGCAAATCCTTCATAACAGGAATTTCTTTTCACTTTATATCATCATCTTCCAAAGTAATTCATTTCAAGCTATAAGTTGTAATAATAGCTTTTTCCATTATAGAAGCTTCTTCTGCGGTCATTTTTCAAAGCATCAAATTCATAAGTCAAAGTAAATTTATGACAGCATTTCTAAGCAAATCTCCAGGTTTTTCGTCTTGGTCTTTTAGTGAAAGTGGCAAATCAAAAGGATTTATTCTTTGTTTTGAGTTCAAAGATACATCTAGATAACTTCATCAAACTTGGTTTATCAGTGTATTGTACTCATTTTCAGGGTCAATTATGATAACATCAGTTCACATCATCAAACTTCTCAAAATCTCCAATTTTACAGCATAAGATTTACCTCAACCAGACTTAGCAAAAACAGTCATATTTGCATTTTCTGTTTTAAATCTATCAAAAATAATTAGGGAATTATTATGTGTATTTACTCAGTATAAAATTCAATCATCATGAGAAAGTGTACTTGATGAAAAAGGAAAAGTTGTAGAAAGTCATCCAGTTGAAATATTTCTATAAATACCTAACTCATCTTTACAAAATGGTCAAGTTGATATAAATGCTTGCTCACTTCTCAAAATAGCTTGCTTTTGTAAAACATTTCTTCAAGCTAAAACTGTTTCTATATCTTTTCAAACTTTGTTTAATTGCTCTTCATTTTCACCGTAAACAGTTATATAAAGTCATAAGTGAAAATATTTTTCATCTCATCTTGTAAGTTTGTGTCTAAGTTCTTCTACATCTTGGATTTGGGCATTTAGTCCAGGATCATTTAAAAGTCACTTTTCTGCATTTATAGTTCTTTCAGAATAAAGTTGAGTAAGCCTTTTTTTAAGATATTTTTGTATAAATCCTGAGTCTATAGGATAAACAAATAAACTCATATCAAATTTTATATCCCAATTTATGATTGGAGAAAGCCAGTTTCATTCTAGAAATTGAGGATAAGCATACACAAAAAATGTCTTTGAAACTACATTATTTATCTCTATTTTATTTGAATAGATTTTCATAAAAGATGGAGAAATAACATCTTTTACATAAGCTAAAGCTTCCTTGTATGCTTGTTCAGATTCTAAAATCTCCTTGTCAACAGCATTTTCTTTTTTCTTTTTTGAAATTTTTACATCTTGAAATTTGTAGTATCCATATGTATCTCAAGATATTCTTTTTGATATAAGTTCAGCTAATTTATTTTTATTTTCCACCTTTTTTTACTTATTTTTTAAAAATGATTTTTACTATTTTATCTATTTAGAAAAAAATGTAAAGTCTCTATTGAAAGGGAGACTTTACATTTTGAAGAAATATTTTAAAATATTTTTTCTACCAATTCCATTCTGTTACAAATTCGTCACTTATTTTTTGCTCAAAGTCTTTTTCTGGTTTATAATTTTTTGGTTTGTATTGTATAACTCCAAGTGTTATGTCATCAAGTTGAATATGTTTATATCACATAAATTTTGATAAAGCTATAGAAATACTTTTATAAACAGAAATACTTGTTTTGTATCATTCTCAAGGTACTTCTGGAGCATTTTGAATGGCTTCAACAAGTCTATTTTCACCAAATAATTCTTCAGTTCAGTCCCTTTTTGACCTATTTATTGCCTCAGTAATTCAGTCAGAATACAGTACAATTATATCTCCAGGCTCAACTTTTATTTCTACTTCTTTTAATATTTTTGAAATATCTTTTACCATTCATAAAGCAACTCAACCAGATTTCACTTTAAATGTTTTATTGAGTCTTTGTTTATAAATGATTAAATATTCGTGTCCAGCTCCTGTCATAAATATTCTTTTTTCAGCTTCATTCCATCTTACTAAAAGCAAACTCATAAGCAAATTTGCCTTTAATCTGGGTTTTAAAACAGAATTTGTATTTGCTAAAATCTCAGCTCAACTTTCATAATTTTTTACAAATCCTTCAATTAGTGTGTTTACCATTGTCATGATAAATCAAGCTCAAACTCAGTGTCCTGTAGCATCTCAAACATAAATATAATAATTGTCTGAATTGCTACTTTTAATTATATCATAGCTATCTCATCATACTTCTCAAGCAGGTTTTGAACTCATAACTATATTTAAAGAAGGAATTTTTATCAATTTTTTTCAAAGCATTTTCTCTTGGATTTCCTTTGCTAGAGAGACTTCTCACTTTATTTCCTTTCAGTGCAAAAATTCATCTTTTATATCTTTTAAAGAAAAAATTACCTTTTTGAAAAATGTTATAATATAATTTATGTTTTCATTAAAAGTCTTTCACATGTACCTATCTGAGCTTTTTGTATCTCAAAGTAGAAAAAACTTTATGGCTGTTTCTAGGTTTTTTATTGGTTTTTCATAAAATTTACTGATAAAAATTAAGATTACTAGATATTCAATAATTATAGCAACTGCAATAATGATATTTTTTTCAAATGAAACATACTCTGAAATTTTTGCAGAATTTAAAATAATTATTGTTCAAATAATCATTATTATGAGTAAAATCAATTTTATAATTAATGTTTTTATATTTTTTAACATTATTTTTCAAAGTTAAATTTATTTATTTTATTCTATTTTAACACAAATATTTTTTAAAATCAAAAATATGAAAAATATTTTTTTAACAAAAAAATAAAAAGTATTTTTGATAAAGTTTAATTGTTGTGTATAATTTATGCATCATAAAGAACAAAAAAGCAGCAAAAATTTTAAAAAAATATTTATTTATAGCCTATAAAGCTGTATAATATTTTTGAACAAGAAATATTTAATAACTTTTTAATAAAATGTGAAGTTCTAATACTATTACAACAATTGATATTTGAAGCTCTAAAATCAGAACTATAATCTGATATTTTGATAAAGAAAATAACAATGATTTTCATATTTTGGGTATCTGAATAGCAAATTCAAATGCAATCAGAAAATGAAATATTTTAGATATGGAAGAATTTAAAAATAATTTGGATTCATCTCTAGAAGAAGCAGAAAAAATGGCTTGAGAACAAGTAAGCTGAGCATTTATTTCTTTTAATATTTCAGGATTTGAAGTTATAAAAAATAAATGAATAATTTCAGTTTCAGGAAGTGAAGTGACAGAAGATGATATCAACAGAGCTCTAGAAAAAGCTGAAAGTGGAATTGATATTTCAAATAAAGAAATACTAAAAGTTATTCCAGAAAGCTTTGTTGTAGACTTGGAAGAGTGAATCAAAAATCCAGTTTGAATGAAAGCTAGAAAATTGGAAGTGATTACAAATATTTTTTCTATGAATTCTAATACTTTGTCAAATATTAAAAAAGCAA
Organism: Candidatus Gracilibacteria bacterium HOT-871; assembly: GCA_002761215.1. GTDB lineage: Bacteria > Patescibacteriota > Gracilibacteria > BD1-5 > UBA6164 > GN02-872. The sequence continues at coordinate 1,062,801 of CP017714.1, forward strand.
TTGCTGATATTTGAATAGAAGTTTTAGATATTTATCCAAACTTGCTTGCAAGTCCAGAGGGAGTTTTAACAAAAAGGCAAAAAGAGCTTTGAGTTGTTTGTATTGACATAGGTTCTTCAACTACTTGAATAACAGTTTATGAAAATTGAGTTTTAAACTATTCTACAGTTATTCCTTTAGGATGAGACAATGTTACAAATGATATAGCATTATGACTTAGAACTTCAACAGTTATAGCCGAAAAAGTAAAACTTGAGTATGCAGAACTAGATTTAGAAAATAAAGAAGATTTCAAAGATGAGGAATTTAATATTTCTGAACTAGATATGTGAGAAGAATGAGGAGTTAGTAGGGAATATTTATCAAAAATAGTAACAGCTAGATATGAAGAAATATTTCACTTCATAAGAGAAGAATTGAAAAAAATATGAAGAGATGGACTTTTGCCAGAGTGAGCAGTTTGTGTTTGATGAGGTTCAAAAATGAAATGATTTGTAAATCTTGCTAGAACAGGTCTTAGACTTCCTGTTTTTATAGGTTTACCAGTTTCAAAAGATGATTTGGTTGATGCTTCTATTTCAGACCCAGAGTTTTCAGCTGTGATTTGAACTATGATTCTTTCAAATATGTATAACAATAATTATCCAAGTTTTTCGTTTAGCTTAGGATGAATAATAGAATCAATAAAAAAGTTATTTAAAAGATTTTTACCAAAATAAAAAATACAATTTAATATTTAAAATTTTATAATTTAGAAATATGATAAGTAATAAAAGAGAAGATAAATTGAGAAATTTATTGTCAGGAAACTGAAATACTGACACTTGAGTTCAAGAAGTAAGTTTTAGAAAAACTATTTCTCCAGTTGCAAAAATAAAAGTAGTTTGAGTAGGTTGAGCTTGACAAAATGCTGTAAATAGAATGATCGAAACATGACTTGATTGAGTTGAATTTATAGCTGTAAATACTGATACACAAGCACTTTTTAACTCGCTTGCCACTACAAAGTTAAATATTTGAAAACAATCTACAAATGGACTTTGAGCTTGAGCTAATCCTGAAGTAGGTAAAAAAGCTGCAGAAGAATCAAGAGAAGAATTAAAAGCAGTTTTAGAATGAGCAGATATGATTTTTATAACTTGTGGTTTAGGATGATGAACTTGAACTTGAGCTGCTCCTATTGTGGCTGAAGTTGCAAAAGAGCTTTGATCTTTAACTGTTTGAATAGTTACAAAACCATTTTCTTTTGAGTGACAAAATAGAATGGCTAAAGCTGTAGATTGATTTAATAATTTGAAAGAAAAAGTAGATACTCTTATCACAATTCCAAATGATAAAATATTGTCTATAATTGATAAAAAAACTCCACTTTTAGATGCATTTTCTATAGTTGATGAAGTTTTGAAACAATGAGTTCAATGAGTTTCTGATTTGATTACACAACCAGGTTTGATAAATGTAGACTTTGCTGATGTTACTTCAGTTATGAAAAATGCTTGATCTGCATTGATGTGAATTGGTTATGGTTCTGGTGAAAATAGAGCAACAGAAGCTGCAAGAGCTGCTATTGACTCTCCACTTTTGGAATTATCAATTGCTTGAGCAAAATGATTACTTTTCAATATCACTTGATGAACAGATTTATCAATGTATGAAGTTGATGAAGCAGCTAGAATAATCACTGATTCTATTGATACTGATGCAAATATTATTTTTGGTGCTACAGTAAATGAAGACTACAATGGAGAACTAAAAATCACAGTTGTTGCTACTTGATTTGATGAAGATTCAAATAAAAACTTTATAGTAGACACAAAACCAAATCTTTTAAAAACAAATCCATTTGGTAGAAAACCTGTAACAGACTCTAGAATAACTCCTTCTGCCTCAGTTGTTCCACCAAAACCAAAAGCTCCAGAAGATGATTTAGATATTCCAAGCTTCTTGAGAAAAAAGATATAGATTTGACTCTATATCTTTTTAAATTTTAAAATAAAAACTATGCAAGCTATAATGGATAATTTGATGTGATGGTATTATGAAGTTTTTCTGAGAGATATATGATTTAGACATGGTTTTACATATCTGTATATGCACTCACATATATTTTTTGAGATGAATTACTTTTTACCTATTTCTATAATTTTAAATTTTAAAGAACTTTTTTCAGATTTAAACTTTATAACATGATTCTGAAAGTCAGTAATTATAATTTTACTTAAGGGAATGTTTTATGATATAATTCTATATTCATTTTGACTTCTTTTATGATATATTAAACCTTTTAGAAATATAATTTATGATAATAAAAAATTGTTCTTTATTTATTTTAGATATATACCATTTTTGTGAAACTTTTGAGCATTTTTTTGATGAATGCTTACAGACAAAGTAGATATTTGGAGAGATTTTAAACTTTTACTTTATTGAAATCTACTTGCAATAATAATCTATTGAATTATCTGAGATGCAATAACTATTATGTGGTGAGAATGAACTTTAGATTGATATAATCCAAGTTTTGATTAAAAAATTTAAATTTTTAAAAATAAATATATTATGATTGAATTTGTAGATGCATACAAGGATTTTTTAAGAGAATTATGATATTGAGAATGATATAAATATTTATTTACTCATACTTATGTATTTTTTGAGGGAAGTTATTTTAGATTAATCTTATTTCTTGAACATTTTTGAATATCTTTTATTTTTGGTTCACATTTTTGGTGACTTGTTTGGGAATTTATAATCCCTACATTTTTGAAATGAGTATTTTATGACATTATTTTAATTTCTTTTTGAGTTCTTGTTTGATATATAAAACCTTTTAGAAATTTGATTTATGACAATAATAAATTATTTTTAATTTATTTTAGATTTATCCCATTTTTGTGAAACTTTTGAGCATTTTTTTGATGAATACTTTCAAGTAAGCTAGAATTTAAGGATTTTAAATATATTATTTATTGAAATGCTTTAGCTATTTTAGTTTGATGAATATTTTGGGATATAATTGTACATATTTATTGAGAAAAAATTGATCCAATTAGATGGTTTTAGTTTTTCTAAATTAAAAAATTTGATTTTATAAAAAAAATATATAAAATATCTTTGTAAACCAAAAAAGAGGGAATTTGCAGAACTTGGCAAATTCTTTTTTTAAAAATATTTTTATAATTTAAAAATTTATGTTAGACCTAAAAGAGATAAAAACAGCTATAAATTTTATGGCAAAAGAAAAAAATATTGATAGAGAAAAAATAGTTGAGATAATAGAAGCAGCAATAAAAACAGCTTATAAAAAGGATTATTGAAATAAAGATGAAGAAGTAATTGTAAAACTTGATTTGGATAATGAAACTTTGGAAGTAACAGTTGAAAAAACAGTTGTAAAAGAAGTTACAAATCCTGCTCTTGAGATAAGTTTTGATGAGCTTTGAGAGCAAGCTGAAAATTTTTCTGAAGGTGATGTGATAGAAATAGATGTAACAGATGAAATCCAAGACTGAAAAATCTGAGATAGCTTTTGAAGAATAGCATCACAAGCAGCAAGACAAGTTATTATTCAAAAAATTTGAGATACAGAAAAAGAAAAAATTTATGATTTGTTTCAATGAAAACAAGGTCAAATTATAAATGTAAAAATAGAAATGGTAGAAGGGAACAAAGTTATTTTTGAATATCAATGAAACCAAATAGTTTTACCAAAATGAGAGCAAGTTTCAAAAGATAATTATGTTGCTTGAGCTAGATTTTATCTTTATGTAGATGAAGTTTCAAAAAATGAAGCATGAATTTCAAAAGTGGTTTTGACAAGAAAAAAACCAGAACTTGTTTCTGCTGTTTTTGCTGAAAATGTTCCTGAAATTTGAGACTGAATTATAAATATTGATGCAATAGTAAGGCATCCTTGAGTAAAAACAAAAATTCTTGTTTCTTCAAGTTTTGATGAAATAGATCCAGTTTGAACTCTTATTGGTCAAAAGTGAATCAGAGTGAAGGCTGTGATGGATGAGTTTGGATGAGAAAAAATAGATATTATTCCAAATTCTGATGATAAAGCTTTAGTAGTAAAAAAATCTCTTTCTCCAGCTGAAATTTTGAAAGTTGAGATAGATGAAGAAGAAAAAAAAGCAGATGTTTACTTACTTTCAACAGAAAGGGCAAAAGCTGTTTGAAAAAGCTGAGTAAATGTAAATCTTGCCTCAAAATTAACTTGATATAAAATAAATATAATTGATCTAAATCCAGAAGAACAAAAATAATTATTTATTTGAAAAACTAAGAAAAATTTTTATAATTATAACAATATTTTTTAAAGAAATATTATTATGAAAGTACTTTTTTTAAAACATGTTGTAAATGTTTGAAAACCTGGAGAAATAAAGGAAGTAAAGGCTTGATATGCAGCAAATATGTTACTTCCTCAAGGTTTGGCTGTAGAATTAACTCCAGAAGTAGAGAAACAATACAAAGAAAAACAAAAAAAAGAAGAAAAACATAGACAAATGCTTATAGAAGATAGGCACAATATAGTTGAAAAAATAAATTGACAGAAGTTTGATTTCAAAGTAAAAACTTGAACAAATCAAAAAGTTTATGGATGAATCTGAGAAAAAGATGTCATTTCAGCTATAAAGAAAAAATTTAAAATAGAGCTTTCAAAAAAGCACATAGATATGCCAGATTGACATATAAAAAAGATTTGAGAAAGTATTATTTATATAAAGCTTTGAAAAGATGCTATAGCTAAGATTTTTGTTAATTTAAAGGAAGAATAATGTATTTATGAATAGATTTGTGAGATAAAAGATGTTGAATTGCAGTTTTTGTTGAAAAAATAGTGATTCCAAAAGAGATAGTTCCAAGAGTTGAGCTTGTAAATATTCTCAAAAAATATATAAAAGATTATGATATAAAAGTTATAGTTGTTTGACTTCCATTTGACCTTTATGGCTTGGATAAGAAGCAACTTGAAAAAACACAAAAATTTATTTGAAAATTAAAAAATATTTTTCCAGATGTAGAAATAGATTCAATTGATGAACGATTTACCACTTTTGAAGCTGAAAATACACTAAATTTACTTTGAGAAAAAGATACAATTTGAAAAAAAGATGCTATTTCAGCAGGGCTTATACTTGAAAGCTATTTAATGCAAAAAAATATTTTTTAAAAAAATTTTGACTTATTTTTGAAATTATGATTTAATTTTACTATGTTTTTATTTAACTTATTATAACAAATATGAAAAAACAAATTTTGACAGCTGTTGCTATCTTTTCAGTTATGTTTGGAAGCACTTTTGCAGCAGATTTAGAAAATATAGAAGTTGTAAATAATGGTAACTTAGTAACAAACACAACTTCAGATTTGACTTTGCCATCTTGAGAAGTTTCAGGTGACTTAAAAGTTTTGAAAGATTATACTGTTTCTTTTGCTTATAAAGACACAGATGATTCAAAAAAAGTTTTGATTAATCTTATGTACAGCTTAGAAAAAAATAAATCTTATACAATTATTTGAGTTGACTGAGCTGAAACAAATATGGATTTTTCTATCTGAGATGAGATAAAAGGTGAATATAAAAATGAGAAAAAACCAGCTTCATGATTAGCAATTGAAAAAATTAATTTACTTGATGGTAAAACTATGGAAATTTACTACAATCAAGAATTAAAAGCAGAAGAATTTGTTTATAAAATCTTGAGTGAAATTCCTACAAAATCTAAAACTGGTGATGGAAAAAATACTTTAAGTATTGCTTTATCAGCTCCACTTGAGGAACTAACTCCATATATAATTCTAGCAAATAGTTTACTTGATGCTGCTGGGAAAGAAGTAAAATTAAAAGAAACATTTTATGAATTTGAAACAAAAACAAACTTAGAAAATGTTTTTGAAAAGCCTGTTGAAACAGAAACAGCAACTTGAACTGGTCAAGAAGCTAAAGAAGATGAAGGAAATCTAGAAAAAGTAGCTATGAATTCTGCAAAGACTCCTGAAACTTGAGCTACAACTTGGATTTTAGTTATTATTACATTATTCTTGGCTGGAGCTGTAGTTTTAACTCAAAAGAAAGCTTAATTTCAAAATAAAAAGACCAATTTTGGTCTTTTTTTGTGCATTTAAAAAAAGAAAAACAATTTGATTGATTCCTGTCTATGTAGGAATGACAAAGGGAAAATAAAAAATATTTCTTAAATTTTTAAAGATTTTTCTTGCTTGTTTTCCTTAAATATGATAAAATTATACCAAATATATTTTAATCAAAATTTATGCATGACAATATAAAACCTGAACATTTTTTCAGAGATCAACTTTTACAAGTTATGATTGATAACAATTGAAGCGATTTATACTTAACTGTAGGGACTTTTCCTTCTATAAAAATAGCTTGAGAAATAGTAAAAATTGACTCTTGACTTGAAAAAATGACTTGGAAAGATACTATGGAATTTGCTCAATCTTTAATTACAGAAAAGCAACATTATAATCTAGTAAAAAATAGAAATCTAGACTTTTCTTTTCAATATATGTGAAGAATGTTTAGATGAAATATTTCTTTTCAAATGTGAAATTATATGGTTATTTTGAGGTTATTAAATGCAGAAATTCCATCTATTGATGAATTACATTTAACAGATATTTATAAACAAGTTGCAAATAAAAGCCAATGACTAATAATCATAACTTGACCAACTTGAAGCTGAAAAACTACAACTTTGGCAGCTTTGATAAACTATATAAATGAAAACTTTGTTAGGCATATAATTACAATTGAAAATCCAATAGAGTATGTACATCCACATAAAAAATCTATAGTTGAACATAAAGAAATTTGAAAAGATGTCTATGATTACGAAACAGCTTTGATGTGAGCTATGAGACAAACTCCTGATGTGATAATGTTTTGAGAAATGAGAACTAAAAAAGAAATGGAAATAGCTCTTAGGCTTGCTGAAACATGACATTTAGTTATTTCAACTTTGCATACAAGAAGTGCTTACCAAACAGTTACAAGAATAATAGATGCTTTCCCAAAAGAAGAAAAAGAACAAATAAGAATTCAATTATCAGATTCACTTTTAGCTATTTTTTCACAAAGGCTTATAAAAAATGTAGAGTGAACTTGATTAAAACTTGCAAAAGAAATACTTGTAAAAAATACTGCAATTTCAAATTTGATAAGAGAAAATGAACTTCATCAACTTCCTTCAGTGATTCAAACAGGATGAAGGGAAGGAATGCAACTTTTAGAGAATGATTTAGTTGATTTAGTTCGTGCTTGAGCCATTACAGAAGATGAAGCTTTGAGGTACGCAAATAATCCAAAAATATTAAAAGATTCATTATAGAAATTCCTGATTTTAGGAATTTTTTTCTTTAAATTTTGATTTTTTAAGAAATAGGTATATAATAGGTATAGTTTTATAAAAATTAACCTGTTGTATACCTATTATGTTGTTAAAAAAAATAGAAAAACCTGACTTAAGTGTTATTTCAAAAGAAAGAATTAATTTTATAGAAAATAACCTTTCAGATATTTATTATAAAAATAATTTACATAAATATTCTGATGAGAAATATTTGTATTGGGATAAAATAAAATTTAAAGAAATTCCAAAAGAGTTAAGAAGCTCTGAAGAGCTTTGGTTTGTCATAAAATCTATGAGATTGTTAAATACTCAAACTATTATAAAATCAGAATATAATAAATATTTTAAAATGTGAAAACCTAATTTTCTTGAGGAATTTTTATATAAGCTAGATTTATCTTTGAGATGAGATTTTTTCTGAATAGAGCTATCTAAAAAGGAAAAACAAATATTTTTTCAAAATTGAATAATTGAAGAAGCTATATCATCAAGTCAAATAGAATGAGCTATGACTGCTTCAAATCAAGCAAAAGATATGATTCAGAAAGATAAAAAACCTATGTCTGTTGATGAAAAGATGATTATGAATAATTATATTGCTATGAATTTCGTGAAAGATGAATTAGTTAAAGAAAAACTAACAAAAGAAAGTTTATTAGAATTACAAGCCATTTTAACTAAGTGAATTTTAAAAAATAATTCTGAATCATGAAGGTTTAGAACAAACAATGATAAAATAGTTATTCAAGATATCTTGACTTGAGATATTTACCATAAGGCTCCAAATGAAAAATTTTTGATGGAAGAACTTGAAAAACTTATAAATTATGCAAATGATGAAGATAAGTGAGTTTTTACCCATCCATTTATAAAAGCTTGTATATTACATTTTTGGATATGATACTTACATCCTTTTTGTGACTGAAATTGAAGAACAGCAAGAGCTGTATTTTATTGGTATTTACTAAAAAAGTGATATTTATGATTTAGCTTTATTCCTATATCAAATATCATTAAAGATTCAAAAACACAATATAAAAATGCCTATATATACAGTGAACAGGATGATAATGATTTAACTTATTTTTTAGTTTATTTAGCAAACTCTACAAAAAAAGCTTTTAAAGAGTATGAAAAATACATCTTAGAAAAAGCAAAAGAAAAAGATAGTTATGATTTTAAACATTTAGATCTAAATGAAAGACAAGAAAAATTGTTAATATATTTTTCTAGAAGTCCTGATAGTTTTACTACAACAACATCTCATATGAATTATTATCAAGTTTCAAAACTTACAGCAATAAAAGATTTAAAACATTTAGAAAATATGTGAATTTTGAAAAGTAAAAAAGTTTGAAGATTTGTTAGATATTTTAAAAGTGATGCTTTTGAAGATATTTTAAATTTAAAATAATTAATATTTAAGCAAAAAACAAAAAAATCCTAAAATTTAATTTAGGATTTTTTTGTTTTGATAAATTAAGGTTGAGCAGGCATTTCTGTTACAGGAACAAATTTTGGACAATCTCATTTTTTAATTGGATCTCTTGTTTCATACCCTTTTGTTTCACCAAGTATTCTAACTTCATGACAGTATTTTCTTGTTTGTTCAGTACCTTTTTTTTCAGTCCAAGTTGCAGAGAATAGGTCATAAGGGTTATCTTTGTTATTTCTTGTATCTTTAAATGAATCTGCTGATTCTCTTAATTCTGTAAAATTAACCTTTCAATTAGCTATTTTTAAATTCTCAATTGTTACACCAGTAGGAACTCCATCTGATCCAGCAGTTGCTGTAGTAGTTGGATCTCCATTTACTCACTCTATAAAACTTTTGTAACCTGTAGCACTTTCTACTTTTATTTTTTCTAGTATGTTAGCAACAGAAGCTTGTCTTTTTGTATCTCTAGATTGAGCTGGATAATCTCCAAGAGTAAGGAAAGCGATAGTAGCTAGTACAGCTAAAATAGTGATAACAACTATCAATTCAACTAATGTAAAACCTTTTTTAGTATTTCTCATATTTCAATATAGTTATAAATTAAAGTAAAAAAATATGGTTTTCGTCAAGGTTTTTAACGATAGCCATATTTTATTCAAATCTTACAATAAAATCAAGATGACTTCACAATTTTCACTAGACTTTATTGTTATTTTTATTTTTAAATATTTTTTTACATATTTTGCACAACTTTTCATAATTCAAAGAATGGTAACATTATGGCTATAACTATAGCACCAACCAATGTTCAAACTATAACTATGATAAGTGGTTCAAGCATAGTTGACATATTTCAAATATATCTTCTTAATTCTTTATTATAATTTACTCAAACTTTTTTGATTGATTCAGAAAGTGTTCAAGTTTCCTCTCAAGTATTTATAACATAGGCAAACTCTTCAGGAAAAAATTTGTTTAGATAAATACTGTCTTCATATTCGTTATTTAATCAAATAGATTTAGATATTGTCAATCAAAATTCTACTTCATTTTTTATTCTCATGATTTCTTTTTTGTAGGCAAGATTTGGAACTACTTGGCTACTTGTTTTGATTGATTCCAAAAGTAAAACTCATGCATCAAGCAAAGTAGAAAATGATTTGATAAAGTAAACTATGTTTGATTGCCTAACTATAAATCAAAATATTGGTAAATTCATAGCTATTTGAGCATATTTAAGCCTTCATAAATATGTAGATTTTATCAATCTGTATATCAAATATACTCCAAATATTACTCAAAGTATGATTAAATAATCATGTTGGATAAATTCTGAAATAGAAATGATTACTTTTGTTGGCCAAGGAAGCTCTACATTTTGTTTTGCAAAACCTTCAGCGATTCTTGGAACAATCATTACCATCATAAACACAACCATTGAAATAGTTAAAAACAAAAGTATTGCTGGATAAATCATAGCTCATTTTATTTTTGATCTTATTTCTATGCTTTCCAATAAATTTTTGTCTAGATCATTTAATATTTTTCAAAGTAAACCTGTGTTTTCTCAAACTCAGACAAGAGCTACAGTTAGAGGATCAAATACATCAGGATATCTACTCATAGAATTGTTTATAAGTATTCAGTGATCTATGTTTTCTCTTATTTCTTTTATAATTTTTCTGAAATATACATTTTTTGTTTGTTTTACAAGGATTCATAGTGCTCACTTTACATCAAGTCCTGAGTTTACAAAAATAGAAAATCTATTTATAAATTGCCAAACTTGTTTTTTTGAAACACTTCCAAAAAGGATGATTTCTCATCAAGAACTTTTGTAAGAGCCTTTTTTCTTGATTCTAGCTCTTTTGGCATTTTCAAGCAGTTTCAATAATTTTTCATTATTGAAGTTACCTACTTCATCATAAAATTTTATTCAACTTCAAAACATATTTTATTTTTTAAAAATTTCAATCTTTGCGAATTATATATTCTAATTCTTTTATGACAGTGTCATAATCTCATTTTTTGTATAATCAAAGCAAAACATTGTATTTATTTTGCATTTTTTGATTTTTTTGTTCTATTCTATAATTATTTTCATTTTCTATAGCCTTTCTTAGATAGAAATTTATTTTTTTATCTATATATCATTCTTTTATGTATCTGATAGCTTCTTGCTTTAATTGTAATATTTCTCAAGAATAATATAATTCTCAAAGTATAGAAATAATTCTTTTTGTTTCTTTTTCTCTTCTGATTGCCTCAAGTTTTTTACTTAAATTTTCTCTTCTTTCTCACTCAAGCCTTTTTATTTCGTCAGATTTAAGATTTTCTTTTTCTTTTATATCTTCTAGGATTTGGTCTCATTTTTTTACTAAATCTCTATTTGCATCTCTTTTTAGAAGTAAAATACTTGCATCATCTTCAAATTTTATTCATCATTTAAATCATTTTAAATCTTCAATTAAGAAATTGTAAATTTTTCTTATATCACTTTCAAATTTTAAAACTTTTTTAAATGTTTCTCAAAGTCTATCAATTCCATAAAATTCTCCATTTACTCATTTTGCTTCAACTATTCAGTCACTAAATATCATCAAAATGTCTCAATCTTCAAGTTTTATGTCTCTGATTTTTACTTGATTTGCATCTTTTATGATTCTGAAACCTGCAGCTAATCATCACAAAACTTTTTTTTCTACTTCTCAAGTTTTTTCTCTATAAATAAATATTGGTTCATGTCACATTCAAGCATATTTTATAGAAGAACCTCATTTATTTATTTCAAAAAGAGCTCAAGTTACAAAGTTTTTTGATTCAAGTTTTTGTTTTAATTGATTATTTATATCTATGTAAATATCTTTTATAGATTTTTCTTTAAATGTTTTAAATAATTGGTTGAAAACACTTATGATAAAACCAGCTCTAACTCAATGACCTGTTGCATCTCACAAAAACATTAAATAATTGTTTCTGTTTTCTTCTAAACCAAATGTATCACCAGAAATCTTGTCAGCTCAAAGTATTTTTCAATATAAATCATATCAAATCATATTGTCATAAACTAGCTCTTTTATCAATCAACTGTGCATTTTTTCCAGTTTTTTTGCAGCTAATTCTTTTTTTACTTTTGAATCTTCTTCTATCAAAATATTTACTTCATCAAGCAATTTTTTTTCTTCTCTTTTTTTATTTAATGTTTTCCAGAAATTAAACTTTGCTTTTAGTCTTTGGAAAAATCATAAATCTTCTTTTTTGATTTTTTCTTCTTCAGGGGCTTTATAATCCTCTCAAATCAGAGTCATTGCTTCAAGTTTTGCATTTGTTTTTGTTCTGTCATCAAGTCTTCAGATTTTTTTATTTATTGCCCTTTGAATAACGATTTTTTCTTTTTTATAAAAATTTATAACAGAAATTTCATTTTCATTTTCTTTATAAAAACTATTTAAAAGAGTAAGAGCATCATTTGTCTTTGATTGAGAAATAAGTTTATCTATTTCTTTTTTCATTGACTTGATTCTTACATTAAATCTTTCTATTTTTATTTTGTCATTATAATCTTTTTCCAAAAGTTCTATTTTTGCTAGAAGTTTTTTGATTTTTTCTTCTTTTTTTTCAAAAATAGCTATATTTTTTTTCTCAAATTTTTTATCTCCACTGTTATTTTGGATAAGATTTTCTAGAGATTTTTTTTCTTTAGAAATGATTTCATGTGCAGCCATTTTTGCTTTTTCCCAGTCTGACAAAGCTACATAAATATTTATAGCATTTACTGCAGATTCAAAGGCTTTTACATCTTGTGTATTTACCTTTCTTCTAAAAAGTCCAAACATTTTTTGTTCTTATTAAATTAATTTAAATGCTTCTTCAACTGTTGTTTGTCACATCAGTGCTTTTATCAAAGCATCTTGAACGATAGTTATCATTCAGTGTTTTATTCATTCTTCTTGGATTCTGTGAGCTGGTTCTTTTTTCAAAATTAATGGTTCTAAATAATCTCAAACTGTAAGTATTTCATGGAATCAAATTCTTCATTTATAACCTGTTCCATTACAAACTTCACATCATTTTCAAACATAAAATTCCATATGTTTTAGTGATTCTTCTTCAGAAATTGGTGCTAAATACTCTATTACTTTTGCTTTTTGAATTTCTGAAAGTTCAGTTTTTTCTTTACAGTGAGGACAAAGTCTTTTTCAAAGTCTTTGAGATACAACCATTTTCATCGCAGATGCTAGCAAAAATGGCTCAACTCACATATTTATAAGTCTTTGAATTGTTGCAGATGCTGAGTTTGTATGTATTGTTGATAAGACTAAGTGTCAAGTCAAAGCTGCTTCTACGGCTAGAGTTGCAGTTTCTTTATCTCTTATTTCTCAAACCATTATAATATCAGGATCTTGTCTAACCAAACTTCTCAAACCAGAAGCAAATGTATAACCTATTTCTGATTTTACTTGAGATTGATTTACATAATCTATGTTGTATTCTATCGGATCTTCCAAAGTTGAAATATTGAATTCCAAAGGATTAAAATTTTTCAAAATACCAAATAATGTTGTAGATTTTCAAGAACCTGTTGGTCATGCTACTAGTATTATTCAATAAGTACTTCTAAGAGCTTCTTTTAGTTTTTCTAAATTTATATCAATAAGCCCTAGAGCTTGGATATTTATCAAAGAAGTGTCTTGTTTCAAAATTCTCATTACTACTTTTTCTCAAAATTTTGTTGGCAAAGTAGAAAGTCTGATATCTATATTTACTTTTTCTTTTTCATAAAAATAAATAATTTTTCAGTCTTGAGGCTTTTTGTTTTCATCAATTTTGATTCTTGATAAAACTTTTAATCTTGTGACAACTGCACTTGTAAATTCTTTATCTACTTTATCAATAATTAAAAAATCTCAGTCTTTTCTAAATCTGATTAAAATAAAATCTTCAGTTGGCTCTACATGAATATCTGAAGCTCACATATCAATAGCAGTTTTGAACATATTGTTTACATAATCAACTATATCAATAATCGATTTATTTGTTCTCATTGCTTTTATGTCATCTTTTGGAGTTAAATATTTAGTCATTTAAAATTTTTTAAGAATTAATACCTATTAAATGATATCATTTTTTTTTGTAAAAGTTAAATTTTTGCTAAAAATAATTAAAAAAATATATTGACATTTTTTGATAAATATTTCTAAATAAAAAGAACTAAATAGTTTTTAGCTCTTTTTAGAGAATTCTTCTTTTACTTTTTTCTTTATTTTTTCAATTATTTCCTTTTGTTTTTGAATTTTTTCATTTTCTAATTTTTTATTATTTTTTTCTTTTAATTCTTTTTTAATTTCATTTAAATCTTTATAATTTTTTCCTTCAAAAATATAAGTTTTTTCTCAATTTTCATCTTTTGAAGATTCTATTTTAAAGTCTGTTCAGTCTACATTTATAGTTTCTTTTTCTACAGTTTTTTCAACTTTTCATGAATTTGTTTCTTGCACAGTTCAAGAGTTTACAGCTACTTCTACTTTAGTTGGAAATAATTTTTCTTTGATTTTGTCTTTAAAAAGAAAACCTGCAACTCATGAAATCACAATAAATGTTCATAAAAAAACTAATGCATAAACAGTTGATGGTCTCATAACTTTCTTTTTTGGAATGAAATCTTCTTCAGAATTTGCATTTTCTAAACTTTTAGTTTTTTCTATATCAAAATCAGATCTGTAGTTTGAAAATAATTCTTTTCATTCTTCCATCCATTGGTCATTTTTTTCTTCTTTTGGCTCTTCTACAATTTCAATAGGTTTTTCAACTTCCTGAACAATAGGTTCTTCTTGCAATTTTGGTAAAACTATTTTGTTTGTTTTTGGTTTTTCAAAATTTACTATTCCATCTTCTGAAGGAATAGTGTCTTCTACAAGAGAGTTAGAATTAATAGCATCTTCTTCAAGAACTTGTTCTTTCCAAGAATTTATTTTGTTTTCTGCATCTACTTCTGCTTTTTCAACAAATTCTCAATTTATGATTTTTTTCATTTTTTCTGTTACTTTCTTGCTAGGATTTCTCTTTGGAGTTTCTATTATTTCAGTTGTTTCACTTAGAGAATTGTTTGTTGTATCTGAATTATCTTGAGAAATATTTTTTCCCAAAGCTGTCAGATTTATCTTTTTTTGTTCAGCCATAATAGTAAAATTATTTTTAAAAATATAAATTTTCAAATATTTTACTACAAATTTTTTTTAAAATCAAAAAATCATATATTTTTTCTGAAATATTTATTATTTTTGAGTTTATTTTTCTTTTTTAAAACACTAAAAATATTTTTAATACTTTTTATTTATGCATATTAATTTTCTAAAAAAATTAACAAAAAAAATAGACTTTTTAAAAATCTATTTTTAATTACATTGTTTTTCTCCACTAGATAGCTTGTATTCTCTTGGTCAGATAAATTTTCAAGCTTTTTTTAGTTGGTCACAATCTGTAAAAGGATTTCTGTAAGTGAAATCTGTTCCTGTTTTTTCTTTTATTTCTTTTTTCATTGCTTCAAAATCACTATTTCAACTTCATTCATATTCTGGAGTGAAAGTATATGGTAAGTTCAAACTTTGGTTATCTAAAACAAAATATGTTGAGCTTGCAGAAGTTGTGATTATAGAAGGATAATCACTTGCTACAGGATAATAATTTCCTCTGACTAAAGCTACTGGAGTTCCATCTCATTCTAGAGTTGCAGCTAGTTGGTATTCATGATTATTTTCATTTCACCAATTTTTTTCTTTACTATTAATTATTTTAGAATAAACATAGGCTTGCTTTATTTTTGGGTCTTTTGGAATAGTATTTACTGTATTTATAGTTGTATTTTCATCAAGTTTTCAGATTTGAAAAACTCAATCTTTGTCATTTCCGTTTCAAGGAGAAGGCAATTCTCAAACTTGCTTTGTGTACAATTCCAAAGCTGAGCCTAGTTGTGCCAAATCTGCTATTCTTTGAGAATCTCTAGCTTGTGATAAATATCTAGAATAAGTGATAAAAGATATAGATGATAGTATGACTAAAATCGACATAACTACAACCAACTCTACAAGAGTAAATCATTTTTTATTCATAATTTTATTTTTTAAGAATTAATTATTTTTTTTCTATTTTTATTTCTGGTTCTGATTCTATTCACAAATCTCAGATTTTTTGTCATCTTGTCAAAGTGATTTTGTATACTTCTTGTTTATAGTTTTCTACATCATCTATATTTTTCAGAGAACTATCTTTAAATTTTTTATCTTCTTGCTTGCTTACATTTATATTTGTTCAATCATTATCAAGGTAAAAATCCTCTCAGGAAGCTATATCTTTTCTTTCTGCAAGATAAATATTTTTTAAAATATTTTCTATATTTTTTTTAAAAATTTTTTCTTCTATTTTTCACTGAAAATCATCACTAATTTTTGTTTGAGAGTTTAACATTGACACAATTCAAAACAAAACAATTGACAGAACAACCAATGAAACTAGTATTCCAGCCAGGGTTTCTGCATTTTTATTTTTTTTCATTTACAAAATAAAATAAATATATATTATATTAAATATTATAATTAACTTTTTTGGAAAGTGAAATTTTTTTTAAAAAATAGGAAAGCTTTTACTTTTGCAGAGCTTTTGGTCTCAACTATTATTTTAGCTTTTTTATTTGTCATTGTTTTTAGCTTTATAAATAGAGTAAATGATAGCATTGATATCACAACTACTAGTGGTAATCAAGTTTATGATGTGTTAAATTTTCAGTCAGAAGTTAGCAGAGCAATCGATAATTGATACACTGAACGTTCTGAACAAATTATAGAAAAAAATGGTGATTCTTACATAAAAATCAAGAAAAATACTTGAGATGATGATTATCTTGTTATTTTTTCAAAAGCCTGAGTTTTGTGAATAACTTATGGAGACTACAAAACTGATGCTTCTCTTGAAAATATAGATACAAAAAATGTTGCAAAAATGCATTATATAATAGCAAGAGATATTGTTTTTAAATCTTTGAATATTGAGGAACAAATACAAAAAAAACAAATAACTTCAATTTCAACAAATAAAGTAATTTACAATATAAAATTTAAATTAGAAAGTAACAATAAAGAATACAATTTATATTTTTAAAAATATTTTTTAAAATGAAAAATAAAAAAGAGGCTTCAGTAGTCTTGTATGTGCTTGTACTTGTTTTTTTTGCAATGACTCTTGTTTACATAGTTGCATCAAGTATGTCTGAGTATAGCAACAAAATAGCACTTTCTGATATAAATGAACAAGAAAAAGCAATTCTTTCTCAAAATGCTATGTTAAACCTAGAATATGATAAAAAACTAAACTCAGATGGATGAGGTTTTCTGGATGCAAAAAGTTGTCCAACTCTTATAACCACTAATGATAAATGAGTTACTATTTGAACAAACAAACTTATACTTTCAAAATGAGAGGGAGAATTAGTCTGATCTTGAAAATATTATTGTGCTTTTGGTACAAGTTTATTTCTAAATTTTTCAAAATGGAATGATTCATCTATTTCAAAAGAAGAAAAAGAAAAAATGAAAGACTTTTTTATTCCTGATTGAAATGTATTTGATAAAGTTTATTCTATAGAGTGATGATCTTTAAAGAGCTTTATTATAAATTGAAATTCTTTTTTAAATCCTTTGAGACCAACAGAAAAATTTAGTTTAGTATTTTCAGGGCTAAATGATAACTTGGATGACAACATAAATAGTGATGATTATAATGTTTATTCTAAAAAAGAGAATTGATATTTTTATTATTATCCAAATAAAATTTATGATAATGATGCTGATGCTAGAACTCATATTTTGTGAATAATTACAGAAGAGACAGATAAAGAAAATATTTTTTTGAGTAATGAAATCTCAGAAAAAATGATTGAGAATAATAAAAATAATGAAGAGCCAATAAAAGAATGAGAAGCTTGAATATTATGATACATAAATGCAAAAAAAATAATGCAAGTTGATTCTTGAAAAATGAGCATAAAGTTTCATAAAGATATAAAAGCTACAGATGTAGAATATGAGATATTTGAAAGATCAAAAGATTGATGAGACTGGCAAGCCAAATCTGCTTTTTCTGATTTAGAAAATTTTGATTTTGATTTCAATAAAAATTATTATAAAATATTTTTAAAAAAGAAAAATAAAGATTTGAAATTAAAAGGTTTGTCTTATGAATTATCTGTTGCAAATAAAACTTTTGCTGGGGATTTGGTTTACATAAATCCAATTGATGATTCAAAAGACTGAATTATAGAGATTTACCAAGCACATGTGTTTAATCACTGATGAAAAGACATAGAAAAATGAGAAATATTTTCTATTCCAAAACCACAACAATAAATAAAAACTTGAAAAAAAATATTTTTCAATAAAATAAGTAACCATAAGTTTAAATTTTTAAGAAAATAATAAAATAATGAGTACCTCCGAGATAATTTTGTTTGTAGTTTTGTTTTTACTTTCTGGTTTTTTTTCATGAAGTGAAATAGCACTTATTGGTTTACCAAAGCATAAAATTGAGTGGTTTATAAAAAATAAAAAAGTTTGAGCAAAAGCACTTAGAGATGTAAAAGAAGACACAGACAATCTGCTTATAATGATTCTTATCTGAAACAATCTTGTAAATGTTTATACAGCAGCTTTGGCTACACAAATAGCTATGAGTTTGGCTTCTAGTTCTTGAATTCCAGAGGCTCAAGCTGTTTGAATTTCTACTTGAATTGTTACAATATTTTTATTACTTTTTTGAGAAATAATTCCAAAAAGTATTGCAAGTAAAAATTCTGCTGCAATTGCACTTTTTGTTGCCCCTATTTACAAATTTTTGATTACAGTGTTCTATCCTTTGGTTTTCTTGATAAAAATAATAATTAGAGTATTTTCAGGAAAAAAGAAAACTGAAAAGATGACTGATGAAGAGATTCAAAGTTTCATAGATATGTGAAGAGATCACTGATGAATAGATGATGATGAGCATGAAAAGATAAAATCTATTTTTGAATATTATGAAATTTCAGCTGAGGAAATCATGACTCCAAGAGTAAAACTTGAAGCAATTCCAGATACATTTACTGTAAAAGAAGCTGTAAACTACTATTTGACTCATACACATACTAGAATTCCAATTTACAACAAAACTATTGATAAAATAGATTATTTCATATCAGCAAGAGATCTTTTGAGAGAGATTTCAAACTGAAATTGAGATAAAAAATTAACTGAAATAAAACTCAGAAAAGTTTTAAAAGTTCCTTTAAATCAGCCTATTTCAAAGCTTTTTGATGTTTTTCAAAAAACAAACAAAATTTTTGCAATTATTATGGATCAATATGGTTGAGTTGCAGGTTTGGTTAGTCTGGAAGATATAGTTGAGCAAGTTTTTGGTGAAATCAGAGATGAATCTGACAGAGAGACTGAAGAATTTATAAAGCTAGAAAATTGATGAATAAAAACTGACAGTTTAGTTTTGATGCAAGACTTGCTTGATGAATTTGATCTTGAATTTGAAGATGTTTGACTTGATGAAAAAGAATTTAATTGAGAAACAGTTAGTTATGTGATAACTGATATTTTAGAATGATTTCCAACTGTTTGACAAGAAATTTCTTTAAAAATTTTAAATTCAGATGAAAAATCTGAAACTGAAAGAACATTGATAATAAAAGCTGTTGAAGTTGAAGAAGCAAAAATCTGAAAAGTTGAAGCTAGAATTGAAGAAAGCCCAAAAACAAAAGAAGAAAAAAAAGATAATCAAGAATAATCTTTGGTTATCTTTTTTGGTTCATTTTGAAAAATATTTTAAAAATAATTATTTAGTTTTTTACTTATTTCTTGCCTGATATCTCAATTGTGAAATTTTAGTAAATCATCATTTATGATGACTCCATAAGGTTTTCAAATTCTTTCAAAATGATTCAAAGTTTTTGGTAAAAATATTTTTTTTAAGATTTTATCAAAAAATCATACAAAAAAAATATTGCTCCACTTTTTATTTTTTTTGTATTTTATAAATTTTTTATTTTCTTCGATTATACCTTTATAATCATCAAAATTTGCCCAAGTACTATTTATTTCTAAAAATTTTTTATAAGTTTCATTGTAATCCAAAATTGGCTTGAAATACACAATCCGAAAGTAAAGGTAAATATCATTTTCTATTTTAAATTTTCAAAAATCCATTCAATCAATTGTTGAAAAAAAGCTTAAACAAAATCTTCCAGCATGACTTTTTTCATCTTTTCTAACTCAAAAAATCTGAAAAATAAAAGTCACAAAAATCCTCACAAACCACATAGCATTTTTGTCAGTAACTATGTATAAATCTATGTCTGAGCTTTCTGTTGCTGATTTCATTGCTAAGCTGTTTCAAATTCAAATCATTTTTATTCAAGGAATCCATTTTATGTATTTTATGTATTTGTAGGCTTTATCAAAATACTTTTTTTCTTCTTTTGAATATTCTTCCTTTATTTTAAAATATTTTTTAAAATTATTAAATATCTTTTCACCAAAAATTTGTTTCATATTGAATTTTTTAAAAATATCTATAAAATATGATAATCCTTTTTTTAAAAAATAAAAATATTTTTTATGAAATACATTTGTACAAACTGTTCTTATGTTTATGATGAATCTTCTGGGGATGAAGTAGAGGAAATAGAAGCTGGAACAAAAATTGATTCTCTTGATTGTTGTCCTGTTTGTTTGGAAACAGATGGATTTTTTCAACTTAAAGAGGAAGTGATTTATCTCGATGAAAATACTGTTGATAAAGTGGAATTAGAGCATTTACCTGAAATAAATCATGATTGAATAAGCATAGAAGTCACAGTTTGAAATAATTCTCATCCAATGGAAAAAGAGCATAGAATTCTCTCAATTTGACTTTTTGATGAATATTGAGATTTGGTTGAAGAAAAATTTTTATGAATTGATGATGATACTGTTGTGGTTTTTGATGATTATGATTTAGATGAAATAGAAATCAGGGTTAGATGCAGCAAACACTGAATTTTTGGTAAAAAATTTGAATTAACTTACTAAATATGTTAAAATAAATTAAATCAAAACAAAAATTAAAAAAATTATGGAAAAAAAGATTTTGGAGATTCTTGTTGACAAAAATAATGTCAAATGACCTGCTGTCTTTGAAAATATTTTAGTTATTTTACATAAAGTTTTTGAAGATTTTAAAAAAACTAACAAAAAAGAAAATAAACAAGCTTTTTCTTTTGAAATAACAAAAATAGGGAATAGAATCAGGTTTTTTGTGGTGTCTCCAAAAAAATATTCAAATTTTTTAAAAAATCAAATTTATGCACATTATACAGATGTTGAAATTATAGAAGTTTGAGACTATTTGGCTAAAATTCCAAATGATAAAATGAAAGTTTGACAAGTTCATCTAAAAAATCATTTTTATTTTCCAATCAAAACTTTCACAGAAGTTTTAGAAAGTTCAAAATCTGAGGTTTTGGACCCATTTTCGTCTATAACTTCAGCTATTTCTAGGTCTGGAAAATATACTTTAAATACTTTTCAAATAAATTTTTGTCCAGCAGATGAAAAATACTGGAAAAAAAATAGTGATAAAATCACTGAAATATTACTTTCAAATTCATCAGATTTTATAAAACATTTAAAATTAACAGGAAGATATATTTGGCTTCAAATGCTACTTTTGCCTTTAAAATTATTTACAAAATTATTTTGATTATTTTTTAGAAGAGAAAAAACAGAAGAAGTTGCTGAAGAAAAAGATGAAAATGAAGCAAAAAAATACATTGAAGAAAAGCTTACAAAGCAAGCTTATTATGTCTCTATAAATATTATTCATGCTTGAGAAGATAAAATTGAGTCAGTTTGAGCTATAAAAGAGATATTTTCAACACTTACAATTTATGATAATTTTAAAGTAAATTCTTTAGAATTAAAAAATATTTCAAATGATGAAAAAATAATTTCAGAAGTAAAAAAAAGAGAGATATCTTGAGAAGATATTTTATCTACAAATGAGCTTTGTTGACTTGTTCATTTACCTACTTCTTATGTGAAAACGCCACAAATAAACTGGGTTTCTGCTCGTGCTTTTGAGCCACCTTCAAACCTTCCAATTGTAGACCCAGATTTGACAGATGATATAGAAGTAAAATCAGATCTCACACCGATTTGAATCACAAATTTCAGATGAACAAATATGAGTTTTTGAATCTGACCAAGTGATAGAAGAAGGCATATTTACATTCTTTGAAAAACCTGAATGTGAAAATCTACACTTTTGGAAAATATGATTATAGATGATATCAGAAAGGGAAGATGAGTTGCTATTATAGATCCACACTGAGATTTAGCAGAATCTGTGATTTGATTTATACCAAAAAATAGAACAAATCAAACTATTATTTTTGATCCAAGTGATACTCACTGGCCTATTTCATTTAATATGCTTGAAGATATTTCTCCAGAGCATAGGCCTCTTGTGGCTTCAGGGCTTATTGGTATTTTCAAAAAAATATTTTGAGATTCATGGTGACCAAGACTTGAACATATTCTTAGAAATACAATTTTAGCTCTACTTGAAGCTCCAAATTCAAATTTGATTTCCATTCCTTTGATGCTTACAAGTGACCTCTTCAGACAAAAGATAGTTGCAAGAGTAAAAGATCCAGTTGTAAAAAAATTTTGGATTACAGAATTTGAAAAAATGGCTCCAAACCAAAAGGTTGAAGCTACTTGACCTATTTTGAACAAAGTTTGACAATTTTTATCAAGTTCTATTTTGAGAAATGTTTTATGACAATCAAAAAATACTTTTTCTATTAGATGGGCTATGGATAAGCAAAGAATTATAATTATAAATCTTTCAAAATGAAAGATTTGAGAAGATGCTTCATCTCTACTTTGAGCTATGATGGTAACAAAATTCCAATTGGATGCGATGAGTAGAGCAGATATAGCAGAAACAGAAAGAAAAGATTTTTACCTTTATGTTGATGAGTTCCAAAATTTTGCTACAGATTCATTTGCAACTATTTTGTCAGAGGCTAGAAAATATAAACTAAACTTAGTTATGGCAAACCAATACATAGACCAAATGCAAGAATCAGTTAGGTGAGCAGTTTTTTGAAATGTTGGTTCAATAGTATCTTTTCAAGTTTGATTCCATGATGCAAATATTTTGAAAGAAGTGCTTTCTTGAGAAATTTCAGAAGAAGATTTGATGAATTTGAAAAAATATAATATTTACATAAAACAATTGATTGATTGAATGCCTAGTCCTGTATTTTCTGCTGGAACATTTCCTCCAAATAAAAAAGATGAAGAAGAGTTTGCTTTGAGATACCAAAATATTTTAAAAGTAAGTAGAGAAAAGTACTCTCTTTCAAGAAAAATAGTAGAAGAAAGAATAAATAAAACTATAAATGATGTTATGACTCAGGAAAAAATTCATGAAAAGAAAAAAGAAGAATTTAAACAAAGAGAAAAAGAAAGAAAAGAAAAGGAAAGACAAAAAAAACTTGAGGAAAAGCATAAAGAAAAGTAAAAAAATAAATCCTAAGCTAGGATTTATTTTTTTATTCATCAAGAGAAATCAGATGTTTTAACTTTTTGATATAAGCTCTAGAGCTTTTATAGTTTCTTAAAATAGCTGTGTCTGCTTCAGAGTTTGTTGGGTCTTTTTCTTTCAAGCTCAAGTATTCAAAATATTTGTTTGTATGATAAACAAATAAATTATAATTTTCAATTATTGCATTGATTTTTATATAATCAAATTTTCCATCTCTATAATCTCTCATAAATGCCTCTTTTAAAATACTATCAGCAGTTTTAAATGTTTTTAAAGCATTTTTATTTTTTGTATTTTTTAAATAATAATTTCAAATTTCAGGCAAAGCTAATTCAAAAGCTTCAGGTCCATATTCTAAATCTAATACTCTTTCTAAAGAACCTTCTCTAGCATTTGCATAAGAAAATATTGAAAAAATCCCTAAACTTGTTATAATTAATACTAATAATTTTTTCATATTTTTTTGTTAAATCTTAAATTTAATAATTTATAACTAAAATTTTCAAAATGTCAAAAGATTTTTATAATATTTTATGAGTGAGTAAAACAGCAACTCAAGATGAGATAAAAAAAGCCTACAGAAAACTAGCTATGAAATACCATCCTGACAGAAATAAGTGAGATAAACAAGCAGAAGAAAAATTTAAAGAAATCTGACAGGCTTATGATGTCTTATCTGATGAGCAAAAAAGAAAAAACTATGATATGTTTTGAGCTGCTTGAGCTTCATGAAATCCATTTGGATGAACTTGATGAGCATATTCTTCAGCTTGATGATTTTCTTGATTTGAAGATATTTTTTCAAATTTTTGATGAGCAACTTGATCAAAGTGAACTTCTTGATTTGAATTTGATTTTTCAGATTTATTTTGATGATTTTGAGGAAAAAGCTCTAGAAAAACATATTCTACAAGAGAGGAAAAAAAAGAAGAAAGTCTTGATTTTGAGAAAACTTATGAAGTTCCAATTTTTGATTTGATTCTTGGTTGCAAGATAGAAGTAACAGGATACAATTGAGACAAAGCAAAGTTAAAAATTCCAGAATCAACAAAACCTTGAACAAAATTTAGAGTGAAAAATTTTTGAAAAAAACTAAATTGAAAAACTTGAAACTTAATTGTAAAAGTAGAAGCAATTATGCCAAAAAATATCTCAGATGTGGATAAAAAATTACTTGAAACTTTAAGAGAAAATGTTAGTTATTAAAAAGGTGTAAAAAAGAACAAAAACTTTTTGTTCTTTTTTATTTCAAAAATTTTTTCATATCATTTTTTAGTTCAGCTTCAAAAAGTCTATTTTTTCAATAAAGCTCAAACTCTAAACTTTTGCTGTGCAAAGCTTGCCTTTTTAATCAATATTTTTCAAAAACTTCTAGATTTACTTTTGAGTTTCAGTAAACCTGATCTCATAGGATAGGGAAGCCAATAGAAGCCAAATGAACTCTGATTTGGTGAGTTCGTCAAGTTAAAATTTTTACTTCAAGTAAACTGTATTTTTCATCTATATAATCAAGAACTTTGATTTCACTAATTGCAATTTTTGGGTTTATAGGATTTTTTGTTGTCATTTTTTTTCTGTCTTTACTATCTCTTCAAATATAACTTTCTATTTGAAATACTTTATCCTTTACAATTCCATTTACGATTGCAAAATACTTTTTTATAATCTTTCTATTTTTTATGATTTCAGCTAAATAATTCATCATAGAATCATTTTTTGCTATTAAAATAATTCCAGAAGTGTCTTTGTCAAGCCTATGAACTATTCCTGGCCTCTCTACTCAATTTATAGTTCATAAATTGAACCTCTTTTTATCATTTTTATCGCTACAATGATACAAAATCCCATTAACAAGCGTGTTTTCTCTTCATCCTTCTCAAGGGACTGGGTGTACATTTATCCAAGAATCCTTATTTATAATCAAAATATTTTCATCTTCAAATATTATGTCCAAATCCATTTTTTGAGGTAAAATTTCAAGTTTTTCAGGAATTATTTCTATTTGTAATTCGTCCTTTGGAGAAATCTTTAAATTTTTTGAAATAATTTTTCAATTTACGCAAACTTGTCATTTATCAATTATTTTTTGGATGTAGCTTCTTGAAAAATCAGAAAAAAGAGCAGATAAGTAAATATCTACTCTAAGTTTTTTCTCAGAAAATACACAAAATTTTATAATCATAATTGAGATTTGATATCATCTATTTTTGCTTGATCATCCTTTGCCATTTGTTCAGATTTATGAGCAATAACATAAAGCTCTCAAAGCTCAATCCATTCATTTTTTTGTTTCTCTACAAGCTTTTTTATGTCATCTGTATGCTCTTTTGCTAAATCTCTAAATTTTTGTCTTTCTTCTAAAAATACTTTTGTCAATTCGTCAAATTGAAATTGAGTCAAAGTTGGAACAGAATCAATAACTCTCTGTTTTTCAGTGACATTTAGTGATAAACTATGTTTCAATAAATCTAAAAAAAATTCTTTATCAACAATAATTCAGTCTTGATGAAGTGATAATTTTTCTAAAACCAAAGAATCGACTTGTTTGTCGTTCATATTTACTTGAGACATAAAATAATTTTGAAAAAATAATAAATTTGGTTATATTATAAAAAATTTTTTTTTATAATCAATATTATTTTTTAAATAAAATCAAAATTGTCAGTATTTAAAGATAAAGCGATAGTTTTAAAAGTTGATAAAATAGCTGAAAAAGACTTACTTTATACTATTTTTAGTTATGATTATTGAAAATTAAAAGTTAGTAAAAAATTTAGTAAAAAAGAGAAAAATATAGATTTAGGCTATATAATCAACTTTGAAATAATTACAAAAGAAAATGTTTCAATTCATAAAATAAAAAATGTAAAAATAAAATCTGAATTTAATTTGGAAAATAAAAGAACTTTTTCAGAAATAAATATTTTTCTAGAAATTTTGAGTTTAATTTATAAAGAATCAGCAATTTGAATTCAAAACAAAGAAATTTTTCATTTAGTTGAAGAAATAAACAAAAAAGAAAATATTGATAAAACTAAGCTTATTTTAGCTAAACTAAAGGCTAAAGCAATTTTTTGAATTCTAAATATAGAAAATTCGGATTTGATAATTTCAAAGATTTTGAAATTTGTTTTTCACAATAAAATTACAGATATTTTTAAATTAAAGTGAATAACTTCTGAATTGGAAGAGATTTTGGAGAAGCTATAGTTTTTATTTTAAAAATAAAAAAACTTTGAATAATTTATTTTGACTTTTTGTTTTTCGCGAATATAATCAGCCGAATTATATTATTTCTTTTAAAATATATAGATGAAAAAAATTTTAAGTTTTTTTGCTTGTTTGACAGTTTTTTGAGCTGCAAATATTTTTTTATTTGATAGCTATGAGGCAAAAGCTTATGTTTCTGCTGTAAACCCTCAGGAATCAACTACAGCTCCAGATAGCTATGTTGTAAATATTCCTGATACAGTTCTGAAAAAATTTTTAAATAAGTCACTTTCTAGAGTTTATTGAACTGTTCGTGCTGATGATGCTACTATTACGGCTTGAGACATGAAAAGACTGACAAATGTTTATTGACCATTGTGATTAAACTGAAACAATACAGAAAAAGTTCAAAATGCTGAGGGCCTTCAATTTCTTACAGAAGCCTCTGTTATTCACATAAAAAATAATAATATTTCAGATTTGTCTCCATTTCAAGATTTAAGTAAATTGGTAACTTTTGAAGCAGATAGAAACAATATTTCAAGTCTTTCTACTTTTCATGCAGATAAACTTCCAAAGCTTGTAACTCTTGATCTTTCTTATAACCAAATAGTTGATATTGATCCTATCAAGAAGGCTACAAAAGTCACAAAACTAAATTTGTATCGTAACAAAGTAGTTGACGCAAAACCTCTTGAAGCTCTAACTCAACTTAAATACTTAGATCTATGAGTAAATCCTTTGAACTTATCAACAGTTTCAGGAGTTACTTGGTTAGATGAGCTTCATCTTTTATGAATACAAAGCGCAAAAAGGAGTAATGATCCTCTTGATTTGACTCCACTTCTAGCATTTAGATGAAAACCTCTAAGATTATTGAATCTAAATACAAATAATCTTAATTGAGCAAATATTTCTACAATTAAGGACCTTTGAATAACTACATTGATGGTTGCTTGAAAC
The DNA here is from genome assembly GCA_002761215.1 of Candidatus Gracilibacteria bacterium HOT-871. Lineage (GTDB taxonomy): Bacteria > Patescibacteriota > Gracilibacteria > BD1-5 > UBA6164 > GN02-872. The sequence continues at coordinate 1,090,419 of CP017714.1, forward strand.
AAAATGAATAATTTGAAAGATATGATTTCAAGCTGATTTACAAATATTGATACAACTTCGACTTTTAGTTCTCAAGAATATACAACTTCAGGTATTCAAACAACAAATATTTTAGAAAATCCTGTAGTTTGAGAGGACTGAAAAATCATTCCAATAATTGAAACTCAAAATTTCAAAAATGCAAATGCAGACTGAACTTTAAATCCAAATGGAGAGTATATTAAATTTATTGATTTATATTGAGACTGAACAGCAGAAATAGACTGGTCAAAAAATTTTTCTCATGGAAATATTGTAAACAGACCATTTAGCTGAAAATTAAAAGTAAAGTATAGTTTTCCTTCAAAAACTGTAAATCCGAGCTCTTCAATGAATCCTGATGAGGAAAAAGTTTACTTTTCTTTTCCTTACTTACCAGCTTCAGATTTAGTTGATAAATATTCTTATCGTATAGAAGAATGTGATGAGAATTGAGCAAATTGTTCAGAAATTCTTGCTGCAACTGAAGTTTCTCAACCAACAAATATTACTCCACCAAATGATAAAAAAACAGTAGAGTTTCAAATCGTAAAAAAAGAAAATAAAAAATATAAATTTTCAGTAAAAACTATTTGAACAAATGGAAAAATTTCAGAAGAGAAATCTATAATTCAAGATGTAAAAGCTATAAAAATAGAATTTGAAGCAGGATCAAACTGAAGCTTAACTTGAACAAAAGAATATACAGTTTTTGCTTGATCAACATTTGCAAGTAAAACTCCAGCTCCAACACCAACTCCTAGTGTTTGATACAAGTTTGATTCTTGGTCTGAAGCATTTCCAACAACTGTAATTGCATCTAAAAAATATACAGCTTCTTTTGTGATAGATGAGACAAAATGGATAACTGTTAAGTTTGAATCAAACAATATAAACTGATCTATTTCAACAGTTGCTCCACAAAAAGTACTAAAAACAAAAAAATATTCAGAGTTACAAAAACCAACAATTACTCCAAACTCTGGTTATAAAGCAATTTGGTCTCCAGCTGAGCCAAATCAAAATGATACTTTTTCTTCAGAAGCTTGAACTGCAAAAACATACACTATTTCTTTTGTAGTTGATCAAACTCAAAAAGTATTTAATTATAAAGTAAAATATTTTTTAAATGGAACTACAAATCCAGTTCCAGGAATAGCTAGAAATGAAGAAACTTGAAATGCTTATATTTGAGAAACTATTTCTTCAATAAATCCACCAATTGTTACTTGATACAAGCTTGTTGCAGGACAAACTACAACTTTTACTGTAAATTCAAATAATTTTGAAAAAAATATTTACTATGAAATTGATAATTGACAAAAATATTCTTACAAAGTTGATTATTATAAGAAAAATGTAAAATTTGAAACAGAAACTTGAAATGTTTTAAAAGCTGATCCAAAGGTAAATTCAGTTACAGATAAAAGACCAAATGGTTACAAACTAGATACTGCAAACTCTACAACTTTGCCTCATACTGTTACTGCTGATAACGAAACAATAAATATAAAATATATAGTTGATACTTCAGCAAGAATCTTTGCTTATGAAATCCAATATCTAGAAGATGGAACTACAACAGAAATTTTGCCAAGAGTAACTTGAAATTGATATATTTGAGAAGAGATAAATGTTGCTCATACAGGAAAAACTTGATATGCAATAAACCCTTCTCAACCAACAAAACTTGTAGTTGAAGAAAGTACAACTCCTACAATTGTAAAAATATTTTACAAAAAAGATATGGATAATGACTGAATTCCAGATGATGTAGATTCTGATATAGATTGAGACTGAGTTTCAAATGCTGAAGAAGCAAGACATTGATCAGATCCTAGAAATCCGAACTCTAAACCTCAAAAATATACGAATATTCCTCAAAAAAGAGATTTAGAAGTAAGAGCAGGAAATACTCTTTCTGATGCAAATATAAAAGATTCAATTACAAATAAAAATACTTTCCCAAACTGAACAAACATCACTTATGATAACAATGCATTGAGAGATTTACTTAGAACAGCTTGAAACAAAGAGCTTGAGTTAACTATAACTTATCCAGACTGAAGTGTAAATACTGTTAGACTAAAAATAAAAGTTTTGCTAAATACATCTTGAAGTTCTCCATCAGGAAGTTTAATTGTTAGAGATGATTCAAGAGTAACAATTTGAAGCGATTCATCAAGAAATGATAGAACAGAAACATGATGAGAAAGAAGAAGTGAAAATAATTCAAACAATACTTGAGTAACTTGAACAGATACACAAAGTAATCTAACACCAAACCAAAATTGAGAATTAACTTCAAACCAAAAACTACTAGAAGAATTAAAAAATAAATTAAAAGAAGAAAATAAAGAATTAAAGATAAGAGAAATCAACGGAGAACCAAAAGTGTACTCACTACTAAAGAGATATGATAACTGTGGAATGATATGAAACATATTGTGAGATTATAATAGTGATTATAAACTAACATTTAAAGATGTAACAGAGAAGAACTATTTAGATGAACTACAAAGACTGGAAAAAGTATGAATAATCAAATGAACAAAACCATGAATTTTTGAACCAAATAGATGAATAACAAGATCAGAATTTTTAGCAATAGTATTACAAGTACACTGCTACGATGTAAGCCATAAACCAGAAAGTTTACCATTTTATGATGTAGACCTAGATAGCTGGCAAGCGAGAGTAATAAAAGTTTGAACAGAATTATGAATAATCAAGTGATATGAAAAAGATAAGAAATGAACACCATTTAGACCAGATAGAGAGATAAGTAAAATAGAAGCCTTTTGAATAATGATGAAGATGAGAGAAATAGAGATACTAGAGAATTACAAAGATAAATACACAGATAAAAAAGCTAATTGGCAAGATAAACCCTTATCAGCGGGAGAATATTTATGAATACTAAAACCAGAAGAAACAAACTATAAATTTCATCCAGATTCTTACTTAAACAGAGATGAAATGGTAAAAATGATTATTGATATTATCAGGCTTTACTAAAAAAATCAGAAAAATTTTTCTGATTTTTTTTGACTTTTTATTTAAATAATTATAATTCTAAACGGTTTTATTTTTAACTTTAAAAAAATGAAAAAAGTATTTATATTTTTTATAATGATTATTTTTCTTACAGGAAATCTATCTTTGCCCCAAAATACCTATGCAGCTACAAATCAAAATGTAGAAACTGTTGCAAATAACTATGTTATACAGTTTTGAGGAAATAGAAAGTTGCAAGAATTGATAAATTTAAGACTTTGAAGACCTGCCAATACAAATATTACAAAAGCTGATGCAGCTTCAATTACTTGAACTTTTACAATAACTCAAAAATGAGTTGATGACTTAGAATGAATTCAGTTCTTGGTAAATGTAAATATTTTAGATGCTCGTTCTAATAATATTTCTGATGCAACTCCACTTACAAAATTCCCAGCTACAGCTAAATTGGTAGAAGTTAGGCTTAATTTAAATAAAATAACTTCCCTTGATTTTATCCCGCAAATAAATCTACCTTTAAAAAAGCTGAATTTATCACATAATCTTTTGACTGGATCTATCCCAAATCCATCAACTGCTCTTGCTTCTAGTTTGGAAGAATTTTACATTGATACAAATTTATGATGAAATAAAATTGAAAATATTTCAAATATTGTAAATTATACACAACTTAAAAGATTTTGATTTTGAGAAAACAAAGTTGCTGATATTTCTCCATTAAAAAATACTAGAATTATTCCAGATGACTATACTTTTTGATGACAAAGGCTTTCTTTAACTGTAAATTCTGATAATTTTTTGAGTCCTTTGAAAAATCTTGATTGAGCAACTCCTCAAATAATAGAAACAGCAACTGTAAAAAATGATTGAAATAAAATAAAGTTACTAAAAAAAGCAGGAACTGGAACAGAAACTATAAATTACTCTTATCTGCAAACTCTAAACTGAGTTACAAAAAATGCAACAGGAACTATTCTTGTAAACTATACTATTCCTCTTGCTTATGAGTTCACTTATTCTTCTCAAAGCCCAGCTTTAACTAAAGAATCAGTAAAAGTCACTCTTAAAATAAATGCTGAAATAAATCCTCCAGCTTGATGGACAAAAAAAGCAGATTGAGTTTATGAAAAAACTTTTGCACAAAATGCAACTGAGAATTTTCAATTCAGCTTTGTTGATGCTACAATTCCAGCAACTCCAAATGCAACAATTATAGTTAACAATATTGATAAAACTTCTCCAACTATAGATTTCTTACAAGATGTTCCTACAAATTATAAAAAACAACATACTGTAAAAATAAAAGTTTCAGATGATAATCCAGATACAAATAGCTATTACTATGGTTTTTCTGATTCAAATACTTGTGATGCTTCTGTAACTTATTCAAATTCTTTCGTTTCTGAATCTGAAATTACTTTAAATGACTCTTCAAAAAATTGAAAATATTTATGTGTAACAGCAAAAGATTCTGCTTGAAATATTTCTTATAAATCTTCAACAAATCCTATAAAAATAGATAATGTTGCACCAACAGTTTCTTGAGTTTCTGAGAAAATATTTGTTGTTTGAAGCTCTGAAGCACAAAACTACACTCTTACTTCAGGACTAACTTTTTCTGATAATGTAGATAATGCTACAACTTTAGCTTCACTTTTCCAATGTAATGGTTTTTCTGGTTATAACCCAAATGCTGTATGAATTTATACTGTAACTTGTAGTTTAAAAGATTCTTCAGAGAATGAAGTTACAGGAATTACTTGGAATGTAAAAATAGTTCAAGCTGATAAAACTGCACTAAGAGATGCTGTAAATACTGCTACAACAGCTAAAAATCATCCAAAAGTTTATGAGTGAAAAGCTGAAGTAGAGAGAGTTATAACTCAAGCAAATACAGTTTTAAATGACACAAATGCTACAACTTCAGATATAACACAAGCTATTTCAAATTTAAATCAAGCTATTTCAAGACTTAGAAGAGATGAAACTGCTCCAGAAATTTATTGAGTTTCTGAAAAAGAAATATTTGTTTGAGATGATTTTTCTCCTTTAGCTTGAGTAACAGCAACAGATAATATTGACTGAAAAATAATATTAACTGTAAACCATATAACTGAAAATACTGTAAAAATAGACAAAACTTGAGAATATAAAATAAAATATGAGGTTTCAGATTCTAAATGAAATAAAACAATAATTGAAAGAAAAATAATTGTAAAGGAAAATGATAAAGCAGAACTAAAAAAAGAAATAGAAAAAGCTGAAGAAAAATTAAAAAATTCTCAACTATCACTTGAAGATGCTAAAAAATTACAAGAAGAAATAAAAAAGGCAAAAGATATTTTAAATAATGTAAATGCCAAAAAAGATGAAATAGAAAAGGTTACAAAATCTTTAAATAAATTTTTATGATGAATAAATTATTGAAGCAGCCCAAATAGAAATGGAATGAAAGTAGCCAATGACAGCAGAGTAAAGACATGAAATGAAGTAGAAGAAAACAATACAAGTAAACAAGAAAATACACAAAAAACAAAAGAGGAAAAAGTAGAAACAAAACAAGGAAAAGAAACAAAACAAGAAAATGAGAAAGTACAAGAAAATAATAATGAAAATAATAAAGAACCATTACTACTAGAAGAACTAAAAAAGAAACTAGAAGAACAATGAAAAGAATTAAAAGTAAAAGAAATAAACTGAACAACAAAAATCTACTCAACATCAAAAAAATATTCTAACTGTGAGATGATACCAAATATAATCTGAGATTATAACAAAGATTACAAAATAAACTTCAAAGACCAAGAAAATATAAAAAACCAAGACGAAGTACAAAGATTAACAAAAGTAAAAATATTAAATGAGAAATGAGTAAATAATACAGAATTATTTGAAGGGACAAGATGAATAACAAGAGCAGAATTTTTAGCAATAGTACTACAAGTGCATTGTTATGATGTAAGTAAGAAACCAGAAATTTTACCATTTTATGATGTAGATTTAAAATCATGGCAAGCAAGAGTAGTAAAAGTGTGAAGTGAAATATGATTAATACAATGATATGAAAGAGACAGCAGAGGAATACCATTTAGACCAGATGTAGAGATAAGCAAGATAGAAGCATTTTGAATAATGATGAAGATGAAAGAGATAGAGAAGATGGAAAGTTACAAAGATAGATATATTGACAAGAAAGCAGACTGGCAAGAAAAACCATTATCAACAGGAGAATACTTATGAATCTTGAAACCAGAACAAACAGATTTCAGATTTAATCCAGATTCTCACCTAACTAGAGATGAAATGGTTAAATTGATTGTTGATATTGTTAGATTGTATTAAAAAAAAGACTTGAAATTTGATTTTCAAGTCTTTTTTGTGAAAAAATATTTTTAAATTATTCAATCAATTGCACTTATGTTGAAACTGTAGTTCATTTTTAAACTTCAAATAATTCAAATAAAAACTTTTTTTCATCAAATTGTTATATTTTTTACAATTATTGTATAATCTTTTAGGTAAGGAATTATATTTTCCTCTCAGATAAAAGTATTTATTCAGTTTGAGAAATGTTGTTCATTTATAAAATTTATAAAACTTTTTTTGTCTTCAATCATTTTTATTATTGAAAATATTGATTCTCAAAGCCTTTTGTGATTTTGTTCTAAAAAATTTCAAATTCAAGAATATTCTAGTAAATTGTTTTCAGGAATTATAAAAAATGCTATTTCTCCAGTTTTTTGAGCTAATTCAAAACTCAATTTATTTGCTAAATCATAAAAATTTTCTACTTTTGTAAAGTTTTTATTTTCTTCTTCTAAAAAATAATGTGGGGTTGATTTCATCAAAAAATCTACAAAAGCTCTGATTCACTTTGTTGTTGGAAGTCTTCCTGCTGAAGTGTAGGGTTGATAAACAAGTTCAAGTTCTTCAAGTTTTGCCATATCATTCCTGACAGTTGCAGGAGAAACTCATAAATTGTATTTTTTCAGTAAAAGTTTACTTCAAATCACTTCTCAAGTTTCAAGGTACTCCTCAACAATTATTTTTAAAATCTTTATATTTCTTTCTGTAAGCATATTAATCAATTATTTCTATTATTTGTTGTACAGTATTTTGCACAGTATATTTTGCTTTTATTTTAGAATAATCAACCTTTTCTCTTGGAATTTTTATAAATTTTTCTACTTCATTGTAAATGCTACTTACTGAAATCGGAGAAAAATAATTTATTTTATTTCAAAAAATATTTTCTATCTTTTTTAAATTTGAAGCCAAAATTGGTGTTCAAAAATAAAGTGGTTCAGTCAACCTAAAAGGAAAAGGCTCATACAAACTTGGAAAAATCACAGCTAGACTTTCTCTGTACAAAAGTTTTTTTTCTTCCATTGCAGGAGAACCTAAAAAATGAATGTTTTGTTGTAGATTGTCATCTAAAATCAAGTTTCTTAAATTTATATTTTTTCAAATATTTGTTCCTAAAAAGACAAGATCAACTTCATAAGCATTGTCTTTTAGTCTTTTAAAAACTTTAATCAATTTTTCATAATTTTTTTCAATTGAATCTCCAGCTGAAAATACAAAATAATCTCTTTTTAAATTGTATTTTGTCCTCAAACTAACATTTACATCTTCGTCATCAAAAATATCTTTTTCATAATCATAATTTTCTTGTTTTGGGAAAAAACCATCTACTATATTGATAGAAGTTTCTTTTACATTAAATCTTTCTATAAGTTCATCTTTTGTAATTTTATCTAAACAAATTAATTTATCTGCTTTTTGAATATTTTTTGTAATTAAGTAAAGAAATTTGTATTTTTCAACAGAACTTTTGAAATTTGAATAATATAAATCTTTTAAATCTCAAACTAAAATAATATAATCTCACTTATAAAAAATGGGTTTATAATGATTAAAAAATATAGTAAGAGCTAAATTATCCTCTTTCAAAATCTTTTTAAATTTTGTTTGCTCAGCTAAACTTCAGTTTTTTATATTTACAACTTTTATTTCTGAGTTGTCATTTTTTAAAGTATTTTGTGTAGAATTTGTATAAATTATAAATTTTGTATCTTCTTGCTTTTTTATCAATTCTTTCACCAATTGAAAAACAAATCTACTGTAAATATTGTCTCAAAGAAATCTTAAATCCAATCAAATTTTCATTTTTATTTTTTTGAATAAAATAATTTTTTAAGTATTATATAAAAAAAATTAAATTTTTAAAATATTTTTTATGAATTTAGAGAAAAAAGAAACAAATACAGAAATTTTAAAAATAAAAGTTGTTCCAAATAGCCCAAAAACAGAATTTTCTTGAGAAATGGAAGACTGAACTTTAAAACTAAAAGTGAATTGAATTCCTGAAAAATGAAAAGTAAATAAAGAAATTATAAATTTTTTAGCAAAATATTTTTCAGTCAAAACAAAAGACATAAAAATAATTTCCTGAAAAACTTCTAGAAATAAACTTATAAAAATAGAAAAATAATACTTGATTTTCTAAAAAAAAGATTTATAATTTAGATAATTAGAACTTAAAAATATAATTATGTTAATTTATGTTTTTATAGCTTCATACACTTTCATTATTATACTATTTTACATACTTGTAGTTAAAAGGATGAAATATTTAAGTAAAAGGCATGTGCAAAATACTTGAATAGATTCTCTTGCAAAAGGCTACAAGATAGTACAAAGAAGGATGAATATACTCATCACTACTTTACTTTTGATAATTATTTTACTTTTTTTAATTTTTATAAAAAATGAAATATTATGAGAAAGATGGTTACATATTGGTGAGAAAACATTGGATAATAACATTATTCAATTATTCTAAATTTTTCTTTTTTTTGTGAATATCATTTCTTCTTGTTTATATTGCTCTTAGATTTCAGGAAAGCTTATGATATGAGTTGGTAACATTTGTTATTTTCCCAGTTGTATTTGTTTTTATAAATTATGCTTTTTTGAAACTGATACTTGAAAATATTAGGTATTTTAATGACCTTTTGATTTTGAAAGAAAATAGTGTAATAGTTATAAAAACTTCACTTATTGATACAGATAATGTTGAAATAATTGATTTGGATAAAATTACAAAAATAGATACAACTATGACTTGAATAATTCCAAATCTTTTGGCATATTGAGACCTTGTTTTAGAACAATTTAAAGATAGAACAAGAATCTTTCATCACATTTATAAACCTTATAGATTAGCAAATCTTATAAAGGAAGCAAAATCTAGTTATGAAAAAGAAAAAAATTCTTTGAAATAGTTTTTATCAAAGAATTTTTTTTATACTTGCAATTTTCAAAAAAAGACTATACTTACATAAAATTTTATTTTATAAATTTAACTTATGTGATTTAAAGACAAATGATATAACTATTTTGCGCCTTTACACAAGTCTATAAATATGCAATTTAATCCTGATTGTTGGTCAAAGGCTTTGAAACTACATGAAAAAGAACAATTTAGAGAGTCTTTTGTAGAATTATTGAAATATGCTGATACAAAAGTTAAAAAATATGAAATTTCAAAATATGTGTATAAAATACCTCATGGCTCAGTTTATCTAAATATAGACTTTTCTTGAGAAAACATAAAAATAACTTCAGATTTTTTAAATGTTTCAAAAGCAAACAAAGTACCTCTTTTTAGAAGAATAGCTGAATTAAGCTTTTCTGGTTTAAATTTGACTCAAATTAAACTTGTTTGAGAAGAGTTGATTTTTGATTTTAACTGTCCTTTAGATCTATATGATCCTTATAAAATATTTGATGTTTTAGCTGAAATTTGCTATTTTTCTGATAAATATGATGAAGAATTTTGTGAACAATTTTGAGCGAAAAATATTACTGAAGCTCTTGTTACTCAAATTCCTGATACTAAAAAAGAAAAAATTTGGGAAAACTTCAAATCTATTATTGAGTGAAATTTTGAGATTATTAAAGATTTGGAAGATAGAAGAAAAAATTATTATGCTTGGGATGTTATAAGTACAACTTACAAGATGATTGATTATGCTTGTGCTCCAAAATGATCTTTAGCTTTGAGAATATCTGAAAAAGTAGCAGAACTTTATAATAGGGATGAAACAATTGAAACAATTATTTTTAGAGGAAAAGAATTTTTAAGGGAAATAAGTCAAATGCCAAAAGAGGATTTTTTCAAAAATATTTATGAAGCAAAAGAGTTTATTCCTTCTAAGAAAGTAGCAACAAATGAATATATTTCAGAATACCTAAGACCAGGTTATGAAGATGCCTACAAAGACCTACAATCTGGTGATTTTGAGTCTGCATATATTATATTTATGCATATTTTATACAATTCTATGTATTACCATATAATGCCTTATGGTATGGAAAAAGCTATTGTTAGGCAAATAAAATCTGGTTCAAATAGTATTGTAGATAGAAATACCGTTTGATATCTTTCTCAATGAATTTTTGAAATCATAAATCTCCAAAATATACCAAGAAATGTTATTTGATTCTGGTGAATATTACTAGCTATTTGAACATTTATTTTATGACTTTTCATTAATTGATAATTTTTTTAAAACTAATTTTTAATATTTATGGAAAAATTTGATAATATAAAGCAATCAATATTTAAAATCAATACTTCAGAATGAACTTGAAGTGGTTTTTATCTAAAAGAATACAAAGTTGTAGTTACAAACTATCATGTTGTTGCTGGAAGTCATGAAGTTTCACTTGAAGATTATGATAGTAATAAACAAGTTGCAAAAGTTATAATGGTTCATCCAGAAAAAGATATAGCTTTTTTGCTTCCAGAAAATGAGTTAAATCTGGATGATACAATTGAAGTTGTAGAAAGTATTGAAGTAAAAGAAAAAGATAAAGTTTCTGTTATGTGATATCCTTTTGGAATGTGATTTACTGTTACTGAAGGTATTATTTCAAGTCCAAAACAAAAAGTTTGAGGAAGAGATTTGATACAAACAGATGCTGCAATAAACCCAGGAAATAGCTGAGGGCCACTTATAAATGAGAATTGACAACTTATCTGAATAAATACTTCAAAATATACAAATGCTGATAATACAGGTTTTGCTGTAAGTTCAAGCGAACTTTTAGAAGAATTAAAAAAGATTGATAAAATAGATAAAACAAAACTTTCTGTAGTTTGTCACTCTTGTGATACATTTATAACAGAAAAAACTGATTATTGTCCAAGCTGTTGAGCTAAAGTAGATAAAAATATTTTCTTAGAAAAAAAATTGGAAAAACTTTCTCAATTTTTAGAAGACGCAATAGCAACACTTTGAATAAATCCAGTTATTGCTAGAGCTTGAAATGAAAGATGGTTGTTTCATTATTGAAGCCCAGAAATAAGAATTTTTATTTATGATAATAATTATCTTTACATCACTTCTCAGCTAAATGTTCTTCCAACAAAGGATTTACTTCCACTTTATGAATATATTTTATGAGAAGATGTTTCTCCATATCAATTCTGAGTTCATGAAAATTGTATTTATTTTTCTTATAGATTAGCTATTACAGATATTTTTACAAATGATGAAACAGAAAAAGAAATAGCTGAAAAAATAAAAAATTTTGTACTAAAAGCAGATGATTTGGATGATATGTTTGTTGATAAATATTGATGTAAAATGACAACTTATAGTAAGGAAAACAGAAAATAAAAGAAGGTTTTTTGACTTTCTTTTATTTTTTTTGAAAAATATTTTTCTTTTTTAAAAATATTTATTATAATTCAAAAAAATTTAAAAGATTTAAAAATTTCAAAAAAAGATGAAAAAAAGAGTTTTAGTTTGATTATCTGGATGAGTTGATAGTGCTGTTTCAGCTTATTTGCTAAAAGAGCAAGGCTATGATGTGACTGCTTGATTTATGATAAATTATTTGGCTCCAGAAGGAGAATATTGTCCTACAAAAGAAGATTTGGAAGAAGCAAAAAAAGTTGCAAATTTTTTAGAAATTCCTTTTTTTACTTTTGATTATAGAAAAGATTATGAAAAAAAGGTTTTGGATTATATGTATGAATGATACAGAAAGTGAATCACTCCAAATCCAGACATAATGTGTAATAGTGAAGTAAAATTTAAAGTATTTTTAGATGAAGCTTTAGAATTGTGATTTGATTATATTGCCATGTGACACTATGCTCAGATAGTAGAAAAAGATTGAATTTTTTATTTGAAAAAATGAGTTGATGAAAACAAAGACCAAAGTTACTTTTTGGCTTGATTGAATCAAAAACAATTAAGTAAAGCTATTTTTCCAATTTGACATTTGAAAAAAACAGAAGTTAGAGAATTAGCTTTAAAAATATGACTTCCAAATGCTAAAAGAAAAGATTCACAGTGAATTTGTTTTGTTTGAAAAGTGGATTTGACAAAATTTTTAGAAAAAAAAATAAATCCAAAACCATGAGTTGTAAAAGATACTTCAGGAAAAATTTTGTGAGAGCATAAGTGAGTTTTTTATTATACAATTGGTCAAAGAAAATGATTGGATATCTGAGGGCAAAAAGAACCAATTTTTGTTGTAAAAAAAGATTTAGAAAAAAATGAAATCATAGTTTGAACTTCAGCTGATTTAGAGCTTTATGATGATTATTTAGAATTAAAAAATTTACAATTTTTATCAAAAGAAATTTCTTTGCCAGCTTTCGGAAAAGCAAAAATCAGATACAGACAAAAAGATCAAAATTGTATTTTGAACAAAAACTCAGATTGAAAATATTTTGTAAAATTTTCTGAAAAACAAAGAGCAATCACAAGTTGACAAATTTTTGCATTTTATGATGAAAATGATTTTTTACTTGCAAGTTGAGTTATTGATTAAAAAAAATTTTATTTAAAAATACTTTTATGTTAAAATAGATAAAAGTATTTTTTTACTTAAAGAAAAATGAATTTAGAAAAAACAGAAAATCTATGAGAAAATGACTTAGATAAACAAATTTACTTACAAAATCTTACAAATACTATAAAAAGAACTAAAAGAAAAGCATTGTCTATTTTTGAAATAAAAAATCAGTGAGAAAACTTTAAAGAAATTTTTATAAAATATTGAGTTAAAGACTTTTATGATTTTTATTTTTTGCCGATTTCTACTTTTAGAGAAATTTTAGCAGAAGATGAATCATTGTTAGATTTTTACTATGATGTGACTTGAGAAAGAATTTCTAAAATTACATATAAATCATTTGTTTGTTTTGCAGAACAAATCTGATTTGAAATGGAAAGTTCAGAATCTCTACAAAAATATGTTGTAGAATTTTTAAAAGAAAATGGCATTAATTATAAAAATTCTTTTTTTGAAAAGTCTGAATTAATAAAAAAGATTTCAAAGGATAAAAGATTAAAATATTTTTTCTTGAAATATAGTGAAAAAAAATTGACTTAAAGATATTTCTATTGAAAAGTTTAGGGAAATTTTTTGAAAACTTTGAATTGAAAATCCAGATCCTGATGAACTTAGAATTTATGTAAAAACATTTTTATTTGAAAAAGGCATAAAAACAATTCAAGATATTGAAAAATTTACAATAAGAGAGATTTGACAATTTTTTAAAGATGAAAAAGTTAAATTATTTTTTTCACTAAAATGAGTAACTAGATCAAGTTTTTTAAAATATGAATTGATTAAGTGTTGAGCTGAAATATGATTAGAGGATAAAAAATATAAAATAAATGATGCACGAAAATATCTTAATAAAAATAAAATTACAGATTTTAATTCTTTGATAAATTATTGAACAGTAAATGAAGTAAGAGATTTACTTTGAGATAATGATGCTTGTATTGAAATTTTGAATTCTTTAGGTCTGGCTTACTTAGGAGATTTTAGAAAGGAACATATAAAAAGATTTGCAAGAAAAGTATGATTTACTGTCCCTGAACAAAAAGAATATTCTGAGGAAGAGGTAAAAAATTTTATACTTGAAACTTTAGAATCAGAGCAAGTAACAGATTATTATTCATTTTTACTTTATTGAGTAAAAAAATTTAAAAAAGAAACTTTTAAAAAATCAAATCTTCCAAATAATCTGTATGATGCTGTAAATAAATATATAAAAAAAATTTCTTGAAAAATAATTCCTCTTTTGGAACAAAAAGATTTAGAAAAAATTTGAAGAAAAATTTGACTAGTTGAAATTTTAGAAGAAAAACAAAAACAAAGATTCTTAGAATTGTTTAATATTTACAAATTAAAAGATGTAAATTTATGTTCTTCAAAAATAAGAAAAAATACAGATCTTTGGAAGCATACTTGTACTAATTATGTAATGGAAAAAGCTACAGGAAAGCGTTATTCAAGATATTTTAATGAAGATAGCTTGACAAATCTTAGAGCATATTTCTGAATTTCTGAAAAGGATTTGACTTATTTAGAGAAATAGTTATAAATATATTTTATAACTATTTTTTATCTTCAAATAGATAAATGTGATTAAAGAGAATAAATAACTGGATTTTAATGAATTGTTAGAAAGCAGACTTTGAAGAACTAAAAAAATATCTTTGATATTAATATTTACTTAAAAATTTACAAAAAATGGAAAATATTGAAATACCATCAATAGTAATTTGACAACAAACGCTAAAAGATAGGGAAATTCAAGAAAAAGTAGAAAATATTTTAAATTTAGATGAAATAAAAGCTAATGCAAAGCTTTATTTACATAACTTGTGAATAAATAGCTATAAAAATATTATTTCTTTTTCAAGTCTGAGACCTAATAGTTTTTATGGTATGAAAAAAATTACTAAACTTTTCTGGAAAAATGAGTATTGTTCTGCTTTGCTGAAAAGTTATTGATTATCAAATGCAGAAGATTTCAATCTTTTATATTTGAGAAAAATCTCAAAAGACCTTTGATTTGATGATACTCCAACTCCTACAGATTTTACTGATGAAGAAACAATAGAATTATTTTTAAATTTTTTGAAGAGAAAACGTATTGTAGATGCAGATTCATTTTATTCTTTTCCATTAAAAACTTTTAAACGAATTTTGGATTCAAAAAGTACTTCTTTAGAGGAATTTGAAAGAATAAATGATTATATTTTAAAAACTACTTGACGCATTTTAACTCGTCTGTATGCTAGTGATTATAGAACTCTTTGAGAATCATTGTGATTTGAAAAATCTGTAGAATAAGTAAAAAATGATAAAAATTATATTTCTTATATTAAAAAAAAATGACTTTAGAAAAACTAGATTTTGATGTAAAAAATAAAACAGACTTTTCAAAAATATTGACTTCTGTCGAAATGCAAGCCAAAAGAAAGATTTTATCTTTAATTGAAATTCAAAAAAACTGAAAAGAATTTAAAGAATTTTTAGAAGAAAATGGATTTAAAAAATTTTCTGATTTTTATAATATCAAAATTTCAGCTTTTAAAGGCTTACTTGATAAAAATAAAGAATTTGCAATATTTTATTACAATGCAACTTGAGATGCTTTCTGACAAATAAAATTTGAATCTATAATTCGTTTTGCTGAAATGATTTGAATTTGAAGTAAACATATTGAAATCTCAAGAGAACAAAAAATTTTAAAAGAAAATAAACCAAAAAATTTTCCAGAAATTAAAAAAGATGAAGAAATAGAAATTTCAGCAAGACAAAATTTTCTTTGAAATAATTTTGAAATCACAGAAGAAGACAAAAAAGAATTTAGAGAATTTTTTATGCAAAATTGATTTGAAACCTACTATGATTTTTCTTTACTGACTGTAGAGCAATTTCAAAGATTATTAAATAAAAATCGTAAGCTAAGAAAACGTTATTGTAAGATAATGTCAGTAAGATTTATAAAAATAAAGTCTAAAAGTTTTTTGGTTTTTGTAGAAAAATTATGATTTGAAAATGATGAAGTTCAGTTAAAAAAAGATATTATTTCTCTATTAAATAACAATTGAATCTTTTATAAAAATTCTAAATTCAATTTAGAAAGTTTGAGGAAAGAATTAGGAATACATTCCAATGTGATATACTTTTTCCGCAAATCTATAAATAAACATCCAAAAATTGTTTGACATTCTGATTTGCAACATATTTTTGAAATATTGTGATTTATCAATAATTAAAATAATTCTTTAATTACAAAAAAATGAATAAAAATAAAGAAACTAAAAATCAAGAAAATGGAATTGATAATGTTTCTCAAAAGGAAAATTCTATTTCCCAAGTTGTGAAAGATACAAAAAATCAAGTGGAAAATTTGACTGAAGATTTTTCAGAGGCCAAAAAAATTATTTTAAATATTTTTAAAGAGCAAAAAATAGAGGATTTATATTCTTTGAAAAAAAATCTTCCAACTTACAGATTTATGTATTTATTAAGTGAAAAAAATCTCTGAGAGCAAAATGCAAAAATAGTAGAAAAATATGTTTTTAGTTTGATTAAAGGGAAAACTAAATCACAATCTATTTCACATCAAGACATGAGAAATATAGCAAAAGATGTAGGTTTAATAGAATACTCAGAAGAAGAACAAAAATCTAAGTTTTTTGATTTGCTTAAAAAAAATCTTCTGGATGCCAAAAATCTGACCTATGAAAAATTTATAAAAAAATCTCCTATTTGGGATCATACTTGTACTCAATATGTTATAGAAAAGGCTTTGTGATACAATCGTTGAAGAAATACATTTAAAGAAGAAGATTTTCTAGATTTTTACTTGTATATCAATTGAAAAATACAGGCAAAAGATTATAAAACAGAAAAATTTAAAGAAACTGCAAGATGAAAAAGAGAAATACTTTCTTCTTTAAAGACAAGGGAAATATGAAAAAATTTTACAGATTTTTTTAAACAAAATTGATTTGAAACTTACTATGATTTTTATTTTTCAAATGTAGCTAATTTTAAAGATTTGTTGTCAAAAAATCCAGAACTTGAACAATTTTATTATGATGTGACTTGTCAATCCATAAATAAAATAAGCCATTATTTTATGCTTGTATTTGCTCAAAGGATTTGATATGAAGAATATGAAACTAAAGAGTTAAAAAAAGAATTACTTGATTTTTTAGTAAAAAATTTAGATTTTTTGGATGATGAATCTTCAAATTTAGAAGATTTTTATAAAATGATTTATTTAAACAACAAAGCAAGATATTGCCTTCAAATAACACTAAAAAAAGATATCACATCTTTGGGAAAAGTTGATTTTAAAAAAATTATTTCAAGATTAAGTAGATCCTTAAAATTGTCAGAAGAGGATAAAAAAGAAAAACTAGAAAATAATGTAAAACAATTTTTGGCTAGTAAATGACTAAAATACATAGATGATTTAGCTTATTTTACAAAAGCTGAATTTTTAGAATTTTTTGAAAACAAATCATTTAAAAATTATCTAAAACTTTTCTGAATTAGAAAAACCAATTTTTCAATTAAAAAAGCCCTAGATCTTACTAATAATTTTGGCTTAACAAAAATGTCAGATGACAAATAAATATTTTTTAAAAATAAAAAAATGAACTTAAATAATTTAAAAAATTCAATAGATGATTCTGCTACAAAAAGCAAAACAAAACAAAAACCTATTGATCAAACTATTGGTGAAACAAAGCAAGAAGTTGAAAAACTAACAGAATACTCAAAACAAGAAGCCAAAAAATTTATTTTGGAAGCTTTTAAAAATTTGGGAGTAGAGGATACTTATGCTGCTAGTATTTTCCCACTTAAAAAATTTAAAGAATTTTTTTCATTAAAAAATATTTGAGAAGAAAAACATGATTTGGTAAATAATTATACTTTAGAATTATTTTGAAGTAAGCTTAGTAATATGCTTCACAGTGATTTTTTAACACTTTGAAATAGTATCTGATTGTCAGAAATATCTGAAAAAGAGCAAAAAACTAAATTTTTAGCTTTGTTAGCTGAAATATGAATAAAACTAGATGATATGGCTTTTACTCATATAAAAAGTAATAGTAGTTTTCTTTGGAAGCAAGCTTGTACTTCATATGTGATGGAAAAAGCTTGTTGAAGCAGACAAGCAAGAGATTTAAAAAAGAAAGATTTTTTGAAATTATGTGATTATCTTTGAGTAAAAAGAATTGATAAAAAGCTAAAAAAAGAGAAACTAGAAAAAAATGTAAAACAATTTTTGGCTAGTAAATGAATAAAGCACATAGATGATTTAGCTTATGTATCAAAATCTGAATTTTTAAAATTTTTTGAAAACAAATCATTTAGAAATTATCTAGAAATTTTCTGAATTAAAAAATCTAATTTCACAATTCAAAAAGCTCTAAATCTTACTAATAATTTTGGCTTAACAAAAAAACTAGATGATAAATATTAAAAATAATTTTAATTATTTATAATTTTTTCTCAAAATCTTTTTGTGCACTTTGAACTAGAATGTGAGATTAAAAAATATTTACAAAAATAATTTTTTTCATATAATCTCCTCTTGAAAAATATTTTAAAAATAAAAAAATAGATGCAAAATCTAGAGCAAATTTTAAAACAAAAATTTTGATTACAAAGCTTTCGTGAGTGACAAAGGGAAATCATAGAGAGTGTCTTGGATAAGCAAGATACTCTTGTTTTTATGCCTACAGGATGATGAAAATCACTTACTTACCAATTTCCTTGAATGATTTTAGAATGACTTGTTTTGGTTATTTCTCCACTTATTTCTCTTATGAAAGACCAAGTTGATAAGCTAAATGAGCTTTGATTGAAGGCAAGCCTCATAAACTCAACTGTTGATAGTTATGAAAAACAAATTATTTTAAATGATATTTCTCGTGATGATTGAAATATAAAATTTCTTTATATAGCACCAGAAAGACTAAATAGTGAAGATTTTTTAAGAGTTATTTTAAATGTAAAAATAGCCTTAATTGCTGTTGATGAAGCTCACTGTATAAGCCAATGGTGACATGATTTTCGACCAAGTTATATGAAGGTGAGAGAGTTTATTGAAAAACTTAGAGAATCAAAATCTTCTTGAATAATATTTCCAATAATAGCTTTAACTGCTACAGCTACAAAAAAGGTTAGAAATGACATCATAGAAAGGCTCTGACTTCAAAATCTAAATATTTTTACAACAGGATTTGATAGAAAAAATATAGCACTTATTGTGAGAGAATTATCAAAAAAAGAAGACAAACAAGCCAAACTTTTAGAAATTCTTGAAAAAACTCCTGGCACAGGAATTATTTACTGTGCTTCTATAAAATCTTGTCAGGAAGTTTATCAATTTTTACTGGAAAAAAATATTTCTTGTGCTGTTTATACTTGAGAAATGAAAGCTGAGGATAGGGAAGTTGTTCAAAATAATTTTATGAATTCTGCCTACAAAGTGATTATTGCAACAAATGCT
Source organism: Candidatus Gracilibacteria bacterium HOT-871 (assembly GCA_002761215.1). Lineage (GTDB taxonomy): Bacteria > Patescibacteriota > Gracilibacteria > BD1-5 > UBA6164 > GN02-872. Next base: position 1,109,821 of record CP017714.1, read on the forward strand.
TTTTGAATGTGAATTGATAAAAAAGATATTCGATTTGTTGTTCACTACAACTTGCCTTGAAGTATAGAAAATTATTATCAAGAAGTTGGAAGAGCTGGTAGAGACTGAAAAAATAGTTTTTGAGTAGTTTTAGCAAGCTTTTCAGATACAAAAATTCAAGAATTTTTTATAGAAAATTCTTATCCAAGCAGAGAGGAAATCAGACAATTTTATGAATATTTATACAAAGATTTTGAACTTTGAGACTGAGCTTGTGCAAATGTTTTGAAAACATATTTAATAATGGCTTCAGAATCATGAATAAAAAATGATTTGAAAGTATGAGCTATACTTCGAGTTTTAGAAAAGTACAATATTGTAAAAAGATGAGTTTCTAGCTTTGATATGCCTTCAAGCTTTCGTTGAAGATGAATCACTTTACTTTTGCCAAAACTAAAATCAAATTCTATTCCTATTGATTGGGACCACCAAAATTTGCTAAAAGATGAAGCTTATTTTAAACTTGAACAAATAAAAAAATTACTTTTTTATCCAAGCTGTAGAAAAAAATTTATTTTAGAATATTTTTGAGATGAAACAGATTTGAAAAAAATCTGAGAAAACTGTTGAACTTGCGATTTTTGTATAGAAAGAAAAAATATTTGAGAGCAAGAAAAGCAGGATTTAGTAAAAATCTCAGTTTTTTCTTTAGTTTTAGAAACAGTAAAAAATTTTGATGAAAGGTTTTGAGCTTCAATGATTACAAAGTTTCTTTACTGAAGCCAAGATAAAAAGATTTTGGAATATTCTATGGATAAAAAAGACGATTTTTGAGCACTTTCAGATTTTTCTTCAGAAATGATTCAAATTATCATTGAAGCACTTATTTTTAAAGAATTTTTATATAAAACTGAGTGAATGTATCCTGTGCTTTGAATAACTGAAACTTGAAGAATTGCTATAGTTAGAAATTATCTACTTTCAGATGAAAATAATGATTTACAGTATTTTATCAGGAAAAAAATCTGAAATAAAAAAATATTTAAAAAAGAGGAAAAGCAAAAAACTGAAAAAATAGACACTTATCTAGAAACTTTAAAAATATTTGAAAAAACAAAAAATCTAAAAGAAATAGCAAAACAAAGAGGATTTACTGAAATGACTATAGAAAATCACATTTTGAAACTTTATGAACTTTCAAAAATTTCTCTAACAGATTTACTGAATTATAGTTCAATTTCAAATCTAAAAAAAATTAAAAATATAATTATTTGAGAACTTGATTGAGATATATCAGCTTTGAAACCTATAAAAGAGTCATTAGAAAAAGCTTGAAATAGAGAAATAAATTATTTTGAAATAAAAATATGTATTTCTATGCTAGAGAAAAAAGATTTGTAAAAAACTTATTTTTTTGTATAATTAGGCAATAATATTTTTTAGAAAATAAATTATGATATTTTTCCTTTTATTTTTGCTTGTTGCATTACCTATTTTTGCATGAGTTTATAGTATAGGTTTTTTAAATTATTTAAAAGCATTTGGATTAAACTTATTGGTTTATTTGTTTTCTGTTATTGTGCTTAGTATAGTTATAGTGGTTATTTCATTATTTATACCATGATTTATAAATATTTGAACTAATGGACATTGAATAGATATTTTATACTTCTTATCAAAAAGGGAATATTATATATGAATGATAGCTATTATGCTAGTTGTAGATGTTTTATTCTACCCAGTTCATATGTTTTTTATGAAATTATTTACAAAAAAGTTTTCAGAAGAAAATAGAAAAGGGATTTTGAAAGCTACATCAGCTGTACTTATCTTGTCTATCAGTATTTCTATAATCTGCTGGATTGCTTATTATTTAAATTTTGATGCTTATTATCCATATTTAGAAAAATTTAGCTCAAATAATGAAATTCAAAAAATGTCAGAAACTCCTGTATTTCCAGAAATTCCAGAGGTTCCAGAAGTTCCTGCACTACCAGAAATACCTAAACTATAATATTTTTTAGGGAAAAATTATATATTTCAAGACATATTTTAAAAAAGAGAGTTTTTATAACTAAAAAAACCTCTTTTTTTTGCTTTAATTTTTTATTTATGATATTATATTTACAGTTAAAAATAAATATTTTATCATGGATTTTGATTTACAAAAAATAATTAAAAAATCTACAAAGCATTCTAAAAATAAATCTTCTACTGCTGTGGATGATCTTTTTTGAATTGAGTCAAAATCTGATTGATGAACAAATTCTGACCTAAATCTAAGATATTATTGAAATAAAATAGAAGATTCTTACATCATCTGACTTGTAAATGATATTTTTTTAAATGCTTTATGAAAAAGAGCTTCAGATATACACATAGAGCCTACTGATGAAGAAGTGATTGTGAGATTTAGAATTGATTGAGTTTTTGTAAAATACAAATCCTTCAAACTTTCTGAAAAAGATTCAATAATCGCTAGAATTAAAATAATGTCTTACCTTAGAATAGATGAGCACAGACTTCCTCAAGATTGAAAAATTTCCTACAGACTTTTTGCTTGAAAAGCCATAGATATGAGAGTTTCAGTTATTCCAACAATTTACTGAGAAAAATGTGTTATAAGAATTCTAAAAAAAGATACAGAAGCACCAAAGCTAAAAGATCTTTGAATTATGCCTTACAATATGGTTAGAATAGATAAACATTTAAAAAATAATTATTGAATGATTTTGGCTGTTTGACCAACAGGAAGCTGAAAATCTACAACTTTATTTTGACTTTTATCACATTTTGATCCTTCTCAAAAAAATATTTCAACTCTAGAAGACCCAGTAGAATACAGAATCAAATGAGTAAACCACACTCAAATCAATCCTGCAATAGATTTTACATTTGCCAGAGGTTTGAGAAGCTTGCTTAGACAGGACCCTGATATCATAATGGTTTGAGAAATTCGTGATGAAGAAACTGCAAAACTTGCTGTTGAGGCAAGTATAACTTGACACATAGTTTTTTCAACAATACATACAAACTCTGCGGCTCATACTATTCAGAGAATTGTGAATTTGTGAGTAGATCCATTGCTTGTGACTTCTTCTTTAAGAATGATTATTTCTCAAAGGCTTGCTAGAAAACTATGTCCTTACTGCAAAGAAAAATACGAAGCTTCTGAAAAAATAAAAAATTTCTTTGTAAAAAATATTTGAAAATATATGAAAAACAAAGATTCTCTAACACTTTATAAAGCAAAAGAATGAGGTTGTGAAAAATGTAATCATATTTGATATAAATGAAGAGTTTGATTTTTTGAAGTTTTAGAAATGACAGAATGACTTGAAAAACTTATTTTAAATAATTCATCTAGATTGCAGCTTGAAATTCAAGCCATTTGAGATGGAATGGTGACAATAAAACAAGACTGATTAGTAAAAGTTTTGCTATGAGAAACATCGATAGAAGAGCTGCTTTCAGTTCTTTGAACTTAAAAAAATATGTTTTGTCAAGAAAATTAACATAAAAAACAAAAAAGTAAAGTTATTTTTATAAAAAAGTTGATTATTTTTTTTGCTAAGTATAATAAATTGTGGTAAAATTTAATTATAGTTTTTTATGAATACTAAGTTAGAAAAATTATTTGAAAAGTACAACTTTTCACAAAAAGATAGATTTGAGATTTCGCAAATATTTTTCTTACTGACAGAAGAAAGGAAACAAAATCTTTTAAAAAATTTTGATGAATTTGCACTTTCTATAAATAAAATAAATTCTGATATAGATACAGAAAAAGATATTTTGATTTGAAGTGCTGTAGAAAAAATAAAAAATTCTATTTTAGAAGAAAGAAAAAATAAAATAGATGAAAATATAAAAGATGAAATAAATTCTTTAAAAGATGAAATATAAAAATATTTTATTTCCAAAACAAAAACAAAAATGACAGTAACAGATAACCTACAATTGAGCTTTGATAAAAATAGAGAACCACATCTAGAGAAGTTGGAATTACTCAGAGCTCTGTGAATAGATCCTGAATTTGCAGAAAAATGTGCTTTGATGTTTGAGCAAATATGAGCCACTACAGATGAAATTATTTCTCAAGAAAAAAATTTAAAAGCTGCAAATGATGATATTTATGAAAAACTTCATGATTTAGAGCTACAAAGGACAAGAAAACATAGAAAGGCACTTTTAAAGGCCTCAAATATCAAAAAAACAGCTTAAATATTAAAAATAACTCCTTAACTTAAAAGGAGTTATTTTTTTTCTTTTTTTATTAATCAACTGATTCTGTCCATACTTATAGTATTTTTATCTCAATTGAATTCAGTTACAATTTTTATTTGTGACTTTGTACAATTTGAAAAATCTATTTTATCTCAAGTAAAATTTATTTCGAGCTTTTGTAGATCTTCTTCACCTCATACACAAGATAATTTATGTATATTTTCTTTGTCTGATTTTATAACTTTTCTAAGTTCTCTTTCTGTTCAATTTAGTGGAGTTGCTTTGATAGTTATTATTCAAGTGTTTTTGTCTATCTCTACTTTCCATTTTTGTATAGATGTAAATTTTTCTGTACTGTCTAAAATTCATTTTCAAACCAAAGCATCATTTCTGACATTTTCTAATTCTCAAATTATTTTGTTTGAAAAAATATCTGACTTTTGTAAATCTGATAATTTACCGAAATTTAAGCTATTTAATCAAAAAACTATAATCATAATCAATGTTATTACTACCACTAATTCTATAATAGTAAAGGCATTTTTAATTTTTTTTCTCATAAAAATTTGAAAAATTACAAAAAATAAATAATATCTATATATATTTTACTTATAAAAATATAAGTTCAAATTATTTTTTAAAAAAAGTTTTATGAAAGAAAGAATTTTATTGAAAATATTTTCAGCTTTTACTGTATTTTTTCTTAGTTTTGTAACTATTTTTGCTGATTATTGATTAAAAGTTTCAGAGCAAACTTCTACTTCAGCAAAGATTTCTTGGGATAAAGATGCTAAAGCTCAATATTATCAATTGAACTATAAAGCTGGATGAAAGACTAATCAAACTGACCTTATAGATACTACTTCTTATAATTTAACAAATCTTACTCCTGGAGAAAAATACTCTGTTACTCTTGTTTGAATAGATTCTGATGGGGGAGAAATATTTAAATCTAAAGAATTAGATGTAACTTTGGATTCTGCTACTGCAACTACTGCTTCAGCAGATAAAGCTTCAGCTTGAACTAAAGATTCTACTGATAAAACTGCTACTACTGACAAAACTACAAAAGCAGATAAATCTACTTTTTCTATTACAAAAGCTTCTTTAACTAAAGAAAATGTTTTGACTTTGACATTTTCAAAAAATTTAAATACAGCAAAATTGACTGATGCAGAGTTTAAAGTTGAATCAATAAATGATGCTAGTGATTATTTAAAAGTGAAATCTGTAACTGCTGTAAAGTGAGATAAAAAAAGTGTAGATTTAGAATTTGAATGAACTCCAACTACATGAGTTGAGTATAAAGTTGTAGCTCTTGCTATATTTGATGAAGATGGAAATAATATAAAATTTGGTGTTGATTCTGAAACTAGATTTACTTGAGGAAATCTAGCAACTCAAAAAGATGAAACTAAAACAAATATGAATGCTGCATGACCAAGTGATGACAATACAACTACAAAAACAGAAGATAAAAAAGATACAACTGATACTAAACAAGAATCAACTGATAATAAAGATACAACAACAAAAGAAAAAAGACAATTATCAGGAACTAGCTGAACAAAAAAAGATACAGGTAAAAATGTAGAAGCTATTTCTGAAAATAAAGATAAACTTCCTAAAACTTGACCAGAAATGGTGATAATTGCTGTTTTAGCATTTATACTTTCTGCATCTTTCTTCTTCTTGAGAAAATAAAAAAATAGGCTTTTTTAAAAGCCTATTTTTTATCTTAAAAATAATCAAACTAAGAAAAATTTTGAGATTTTATGATGAAACTCATATTTAGCTAAAGATTTTTTGTAAATTTCATATTTTTTTCAGATAACAGCACTTTCTTTTAAAATTTCTTCTTTAATATAATTGTATTTTCAAGTATCTTTTAGTTTTGTATTTGCTTCACATATTTTAAATATAAAATTTATTTCATAGTGAATTTTTTTATATGTGTCAAGTTTATTTTCAAAAACAAAATTTAAACTTGTTTCTGAAAAATCTTTTTGGGTTAAGTTTATATATTCTTCAAAAACTTCATTATGTTTATTTAAAAAATTTTTACTAGCATAAAAAAGAGATACCATTTTATAATTTCTTTTTTTAAAATTATTTTTTAAAATATCTTCTGCATTATTTAGCCTAAGCCTATAATTGATAACAAATATTGAATATACAATAATTAGACTTAAAACAACAAAAATTATTATCCAGTAAATCATAATTCAATTTAATTTTATTATTTCTAATGATAACATAATTAATGAAAAAAATCAAAAAAAGTATTGCTTTTTGAAAAATATTTGTTATAATTGACTTGACAAGTGTTGCAATACTATTACTTTGCAACATTTTTTTATTAAGAGAAATATTTTTTAACCCAAGTTTCATATGATGAAATTTATAACTGATTCTATTAGAGAGTTAAAACACGTTGTTTGGCCAACAAAAGAGGAAACAACTAGATATTTTATGATAGTTGTTGGTATTTTAGTTTTGTTTTGAATTTATTTATTTTTATTTTCTACATTGTTTACAAACTGACTTTTGTGGGTAAAAAATATAGTAAATCCATCTACTCAAACTACTGTAACAAACCAAAATCCTATAAATCTGACACCAAACAGTATAACTACAGAAGTAGTTTCAAGTGGTTCTACAAATGAATCAAAAACTTCAACTTGAACAACTTCTACGGGAAAAACTAATGAAAAAACAAACTCTTGAGCTGTTTCTACAGGAAATACAACTGAATCAACAAATTCTTGAACTGTTTCAACTGGTTCTACTCAAAACTAAAATTTATTTTCTTAAAAAATTTTAAAAAAGTATGTCAAAAAAAGCAGAATGGTATGTGATTCAAGTTATTTCTTGAACAGAGGAAAATGTAAAAAGATCTTTATTTCAAAGAAGAGAAAGCTTGTGAATGGAAGATTATATAATAGATGTTTATGTTCCAACTCATGATGTTGTTTCAGTTAGAGCTTGATGACAAAAAGTAAAAAAGCAAAGAAATCTACTTCCAGGTTATATACTTGTAAATATGGTTGTTACAAATGAAAGTTGGTATATAGTGAGAAATACTCCAAATGTAACTTGATTCCTTTGAGCTTGAAATATTCCAGTTCCTGTTTCAGGAGCAGAACTTGAGCAATTAAAATGAAAAGTACAAGAAAAATCTGAAACTTTTGAAACAAAATACAGAGTTTGAGATACAGCTACAATTATAAAATGACCATTTGAATGAAATGATTGAGTTATAACTTGAATCAATGATAAAAAGTGAACAGTAAAGTTAAATATAAATATACTTTGAAGAGATACACCAATAGAATTAGAATTTCTAGATATAAAAGTTTAAAAAAAATAATAATTTATGAAAAATATTATACTTCTGATAATGTTTATAGTTGGTATTTTCATTATTAATATTGTTTTTTATTATAGTTCTCCTGATTACAAAAATTTTGTAAAAAGAGTAAAAACAGACACTCAAAATGTACAAACTCCATCCAAAGAGGATTTTACAATAAAAAATAATAACAACTCATTTTTTTCTTGAAGAGTAGAAGAAAAAAAGCAGGAAAAAAATACTAAGGAGGATGAAAACACAGCTAAAGATTCACAAAAATCACAAGAAACTACAAAAAAAGATACTACAGTTAAGCAAGAGAAACTTTGAAAATCTTATCAAGATATTTTGAACTTATTTTCAGAATATGATTTAAAAAGGCTGGAAGTTAATGCAAATCTTTTTGATTTAACAAATGAATATCCGGATGCTTATTATGAGTTTTATTCTCCAAAACTGACTTTGTACTTTTTTACAACAAAAAACTATAATGAAGTTTATGATATTTTTTCAGTTTTACAATATTCTCTTCCTTTTAAAATAAATGCAGCAAACAATTTTTGAGATAAATCATTTTATATAAATTTTAATGATGATGTAAAAGATGCTGTTAGAATGGTTATTTTACATAATTGAATTGTATTTTGACTAAAAATTCATAAAGATGAGTACAATAAAGTAAGACTAAAACTACAAAATTTAAGAAATAATAAATAAAAAATGGCTAAAATATATTTAACACAAGAGTGATTACATAATTTAGAAAAAGAATTAGAACATCTAAAAACTGTCAGAAGAGTTGAGATAGCAGAGAAACTAAAAGAAGCAATTTCTTTTTGAGACTTATCTGAAAACTCAGAGTATGAAGACGCTAGAAATGAACAAGCTCAAGTTGAGCATAGAATAGCTGATTTGGAAGAACAACTAAAAAATGTTGAAATAATCGAAGAAGCAGCAGAATGATGAGAAAGAGTAAATATTGGTTCTATAGTTGAAATACAAAATATAGAAAAAAAAGAAAAAGAAACTTTAAAAATAGTTGGTTCTACTGAAGCAGACATATTTTCAGAACCAAAAAGAGTTTCAAATGAATCTCCAATCTGATCTGCTTTGTTGTGAAAAAAAGAATGAACAAAAATTAAAGTAAAGGCTATGTGATGAGATTATGAATATAAAATTTTAAGTATTAAATAATTTTATTATTATGTGAGATAATTTCTTTTATGCAAATATACTTTTAGTTCCTACAGTTACCTTTTTGACAACTGTATTTTTAAAGTGAATTTACATAAGGATAACAACTTGAAAAATTGATATAAACAGAGCTCTTTGAACAGGATGAATGCCTTCTGTTCACTCTTCTGTTGTAGTTTCTCTTGCTACAGCTGTTTCTTTGAAATACTGAATTCATCATGACCTTTTTGCTATAACTATTACTTTTACGATGATAATCATTTATGATGCAATAAATATACGATTTGAGGCATGACAACACGCAAAAGAACTAAATAAAACTATTTGAGAAAAAAAATTTAAAGAATCACTTTGACACTTACCAAGTGAGGCTTTTGCTGGAAGTATTCTTTGAATAATTGTTGCTTATTTACTATATTTTATTTAAAAAAGTACTTGATTGGTTTCAAGTATTTTTTTGTTGAATAAAATTTTTTAGACTTACATTAATTTATACTTTTTGACATTTCTTTTAAAAAATATTTAACTTTCCTGTTTTAAACTAAAAAAAATATTTGCATTAAGCAAATATTTTTTATTTCACCATAAATACTTTTGGTGCATTTGACTGAATATCTTGATTATAATCTATTTTGAAAGAATAATTTTCTGGATCATCTTTATCACAAGTCATTATGTATTTTCTGATATAGTTTAAATCATATCTTTCAGCCAATTCACAATTTTCTGTTTTCTTTCACCAAGGCAAGAAACAAGTGTTTTCTCATTTTTCACTTCATCAAATTGTATTTGAGCTAAACAAACTTCCTTTTAAGTACAATTTGTTTTGTCTTAGTTGATAATCTGTATACTTTTTTCAAGTGTGGTCTGCACTTATAAATCAACCTTTTGCATAAATATAAGCTTCTATTTTCTTAACATCATTTTCTACATAAACATTTCAAACATCATTTTTTGTTTCAGCATTGTAGCTATCAGCAAGTACAACTATTCAGATATTTCAAGTAACATCTTCATCTATAAATAAGTTTCAGTTTTTTATAATTAAACTATCAATATCTATTAATTTGTCTTTTAATTCAGAATATTTTAAAGTTTTTTCCTCACTTTTAGATTGATCATAAAACAATACTCAGTTTACTTTTTCTCCACTTTTTAATCCTCTAGTCAAATCTGCAGAATTTTTTGAAATAATTTTTTCTAAATCAGTTTTTGGAATATTTGAAAAACTATTGATTTCAGAAGTGAAATTATCTTTTCATTTTGAGTGGGCATTTCAGTTTATTATAAGTCAAGTTGTGTCAACACTACATCAGTCTTTTCACTCTAAATTTCTAAGTGGATAAGAAATAGAATAATCTTTTCACTCTTTTGTCAAAACGTAATTCAAAATCAGATTTTGTAATTTTAACTTTATATCTTTTTTTATTTTTTCATCTTTTAATGCTTTTATTACAGCATTAAATCAAATCCAATTATTTACATTGTCTCAGAAATCTTCATTTCTAGAAATAAATGTGTTATTTTCAAATTGGTAAGAATCATTTAAAGTAATATTTGTTGTATCAAGTGTTCAAACTTTTCATTTACTATAGTTTGTTAGATTTCAAACATTTTTTATTTTTAAATCATATTTTTGTTGTTTTGATACGTTTAAATTATCTCATTCTACAAGTATTTTATCATACAAAATAGGTTCATCAAATATTTTTGAAGCAGCTGATACTATTGAAAATACTGTATTTTTCCCAACAACATCTGTATAATCAGAATACCAATCATTTACATCTATTTTAAACTTTGGTTTTACTTCTTCTGGTAGGCCATCTCTATACTTATTTGGTACAGCAGAAATAATTTCAAAATTAGTTTTTCATTCACTATCTGTTTCTAGTTTTGGATTTTTTATTTGTAATCAATGTTGTCAAGTTGTATCAAGAAAACATCCAGATTCACAAACTAAATTATTTATTTTTTTGTCTTTGATAGCATTTCCATATTTATCTTTAATTATGAAATTATACTTATAAGTATCAATATAGTTAGCAAAGACTTTTCAAGCAGTTGTTCTAATCGCATTTTCATCTATAGTTTCCCATGATAAATCTTTTGGTTGAGGAACTATACATAGTTTTACACTTGGGTTTTCTTTTATAGGCTTATTGTTTCTATCTAATATAGGATTTCAATACTTGTCTTTTACTGGAACTAATGCATTTGCTGTAGAATAGTCTCAAGCTCTTTGATTTCATTGAAATACTACAGTATAACACTTTTCTTTATCTCAACTCCAAGCTTTTGTAAATAATGGGAAAGTCACTTGCATTGAATTTTTTCATATTCATGCTCAAGGTAGAGGAAGGGTAATGTATGGTCTTTCTCCATTTGGAATATTATCATTTTCTGATGCTGGAGCATTATTTTCTTCATTATTGATAGAAACTAAAATTTCTTTAAAAGGTTTATCTGTTTCAAATCAAAACTCTATAGTATCACTCGCAAAACAATGATATTTTCAGTCTTTAAATATACAATTTTTCTTTGAATTATCTCCAGCAACTGTTTTTACTGTATTTACTGCGAAATCTTTAACTTTTGCAGGAATAAATTTATCTGTAATAGCAGCAAGAGTAAGTCATTTTCAACCACAATCTCAATCTTTTCATTCACAAGTTTCATCTTCTTTTGGGGGACATCACTTCTTTTTATCACAAGTATCAGGACACTCTGAAGCATCATTGTAATTTAGTCATCATAGAGTTATTTTATAAACAACAGTATCTATATCAGGTTCATATATACCTTCTAAATTAACCATATCTTCTCTAGGTTTAAAAAGAGCACTTTCTCATAATGACATTCAATTTTGATTTACCATTATGTTCATTTTTATATGGTCTATGTTTAAAATTAAGTCTCATTTTAGTTTTTTAAATCATTTATAAATATCTTTTGCTCTAGCTGAAAATTCAAGATTTTTATTTATAAATCCTCATTGGTAGGATGAGACATTTCAATCACAGACTATTTTTCATCAATTATAACTACAAAATCCATTATTTTTTAGGTTTAATTTATCTGTTAAATCAACTTCTCTTTTTTCTTTTACTTTGTCAGGACAAGCAGAGTTTCAGTAGTCATATGTTCCAACAACTTTTATTTTTGCCTCTCCTTTGTAACGTACATTTGAAACTCTATCCCAGTTTGCATTTGTTGCTTGGGTTAGACAAGCCAAACTCAAAATTATTATAAATATTTTTTTCATGATTTTAAAAATTTAAAAATATAAATTGATTTTAGTAAATTTCAGAAACTATTGCAGTCCAAGTTTTGTTTTCTTTATCTAGCTTTATCTCAGCTTCCTTTTCTAACCATAGATTTTTGTTTTTATCATAAAGCCAGTAAGTATTTTTGGCTCAAGCTCAATAAAGATTTGTTTCCATAACTCTGATTTCATCATCTGTTACATTATAAGTTATCTCTATTTTTCCATTCTTTTTTACAGAAAGTATTTCTCAATTGTTTGTTACAAAATCAGTAAAAGCCATTCATCAACTTGTTAAGTAAACTATTTTTCACTCTTTTGTGAGAGCCTTCATATTTAATGATAAATTATTGTTTTCTACATCATTTACATCACTTCAATTCATAAAATTCATTTTTGCTGTAACTTCTCATTTATAACATTTTCACTCAGAATCAACAAGTGAACAATCAGGAATATTTACAGTAAGTCATTTATCTTTTACCTTTGATTCTTCCTCTCAAATATTTACTTTTTCATTTACATCAAGTTTTTTTAATTTTACTTCTCAAAGCAAATAACTTCACTCAAGGTTTAATGAACTCAAAGTTATAAATGCATCTCAGTAATCAGTTGTTCTAACTATTATGTCAAATTTTTCAATTCATTTTGGCCAGTGAAAATCTTTTTCAAATTTTCAGTTTTCAAATTCTCAAAATTTGATTCCATTCATATAAACATTTCATTTTGGAATTTTTTCTCAAGTTTTTGAATCTATGATATCAAGGGCCAAAGTAAACTCTCTTTTTAATTCTTCAGGAAATTTTTTTAATTCATTTTCAAAATCTTCAAATTCTATTCATCAATCAATTCTTTTTGTTAGATCTGATTTTTTAGTTTTTTCTAGATTTTCTTTAAATTTTTTCCCTGCTTCAAGTAAAGGATTTTTTACATCTCCTCAATTTAAAAGTAAATCTATATCATCTAAACTGATTTCTTCTCTTTGAGAATCAAGTTTATCTTTAGAGATATTTATATCAACTCAATCATAAGTCACTTTAGGTCAATTGTCTATATTTCAAGAATTAGAGTTATTTTTCATATCCTCTTTTTTCCCAAAACAAGAGACTAAAAATATAGACATTAAAGCTAATATTATAAGTTTCTTTAACATAAAATATTTTTAAAAATATAAATATAATTACATTTAATCACTTTTTTTCTTTTTTGTCAATTTTTGAGCTTTTTCAAATAAAAAAATATTTCCTAAAATCTAGGAAATATTTTTTTACTCAACAGTTACACTTTTTGCCAAATTTTGTGGTTTATCTATATCTCTTCAAAGCTCTTTTGCTATTTCTACAGCAAAAATCCAAAGAGGTATCAAAGGCAAAAATGGAGTCAAAATTTTATGGCATTTTGGTATCTCTATCACATCATCATAAATATCTTTTTCTGTATCTCAAGCTGTTATCACTCATAAAACTACACCATTTCTGGCTTTTATCTCTTTTACATTTGAAATAGTTTTTTCTCTCATAACATTTTTAGGATTTATCACAATACAAGGAAAATTTGGTCAAACTAGAGCCAAAGGTCAGTGTTTCAATTCTCCAGTTTGATAACTTTCTGAGTGAATGTAACTTAATTCTTTTAATTTTAAACTTGCTTCAGATGCTGCTCCATAAACCAGATTTCTTCACAAATAAAAGAAATTTGTAAATTTACTATATTTTTTTGCTAAATTTTTATAGTGAGCTTGTCTATCAAGCAATCATTCTATTTTTAAGTCAAGTTTTCATAATTCTTCAATTATTAGTTTTGCTTCACTTATTTGTAAATTTTTCTTTATTCACATAGACAATGCCATTGTTATCAAAACAGCAAGTTGTGCAATTATATTTTTTGTTGAAGCAACTCAAACTTCAACTCAAGAGTGAGTATAAAGTCACATATCGCACATTCTCGCAATTGTGCTTCAAACGACATTTACTATACCAAATGCTAAACATCATTTTTCTTTAACCATTTTTACAGATTCTCTTACATCTGCTGTTTCTCAAGATTGAGACATAAAAATGTATAAAGTTTTTTTATTTGGAATAAATTTTTCATACAAAAACTCTGAAGAAACTCTTACTTCTGTTTTTATCTCAGATAATTCTTCAAACCAGCTTTTTCCAACAACTCAAGCAAAAAAACTTGAGCCAGAAGCAATTATTTCAATATTTTCAAAGTCATAAGAATTTAGCTCTTCCAAAGTTTCATTTGTAATTACTTTATTTTCAAAATCAATTCTTCAGTTTAGAGCATTTCTCAAAACTTGGCTTGTTTCAAATATTTCTTTTTCTGTAAATGTTTCAAACTTTCCTTTTGATACATTTCACATTTCTTCAGTTAATTCTTCAGTTTGTTTTTTTACTTCTTTTCAAAAAGAAAAAACCTCAAATTTACCATTTTTTATAATTACTGTTTCATAATCATCAAGAGTTGTAAATTCTTGAGCAACATTTCAAAGTGCATTTATATCACTTGATAAAAATATTGCATCATCACTAACACCGATTATAAGTGGACTTCAAAGTTTTGCTCAGATTATAGTGTCAGGGTTTTCTTTATCAATAACAGCTATAGCGTAAGCTCAAACAATCTTTTTTGTAACTTTTTCAAGAGTACTATGCAAGTCTCAATCAAACAATTCTTCAAATAATTTTGCTACAACTTCAGTGTCAGTTTCACTATAAAATTTGTATTTTTTTTCTAAATCTTTTTTCAAAGTAAAATAATTTTCTATGATTCAGTTATGAACTATAAAAAATCTGTTATTTTCAGAGTGATGTGGATGAGTATTTTCAACTGTTACTTTTCAGTGAGTTGCCCATCTAGTATGAGCAATTCAACTTGTATAATTTCAATCTTTTTTAGGATTTTTACTTATTTTTGTTGCTAGGTTTGATACTTTTCAAACTTCTTTTTCTAAAAATGTTTCTTTCTCTGGTGAAACAGCAAATATTCAAGCACTGTCATAACCTCTGTATTCAAGTCTTCTAAGTCACTCTACCAAAAACGGAACAGAGTTTTGTTTTCAATTGTAAGCAAAAATTCAACACATATTTTTAAAAAAATTATATTTTAAAATGTTTTTTGATTATAGTTTTTAAATATTTTTTTGCAATTTTTGGAAAATATTTTGTTATATTGGAAAAAATACTTTTTATCTATTTTTAGATAAATATTTATATAAAAAATAGTGAAGAAAAAGAACTTTTCAATAAAATAAGGCAAAAAAATAATATTTGTCAAGCTAAAATGCATTTTTTTGTTTGACAAATATTTTAAAGAAAATATTATGATTATGTCATTTTTCAAACTAAAAAGGAGAGAATTATGACTAGAGTAGAATTTTTTATGAGAGGGAAGAGCATTGTCCAAAAATTCAAGCCTGGAGAAGAAATCCTTATTCCAGAGGGAGCTTATGCCTATATCATTCACCATAAAATCTTTGGTACATTGTTTTCTCCTCTGCACATCGTAGGGGAAGAGATCTCCTATAATGAATTGTCAGATTCAGAGAAGCAAATTATTAGAAAAGATGTTCGTTTGGCACGGGCTGTAAACGGCCGTCTTTTCCCCATAAATAGGCAATTCATACTTAACTAAAATTCTACAAAAAAAGCCACCATTAGGACGGTGGCTTTTGGCTCCAAAAACTAGTCTAAGTTCTCCAAAATTTCCTCTAATTCTTTTTTAGTTCCTTCTAAAAAATCATCATTATTATCTAAATCATCATTTGAAAAAGTTTTTTTGTCTTCTATAAAAACTATTATTCTTCTATCTGAAAAATAAAAAAATATTTCTTTTATTTCATCATATTTTTTATAATTTGAAAAAAAATTATAAATAGCAAGATGGCTACAATTCAGTATTGTAGCTATATTTCTCCATGATTTTTTTTGGAGAATGTGAAAAAAAAGAGCTTTCACAAATATAATTCAACTTATTCTTTTTGGAAAAAATCAAATTTTATCAAAAACTCTTTTTATATAGTTATAATCTTTGGGCTGCAGTTTATGAGTTCTTATTAACCACATTTTAAAAAATTTTTTAAACTCTTATTTTGTTTATTTTTTCTCCATATTTTAAACTTTTTGAAGTAATCATTTTTCAAGTTATTCACGCAAAAAATGGCAAAAATCACATCAAAACCAAAAGTTCATTTATATCTAGACTTTCAGTATTTACAACCAAAGCAGCTGAGTACCAAAGCAAAATAGCCAAAATTATTTGTCCTATTTTTATGTATTTTTTCTTTGCAATTCATATATTAAAAATATTTGCGATACCGTATAAAATAGGGAATAATCACAAAGAAACAATTGCATATTTTATTACATCTGAAAAACCAGTTGTGTCAACATATCAAAACAACATAGTTTTTTCTATTTCATTGTTATTTGCTCAATCTAAAAAGAAATTGTAATACAAAACTGAAACTAAAATCAGACCAAAAAGTAATCTAATAGTTATAATAGTCTTGTCACTTGGCCTTTTTTGTAAAAATTTTATAAATTCAAACATCTTTCTAAAAAAAATTATCAATTAAAAATATTTGCTATATTTTAAAAAAAGTTTCAAAAAAAGCAAAATTAATTTTGACTTTTAAAAAATTTTTATATAATACACTGGTCAACTTCGTAATTGGGATGTCGCCAAGTGGTAAGGCAGCGGACTTTGACTCCGCCATTCGGGGGTTCGAATCCCTCCATCCCAGCCATAAAATAAAGACAAAAACATTAAAATTTAGAATTTAAAAAAATAATTTTTTAAAATTTAAGAAACAAGAAAAATTAGGGTTTTTGTTTTTTAAGTTTTGAATAACTTAAAAATTGTTGTTTTGCAGAACAATGATTTTGTATTTTATATTGATAATTATTTTTTAAAGATGTTAGCTGTAATAGAATTAGGTGGAAACCAATTTACTGTAAAAAAAGGTGATGTTATAGATGTAAAAAAACTTGATAAAGAAGTTAGTTCTACTTTTGATGTGGAAGCTTTACTTGTTTCTGATGATGATTGAAAAGAAACAAAAGTTTGAACTCCATTTGTTTCTGGTTCTAAAGTTGAACTAAAAGTTTTAGAACAATTTAAATGAGAAAAAGTTAGAGTTTTTAAAATGAAATCTAAAAAAAGATATATGAGAAATAATTGATTTAGAGCTCATTTAACAAAACTTGAAGTTATTTCAGTTGCTTAAATAAAAAAAATTTTGAAAAATCTTATTTTTGAATATAATACATATTTAGAGGTAAGATTTTTTTTCTTTCTTCTAAAAAATCCTTTAACTACAAGGTTAGGTTAGAAAATATTTTAAACATTTTCTATTTTATTTTTTAAAATTAAAAATTGGGAAAAGATAGAGTTAATATAAAAGCTCGTATAAATAGACATCTTAGAATACTGAGACAAAATGTATGATTTGAAAGTAAAACATTTAGATGATGAAAGCTATGATATGGTTTGACAGTTTGTCTTATTTTTGTTGTATTTATTTTTCCTATATATCCTTCACTATCAAATATAGTTTATACAAACACTGAAACAGATTTTTATAGATGAGATATTGATGAGTCATCAATTATTTCTGCTTATGAATGAATTCCTGATTGAGATCAATCACATTTGTTAGAACATATAGACTCTTACTTTTCAGTTAACACGATTCTTGGTGATGATAGAGACCTAAACTGAGTAAATGAAACAGTAAATTATGAAGTAAGGGCTTGAGATTCTATAGCATCTATTGCTGAAAAATTTCAAGTTTCTAAAAACACTGTTTTATGGGCAAATAATATGGAAGAAGCAAGAGAATTAGTAGTTTGAGAAAAAATAAGAGTTCCTTCTGTGACTTGATATACGTATAAAGTAAAAAAAGGTGATATGATTGAAAATATTGCTAAAGAATACTGAGTAACAGTTGAGGCAATAGAAAAAGCAAATAATATAAAAGATGGTTATATTATAGCAGGAAAGGAAATACTTCTTCCTGGAGCAGCAAAAAAAATACCAGTTGTGGTAAAACCAAAGCCTGTTCCAACTACAAATAATAGTAAAAATACAACAAAGACAACTAAAACAAGTAATACAAAAAAAGCTTCTACTTCTGGATGAACTTCTGAATACACTTCTCAAGCTTGAGGTTATCAACTTGTTTGGAGAGCTCCTAAATGGAGATTTGCTTATTGAAACTGTACTTGGTATGTAGCTCAATATAAAAATGTTAACTGGTCAGGTAATGCTAACCAATGGATAACTAATGCTAGAGCTAAGTGACATGCAACTTGATCTACACCACAACTTTGAGCAATAGTTCAATTTAGTGGTAGATGATATAATCCTATATATGGGCATGTATGAATAGTTGTAGGTATAAATTGAGGTAACATAATAGTTTCTGATATGAACTATAGAAGAATAAACGAGACTACTACAAGACAAGTACCTATCTGAGATGCAAGTATTGATTGATATATATATGTAGACTAACAAAAAAACTTAGAAATTTTATTTCTAAGTTTTTTTATCTTCTCATCGCATTACTTATCTTATAAACTACTTGGTTTATAGGATTTAGAGTTTTATGAAGCCCTAGTCTAAAGGTTTTGTAATCTTCTTTTAAAAGCTCTAAATAAACATGAGATCATATATTATTTTCATAATCATTGTAAGCTTGGTAAGCTATGGGAAAAGTTCTGTAAGTGTTTTCTATTTCAGCATCTATGTCTGCCAATTTAGAACTCATTTTGTCAGACAAAGCTTTTATTTGGATACTTTCTTGTGAGTTTGTATCTACAATACTAGAAATATTTTTACTATAATCTTTTAAATATTCTAAATAAAAATTGTATTTACAAGTTTCATAAGTTGTTTGATTTAAAACAGCTTTTTTTACAAAATTATTTTTCTTTGAGCCAAGTTTACAGTTTCAATCTAGACTTTTTATTTTTTGTTGGATTTCTTTCATTTTTTGGTCTAGCTTTCAGCTAAGCCTAGAACTAAGTTTTGGATTTCTTTTTATTAAATCTTCTTTTATAGTTTTCAAAGTCCTATAATAAGCTGAATAAGTAGCACAGCCATAAATTCCATCCATATTTTTTTTGTAATCTTTTATCGTATTTTCCAAGAACTTTGTATCAGGTTTTTGTTTTCATAAATCTTTGAAATATTTTCACTCATCTAGAACCATTATAATCTCATTGTTTTTGTCTGTCTTTTTGTATTCTTTACAATAGTTTTCAACTTGAAATTTATATAAATCATAACCTGTTTTTTCAGTAAAACTTTTTGGAGCATCTGTTGCAAAAACACTGCTTCCAGCTATTACTAAAGCTGAAATGATGCTTCCATAAATAACTATTTTTTTCATTTTTTTATTTTCTTATTTGTAAAAATCAACTTTGTCTTAGAAGTCTTTTTTTTCAAAATTTTTCAAAAACTTGAAAATATTTTTTTGGAGAAGAAATATAACTATTTGCTATTATATTTATTTTTGAATATCATCAAGAGTTTTTTAAAATTATTTTTTTAAAAAATCATTCTGCACTTATAATTCCATCATTTCAAATTTCTATATTTTGAGCTTTATTTTTAAAAATTCAAGTTGCCATATTTTCAGCATCATATTTTAAATATTCTCAAGTAGAGTTTATAATTACACTACTTCCAGGAGGAATGTAAAAAATGATTTCTTTACCATTTTTCAGCTCGAATAATTCATTTTTTGTTTCAAGTTCTATTTCTATATCTTTATCATAAATATTTTTCAAACTATCTATTTCTAAAAAATTTTTTGCAATTTTATCATAATCTACTCAAAAAGCTTTTTGTGCTTCTAGGTCTATTTCAGAGAGTAAATCTGTCATTTTTTTTAAATTTTCATCAATTTTATTTTTTTTATCTATATTTTTTTCTATTTCTATATTTTGTTTTATGTTTATATTTATCTGATTGCTTATTGAAATAAAAATAAATCATAACATAAGACTCAGTATTATGGAGTAGATGAGGATAGAAGCTTTTTTGCTAATTTTTTGCATAAAAAAAATAATTATGATAAAATTTTTATATATTTAATTTATTTAGATTATAAATAATGTCTAAGAAAATACAAGTTAAAAATGAAGAACAGTTAAAAGAAGACATTTTAAAGCAAGAAGACAAAAGAACTTATTATTCTGAAAAGTTTAAAAAAATAGAAGATCAAGTAAAACTTAGCTTGAAACAGCAAAAAACAGATGATGCTTTGAGAGATCTAACAATCTGAGCTTTGGTGCTTTGAAGTTCTGATATTCACTATGAAGTTTTTGAAAAATACATAGTTGTTAGATTTAGAATTGACTGAATACTTGTAGATATTTTTTATTTGGAGCCTAGAGAATACAAACTTATCTTGGAAAGGTTGAAATATTCTTCAAACTTAAAATTGAATATAACTACAATTCCTCAGGATTGAAAATATTCTATGAAAATTGATAATAAAGATATAGATGTCAGAGTTTCTACTCTTCCAGTTGGTAAATCTGAAAATGTTGTAACCAGAATTTTGGATAATTCAAACACTGTAATTGATTTTGAAAAATTGTGATTTATCTGGACAACAAAGAGATTTCTAGAAAGAGCAATATCAAAAAAGAATTGAATGATTTTGATAACTTGACCAACAGGTTCTTGAAAAACTACTACACTTTACACAATTCTTTCAAAACTAAATACAAGAGAAAAGAAATTGATTACTTTGGAAGATCCTATAGAGTACAAAATGGATTGAGTAATCCAAGCTGAAGTAGATGAGGCAAAATGATTTACATTTCAAAATTGATTAAAAGCTTTGCTTAGACAAGATCCCGATATAGTAATGGTCTGAGAAATAAGAGACTATGAAACACTTGAAACTGCTACTCAAGCTAGTTTAACCTGACACTTAGTTTTATCTACACTGCATACAAAATCAGCTGCTGATTCGCTAGATAGAATTATAAATATGTGATTGAAACCTTATATCATTGCCTCAGCTCTTGATACAATAGTGGCTCAAAGGCTTGTAAGAAGGATTTGTCCACACTGTAAAAAAGAAAAAGAAAAAACAGTTGAGGAGCAAATGTTGATAGAATCAATGATGAAAGATATTTGAATGAAAACAATTCAAGCTCAGTGAGTAAAACTGTATGAGTGAACTTGATGTGAGTATTGTAATCATAGTTGATATTTATGAAGAATTTGAATCTATGAAATAATTTCACTAAATGAAGAATTAAAAAACCTAATCAGACAATGAGCTTCTGTTGAAGAAATAATTAGAGAAGCTAGAAAATGAGATTTTATCTCTATGAAAGAGGATTGAATCCTTAAAACAATTCGTGGTTATACAACCATAGAAGAAATACTAAGAGTAATTTAATTTTATAAAAATAAAAAAATGAAAACAAGCCTACCAATTTCAAATCATCTAGAACATCAACTAGAAGCACAATATATAGAAAAACTTGATCCAAAAGTTCAAAGTGTTGTAAATGCAGTAAAAACAAAATTTATATTATTTCCAATTTCTAAAAAGGTTCAAGAAGAACTTAAAAACTTGGAATCAGCTAATGATGATATTTATTCTCAAAAGACTCAAGATATAGTTGATGACACAAGGCAAAAAGTTCTTTCAACTATGACTTTAGAAGAAGCTATAAAATTTTCAGAGGAAGAAGAAGCAAATATAGACCTTTTATCAAAAACTATTATAAAACTAAACAATATGATTTCAGAAGGAAAAAATATATCAAATTCTTTTGAATATTGAAATCTAGTTATGCTTTATAAAGAGCTTCCTGAACATATTATAAAACATATAAATTCTGTTTTTAAAATGTGAGAAGATGAAGATATTTATGATAGTTTCAGGGAAGTATATTTAGTTGAAAAAATTTATGCAAATATAAGAGCTTCAGAAAATAACAATAACCAAAAATCAAAAGAATTTTTGATTTCAAGTGCTAGAAATTATTTGGATGAATTGAAAAGACTTAGACTTCATTTTGATACAACATATCTGCTTTCAAAAGCTGAAAGTGACTATGAAGCAAAATTTATTATGGAATACATAGCCAAAATGAAATAAAAAATTCTAGAAATTTTCTAGAATTTTTTTGTTTAAAATTTTTATAATTCAAACTTTTTTTTCTAAATTATAATCTGTCAAAATTCAGATTATTTTCTTTTTTTCATTAAAAAATATCGTTCCAGAGTCACCAGGCAAAAATTCTTTTTTTATAAAAATATTTTCTTTGTCAATTGAAAAATCTATACTTTTAAATTCTCAATTTTCAAAAAAATAAATTTTTTTATCATTTTTTTCTAATAATCAAAAATCTGTTTTTTCAAATTCCTCAAAAATACCTTTTGTCTCCAAAATAGCTAAATCATCTTTTTCCCATTTTTTAGCTAGTTTTGCATCAAAAATTTTTTTATTTCAAAATATTTTATAATTGTCAGTTTGCTCTCAAGTTCCATGAGCAACAGTCAAAACTAAATTATTTTTTATAAAAATTCATTTTGAAAATATTTTTCCAGGATTTTGGCTTTCAAATGGGTTTTCTAAAATTTTTTCTTCTTTTTCAATTGAAACAATATTTTTTTCTATATCTATCTTTATAAAAATATTTTTCCAAATAAAAATTCAGAAAAATATCATAATTAAGCCAAAAGCTAGAAATAAAATATTTCTTAAAAAATTATTTTTCATTAGATATTTTTTATCAAATCTTCAATATTTTTCAACTTTATAAGTTCACATTTTTTACTTTTCAATTCACAATCAGGCAAAAAAACTTTTTTTATTCAGATCTTTTCAGCTTCTTTTAGCCTTTTTTCTAGATAAATAGGTTTTTTGATTTTTCCAGTTAGAGATATTTCTCATAAAAAAATACTTTCTTTATCTATTTTTTTGTTTAGTTTGCTAGAAATAATAGAAACAGCAATAGAAAGGTCTATTCCAGGTTCCTCTATTTTTAGCCCTCTAGCTATGTTTGAGTAAACATCATAAGAATCAAGCTTTACTTGGCTGTATTTTCCTAAAACTGCAACAATCAAATCAAGTTTTGAAGAGTTTATTCATCTGGCACTTCTTTTTGGATAACCAAATTTTGTATATGTTGTTAGACTTTCAGTTTCGATTATTATTGGTCTGCTTCACTCGATTGTTATGCTTAAACTTGATCCAATTTGAGCTTCTTTTGAGCTAACAAATTCTAATTCTGGATTTTTCAAATCTTTCAATCAGCTCTCTGTCATCGAAAAAATTCATATTTCAGAAGTTGCTCCAAATCTGTTTTTTAGTGTTCTTAATATTCTCAAATTATCATATTTATCACCTTCAAAATACAAAACAGTATCTACCATATGCTCAAGAGTCTTTGGTCAGGCTAAATTTCCATCTTTTGTGATGTGTCAAATAATAAAAACAGTTGTATTTGTTGTTTTTGCAAAAGTGACAAGTATTTCACTTATAAATTTTACTTGAGAAATACTTCCAGCTACTCAAGAAATATTTTTTGAATGCATAACTGAAATGGAATCAATCACCAAAATATCAGCTTTATTATGAGAAATAGTTTCTAAAACATCTTCTATACAACTTTCTGATAATATTTCAATATTTTTTCCAGAGATACCAAGTCTTTTAGCTCTGGATGCTATTTGAAAACTAGTTTCTTCACCTGAAACATAAATTATTTTTTCATCAACTAGATTTGCCAATTCCAATGTAATCGTAGATTTTCAAATTCCAGGTTCTCACGAAAGTAGTATAACAGAGCCTTTTGTTATTCATCATCATAGAGCATTGTTTAGTTCACTTGATTTTGTAATAATTTTTTCTGAGTTTGTACTAACTTCTACTTCATCCAATTTTGTAAGGATTTTTTTCTCTCACTTCAGCTTCCCATTTCATACTTTTTCTTCTTTGAATTCTTGCAAAGTATTCCATTCTCCACAAAAATTACATTTTCCTTGCCATTTTAAGCTTTCATTTCAACAATTTGAACAAATATACATTTTTCAAATTTTATTAAAAAAATAATATCTAAATTTTAATGCTTTGCTTTGAAAAAGCAAGTTTTTTGTAAGTAGGGAAAGGAGAGAAAAATATAAATTATATTTTTATTATAATTTAAATGTAAACAAAAAGCTAATTTTTGTTTACATTGTTAATTTTTAAAAATTGTAATTATAAACTTTAAATATTTTTGACAAATTATCTTAAAAGTATATAATATATGTATATACATTATAATATACAAAAATATACAATGCTTATTGAAT
This sequence comes from Candidatus Gracilibacteria bacterium HOT-871, assembly GCA_002761215.1. Taxonomy (GTDB): domain Bacteria; phylum Patescibacteriota; class Gracilibacteria; order BD1-5; family UBA6164; genus GN02-872. The sequence continues at coordinate 1,134,180 of CP017714.1, forward strand.
GGGATGAAGAAAAAAATGAAAAACTAAAAATTGAACGAGGTTTTTCATTTGAACAAGTTAGAGATAAAATCATAAATGATGATATAATAGCTATAATCCCAAATGATAATTATGAAAATCAGGAAAAATATATATTGCTTATAGATGATTATCCTGTAGTTTGCCCTTTTGTTAAAACAGATAAATGAGTTTTTCTAAAAACTATATTTCCAGATAGAAGATTAAAAAAATTTATAAAAGACATTTAAACTCAAAAAATATGAAAAAAATAGAAAGAAAATATTTTAATTATAAATGAAAAAATTATATTTATGAATTAGATTTTTTAGCATCAGAAAATAAAATATGGTTGGCTTTTTTGTGAGATTTTAAAAAATTTAATAACAAAAAAGATTTAGAAACATATTTTTCCATAGAAGCTCCAAAAATAGTTGAAGAATATTTGAAAGAATGAGGAGAGTCAAAAGCAGAAAGTTTTTTACCATTTGATGATGAAGAGAGACTTGAAATGCAAAAAAATACAGATTATTTTGAGAAAAATATGCAAAAAATAATACAAAAAATAGAAAAGTATAAAAAATCTAAAAAAGATAGAAAATCTATGATTTCAATAAGACTAAATTGAGATTCTTTACAAATTATTAAACAATATGCAAAAGATAATAATATTCCATATCAGACTCTTATAAATATGCAAATAGATACTTTAGCAGAGGATATCTCAGTGTGAAAAAAAATTAAATCTCTAAATTAATTTAAAAAATATTTGAAAGACTTTTTCAAATATTTTTTTTCTTCAATAAAAATAATATCTGTCAATAGATATTTATAGCAGAAATTTGTATTTTTAAGTAAAAAGATAAAATATCACAAGATTTATATTATTTTTTTAACTAATAATTATGTTTTTGAGTTTTCAAAAAGCTGGAAATAAAGCTTTTACTTTGGTCGAGTTGATTATAGTTGTAGTTATTTTGTGAATTCTGGCAGCAGTAACATTTGTGAGTTATAATTCATACTCTGGAAAGGCTAGAGATGCAACTAGAAAGGCAGATGTAAAAATGATTTCAGATCTATTGCAACTTACTCTTTCTAAGTGACAAAAACTACCAGAGCCAGATGAACTTTCTTGAGAGACTCAAATTGATGGTTTGACTTTTAAGGAAGGGAAGTTTTGAGCAAGTAAAAAAGCAACTTTCAATAAAGAACTAGCAAAATTTCCAGTTGATCCATCAACTGGAGCAGAATATTGATACTCTCTAAGTTCAGATGGAAAATTTTATGTTTTGAGTGCAATAATGGAAAATGGAAACATATATAAATTTTCAAATTTTATGGACTGAGCAGGCTCTCTTGCTTCAAATAATTCAAATAATCAAAACTGATGAAGTCAAAGTAGTTGAGGAAGTTCACAAAACTGATGAGGAGCTTGACAACAACAAAACTACACTTCAGCTGAAAGTTTTAACTATACTGTTGTATGAGATAATATACAGATTGACTGATTTAAGCCTTGAAAAGAGGTGAAGGATTTGATAATTCCTGAAGTTATAGAAGGAAAAAAGGTTACATCTGTAGCTAACAATGCCTTTAAAGATAATCAAATAACAACTCTAAAACTATCTAAAGTTAAGACTATAAAAAGATGAGTTTTTAGTGGTAATAAACTAACAAAAGTAGAAATCCCAGAAGTTGAAACTATAGAAAATAGTGCATTTGCTTGGAATAACACTTTGACATCAATAACTCTTCCTAATACTCTAAAAAAGATAGAAGATGATGCCTTTGCTGAAACTGGAATTACAGAGATAATTTATAATTGAAACTTGACAGAAAATGATTTTAAAAAGGCTTTTGGGGCTAAGTGATGGGCAAAAGTTAAGTATTTTAAATGAAATTGTATAAAAGCAGGTTGATGTAACTAAAAAAGACTTTTTTAAGAGTCTTTTTATTTTTTCAATAAAATATCAAATCGTCAATGGATATTTTATTTACAGATTTGTATTTTTTAGTAAAAAGTATAATATTTCGTCGATATATTTTTAAATATTTTTTAACAAATTGGAATTATGATTTGAAGTAAGAAAAAAGCTTTTACTTTGGTAGAATTGCTTGTTGTTATAGTTATAATCTGAATTCTTGCAGCCATATGATTTATGAACTATGGTTGATACGCAGGCTCAGCTAAAGATACAGCTAGAGTAAAGGATTTGAAGACTATTTCTGAAGCTCTAGAACTGACACTTTCTAAGTGAGTAGATTTGCCACAGCCAGATCCTCTAGGAAAAGATAACTTGTGACAAGATTCATTTATAAGTGAATCATATGATGGCATAAACTTCAAAACAGGTCTTTTTTGAGACCAAAAAAGGCTAGAATTCAAGTGAGATTTAGCTAGTCTTCCTATAGACCCAAATGGAACAAAGTATAGATACTCTGTAAGTGATGATGGTAGATACTATGTACTTACTGCTACAATGGAAGACTGAAAAGAATACAAATACTCAAACTTTATGGATTCAACTGGTCTACTTGCTTCAAACAAACCAAATCCTTCTTGAAATAATTCAAACTGATGAAGCAATAATGGATGACAAAACTGATGAAATCCATGATGAAGCTGAAATCCTTTAAATCCAGGTTGAAGCCAATGATGAGGAGGTCAGCAACAATGACCAGATGATACTCCACCTCAATTTTTGGTTTCAGATGGTACTATTATAAATGTGTCTTTTTGAGTAAGTCCTAGTTTATCACAAATACAGGCTACAGATAATAGTTGAAAAGTAACTGTAGACTATACTCCAAAAACTATAAATTCAAATAAAACTTGAGATAATCCTGTAAGGTATACAGCTACAGACCCAGCAGGGAATAGTACTTCTATAACTGTAATCTATAGAGTCTGAAGAAAATTTACTACACCATACTTTGTAGACTCTAGTTGAAATAGACTTTCTTCATGAATGAAAAAAGAGCTAAATAAGTGACAATCACCAAATCACTGAGATATAAAAGCAAGAGATGAAATAGACTGAGAACTACAAGTAACTCGTAGAAATGATGTAAATGTAAACGTCCCATGAACTTATGTTATAACTTATGTAGCAACAAATAATTGATGACAAGAATCAAATTTAAATGTTCAATATGTAGTAAAATGACCTAGTTGAGGTTGAGCATGATGAGCATGATCAAGTATAAGCATAACAGAGTGAGAAAATCTAAACTATGTAGAACTATGAAATAAAATAGTTATAACTTGATTCAAGCCATGAAAAGAGACAGAAAACCTGATAATCCCAGAAATGATAAAATGAAAAAGAGTTACAGATATAAATGCTAATTCTTTCAAACAACTAAATAAAATAAAAACAGTCATAGCTCCTAGCATAGAAAAAATATGAGATAATGCTTTTCAATGAAATCCCATACAAAGTATAGATATGTGAAGTGTAAAAACTATATGAGATAATGCATTTTTTAATAATCAATTAACAAGTATAACATTACCAAATGTTACAAATATTTGAAGTTGAGCATTTTTTAATAATAATCAATTAACAAGTATAACATTACCAAATGTTACAAATATTTGAAGTTGAGCATTTAAAAATAATCAATTAACAAGTATAACATTACCAAATGTTACAACTATATGAACTGAAGCATTTTTTAATAATCAATTAACAAGTATAACATTACCAAATGTTACAAATATTTGAAGTTGAGCATTTTTTAATAATAATCAATTAACAAGTATAACATTACCAAATGTTACAAATATTTGAGATAATGCATTTAAAAATAATAAATTAACAAGTATAACATTACCAAATGTTACAACTATATGAACTGATGCATTTTCTAGTAATCAATTAACAAGTATAACATTACCAAATGTTACAAATATTTGAGATTATACATTTAAAAATAATCAATTAACAAGTATAACATTACCAAATGTTACAAATATTTGAGATTATGCATTTCAAAATAATAAATTAACAAGTATAACATTATCAAATGTTACAAATATTTGAGATTATGCATTTCAAAATAATTTATTTACAGAAGTAACTCTTCCAGAAAAGTTAAAAAGATTAGATTATAATGCTTTTGCTTGAAACTGAATTATAAAAGTAGAAAACAAAAGTACTCTTACAGAAGAGCAAATCAAGTGAGCATTTAATTGGAATAATGTTTTGGAATACAACTGACAATGTAGAAATAGCTGATGTAACTAAAAAACTCCTTTTTGGAGTTTTTTTCTTTTTCACTAAAAAACTTTGACAATTCACAAAAGCTACAATTTTTACTAAACTAAAAATAATAAATAACTTTCTGTCAAGAAATTTTACAAAAAAGTACTCTCAGATATTTGCTTTTTGTAGTAATTTTGATATCCTATGCACATAAAAAATTATTAATTTTTAACTTTAAATATATGAGAGAACTTGACAACATAGGTAAAAAGTCGGGGGGGGGGGTGATTATGTATAATATATAAAAAAGCTTTCACTCTTGTAGAATTGGTGATAGTTATAATCATCATATGAATCCTAGCCACTATGTGATTTGTAACTTATAACAAACAAAGAAATCTAGCTAGAGATGTAGTTAGAGAATCTGATCTGAGAAGTATCGCTCAAATACTTGAAACTTCACTTACACAAGGTGAATTTTTGAGAGAAGCTATAAAAGACAGGCTTCCAAACCCAGATCCAGATGCTACTTGAACAACTAAAGAAGAGACAATTAGATGAAAAAAGTTTACTATTTGATACTTCTGAACAACAGCAAAAACTAAGTATGACTGACAAATGTCTGTTTTCCCAGCAGACCCAAGTACTAGAGAACCATATATTTATGGTAAAAGTGAAGATGGAGAAAGTTTTTTCTTGGCTGCAGAACTAGAAGTAGGTAAAAAATACATACTTTCAAACTTTGGTTTAGAGTCAGAATCATGATTAGCTCTTGTCACTCCAGGTAAAGCTCCAGAGATAGGAAATGTAACTCCACCACCATCAAAACAACCAGAAACTCCAAATCCAAGTCAACCTGAGACTCCTAAACAACCAGAAACACCAAAACAACCTGAAACTCCAAAAGAGCCAGAGAAGCCAAAACCAAAAACTCCAGAAATTCCAAAACTTCAAGAACCTTCAAAACATGACAGACATATGGATTGTTTAACTTTTGAAAGGATGTGAGCTAAACAAGTTGTAACTTGATTTAGTTCGACTGTAAAAGATAACTGTAGGCAAAATCTAGTCATACCAGAGTCAAAAGATGGCTATCCTGTTACAGACATAAAAGCAAGAGCTTTTGAAAATCAAACAGGAATGCAAAGTGTATATGGACCAAACATAGAAACTATATGAGTGTCTGCCTTTTTTAATGATACAGGTATGTCTAGAATAACTTTTCCAAAAGTAAAAACTGTTTGACAAGGAGCTTTTTCTAATAATACACAGCTTACAGTTGTAAATATGCCTAGTGCTACAACTATATGATACTGAGCTTTTATGTATGCATATAACTTAGAGGAAATATACCTAAAAGAGGCTACAGAGATATGAGAAAGAGCATTTTCTTCTTCTTTTGGTTATATAAATGCATATGGACATTATTATTGATCTGGAAGAAAATGAAGTATTACAAAGGTAACTTTACCAAAGGTGAAAAATATATGAAACCATGCTTTTTATAATAATAATATATGACCTGGGAAAGAAGATATTTCTTTATGATTAGAAGCTGATGGAAATATAATTATATGAACAGAGGCTTTTAAAGATAATAATATAGTTAGTTTAGAAGGAGTAGCTAGTCCATATGAAATAGGAGCTGGAGCCTTCCAAAATAATAAAATAACAGCTGTAGATTTCAGCAAAACTAAGTATATAAGAGATAGTGCATTTTATAATAATAATCTTGAAACTATAGATCTTTGAACTAAGCTTACAAATATATGAGACTATGCATTTTATGAAAACTCTATAAACTCTATAACATTTCCTTCACAATTAAATAGTGTATGATCTAGTGCATTTGCTCAACAAAGGAATATACAACCACCTATAAAGGTTGTAGATAAGTACTCCGCTGTTTCTAGAGAAAGAGCAAATGGGGCATTTAACCAACAAATAGACTATAAAAGAGAGAGATAAAAAAACTTATGAATTTTTCATAAGTTTTTTTGTATATAAAATTATAGAGCCTAGTACTCTGCTAGTTTTTGATTTTTCTAAATAACTCCTTATTTCTAGGATTTTTATTAAATACTTTGTTTTACCTTTTGAAAATAAAAACTTGACTTTTAGACAGTAATTATATACAATGTATATAATTTAATTTTTTAAATTTAAGTATGAAAGTAGAGTTAGATTTGTATTTTGAATGGGATGATGAAAAAAATAATCTTTTAAAATCAGACTCTACAAGACAAAATATAAGCTTTGAAAGTGTAGTAATAGCTCTAACTAAAGAAGAAAATTTACTTGATTATATAGATAGTCCCACTCATAATTGACAAAAATGTTATGTTATAAATATAAATGATTATGTTTATATAGTACCATTTGTACAGGAATGAAATAAAATTTTTTTAGAAACTATCTACTCAAGTAGAAAATATACAAAATATTACCTAAATAAATAATTATGAAAAAAGAATTGTACACAAAAGAAGAATTAGCATTTTTTGATGAATTGGAAAATAAAATTGATACTTGAAATTATGAACCAATAAAAATTGAAGAACTTGCTAAAAAAAGAATTGAAACAAAAAAAATAGCTGAAAATACTATAAAAAAAAGAACTAGAAAAAAGACAGTAAATATTAGGCTTTATGAAGAAGATTTAGAAAAAATAAAAGCTATATCTCTTGAAAAATGAATTCCATATCAAACACTTATAAATTCAGCTATTCATAAACTTGCTACAAAAGAAATCTAGTAAAAAAATAATTTTTTAAAATATTATATAAAAACAAAATATAGATAAATATTTAATGGAATCAGTTGTTAGTTTAGCTAAAGCTAGATTTATATATCATAAGCAATTTTAGATAATCCTTTTAATCACTGTGGAACTGAAAATAGACACAAAAAAAGAGCTATATATTCAGGAAAATAAGCTCTTTGAGTTTATAAAAAACCTCAATCTAAAAAATGGTACCTGAGAAGGGACTTGAACCCTTACACCCGAAGGCAGAGGATTTTGAGTCCTCCGTGTCTACCATTCCACCACCCAGGCAAGTAACATTATTATATTGAAAAAAATATAAAATCAATATTTTTTATTAATTTTATAAAAATTGGCTTTTTCTTACATTTTGTGTTATAATTTCTTTGTATAAAAAATATTTTCTAAATATGAAAAATATGAAAAAAATTATCTGAGTTTTTGAAGAATCAAAATGATATGGTTTTGTGATTCCAAACGACAAAAGAGAGTATAAAGGAGATTATTATATAAATCAAAGAAATACTTTTTGAGCTAAAAATTGAGATTTAGTTGAAATAGAGGTTTTGAAAACAAATAGGGGAAAAAGCAAAGAAGCCAAGATTATAAATATTTTGAGTAATGATTTGAAAAGTGAAAAAAAATGAGAAACAATTATCTGAGTTTATTCTCAGGCAAGGGATTGAGAATATTGATTTATAGATGTGATTGATTTGCCAAAAGGTTATTTTGTGCATCCAAAAAATAAATTGTCTGCAATGGATTGAGACACTGTGGAAGCGATTGTAAAAACATTTAACTGAAGGCAAGAAGCTGAAGTTTTGAGAGTTGTAGAAAGAAAAAAATGACTTTTAGTTTGAGTTTACAAGCCAGCAAAGGGAAACTTCTGATTTGTAATTCCAAAAGATAAAAATATTAAAAATGATATTTTTGTAGCATCTACAAACGCATTTTGAGCAAGAGATGGAGATATAGTTTGAGTTGAATTAACAAAATTTTCATGAAAAAATCCTGAGTGAGTTATAAAAGAAATTATTTCTAGAAAGGGAAATTTGGATAAAAGGGAAGAGGAAGTTTTGACTCTAGCTGTGGAGTGATGAGCAAGAATTACTTTTCCAAATGAAGTTCAAGCTCAACTTGATAAAATCTCTGAAGAAATTCCAGAAAAAGAGCTTGAAAAAAGAAGAGATTTGAGAAAACTTTTTACTTTTACTATTGATTGAGCTGATGCAAAAGACTTAGATGATGCTATTTCTATAGAAAAAAAAGAAAATTGAGATTTTATTTTATATGTTTCAATTGCTGATGTTTCTCACTATATTCCTGAAAACTCTGCTCTTGATAAAGAAGCTTTGGAGAGATGAACTTCTATTTATTTAGCTGATAGAGTGATTCCTATGCTTCCAGAAAAACTTTCAAATAATCTTTGTAGTTTAAATCCATATACTGATAAACTAGCTCTTACTTGCGAAATGCATATTTGAGGGAAAACTGGTCATACTGTAAAATCAAAAGTTTATGAATCAATTATAAATAGTGATTTTAGGCTTACTTATGAAGAAATTGATAAAATGGAAGATAAAAGGATAAATGTTTGAGATGAATTGATGTTTAGATGAACAGTTACAAAAGAGCTACTTGATACTGTCAATAATGCAAATATTTTAAAAGAATTAATTTTAGCTCATAGAGAAAAAGTTTGAATTTTAAACTTTGATTTTCCAGAGACTTATGTTAGTTTTGATGAAAAATGAGAGCCTGACTGAGTGAAAGAATATCCAAAATACAATTCAAATAAACTTATAGAAGTCTTTATGGTTTCAGCAAATGAAGCTGTCGCAAAAGAATTTAGTAAAATTCCATTTTTATACAGAATTCATGAAGAACCAAAAGATTTTGATATAAAAGAATTGGAAAATAAATTACAACTTTTTGGTGTAAAATTTAAATTTAAAGATGTTACAACTCTAGAATTTGGTCAGCTTTTAGAAAAATTTAAAAATTTAGAAGAGACAAAAAAGAGATTTTTAGAAAAAATGACTTTGAGAACTTTGACTCAAGCTATGTATTCAGATGTAAATTTCTGACACTTTGGGCTTGGATTACAATTTTATAGCCACTTTACTTCACCAATTAGAAGATATCCAGATTTGCAAATTCACAGAATTATAAAAGAATATTTAAATAAAAAATATGATGAAAGAAGAAAAAATCATTATGCTTCAATTCTTTGAAAAGTTGCAAAAATTTCAAGTGATAGGGAAAGATTGAGTGAAAAACTAGAATACAAAGTAAGAGATTATTTTATTGTAAAATATTATAAAAATAAAGTTGGTCAAGAATTTGATGCTGTTATTTCTTGACTTATCTCAAAATGATTTTTTGTTGCACTTCCAGATACAGCTGAATGATTTGTTGAATTAAAAAATTCACAATTTGATGAAAAAATGCAAACTCACAGAGTAAAATGAAAAAATTTCACTCTTGGTCAAGATGTAAAAGTTAGGCTTGTTGAAGCTGATGAAACACTTTTGAGACTAGATTTTGAAATTGTTTGATTTGAAGATTTAGAATCAAAAGAACCAAAAGTTAGAAAAAAAATAAAATTGAAAAAATAAAAGGTCAAATTTTGACCTTTTTTTGCTTTTAAAAAATATTTGTGTTAATATAAAATAAATTTTAAATTTATAAATAATTTTTATGCCTGAATTTGGTAACAATGAGATATTTTCTAATAAAAAAAATACAGATAATTTAGCTCAGAAAAAAGAATGAATTAGTTTTAAAGAGATGTTTGATTGAAAAGAAAAAAGCTCTGAAATGATTTGATGAATTGATAAAAGTGCTCTTGAACAAACAATTCAAAACTTAAAAAATTCTATAAATAATTTTAAAACAAGAAATAATTATGTTTTTGAGTGAGGAAATATGACTATTTTTCAAAGAGAAAAAACAGATTCTCTTATCTTTGAAAAAGCACAAACTATAAAAAATCTAGAAAATATTTTGGCTCAATTAGAACAAATAAATAGTGAAGTTTGATTTATGAATCAAAGATTAAATTCATACAATTCAAATTTTTGAAAAATTGATGTTTCTGCAGACAAAGAATATTTTGATATGCAAAATAATATTTCAGTTTTGAAAAACAGAATTTGGAATTTACAAAGTCAACAACATATTTTGCTTAAAAATTTTAATCTTTTATCAAATTGAATAAAAATAAATGATAAACTTAATCAAGCTGAGATATCAGAAATGCAAAATATTTCTTTACAAGAATTTTTAAATAAACCTTTGCCAGATAGACTGAAATCTGTAACTATTTGAAATATTTCAAGTCAAGATATCATTTCTGGAAAAACAAAAGACCTAGAAATAAATCTTTTGTATAATAATGTGTTAAATAAACAATTAAATATAAATTTGCTACCTTCAATGATTTTGCCAAATGAAGTTCAAGAAATAGCTTCTTATTGAAGAATTTATTCTAGAACTCTAGATTGAAGATTTGTTGATGCATCTTGAAATATGTTGAGTTTGCTAGATTGAACAAGAATTAGTATTACAAAGCTATGAGCAAAAGATGCTTATGTAAATAATCAATTATATTGGAATGAAGGAAATGGATATAATAATATATATTTAAATAGGGAAAAACTAACTAACAATAATGATTTTTCTAAAAAAATTTTAGGCTTAGATTTATCAAAATATGGTGACATTGTTTCACAAGAAGAATTACAAGAAATTTATCAAACAGAAAAATTTCCGCCATATTCAGAATTAGCAATAAAACTTCTTACAATAGCAGCCAGAGTAGCTGGACTTCCTGAATCTTGGGCAAAAAATAAAAATTTACATTTCATTTTAGATAAAGAATCAAAATGAGAAGTTTTAGTTTTAAATCATACATTAAAGAGTAAAAATATTTCAAAAGAAGAGTTTAAAGAAAAAGCTTTATCATGAGAGTCTATATGAGCAAAATCTACGGCTTCAGGATTATGACAATTACAATTAGCAAATGTTGATGCATATTATCCAAACTGAAGAGAATGACTTGGTGATCCTATAGAAGAGGCTGTATGACTTTTAAAATATGTGAAAGATAGGTACTCAACTCCAGAAAAAGCAGCTAGCTTTTGGAGAAGAAATAAACATTATTAAAAAATACTGTAAATCTACAGTATTTTTCTTTTTTGTATAAAAACTGTGTCATTTTTTGCATTTTTTGTATATTTATGTTAATGTAAATATATTATCATATAAAAAATAAATTATGACTAAAATTGAGTGAATAAGAAATGAGACTTCAAATCTTAGATTAGATAGCTCAAAAGAATTCATTTGAAATATAAACAAATCAGAGCTTGAGCAAAGAATTCAAAAGCTTAAAACTTCTATAGAATCTTTCAAAACAAGAAAAGATTATGTTTTTGAGTGATGAAAAAAAATGACAAAGGCTCAAAAAGAAAAATCTGAAAAAATTATTTCTGAAAAGGAAACTGTTATTAAAAATTTAGAAAAGATTTTAAACCAATTAATTCAAATAGATTCTGAATTAACAGTTTTAAATCAAAGATTAAATTCATATAATTCAAATATTTGAAAAATAAATAAAACTCAAGATAGAGAATATAAAGAAATTCAAAGTAAAATTTGAAATTTACAAAGAACAATTTCTGCTTTAAATAAACAACAAGAAATACTTGAAAGAAATTTTGAAGCTCTTTCAAAGTGAAAATTATTAAAACTAGATAATTCAAAATCTAAAAATAATTTCATAAATTTAAAATATGAAGGATTAGATATTTCTTCTGAAAAAATACAAGATATTTACAAAATCAAAAAATTTCCTCCTCATTCACAAATAGCAAAACAACTTTTGAAAATAGCAGCAAAGGTGGCTTGATTACCAGAGTCTTGGGCTACAGATAAAAACATACATTTTATTTTAGATAAAGAATCAAAATGAGAAGTAGGAGTTTTAAACCATAAATTGAGAAGTAAAAAAATTAGTAAAGATACATTTAAAAAGAGAGCTGTTTCAAGACAACGTATTTGATCAAGATCTACAGCTTCAGGATTATGACAACTTATTTTAGCAAATGTAGATGCTTATTATCCAAGTTGAAGAAAGTGAATATGAAATCCTATTGAGGAAGCAGTTGGTTTTTTGAGATATATAAAAGCTAGACATAAAACTCCAGAAAGAGCAGCCAGTTTTTGGAGAAGAAATAAACATTATTAAGAAAAATACTGATAATCTCAGTATTTTTTAGTTTTTAAAATATTTAACTTTTAATTAAAAAATCACTTTTTTTGCTTTTTTAAAATATTTATGTTATGATTAAATTGTATTAATTTTTAAAAATAATTTTTATGGCTGAAATAAATAATAATTCAAATGTTGAAAAAAAGGAAAGTTTAACAATACAAAATGATTCTTTTACTCTTTGATCTTTAAAAAATTGAGCTGAAATAAGCAAATTGTATGAAGATGTTCAAAAAGATATTTCTGAAAAAAAATGAAAAGTTTTGTTTTTTGTAGGATGAAAAAAAGAACTAGAATCATGAAAATCTGCTGAAGAAGTGATTGACAATATAAAAAATTTTAGAGCTTTGGCAGAAAAAAATTGAATAAAATTTGTTCCAGGAACTATTCTTGGGTTTTCTCCAACTGAAAAAAATAAAAATAATGAAGTAAAAAAAGTAAATGATTTTATTAAAAATAATTTTCAATATTTTGTAGATTATCATGATATTTATTCAAAACATTGAAGTGAAGCTGCTCCTATGCTTGAACAAACTGTAAATTCTGAAAAAGAAAAAAAATTTAAAGAAATCTCGCAATCAAAAGAAGCTAAAGCAGAAATGATTGCTTGAGTAAATAAAAGTGAACTTGAACAAACTATTCAAAATTTGAAAAATTCTATAGATTCATTTAAAAAGACAAAAGATACAGTATTTGAATGAACAGAAATGACTGTAGAACAAAAAGAAATAACAGAAAAAATTATTTCTGAAAGAGAAAAAATAATTTCAGAATTAGAAAGTATTTTAAAAGAATTAGAAAATATAAAAAATGAATCTGAAGTAAAAAATAAAGAATTAAATGTTTATGATTCAAAAAATAAAAATGGTGGAAATCTGGATGAATCATTAAAAACTAGAGTAGAAAACTTACAAAAAAGAATTCAAGAACTTGTTGATAGACAAGACACTTTACTAAAGGAATTTAGATCTTTATCTAGATGAGTAAAATTAAATGATAAATTGTCAGAAAAAGAAATTAATGAAATGCAAGAAATAACTTATGAAGATTTCTTAAAAAAGCCAAAATCTGAAAGATTGAAATTTGTAACTGTTGGAAATATTTCAAGTGAAGATATTCTTTCATGAAAAACAAAAGATGTTGAAATCAACTTTTCATATAATGAAAAATTGAATTACCAATTATGAAGAGATTTGGAAGCTTGACAAATATTGCCTGAAGAAGTTAGAGAAGTAACTGTTGATTGAAAAGTTTATTCAAGGGATTCAAGAGTTGACTGAGAATTCTTTGATAAAGACTGAAAAATGTTGAACATAAAAGATGGAACAAAAATAAGCATCACAAAAGTTATTTCAAAAGAAGATTTAGAAAAAAATTATACAAGCAAACTTAGCAAAGACACTTCAAAATACGAAAAAAAATCTGATAAAGAAATAGCTTTAGAAGCTGAGAAAAGATGAGTACCCAAAGAAGTTGCTGTAAAAATGTACTCTAAATGACAATCAGAAATAAAAGATGATTCTACAAGAACAGCAGCTTTGGAAGAATCATTTACAGATTTGGATAGAAAAAAAGGAGAATATGCAGAAGATACAAATAAAAAAGCAGTAGATAGTGATGGAAAATTTTCTTTAGATTTCCTTGCTTACCTTTTTGGTTGAAATTTCAATTTATTTGAATTTATAGCAAAATTATTTGGATTTAAAGGTTCTGAAATAAAAAAATCAGAAAAGCTAGTTGAATCTTATGACCATCACTGAGATTTAGACTTGTCAAAATATATTGATTCAAATATTACTAAAGAAGATGTTGAAAGAATTAGACAAACAAAAAGATTCCAACCAAATTCTGAAGATACTGTAAAACTTTTCCAAATATCTGCAAAAGTGGCTTGATTCCCAGAATCTTGGGCTTCAAATAGCAATTTACACTATATTTTATGAAGAGAATCAGGATGAAAAGTTTGAATTTTAAACTATACATTGAAGTGAGTTTCTACAGATAGATTTAGAAAATTGGCAATGAGTTCAAGTTCAAAAAATCCAGTTTGAGCAAAATCTACAGCTTCAGGATTATGACAACTTCTTTTGTCAAATGTAGATAAATATTATCCAAGCTGAAGAAAATGAATCTGAGATCCTGTAGAAGAAGCTGTTTGATTTATGAAATATATAGCTGATAGATATGGAAATCCAGATGTAGCAAGAAGTGTTTACTGAAAAACATGAAGTTATGTGCATCCAAAAAAGTGAAAACAATACAAATGATTTAAAGAGTGATATTAAAAAAATACTGTAAATGCAGTATTTTTTTTGTTTTTTTTCTAAAAAAACTTGACAAATGTTTTTTTTTTTTAGTATAATTTAAGTACACTTAATTTTATATTCTAACATAAAAATTATGGCAAATATTGAAAATAAAAATTATGTAGATCAAAAAGACGAAAAAGTTTTAAAATGAACTAAAGGTAATGCTTTGAAAGCTGCTTTAGCTCTAGGTTTAGCTACTACAGCAGTACAAGATGTACATGCAGAAACTAGAGGTCAACTAGATAATGTTTTAGATAATAAAGTAGTGGCTTCACTAGATAGTAGCTCTTACACAGCTTGAGTAGAACATGTAAATGATTCTCAAGTTTGAGTTATAGAATACAAGAAAGAAGCTGGAAACTTATGAGCAGTTGTAACTCTAAAATGAGGAAAATACAACAAATCAGCTCTTTGAACAATAGCTCATACTAATTGAGATGTTTCATCAAAAGCTACAGCAGGTTTTGCTAGAATTGGTGATGTAAACCAAGGTTATGTTGGGGCAGAAGTAAATAAAAAAGTTTCAAAAAATGCTACACTTTGAGCTTATGCAAATGCAACAACAGCTTGAGATACTATTCTTAGCTCTACAGATATTACAGAAATAAAAAAAGAACCTAGATCAGCTGAAACTACATTT
Organism: Candidatus Gracilibacteria bacterium HOT-871; assembly: GCA_002761215.1. Taxonomy (GTDB): domain Bacteria; phylum Patescibacteriota; class Gracilibacteria; order BD1-5; family UBA6164; genus GN02-872. The sequence goes on from CP017714.1 coordinate 1,149,373, forward strand.
ACAAAAAATACTACTGAAGAACTTAAATGATTAAACACAGCTACAGCTTGAGTTCAAGGTGAATATTTTATAAATCAAAGAAATAAAGTTTCTGGTTATGCAGGTGCTACAAATATGGGAGGAAAATGGGGACCTTCTGCATGAGTTGAGTACACAGGGTTATCAGAAGATATGAAAACAAAATATTGAGTTTCTTATGATTATGAAAAAACTTCAAATTTTGGAAAACAAGAATTTGCTGTAAAAGCTGAAAGAATTGTTGCTCCAGAAGTTGCAGTATGAGTAAAATGAGTTCATACAAAAGTTGATGGTAGAAAAAGTGATAATGCTATAATGGCTACAGTTACTTATACTCCAGGTCAAAAAGATTATTCTTCATTTAAACCTTCTAGTTTAGATACAACTCATGCTAAATGAGCTGAATCAGCTATGAGAACTGTAAAAGCTAAAAAAGTAGTAAAAGAAACAGCTGCTTCTTCAACTACTGTTTTAACTCCAGAAATGGAAAAAGACACTTCTTCAAGAAATACAATTTATAAAAAAGAAGTAAGAAATGTAAATTGAAAGAAAATTGTAAAAGAAACAGCTTCTTCTTCATCAACACCAGAAATGTCAAAAACAGCTTTAGGTGAACCAATGGTTGCTCCAGATTCTAAATTAAAAAGTTCTGAATGAGTTTTCCCATCAGAATTAAAAGTTAGAAATGGAAAAGATGTTGTAGTTTTAGATGGAAAAGAAGTAGAAATAACAAGTAAAGCATCTTCAGCAATTGCTGATGAAAATGGAAAAATTAATTGAAGTTATACTACTTATTATTCATGAGACAAACTAGTATATGAAACAGTTTCTAAAGACAATAAAATATATAAAGTAACAGGTGTAGCTTCTTCTGGTTCAAAAGAAGGGACATCACTTTCTTATCATTCTTGAGATAAAGTAGTTTATGAAATAAATTATAATAAATAATATTTTATAAAAATCAATACTAAAAAATACTGATTAAATTCAGTATTTTTTATTTTTTTTAAAATTATCTTGACTTTTGAAATATTTTATTTAATATATATTTGTTTTTAATTTATTAAATTATTATATATGAGTGATAAACAATATTTATTGCTTCCTGAGTATTTGTATTTACAAGATAGTTATAAACAACAAACTAAAAATTTAGGAGCAGCTGTAATTGAATCTTGAAAACAACAAGCTGACAGATTGGATAGAGGAGCTTCTCAAGAGGTTGTTAATACAACTAATGGTATAGTAAAAGCTATAGGAAATATTCTTGCAAATTCAATAGTTATTCCAAATGAGCATATACAATTTGAGAAACATGATGAAGTTGGAATTTGATGTGAAGTTACTATTAAGCTTAATGGAACTAATGAAACTAAAACTTTTAACATTTGTTGAACTCATCCATTGAGTTGAGATGATAACTCAGTAACAAATATCTCTTATTTAAGCAAGTTGGCTGCTTCTATGAGATGAAAGGGTGAATGAGATGAGTTTTCTTATGAAGTTCATTGAAAAAGCTTTTCTTGAAGAATTCTAAGTATAAAAACAATGGATTTAGATAATTATGGTAATTCAAAATATTAATATAATTTTAATTTTTATAACTTAAAAAATATTTATGAATAATAGTATTAAAACAACAACTTTGGCAGTAGCTATGTGAGCTGCAGTTTCTACTTGAGCAGTAGCAGATGCAAAAACTCAAAATCAAGTAAAAAATATTTTAAATGATACTCCAAAAGCTACTTTGGATAACAATTATTTAATGGATTCAAAAAAAGATAATTTTTATTTAAATCTAAATGAAGGAAACAATTCTTACTGAGCAAATGTTGAATTTGTAAATAATTCTACAGTTGTATGACTTGAATACAAAAAAGTATGAGATGTCTTTTGAACTCTTGCTACCTTGAGAGTTGGAAAAGAAAATAAATCATTTTTCTTAACTTGAGTTTATGATTGAGTAGATTTTTCAGCAAAGGCAACGCTTGGTTGAGCTAGAATAAATTGAGTAAATCAAAGTTTTATTTGAGCAGAAGTAAAAAGAGCTATTTCAAAATCATTGGCTGTTTCTGCTTATGCAAATGGAACTCACACTTGAGACGCTACTTTAAGTGTTACTGAAGTAGAAAGAGTTGTAAAATGATGAAAAGAATTCATTTCAAGAGTTGAAAGATTTGAATGATATAATACAAATTCTTTTGGAGTTTGAGTTGAATATTTCCCAACAGAAAGAAATAAATTGGCTGTAAACTGAGGTAGAAAAAATATGTGAGGTGAATCTGGTTACACTTACTGAGTAGATGCTTCTCACTTGACTTCAGATAATAAAACAGAATTTAGTGTTTCTTACAATGATAATAAAACTTCAAATTATAGAAATCAAGAATTTAGTGCAAAAGTAGAGACAATTGTTGCTCCAGAATTTGCAGTAGGATTAAAATGAACACATACAAAACTTGATAGAGAAAGTGATAATTCTATGATGATTACTTTTAGATATATTCCAGGACAAAAAACATATTCTTCATACACTTCAGATTGAGCTAGAATGAATATATCTCATGTAAGATGAGCAGAATCAGCTATGAGAAACTTAAATGGTAAGACAGTTGTTTCATCAAGTTCTAGATTTGTTCCTGATGAAATAGTTGATACAGAAGCTCCTATTTTTGCAAACTGAGCAAAAAATGAAACATTTAGATTACAAGTTTGAGATACAGTTCAATTGAGAGAATTAACTGCAACTGATAATATTGATTCATATGTAATAGTTACTAGAGTTGGTCATATTGACACTTCAAAAGCATGAACTTATACTGTTACTTACACAGCAAGAGATAATGCAGGAAATATTTCAACAATAGTTGATACTTACATAGTTTCAGCTAAAGCTGTAATTCCAAGTACTCCATCAACTCCTTCTACACCTTCAACTCCTGCTCCAGCACCTACACCAACTCCAACACCAACTCCTACTCCTACTCCTACTCCTACTCCTACTCCAGTTCCTCCTGTAACACCTCCAGTTACTCCTCCATCAACACCAGACACAGTAGCTCCAACATTTAGCAGAGCAGGAAAGACTTATACTATAAAAGTTTGAGCAGCTGTACCAAGTGAAACTATAACAGCAACAGATGATAGAGATGGAAATGTAGCAGTGACACAAACATGAACAGTAGACAATACAACTCCATGAACTTATACTGTTACTTATACAACTCAAGATAAAGCAGGAAACACAGCAACAGTTACTGATACTTACATAGTAGAAGCTTTACCTCAAGCTCCAGACACAGTAGCTCCAACATTTAGCAGAGCAGGAAAGACTTACACTATAAAAGTTTGAGCAGCTGTACCAAGTGAAACAATAACAGCAACAGATGATAAAGATGGAAATGTAGCAGTAACAAAAACATGAATAGTAAACAATACAACTCCAGGAACTTATACAATAACTTACACAGCTAAAGATAAAGCAGGAAATACTGCAACAGTTACTGATACTTACACTGTTGAAGCTCTGACTCCAGCTGGAAAACTAGAGTTCATAGGATGATACTATGATGATCAAATATTTAAATTTAATATATGAGATACAATAACTTATCCAGATATAAGAGCAAAAGATGTAGATGGTACAGAAATACCTGTTATTAGAGATAGCTCAAGAGAATTTACAGACCATAGATGAGGATTCCCGGTATATTATTCAGCAACAAGTAAAAAAACTTGACAAACTATAACTATGGTTCATCATTATCAAATATGAATTTAGTTAAATTATAAAAATTATTCATAAAAATTATAAAAATTAAAATTATTCAAAAAAAAGAAGTTTTTTAAAAAAACTTCTTTTTTGTTATTTTCTCCATATTTTGAAAGTAGAAATATTGTGAGGATATAATAATTTCATATTACTTACACTATAATCACCTAAATCTATACTATGCTTTAAAATATTACTGTAAACAAGATTTAAATTACTATTATCTATTACATAAATTCAGTATATAATTTCTTTTTTATTGTTAAATTCCTTTTTAAATATAATATTGTATTTTTTATTATCTGATATATTGTTTATATTTATTTTTGTGTTATTAAACTTTATTCAATCTGTAATTTCTTTTCCAGAATTTATTAGATAATTATCTACCAAATCCTTTTCTCTAACTTTGAATCCTTCATTATAGACTCTATATTTAAATTCAAAAAATTTATTTCATTCTTGATTTAAAAAGTCTTTTAACTCTTTTCAGTTCACTTCCATTTCAATTAAATAATCATTTCAAAGTTTCAGACTTGATACATCAATCCATCAATCACTGTTAATACTACTTTGATTTGTAGTTCAAGGAACTGGATCATCTGTAATTGGTTTAGTTGGAGTTTCATTTGGGTTAACAGAACCTCAATGACTATTAGGATCAGGTATTTTTTTTGGTTTTTCTTTAAAAATTAAACTTTCTTTTCTATACTCTTTACTACAGAATTGAAGATAGCTTATTATTTTTACACTATCATCACCATTTCCAAAAACATCAGTGTTTTCTCATTCTGTGCTACCAACTTTGAATTTAACACAATCACTTGGATCAGTAGCATCTTTTCATTTTTGTGTTGAAGCATTAGCTGATATAAGGATATTTTTAAAAATATTTCCATCAGTTCATGTTTTTATTTTGCTTTGTTCTCACCAATAACATAAATTGTACTCTTCTTTATCTGTTTCAGACAGTTTTACAAAACAGCTTCATGCATATATTTTATTGGCTGTGTTATAGTCTACATTATTTTGTAAATCTCCTTCATCTTTACTATAAACTAAGTTTTTTCCAACTCTTTTTAGTTCTATTATTTTATAATCTTCTGTAGAATTTTTATTAACTTCTTTTTTTATATATCAATAATATTTTTCATCTTGTATTATCTTTTCTAACTTTTCATCTTTTAATTTTCCAAAACTTTCATCAATTAGATTTTTCTTTTCAGTTTCTATTTTTCAATCTTTATAATAAACTACTTCTCTTTCAATTATATCATCCTTGCTAGGAATAATTGTATTTGTATTTTCTTTATTTTCTATGTAAGGAATTTTTAGATTTTTTTGAGTGTTTATCAAATATCATTTTCAATCTAATGCTTTATTTTCATCTACAACAGCATCAACTTGTTTTATCCAAAGCATTCATTTGTATAAATCTACTTTTGTGTTTGATGGATTTTTTTCAGTTCTAAAAATAGTTCATCTCACAGCAGCTGTTATATCTTGAGTCTCAATTTCAAACTCTGAACCACTTTCTTTTGAATTTGAAGCGAAAATCCAAAGACTTCAAGCTTCCAAAAACATTGCTATTTTTGACTTTTTATTATTTTCTATGTAGCTAAAACTAGACTTATCTTTACCAAAAGTTAATTTTATATTTTCACTTTCTATTTCAAGCCTTCAAATATTTCAATCAGAAAAATACAAATCATAATATTTTTTTCAGTCTTGTTCAACTGTTACATCAGTTTCTATTTTTACTCAATTTTTGAAAAATTCACCAGACTTGTACTCTATATTGTCACCAAATCTAAACATATTTCCTCTTCTGTCAGAAGCTGTTAAAATAACTTCTTCTGGATTATAAGGCAAATGTCCTTTTTCATCTATTACAAAGTAAGGTCAATTGTACTCTCTGATAAGCCCAGTAGTTCATTTGTCTCATCTGTAGTTTCAAGCTACATTAGCTTTGTAATTTGTTCATTCTTTTGAAACTCCAGCAACTTCAAATTCATTTCCTTCTCTAAGCATTCAGTAAGAATAATATTGTTTTGTTCTAGGATCCAAAGGCACTTCTGATAAATATTTTTTCCCTAGAGTTTTTTCTGTTAACTTTCCATAAACTCAAAAAGCAGGTTCTTTTTCGGCAGAAAAGTCCTCGTGAGAATATTTTCACTCTTTTGTGAAATAGTTTAAATTTCAATCTGGAAGGGGAAGTTTCTTTTCTTGTTCTCCAGCTGATAAAAGAGCATTTTTCAGAGTTGTTATGTCTGATTTTACTTTTGCATTTGTTGTTTTATCTTGTGAATCCATACTTAGTTTTGTCACAACTATAGCCAAAAGAGCAATGATAGATAACACAATAATCAACTCTACAAAAGAAAAAGCTTTTTTGTTTTTCATAAAAGTAAAATTAAAAAAATAATTTACCTTGCTATTATACTATTAATTCAAAAAATCAAGAAAAATATTCTAAAAATCTTTTGACAAATTATAAAAACTATTTTGTAATTTAAGATTTTTTTTTGACAAAAAAGAAAAATTTTTTATACTAGAAATATAATTTACTTTTTAATAAGGCATTGTGAACCTAGCACAACTTATGACCATTATTACAAAATATAATTCTATCAAAAAATAGAGTATTTTGTTTTGTGTAAAAAGTAATATTGATTTAAAAGACGAAAAACAACTATTTTTTGAAAGATAGTTGTTTTTATTTTGCAAAAATTAAAAAAAATTTTAAATTTTAATTAAAAATATTATGGCAGAATTACATATAAAAAAGCATTCTCTTGCTCATATTATGGCTCAAGCTGTAAAAGAGCATTTTCCAAATGCAAAACTTTGAATTTGACCAGCAACAGAAGATGGATTTTATTATGATTTTGATTTTTGAAATGATGTGATTTCTGATGCAGATCTGAAAAAAATAGAAAAATCTATGAAAAAAATCATTTCTCAACATCAAAAATTTATCCATTTTTATGTGGATTATGATGAGGCTAGAGGTATTTTAAAAGAAATGAATGAAGAATTTAAAAATATTTTGATTGATAGATTTGAAAGCTGAGATTTCAAAAATCAAGAAAAGCTTTCTTCAGGAAAAGTTTGATTTTCTATCAATACTTCAAAAGGTAAATCTTCAGAATATTATGCAAAAATTCAAGAATATTTAAAAGAAAAATGATACTATGATTTTTCTGAAATGGACTGAGACCAAGTAAAAAATTTGAAATTTATAGATATGTGTGCTGGTCCTCACATAGATAATTCAGATGAAATTGATGCAAATAGTTTTAAATTGGCAAAAATTGCCTGAGCTTACTGGCTATGAGATGCTGAAAACCAACAATTGACTAGAATTTATGCTTATGCTTTTGATACTGCTTTAGAATTAGAAAAACATTTAAAAATGCTTGAAGAAGCAAAGAAAAGGGATCACAGAATACTTTGAGCAAAACTAAAATTATTTACTATTTCAGACTTAGTTTGACCAGGTCTTCCTTTGATGCAACCTGCTTGAATGATTATCAGAAAAGAACTTGAAGATTATCTTTGGGAACTTCACAAAACTAGAGGTTATAGTAGAGTTTGGACTCCTCACTTGGCTCGTGAGGCACTTTATGAGTGTTCAGGACATGCTTGACATTATTTAGAGGATATGTTTAAAGTTCATGGTTGAACTAGTAAAGAAGACTTTTTCTTGAAACCTATGAACTGTCCTCATCATATGCAACTTTTTGCTGATAATCAATTTTCTTACAGAGATATGCCTATCAGATATTTTGAACCAGCAACAGTTTATAGAGATGAAAAATCAGGTCAACTTTCTGGGTTAACTAGAGTTAGAGCTATCACTCAAGATGATGGTCACTTATTTTGTAGAGTAACTCAAATAAAACAAGAAGTAACAACTATCACTGAAATAATCAAAGAATTTTACACAACTATGTGAATGACAGAGGATTATTGGGTTTCTCTTTCTGTTAGATGAGCTGACAAATCAAAATATTTATGAAGTGAGGAAATTTGGGAAATGGCTGAAAAATCTCTAGAAGAAGCTAGCCAAGAAAATGGTTTGCCATATAAAAGAATAGAGTGAGAAGCTGCATTTTACTGACCAAAACTAGATTTTATGTTTAAAGATGCTATTGGTAGAGAATGGCAATTAGCTACAATCCAATGTGATTTCAATCTTCCTCAAAGGTTTGAATTAGAATTTGTAAATGAAAAATGAGAAAAAGAAAGACCTGTTGTTATTCATAGAGCAATTTCTGGAAGTTTGGAAAGATGAATGTGAGTATTTATAGAGCATTTTGCTGGAGTTTTCCCACTTTGGATGGCTCCAAGGCAAGTAAAAATAATTCCTGTTGTTCCAAAGTTTGATGATTATGCCAAAAAAGTAGAAAAAGCTTTACTTGATGCTGAAATTAGAGTGAGTGCTGATTACTCAGCTGATGCTTTAAATAAAAAAATTAGAAACTCAGAAAAAATGCACAATAATTATATTTTAGTTGTTTGACAAGAGGAAGAAGACAACTGAACTGTTTCAGTTAGAAATTATAAAACAAAAGAGCAAACAAGTGAGAAATTATCTGATTTTATCTCAAGAATTACTGAAGAAATTAAAACAAGAAGTTTATAATATTTTTTAAAAAAGAGAAATTATTTTTTTGAAAATTTTCTCTTTTTTTATTTCTAAATAATTTCTATTGACAATTTATTTATTTTATTTATAATCTAGAAATATTTTTAAAAAATAAGTCTTTATTTATGGGGCTGAGATTAGAAAACTAAAATTTTACTGTGTGAATATTTGATTTTGATTGAAATATATTGAGAACAGACACTCCAGTTTATTTCAAAAATAATGAAACTTGAGAGATAGAAAAATTTTCAATGCATTTTGTAGATCAAAACCAAAAAGACTTTTTTTGAAATGACTCAAAATACAGTGTTGTAAGTGAAACTTATTCTGAATGTAGAGATTTTTTCTCACTAGATTATCATAGAGGTTTTGACTGAATTATACAGGATGTTCTTAATGCAATTGAGGAAAATAATTTTGCCCAAAGCTATGAAGTTTTTAAAAATGCATATTTAATCAAAGCTAGAATGTTTGCTATTTTAACAGCTCGTTGAAATAGTCCTGACAATTTTCATAGGGCATTTTCTTTGATAAATGAGAAAACTCTTACAAAAGAACAAAAAGAACAACAACATGAAAATATTATAAAAAATTATAGATTAGATCCCAAAATTTCTCGGGAAGAGGCTTTGTATTACTATTTATGAAAAGTAATAAACTATGTTCCTTGTAATAATTTCCAAGTTGAAAAACTTATGTGATTTGCTGAAGAAATGCCTTCTTGTGATAGAAAAGCCAAGGCTATGGATTTCTTGTTATCATATTATATAAATCTTTTGGAAAATATTTATAAAAAAAATATTTCTGAAATAATCTGAAAAAAACAATATTTTTCAGTTTGATTCAGTGATGATAATTTAAAAAATATTGTTTCAGTTTATGAAAAATTTAGAGTTTTTTTAGATTCTGAAAAATATTTTCCAGAAGTGCAAAAAAAGTTTAGTGTGTACTTTACTTGAAAATCAGAAGAATATTACAATTTATTGATGATGCTTTGAGATGAAGAGCATTTTAGAGAACAAATTAAACAAAAATATTGATTAAAAATAAAACTTAAAAAATAAATTTATGTGAAAAAATAAACTTACTTCATCACAAGAAGAAAAATTAGATAAATACTTATTTCAAATGTTTTGACTTAATTCTAAACAAATTGAAACTATAATAAGAGAAAGAAAAGAACTAGATTTTTTAAATAATTATAGATGAGCACTTTCTCTTTGGGCTGAGTATACTCAAGATACAAAGCAAAAAATAATTGTAACTCTTGACTGAAGAGATACAGCAGGAAAGGGAAGCAATATAAAAAGAGTTACAGAATATTTTGATATAAAAAGACACAATGAAGTAGCTTTTTGAATACCAACTGCAAAAGAAAGATTTGAAGATAATTGGTTTAAAAGATATCAAAAATATTTTCCAAAACCTGGAGAAGTAACTTTTTTTGATAGAAGTTGGTACAATAGAGCTTGAGTTGAAGCTGCAATGTGATTCTGTACAGAAGAAGAATATAATCGGTTTATGGCTAATGTTTCAGAATTTGAAAAAACACAAATTATTGATAAAAAGATAGATTTTATAAAAGTTTACCTTTCTATAACAAAAGAAACTCAAAAATTTAGATTAAAAAGAAGAGAACAAGATATGAAAAGATGGAAATCTTCTTTTATTGATAAACAAGCTCAAGAAAAGTGGAATTATTATACTTTGGCTAAAGCAAATATTTTGAAAATGACAGATTCAGAACATGCTCCTTGGATGGTTCTTGACTCAAATGAAAAGTGGCTTTCAGCTACAGAAATCATAATAGCAATTATAAATACATCTGAAGAAGTAGCTAAAATTATCTCAAAAAATATAGATTTGACTCCAAATCCAAAAATAGTTAGAACAGCTGAACAAGAGCTTGAAAGAATGCAGCAAGCAGGAGATTTAGATAAAATGAAACCAAATTTTAAGTTTAAACAAGCTGCTTAAAAATATCATTTTTATAAATGATATTTTTTTCTTTTTAAAAAGTTTTTATTTTTTTTCAAAAATTATTAAAATATTTTAAATATTTCTTAAAAAAATAATTATGTGAAAAATCCAATCTATAAATCCTTTTAATTGAGAAGTAAATGCAGAATTTGAACTTATTTCTAGAGAAGAATTATCAAAAAAAATAGATTTGGCTCACAAAGCCTTTTTGGACTGGAAAATTACTCCAAATTCAAAAAAGAAAGAATTGATGCTAAATTTGGCTTTAGTGATAGAAAAACATCAAAGTGAACTTGCTGAAATTGAAACAAAAGAAATGTGAATGCTTTACCACTTTTCATTTGCTTGACTAAATAAAACTATTTGATTAATCAGATGGTTTGCAAATAATTTTGAAAATATTTTAAAAGTAGAAAATTTTGAATCAAATTGATTAAAAATCCAAACTCAATATGACCCAATTTGAGTGATTTACTGAATTGCTCCTTGGAATTTTCCTTTTAATCAGGTTTTAAGAGCAGCTGTTCCAAATATCTTGGCTTGAAATACAACTATTTACAAGCATGCTTCAAATACACCAATAGCAGGTCAAAAACTAGAAGAATTATTTTTAGAGGCAGGTTTTCCAAAATGAATTTATCAAAATATTTTTGTATCAGCTTCTGAAAGTGAATATATTCTCTCAAGAAAAGAAGTTCAATGAACAAATTTGACTGGTTCTGAGGCAGCAGGTTCAGCTATTTGATCTTTAGCTTGAAAGTATTTAAAAAGATCAGTTTTAGAGCTTTGATGAAATGATGCCTTTATAGTCGCTGAAAACAGTGATTTAAAAAAAGTTGCTGAAGATGCTGTAAAAGCTAGAATTTCAAATAATTGACAAAAATGTAATTCTTCAAAAAGATTTTTTGTTTTAGAAAAATATTATAATGATTTTTGTGATTATGCTGTAGAATTCACAAAAAATTTGGTGATTTGAGACCCAAAAGACGAAAAAACTGAGATTTGACCTATGGCTAGGGAAGACTTGCTAGAGGAAATACATTCTCAAATACAAAAAACAGTTTCAGAGTGAGCAAAATTACTTATTTGATGAAAAAGACTTGATAGAAAATGATTTTTTTATGCTCCAACTATTTTAGCTGATGTAACTCCTGAAATGACTTCATTTAAAGAAGAGATTTTTTGACCTGTTATGTCAATTATAAAAATCAAAGATTTAGATGAAGCTATAAAATTTGCAAATGAAAGTGATTTTGGGCTTTGTTGATGCGTTTTTGGTGATAATATTGAACAAATAAAAAAAGTTGCAGAAAAAATAGAAACTTGAATGGTTTTTCTAAATAAAGCTGCTAGTTCTCAAGCAAATTTGCCTTTTGGTTGAGTAAAAAAGTCTGGTTATGGAAAAGAAAACTGAGCTGAAGGACTTTTGGCTTTTACAAACAAAAAAATAATTGTTTTGTAAAAAAGTAGTATTTTTAAAATTCTACTTTTTTTATTTATTTTTATGTATATAATACAAAAAATATTTTTAAAATGAAAAAATGATTTATGATGTTGTTGTAGTCTGAGCCTGAGCTGCTGGGCTTTTTTCAGGAATTTGTCTCAAAAAAAATCTAAAAAAAATAATTCTTGAAAAAACAGCAAAACCTTGAACAAAAGTTTTGATGTCAGGTTGAGAGCGAGCAAATGTCTCAAATGCTGATATAGAGCCAACTAGAGATTATTTCACTCAAAATAAAAAATTTTTGCATTCTATTTTTTCAAAATACACAAACTGGGATATTATGAGTTTTTTTGCTGAATCTGGAGTTGAAATTGTTGAAGAAGATAGAAGTAGACTTATTTTAAAAAGCTGAGATTCAAGAGAACTTTTGAATTGTTTGCTTCAAAAACTGAAAAAAAATAATTGTCCTATAAAACTAAACTTTGATGTAAAAGATATTTTAAAAACAGAAAATAGTATTTTTGAAATAAAAGATTCTCTTTGAGAAAAAATACTTTCAAAAAATGTGATAATTTCAAGCTGATGAAAATCTTTTCCTCAGATTTGAACCACCTGAGAAGGCTATAATATCGCTAAAAGTTTTGATTTAGAAATTATTTCTCCTTATAGAACACTTTGTTGAATGGCTACAAAAAGGGATTTAAGTGAAATTTCTTGAGTTTCAGTTGATTTACAAATGAAACTTTTTGATAAAAATTTTGAAAAAAAAGTGATTTATTCTGAAACTTGACCTTTGCTTTTTACTCATTTTTGAATTAGTTGACCAATTGTTCACAATCTTTCAAATGCTATTTGAGAATATTTAAATAGTAAAAAAATTTTAGAAATTGATTTTGAAAAATATATTTTAGAAAATCTCTTTGTAGAGCTAAAATTTGATTTAGAAAAAACTCCAAAAAGAGTTTTGAAATTTTTTGATTTATCAGAAGAGAAAAAAATAGAAATTTTGGAATTACAAAATTGGAGAAGTTGGAAAGAGGCAAAAGCAACTTGATGATGAATTTCAACTTGAGAGCTAGATAATCATATGCAAGCAAAAAAAATACCATGACTTTATTTTGTGTGAGAAGTTGTTGATGTGACGGGAAAAACTTGATGATTTAACTTACAATGGGCTTGGAGTTCAGCTTTTGTGGCTAGTGAAAATATAAATAAAAATATTTTTTAACAAAAAAATTATGAAAAAAATATTTGTAAATTTAAAACAAATTTGAAAAAAATATCCTATTGTAGAAAAACAAGAGATTTTTCTAAATACAGAGGAAAATGAAGTTTCTTTAGAACAATTTTTAAATTTGATTGTGGAAAATCAAGTTGAAGAGTTTAATAAAAAATCTTTTGAAGATGACTCTGTTGATTATTTAAAGAGTCCAAATTTTACATATTTAAATACTTTGACAAATACCTGAAAAGCTTGATTTTGAGCTATTTACAATAAAAATAAAGCAGATTTAGAAAAAGCTAAAGAAGTGGCTATTTTGTGATTTAAAGACTGACTTTTTGTGGTTTTTGATTGAGAAGATGAAATATTAGATTTAAGTGAAAAAATAAATCTTTCAGAAGAAAAAATTTTTACTTTTATTAGATTAACTTTTTTAGCTTGAAGCATTTGGTAAAATATTTATAAACATTTTAAATTTTAATAAAAAAACATGGCTACAATTGATGAAAAACTCATAAAATTTGAAACAAAAAATCCTGTTTTGGATTTGAAGAAAAAATTAAAAAATCCAGAAGAATTTTGATTTTCTGAGGAAGTTTTGAAATTTGTAAACACTCTTTTTAAGTTTGAGTATGATTATTTTAAATACATAGAAATGGATTCAGCTCAATTCGAAGAACTTAAAAAAATTGTAAAAGATGATATCTGGGAAGACAAAAAATATTATAAAGTTTTAGAATATTTTTTTTGAGAAAATGCTCCATACTACAAAAAAGCTTGGGAATCATTTCCAGAAAAAATGTATCAAAAATGACGGTACAGAAGGTCTTTTAGAGCTCCAAACTTAAAAGATTATTGCTTAGTTAGGCAAATAAACTTTTTAGGTGAAGAAATATGTTCTAGACCTAGCTATCGGTGAGGTTGGAAAAATGATAAATATTATGATTTATCTTTGGAAGATGAAATTCGTTATAGCTCAGACCTGAGAATTCCTGAGTACAAATATATAATTTGGGCTGAAATGATAGATTCTGGAGATGAAAAAATATTTAATTTGATGGAAAATATTATTTTTTGAAAAGACAAAGAAGGGAAAATTTCTAGAGATATAATAAGGTCTTTACTAAGCTCAAAACAAGAAAAATCTTGGGAACTTGTAAAAAAGTTACTTTTGTCAGCTCAAAGACAAGAATGACTTCGTCAAACAGTTTTGGAAAATCTTGATGAAACTAGTTTTTGAGCTTTGAAATATTTCATAAAAGTGATTTTAGATGAAAAATTAACTCGTTTTTCTTCAGTTGTTCGTGCTGTGGACACTTGGACAGGGCTTTGATTTGAAGCAGAAAAAGAAACAACTATTAAAAAAATCCTTACTTTTGCTGATGCTTTTTTAAATTCTCCTGAAAAAATAGAAAAATCAATTGAATCAAAGGACAATACTGAAGCTTATATGGCTTTGTGGAGCCTTTGAGTAATAGATATAGAAAAAACAATTCCTCTTTTGAAAAAACTTTTAGAAAAATGAAGTTTAGAAAAAAAGTGTTTGGCTTTGAAATTTGTTTGAGAAATATGAATTCCAGAAATAGAACTAGATTTTTATTACAGAGCTTTAGATGAAGAAAATCTGCAACTTTATGCTTTCTTTTTGCCTAGATTTAGAGATATTTTACAATATGAAAAATCAGATCTTGATTTAATTCAAAACAAAATTGCTTGAAAAGAAAATATGGTTTGAAAGTATCCTGATCTTTTTGAGAAACTTTTTGCTTTATCAGAAAAAATCTGAGAAAAAGAAAAAAATTTTTCTTGAAAAGTATTTTCTTGGTCAAATAAAAAATTTGAATATGATGATATTTTGTTTTGTTTGATAGCAGTAATTTGAAAAGATAAACAAAAACTAGAAAAAGTTTTACAAAATTTTGAAAAATATTGAATCCAAGTTAGAGATTCCCTAGCTAGAAATATTTTTTGAAAATATTATACTTACTATTACTGAGGAAATTCTGACTGAGACAAGCAAAAAGTAACCGAATTTCAAAAAGATTTTGCTTTGAGAGTTTTAAAAGACAGGTGAGAATCTATAGTTGCTTCTAGTTTGGAAGTTTTGGAAAATTCAAAATTAACATCTAAAGAAATAGAAAATTTCACAGAATTATTTAAAAGAAAGTGAGCAAATCTTCGTTCTGGAATGATAAAAATAATTTTAAAACAAGAAGATGACTGCATAAAAAAATTTACAAAAAATTTACTAGAAAACTGAACTGCAGACCAAAAAGTAGCTTGATTAGATATTTTATTGCAACTAAAAACTGCAAAAAAACAAGAAAAATTTATTTCTGAAATGGTTGAAAAATATTCTAAAAAAGAAAAAATTACAGATAGAGAAAAAAATCTTCTTGCTCAACTTGACCTTTCTAAAGCTCCAAATATCTTGACTGAAGAAAATTGATTTGGTATTTATGATCCTTCTAAATTAGAAAAAAATTTCAAACTTCCAGAAATTTCAAAAAATTCTATTTTTCTGAAATCAAGAGAAAAAAATGCTTTTGGTTTCTCTAAAACTTTGCCTGAAATAAAAAAAGATTTAGAAAACTTGAAAAAAATATTTCTTGAAAATAAAAATTATGAGTACGAGTATGAGGATCGGAATGGTAAACTTGAAACTACAATTTTGTGAAATGATTTTAGAAATATAAAAAAATGAGACTTTCATTGAATTGAGGCTTTTGAAAATACTCCACTTTATGAAGTTTGGGATAAATGGTACATAGATTCAAAACTTACTCCACTAGATTTGTTTTTGTTAAACTTTAGAATTGATTATGATTATTATTATGACAAAATTGATAAAGTTTTTGAAAAATATCTAGAAAAATATTTTTATAATTCAAAAGAAATATTTCCAAAATTTCCAGGAACTTATGACCGGAATAATCCTGTCTATAACATAATTTCTTCTCTAACTGAAAAATATAATTTCAAGCAAAAATATGATTTTATGTTAGATGCAACTATATCGCTGTTTTCAGAATTTTGAGATGATGTGTTTTATCATTATAAACACGATTGGAAAACAGATTCGTATTTAAATAGATATTTGTGGGCTATAGATTATGAAAATTTTGATAAAGAAAAACTAGAAAAACTTTGGAATGTCCATAAATGGAGAGAATATGTGTGAAAAAAAGAAAAAGTTGAGTATTATAAACCACCATTACTTTTATATTGCTTAGTTTATAAAAACTGAATAATTGATAAAAATGAGCTTCTTTACTGAATCTTAACTCCTGGAAATATCAGAGATATCACTTCAAAAAATACTTGGCATAGGCTAAATGAAAATATGGTTTGAAAACAATATAATCTGGAAGAAAATTTTCCATTTTTAGAAGAAATCATATCTGAAATCAGAGAAAAATTTTTGGAAGTTGAGAAAAAAAGATGAGACTCTGACACAACAGTTTCAGATTTTGTTTTTGAATTTCAAAGAATATATTGAGCAAAAAATTTCTTAGAATTTTTGAAAAATCTTTGAAAAGCTTGATTTCACAAATGATATATTCGGTCTTATAGAGGAAATGTAAGCAGAAAAGAACTTTTTAGTTCTATGATCAAAAGATCTATTCCTCTTCCAACTGATAATCAGGAAAGTTTTAACAAACTTGTAAAATCTCTAAAAATTCCAGAAAATACTTTAATTGATGCTGCAGTTTATGCTCCAAAATGGCAAAGTTTTATAAGTGAATATTTATGATGGAAAGGGCTTGATTCTGCTATTTGGTGGATGCATGCTCACACTAAAACTTCTTCTTATGTTGAAGAAAACTCTGAACTTGAAAGTGAAGTTGCAAAGTATTCTTCTATAGATATTCAAGATTTCAAAGACTGAGCTGTTGATAAAGATTGGTTTTTACAAGCTTATAAAGAACTTTGAAAAGCACATTTTGAAATGGTTTATGAATCAGCAAAATATGTTTCTGAGTGAAATGGTCATCGTAGAGCAAGGCTTTATGCAGATGTGATTTTGTGAGATTTAAAAATTAGAGAAGTTACAGCAAAAGTAAAAGAAAAAAGAGATCAAGATTATCTTCGTGTATATTGACTAGTGCCTCTGAGTAAAACAACTCCAGAAAAAGATTTGCTTTCTCGTTATGAATATTTACAACAATTTAAAAAAGAAAGTAAAGAATTTGGTTCTATGAAGCAAGCTAGTGAAGCTTTGGCTTTGAGAATTGCTATGGAAAATCTAGCTAGAAATGCTGGCTATAAAGATCCTATCAGGCTTACTTGGGCTATGGAAATAGAGCAAGTTCAAAAAATTCTTTCAAACTCACTTTCTGTTAAACTAGATGATACTACTGTTAGTTTACTTATAGATGATGATTGAAAAGCTGATTTTGAGATTTCAAAAGACTGAAAAATACTAAAAGCAATTCCAGCAAAACTAAAAAAAGATCCCAAAATTTTAGAGTTAACTTGATATAGAAAAACTCTTCGTGAACAACTTTCTCGTAGTAGAAAATCACTAGAAGAAGCTATGGTTAGCTGAGATGAATTTTATCTTGAAGAAATAGAAAAACTATCAACTCATCCAGTTATTTCAAAACATTTAGAAAAATTGGTTTTTGTAACTACAGACTGAAAAATCTGATTTTATACAAATTGAAAACTAAAAGATGCAAATTGAAAATTACAAAATATTTCAAAAGATTCTATGCTAAGAATAGCTCACTGTGTAGATTTGCATGATAAAAAAGTTTGGTGAGATTATCAAAAATATTGTTTTGAAAATGAATTAAGACAACCTTTCAAACAAGTATTTAGAGAGCTTTATGTTCCAACTCCTGATGAATTAAAAGCAAAAACAGTCTCTGATCGTTATGATTGACATCAAGTACAACCATCTAAAACTTTAGCTTTATTAAAAGGAAAATGATGGAAAATTGATTATGAAGAAGGATTAAAAAAAGTTTTTCACAAAGAGTGATTTCAAGCAGAACTTTATGCTATGGCTGACTGGTTTTCACCAGCTGATATAGAAGCTCCAACTTTATCATCTATCAAATTCCAACATCTAAAAACTTATGAACCAATCGATTTCAAGGAAATAAATCCTCGTTTATTTTCTGAAGTTATGAGAGATGTTGATTTAGTTGTAAGTGTTGCTCACGTTTGAGGTGTAGATCCAGAAACAAGTCACTCAACAATTGAAATGAGAGCTGTGATTTTGTCAGAAACTTTGAAATTATTCAAAATTAAAAATGTTGAAATCAAGCAAAATAATGCTATTATTAAGTGAGAACTTTGAGAATATTCTTTGCATTTATGAAGTTGAGTTGTACACCAAGTTTTGAAATGATATATTTCTATTTTGCCTGTACATTCACAACACAGATGAAAAATATTTTTACCATTTGTAGATGATGATCCAAAAACTGCTGAAATAATTTCAAAAGCTTTACTTTTAGCAAAAGATTCTGAAATTCAAGATCCAACTATTTTAGAACAAATAAAAAGATAAAAAAATACACTTGAAAAAGTGTATTTTTTAGTTTTAAAAATTTATAAAATTATATATTTTCAACTTTTTTTTTCAATTTTTTTGAAAAATCTTTTTTTAGGAATATAATGCAAAAAAATTTTATTTCTAATTAAAATTTATGTCTAGTGAAAAATATTTAAGAAATATTTGGTGTGTTTTGCTTTTTATGTGCATCGTAATGGTCTTTTGGCTTCTTTATGTTTTGCATTTTATATTTGTACCAATTGTTACTTCATTTTTTGTTGTTATTTTGATAAATTGAATTTACTCATTTTTTCAAAAACATTTGAAAAGTAAGGCTTTATCAATTATAACTACAGTTTGAATATTTATTTGATTTATTTTTATTGTTTGATTTATAATTAACAATCAAATTTGAGATTTTATGAAAAATAGTGAAAAATTTTCTCAGTGATTTGAAAATATTTTGACATTTTTTAATCAATATACTTTGTATTTTGATATAGATTTGACAAATTATTGGAATATGCCTTCCATAAAAAAATGGTTTTCTTGATTAAATTATTGAGCTATTTGAAGAACGATTTATGGAGCATTTGCAAATTTTTCTGCATTATTTTTAACAACTGTAGTTTTTGTGTTATTTATATTTTTAGAAATAAAAAATTTAAAAGAAAAAGTTATACATTTGTTTGATGTAAAATGAGCAAGAAAGTTTCAAACTATTTTTATGAGAATTTCTTCAGATTTAAATATTTATTTTTCAACAAAATTTTTCTTAGCAACACTTAATGGAACTGTTGCGATGATTGTTATGAGTATTTTCTGACTTGATTTTGCTTTGACTTTTGCACTTATTGTATTTTTTATGGATTTTATCCCTATAATTTGAGCAATAATTGCACTATGACTTCCATTTTTGTATTCACTTGTAACTTTTGGTAATGTTTGAATGTCACTTTTGATGTTGCTTTGCCTTTATATTCCACAAATCATCACAGCAAACTTTATGGAACCAAAAATTATGTGAGATAGGCTAAATATAAGCCCTTTGACTCTGATAATTGCACTTTTGTTCTGGTGACACTTTTGGTGAATTATGTGAGCATTCCTTGCTGTTCCTATCATGGCAACATTCAATATTGTTCTATCAAAATTTGAACATACAAGATTTATCTCAGTTATGATTTCCCAAGAAACAAAAAAATAAGCTAT
This sequence comes from Candidatus Gracilibacteria bacterium HOT-871, assembly GCA_002761215.1. Lineage (GTDB taxonomy): Bacteria > Patescibacteriota > Gracilibacteria > BD1-5 > UBA6164 > GN02-872. Next base: position 1,169,178 of record CP017714.1, read on the forward strand.
ACATAGCTTATTTTTTTGTACCAAAAACTCTTACTAGATTTTTTCATTTTAGTAAATTCAGCTTATAACATCAAATAAAGAATTAAATGTTATATTGGGATTTCTACAAATCTTTCTTTTAAAGAAATTTTTAGTGCTTCTTTTATGGAAATTTTCTTTATCTCTGCAATTATCATTAATATAAAAACACTATGAGATATTATTATAATAGTATCTTTAGAGTGTTTTTTTATTTCTTCTAAAAATTTTTTTGCTCTTTCTTTTACCTCTTTAAAACTTTCTCATCATTTATGCTTCCTTTTTGAGATAGGTAACCTTTCATAGCTTTCCCAATCTATTTCATTTATATTTTTTCATTCTGCTACTCAAGACTTTCTTTCACTACAAAGAGAGTTTATTATAATTTCTTTTTTTGAAATTTCTTGAAATATTTTTGCTGAATCTATAGCTCTTTTTAAAGAACTAGATATAATTAATCCAGGAAAATATTTTTTATTTATTTCTCTACAAAAATCTTTATATTCTTCTACAGAATTGGTATCTAGATTTCAGTCAAGAGAACCAAGAATTATTCATTTTTCTCATTCTATTGTTGGACAATGAAGCATAAAGATTAATTTCATATAGGATTATTTTTAGACTTAAACTTTATAAACCTTAGAAGAATTAGTTAGAATCATTTTTTTACAATCAAATTATTTCTTTTATTTCAGCAAATTTTTTATCAACTTCACTATTTGCTATTTTATTTCACTCTTCAAGTTTTTTTTCTATCAAATCAAAATTTGCTTCAAATTTTTTAAATTTTTCTCTTGGTTCTTTAAAATATTCTAAAATCAAATCTAGAAGTTCTAGTTTTGCATGACCATAACCATAGTTTCCAGCTAAATACTTTTTCTTGATTTCTTTTGTTTTTTGCTTGTCAGCAAAAAGTTTTATCAATGCAAAAACATTACAAGTATTTGGATTTTTAGGCTCTTCTAGAGTTTCACTTCAAGTTTGTATTGACATAATTTTTTTCTTCAAAGTCTTTTCATCATCAAAAATTCATATGTGGTTGTTGTAGCTCTTACTCATCTTTCTTCAATCTGTTCCAGGAATAGTTGCAACAGATTTTAAAATTCCAGCATCAGGAAGCTTAAAAAAATCAGTTTCATAATTTTTATTGAAATTTTCAGCTATATCACGAGCAAACTCTAGGTGTTGTTTTTGGTCTTTTCAAACAGGAACCACATCAGCATCATAGGAAATGATATCTGCTGCCATCAAAATAGGATAGTTAAAAGTTGCCATATTTATATCACTATTTTTGGTTTTAGAATCTTTAAAAGTATGAGCACGAAGCATCAAGCTGTAAGGAGTCACGCTTGATAAAATCCAAGTCATATTATTTATATTTTTTACTTTTGATTGCTCATAAACTACTATTTTAGAATCTTCAGGTATCAGTGAAAAATACTCAATAAGCATTCTTTTTTTAAACTTTTGTAAATTTTCTTTGTTGTGAACAGAAGTCAAAGAATGATAATCAGCTAAGAAAATATATGCTTTGTTTCCTTTTGCTAAGTCTAAAAGTGGCTTAAAAGCTCAAAAATAATTTCAAATATGAAGTCATTCTCAAGTTGGTTTTATTCAAGTTAGTATTTTTTTCATTTTTTTTGTTTAGTAAATATTTTTTGTATTATTATAAATGTTTTTTTGTATTTTTCAAGAAATTAGCTTATTTTGAGAATTATTTTAATAATTTTTCTAATTCTATATTCATCTTGTAGACTCAAATAATTCAGTTTCAATGCTTCAATACATTATGCCATATTTTTAAATTTTTTCACCATCATCTTATAAAACCATCTTTTTTATGATGAAAATTATTTTCTACATTTTCCCATTTTACAAAATATTTTTTCTCTCATAAATATTTTGCTAGATACAGTTGCTCAGTTTGGTTTGGAGTAGGGAATAAAATAGCTTTTTTGTTTAATTCTACTAAATCCATAATTGTTGTGTAACCTGCTCTAGAAATAATCACTTTGGCATTTTGAAACTTTTTGTTTTTCTCTTCTCAAGCCAAAAAAGAAAAAATTTCTATATTATTTTTTTCATCAAAACTGTATTCTTTTTTATTAGTCTCTCACAAAATAAACACTTTTTTTCAATTCAATGCTTTAGCCTCTTCCATCAATTTTTCTATAAATCATTTTTTGTATTGCTTTAAATAACCACTAATTGTAAATAAATAATCAATTTGTTCACTTTCTTTCTTTCTTTCTTTCTTTCTTGTGCTGAAATATTTGAGAAACTTGATAAAATTCAAATATATTTGTGATTTATATTTGAAATCCAGTTGGCATGGGACAATTTTCATGCTAAATTATTATCTTTGTCTTCATAATCTGGTATAAAAAGCATATCAAATTTTGAAAAATATTTTTTGTTAAAAAAATCCATAAATTTTTGAGAAAATCAAAATACTTTTGGTATTTCAAAAGAAACTTGATGAGAAAGTATATAAGATTTAGTTTTTTTGCTATAAAATCAATATTTCCCATCAGAAAAAATAAAATCATAATTTGTCTTTGCTTGTATTTTTTTCAAAAAATTTTGCTCCTTTTTAATTCTATAATAAGTCATAATTAAATCAAAAACTAGCATAAAATAAAAAGAAAATCAACTTCATCTTTCCAAAGCTGGATAATCTTTAAACTCAAAAAAAATGATATCAAAATTTTTTAATTCATTTTTTAAGTAATTTAAGGCATCTCAAAAACAAACAATATCTATTTTATATCATTTTTCTAAATAAAATTTTATGATTGGTAAGCTTCGTGTAGCATGTCCAAGTCATAAGGATGAAATAGCAAATAAAGCTTTTTTATACATTTTTAAAAATTTATTTTCTTAAAAAATTTCTTTCTAGGCTTTCATCTATAAATTCAAAAATCTCACTTGGTTTTGTTTTTGTTAAATCCTTTTTTGGTCATAAAAATGTTATTTTTCATTCATTTATCAGATTTCAGAATTTTGATTTTAGTTCATCAAAACTATAAATCTCACTTTCTTTGCTTTGGTTTGCACTTGTCAAAAAAACAGGTCAAACTTCTTTCAAAATCTTTTTTTGAGTTTCATTATTTGCTACTCTAAAGGCAAATTTTTCATAAATGTCTCTGTTGAAAAACTCTTCATTATTTTCCTCATTTACAAAATTTAACCAGATTTTTAGATAGCTACAATTAGCCAAAACAGTAAATGGTTTTTCATAATTTTTTAAAAAATTTATTTGGTCATTTGTCAAATCTGTGTTTTTCTCAAGCCAAGCAAAATTTGGAACCAAAATAGAAAGAGGCTTTGATTTGTCTCTTTTTTTTATTTGATAAATTTTTTCATAAGATTTTGGCTCACTTATAGGACAAGCTAATCAAAAACAAGTATCAGTTGGTAGTATGTACAACATTTTTTTATTTTAAATTTTTAATTATTTTATAGGATTTTGTAGAGGAATTCAGTTTTTCCTTGGGTATTTTGTATGTGTTTTTTCCAATTTTTCAAAAAATATAATAGTTCTATCTTGGTCAGCAAGTCTATAATTTTTTACTTTCAAAATCTTTGTTCCAAGCCTTGTTAAAGCTTTCTTTGCTGATTTTAACTCTTCTTTGTCTTCCAGTTTGTAAGCACAAAAAATTCATCCAACTTTTAGCAATGGAATCGCATATTCTAGCAAAGTTGGTAGATAAGCTGTTGCTCTACTGACTACAAAATCAAAATTTTCTCTATAATCTAGATTTTGTCCTATTTCTTCAGCTCTTCAGTTTAAAGTCTTTACATTTTTCAATTCTAATTCTTCTACAAATTCATCAATTGCTTTTAGTTTTTTCCCAACAGAATCAATTCAAACAAAATTTACTTCAGGATTTACAATTGCAAGAGGAATCAGAGGAAAACCTCAACCAGTTCATAAATCTGCTACTTTTGGATTTTCTATTTCTAAAAAATCTAAAAAAATATTTAGCATCACAGAATCAACAAAATGTTTTTCAATTATTCAATTATCATCTCTGATTGCTGACAGATTTATCTGACTATTTTTTTGTTTGAAAATCTCTAAAAATTTTTCAAATTTCTCTAGTTCTTCTTTTTCTAACTCTATTTTGTATTTTTTGAAAAACTCTTCCATTTTTTGTTATTATAAATAAATTTTGCTTATTTTACTCTAAAAATTGGAAAATTCAAGAATATTTTTCTAGCTTTTTATGAAATTTTGATTATAATCTAAAAAAATATTTCTTACAAAATATAAAAATGCTTTCTGATAAATTAAACAAAACTTTGCTTAGAACAACAGACAATTACATAAAAGCCTTGGAAAAAGGTGGGATTTTGACTGTTTCAGATTTATTGAATCATTTTCCAAGAGACTATGATGATAGAACAAATGTTTTGGATAATTTTTCACTTTTAAATATTAAAGAAAAAAATACTATTTTAGTAAAGCTTTTGTCTATAAATTCACAAAAAACTTGAAATAATAAATTACTTACAAAAGCTGTTTTAGAAGATAAAAATGGTTTTTTAAGTGAAGCTGTTTGGTTTAATAGAAAGTATTTAGCAAATCAATTAAAAAATTTTGAAAACAAAAAAATAATTGTCTCTTGAAAAGTAAAATATGCTTTTTGAAAAGTCACTTTTCAAAGTCCAGAAGTAGAAACAGATTTAGGAAAAATTTCCTGAGAAATAGTTCCAGTTTACCCAGAAATAAACTATATTCCAAGTAAATGGATTGAGTGAAAAATCTGACTTTTAAAAAATGCTATTTCTGAAATTTCAGAAGATTTACCAGAAGAAATCATAAAAAAATATTGATTTATAAGTAAAAAAGATGCTGTTTTAAAAATTCATTTTCCAAGAAATAAGCAAGATATAGAGAAAGCTGAGTATAGACTTGCTTATGGAGAATTATTTGATATAAATTATAAATCTATTTGATCAAAATTTGAAAGTTTTAAGCAATCAGAAGGGAAATCTATTTCTATAAAAATGAATACAGAACTTGTAAAAAATATTCTTTCATATTTTCCTTTTGAATTCACCAATCATCAAAAAATAGCTCTTTTTCAGATTTTGAGAGATATGGAAAAAAGCCACTGTATGCAGAGATTGTTAGAATGAGATGTTTGAACAGGGAAAACTGCTGTTGCTTTTGTAGCTGGAGTTCATGCCATTTTAGAGGCAAAAATTCAAGTTGCTATTATGGCTCCAACTGAGATTTTGGCTCGTCAGCACTTTAACTGAATGCAAAATTTTTTGTTAAATTTTTGAATAAATTCAGATTTACTTGTTTGAAGCTTGACTGAAAAGCAAAAAAAAGAAGCAAAACAAAGACTAAAAAATGGAACAACTCAAATTGTGATTTGAACACATGCTTTGGTTCAAGAAGATGTTTATTTCGAAAATTTAGGTTTTGTTGTAGTTGATGAACAACATAGATTTTGAGTGAGACAAAGAGAAACTCTTGAAAAGTGATTTTGAAATAAATCTGAGCTTATTCCTCACAATCTAAATATGACAGCAACTCCTATTCCTAGAACTTTGGCTTTGACTTTGTATTGAGATCAGGATTTGTCAATTATTTCAGAATATCCAAAAGGAAGAAAAGAAATATTTACAAAAGTGGCAAAAGATGATGAACAAAGACTTCAAATAGAAAATTTTGTCAGAGCTGAAATAGAAAAATGAAGGCAAGTTTTTTGGATTTCTCCACTTGTTGAAGAATCTGAAAAAGTTGATTTGGCAAATGCTATAAACACTTATGAAAATCTTTTAAATATTTTTCATCCATATAAAGTAGGGCTTTTACACTGAAAAATGAGACCAAAAGAAAAAGATGAAATTATGAGAGATTTTGCAGAAAATAAAATAAAAATTTTGTCTTCAACATCTGTTGTAGAAGTTTGAGTAAATATTCCAAATGCTACAATTATGTGTATAGAATGAGCAGAAAGATTTGGACTTTCTCAACTTCACCAATTTAGATGAAGAGTCTGAAGAGGAGCTTATCAATCATATTGTTATCTTTTCCCAAGCAAATGACAATACACAGATAGGCTCAAAGCAATGGAAAAAACAAATAATGGTTTTGAACTGGCTGAAATTGATTTAGAAATTAGATGACCTTGAGAAGTTTATTGAGTAAGGCAAAGTTGAGTTCCTGATTTAAAAATAGCAAAACTTACAGATTTAGAACTTATTTCTCAAATCAGAGAAGATATTGAAGAATTATTTGAAAATAAAAAAAATTAGAAATTTTTCTAGTTTTTTTATTTTTTTGTAAAAATATTTTATCAAAAACTTAAAATTTGACTTTTTTATTATATATGTTATTATTTAGTAAATAATTTTTAAAAATATACAATGCCTAATTATCCTCTTACACCTGTATTTCCTGAATTTGAAGAAGTTTTTGAGTGATTAACTGAAAGAGAAATTGCTCTTATTCAATTTGAAAGAGTAAATAATAACTTTGATTATTTTATTTCAAGGTGTCAAGGTAATATAAATTTATTAGTTATTAATAAAAATTTTATTAATGAATTGTTAGAAAATGTTCCTCCACTTAGATGAATGCCTTGATTAGATATATTTTTGATAGATCTTATAGATTGCTACAATATAAAAAAATTTTTAAATTCTATTCCTTGACCATATGTAAGAAAGTGAAGAGATACTAAAAAGTGAAGATTAATCAAAGAGTTTAAAAATATGAAATCAGCATTGTATATGGAACCTATTGTATCAAAAGAGTATCCAGATTATCTTATAGGAGTTTTTAATGACTTTAAAATTAAACTTTTAGAAGAATACGATAAAATCATGACTTTACAAGAGGAAAAAAATAGAACAAAACAAAAAGTAGAAAAAACATTAAAACCAAAACCTGAAAAACAATGAAGTTATGAATTAAAAAATATTGAATATCTAAATAAAACTGATCCAGAAGATGAAATAAAATATTTTTTCTGACAAGTTTGAGAAAGAGTTTCAAATATTTCTCAAAAAAATATTATAAAAAGGCACATTTTAGAGTTAGAAAAAATTTTAGAAGATTTAGAAAAATATTTTTCAATGGAATTAACAGAAGGAACTCTTTTAGAATTAAAAGATTTAGAGAAAAAAACTAAAGAATTGATTGAAATTTGAAAAAATATTGAAAAGAAGGAAGTAGAAGAAAATATTATTCAAAATCAAGAAGTAGCTGAAAACAGGGAAGAAGTTGTAAAAGAAAATATTTATCAAAATTCTATTTATAAAGAAATGATTGATTATATTTTATCTGAACAATGACTTCATTATCAGCTTTCTTCAACTATGAATCCTACTTATAAAAATTCTAAATGAGACTGAAGTTTTTCAATGAAAATGGCAAGACCTATTTTTTATCAAATTGATAAGTTGTTTTCAAGTTGAGCTTTTGATCCAGAAAATTTTTCTTGGCAAGAAATTGTAACTGAAATGATGAAGTCTTGAGAACAAAAATTTGAAGTTTTGATTTTTTTAAATGTTTTAAAAAATTTTGAAAAAAAATGAGATTTTATAGATATTTTTCCATATTTTTCAGAAGCAGTTCAAAAATTTTCAGAAACAAATTATTATAGAAATGATAAAAAAGAAAACTTAGCTCAAGTTCAATTAAAACTTAAGGAAATAGAAGAAAAATATTTCTTTCTAAAAAATATAGCTTAAATACTATATTTTTTATATTCTTACTCTTGATAATAAGTTTTTTTTGTTTATAATTTTTTTCTAACAATAAATATTTTTTAATATAGTTTAGAAAAATTATGAATAATTTAGGGGTTAATAAATTGTGAGATAAACCAGATAATATTTTTAATATTTCAAATGATGACAAAGATCTCAAAATCGTTTTTGTTGATGATAAAGGGAATCCTACAAGTTCAGTAAATTTAGATAGTTTAGATAAAGAGAAGTGAGATAAGCAAGTATCTCAGACAGATATACAAAATATTTCTCTTCGTGATTCAATGAATAATTTTTTGGAAAGGAAAAATAAATGAATTGTAACATTAGATAAAACATTTTATCCAAAACTTGAAGCTGAGATTGATGAGATAGAAAAAGCTTTAAAATCAGTGCCAAATTTTTGAAGAAAATATGAAAAAAAATTAAAACTTGTAAAAAATTTAATATTTTAAAGGTTTCTATACTAAAATATCAATTAAATTGAATTACAATTCCAAATAGTATTTTTGAAGAATATAATAATTTAAAAGAAAAAATTTTAAACTTAGCTGGAGTTTCATTAAATCCTAAAGAAGAAGTAGCAATTACAAAGCAAAAAGTTGAAGAAATAATTAACTTAGATGATTGAAAAATTCAAGATACACAAGCTGAAGTTGAGACAGAAAAAGCAAGTCAAGATTTAACAAATATTTATGCTTCAAAAGAGCAAGAATTAGAACTTAGAACTAATTTTATTTCTAAAAAGGTAAATATCTGGGAAAATGATATAGAAAAATACACTAATAGAATTTTGGTATTTTCTGAAGATTTTAAAAATTATATTGAAAATAATAATATTTTTTCACATCAAAAAACAAATATTTTTACTTCAGAACTAAAGTCTATAAAACCTATAAATTTTGATAAAAAAGTATTTTTTAAAGTATCTCAAAATGATTTTATAGAGTTGAAAGAAATTATCAAAAATTTTAAACTAGAAAATGATCTTCTAAAAAAACTTATGAAATTATTATCAAAAATATTTGATTATGATTTTTTGGAAATTTGAGATAAAAGAAAAATAAAGGAAGAATATGAAAAATTAAGAAATAAAATTCTAAGATCAGCAAATATTTCTAACTTTAAAAAAGAAAAAATAGAAAATCAAGAAGAAATTCAAGACATTCAAGCAACAGAATCAATAATAGAAAATATTGAACCAGAAAAAACAGATTCTCAAATTTTTAATACTTTTTCAGAAGAAAAACACTTTGAATTAAAACAATCTTGAGGAAGTTATAACACAATAATTCAATTTGGTAATGCAACATTACAAGTACAAAAAATTGATAATGTAAAATCACAAATACAAGATATAAAAAAACAAATAAAATCTGTATCTACAAAAGTAGAAGAATTAGAAAGAAGTTTTGAAGAACAACAATATTTAACTAATTCGATAAAAAGTATAAATTTTGTTCAAGCTAAAATTCAAAATTATATTTCAAAAACAACTCAAAGGCTTGAAAATATTTCAAAACAAGATAATAAAATATCTTATAATTCTGAATTAAAAGATATTTTAAACAAAATAAATGAATATTTATTATCAAATATCAATAATGAAACTCATCAATCTTTAGTAGTTTTAGAATCTTTTGCAAAAGCATTATTGATTATGTCAAATAGTGAGCAAAAAGACACTAAAGATGGATTTGATAAACGAAATTCAGAAAAAAAAACAGTAAAATTAATTGAAAATAAATATAAAAATTCTATTTATGAAGATTTAGTTGATTTTATACTTTCTGAACAGTGACTTCATCACAGACTTTCTACAACTGCAAATCCTGCCAATAAAAATTCTCAATGAGACTGAAGTTTTTCTATGAAAATAGCAAAACCGCTTTTTAGAGCTATCAAAAATTTATTTTTATCATGAAAAATTGATCCAGAAAATATTTCTTGGAAAGGTATTTCATCTAAAATAATAAATTCTTGAAAACAAAAAACTGAAGTTTCTAGATTTTTAGATATTTTGAAAAATTTTGATAAATCTTGAACTTTTATAGAAATATTTCCTTCTTTTGCTGAAGCTGTGATAATTCTTTCAGAAACAAATTATTACAAAAATAATAAAAAAGAAAATTTAGCTATAGTTTTAGCTAAACTTGAGGAAATACAAGAAATGTTTTCATTAAAACAAAAAGAGCTAGCTTAAGCTAGCTCTTTTTTCAAGGAAGATTTTATATTTGTTTCATCTCCCTTGAATAAATCCTTAAAAGATGATTTTTTAATTCATCTTTTTCTTTATTGAAAGCTCTTAAAATCTTTACTTTGTAAGATTTTAAAGATCTTCTTTTTCTCTTTGCCTCTCTTTTTCTCATGTCTTTCTCCTATGTTAAAAGACTTCTATAATTTTAATATTTTTTCATTTTTAGTCAATACTTTTTAGCTATTTTTTCAATAAAAAATGTTTTTAACATTTTTTTAACAATAAAATAAAATTTTCTTTTGACAATATAATTATTTAAAATATAATAAGCTTTGTTAACCTTAATTTTGAGGTAAGATTTATTATTTTTCTAAAAAGTCAAAAAAAGATTTGACAGGAGGAGAAAAGTGGATAGAATCTTGCCACTTTGGGGAGAGAACATTAAAATAGACAGTATATTAGAAGAAAGAATTAAACAATAAACTTTTGATATTGTTTTGAGATTGAGAAACAATAATAAGAAAAAGAAAAAGTTTAAAAGAGTTTGATCCTAGCTCAGGGTGAACGCTAGCGGTGCGCCTAACACATGCAAGTCGAGCGGAATTGATATGTTGAAAGCTTCGGTGGGAAATATATTGAGAGAGCGGCGAACGGGTGAGGAACACGTTGGAATCTGCCCCCAAGTCAGGGATAGCCCAGGGAAACCTGGATTAATACCGGATAGTCTCTTTGGAGTAAAGATTTATTGCTTGGGGAGGAGCCTGCGTACTATCAGCTAGTTGGTAGGGTAAAAGCCTACCAAGGCAATGACGGATAACTGGTCTGAGAGGATGATCAGTCACAATGGAACTGAGACACGGTCCATACTCCTACGGGAGGCAGCAGTGAGGAATCTTCCACAATGGGCGAAAGCCTGATGGAGCGACACCGCGTGAAGGAAGAAGGCCTAACGGTTGTAAACTTCTTTTCTGAAGGAGCATAATGAGAGTACTTTAGGAATAAGGGACGGCTAAATACGTGCCAGCAGCCGCGGTAATACGTATGTCTCGAGCGTTACCCGGAATTACTGGGTGTAAAGGGTTTGTAGGTTGGTGAATAAGTCAGGTATGAAAGACCGGAGCTTAACTCCGAGTTTGTGCTTGAAACTGTTGACCTAGAATCAGGGAGAGGTAAGCGGAATTCTAAGTGTAGGGGTGCAATCCGTAGATACTTAGAGGAACACCAAAAGCGAAGGCAGCTTACTGGAACTGCATTGACACTGAAAAACGAAAGCGTGGGTAGCGAAAAGGATTAGATACCCTTGTAGTCCACGCCCTAAACGATGATAACTAAGTGTTGCGACGAGCTCGCAGTGCTGTAGCAAACGCGTTAAGTTATCCACCTGAGGAGTACGGTCGCAAGATTAAAACTCAAAGGAATAGACGGGGACCCACACAAGCAGTGGATCACGTGGTTTAATTCGACAATAAACGGGGAACCTTACCCAGACTTGACATCCTAGGAATACTTTAGAGATAGAGTAGTGCTCGCAAGAGAACCTAGAGACAGGTGCTGCATGGTTGTCGTCAGCTCGTGCCTTGAGGTGTTCGGTTAAGTCCGTTAACGAGCGCAACCCATGTCCTTAGTTACAATGTCTAAGGAGACTGCCTTGGTTAACAAGGAGGAAGGTGTGGATGACGTCAAATCAGCATGGCTTTTACGTCTGGGGCTACACACATGATACAATGGCCTGTACAAAGAGTAGTGAAACCGCGAGGTAGAACCAATCTTGAAAGCAGGTCTCAGTCCGGATTGGAGTCTGCAACTCGACTCCATGAAGTTGGAATTGCTAGTAATCGTAAATCAGATATGTTACGGTGAATGTGTTCCTGGGTCTTGTACTCACCGCCCGTCAAGGCATGGGAGGTAGTAATATCGGAAGTCCCCCTAGATATAAGGGGGCCCATGGTAGGACTACTGACTGGGCTTAAGTCGTAACAAGGTATCCGTAGGTGAACCTGCGGATGGACTATCTCCTTAAAAATAATCTGAGAAATAATGTTAAGAGTAGTTTAAAACTTTCTTCTAATAATGTTGTTTATTTAGTACATTAAAATAATCTGAATAGTTAAGGTTAGTTAATACTATAGAAATAATTAATAGTGTAATATAGTGTTAAAATATAAGAAAAGCATAAAATGGATGCCTTGACTCGAATATCCGAAGAAGGACGTGCAAATCTGCGATAAGCCTAGAGGAGTTGATAAGAAACGATAAAACTCTAGGATTTCCGAATGGGGGAACCCAATGTAGGTAATCTACATTATCATAAAAATATGAAGGACACATTGTAAACTGAAATATCTAAGTAGCAATGGAAAAGAAATCAAAAGAGATTCCCTTAGTAGTGACGAGCGAAGAGGGAGAAGCCTAAACCGTAAATTTTGTATAGTTAGCTTTTGAAATTACGGGGTTAAAGGAATAATATACAGTGAGGCTAATAAGCTGAATATTATATATGATTATTAGAGGAAAGAGGAGAGAAACTCTACCATAGAAGGTTAAAGTCCAGTACTTGAAAATAATTATGTAAAATATCTATTATATCCTGAGTAGGTTCAGACACGAGAAATCTGGATTGAATTAGGGGAGACCATTCTCCAAGGCTAAATATTATTCGAGATCGATAGTGAACAAGTACCATGAGGGAAAGGTGAAAAGAACCCCGGAAGGGGAGTGAAATAGAACCTGAAATTTTATGCTGATAAAGAGATGGAGCCTAAGGGTGACATCGTACTTTTTGTAGAACGGACCAACGAGTTAGTGTATGTGGCAAGGTTAAGGAAGTATAATCTGAAGCCGAAGTGAAAGCGAGCTTGAAAAGGGCGATAAGTCATATATACTAGACCCGAAACTAGGTGAGCTTCCCATGAGCAGGCTGAAGTAGAGGTAAAACTCTATGGAGGGCCGAACCAATTGGAGCTGCAAGTCCTTTGGATGACTTGTGGGAAGGAGTGAAAAGCTAATCGAACCTAGAGATAGCTGGTTCTCCGCGAAATAGCTTTAGGGCTAGCCTTGGTTAAATATTGTATAGGGGTAGAGCACTGATTGGGCTAGCGGGCTTCACGGCTTAGTAAACCCAGACAAACTTCGAATACTATATAACTTAAACCAGGAGTCAGACGGTGAGAGATAAGTCCCATCGTCAAAAGGGAAACAGCCCAGATTACTGTCTAAGGTCCCTAATTAATAACTAAGTGGCAAAGGATGTGGGGTTGCTGAGACAACCAGGAGGTTGGCTTAGAAGCAGCCATTCCTTAAAAGAGTGCGTAATAGCTCACTGGTCAAGCGACCCTGCGCCGAAAATACAACGGGGCTCAAGTTATTAACCGAAGACGTAGAATCGTAAGATTGGTAGCGGAGCGTTCTGTAAGTCGCAGAAGGTGAAGTGTGAACTTTGCTGGAGACATCAGAAGCGAAAATGTTGGTATGAGTAACGAAAGGGAAGTGAAAACCTTCCCCATCGGAAACCCAAGGTTTCCTACGTAACGGTATTCGTCGTAGGGTTAGTCGGTCCTAAGGTGAAAGCTGAAAGGCGAAGCTGATGGATACCAGGTTAATATTCCTGGACTACATATATAAACTGAAGGGGGGACATATCGGGATATAAGAGATACTGAATTAATTGTATTACGAAAGCAAGGTTTAGGATATAGGCAAATCCGTATTCTTTTAAGACTGAGCTAAGTTAGATTGATGGAAGCTCGAATGAGTGGAAAGATTTTGCTCTTACTATATTCTGGTATCGAGAAAAGCCTCTAAGGGTTAATTATATAAGTAACCGTACCGCAATCAAACACATGTGGGTTGGTGGAGAACACCAAGATGAACGAGAAAACTATGCTTAAGGAACTCGGCAAAACAGCGGTCGTAACTTCGGGATAAGACCTGCCTAATTTTTAATGTAAGAATTAGGCCGCAGCGAAAGAACTCAGGCGACTGTTTACCAAAAACACAGCTCTCTGCAAACTCGTAAGAGGAAGTATAGGGGGTGATGCCTGCCCAGTGTCAGAAGGTTACATGGATGTGTGCAAGCATTGAAATCAAGCCCTGATGAACGGCGGCCGTAACTATAACGGTCCTAAGGTAGCGAAATTCCTTGTCGGGTAAGTTCCGACCCGCACGAATGGCATAACGGTCTGAGTACTGTCTCAAGCATAGACTCGGTGAAATTGCAATTACGGTAAAAATGCCGTATACTCGCAGCAAGACGGAAAGACCCTATGGAGCTTTACTATAGCTTGGTATTGGGTTATGGTTTAAGATGTGCAGGATAGGTGGGAGACTAAGAAGTTGGGACGTAAGTCTTAATGGAGTCGCTGTTGAGATACCACCCTTCTTAAAATGTAACTCTAACTCGGATAAGAGGACAGTGCTTGGTGGGTAGTTTAACTGGGGCGGTTGCCTCCTAAAGAGTAACGGAGGCGCACAAAGGTTGACTATCTCCGGATGGAAATCGGAGAGATAGTGTATTCGCAAAAGTCAGCCTGACTGAAAGACAAACAAGTCGAACAGATACGAAAGTAGGTGAAAATGATCCGGCATTAACAAATGGAAGTGATGTCGCTCAACGGATAAAAGTTACCCTAGGGATAACAGGCTGATCGCGTCCAAGAGTTCATATCGACGACGCGGTTTGGCACCTCGATGTCGGCTCGTCGCATCCTGGGGCTGGAGAAGGTCCCAAGGGTATGGCTGTTCGCCATTTAAAGCGGTACGCGAGCTGGGTTCAGAACGTCGTGAGACAGTTTGGCCCCTATCTGCTGTGAGCGAATAGGAATTTGAGAAGATCTTCTCCTAGTACGAGAGGACCGGAGTGGACGAACCACTGGTGTATCGGTTGTTAGGTATACTAGCAAAGCCGAGTAGCTAAGTTCGGAAAGGATAACCACTGAAAGCATCTAAGTGGGAAGCCAGATTCAAGATAAGATTCCTCTGCTATAAGCAATAAGTCCCCTTGGAGACTACAAGGTTGATAGGTTGCAGGTGTAAGAGTAGAGATACTTTAAGCCAAGCAATACTAATAGGACGAAAGGATTTTAATACTATATAAACGATTGATTATTGGATTAACTAACTTTAAGTATTTAGATTGTAGAATGATTATTAACTAATATTGAAATATTAATATAGTAATAATTATTAACTAGTGTTAAAATAATATTTAACATAGATAATGAAAAAATAAATGACAAATAAAAACAAGATTATGAAGAGAGATTGATGTTATAATCTTGGTAGTTATGACTGTTGGGGTACACCTGTTCCCATTCCGAACACAGAAGTTAAGCCGACAAATGCTGATGGTAGTGCATCTCGTAGATGTGTGAGAGTAGGTAGCTGCCAAGATTATGATATCAATTT